>CAWDUA010000012.1:0-157157 GCA_963805345.1 uncultured Actinomycetota bacterium
GCTGATCCACGCTTGAACCTCTCCGTGGGAGACGTTGGCCAGCTTGACCCGGCCCCACTTCGGCAGAACGTGCTTGCGCACGATGCCTTCGTAGCGCTCGAACGTTGTCGGCTTGACGTGTGCCTGACCAGCCAGCCACCGGCCCGCCCACTCCTCGATGGTGAGCTGGGCCAGCGACGGGTCGACATAGGAGCCCGAGGCCTTGGCGTTCTCCACCGACGCAAGGAACCGTTCGGCGTCGACTTTGCGTTCGAAGCTCCTGCTGCGCTCGACGCCCGCGGGCGTGCGGTAGCGCGCCCGCCAGGTCAACTTTCCGTTGCGCGAGCGCTTCTCGATGTGGGCCATGCCTGATCATCTCTCCTGGGTCCGACACGTCGCGGTCTCAGCGCCGGTCCGAGGGACGGTTCGTCTGTTCGGTGAGCCAGAGGATGAGGTCGGTGCGCCAGTAGCGGACGTGGCGGCCGATCTTGAAGCTGCGGGGTCCGGCGCCGAGGTGTCGCCAGTAGCGCAGGGTGCCTTCGGGGATCGCGGAGGAAGGTGCAGGCTTCCTGGAGGGTGAGCATCTCGTCGCCGAGGCTCGTCGAAGGGCGCCGGTTGCGGTCGGGGTTGGACTGTGGTGCGGTCATGGTGGTGCTCCTGACTGGTCGATGAGGCCAAGCGGTTCTCGACCTCACCCAGTAGGTGTGCAGGCCCCGCCAATCGATGATCAGCGATATCCTGTGGCCGTGGAGCCGCCAAAGACGGTCATCGAGTTGGCCCGTAGGGCCGCGGGCGCCTCGCAGCAGCAGTTGGCTTTGTGGGCGGGGACCCAGCAGTCGTCGGTCTCGGAGTACGAGTGCCGCCGCAAGTCCCCGACCTTGGAGGTGGTGGAGCGGCTCTTGGAGGCCGCCGACTTCGAGCTCGCGATCAAGCCGATCATCGACTTCGACGTACGGCAGGACCCCGACATCGGCCAGTACCTGGTGCCCGAGCGGCTGTGGTCGGTGCCGATGCCGGACTGCTTCAGCAAGATCCAGGTGCTGGGCTATCTGTTCAAGTCCCGCACACCCCGGGTGTGGGACCTGTCGGTCGAGGCCGAACGCATCGACTACTACGAGTGGGTCATCGTGCGCGGGACTGCCGAGCTGATGCAGGACTCGGTCGACGGGATCCTGTTGATGCAGGTCTGGGAGCGGCTGAACGTCCCGGAGGTGATCCGCGAAACCTGGCAGCCGATGATCGACGCAGCGACCGCCACTCAGGACATGCAGCCCCGCGACCCGGCCGGGTTCAGCGCCTGGCTCGCTCGCGAGATCGGCGTGGAGTGGCGGCCGGTCCGCCGGCGCAAGCGGCGTCCCTGACTTCAGATGCCGATCCCGCCGCCGGATGCCGGGATCGGTCGACGCGGCTCCTCCACCGGCCGAGGATGCTTCTGGATGCCGTACCGATCGACAGCCTCGATCGCCTGCCGCTTCGCGTGGGCTGGGCCGAGGTCGGCGCGGTCACGGGCGAAGACCTCGACCCACTGCTTCCGGGCCTCTTCGATGGACTCGGCCACCAGGTGCGCGGTGTTGCCGTTCCGGCCTCGGGTCATCGCGACGTACGCTGCGGCGGCGCCGGTGGTGTCTCCGATCGCGACGTGCGCCCGGTCGACGGTCTCGCCTTGGGCCCCGTGGACGGTCGTGGCGTAGGCGAGCTCGACAAACCGGTCGGCGTAGTCCGCCGGGAGCACCCGGTCACGTCCCCGTCCCCGGAGGGTGAGGCTGCTGTCGTCGCCGACTCTGGTGACGGTCCAGGTCTGCCGGTTCGCGACCCGAGGTCGGGGTCGTTGCGGCGGGTGGCGACGCGGTCCCCGAGCCCGATCAGTTCGCCTCGAGCGAGTCACCACGACGGGTATGCGTCGCCGGCTCTCTCGACTGGGGTCGGCTGCGACGCTGGTCGCGGATTGCGGCGTTGAGGTGGGCGACCTGCTCGCGGGTGTCGGCGACGACGAGGTCTCCGCTGGCACCGACCTGGGCGAGTGCGACTGTCACGCTCGATGTCGCTGGGGTGGATGACGACCTGGCCGCGATGTTGGAGCGAGTCGAAGACCGCGGCGGGGTCCTCGCCGGTGCGCATCTTCAGGCTGAGTGCGGCGTAGGCGGGGTCAGTGAACCGATGCACCGTCTCCAGGCTCAACACGGCCGTTGGGTGCGCCCACGCGACCGCGTGGTCGAGGACTCCGCCGCGGCCCACGGCGGGGAGCTGGTGTCGGTCGCCGACCAGCGCGATCCGTGCGCCGGTCTCGTCGGCGATGGTGAGCAGGGCGCGGGCGGTGTCCTGGTCGAGCATCCCCGCCTCGTCGACCAGCAGCAGGTCACCGCCCCGGAGCCGGGCGCCGGGACCGGGAGCGGGGACTGGCTGCCGGGTCCAGTGGCCGTCGGCGTCCCACCGCCAGCCGTGCTGATAGATCAGCCACGCGGCGGAGTGCCCGTCCGCGCCGGTCTCGCCGGCGGCGACCTCGGCAGCCTTCAACGTCGGGGTCACGACCATCAGCCGATGGCCCCGCTGGGTCAGCAGTTGTTGGACCGACCGCAGGGCGGTGGTCTTCCCGGCACCCGCGGCGCCTTCGACCACCATGAAGCGCCCGTCGCCGGCCAGGGCGCCGACCATGGCGGCTTGGGTCGGGTCGATCCGGACAAGGCCGCGCCCACCGATGCGTACCTTGCGGGCTGGTTGAGCTGCGCGTCGCGCGATCCGGGCGATGAGGTCGACCTCGACGTCGAGCACGTGCGGCGAGCTCAGGGACCGGACATGCTCGGGCACATCGGGCGAGGTGAGCAGCCGGGTGCACCGGTCGGCTGCTCGGGCGGTGATGTCCTCGGCGAGCTCGGCCCGGGCGGCGGTATCGGCGAGCAGGCAGGTCTGGGCGAGGAGGACCTCGGTCTTCCCACGGATGTCGGCGGTGTTCCACGCCGACCGCTTCGCACCCAGGATGGACACAACCAGCTCGGCTGCTGCTTCCCGGTCGATCCAACCCGGCCGCGTCCCCGCCAGCGCCACGGCGCCTGTCGGGTCGCGGTAGCCGAGCTCGCGCAGCTCGTCGTTCCAGCGGGCCACGAGCTCGCGCCGTCGGTCGGGACGACCTTGTCGGGACGTGCTTGGGCCCACGCACGCCGGTCCCACCCCTGCCGTAGCCGCGGCCCGGGCTCATCGCCGGGATGCTCGGCCCGCCAGGCGGCCTCGTAGCGGTCGACGTTGCGGCGGATCTGCGCGGTCCGGGCACTGAACGCACCCACGTAGGGGGCCAGCTCGCGGATCTCGCTGGACTCCGGGTCCAGCGTCATCCCGTGCGCTGCGAGCACCGCACGGAACTCCGGGTCGGTCGCGACCGCGGCGTGGCCGATCCCGTTGATCGCCTCGATTGAGTCCCGCACCCCGACCGAGTGCAGGCCGCGCCACCCGCCGGCCGCCCAGACCCGGGCGTTGATCTGGAGGTGCAGGTGCCGGTGCGGGTCCCCGGCTCGGGAGGTGTAGTGCCGGATCACCGCGGCCTCGACCTGCTCGACCGGGACCTGGACCTGTCGCCCGCGGGGCCCTACTCGGGTTGTCGCGTGCTGGGCGACCCAGCCGACGATCTCGGCGGCGGCCTTGTCCTGAGCTTCATCCAGCGCGGCCGAGATCTCCGGATGCAGCGCCGCGGCCAGCGACCAGGTCTTCGGTCCGTTGACGACCACCTCGACGAACCGCAACGCGTTTGCGTCGTCGCGGACCCGACCCTTCTTCAGGCCGGTGTCGACGTCGGTGCCGGCGACCCACTGCTCGTAGGTCTCCCCGTCCATCGGCCCCGCCCGCGCGACACCGTTAGGAGTAGCGGTCAGTCTGGCCGCGACGCCGGCGCCCTCGGCCAGGTAGTAGTCGTCGGCACGCGAGCGGTCCCGCTCGACGTAAGCACGGGCAGCCTTCGCTGCACCGCGGTAGAACTTCACCCCACCATGCATGTCAGCCCCCGAGCACCCGCACACCTCGAATCAGCCGGTCCACGACGTCCGTCGACAACCAACGGACCCCTAGAAATCACCGCGTGGGCCGCCCCAGGAGGGGCGGCCCATCTACGGACCTTCGTAGCATGCGTGCCGGAAGGTATGGAAGGCGAGAAGTGGTAGATCGGAGCCTGATCTGGAGAGGATTCTGGTGACCGTGGAGGGTCAACGATTGCCGGTGGAGGCGGGCTAGGAGCACGGGCGATGTGGGTGAAGGGCGCGCGACGTGATGGAGCCTCAGAGGAGGGGAACGTGCTGGACCTGAACCGGGTCGACATCGAGGTCATCGCAACGGCGTTGGCCGACCAGGCCGACGGCGAGCACCAATGGCTGATCGACCCCACCACCGGAGAACTGGTGATCTGGACCAGTGACACCGGCATCGACGGTCACAACCCCGTCGAGCTCGACGACTTGGACCCCCACCTCATCGCGATCGACCCCATCCCCTCCTACATCTGGTACCAGGACATGGTCGACTTCGCCGACCGGCTCAGCGACCGAGCGATGGGTGGGCGCCTGTCCCGGACCCTGGAGGGGCGAGGGGCATTCGGTCGATTCAAGAACCAGATCTACCAACATCCCGAGCTCATCGAGCCCTGGCACACCATGCGCGACACCCGCGCCCGACTCCGAGCCGTCCGCTGGCTCCTCGACCAAGAACTCATCACCCCTCAAGCGGCAGAGGAGTACGACGACAACCACCCCGACCCACAGCTCCCATGAACTCCAGCACACACCACGCGAGGCGATCCGCCGGCACGTGATCGGACGCCCCGAGAGCAACGTCCCGAGAAGTTCGAGCCAGCTTCCGAAGCACTCTCATGCCGATGAGCGGAAGGCACGGCACTAGGTGGAGACTGCTCCGGTGACGGAGCAGCGTCTTCTGGCGGCAATCGCCGCGAGCCGCCGCTGGTACGACGACATCTTCGACCTGCATGGGATCGCAGTCGGATCCGACGGGGCTCTTTGGTGGGCCGAGGGCTCACCGCCGCGCTGGCACTCGGCCGTGAAGACGTTGGTCCCGACGACAGATTCCGCGGGAGCGCTGCTGCGGATGGAGCGGCACCCGCACGGGACGATCGCGGACTCGTTCGGTCTCCTCGACCTGGCCGCGCAAGGGTTCGACCTGCTGTTCGCCGCGACGTGGCTCCACCACCGTGGCGTCGCAGCGGCCGCTCCAACGCTGGGCTGGAGTCGCGTCCTCGACTCCGATCTGATGGCTCGGTGGAACCAGCGCCACGACACGGTGGGCGCGTTGCCGTCAGACCTGTGGGCGCACCCTCGTTTTACGGTCCTGGCCCGCCACGACGGCGATGACCTCACGGGCGGGGCTATCCTGCACGACGCTGGGACCGTCGTAGGACTCTCCAACACTTGGTCGTCCGAGGGCGATCCGGTCGATCCGCGCGTGCTGCTCGACATCGCGGCGGAGACCCACCCCGGTCGAGCCGTCGTCGACTACGCCTGGGGTCCGGACCTCGAGACCATGCTCGGCGCAGGGTTCGAGCCGCTAGGTCCGCAGCACGTTTGGATCCGGTAGCGGCGAGGTCCTAAGGGCGAAGCCGACTCTAATGCGCCTCAGCAAGGCAGTGCTTCGGGGCGGCACGCTCACTGGGCGGGGTTGTCGTCGGCGATCGCTTTGGTGAGGATCATGTCGCCGAAGTCGTGGCGAGCCTGTGCAACGAAGTCCGGCATGCCTTCCCGGCCGATTCTCATAGCCCATTCACGGTTGCTCGTGAAGCCGTACCAAAGGTGGAGATCTTGGGCAGTGACCAGCCATCGATGGTCCGTGATCCTCTCCACGTTCCAGTTGGACAGGTCCCGGGCGTGCTCGAGGTGTTGATCTGTGAGGAGCTGGATGCCGTAGGCGTCGTGGACACGAGATGACCACAGGTGTCGGTTCCAAACCCAGAGCGAACCGCCACCCGGAATGTTAGTGGTGGTGACCGGGCCAAGCGTCAGCACCGGGAGGATCATGGCGACCTCTATCTGTTCTGCTTCGGCTCGGATCACGTCCCTGAGATTCATGGCCTGGTTCATGACGCCTGGGCCGGCGTTGTCGTCGATCTCGGTATAGGTCACGGTTCCGAACCCGCTGGCTCCGATGGTGCGGGCAGTCCCCAACTCTTCGTCGCGGAACGTGAGTCCGACGTAGTGCTGTTCAGCCTCGAGCCGTAGGCGGACCAGCTCCGCGCCGTCCTCGGCCGAGGCCGGGATGATGGGTCCCCCGCCACCGGTTTGCCCCACGGGACCGCCCTGGCTGACCCAGCTGGTGGCGATATCGAGGAGCCGTTCGGTATCTGTTCGGGAGACACCCCACTGGTTAATGGCGATGCCGTAAGGGTTGCGTGGAATCTCGGAGAACGGCATCTCCATTGGGTAGGCCATCATCGCGGTCAGCGAGCGCATGGTGAGGGTGTTGCCCGTCCACAGCTCCCGTGCCGGTGGCGCTGTGACGACGGCTGCTTGGCGGAGTTCGGTGAGCCCGTCGACCAACTGATCGACGAGAACCGGCCACGAGCGGCCCTCGGAGATGAAGACGTAGGTGCCGATCGTGGTCGGGTAAACGAAGTCGACCTCGGCGTGGTCGTTCAACACTGCGGAGACCAAATCGGCGGCCCGGTGTCGCTCCAGCCCGGGAACCTCGACGATGAGGTCCACACAGGGGCTCTCCCACATACGCCGCATGTAGGCACGGTGAGACTCGATCAGGGATCGATGCACCGTCACGACATCGGGCTCCGCCAAAGATTCAGCCGGCCGCGGCGACGGTGGCGACGTGGGGGACGGGGGACGGGGGGACGGGGGGGACGGGGGGACGGGGGGGACGGGGCTGTCTGGGGCTCGTCAGGCTGCTCGTCGTCCAACCACAGCGAGAAGGTGCGGTGCACCCACTCGTCGTCGGCGAGTTTCTCGCTGGCGCCCGGGAGGTCCATCTCTTCGTGATGAGCCATGAAGCACTTCATCAGCGGTCCATCTGCGGGGCGATTGGTGTAGTGCACGACCAGCATGTTCAGGTCGTTGACGTCGCCCTTCGACCTGGGCCGTGTCGAGATCGCCTTGTGGAAGAGGTCCAGGTTCACCACATCGTCGGTGTAGGGCGACACCCTGATCCAATCGTTGTCGCCCCTGGTCGAGTGATGCACGGCCCGGAAGGGTCGATCCCGATCCGCAGTCGGGCCGATCAAGATCACATGATGTTCGATCGTCCGCTGGGTGGGCGACGCGTCCGGCTGGGTGCTCGGATACATCACGGCTAGGAACAGGGCATCGGTCAGCCAGTCAAGGCCATCCATGCGACGCGCAAAGTCTCTGGCAAACGCGCTCAACTCGGGGGTCTGCACCACCGGAGGATCCTCACACGCCGGGCAGCCGCGGCGGCGACGATTGCGTGAGACTGGGGCCACCTGCGGGTGGTTGAGCCTCTATGGACTTGACCCTCGACTGACAACCGCTCACGACATGAAGCGTCCTCAGCCGAGCGCGGACAGCGGCATGTGCGGACGTCTGAATGTGGCTCGCACCGGCGTGGGGAAGCAGCCAGACTGTGGCGGTGATGGTGATCCGGTTCATGGGTGAGCACACCGTCGACGTTCCGCTCTGGGACGACGAGGGGCTCATGTTCGCTACGCCCGAGGAGGCGCTGGAGGCACTTGGCCCGGTCGGGCTGAGCGATGGGTTGGTCTCGGAGATGGTGACGTGGGCTCAGGATTGGCAGACCCGCTCGGGCAAGCCCGATCACGATGCCGAGGCTGCGCGTTTGGTCCGCCGCCTGAAGGGCGAGCTGGGCCACGGGGTCGGCGTCGTCTACCAGCTCTGAGGGAACCGCCGGGCTCGGCACGAGCGGGAGCGCGGACAGCGGCATGGAGTGCGCTGCGCGGATGCTGCGCGGCAACCAATAGGTGCGTGGTCGGTCATAGTTGTGACTTCATCGGCGGCGCGCAGCGGAAGGTGGGTGGCGTGTTCATTCGGAACGCGGTTGTCGCTGCTTGCCTAGTCCTGGTCTGTGGCTGTGACTCGTCGCCCGAATCGGCTAGCTCCGCTCCAAGGAACGCCCCCAACGCGAACGGCGAGAGCCACCCGATCCATCCCAACGTTCCGGTCTCGGCGCCCGAGGTACAGCGGTTGCCTGGCCGCTGGAGTTCCGTGCCCTGGCAAGGGACACCCACAGCCATTCACGCCCCTCGCCCAGACACGGTGCTGCCGATGGTCCTCGGCCGCCCGGGTCCCCCCGCAAGCCTCGCCTACCACCCCCTGGAACGCCTGACAGATCCTGTGGGCTGGGCCGGCGAGCGGATCATCTTCCTGGGACGCGATGGGCGTTGGCGTGAACTCAACCTGGGCGACCTCGGTCTGCCAGAGGCGTGGTGGCCGGGTGCCGACACGTTCGGGGCAGGAAGCCTGTCGGACGATGGCCGCATGTGGGTGGCGCACACGAACGCTGGTGTCGTGTTCGTCAACCTCACCACCGGCACACACCGTCACGTTGCATTCCCGCGCACGAGCCCGGTGGTGCGTGCGGTGACGTTCATCCCCGGCAGGGATGTGGTGTCGGCCTACGCCCGCCTGCCCGAAGGCTTGCGGTACTCGACCTTCCACGTCTGGCCCGGAGGGAGACTGACCCGGGTGTCATACGACGGGAGGCGAACGCGTTTCGACGTGGATGGGACCCCGGTCGAGGTCAGCTCGAAAGGTCGCACGCTGATCCTGACGAGGAGTGTCCCAGGCGGGCACACCATCACGAGATGGCGTGCGCCGCGTGGTGTCGTTGGAACGCCCTACGGAGTGTTCGGAGAGGACCAGGTCGCCATCCAACCCACCCTCTCCGACGACCGCTCCATGATCGTCTGGGTCTTCGAGAAGCACTCGGGGCAGATTCAGGCACGGCTGCGCATCCCACCCGGGACAACCATCGAACGCTGGACTGATAGGGGACGGCTCACTCTGTATCTCAACAGCCGACGATTGGTCACCTGGGACCCACAATCCGGACGAGTTAGGCGACTCCTTGAAGTGCCCGGCCCCTACCCAGGGCGCCTCGAGTCGGCAGCAAGCACCGTCTCGTTGGCCAGGTCATAAGTCCCCGGGAACGTCGAATGCGACATCCGCTCATCGGCATGAGCGCGCCCTCACAGCGGTATGAGCGGACGATTCGCAATGTCGGGAGTAGCCTTTCGATATGTTCATCCTTCGCAGGAAGCAGGTCGCTGCACCCTCGAAGGAACAGGCGCTGGCAGACGCGCGGAAGGCGACCGGCCGGCTCCGCCGAACCTTCGCCAAAACCCGGCGCTACCAAAGCGGGAAGCAGGAGAACCCGGCTGATCAGATCAGCCCCAACACGTACCTCGGCGGCGGTGGCGTCGGCTAGGTCCGCTTCGCCAAGTGGGAGTTCCGACCAGGGCCAACCATCGTCGGCGGGTTGCGCTCACAGCGGCATAGGACGTTGAACCGAGGGCGTCGCGTGGAACGCGAGGGCAGCCGTTCCCTTTGGTGTATCGTTTCTCGATAACATCGAATAACGATACAGCGAGGCGACATGACGGTAGCAAGCATCTCCCGTGGAAGCACTCGACTCGTTGCCACGGAGGTAGCGATCCTCGTCGGGCTGCTCGTGAGTCTGGGCGCAGGACTGTCGATCCTCCTCGGGCCGAACGGTGTGCGGGTACTCAACTTCGAGCCGCAGTGGCCCGTGGTGGGTGCAAGCCAGAGCGAGATGTCGCTACAGACCAAGTTGTCAGCTGACGCTGGGGTGTCGGTGCAGAACGCTCCCACATGGCGGGACACCGACACGGGCACGATTGATGCACGGACCGGTGGCAGACCCGTGGAGGTGACGGGGCCCTACTTCGGGTCGGTGGGCTTCCCGGACCCCTCAGTGAAACAACGGGTGTTGTGGGTGTCGTGGCGTGCATCGATCCCTCTGCTTGCAGCGGCGGTCCTGTGGCTCGTTCTGCTCATCGTGCGCTCGGTGCGAGACGCAGACCCGTTCACAGCAACAAATGCGCGCCGACTCCGGGTGCTGGCGGCGCTGGTGGGTGTAGGCGGCACACTCATCTCGGTGTGGGGGACGGTGCTGCGCCGATGGCTCCTCGATTCCTCGGGCGCTTCGGACATCGTGGTCCGTGACTGGTCGTTCACGTGGCTGCCGCTGCTCGTTGGACTGGTGATCGCTGTCCTGGCGCAAGTCTGGAGCCACGGCGTCGACATGAGGAACGACCTCGAGGACGTGGTCTAGCGGTGCCCGTCGAGGAACCACATCACATCGTGTGTCATCTCGATGACCTCTTGGAGACCCACGACATGACGCTCACCGAACTTGCCCGCAGGGTGGACGTGACACTCGCAAACTTGTCGAAACTCAAAAACAACCGAGCGAAGGCCGTGCGCTTCTCAACCCTCACCGCCCTATGCCGCGAACTGCAATGTCAACCCGGAGACCTCTTCACCCTCGCCGACTGATCCACAGGTCAACGTGTCACACGCCCGCTCATCGGCAGATCCGCGCGGACAGCGGCATGTGCGGAGGTTGGTCGGGGCCTTTCGGGTTCGGCTGTCGGCTGCTTGGAATGTTGTGAAGCCCGAGGTCAGCCAGGCTTAGATCCCGCCGCCCATGGGTGGGAAGCGATCGGAACCCGAGCGCGCTCGGTCCAAGTCCTCTGCCGCCCGGGCGTCTCGTCGGGCGGCGCTGGTCCGCCTGCGTTGTTCACGGGCGACCCGCCACTGCCGGAACAGTTCGTAGGTTCTAGCCCGCAAGGTGCGCACAGCCAGAAGGCTACTCCGCGCCAACCTGAGTCACCCGCTCATCGGCAGATCCGTGCGCGGACAGCGGCATAGGAGGACGTTCGGGCGGCACCGTCAGCCTTCGGGCGCTGGCTCCGAATCGGGGTTGTCACGCCGCAAGGCGGCAGCGATGACCGACTACACGAGTTTGGCCGCGAGACCGACCGGGACGGTGAGCGCATCGGGGGCCAAGTCGTCGTCGGTCGGATGCGACTCGCTCGCCCAGAGCCCGGGACCATGTAACGCTCGGACATGTAGAGGTGAAGCTGACCTCAACCCGCTGGAGGACCCCATGCGCGCGACATCGTGGACCGAAGTGCACGATCGGCTGATCGCCGACGCTGCACCGCCCGTGCCTGAGTTGTCCGACATCGTGCTGGACGAGGTCTGGATCCGGGTAGCGGCGGCGATGGAGGTCGAGGGCAAACCGCGTCGCAGGCGGGCTCGCCTCGTCGTCGGGGGGCTGGTCGGCGCCCTGGTTCTCGGCACCTCCGGCATCGCGGCCGCGGAGCTCTACACGTCCCACACCGGAAACGGGCCATTGGACGCCGAAGACCTCAGGCTGGGCGGTCCCGGCGAGCGCCTCGATCCCGCAGCGCCCGACTTCGGGAACGTCGTCGCGAAGGAGACTGCGGACATCCCGTTCCCCAGTCGCGGATCTCGGGAGTTCGCGGTGCAGGACCAGGTCCACGACGAACGCTTCGCCGTGCCCGGCGCCGAGCTGGTTTCGGTCGGAGCCATCCGGGCGTGGGTGGCCGACGCAGCGCTGTGCTCGTGGTCGAACCAGTGGGCGGTCGCAACCCGGGACGGTGACGAAGCCGCCCGCGCCGAGGCGATCGGCATGATCCAGGCCGCGCCCCGGTGGCCGGCCGTCGTCGCCATCGATCCGAAGCCGTACAGCCGGACAGAGACCCAGGAGGTCAACGACGGCAACGGCAACACTCACACGGTGACCGTTCCGGACGAGAGCCAGTTCTACTACCTAGGTGCCCTCGGTGTGGCTGTGCAGGGACGCGACCTGGATGCCGTGGCCCGGGTGCTAGCCGAGAACAACGGCTACTGCAGGCCCCAACTCGTCCCGGACCTGCCGAACGCCAACCCGCTTCATGCGGAGCGGTGACATGGGGCGCGCCTTGACTGCCCAGGAGTTCGAGACCCTCTACCGCGCGACCGTCCGCGATGTCCTCGCCTATGTACGACGGCGCACCTCCGGGGATGCCGAGGACATCGTCGCCGAGACGTACGCCGTGGCCTGGCGCCGGCGCTCGGAGCTGCCGAACCCCACGCTGCGGCGGGCGTGGCTCTTCGGTGTCGCCCGCAACCTACTCATAGCCGACGGTCGCCAGCAACAACGTGAGGGCAAACTGGTCAGCCAGCTCGCTGCCGGTCCCGGGCCAACTGTCAGCCCGACAGCAAACCAGCGGACCGTACGGGTCGTGGCGGCTGCCCTCGGACGCCTCGCGCCGAACGACAAGGAGATCCTGCGTCTGGTTTCATGGGAGGGCCTGACCCCGGCAGAACTGGCCGTCGCTCTCGGCGTCCGCCCCGGAACCGCGCGGGTGCGCCTCCACCGCGCCCGACAGGCTCTCGCATCGGACCCGGAGATCAAGACACTCCTCGACAAGTTCGATCCAGCGATCCTGACAATGGGTTGATGCGCAACGAGGCGGCGCCGCCTTCGCTGAACTCGACCGCTCATCCGGGTGGTCTCAATGGGTCAGCGCAACACTTCCTGACTTTGAGGAGGTTGCGATGGTGCGTGGGTATCGGAGGTTCTCGCCGGCGGATGAGGATGAGATCTGGCGGTGGATGCGGGCTGGTCATTCGATGAAGCCGGCAGCTCGTGCGTTGGGTCTTCCGACCAGCGCGGTGCGGTCGTATCTGGTGCGGTGTGGCGGGATCCGACCGGCGCCGCGGCGGCGGTCGCCGGGCCGGTTGAGCTTGCTCGAGCGGGAGGAGATCTCCCGTGGTCTGGCTGCCGGGTCTGTCGTTGCGGACGATCGCGGCCGGGCTGGGCAGGTCGGCCTCGACGGTCAGTCGGGAGGTCGCCGGGCACGGTGGCCGAGGTGGTTATCGGGCAGCGCGGGCTGATCAGCTGGCCTGGGCGCGGGCCCGGCGTCCCCAGGCGTGCAAGCTGGCAACCCATGCCGGTGTTGCGTGCGATCGTGGCCGAGAAGCTCCAGCAGGAGCAGTGGTCACCTCAGCAGATCGCTGGCTGGCTGAAGACCACCTATCCCGACGAGGCGGAGATGCAGGTGTCGCACGAGACGATCTACCGCACCCTGTTCATCCAGTCCCGCGGTGCGTTACGCAAGGAGCTGACCGCTCATCTGCGCACCGGGCGGGTGATCCGACGCCCGGCGGGGACCCGGCTCCCGGACGGTCGTGGTGGCCGGCCCGGGATCCTCAACATCTCCGAACGACCAGCCGAGGCTGTCGACCGGGCCGTGCCCGGGCATTGGGAAGGCGACCTGGTCTTCGGCAAACGGATGAGTCCCGGTGGCCACGCTTGGTGGAACGCTCGACCCGGTTCGTGATGCTGGTCGCGCTGCCCGAGCGGGCACAAGGCCGACCTGGTCGCCGAGGCGTTGGCCGCGAAGATCACCACCCTGCCCGCCGCACTGACCCGGACGCTGACCTGGGACCAGGGCCACGAGATGGCCGAGCACATCCGGTTCACCGAGGAGACCGGTGATCGAGGTCTACTTCTGTGACCCCAGGAGTCGCCGTGGCAGCGCGGGAGCAACGAGAACACCAACGGACTGCTGCGCCAATACCTACCCCGAACCCTCGACTTCCGGACCCTGACCCAAGCCGACTTCGACGCCATCGCCGACAAGCTCAACGGACGCCCTCGACAGACACTCGGCTTCAAGACACCATCACAAGTACTGGCCGAGGTGTTGCGTTGACGGCCTGAGCCCGCAGGCATGTGAGGTCGATGCTTATGCTGCCGCGCCGGAGGGTGCGGGGTGCGAGAACGTGGGCTCGAGCTCAGCGGGCCACGCTGGCTAGAGTGGGGCGGACCGCCGCCGGCCGGCACGCATGACGGTCCGCGAGCGGTCGCGCGGCTCGTCGGCGGGTGCAACTTTGCACTCTCCCTATCGCATGTTGTCCGGCGATTCCTACCCGGTTGGTTCAGGCGTGAAGTTGCACGTTGCCCCTGTTGGTGGTGCCCGAACACGACTCGACGGTCATAGCCGGCGGAGTGACGCAACTGCCGGCGCCTCTCGGACTACTGGTTTCCTGTCGCACAGGCTATTGACCAGGAGGGTGCGTCTGCGAGATCTCGGATGATGACAGGGCAGGCCCGCCTGGGACGTCACCGTAGTGATGGTCACACAGGGGGATCGTTGTGACATCACTTCCGTGGTGCTCTAAGAACTCATCCGGCGTCCAGCCAGTCGCAGACATAATCCATAGGCCATCTGGCATTTGGATCCTGCAGAACGGAACGAGTACGCCACCATGGGCCAGAGTCGGATCTCCGCCGTCCGTGCGAGATGTCGATGGCCCGCCGTATTGACGCATCTTGAAGGTCGGATCCCCAACAAGGGTCTGGACGCGCGGGTATGGCCAACCCGTGTAGGTCGTCGGCCTAGCGGCTGGATCCACCTCCGAAATGTTTGTCCCGGATCCCGTGCTGACGATCTGGAGTACTTGGGTGTACGAGTTCACGTTGGGGTCGGGTCTTTCGTTCACCTCGCCCCGAAACACGTAGTAGTTCACTCGAAACTGGTTGATAGCGCCGGAGTCCCGGACACGCGCGATCGGTCCGACCCGCTCCGACCACAGGACTCCGTCGAAGGAGTGCGTGAAACGGTCGATCGAGCCGCCCCAAGACTGCTGCGCTCTTGGTGTCAAGGATGTCCACTCGTCCTGAGGCGACGCTCCCGACGTGCGACCAAGGTAGTGGTCGATGGCGACAGAAGCCTCCTCGAGGGTGATCTGTTGGTGAGCTCGCTTGCAACCCCATATGTGCAAACCTGCTGGGACGTGGTCACAGGCCGCATTCCGTGTCGCGTCTGTCTTTACGAACGCCGTAAGAAAGGCGACAACGAGCACCCCGAGGACCCCGAGGACCTTCACCGACGACTTTTGTAGGAAGGATTTCGGTTGCGTAACCGGACCATCCGTGGGACCGAGGCTTTGTGACATTGGTATACCCCCGCGGAGCAGTAGAGCAGGGGCCGTCGGTGACTTACAAGCCTCAACCAATGTCCGCGGGTTCTCGGCCTGCCAAGCCCCGGCCAGCTCGGGCGGACAATCCTTAGCAGGCGCGACACCACCATCGGTCAAGTTCGGGTGGGAGGCCATCCATGCCTCGCCGCGTGGTCAGCGAACCCGGCGAAGTGACGCGACGGCGGTCGGCCTCTGCCGGCGCCGGACCTCAGCGTGGTGCGACGAATACGCTGGCCGAGTGAAGAAGCTAGGCTTCGACGCCCGGGAGCGTTCCAGCCTGTGCGACCTCCTCGACGAGCTCGGCCCGGATGCCGCAACGCTCTTGACGCCGTGGACCACCCGGGACATCGCGGTGCACCTGTACCTACGCGAGCACGATCCGGTGGCGGGACCCGGACTGGTGATACCGGGCGCGTGGGCGCGCCTCGCCGAGAGGCATCACAGGCGAGCGGCATGCCGGGACTTCTCAGAGCTTGTGGCAGCGGTTCGCTCCGGACCGCGTGGAGTGTTCCGTCTTGGCTGGCTCAGGAAGGTTCCGAACCTCAATGAGTTCTTCGTGCACCACGAGGATGTGCGCCGTGCGAACGGTGGCGCACCTCGAGACTTCGACCCGGCTATGGATCAGGCGCTATGGGCGAACATCCGGAGTGGAGCGCGGATCCTGGCGCGTCGGCTACGTGGTTGCGGGCTGGAGGTGCATGATCCGTCGACGGGGGAGACCGTCCGCGCCCGCGCCGGTGAGCCCATGATTCGCATCTCTGGCCAGCCAGGTGAGTTGTTGCTCTTTCTCTTCGGGCGGCAGGACGCTGCAGTCGTCGCTGTTGACGGCCCACCGGGGACCATCGACAAGGTGAGATCAGCACGCTTGGGAGTCTGAAACGCCCCCCTTGCCGTCTGGGTCAAGGTCCACTGGCGGCGGAGTGACGCGGTCCACGGAGACGGTTCAGCTCGAGATGCCACCCAGCCCCGCCGCTACCGTGATCACATGAGTCGCAGACGGGAAGCGCGGGTTCAGGATCAGGGGGACGGCACCTGGTGCGTCTTGCTCGGCGACGCACCGATTCGCTCCGGCTTGTCGCGGGCTGAAGCCGAGGAGTGGGCTACGAAGACTCCGAGCGAGCTCGTCAAGGGAACCCAATGGTCTCGGCAGTGGTTCAGCCGCGGCGTGTCGGCAGAACGGATCGCGGCGATCCGGGCTGAAGATGTCTGCGACCCGATCCGGTCCGGCGAGTACGTCTTGGACCTCTTCGACCTCTACCACCGAATGTGGGAAATTGGACAGGACGAGCGCGACGGAACGCGACTCTTCCGGCCTCGCCCGGGTACCCGGGAGGCTCTCAAGTGGCTCATCGAGGACCTATCCGGAACACCCGCAGATCCGGTGAAGACGATGCCGGACAACAACAACATCCGAAGAGCCGTGCACGCCAGACTTCAGGAGCGGGGCTGGGCTGATCGAATTAACCAGGTCTCGTTCCGGCTTCTCCGCGATCCTGCGGTGCAAGTGCTGCCCGAGGAACCCTCGCTTGAGGAGCTTTCCAGGACGCACAGTGCGGGCCAGCCGCAGGACCTCGCTTGGAACACCGACCTCTCGACGCAACCTCCGGAGAGCGACGAACTGCTCAGCGAGGATGGAGAACTGATTGTCGACGTGACCACCAGCGAGATCACCGGCGCGAACGGAGCACCGCGTTTGGGTGGTCTGCGCTGGAGCGATTGGCATCCGTTAGACGTGGCCGCACGCGAGGCGACGACCGACCCAGGGGTGTACATCGCTCGGAGTGGTTCGCAAGTCGTGTACGTCGGGATGGCTGGTGAGCGCCGCGGGATGGGCGTGCGGGGGCGCCTCCAGATCTACGCTCGGGGACGGGGTGCCGTCTCTGGCCTCGGGGAGGCTGCCCTCGATCGGGCCTTGGCAGACCAAGCGTGGTTATCCGATCGGCTGCACCGCCTGCACCCGGAGGGCCCATCGCGAGCCAAGCAGTGGGCTGCCGACGCCATGGAGCACGCCCACCTGCATATCTGCTGGACATCCGCTCCGACCGCTGAGGCAGCCAGGGAGACTGAGACCGCGGTGCTGCTGGAGCTGGAAGACGTCGCGCTCTGGAACCGGGCTAGACCTCACAGGCCATGAGTGTGGCCCTGGCCGGCCCTAGACGGACGGATAGCGCGCCGCACCGACAGCCGGCGATATGGGCTACGCGGGTTGGCCCGTGAACAGTCACGGCTGGGCAGTTGCGCAAGACGTACCGTCTGAACTCGTTGAAGCCGTCCGGCTTGTGCTGTTAGGCGCGTGAGGGCGCTTGGGTTAGACCGGTTCGGGGAGTCGGGCGGTGCCGATGATCATGGGTCGCTCGATGGTGGGGGCTTTGGGTACTTCGCCGTGTCGGAGGTCGTCGAGGTGCAGGGGAGAGGCGGTGATGGTTTGCAGGGTGTCGCGGTTGGGGTGGCAGCCCATGAGCGGGTAGGGGAAGGGCTGGCGGTCCTGTTTGGCTGCGATTGCTGGGTCTGTGGAGCGGACGTGCTCGGCGAACAGCAGGCGGCCGCCGGGGCGTAGCACCCGGGCGATCTCGCTCAACGCGTCGGCGGGGTCGGGGACGCTGCACAGCACGAAGGTGATCACGGCGGTGTCGAAGGAGTCCTCGGGGAACGGGAGTCGAGCTGCGGTCGCGTCGATGACCTCGGCGTCGGGTCGGGTCGTGGCGACGCGGCGACGGAGCCGCCGTGTCATGTGCGGGTCGGGCTCGACCAGGACCAGGCGGGTGACGGTGTGGCTGTAGTGAGGCAGGTTGAGGCCGGTGCCGGCGCCGACCTCGATGGTGGCTCCGGTGGCCTGCGCGAGCAGCTGGTGTCGCTGGTCGCTCATCCCGGCGGTCTCCGAGGACCTGCCGATCGTGTCGTACATCGCGGCGTAGAACCGCTTGAACATGGCGTTCCTCCTACCCTCCTGGCTGGTACTCCTGGTCGGCGGCTGCCTGGTGGGTTGCTTCGGTGTCCGGGCGCTGGGAGAAGTACCCGTACAGGCGGCGTACCTCGTCGCGCCCGTCGTGGACCAGCACCTGCGTCGCGGCTGGTGGACAGTGGGTCGGGTGGTCGGCGGGGTTGACGAACTCGGCCTCGATGATCGCCAGGCCCGCCCCGGCGACCACGTCGCCGAGTCGGTAGCCGACTCGGTCGTTCAGGTCCTGCTCACAGAAGCGACGCAGCTCGTCCCTGCCGGAGGCCTGTGCCCCTTGTGAGGAGGTCACTAGCACCTCTGGGGTGAAGATCTGTGCGTATGGCTCCGGATCGCTGTGGTCGTTGAACGCCTCGAAGGCCTCCGCCATCCGCCGGGTCCACTCCTCGGTGGCCTGACCGACATCGGGATGGCTGCCGGCGGCCAGGGACAGCAGTCGGCCCCCCAGGTCGGCCCTGGCCTGGTGCAGCCTGCTGCGTACCGTGCCCACGGGCACCCCACAGGTCTCTGCTATCTCCTGGTAGGAGCAGTGCCGGCCGAAGTAGCGCAGGGTCGCGGTCAGCCTCACCGGCTCGGGCAGCTCGCCAAGCGCCGCCCACACCCAGTCGCGCAGGCACATCTCCTCCACCTGCTGCTCGACCGAGGACACCCCGCCGGCACGGTCGACCTCCCGAGTCATGTCCGGGGTCGGGACCTCGCGGTTGCCGCGCCGCAGCTGCATCGCGCAGACACTGCGAACGATGGCATGCAGCCAGGCACCAACCTTCGCTGGGTCACGGAGCTGATCGAGGCGCCGCAGCGCGATCACAAACGTCTCCTGCACCGCGTCGGCCGCGGCCTCACGTTCCCCCACACGACCAAGCGCGCTCGCGTAGAGCCCAGCACGATGGCGCTCCAACAAGACGCCGAACGCGGCCGCGTCTCCGCCACGGGCCAGCCACACCAACTCGGCATCCACGGGCTGATCGATACCGGACGCGGCAGCACTCTCGACCCTCATGAACTAAAGATGCCCCCGCACCCGCGAAAGTTCGACCACCCACCACCCGCGCACCATCCGCGGTCCACCTCTCCACTGGTATTCGGGTATTGCCCGCAGCGGCCGCCCCAAAATCGCCAGAGCCACCCGCCCGGGTGCGGTCAGCCTCAGACCTCTCCACCTCGTCGGCTCCGAGCACGTCACCGACCGCGACCACGTCGCGCGCCGAAGACACCTGGCTGGCGCGCCCCACAGGGCGCAACAGAGCGCAACAGGGCGCACCTGGACCGGCAGCGGGAGGCCCGGGCCCACCAACCGGCGCCCGAGTGCCAGCCCGCGTCCTCGCCGCACACCACGTCTCCAAACACGGGCCGCGGCATCGATTGCACTCCAAGAGGGCCGACAGCCGGCGGAAGGACGCATGCTGCTTGGTGGTGTGCCGGGCAACGGACGTGCCTCAACTCGTGCCACCTTCGCCCGGACAACGGCTACGGACGTCTGCCGCAAAGGCAGGCGGCGGAAGGAAGCACCATGCCGACGGGATGGCCCGCAGGGTGGTCCCGCGATTCGGGCAGTTCGGGTCCCCGCGTGCTGGAATGCCAGCCAAGGAAGTACGCGGTACCTCGGATGAACCGAACCATGAGCAACCGTGCAGCGAACTGACCGGATCCTCACGACTCGACTGAACTGCGTTACTGGGACGCGAGCAGCGGACTGGGCATACGGCTCTCGTCAGCCACAGCGCCAACCAGCAAACAAGTGACGTACCGGGGGCATCGTTCGCCTTGGTCGGCTCGGGAGTGCGGGGACTCCCCGACGGTGCGCACCGTGGTCCGCCGTGCACGTGGACGGAGCAGCTGTGGGGTTGGGTGGACCGTTGCGCGGTCGCCGACTCGGTGGCCTGAACCGGTTGCGTCGATGCCAACCTTTCCTTCGTTGGGGCTCCAGGTCGCCGCGCACCCCGCGGCCGCGATGGTCACCTCACCCAGCCGCCGAGGCCGCCGATGGCCGAGAGGATGACTCGTTCGCGCTGCATGTCGCTTGTGGCCCGGGCCATCGCCATACTCAGGATGATCGGGAATCGGTCGTCGGACATGGTGACCTCCATGACGACGACGACGTTCTGGCGTCGTGCGATCAGGAGCGAGTACGTGGCTACCGGCGGGGCGGTATTCCGCAGCTGTCGGGTGTCGCTGAGCGTGGCGATCCGGTCACGCTGGTTGGCGTAGTACTCGTTCAGATGCCATTGAGGTCCCCACAGCGGCAGACCCCATCGGGCGGTCTCCACGTTCCGCGGGGTGGGGCAGTCGTGGAGCAGGCGCCATGCGTCGGTGACTGCGCGGTGTGCGGCGGTGATGGTGTCGTAGCGAAGCACGAACTCGTTGCCGAACCGCGGCTGACCTGGACGACCGTAGGTCGCTGCGTCGGACTCGGCGGCACCCCAGGTCAGTGGAGTGCTCACGCATGGGGAAAGTGGGGCCGGCGCGGCCCCGGGGTTGACCGGGTTTCCCTCCTCTACGGTCAGGAGCGGGTGGGTTGCGAGTGTGAGGAGACCGCTGGCTGGGGGCGGGCCGGGCGTTGCCGGCGAGGGAGGGGCGGCGGAGTCGCGCCGGTTCCCCGCTGCGGTGCAGCCCACGATCAGTGTCGCGAGTACCGCAGGTGTGACCAACGCAGCGATACGACGGTGTCGGCGGTGGGCGGGGTGGCCCCGATCGCGAACCTGGTCGGCTCGTTCCGGTCGTTGGCGGTAGGTGGCTGCGGGACCCGTGTCTCCCGACGTGGGCTGTGGTGGCTGTGAGTTGAATGTAGTCATGACGGGTCAGGGGACGTAGGTGTAGCAGACCGGCATGGGTCCGGCGAGTTCGTCGTTCCAGGTGTGGGGCGTGATGAAGCAGCCGTGCCCTACGTAGTGGCCGTGGGTGTGCACGGCGGGAGCCGGGGCCGATGGTGGGTCGCCGCGTCCGGGCATGGCAGAGGCGCCGCCGAGCGTGACGGCGAGCAGGACGCCGGCCAATCCGGTAGCTGCGGCGGCGGAGAGGGCGCGACGGTGGCGGGTCGATGAGGCTGGGCGATGGAGGTTCGACAACGTGGTCATGAGGGTTTCCCTTGTTCGGTAGCCGGGATGTGCGGCTGTAGAACCCTCACGTTCGCGCTAAGGACCGGCTCCCACATTGGGAGGACAACCCGTCTTGGGCGACCAACCGGCTGGCGAACCTAAGGGGTACAGGTCGACCGCCCCGGCTCGTCCCTTGGTCCGGCATGCCGCCGCCGCGATTCCCAACCGGGCGGATCGGCCGCCGGCTCCGGTTGGGCGGGGTGCCCGACCGCTGTGATCCCGGTCTCCACGGGGCCTCGGGGGCGCCTAGCATGGATGATCTCAAGACCTTTCGTTTTCCTCAGGCCGGGGGCGGTGGACCACATGCCGGTAGCGAGCGGGACACCGCTGATGCTGGGCCGCGAGCGGGACGTCGCGGAGCTGGATGAAGCTCTCGGGTTGGCCTCACAGAGGACCCCGCAGATCGTGCTTGTCGGGGGCGACGCCGGAATCGGGAAGACCACCCTCGTCGCGGCCCTTGAACGCCGGGCCTCTGAGTTGGGGTTCACCGTGGCGACGGGGCACTGTCTCGACCTGGAGGCGGGTATCTCGTTCGCCCCGGTGGTCGAGGGGGTGCGGTCGCTGCTCGCCGGGGTGGAGGACCTCGAGTCGCGGCCGTCGGCGCGTCGGATGCTCACGCTGCTGGATCCGGATGCACCGCGCAGTCGGGAGACTTTTCAGGTGTTGGAAGACCTGACCGCGGTCGTTCTCGAGGCGGCGGCGGCCGGTCCGGTGCTGATGGTGCTGGAGGACATGCACTGGGCGGACCGCTCCACCCAGGACTTCGCGGCCGCGCTGTCTCGGACCGCCCGTGGGTGTCTATTGCTGGGGCTGACCTTCCGCAGCGACGAGCTCCACCGCCGGCACCCCTTCCGGAGGACCTTGACCGAGATCAGCCGGACCCCCGGGGCCCGGCGCATCGATCTGGGCGGGTTGGACCGGGCCGACATTAGTGGCATCGTCGCCGCCCACACGGACGGACCGCCTGACCCGTCGCTGGTCGACTCTGTGCTGGCGCGGACCGAGGGCAACCCGCTGTACGCCGCAGAAATCCTGGCCGTCAACCGGGCCGGCAACCAGGAAGGGGTCCCCGACCACCTCTCGGATCTGCTGTTGGCCCGGATCGACGCCCTCGACGAGGGTCCGCGGGCCATGCTTCGCCTGGCCTCGGTCAACGGGACCCGTCTTGACACCGAGACGCTCGCCGAGCTGGCGGGCCTCGACCAGGCTCAGATGGAGGGCTATCTGCGGGAGGCTCTGGACGCCAACGTCCTGCGCCAGACCGCCGGGTCCCTGGAGTTCCGGCACCCGCTGCTGCGCGAGGCAGCCTACGACGACCTGCTGCCCGACGAGCGGACCCGGATCCACGGCCGTTTGGCCGAGATCCTCCAGACCAGGATCGACGTCGAGCCCGAGTCCGGGGTGGCGGCACTGAGCCGGCTCGCCTTCCACTGGAACGCCGCCCACGACCTGCCACGCACCCTGGCCGCGTCGGTGCGCGCCGGATTGGCGGCGAAGCGACTGGGAGCGGCCGAGGCTCTCACCCAGCTCGAACGCGCACTGTCGCTGTGGGACCGAGTCCCCGGCGCCGAGACCGTCGCCGGCCACCCGCAGGCCGAGCTCGTCGTCCTCCTGGGCGAGGCGGCAGTCGGGCAAGGCGATGATGAGCGCGCATACACCCTGGTCCGCACAGCGGTAGAGATGCTCGGACCCGACCCCGACCGGTTGCTCGCCTCTCGTGCCTACTCCGCGCTCGGCATCAGTGACGTACCCGGGGCGACCGTCGGAAGGCAGGAGGCGATCCGGCTCGCGGTCGAGTACGCCGGCGGCCCCCTCACCGAGGAGCTGGCACGTGCCCTGAGCGCCCAGTCACTGTTCCTGTGGACACATGGCCGCTTCGCCGACAGTGCCGAAGCCGCAGCACGGGCCGTCGACGCCGCCAGGAGCGCGGGCTACGTCGAAGTCGAACTGGATGCCCTCTTGTGGGGATCCATCCCGGAGTTCTACCTCGGCCACGTCGGCGACGCGCTCGCGGGGCTGGAGCGAGCCGTGGCCGTGGCCCGGACAGCGGGCATGGTCGCCCATGTGGTCGGGAACACCGGCGCACTTGCCATGAGGTACAACATGGCCGGACAGGTCGGGCGTGGCCTGGCCCTCGCGCGCGAGGGCTTCGAGGAGGGCCTGGCCCAGGGGCTCCCGGTCCCAGCCTCCCTTTGCGGGGCCCCTGCGCTGCAAGCACTCGTTTGGTTTGGCCGCTTCGATGAGGCGGAACAGGTGCTAGAGGAGCTCGGTGAGCCCAGGGCATCGGAGTCTCGCGCGGCGCTTCTCCTGGCCCGTGGTGACCCAGATGCAGCGATGCCCCACGTTCGCGAGAGCACGGCCTCCAGGCCAGCGGACTGGCGGAGCCCGGGCGCCCTGGATGTTCTGACCGATCTCCAGCTCGCGGCGATGCTCGACGACCAGCTCGGCGCCCTCGAGATCGCGAGGACCTACTTGGCCGACATGGCGGACACCGACTCCCCACTGCGCGCGGCCGCGGTCGCACGAATCGGCTTCCAGGCCCTATCCCTGAGCACCTCGACACCCGGTGCCGGGGCAGACGAGCTACGAGGCCTGTCAGCGCGGCAGTTGGCGTCGGGACAAGGCGGACTCACCGACGAGTGGCGGCCGACCTACCCCGGGGTCCAGCTCGCACTCGCCGAGGCCTACGCAGCCAGGGACGCCGGAGAAGCAGCCGTCGACCAGTTCCGAAAGGCCACAGACCTGGCCGAGCCGTTCGGCGCCTACTTCGCCCTCGAGCCGCGCCTGAACCTCGCCACCGAGCTGCTCGCCCACGGCAGCCGCGACGAGGGCCGCGAGCTGCTCGTCGAGTGCTGGAGCACCGCACGCGACATGGGTGCACGCGACCTCGAGCGCAGCGCAGTCCGCCTGGCCACCCGCACCCGGGTCTCGCTGCCCCAGGCGGCATCACGCGAGGGACCGTTGAGCCGGCTCACACCCCGAGAGCGCGAAGCCCTCGACCTCCTCGCCACCGGCGCCACCAACAAGACGATCGCGACCACTCTGTTCATCACCGAGAAGACCGCGAGCGTGCACGTGTCCAACATCCTCGCCAAGCTCGGCGTCACCAACCGCGGCGAGGCCGCCGCCCTCGCCCGACATCTCGTCGGCTGACCGCTACGCGACCCCCACAAAGGCCCGCGTCATAGTGGGCGCTATGACGCACCCGGACAGCGGCATGTGCGGGCGGATCGGTTGTCATGCAGGAAGGGCGTGCGTATCGGTTGTCATGCAGGAAGGGCGTCGCGCAATGTCACAGCCAAGTCGGCCAGCCGCTCAGGCGCTGTTGGAGCCGGTAGCCCATTCGGATAGAGGTGCCACATGCCGTCGTCGGTTCGCCGGGGATGGACGTGGAGATGGACGTGGTCGACCTCCTGCCCAGCCACCGCACCATTCGACTGCCACAGGTTCATGCCCTCCGGCTCAAGCACGTCACGAACGGCTCGTGCCACCCGCACAGCTAGCGACATCAGCGCCGCACCATCTTCGGGCGACAGCTCATAGATCGTTGGAGTGTGCCGTCTCGGGACAACCAGGACATGCCCTGAGACCGCCTGACGGATGTCCAGGAAAGCGATCGCCGCGTCGTCCTCGGCCACTAAGGCCGACGGCCGGGCACCCGAGATGATGCCGCAGAAAACGCAGTCGCTCATGCCTCCATCATTCCGCACGCGGGCGGGTAGGGGGTGTTGTGGAGCGCCCTCACATCGGTGCGAGGTCGATGGGATCGCGGCGTGGCGCAGCACTGTTCGGGTCATGTAAAGCGATCCAAGTGCCCACGAAGGCAACCTTGGCGATGGATCGGCAAACACTCGATCCTGGTGCTTTGGGCGGGCTTCATCGCCCCATCGGTGCCTGACGCCCCTGGTAGCGCGACTTGTCCACAGCCGAGCAGCCTGAACGTGGCTCCATTCGTTCCGGCAGGTCTGATGGTCGCGTCATTTCGGCGCTGAGCCAGGAGGTCTTCATGTCGATCAGGGTGGTCGCCGCGGGTCGTGTGACAGCTGGGCCGAGCCGGCTGCTGGGCGAGGACTCGTGGGAGGTGTTCGTCCTCGATCCGTTCCCCGGCTCGGCGGGAGCTCGACTTGTGCATGCGTGCGAGGTCGTGTGCGGCAGCCAGGACCTGGCCTCGTCGGCCCTCACGCGCATCCGGCGCGGCGATCTCGTAGAGGTGACAGGTGAGTTGGTTATGGAAAGGATCCAAGGCCCCATGGAGGACGACCTGAGCGGCGCTCGTGTGTGGATCAAGGCGACCGACCCGGTCCGGAAGAGCGGCACACACGGCGACGAGGGGCGGGCCCGAACGCTGCCAGGGGCCGCGCTGGGGCCGCGAGAGAACCAATGACAGCCCGAAATAGCCGACGATCGCCAACGGTCGAAAGGCTCGCTGACCTGCATGTTCATCGATCCTCAACCAGGACCCACGCTCCGTCGGTCGTACTCTCAAGGCGGTAGCGCCGGTTCGAATCCGGTCGGGGGTACTCATCCGAAAGACCTCTGGTCTGCGCCAGCGCGGCCGGAGAGGAACCGCCCCGGGTCGGCGCCCCGTCATCGGGACACTGCTGCGGACCCGGGACCGTGTGGTCGCCCTCAGACGAGGTGCAGCCGCGGGGAGAGAGCGAGCTTCGAGTTCTCCCTCAGGCCGCGCCTGCGGAGCCCGTCGTCCGCGACCCGGCGGGCCTTCGTCTTCTGAACCCCGTAGGCGATGCCGGCCTTGACCCACGCCGGGCTGCCGAAGCAGCTGGTGGGGATGGACACGGTGAGGCGGCCCCGGCGCCGCGCGATGTCCCCAGCGATGTCGCAGGCGACCTTGTCGCCGTCGGAGTTCCGGAGGGTGAACGCGACCCCGGACCCGTGGTGGTTCCTTCCGGACCAGGAGTACTCCTCGCCGCCCGCGACGTGCAGCCGGCCACCGGCGATCCAGCGGTCGGCGATCGAACCGCTCCTGACGGTGACCCTCGACGTGAGCTGGTCGCTGGTGTAGTGCAGGCGGGTCTGGACGATGTCGGCGGCCCTGCTGCCGTCGGCTCGCGAGACGTGCCCGTTGGCGGGATCGTAGTTCTGGGCGTCGTGACTGTCGTCGCGGTGCCGGAAGGACGCCCTGCCCGGCTGCTGGACGCCTTCTTCCACGGTTCCCTGGTAGATGAACATCGCCCGTGAGGCCCAGCCGGTCCCGGCGGAGGTCAGCTGGGTCACGGTCCCCGCCACCGGTGCGTTCGCCGACTGCCTCCAGGTCGCCGAGAACAGCGCGCCGGCGGTGGTGGCGTAGTACAGCTTGTCGCCCACCACGAACGCGCCACGCACGGTCGACCAGTTGATGTCACTCGTGGTGGTCGAGAACCGCTGCTGACCGACGACGTCGTCCTCGACCTCGAAGCCGCGACGGTAGAGCGCGTTCGAACCCGACTTGGTGTAGTAGATCCGACCATTGGCGTAGAAGATGCTGGTCAGCGTCCTCGCGTCGGTGTGCCAGTCTCTCTGGACGACCAGCGCGTCTGCGGCGTTCACCGGTGACGGGGCGCCATAGGTGCTGCCGTCGAAGGACATCTTCGCGACCGCGCCGTCCGAGTCCACCTTGTAGACCAGGCCGTTGACCATGAACGCGCCGGTGGCGCTGCCCCAGCCCGGACCCGTGGGCGCGCTCGCGGGCGTGTCTGCCGTCGTTCCGGTGAAGCTCAGCCGGGTCAGCTGCGACGCCCCCGAGGCGACCCGGAAGACGGTGGCCGGCAGCGCGCTGGTCTGCAGCGGCGGCAGAGTCTTGCCTCCCGTGAGAGGCATGAAGGCGATCCGGGGGTGGTAGGTGTTGCCGGGCGTGTGGCCGATCAGCTCGGTGTCGGACCCGACGTAGAGCCCGTCGGCCGTCGCCAGCATGTCCTGGATCCCGACGCCGCGGGCGCGGGTCGGGTTCCACGAGTACGGCATCCCGTTGACCGTGTTGAGCGCGGCGATGCCAGTCCGGGCTACCGCGCCGGGGCCCGGCACGTTGTTGCCGCCAGGGTTGTTCTGGTACTTCTGGTGGCCGCCGGCATAGATGACGTTGTCGGTGACCTCGACGGTCCACGTCGTGTCGCTGCCCGTGTACGCCGTCCAGCTCGGGGTGGACCTTGCCGTGGTGTCGTCCTCGAACCGGGCGACCACGTCGCACCCCGACGTGCCGGCGTTGCTCGCCGCGGCGCCGCCGTAGGCGCCGGTGGTGGAGACGACGAAGAAGGTCCCGTTCGGTGCGTACTCGACGTCGGTCATGTAGGTGTCGAACCGCGCGGCACACGCGGAGGTGTAGAGGGTCGTCGACCAGGGCGACACGCTCGAGTGTGCGCTCGAGCTGGTGCCGCTGGGGATGTTCGCGATGTCCAACCGAGCGATCTGCCAGCGGGTCTGGCTGTCGACGCTGGTGAAGTTGCCCACCGCCATCAGCGCGGTGTTCTGGGGGTTGACCGAGATCTGGAGGACGTCGGTGACCGCGGCCGGGTGAGAGTTGCGCACCCCCGCGAACACGTTGTCGACGTAGGGGTCGCGCTGGCCGGTGTCCGCGTACAGCGTGCCCAGCGCCTTCTGGTCGACGCCGCCGATGTGGCTGAACTTGCCGGCGACGAACAGGTGGTTTCCGACGACCTCCAGGTCGCGGATCTTGCCGTCGATCTTCGGAGCGACGAACGAGGAGCTGATCGCCCCGGTGGTCACGTTGATCTTGAACACCTTGCCCGGCACCGACTTTCCGGCGGCGGAGGTGAACTGTCCCCCGACGTAGACCGACTTGCCGTCGGCGGCCGGCAGCACCTTGTAGACCGTGCCCGTCGGGTTGGGCGCGAATGACGTCAGCAGCTCGCCCGTCGTGGCGTCGAAGGCCAGCACGTTGTTGCGGGTGACCACGGTGGAGGTGCCGTGGTTCTGCGCGCGGGTGAACTGGCCACCGACGACGATCGTGTTGCCGACCTTGGTGATCGAGTAGACCGTCCCGTCGAGGATGTTCGGTGCGTTGTTGCCGGGCTCGTCGCTGACGATCCTGCCCGTCTGTGGTGCCGGGTTTCCGGTGTCGGCGGCCCGCGCGGTGGCGAGCCAGACACTCAGGCCGGAGGACACCACAGCAGCGAGCAACAACGGATACAGCAGTCTGCGCACGTCGACGGTCCCCCCGTGAGAGGGCAGACCGGCACCACGCACCGGTCGCCCTTGCATCCGCAGGCTAACCCCGAACGGGACGTTGTCCTAGTGCGCGTTTCTACGTTCGTTCGCGAGATCGTCGACCCCTGGTCCCACTGGGCCACGGAGAAGATCGCCCTGGGCCTGGTCGCATGTCGCCACCACCGGTGTCGACTGGCAGGAGTACCTGACCCTTCCCCTGATCTCGGCTGCGAGCACCTGTCGATGCCGGGCTGCCGCGCATCCCGTGAGGCAGCCCGCGGCCCGCGCACGCAATGCCCTGCGACCCGACCTTCAGGAACCGCGACACCGGGTGAGAGAGCCGACCTCGGTGAGGTCAACCGAGCAGCAAATGTGGCCATCCCAACAGTTGCACCCGACAAACTAATTTGGTTCAAGTCGTTGACATGAGCGCGCTCGCGAGGTCTAGACCGGTCTGCGGGGCTTCTTGGTGGCAGCCCCTGGGGGTTGTGATGAGACGCTTACTGGGCCCTGCGATGACCGTTCTGCTGGGGGCCGGCTTCGTTGCCCTGATGGGCTTCCTGCTCCATCAGCAACCCGCGCCCGCCCTCGCTGCGTCGGCGAAGACGGGATCCGCGACTCCCCATCACGTGTACCTCCACCTGTCGACGTACCCCGACAGCATGGCGGGCGAGCACGGCAAGGACGGCGGTCCCGAGCCCGACTGGGTGAGCTACGGTCCGACGACGACCTTGGAGGTGCCACGGAACTCCCTGGTCACCGTCACGATCAGCCAGTACGACGGCGGCGAGGCGATCACCAACCCATGGTTCGCGCGTGTCCACGGCACGATCGACGGGACAGAGACGGTCGACGGCAAGCCAGTGACCGAGGTGGATCCGGCGGCGGTCGGTCACACGTTCACGATCCATGCCGCGCCGACGGCTCAGGATCCGCTCTTCGTGAGCGCACCGTTGCCTGCGGTTCCAGACGATGCACCGTTGGCGCCGGGGAGCGCCTACCCGAAGCCGATCGAGGTCACCTTCTCGTTCCGGACCAAGGGTCCGGGCAAGTACGTGTGGAACTGCGAGTTCCCGTGCGGAGACGGCACCTACGCGAAGTTCGGCGGGCCGATGTCCACCCGGGGCTGGATGTCCGGCACGTTGACGGTCACGTGACGTGGTTCGCCACGGTGTGTGTTCGAGACGGGTGTGAGGGAGGCTGAGCCGTGTCAGAGACAGAGGTCGCCGAGAGACGCACTCCCTGGTGGCAGAGCGAGGACGCGCGGGTCCTCGGCGTACTGTGGGCCGCATTCACGGTCCTCGGCGTGGTCTTCGCCCTGATCGTGCCCCATCACCTGATGGGACCCTCGGCTTCCAACACGATGACCGAGGTGGAGCGCACGTTCACCGTCTTCTCGGTCGCGTCGGCGCCCGTGGCGGCAGTGGTGTGGGCCTTGCTGGTCTACAGCCTGTGGAAGTGGCGCCGCCGTGGCGACTGGTCACCCGACGACCCCGACGGACCGCCCCTCCGCGGCCACGGGTGGACGACCGGGCTGTGGATGTTCGCCTCCTCTGCTCTGTGTCTTTTCCTGCTGATCTGGGGTCTGGCAGCCCTCAGCAGTGTCGACTCCGCGACCGCCGCGACCCCGCTGGAGATCGAGGTCACGGGGCAACAGTGGATCTGGACGTTCACGTATCCGGACAACGGGAACGTCGAGAGCGACCAGCTCTACCTGCCGATCGACCGGCCGGTCGTCTTCCGGGTGACGAGTGACGACGTCATCCATTCCTTCTGGGTCCCCGCGATGGGGATCAAGGTCGATGCGAACCCAGGCATGACGACCACCACGCAGACCACGCCCGACCGTCTGGGCACCTACCACGTGAAATGCGCAGAGCTGTGCGGGCTTCTGCACGCCGACATGGAGACCAACGCCCATGTGGTCTCGGCCGACGACTTCGCCACGTGGGCCGCTTCCCAGGGGGGTAGCCGATGACCGTCGCCGACTCGTACACGACCGACCCGGTCAAAGGAGGCCCGGACGGTGGTGTGATGCGCCGTCTCAACATGGGCACCGGTCTGGTGGGCGGCATCGTCCTCGCCCTGGTCTTCAACCTGGTCGCCAAGTCGCTCGCCGACGACGCCGTGCACGAGGTGGACGTCCGCGCGACCGCGACCATGGTCGGCTGGGCGATCGGCTTCATGGCCGGTCTGGGGGCGTTCACCGGCCCGTTCCGGTGGCTGGTCGGGCGCGACCTGACCCACGCCGACGAGCTCTTCCTGGCCGGGAAGGACCAAGGCGTCGGCCGCTACTTCCGGTTCACGACCGACCACAAGGTCGTCGGGATCCAGTACCTCGTGCTCACCATGGTCATGCTCGGTGCCGGCGGCACCATGGCGATGCTCATCCGTACCGACCTGATCTCACCGAACTCGGGGTTCCTCGGCCCGCAGACCTACAACTCGCTGGTCGGTCTGCACGGCCTGACGATGATCCTGGCGACGATCATCATGGTCACGGGACCCTTCGGGAACTTCGTGGTCCCGTTGATGATCGGTGCCCGGGACATGGCGTTCCCTCGGCTCAACGCCTTGAGCCTCTGGCTCCTGGTGGCCATGTTGCCGGTGCTGTACTCGGCCGCCTTCCTCGGGGGCATCCCGATGGGCTGGGTCGGTTACACGCCGATCGCGGACCAAGGGCCCGCCGGCGTCGACTCCTACATGGTGGCCATCTTGATCTTCGCGGTCTCGACGGCGGTGGCCGGCTCGAACATCACGACGACGATCCTGACCATGCGGGCGCGCGGGATGACCTGGACGCGCACCCCGATCTTCGTGTACGGCGTCCTGGCCAGCGTCGTGCTGGCTCTGCCCGCCTTCCCCATGTTCATGGGGGCCGAGATCCTGCTCCTGGTCGACCGGCTGATGGGTGGCGGGTTCTACGTTCCCAGCCTCGGAGGCCAGCCCTGGCTCTACCAGAACCTGTTCTGGCTGATGGGGCATCCCGAGGTCTACGTCATCCTGATCCCCGCCGTCGCGGCGCTGATGGAGCTGACGGCGGTGTTCGCGCGCAAGCCCCTCTACAGCTTCCGGATCGCCGTCCTGTCGATCATCGCGATCGTGGGCCTCAGCGTCACCGTCTGGGCGCACCACATGTTCGCCTCCGGCTGGGCGCCGGACCTCAACGGTCCGTTCATGCTCACGACAGAGATGATCTCGATCCCCACCGGTGGTCTGTTCCTGGTCATCCTCGGCACCCTGTGGCGTGGTCGCATCTGGACGACGCTGCCGCTGATGTGCACCTACGCCATGCTCTGGAACTTCATCATCGGCGGGATCACCGGGATCTACCTGTCGGACGTTCCGCTCGACTACCAGCTGCACGGCTCCATGTTCGTGACAGCTCACTTCCACTACACGCTGATGGGTGCGGGACTCACGGGCGCCATCGGCGCGATGGCCTACTGGTTCCCCAAGATGACGGGCCGGATGCTGGGCACGACGTCGGGCTTCGTCTCCTTCTGGGTGGTCCAGATCGGGTTCAACGTGACGTTCCTCGGGATGTTCATGGTCGGACTGGAGGGTCAGCCTCGTCGAGTCGTCCACTACGAAGCCGCCTACCACGCGGGAAACCTGATCTCCACGATCGGCGCCTACTTCATCGGGGTCGGCATGCTCATCTTGTTGTACGACGTGATCGCGTCGTGGCGACACGGTGAGGTCGCGCCGATGAACCCCTGGGGCGCCAAGACGCTGGAGTGGACGGTCCCGAACCCGATCCCCTTGGAGAACTTCGCCGTTCTGCCCGTGGTCACCGAGGACGCCTACGGATACGGCGAACCGGCTGAGCCCGAACGGGTGCCGGTATCGGTCTCTGCGGGCGCCGATACGGGTCCGGAACAGGGCGAAGGGGCGATGACATGAGCACCGAGTCGCTCGTCAACAAGGAGGCCTTCGCACCCGAGGAGCCGGAGGACTTCGGCGATCGCTGGCGCACCGGCGTCCTGCTCCTGATCGTGGCGGACGCCTCGTTCGTGGCGGCGCTGTCCTTCGCGTTCCTCTACCTGCGAGGCATCAACACCCAGTCGTCGTTCCACCCGGGAGGCACCGGTGTGGCCTCGCTGTGGTGGCCCTGGCTGGTGACGGCGGTGATGATCGCCTCCTTCCTCGCCTATCGCCTCGGGCTGGAGGCACACGAGCCGGGACGGCGACACTTCCTCAACGGCGGCGTCGTGGCCCTGGTCGGCATGTGCGTCGCATTGGTGCTCAACATCGTCGAGATGGCCGAGTTCCCCTTCCACGTCAGCGACAACGCGTACTCGTCGGCGGTCTGGGTCCTCGCGGCGGGGAACGTCTTCCACCTGCTGATCACGGTGTTCCTCGGGCTCGGCATCGTCATCCGGGTGCAGCGGCGGGTCACGCGCGGCGCCCGGGACTGGCACGTGCGCCTCGTCGGCATCTGGTTCGCGTGGGTGTGCGTCGCAGCACTCATCGGAGCACTCACGGTCACTGTCGCCAATGGGACCGTGGGCTGCCCGCTACCTGCGGATCAGCCGGATCCCGGGGCCCGGTCAGTAGTGGCGCCGTCGTGTCCCAGCGCGTCGAGGTAGTCCTGCCACGCCCGCAGGCCCGGATCGTCCTCGGGGATGTCGCGGTCGTCGGGCCTGCGCGGAGGGCTCGGCCGGCGTGTCTCGCGCTCGGTGACCAGTCGCCACCACATCCAGCCGAACAGCACGGCGAACAGCGGCCACTCGAAGACGTACACCCACGCGATGGTGTGACCGTCGCGCGCCCGGGTCAGCTCGAACCATCCCGCCGCGAAGCAGAAGCAGACGGCCGGCAGGAAGACAGCGTGGTAGCGCAGGTTCTGCCTCGTCCAGACCCTCGGCCTGGACGTTGCATCGCGCGCAGCACTCCTCGGACGGCTCATCCGCGGGCCCTCGACGCCAGGGGGCCGGTGCCCCGCTCCTGGCGGCGGGTGCGGCGTTCCTCGTCCTCCAGCCACTGGTATCCGGCGACCACGAGCCAGACCACCCCCAGCGCCATGGACGTCGACCACATCAAGATGCCTGCGAGGTGCTGGTCGGCGAGCGGGTCCGGGCCGAACGGGCGTGCGACGTGTGCGTAGTAGGGATAGCCGAGGTGGGGCTCGGCGAAGATGGCGAAGCCCAACATGGCCATCGGGACCATCACCGTGAACAGCGAGACCATGCGCACGCCGTGGGGCACATGCCGGGTCCCGGTCGACGGGACCAGGAGCGGCTGGAAGTACACCACCGCGCTGACCAGATAGAGCGTGTGCTCGAGGTAGTCGTGCAGGAGCGGATGGGTCAGGAAGCCGTCGTACACGGCAGGGAGGTGGGTGATACCCATGACGCCCACGAAGAACACCCAGCCGAAGACGGGGTTGGTCAGCACCAGCACGACACGGCTGCGCAGGACGGGCACCCACAGCCGTCGCCGGGTGTCAGCGTCACTGGCCCGAAGCACCAGCAGCACCGGCTCGCCGAGGACCAGCAGGGGAGCAGCCAGCATGGTGAGCAGGATGTGCTGGGTCATGTGGGCGTAGAAGAAGACGTCGTCGTAGGCTCCCGGAGGTCCGACCAGGGCGAACGCCGTGACGACCAGCCCGGAGACGAAGCACACCGTGCGGGACGCCTGCCACGGCTGCGAAGGCGAACGCCGTGTGACCCGGGACGTCGCCACGACGTACCACGTTCCGCAGGCGAGCACCGCCAGCCAGGGGACCGGAGAGAGCTCCCAGGCCCCCAGCAGCCGCATGGCTTCGGTCACGTCCACGCACGGTACGCGCCTTCCGGCAGGCGCGGAATACTCTTCGCCACTGCAATTCTCGTGCTGCTCGTCGTCGCGTCGGGGTGCGGTACGCGCGGGTCCGCGGCCGACGCCGGGCCCGCCGCGCCGGAGATCGGGACATCCCTCGACGCCCCGGTGCCCGACAGCGTTCTCACCGCGCCGCTCATCGACAGCCACGGGCACCCCACCACGCTGGGAGCCCTTCAGGGCAAGGTGATCGTGCTCTCCGATGTGATGACCCTGTGTGCCGAGTCCTGCCCGATCATCACCGCGAGCATGGTGGCCGCTGCGCGCGACATCGACCGCACCCCTCTGGGTCGACATGTCGAGTTCGTCAGCCTCACCATCGACCCGACCCGCGACGACGGCCAACACCTGCGCGCCTACCAGCGGCAGTTCGGGAGGCTGCCCAACTGGACCGTGCTGACGGGGAGCCCACGGGTCGTCAACGGGGTGTGGCACACGCTGGGGGTCTGGCGACACCTCACCCATCTGAAGCCGCCGTTCTCCCGCGACTGGGTCACCGGCGCACCCTTGACGACGGACATCGCCCACACCGACGAGCTGATCTTCATCAGTGGCGCGCAGAACTTCCGCTACGAGCTCGAGGGCTATGGGAACGTGTCACCGTCCGCGATCCCCAAGCGGATCTACGACTTCATGGACCGGCTCGGCCACCGCAACGTCTCGACGCCGGACCCCGGTTCCTGGACCCCCGCTGAGGTGACCCAGGTGCTCCGACTGGGTCCTCGGGAGCACCCAGTGAGGGCGGCCCTGCTTTCCTTCGCGCTCGCCCTCGTCTGCGCGTCCTGCTCGTCGATGCACCGCGCGCCCGCGACTCCCGCTCTGGGGTCCGGCCTGCAGGTGTTCCCGGCCGCCACCCGCACGTCCGCCCCGAGCATCAGCGGCACCACGATCAACGGCGACTCGCTCGACCTCGCCGACGAGATGGGGCACGGCGTGGTCGCCCTGAACGTCTGGGCCTCCTGGTGCGGCCCGTGCCGCAAGGAGATGCCGGTGCTGGCTCGCGCCGCGGGGAAGCGGCTGCGGGTGATCGGGATCGACGAGCGCGACAGCAGCCGTTCGGCCCGGTCCTTCGCAACCTCGCGCGGCGTGTCCTACCCGAGCCTGTCGGACCCACAGGGAGAGCTCCTCGCGGACCTTCCCATGCTGCCCCAGACCGGTGTGCCCAGCACGCTCTTCCTCGACGCCCGGGGCCGCGTGGCCGCACGCGTCATCGGGCCCGTCGACGCACGTGGCCTCCGTCGCATCCTCCGACAGCTAGGAGCATCCCGATGACCGCGCCCCTGGTGACGACGACGCCCGGTCTGACCGCCACGCGCGAGCTGGTCTCGGCGTACGTCGCGTTGACCAAGCCGCGCATCATCGAGCTCCTGCTCTTGACGACCCTCCCTGTGATGTTCCTGGCCAGTGACGGTGTGCCACCGCTCGGCCTGGTCGTGGCGACCCTCGTGGGCGGAACGCTGTCGGCGGGCAGCGCCAACGTCCTCAACTGCGTCGTCGACGCCGACATCGACGCCCGGATGAGGCGCACTCGTCGCCGACCGCTCGCGCGCGACCTCGTGTCCCGACGCTCTGCGCTCGTGTTCGGCCTGGTACTCGGAGCAGTCTCCACCGTCGGCCTCGGGGTCCTCGTGAACTGGTTGTCGGCGTGCCTGGCGCTGGCCGCCAACGTCTTCTACGTCGTGGGCTACACGATCTGGCTGAAGCCTCGGACGAGTCAGAACATCGTCTGGGGTGGCGCCGCCGGCTGCTTCCCCACCCTCATCGGCTGGACCGCCGTCCAGGACGGCCTGGCCTGGCCCCCGGTCGTGCTCTTCCTCGTCGTCTTCTTGTGGACCCCGCCACACTTCTGGGCGCTGGCCATGCGCTACCGCGAGGACTATGCAGCCGCCGACGTGCCGATGCTGCCCGTGGTCGCGCCGACCCAGGTCGTGGCACGTCAGATCCTCCGGTACGCACTGGCGACCGTGGCCATGTCGCTGGTCTTGTGGCCGGCCGCGCACACGGGCCTCGTCTATCCCGCCTTCGCGGCGGTGCTCGGTGCAGCCTTCATCGGCGAGTCGGCGCTCCTGCTGAGCCGTGCTCGCGGCTCCGACGATCTGTCGGTGCTCCAGCCGATGAGACTCTTCCACCTCTCGAACCTCTACCTGAGCCTTCTGTTCCTGGCCGTGGCCCTGGTGCCGTTCGCACGCTGACGCCGCGGGCCTCAGTCCACCAGCGCGTCGTCGAGCTCCGAGAACTCGCTGGCAACCGAGAACCAGACAGAGCGCCACTCGCCTGCGATCGGCGAGAGTCGCCACGCCGGTGCCTCCGGGCCGTTCGCGAGCAGGAGATAGCTGCGCACCGTGACCAGCTCACGGAACGGCGCGAGCTGGTCATCGGGCAGGTCGTCGCGACGAACGGCGTGCAGGAACCACCCCGTGGGGTGGCGGACGGCCACCAGAACGCCGTCGACCGTCGCGCCGCCCGCGGCCTCGCCCTCGTTCGCCAAGGCGGTCACGGTCCTCGGATCGGCGACGAGGACCTGGGTTGCGGACGCCACGTCCCACAGCGGGTCGACGGGTCGTTCGCGATCGCGGAAGAAGTGCATCGGCGTCTCCTCGGGTGTGCGGTTGACACTGCTCAGGCAACGGCACGTACCCATGTCTTTGCTGTGTGTTACGCACGAGTGGTCTGTGCGGTTCACCGTGCGGCGGGGAGGTCCTCGTCGTACGCCCTCGACCGTCGAGGACCCGCACGGCGGGGGCGGACACGGGGACGATGACGGCCGTGCCCCTCGTGCGGGTTCGGCTAGTTTGCGAGGTGTGACAGATCCCGAACCGGTTCGGGGCAGCCCGCTCAAGCCATGGCAGTGGGCGGAGCTGTCGGTGTTCGTCGGCGTCATCGTGATCCAGCTCTGGCTCTACCAGGTCTCGGTGCCGGCTGCCGCCGCGTGGGGGCTGCTCGTACCCGCGCTCGCGCTCCACATCTACTTCTGGATGGCGCCGCTCATCCGCGAGCAGGGGGCTGTGCGTCGCGGTACGGACTCGGGTCGTGGGCGTGAGGACTAGGCCGGCTCACGCCAGGTCCGGGTCGTGAGCGTCTGGAGGACGTGCTCCGCCGCCACCGGCTACGCCGCAGGCCGTGAGATGACGACACAGCGCCGGCCCCCGCCGTCCGCGGGTCGTAGGTCCCCACGCCCGGACCCTTTGGCCCCCGGCCTATCTCGCAGGGCGCGGTGTTCCCTAGGATCATCGTGTCGCACCTGCCCGTTCCGGAAAGGGTCCTCCCGTGTCCTCCACCGCGCTCGTCCCGTCGCTCGTCCACCCGCGCAGTCGCGCCGTCAGCCTGGTGGCCGACGCGGTGCTCGTCGCCCTGGGCGTCGCGCTGATCGCAACCTCGGCGCAGGTCGTGTTCCATCTGCCCTGGACCCCCGTCCCGATCACCGGGCAGACCTTCGGCGTGCTGCTCGTCGGCGGCGCCTACGGCGCGACCAGGGGCTTCGCGACCATGGCGGCGTACCTCGTGGTCGGCGGCCTCGGTGTCGGCGTGTTCGCGGCGAACACCTCGGGCTGGGACGTGCTCCGGCTCTCGTCGGCCACCGGCGGCTATCTCGTCGGGATGCTCGTCGCCGCCTCCGTCGTGGGCTGGCTGGCCGACCGTGGCTGGGACCGGCACGCCGTCCGCTCGGTTCCGGCGATGGTTCTCGGCAACGTCGTGATCTACGCGTTCGGCGCCACCTGGCTCGCCCACGCGCTCGGTCTCTCGGCGTCGCAGGCCTGGCACCTCGGCGTGCAGCCCTTCCTGTGGGGAGACGGCGTCAAGATCCTGCTGGCCGCAGGCCTCCTCCCGCTGGCGTGGAAGGTCGTCGACGCGATCCGTCGGTGAACCGTCGGGCACGACCGACGTCGTGTCCGATTCCCGCGAGTAACTGTCGGCGCCCTCGGCCATGATGGGCTCATGACCTCCTCGATGCACCAGGACGCCGAGTCCTGCTACCGGGCGGTGAAGAGTCGCGACCGGAGGTTCGACGGAGTCTTCTTCATCGCGGTCCGCACGACCGGCATCTACTGCCGCCCGTCCTGCCCGGCTCGCACCCCGGCGTACGAGAACGTCACCTTCCACCCCACCGCTGCGGCCGCTCAGGCGGCCGGCTACCGGGCCTGCAAGCGCTGCCTCCCGGACGCCACGCCCGGCAGCCCCGACTGGGACGTCGCCGCCGACGTCGCCGGACGCGCGATGCGCCTCATCGCCGACGGGGTCGTCGACCGCGACGGCGTCCAAGGGCTGGCCGGACGGATCGGCTACACCCCCCGCCACCTGACCCGGATCCTGACCCAGCAGCTCGGGGCCGGCCCGCTGGCCCTGGCCCGGGCCAAGCGGGCCCAGACCGCTCGCATCCTGCTCGAGACCACCGAGCTCGGAGCGGCCGACGTCGCCTTCGCCGCGGGCTTCAGCAGCGTGCGCCAGTTCAACGACACCGTTCGCGAGGTCTACGCGTCGACTCCGACCGAGCTGCGTGGGCGGCGCGCCCACGGCTCCTCAGGGGGCACCATCCAGCTGCGTCTGGCCGTGCGGACGCCCTTCGCCGGTGCCGCCCTGCTGGGCTTCCTCGCGGTCCGGGCCGTGCCCGGTGTCGAGGGCGTCGCCGGCACGACGTACCGCCGCACGCTGCGACTTCCCCACGGCGCCGGCACCGTCGCGCTCGAGCTCGCGGACCAGCCCGAGGCCCGCACGACAGCGTTCGTGCCGGCGACCTTCCGACTCGACGACGTGCGCGACCTCTCGGCCGCCGTGGAGCGCGTACGCCGCCTCCTCGACGCCGACTGTGATCCCGTGGCGGTCGCCGACTCGTTCGCCGGCGATCCGGTGCTCGGCGCCCTGACCCGGGCCGCGCCCGGCCTTCGCGTGCCTGGTCACGTCGACGGCGACGAGCTGGCCGTGCGCGCGGTGCTCGGGCAGCAGGTGACAGTCGCGGCGGCCCGCACCGCCGCCGCACGGCTGACCCTCGCCCACGGCTCGCCCCTTCGGCGGCCCGAGCAGCCGGGCGAGCCGACGGCACTCACCCACCTCTTCCCGACGGCCGAGCGGCTGAGCGAGCTCGACCCGGAGTCGTTGCCCATGCCACGCGCCCGAGGGCGTGCGCTGGTGTCCCTGTGCCGTGCGCTGGCGGCCGGCGACGTACGCCTCGACCGGGGCGCCGACCGCGACGCCGTGCGGGTCGCCCTGCTCGAGATCCCCGGGATCGGACCGTGGACTGCCGACTACATCGCACTGCGGGCGCTCGGCCATCCCGACGTGTTCCTTCCCCACGACATCGGCATCCGCGATGCCCTGCGACATCTCGGTCGCGACCCCGGCGAGGCGGCGCGGCTCGCGGCCGGATGGAGCCCCTGGCGCTCCTACGCCCAGCTGCACCTCTGGCACACCCTCACCCCACCGGTGGCCGAGGAGGCCGCACCGCGGCCGCCTCGAGACCACGCGAAAGGACACTGACATGTGGACCCTGATGGACTCGCCCGTCGGCGAGCTGCGGATCGTCGAGCAGGACGGCGCGATCACCGCGATCGAGTTCAGCCCGTTCCGCGACCACGACGGCCGCCCGCGCGGTGACCGTGACGACGCGTCCCCCGTACTGGCGGAGACCGTGCGCCAGCTGCGGGCGTACTTCGACCGCGACCTCAAGGAGTTCGACCTGCCTCTGGCACCCGCCGGGTCGGTGTTCCAGCAGTCGGTGTGGGAGCAGCTGCGCCTCATCGGCTACGGCGACACCGCGTCGTACGGCCAGATCGCGCACCGACTCGGACGCACCAACGCCGCGTCGCGCGCCGTCGGCCTGGCCAACGGCAGCAACCCGATCCCGATCGTCATCCCGTGCCACCGCGTGATCGGTGCCGACGGGACCCTCACCGGCTACGCCGGAGGGATCGAGCGCAAGCAGACGTTGCTCGAGCTCGAGCAGGACGCCCTGTTCTGATGGTGTTCTCCAGCCCGATGGTCAACGTGTACGTGCGCGAGCTGCCGGCCGCGTTGGACTTCTACTCCCGGCTCGGCTTCGAGGAGACGTTCCGGGCGCCGACCCGGGAGTCTCCCGACCATGTCGAGCTGCGGCTCGACGGGGTGACCATCGCCCTGTCGACGGTCGCGGCGGCCGAGCGGGTGCACGGTCTGCGCGCCGTCCCCGGCGCGCACGGCTTCCAGCTGGTGGTCTGGTGCGACGACGTCGACGAGGCGTACGACGCGCTGGTCGCAGCCGGCGTACCCGCGCACACCCCGCCCCACGACACGGGCAACGACAACCGCAATGCGGTCGTCCGCGATCCCGACGGCAACCTCGTCGAGCTGGTGGCCCGGCAGCGCTGAGATCGCGCGTCACAGCTTCATCATGTGAAGGTGTCGAACCACCGCTTCACACGGTGAGCTCACCATGAGAACCAGCGCTGCACCAGGTGACCATGGTGAAGCTGTTCGCTCGTGACCGAGGCTCCCGGCCGAGCGGAGCGGTCATTCAGCCGCAGCCCGGCGCAGCGACTCCGAGAGCCGCTCGGCGGCGGCGACGACCGCGGGGGCGTGCATCCGGCCGGGCTGGCGCGACAGCCGCTCGAGCGGGCCGCTGACCGACACCGCGGCCACGATCTTGCCGCTGGGGGAGCGCACCGGGGCCGACACCGAGGCCACGCCCTGCTCGCGCTCGCCGACCGACTGCGCCCAGCCGCGACGACGGATGCCGGACAACGCGGCCGCCGAGAAGGCGGCGTTCTGCAGGCCACGGTGGATGCGCTCGGGGTCCTCCCAGGCGAGCAGCACCTGCGCGGCCGAGCCCGCACGCATGGTCAGCTGCGAGCCCACCGGGATGGTGTCGCGCAGGCCGGACGGCCGCTCGGCGGCGGCGACGCACACGCGGTAGTCGCCCTGACGACGCCACAGCTGCGACGACTCACCGGTGATGTCGCGCAGCCGAGCGAGCACCGGTCCGGCGGTGGCGAGCAGGCGGTCCTCGCCGGCCGCCACCGACAGCTCGGCGAGGCGCGGACCGAGCACGAAGCGGCCCTGGAGGTCGCGTGCCACGAGCCGGTGGTGCTCGAGCGCCACGGCGAGACGGTGGGCCGTGGGCCGAGCGAGGCCGGTCGCGGTGACCAGACCGGCCAGCGTGGCAGGCCCGGACTCGAGCGCCGTGAGCACGAGAGCGGCCTTGTCGAGCACCCCGACGCCGCTGGTGGTGTCCATATGGCAATACTGCCGTCTCAGATCCTGGGACGCAAGTTGTAGAGTCGAGGGCACGACGGGCAGCACCATCGGAGGACGCGAGGAGGAGGAGCCATGGGCAGGACCCTGGCCGAGAAGGTCTGGGACGAGCACCTGGTACGGACGGCACCACCAGGGAGCGGAGAGCCGGACCTCCTCTACATCGACCTCCACCTGATCCACGAGGTGACCTCTCCGCAGGCGTTCGACGGCCTGCGGCTGGCCGGACGCACCGTACGACGACCGGATCTGACGCTGGCGACCGAGGACCACAACGTCCCGACGCTCGACTGGGACCAGCCGATCAAGGACCCCGTCAGTCGGACCCAGGTCGAGACCCTGCGCCGCAACGCCGAGGAGTTCGGTGTGCGTCTGCATCCGCTCGGCGACCTCGACCAAGGCATCGTCCACGTCGTCGGACCGCAGCTGGGGCTGACCCAGCCGGGCATGACGATCGTCTGCGGCGACTCCCACACCTCGACCCATGGCGCGTTCGGCGCCTTGGCGTTCGGCATCGGCACCTCCGAGGTCGAGCACGTGCTCGCCACCCAGACCCTGCCGCAGGCACGCCCGAAGACGATGGCCGTCACCGTCACCGGCACGCTGCAGGACGGCGTGACGGCCAAGGACCTCGTCTTGAGCCTGATCACCCACACCGGCACCGGCGGAGGCCAGGGCTACGTCGTGGAGTACCGCGGGCCTGCCATCGAGTCGCTCTCGATGGAGGCGCGCATGACGGTGTGCAACATGAGCATCGAATGGGGCGCGAAGGCCGGTCTGATCGCACCCGACCAGACCACCTTCGACTACCTGGAAGGACGACCCGAGGCGCCGACCGGCGCCGCGTGGGACGCGGCGGTGGCGCACTGGAAGACCTTGGTCACCGACGAGGACGCGACGTACGACGAGGAGATCGTGCTCGACGCGAGCGCCGTGACACCCTTCGTCACGTGGGGCACCAACCCGGGGCAGGGCGTGCCGTTGGCCGGCTCGGTCCCGCAGCCCGACGACTTCGCCGAGGAGAGCGACCGCGTCGGCGCACGCAAGGCGCTGGAGTACATGGGGCTCGAGGCCGGGACCCCCATGCGGGACATCCACGTCGACACCGTGTTCGTCGGCTCGTGCACCAACGGGCGGATCGAGGACCTGCGTGCCGCGGCGGAGATCCTTGCCGGTCGCTCGGTCGCCGAGGGGACGCGCCTCCTCGTCGTACCGGGCTCGGTCCGGGTCCGGCTGCAGGCCGAGGAGGAGGGCCTCGACGTCGTCGTCAAGGAAGCCGGCGGCGAGTGGCGTGGCGCAGGCTGTTCGATGTGTCTGGGGATGAACCCCGACCAGCTCGCACCGCAGGAGCGCAGCGCCTCGACGTCCAACCGCAACTTCGAAGGACGACAGGGCAAGGGTGGTCGCACCCATCTGGTCTCCGTCCCGGTCGCCGCCGCGACCGCGATCCGCGGCACGCTCAGCTCGCCTGCGGACCTGGGACCCGCGGCGGCCGAGCCCGTCGAGACGACGACCACCGGAGGTCAGTGATGGACGCGTTCACCCACCACACCGGCGTCGGCGTACCGCTCAGGCGCAGCAACGTCGACACCGACCAGATCATCCCCGCGGTCTACCTCAAGCGGGTGACGCGCACGGGATTCGAGGACGGGCTCTTCGCGGCCTGGCGCAACGACCCGGGCTTCGTGCTCAACCAGCCGGCGTACGCCGCCGGCTCGGTGCTCGTGGCCGGCCCCGACTTCGGCACCGGCTCGTCTCGCGAACACGCCGTGTGGGCCCTGCAGAACTACGGCTTCCGCGTCGTGCTGTCGCCCCGCTTCGGCGACATCTTCCGCGGCAACGCCGGCAAGGCCGGGCTGCTCGCCGCGCAGGTCGACGACAAGGTGGTGCTCCGGTTGTGGGACCTGCTCGAGGCCGAGCCCGGTACGACGGTCAGCGTCGACCTCGTCGCCCGAACGGTGCGCGCGGGCTCCGGGCCTGACGCCGTCGAGGACTCCTTCGACATCGACGACTACACCCGATGGCGTCTCCTCGAGGGTCTCGACGACATCTCGCTGACATTGGCCCATGAGGCCGACATCTCTGCCTACGAAGCAGATCGTCCGAGCTGGAAGCCCGCCACGCTCTGACCCGACGGTCCACCGAGTACCTGGTCGGAACGCAGAAAGCCCGCAGAACAAGGGGATTCTCCTCGGATGTGTCTCGAGGTGCGTGCGGTCCTTCGGGTTCACGCAGGCCACGACGGAGGCGAGAAAGGCTAGGTTGAGCCAGATTCTCCGGAAAAAACACGTCGCGAAACCGGCCGAGGTGATTGTGGCCCGCGCTGTGAGTACATAGCGTTCACAACAAGTCGTCGGGCAACGGCCCGACCACGTCGTACTTTTGCGAAAGGGAAGCCGTGAACAAGTCTCAGCTCATCGACGCGCTGGCTGCGCGTTACGAGGGGAACCGCAAGCAGGCCCAGCACGCGCTGGACTCCGTCCTCGACACGATCACCCGTGAGGTGGCCAAGGGCGAGAAGGTCGCGATCACGGGCTTCGGGTCGTTCGAGAAGCGCGTCCGGGAGGCCCGCTGGGTGCGCAACCCGCAGACCGGTGCGCGGATCAAGGCCAAGAAGACGGCGGTACCGAAGTTCACCGCCGGCGCGGACCTGAAGAACGTCGTGTCCGGCGCCAAGAAGCTGCCGAAGCTGACCCTGGCTGCCGGCAGCGCCGCCGCGAAGAAGACCACCGCGGCCGCCAAGAAGGCGACCCCGGCGAAGAAGACCACCGCCAAGAAGGCCGCACCGGCCAAGAAGGCCGCCCCCGCCGCGAAGAAGGCCGCACCGGCGAAGAAGACGACGGCCAAGAAGGCTCCGGCCAAGAAGGCTCCGGCGAAGAAGGCTCCGGCGAAGAAGGCTCCGGCCGCGAAGAAGGCTCCGGCCAAGAAGACGGTGGCGAAGAAGGCCCCGGCCAAGAAGGCCCCGGCCAAGAAGACCACCGCGAAGAAGACCACCGCGAAGAAGGCTCCGGCGAAGAAGACCGCCAAGAAGTCCTGAGCAACACGAAGGGGGCCGTCCGCGAGGACGGCCCCCTTCGTCATGCCCGAGTCAGGCGAGCAGAGCCAGCCGGGTGTGGGCGCCCACACCCAGCTCCACGGCCGCGGCGAGGGCGGCCCGATCGTCGACGTCCATCCGCAACGAGGGGACGGGAAGGGTGATCTCGCGGGCGCCCGCATGCAGGTGCGCCTGTCGCGAGCCCGTCCGAAGTGCGGTGCGAAGCCGTCGTACGCCGCGGTGTAGAGCGTGGTGCCGACGCCGTCGTGGTCGGCGACGAAGGAGGCGCGCGAGCCGGTCGTCGCCACGTCGTCGAGCACCGCGTCGAGGTCCGCGGGCAGCAGCGCCGGCAGGTCGGCGCAGACCGCCAGGGGTACGGCGTCCGGCCAACGACGCGCCGCCTCCGCGGCCGCCTGTCGGAGAGACTCGTTGAGGTCGCCGGTCACCCCGTCGGGAATGGGCTCGCACCCGGCCGAGCGCAGGTCGTCGGCGAAGTGGGCGTCGTCGGTGACGGCGAGCACCGCCGTCACGCCCGCCGCCGCGAGGCAGGCACGGCCCGTGTCGAGGGCGAACGCGGCCGCCAGTGCACGACGGCGTGACGGGTCGACATCGAGGCGTGACTTCCCGCGTGCCGGTGGCTTCACGGGGAGCAGCACGACGTAGGTGGATCCGGTCATCGGGTCGATCCTGTCAGGACGTGGTCACGGATGCGTGACCGAGTAGCGTGACCCCCGCACACCGGTGCTCGGGGCCGACCGGACCCAGGGCCGACCACGGCCAGACCGAGGGAGGATGCAGGTGACGGTGCGACCCGTCCGGCGGTTGCAGGAGAAACGCGGTTGGGCGTTCAACCTCGCCGTGCCGATCCTCAAGCCGACCCTGCTGGCCACCACGCGTCGTACCTGGATCGACGGGGAGAAGATCCCGGCGACCGGTGGCTGCATCCTGGTCTTCAACCACGTGTCCCACGTCGACCCCCTCACCGCCGCCCACATCGTCTACGACCACGGACGCAAGCCCCGCTACCTCGCGAAGTCGGGCCTGTTCAAGAACCCCGCTCTCGGCTACTTCCTGCGCTCGGCCGGGCAGATCCCGGTCGAGCGACTCACCAAGAACGCCAAGGGCGCCTTCGACGCCGCGGTCGCGGCAGTCGAGTCGGGGGAGTGCGTGGTCGTCTACCCCGAGGGCACGCTGACCCGCGACCCCGACCTGTGGCCCATGGTCGGCAAGTCGGGTGCCGCACGGATCGCCCTGGAGACCGGTTGCCCGGTGGTCCCGATCGGCCAGTGGGGTGCCCACGACCTGCTCTACCCCTATGCCAAGAGACCGCACCTCGTGCCTCGCGCCAAGATCACGATGAAGGTCGGTGATCCGGTGCCACTCGACGACCTGAGGGCGTTGCCCCATACCCAGGACGTGATCAACCAGGCGACGGCCCGGATCATGGAGGCGTTGACCCATCTCGTGGAGGACCTGCGCGGCCAGAAGGCACCGGCCGAGCGGTTCGACCCGCGGAAGAAGGGGCTGAGCGAGACCGGTGACTTCCGCAAGCCACCCCGTGAGCAGCAGCCATGACGCGCATCTGCGTGCTGGGGGCCGGCTCCTGGGGTACGGCGTTCTCGCTCGTGCTCGCGGACGCCGGCAACGACGTCACGTTGTGGGCCCGTCGCGAGGAGGTGTGCGACACCATCAACCGGCGCCGGGAGAACACCGACTACCTCCCGGGCGTGGAGCTGCCGGCGAAGGTCACGGCGACCCACGACACCGAGCGGGCGCTGGCCGACGCCGAAGTGGTCGTGTTCGCGGTGCCGTCGCAGACCTTCCGGGCCAACCTCGAGGAGTGGGCGCCGTACGTACCCACCTCGGCGGTGATGGTCTCGCTGATGAAGGGCGTCGAGCTCGGCACGCTCAAGCGGATGAGCGAGGTCATCGGGGAGGTGGCTGACGCCGGGCCGGAGCGCATCGCCGTGATCAGCGGACCCAACCTCTCCCACGAGATCTCGCAGCGTGAGCCCGCCGCCTCGGTCGTCGCGTGCGCCGACGAGTCCGTTGCGCAGGGGCTCCAGCGCCTCGTGCACTCGCCGGCGTTCCGGCCCTACACGAGTGTCGACGTGGTCGGCTGCGAGCTCGGTGGGGCCTACAAGAACGTGGTGGCGCTGTCGGTCGGGATGGCGGTCGGTCTCGGCTTCGGCGACAACACCACGGCCTCCGTGATCACCCGCGGTCTGGCCGAGACGGCCCGCCTCGCGATGGCGATGGACGCCAACCCGCTGACCCTCATGGGACTGGCCGGTCTCGGCGACCTCGTCGCCACCTGCTCGTCACCGCTCTCGCGCAACCGGACGTTCGGCGAGAAGCTCGGACTCGGCATGACCACCGAGGAGATCGTCGCCTCGACCCGTCAGGTCGCCGAGGGCGCGAAGTCGTGCTCGTCGTTGCTGGCGCTGGCCGCCAAGGTCGGCGTGGACGCCCCGATCGCCGAGCACGTCGAAGCCGTCGTCGCAGGGCGGATGACCGCACCGGAGATGATGGAGGCCTTCATCGCCCGCGACACCAAGGCGGAGAGGGACTGACGGACGAGTCGAGACCGGCGTGATCGGCGGCCGGTGCGTGGGACGAGGTCTCGACCGACTCGACGGACGGAGGTCAGTGGCCGTCCAGGGCCTGCGACAGATCGGCCCAGAGATCCTCGACGTCCTCGACGCCGACGCTGAGCCGGACCAGGCCCTCGGGAATGGTGGCGGGCTCGGTCTTCCACCGACGCCGTCGCTCGAGAGTCGACTCGACCCCGCCGAGCGAGGTCGCGTGCACCCACAGCGCGGTCGAGCGGGTGAGGACGTCGGCAGCGTCGGCGCCGCCGGCGAGGACGACCGACACGATCCCACCGAAACCCGGGTAGCGGACCTCGGCCACCGCAGGGTGACCACCCAGCCGTCGCGCGAGCTCGGTGGCGTTGCGCTCGGCTCGGTCCACCCGCAGGTGCAGGGTCCGCAGGCCGCGCAGGGCCAGCCAGGACTCCAGCGTGCCGGGGATCGCGCCGACGAGGTCGCGCCGGCCCTTCAGCACGTCGTACAGCTGGTCGTCGGTGGTCACGAGCGCTCCGAGCACCGCGTCGGCGTGCCCGGAGAGGTACTTCGTCGCCGAGTGGACGACGAGGTCGGCGCCCATCGTCAACGGGCGCTGGCGCAGCGGGGTGGCGAAGGTGTTGTCCACGACGACGTGCGCGCCGGCTTCGTGGGCGGCGGCTGCGATGGTCTCGATGTCGGCGATCTCGAGGGCGGGGTTGGTGGGCGACTCGACCCAGACCAGGGCCGCGTCGTCGCAGGCCTTGACCACCGCGTCGGTGTCGGTGATGTCGACCAGCCGTGCGGTCACCCGGCCCCGTGCCTCGAGGTCGGCCAGCTGCATGACGGTGCCGTTGTAGGCGTGCCGGGGGGCGACGACCGTCGCTCCCTGTCCCACCAGGTCGAGCACGGTGGAGACGGTGGCGAGGCCGGAGGCGAAGGCCAGGCAGCGCCCTCCCTCCAACGCGCCGAGGGCCTCCTCGAAGGCCGACCACGTCGGGTTGCCGTAGCGGCCGTACTCCAGGTCGCCGGTGGCGACGTACGTCGAGGCCATGGTGATCGGCGCGTTGAGGGGCGCGTCGGGACGGTGCTCGGGGCGCCCGGCTGTCACGGCGATGGTGTCCGGGGACCACGTGCGGTCGCTCATGTGGCGAGCCTACGGCCGGTAGGGTCGGCGCGATGACCGAGCCCGCCAGCCAGCACCGCAAGCCCCGCGTCGCGATCGTCTTCGGCGGGCGATCCAGCGAGCACGCCATCAGCTGCGTCACGGCCGGCAGCGTGCTCGACGCCATCGACCGCACCACCTACGACGTCGTGCCCGTCGGGATCGCGACCGACGGCCGATGGGTCCTGGAGTCCGGCGATACCGAGCGGCTGCGCATCACCGGCCCCGACGACCTGCCGAGTGTCGACGGCGACCGCGCGTCGATCACGCTGCTGCGCGAGTCTGCGAGCGCCGACCTCGTCGTCCACGAGCCGTCCCAGCCGCCGCAGACACTGGGCGAGGTCGACGTCGTCTTCCCGCTGCTCCACGGCCCCTGGGGCGAGGACGGCACGATCCAGGGCATGTTCGAGATGGCGGGCGTGCGCTACGTCGGCGCCGGGGTGCTGGCGAGTGCGGTGGGCATGGACAAGGCCTATGCGAAGGTGGTCCTCGAGGCGGCCGGTCTTCCGGTGATGCCGGCGGTGACGGTGACCGCGCGTGAGTGGTACCGCGACCCCGACGGCGTACGGCACCGGGTCGCCGACCTCGGCTTCCCCCTGTTCGTCAAGCCCGCGCGCGCCGGGTCGAGCATGGGCATCAGCAAGGTGCACGACGCCTCCGAGCTCGACGTCGCGATCGAGGAGGCGCACCGGCACGACCCGAAGGCGCTGGTGGAGCAGGCCGCCGTGGGTGCCCGCGAGGTCGAGTGCGGGGTGCTCGAGGCGCTGGACGGCACGCCGGAGACCAGCGTGCCGGCGGAGATCCGGATCGGCGGCGAGCACGAGTTCTACGACTTCGCCGCCAAGTACCTGCCCGAGGAGCACACCCAGCTCGACGTACCGGCCGACCTTCCCGACGACGTGGCCACCGAGCTGCGCGAGATGGCGGCGCGGGCCTTCGAGGCGATCGGCTGCGAGGGGCTGGCCCGCGTGGACTTCTTCGTGATGCCGAACGGCGCGGTGGTGATCAACGAGATCAACACCATGCCGGGCTTCACCCCGACCTCGATGTTCCCCCGCATGTGGGCGGCCACCGGACTCGACTATCCAGCCCTGGTCGACCGACTGCTCCGCCTCGCGCTCCGGCGCGGCACGGGTCTGCGCTGAGGGCCGTAGGGATACCCGGCGGGCCGGGGATCCCTGCACTTGTCGGGGGTTGCAACACCTGAGAAGTGCCAGGAGTGCCTCGCCCGTGGGGCAAGTGGGGCCAGTGGGGCCAGTGGGGCCAGTGGGGCCAGTGGGGCAAGTGGGGCCTAGTGGGTCGGTGGTGGCCGGTCGACCTCAGTGACAGGGCTGGACGAGCTTCGCGTACTCCTTGACCATCGGCCCGAGCTCGACCATGACCGCCGCCAGTCCGCTCGGACGGTACGACGCGGGGACGGTCACCTGCAGCACCGGACGGTAGCCCGCGGTCGACATCACCACGTCGGACGACTGGTCGTCGATCTGGGACCGGGGGACGAACCAGCCGACGCCATCGGCCACCGTGCACGCCGAGGTCCGTGAGAACTCCGCGGGCACGCCGGTCCCGCACTGCGCCACGATCGCCGGGTCGCCCCACGCGCCGCCCAGGGCGGCGGCGGGCTGGGTCTTGCGCCGGTCCTGGCCGGCCACGGTGTCGGGCAGCGCGTCCACGAGCCGCTGGCAGACGGCCTGGTCGGCCGGGGTGAGGCGGAGGGTGGGGATGCTGACCGGCTCCTTGCCGCAGGCCGTGAGCACCAGCCCCAGCGCGACGAGGGCGCAGGACACACGCGCGCCCCGGGCCGCGGACGGCCTGGGGCGCGGGCGCCGGTGGGATCCGGCCAAGTCAGATGTGGACGACGGGGCAGGTCAGGGTCCGGGTGATGCCGTCGAGGTTCTGCACCTTGGAGACCACGAGCTTGCCGAGCTCGTCGACGTTGCGGGCCTCGGCGCGCACGATCACGTCGTACGGGCCGGTCACGTCCTCTGCGAGAGTCACGCCCTTCACCTGGGCGATCGCACGGGCCACCTCGGCGGCCTTGCCCACGTCGGTCTGGATCAGGATGTACGCCTGGACGACCATGGTGTGTCTCCTCCGGAGTCGGATCACGATGCCGCGCACAACCTACCGCGCGCCCTCCGGGCTCGACAGGTCGCCCGCCCGGGGGAGCGGCCGCCGGCGGTGCCCATCTGGTGGGATGGCCCCATGTCCTTCCCAGCTGACGCGACCGTGTCCGAGGCCGGCGAGTTCCCGTTGATCGACCGACTCCGCGACCTGTTCCCGCAGGGGGAGCAGGTACTGGTCGGCCCCGGGGACGACGCCGCAGTGCTGCGGATCCGCAACGGGCACGTCGTGGTGTCCACCGACGTGCTCGTCGAGGGGCGCCACTTCCGGCGCGAGTGGGCCTCCGCCGAGGACATCGGCCACCGGGCCGCGGCCGCGAACCTCTCCGATGTCAACGCCATGGGCGGCCGCGCCCACTCGCTCACCATCGGGCTGGCAGCGCCGCGTGACCTGCCCGCCCAGTGGGCGCTGGACTTCGCTCGGGGGTTCGCCGAGGAGTGTGCGCTCGTGGATGCCAGTGTCGTGGGGGGAGACCTGACCTCGGCCGACCAGGTGGTCGTCGCGGTGACGGTCCTCGGGTCGTGCCTGCAGTCGCCCGTGCTCCGGTCCGGTGCGGAGCCGGGCGACGTGCTCGCGCTGACCGGCCGCCAGGGCTGGGCCGCGGGCGGGCTGGCGGTCCTCGGCCGCGGGTTCCGGTCGCCCCGCGTCCTCGTCGAGGCCTACCGCCGTCCCGAGCCGCCGTACGACGCGGGTCCGGCCGCTGCTGAGGCCGGCGCCCACGCGATGATCGACGTCTCCGACGGGCTGCTGGCCGAGGCTCGGCACCTGGCCGAGGCATCAGGTGTCGCGATCGACGTACGCCGCGACGCCTTCGAGATCGCCGAGCCGCTGCAGGCCGTCGGCGCGGCTCTGGGCGCCGACCCGATCCAGTTCATCCTGGGCGGGGGAGACGACCATGCACTGCTGGCGGCCTTCCCCGATGCGGCGCCCGACGGCTGGCAGGTGATCGGCTCCGTCAGCGACGGGACGGGCGTCACCGTCGACGGCGCGCCGTACGACGGGCCGACGGGCTGGACGCACTTCTGAGCCACAGGCGCCCCGGGTTCACCATGTGAACATGGTGAACCCCGGCTTCACACGGCGAACTCACCATGAGAAGCCCGGTTTCACCATGTGACCATGGTGAAGCAGTGACGGAACCCCACGCAGCACGAAGCCCCGGACACCAGCGGCGTCCGGGGCTCGGTCGGATCGGATCAGCGGGTGACCTTGCCGGCCTTCAGGCAGCCGGTGCACACGTTGAGGCGCGTGCGGGTGCCGTTGACCGTGGCGCGGACCCGCTGGATGTTGGGGTCGAAGCGGCGCTTGGTGATCTTCTTCGACCACGGCCGGTTGTTGCCGAAGCCCGGCTTCTTGGCGCAGATGTCGCAGACGGCAGCCACGGGAGCACTCCTGGAGTCGAGGGTGGAACGGGCCCGCTGGTGTGAGTGTCGAAGCGGGCAACCGGAAGAGAATATCCGACGCAGCCGCTCGGGCACGAATCGAGCGGCCGCCGGCACCACTACCCTGGCACCCCGGCGGTCGGGACCAGGCGCCGGCACCCCACGACAGCGCTAGGCAGGCCATGGAAGCACCGACCGGCAGCGGCATCGAGCTCGCCGTCGTACGGCGCTTCGTGGACGTCGCCGTCGATGCCCTCGCCGACGCGCGCGAGGAGATCGACGCCCTCAACGTCTATCCGGTGCCCGATGGCGACACCGGCACGAACATGTACCTCACGATGAGCGCCGCCCGCGACTCCATCCACGAGGCCGCGGCGCAGGACGCAGACCTCCACGTCGCGCTGACGGCGTTCCGCCGGGGCGCGCTGCTCGGCGCCCGCGGCAACAGCGGCGTCATCCTCAGCCAGATGCTCGGCGCCATCGCGCTCCGGATCGCCCGCGCCACCCCCGAGGAGCAGCACGCCACCGTGATGGCCGAGGCGATGGCCGAGGCCACGGAGGCCAGCTACGCCGCCGTCGGTACGCCGGTCGAGGGCACGATCCTGACCGTCGCGGGCGCCGCCTCCGACGCCGCCGTACGACGTGCGGCACAGTCCCGCGCCCGGGCTCGCGACGTCTTCACGGCCGCCGCCGAGGCGGCGCGGGAGGCGCTCCTCCGCACGCCCCAGCAGCTCCGCCAGCTCCGCGAGGCGGGCGTCGTCGACGCAGGCGGGCGCGGCCTCTGCGTCGTCCTCGACGCGGCCGAGTCGGTGCTCACGGGGCGGCGCCGGATCGCCTGGCACCATCCGCTCGGCGTACCGACGATCCCGGTGACCACCGACGTCGCCGACCTGACCGAGGGCGGCCCCTCGTACGAGGTCATGTATCTCCTCGACAGCGACGACCGGGCCGCCGTCGAGCGGCTCAAGCGCGACCTGGCACCCCTCGGCGACTCGCTCGTCGTCGTCGGCGGCGAGGGCCTGTGGAACGTCCACGTCCACGTCGACGACGTCGGGGCCGCCATCGAGGCCGGCATCACCGCCGGCCGGCCGCACCGGATCCGGGTGACGCACTTCGCCGAGCAGGTCGAGGCGGCCGCCCAGCGAGCCGAGGAACGTGCGGGCCGCCGGATCGTCGCGGTGGCGGCCGGGCCGGGTCTCGCGCGTCTCTTCGGTGACGCGGGTGCGATCGTGATCGAGGGTGCCCCGGGACGGCGTCCCTCGACCGGCATGCTGCTGGAAGCCGTCGTGGGCTCGGGTGCGGCCGAGGTCGTGATCCTGCCCAACGACCCGGACTCCGTGCGCGCCGCCCAGATCGCGGCCCGCACCGCGGAGGAGGACCACGCCGTCCGGGTCGCGGTGATCCCGACGGAGGCACAGGTGCAGGGCCTCGCCGCCCTCGCCGTGCACGAGCCGGCCCGCACCTTCGACGCCGACGTGCTCGAGATGACCGCGACCGCGCGCCACACCCGCCACGGCGCGGTGACCGTCGCGGCCAAGCAGGCGATGACGATGGCCGGCCCGTGCGAGCCCGGGGACGTGCTCGGTGTCGTCGCCGGTGACTTCGCCGTCGTCGGCGACGACCTGGCGGGCGTCGCCGTCGAGGTCCTGGAACGTCTGCTGGGCGGCGGCGGCGAGCTCGTCACTCTGGTCGGCGGCGCCGGCGGCAACGGCCTGGCACAGCACTGCGAGGACTACATCGCCCGCCGCCACGCCCATGTCGACGTCGTGGTGTACGACGGTGGGCAGGACCGCTACCCCCTCCTGATGTCCGTGGAGTGACCGCTCGATGATCGATCTCGACTCACCCGTCGCCTCGGTGCTCGGTGCCCAGACCAAGCAGGGCAAGGCCAAGAAGATCACCGACGGTCTCGGGCTCCGCACGGTGGGCGACCTGCTCCACCACTTCCCCCGCCGCTACGTGCCCACCGGCGAGCTGACCAAGGTCGAGGAGCTCCACGACGGCGAGATGCTGACCGTGGTCGGCGAGATCGTCGAGAGCGAGGTGCACCAGTACCACGACCGACGTACGCATCGGCAGGCCTACCGCCTCGACACCACCCTCTCGACCGACGGGCCTTCGCTCCGGATGTCGTTCTTCGCCAAGGCCAAGCACGTCAGTGACTGGCACGCCCGGCGCCTGCCGGTCGGCAGGCGCGGCATCTTCATCGGCCAGGTCAGCAGCTTCCGCGGCAGGTGGCAGCTGACCAACCCGACCATGGCGCTGTTCGGCCCAGGGGACGCCGACGACGCCGACGAGACGTTCGGAGCAGCGGTGGCGTCCATCAAGGCGCTGTTCCCGCTCTACCCCCAGACCAAGGGCGTCGACTCGTGGGACCTGCAGCGCGCGATCGCCTTCGCCCTCACGGTCGTCGACGACGTCGTCGACCCGCTGCCGGCCGACGTGCGCGACGAGCACGATCTGCCCGACCTGGTGACAGCCTTCCGGCACGTCCACTCGCCCGACTCGTGGGCGCAGGTCACGGCAGCCCAGCGCCGCTTCCGCTTCGACGAGGCACTGGTGACCCAGCTGGTGCTGGCTCGGCGCAGGGCGGAGCTGGCCGAGCTCGGCGGCCAGGCCCGCACCGGGGGAGGCGGCCTGCTCGCGGCCTTCGACGAGCGGCTGCCGTTCACCCTCACCCGCGGTCAGCAGGCGGTGTCGGCCGAGATCGAGGCCGACCTCGCGCGTCCCCACCCGATGAACCGCCTGCTCCAGGGTGAGGTCGGGTCCGGCAAGACCCTCGTCGCGCTCCGTGCGATGCTCCGGGTGGTCGACTCCGGTGGCCAGTCCGCGCTCCTCGCGCCGACCGAGGTGCTCGCCCAGCAGCACCTCCGGTCGATCACCGCGATGCTCGGCGACCTCGCTGCCGGAGGCATGCTCGGCGGCCACGCCGAGGCGACGACGGTCGTCCTGCTGACCGGCTCGATGCCGAAGTCGGCGCGGTCCGAGGCGATGCTCCGGGCGGCCAGCGGCGAGGCCGGGATCGTGATCGGCACCCACGCCCTCCTGCAGGAGCACGTGCAGTTCGCCGACCTCGGCCTCGTCGTCGTGGACGAGCAGCATCGCTTCGGGGTCGAGCAGCGCGCAGCGCTCACCGACAAGGCCGGCACCCCGCCCCACGTCCTCGTGATGACCGCGACCCCGATCCCGCGCACCGTCGCGATGACCGTGTTCGGCGACCTCGAGGTCTCCACGCTGACCGAGCTGCCGGCGGGCCGCGCGGCCATCCAGACGAACGTCGTACCCCTCGCCGACCAGCCCCACTGGGTCGACCGGGTGTGGGGCCGCGTGCGCGAGGAGGCCGAGCGAGGCCACCAGGTGTACGTCGTGTGCCCGCGCATCGCGGGCGACGAGCTCGAGCAGGGCGAGTCCGACCTGCCGGACGACCTGGAGGAGGGAGGCAACCGAGCAGCCCCGATCCGCCTCAGTGCTGCCGAGGAGGTCGTCGAGGAGCTCCGTGCCGGACCACTCGCCGGGCTGCGGCTCGGCCTGCTCCACGGCCGGCTGTCCCCCGACGACAAGGACCGCACGATGCGGGCGTTCGCCGCCGGAGAGATCGACGTCCTGGTGTCGACGACCGTGATCGAGGTCGGGGTCGACGTCGCCAACGCCACGACCATGGTCCTGCTGGACGCAGACCGCTTCGGGATCTCCCAGCTCCACCAGCTGCGTGGCCGGGTGGGCCGAGGTGGCCTGCCCGGACTGTGCCTGCTGGTGACCAGGGCACCGGCCGACACCCCCGCGCGCGAGCGCCTCGACGCGGTCGCCGCGACGACCGACGGGTTCGAGCTCAGCCGGGTCGACCTGGAGCAGCGCCGCGAGGGCGACGTCCTCGGCCGCGCGCAGTCCGGCTTCCGCAGCTCCCTGCAGAACCTCCGCGTCCTGCGCGACGAGCGGACGATCGTGGAGGCGCGCGGGGTCGCGATCGCACTGCTGGCGGCCGATCCCGCGCTCGATCAGGCTCCCGAGCTGCGGCGGCGGGTGACAGAACTGCAGGAGTCACGGCAGTCTGACTACATGGAGAAGTCATGACGGCCTGCTCCACGTCTCTCGGGGTCACGACGAGACCATGACGCGGATCATCGGGGGATCGGCGGGCGGGCGGCGGATCTCGACGCCGCGCGGCGCCCACACACGTCCCACGAGTGACCGCGTCCGCGAAGCGCTCTTCTCCGCCGTCGAGTCGTGGTGCGGCTCGCTGTCGGGGCTCCGGTTCCTCGACCTCTACGCCGGGTCCGGCGCTGTCGGCCTCGAAGCGTGGTCTCGTGGGGCGGGGGTGGTCACGCTCGTCGAGCACGACCGCCGTACCGCGACGTTGATCGCCGGCAACGCCCGCTCCCTGGGCTACACCCGGGCCCAGGTGGTGGCGTCCCCGGTCGCCACGGCGCTGCTCCGCCCGCCCTCGGCGCCCTACGACGTGGTGTTCCTCGACCCGCCGTACGCCCATCCGAGCTCCTCGGTCGTCGCCGACCTGGTCGCGCTGCGCGACCAGGGTTGGCTCGTCCCGGGCGCGATGGTGGTCGTCGAGCGGGGGTCCCGCGCCGCCGAGCCGCTGTGGCCGGAGGGCTTCGACGGCAGCCGGCAGAAGAAGTACGGCGAGACCATGCTCTGGTACGTTCACGCCGCCCCCCTGTAACCGGACCCAGCCGTCCCCGGACGGACCCGAGGAGGCCTTCGTGCGCCGCGCCGTCTGCCCCGGGTCGTTCGACCCGGTCACCAACGGGCACCTCGACATCGTCCAGCGGGCCGCGTCGCTCTTCGACGAGGTCGTGGTCGCAGTCGGGGTCAACCAGTCCAAACATCGCCTGTTCACCGCCGACGAGCGGCTGGCCATGCTCCGGCGCGCGGTCGGCCACCTTCCGAACGTGTCGGTCGAGGGCTTCACCGGCCTGCTCACCACGTTCTGCGCCGAGCGCGACATCCAGGCGATCGTGAAGGGCCTGCGAGCGGTCAGCGACTTCGACTACGAGCTCCAGATGGCTCAGATGAACGCGTCGCTCACCGACGTGGAGACCGTGTTCGTCCCGACCAGTCCCGAGTGGTCGTTCCTGGCCTCCTCGCTGGTCAAGGAGGTCGCGTCGTACGGCGGCGACGTCTCGGGCCTGGTCCCCGACTTCGTCCACGAGGCGCTGGTCGCGCGCGTGCAGGAGGCACACCCCCAGGGGTGAGCATCGCGCTGCGTTTTGCCGCTGCGACACGCGGGTGGATACGATGACCGCTGATCTGTTGTGCCCGAAACCGGAAGTGGACCCCTGAGCAAACTGGACCCGAGAGCGCCGCTCGTGCTCGATACACGCGAGCTCGGTCGCCGCCCGGGGTCCCAGCGCGAAGTGGTGCGGTCGGTGCCGGCTCCAGCAGATCTGGGCATCGAGGTTCTCCGTGTCCCCGAAGGTACGCCGGTCGAGCTCGACCTGCGCACCGAGGCGGTCATGGAGGGCGTCCTGGTCACGGGCACGGCGCGAGCCGTGCTCGAGGGTGAGTGCGCGCGGTGCCTGGAGCCGATCTCCGACGAGATCGAGGTGAGGTTCCAGGAGCTGTTCGTGTACGACGACCGCGAGGTCGACCCTGACGAGGAGCTCGAGGTCAGCAAGCTCCAGGACGACCTGGTCGACCTGGAGCCACTGCTGCGGGACGCGGTGGTGCTCGCACTGCCGTTCCAGCCGCTGTGCCGAGACGACTGTCCCGGGTTGTGCGCCGAGTGCGGTGCGCGGCTCGCGGACGACCCGGACCACACGCACGGCGAGCCGGTGGACCCGCGGTGGGCGGCCCTGGCCACGCTGACCGAGCCCGAGCAGGACGAGTAGTCCGGAAAACCCCGGTCCCCTGGGCCGATCGACGAGGAGAGAACAGTGGCAGTCCCGAAGCGGAAGATGTCGCGCAGCAACACGCGCCACCGGCGTTCGCAGTGGAAGGCCGTCGCGCCGACCCTGGTGACCTGCGCCAACCCCGCGTGCGGTGCCAAGCACCTGCCCCACCGCGCCTGCGGCACGTGCGGCCAGTACGGCGCGCGCGGCGCCCGTCGCCAGGTCCTCTGACACCCGGTCCGCTGAACTACGGCCCGCTCCGTAGCGCGCTCGGCGATCCCACACTCGACGCCGAGCTGCTCGAGCGCGCCCTGACCCACCGCTCCTACGCCTACGAGCACGGCGGACTGCCGACCAACGAGCGGCTGGAGTTCCTCGGGGACTCGGTCCTCGGCGTGGTCGTCACCGAGACGCTCTACCGCACGCACCCCGATCTCTCCGAGGGCCACCTGGCCAAGCTCCGGGCGGCCGTCGTCAACGCGCGTGCGCTGGCCGGGGTCGGGCGTGCCATCAAGCTCGGCGACTACATCAAGCTGGGCCGTGGGGAAGACACCACCGGCGGCCGGGAGAAGGCCTCGATCCTCTCCGACACCGTCGAGGCCGTGATCGGCGCCGTCCACCTCTCCGGCGGCCTGGAGAGCTCCGCCCAGGTCGTCCACCTGCTCTTCGACCCGCTGATCGTGGCGGCGTCGGCGATGGGCGCCGGGCTCGACTGGAAGACCTCGCTCCAGGAGCTCTCCGCCGAGCACGGCCTCGGGGTGCCCGAGTACCTCATCCAGGACGAGGGCCCCGACCACATGAAGACCTTCACCGCTCAGGTGCGGGTCGGGGAGAACCGCTACGGCAACGGCGTCGGCCGCTCCAAGAAGGAGGCCGAGCAGGCCGCCGCGGAGACGGCGTACGGCGAGCTGGCGGTGACCCTCGGCGTCGATGCCGACCTGCCCCTGTCCGACTGACGCGTGCCGGAGCTGCCCGAGGTCGAGACCGTCCGCGACGGTCTCGAGCGTCATGTCGTCGGCCGCACCGTCGAGGCGGTCACCGTGCTCCACCCGCGCCCCGTGCGCCGTGACCCTCGCGGACCGGCCGGCTTCGCGTCCGCGCTCACCGGCCGCCGGTTCCTGGCCGCGCGTCGTCGTGGCAAGTACCTCTGGCTCCCGCTCGACAACGGCGACGCGCTGCTGGGCCACCTCGGCATGAGCGGTCAGCTCGTCGTCCAGCCACCTGAGGCGCCAGTCGAGCGCCACCTGCGGGTCTGCTTCGAGCTGGGCGACCGACAGCTGCGGTTCGTCGACCAGCGGATGTTCGGCGGCCTGTCCGTCTCCGACGGGGGAGCGGAGCTGCCGCCGGAGATCGCCCACATCGCTCGCGACCCGTTCGACCCCGACTTCGACGACGACCGGTTCGTCGGGCGCGTGCGCCGACGGACCGCCGGCATCAAGCGGCTGCTGCTCGACCAGACCCTCATCTCGGGCGTCGGCAACATCTACGCCGACGAGGCACTGTGGCGGGCCGAGCTGCACGGCGAACGGCCGGGCGACCGGCTCCGCCCGATCGAGATCCGCCGGGTCCTGGCCGAGGCGCGGGCGGTGATGGGGGCTGCCCTGGTGCAGGGCGGGACGAGCTTCGACGCCCTCTACGTCAACGTGAACGGGGAGTCGGGCTACTTCGACCGGTCGCTGCACGCCTACGGTCGCGAGGGCCTGCCGTGCGACCGCTGCGGGACGCCGATCCGACGGGTCGAGTTCATGAACCGCTCGTCGTTCTTCTGCCCCCGCTGTCAACCGGCCCCGCGGGCGCGCAGGGTGCCCGGGCGGGTTTGACGCGGGCGAGATTGACCGGGGCCGACCGAGGTGTCACTCTTGAAGACGGCCCCCTCGAACCTGGCGGGTTCCCCCACGTCGGAAGGCTCCTATCCATGGCCAAGGCTCTGATCGGCCATCTGCAGCAAGATCGCGGCCTCCCCGCCCGGCTGGCCGCCGACAACGCCCAGCTGCGAGTCAGGGTCGCTGAGCTGGAAGCGTTGGTCACCCGGTTGATGGAAGAGAACGACCGGTTGGCTGTCGCCCAGGCGGCGCACGTGCTCGACCTCGAGCCCGACCAGCTGGAGATGCAACCGGCCTGACCCGCGAGGGTCACCGGTCCGCCCACCCGGGCGCGCCCCGTCAGGAGCACGCGCCCGGACCCTGCGACCTCACCCGGTTGTGTCGTGGTGTCCGCGCCCGCCCGCTAGCGTGGCCCCGTGAGCAACCGATGGGGGATGGCGCGACCCGGACGCGGGTCTGACGACGGCTGGTTCCGGCTCGGCAGCGTCGACGTCACCACCACCGTCCTGGTGGTCGTGGTGGCCATCGCGTCGTTCGTGGTCTGGGCCCTCGAGCCACCGAGCAAGCCGATCCAGTCCGCCCTGCTGCTCAACCCCGACTCCTTCATCCACGGTCAGGTGTGGCGGGTCGTCACCTGGCCGATCGCCTACCCCAACGGGATGGGCATCTTCGACGTCATCGCCGTCGCCATCTTCTGGTACTTCGGGACCGAGATCGAGGGGTTGCTCGGCAGGAAGCGGATGGCCTGGTTCCTGGGCCTGGTGACGGTCGGGCTGGGCCTGCTGTGGGTCGCCGTCGCCGAGATCGGCTTCCGCTTCGGTCTCCTCTTCTCGCTGAACCAGCTCGAGCTGATGGTGCTGCTGGTCTTCATCGCCGAGTACCCCCGACGGCGTTTCTTCTTCAACATCCCGGGCTGGGTGATCGGCCTGGTCATCGTCGGGATCTCGGTGCTCGGCTACGTCGGCAACCGCGACTGGCTGCTCCTGCTGAACTTCGTCCTGGGTCTCGCCCTGACCGCTGTCATCGCCCGGTCGCTGGGGCTGATGGCGGAGCTGACGTGGGTGCCCAACCTGGCCATCAAGAGGAAGCCGAAGAAGCAGAAGCGCTCCCGTCGTACGACGGGGGAGGGCACCGTGGTGACCGGCCCCTGGCAGCCGGCGCCGACGCCGCCTGTCTCGCGGGACCAGGCGGAGCTCGACGCCTTGCTCGACAAGATCCACGCCAGCGGCATGGACTCCCTGACCGACCAGGAGCGGGAGCAGCTGCTCGTCCTGCGCGACCGGCTCCGCCGGCGCTGAGCCGACGCCGCGGGGTCACCGACCCGACACCGGCCCGGCTGCCGGGGATCGGGGGTGCTGCTGGGTAGGGTGAGGGTCGCTGCACTTCCCCGCCGGCACCCGCTGCGCCTGCAGTCCGACCCCAGGAAATGCGACCCAGTCGCGCCGTGAACAGGACGAGGGAGCCCCGTTGTACCTGAAGAGCCTGACCCTCAAGGGGTTCAAGTCCTTCGCGTCGTCGACCACGCTGCAGCTGGAGCCGGGGATCACCTGCATCGTCGGTCCCAACGGCTCGGGCAAGTCCAACGTCGTCGACGCGCTCGCCTGGGTGATGGGCGAGCAGGGCGCCAAGAGCCTGCGCGGCGGCAAGATGGAGGACGTCATCTTCGCCGGCACCTCGGGCCGACCACCGCTCGGTCGGGCCGAGGTCCTCCTCACCATCGACAACAGCGACGGCGCGCTCCCGATCGAGTACGCCGAGGTCACGATCAGCCGCACCATGTTCCGCTCCGGGGGCTCGGAGTACGCCATCAACGGCACTCCCTGTCGTCTCCTCGACGTGCAGGAGCTGCTCAGCGACTCCGGCATCGGCCGCGAGATGCACGTGATCGTCGGCCAGGGCCAGCTCGACACCATCCTGCACGCCACTCCCGAGGACCGACGCGGCTTCATCGAGGAGGCTGCGGGTGTCCTCAAGCACCGCAAGCGCAAGGAGAAGGCGCTCCGCAAGCTCGACTCCACCGACGGCAACCTGACCCGGCTCGGTGACCTGCTCAGCGAGATCCGGCGCCAGCTCAAGCCGCTCGGCCGGCAGGCCGAGGTGGCTCGCCGGGCGGCGGTGGTCCAGGCCGACGTCCGCGACGCCCGGGCGCGCCTGATCGCCGACGACCTGGTCGCCGCGCGCACGGCCCTCCAGCAGGAGCTGGCCGACGAGTCGATCCTGGTCGAGCGACGGGTGGAGGTCGAGGCGGCGGTCGCGCAGGCCCAGGCGGCCGAGGCCCGGCTCGAGGCGTCGCTGCGCGACGACCTGCCGGCGCTGGCCCGGGCACAGGAGACCTGGTTCGGGCTGTCCGGCATGCGTGAGCGTCTCCGTGGGACGGCCTCCCTCGCCGCCGAGCGGGTCCGCAACGCCGCCGGGTCCGAGCAGGAGACACTCGACCTCGGACGTGACCCGGACGAGCTCGAGGCGGAGGCCACGCGGATCCGCGACCAGGAGTCGGTGATCGCCGCCGAGGTCGAGACCCACCGGGCCGCGCTCGAGGCCGCGGTGACCACCCGCCGCACCTGCGAGGAGGAGGCGGCCGAGGAGGAGCGCCACGTCGCGGGCCTGCTCCGTGCCGCGGCAGACCGCCGCGAGGGGCTGGCCCGGCTCGCCGGCCAGGTGAACGCCCTCCAGTCGCGCGCCGCGGCGGCCGACGAGGAGATCGGACGCCTCGAGGCGTCCCGGGCCGCGGCGGTGGCCCGTGCGGACCGGGCCCAGCACGACTTCACCGCGCTCGAGACGCGGATCGCCGGCCTCGACGCCGGCGAGGAGGGCCTCGACACCGAGCACGAGGCCGCGCTGGCCGTCCTCGACGACCTGACCGAGCGGCTGGCCAAGTCACGCGAGGAGGCCGCCCAGGCCGACCGCGACCGCTCCGGCCTCCAGGCCCGCACCGAGGCACTGAGCCTCGGCCTCAACCGGAAGGACGGCGCCGGCGCGCTGCTGGCTGCGTCCGACTCGGTCTCGGGCCTGCTCGGGTCCGTGGCGGCGGTGCTGAGCGTCGACCCCGGCTACGAGACCGCGATCGCCGCGGCGCTCGGCTCCGCAGCGGACGCCGTCGCGGTCGCCGACGGCGACGCGGCCGTGTCGGCGATCGACCATCTCAAGACCGGTGACCTCGGGCGCGCCGGGCTGCTGCTCGGCGGCGGTGTGACCGATCCTTCGACGACGCTCGCGACGAGCGACGCGTGGCCCGGGCTCCCCGGCCACGCGTCGTACGCCGTCGACGTCGTCTCGTGCCCCGACACCCTGCGCCCGGCGCTGGCGCGGCTGATGTTCAAGACCGCCGTCGTGGGCGACCTCGAGGCCGCCCGCGCGCTCGTCGCCGACCTGCCCGACGTGACCGCGGTCACGCGCGAGGGTGACGTCTTCGGCGCCCACTTCGCGGCCGGTGGGTCCGCCTCGCAGCCCAGCCTCCTGGAGATCCAGGCGGCCTACGACGAGGCCTCGGCGCAGCTCGCCGAGGCGATCTCCGCCTCCGAGCGGCTCGGCTTCGACATCGCCCGCCTCGACGCGGAGCGGCTCGACGCCCAACGCCGGGTCGACGTGGCACTGGCGAAGCTCCACGAGTCGGACGCCACCTTGGCGGCCGTGGCCGAAGAGCTCGGCCACTACGGCACGACCGCGCGCTCGGCCCGCGCCGAGGCCGAGCGGATCGCGACCGCGATGGCGGCCGCGCAGGAGGCGCGCGACCAGGACCTCGCCGGGCTCGCCGACCTCGAGGCCCGCCTGGCGGCGGCCCACGACGCGACCGACGAGGAGCCCGACACCACCCGGCGCGAGCAGCTGGCCGACGCGGCGCGGGCCGCCCGCCAGTCGGAGATGGACGCCCGGCTCGCCCTTCGCACGAGTGAGGAGCGGGCCCGGGCCCTCCACGGCCGCGCCGACTCCCTCCTCCGGGCGGCCGACGCCGAGCGCGAGGCCCGCGCCCGGGCGATCGAGCGCCGCGAGCGGCTGGTCCGCGAGGGCCGCGCCGCCCAGGCCGTCGGCGTCGCCGTGACCGTGGTCCTGGCCAAGCTCGAGGTGTCGATCCACCGGGCCGCCGAGCAGCGCGCCGCAGTGGAGGCGACCCGTGCCGACCGCGAGCAGGAGCTCCTGGCGGTGCGCTCCACCCTTCGCGACCTGGCCCGCGAGCACGACGAGCTCGTCAACTCGGTGCACCGCGACGAGATGGCCCGGACCCAGCAGCGGATGCGCATCGAGCAGCTGTCCGAGCGGGCCATGGACGAGCTCGGGCTCGACGAGGAGGCACTGGTCGCCGACTACGGGCCCGACCAGCTCGTCCCGCGTCTGTTCGCCGACGGTGACCAGGACGCCGCTGAAGGGGAGCCGGGCGAACCGTACCCCTTCGAGCGCGAGGAGCAGACCAAGCGGCTGCGCGCCGCCGAGCGGGCGCTGGCCCTGCTGGGCAAGGTCAACCCGCTGGCGCTCGAGGAGTTCTCGGCGCTGGAGGAGCGCCACAAGTTCCTGACCGAGCAGCTCGAGGACCTCAAGGCCACGCGGAAGGACCTCCTCGACATCGTCCGCGAGGTCGACGCTCGCGTGCAGCAGGTCTTCACCGAGGCCTACGCCGACGTGGCCGCCGCCTTCGACGAGACCTTCTCGCGGCTGTTCCCCGGTGGCGAGGGCCGACTCGTGCTGACCGATCCCTCCGACATGCTCACGACCGGCGTCGAGGTCGAGGCCCGGCCGCCCGGCAAGAAGGTCAAGCGGCTGTCGCTGCTCTCCGGGGGAGAGCGGTCGCTGGTGGCCGTCGCCTTCCTGGTGGCGCTCTTCAAGGCCCGCCCCTCGCCGTTCTACATCCTCGACGAGGTCGAGGCTGCCCTCGACGACACCAACCTCGGCCGCCTGTTGCAGATCTACGAGGAGCTCCGCGCCCACAGCCAGCTGCTCGTGATCACCCACCAGAAGCGCACCATGGAGGTCGGCGACGCCCTCTACGGCGTCACCATGCGCGGCGACGGCGTCTCGACGGTGATCAGCCAGCGGCTGCGGGAGCACGCCTGAGCCGTGGGCGGGGCGTGAGCCGGCACCGCGTCGCCGTGGTGTGCCGGCTGATGCACCGCCAGGCCGGACCGCGCCGCCCGGAGCCGCCATCCCACCTGTCCGCCACAATGACGTCGTGACCGATGGACAGCAGCGCCCGCCTCGTCCGACCCGCGCCGACTACCTGCACTGGTCGACCGCGACGACCCGGTGGGCCGACCTCGACGGCTTCGGCCACATGAACAACGCCCGCTACTTCGAGCTGATCGACACCGCGATCGACACCCACCTCCAGGACGCGATCGGGGGAGCGGTCGACAGCCTCGACCAGATCGGGCTCTTCGCCGAGATCGGCTGCCGCTTCTTCGCCGAGGTGGGCTACCCCGCCCCGATCGACCTCGGGGTCGTCGTCGACCACGTCGGTCGCTCGTCGGTCGTCTACCGCGTCGGCTTCTTCCAGGGCGAGGGAGACGACGCAGCGGCGGAGGGCCGCGCGGTCATGGTCTACGTCGACAACACCGACCCCGCCCGCCCCTCCACACCCCTGCCCGACGTCGTACGACGTGCCGCCGAGGCCGTGCGAGGCTGACCCGATGGGCGTGCGCGACCCCCGCGTCGACGACTACCTCGAGCCGCTGCCCGGCTGGCAGCGCGAGACCTTGGAGCGGGTCCGCGACGTGCTGCACCGGACCGATCCCGACATGACGGAGACGATCAAGCGCTCGGTCCAGCCCTACTTCGTCCTCGAGGGCAACGTGGCGGCGTTCCTGGCCGCCCGCGACCACGTCAACGTCTTCGTCTACGACGGCGGCCTCGTGCCCGACCCCGAGGGCCTGGTCACGGCCGGGCAGGGCAACAGGACCGCCCGGACGATCGGCTTCCGCGAGGGGGACGCCGTACCCGAGGAGGCACTGCTGCGCTTCTTCCGGCGCCTGGTGGCCCACAACCGGGCCGGTGGCTGGCGCCGGCTGACGGACCCCCCGGGTGGGTGAGTCGTTTTGACGACCGGCACCGGGGCCGTGCAAGGGTGGCGACATGTGGTTCCTGGTGTTCGCCATGCTCGGGATCCTGGTGCTCGCCGGGATCGTCGTCCTCTACGTCGCCTTCCCTCACCGCGGCGCGGACGTGCCGGCCGCGCCCTGGCTCGGCACGATGCTGCGCAAGAGCGTCGACAGCGCGCCCACGCTCCACAACACCTCCGACGAGGTCGAGGTCCCGGCCGAGCACCTCGACCTGACGCGCCTGCGTCACGCCGGTCACGAGTCGCAGGGGCGCAGCCACTGACACCGGAGCTCACCTGATTGGATGCACGCATGGGTGACTGGCTCTACCTGATCATCGGCCTCGTGGTCGTCGCCGCCCTCGTGGTGGGCGGCCTGCTCACGAGCGGTCGCCGGCGCCGTGGGGTCCCTCCCGCGACCGGTACCGACATCGCCGCGCCACCTGGCGACGAGGCCATCGCACCCGCCGAGGCCCCGGAGGCGGAGGCGGCCGCCGGCGTCGTCACGGTCGAGCGGCCGGAGGGCACTGCGTCGCGGCTGGTGCGGCTGCGCCAGCGGCTCGCCGGGTCCCAGGGCGGACTCGGCCGCGGACTCCTCGGCCTCCTCTCGCGCGACCGGCTCGACGAGGACACCTGGGAGGCGATCGAGGACACGCTGCTCACCGCCGACGTGGGGGTCGCTCCGACCCAGCAGCTCGTGGGCAACCTCCGGACCCGCCTGCGGGTCGACGGCAAGGAGGCCGGTGACCCGCGCGGTGTGCTCCGCGACGAGCTCCTCCGGCTCGTGGACCCCTCCATGGACCGGCGGCTCCAGGTCTCGGGGGCCGACGGCAAACCCGGGGTGGTCCTCGTGGTCGGGGTGAACGGCACCGGCAAGACCACCACGGTCGGCAAGCTGGCCCGGATCCTCGTCGCCGAGGACCGCTCCGTCGTGCTCGGCGCCGCCGACACCTTCCGCGCGGCCGCCGTCGACCAGCTGGCCACCTGGGGAGAGCGCGTCGGCGTCGAGGTCGTGCGGGGCCCCGAGGGCGGGGACCCGGCGAGCGTCGCGTTCCAAGCCGTGCAGGAGGGCGTCGACCGGTCTCTCGACACCGTCCTCATCGACACGGCCGGCCGGCTCCAGAACAAGGCCGGGCTGATGGACGAGCTCGGCAAGGTCAAGCGCGTGATCGAGAAGCAGGCGCCGGTCACCGAGGTGCTGCTCGTCCTCGACGCCACCACCGGGCAGAACGGCCTGGTGCAGGCACGCGTGTTCTCCGAGATCGTCGACGTGACCGGCATCGTGCTGACCAAGCTCGACGGCTCGGCCAAGGGCGGCATCGTGGTGGCCGTGCAGCGCGAGCTCGGCGTACCCGTCAAGCTGGTCGGCCTCGGCGAGGGTGCCGACGACCTCGCGCCGTTCGACCCAGGCGCGTTCGTCGACGCTCTGCTCGGATGACCGCCGGCCGGCCGTCGGTCCTACGACGTGCTGCCGGGCGCCTGCGGCGCAGCCGGCACGCGTGGCGTGAGCGGCGAGGTGCGCCGCGATCCCTCACCGAGCTGGCCCAGGAGTACGGAAGCGACAAGTGGGGGGTGCACCGCTACACGCCGCACTACGAGCGGCACTTCGCGCCGCTGCGTGACCGGCGGATGCTCGTGCTGGAGCTCGGCATCGGCGGCTACGCCCGCGAGCACGAGGGTGGCGCCTCCCTGCGGATGTGGAAGTCGTTCTTCCCCCGCGCGCAGGTCGTCGGCGTGGACATCGAGGACAAGTCGTTCGTCGACGAGGACCGCATCACCTCCTTCCAGGGCTCGCAGACGGACGCCCGGCTGATGCGCCGGATCCGGCACCGGTTCGGCCCGCCCACGATCGTGATCGACGACGGCAGCCACCGGCCCCGCCACGTCAAGAGGAGCTTCCGGATCCTGTTCCCGATGCTGGCCGACGGTGGGCTCTACGTGATCGAGGACGTGCAGACGAGCTATTGGCCGCAGTGGAAGGGGAGCCTCGACCTCGACGACCCCAGCACGACGATGGCCATGGTCAAGAGGTTGCTCGACGGGCTCAACCACGAGGAGTTCCTCGACGACGACTACCAGCCGTCGTACACCGACCTGCACGTCACCGCCGTGCACTGCTACCACAACCTCGTCGTCATCGAGAAGGGCGACAACCGCGAGGGGTCGAACAAGCACATCGCGAACCGGCGCTGGTACGCGCGGCGCGCCGCGGCGGACCCCGACCCGGAGTTCACAGAGCCGTAACACGCCGGGACGAGTTCGTTGCACAGCGGCAACACGGGACGTCGTACGACGAAACGTGCGGACCCGAGGGTTACCTCCATCGGGGTGGCTGCGCGCGGACGACGGGGTCTGCGCACAGGCGCCCACCGCACACTCGTGGAGGTTCCATGGACGGCTACTACGCCTGGATGATCGTGGCGACGGCCCTCGTCCTCATGATGACGACCCCGGCACTCGCCCTGTTCTACGGCGGCATGACCCGGGCCAAGTCCGTGCTCAACATGATGATGATGTCCTACGTCGCCTTGGCGGTCGTCGGCATCGTGTTCGTCCTGTGGGGATGGTCCGAGGGCTGGGGCGGAGACGGGGCCGGCAACGGCAACGGCAAGCTGATCGCCAACCCGTTCTCGATGTTCGGCCTGGACGGCGTCAGCAACAGCAACTACATCTACGTGCTCTTCCAGCTCACGTTCGCGGTGATCACCGCGGCGCTCATCTCGGGCGCGATCGCTGATCGTGTGAAGCTCTCCTCCTGGATCGTCTTCCTGCCGATCTGGGTCACGCTGTGCTACTTCCCGATCGCCCACAACGTCTGGGGCGGCGGCTGGTTCTACTCCCACGTCCCGAACCTGGACTACGCGGGCGGCACGGTCGTGCACATCAACGCCGGTATCGCCGGCGGCATCCTGGCCCTCGTCATCGGCCGGCGGGTGGGCTTCATGCGCGACCCGATGAAGCCGCACAACCTGACGCTGACGATGATCGGTGCGGGGCTGCTGTGGTTCGGCTGGTACGGCTTCAACGTGGGCTCGATCGTGTTCACGTCGGACTCGCTGAGCGACCCGGCCGCGTTCTCGAACCAGTTCTACAGCGAGACCGGCGCGACGTTCATGAACACCACCGTCGCCACCATGGCCGCCATGCTCGCGTGGCTGCTGCTGGAGCGGATCCTGCACGGCAAGGCCACCTCCCTCGGTGCGGCCTCGGGTGTCGTCGCCGGTCTGGTCGCGATCACGCCGGCCTGCGGCGCGGTGAGCATCCTCGGCGCGCTGATCGTCGGTGCCGTCGCCGGTGCGGCGTGCGCCTACGCGGTGGGCCTGAAGTTCAAGTTCGGCCTCGACGACTCGTTGGACGTCGTCGGCGTCCACCTCGTCGGCGGCGTCGTCGGCTGTCTCCTGATCGGCTTCGTCGGGACCAACACGTCGCCTCAGGGCGTCGACGGGCTCTTCGGTGACATGAACGGGCTCTTCTACGGCGGCAACGCCACGCTGCTGTGGCACCAGTTCCTCGGCGTGATGTTCACGGTGGTCTGGACCGGTGTCTTCACCACTCTCATCGCACTCGCCATCAAGCACACCATCGGCTGGCGGATCAGCGGGGACGACGAGGTCGACGGCATCGACTTCGCCGAGCACGGCGAGTCGGCGTACGACCTCGACGGCCGTTCCGGTGGTGTACTCGGTGGTACCGGGCCCGTCACGGCAGCACCAGCCAAGAGCGAGTCCACGGAAGGAGCCCTGGCATGAAGCTCATCACCGCAGTGATCAAGCCGCACAAGTGGGAAGAGGTCCGGGAGGCCCTCGAGACCTTCGGGGTCACCGGGATGACCGTCTCGGAGGTCAGCGGCTACGGCCGGCAGAAGGGTCACACCGAGGTCTACCGCGGCGCCGAGTACGACATCGCGCTCGTGCCCAAGATCCGGATCGAGATCGTCGCGGACGACGGTGACTCCGAGGACATCCTCGGCATCATCCAGAAGACCGCGCAGACCGGTCGGATCGGTGACGGGAAGGTGTGGGTCAGCCCGGTCGAGACGGTGGTCCGGGTCCGCACCGGCGACCGCGACGCAGCGGCGATCTGACGTACGACGAGGAGGCCCCGCCGGTCGCAGCGACCGGCGGGGTCCGTCGTACCCGAGGAACGGGAAGCCAGATGGACCGCCAGCAGCGCACCGAGGCGGCCGATGCGCTGTGCGTGTCGGCGTACGCCGGATCAGGCGCACCCGAGAGCGGGTGTGCCCTGGTGGCCGTGGGCGGGTACGGCCGGCGCGAGCTCGCGCCGTACTCCGACCTCGACGTGGTGCTGGTGCACGAGCCGGAGGTCGACCTCGGTGCGGCGGGGGAGAAGGTCTGGTACCCGATCTGGGACTCCGGCGCGAAGCTCGACCACTCGGTCCGCAGCGCGCCCGACATGCTGGGCCAGGCCGACGCGGACCTGCGCGTGGCGCTCGGCCTGCTCGACCTGCGTCACCTCGCGGGGGACCCGAACCTGACGCTGCGGCTGCGGTCGTCGGTGCTGGCCCACTGGCGGCGGACTGCGCGCGACCGGCTGCCCGGGCTGCGCGCACTCGTGGCCAGGCGGCACGACCTGATGGGCGAGCTGTCGCACCTGTCGGTGCCCGACCTCAAGGAGTCCGAGGGCGGGCTGCGCGACGCCACGGTGCTGAAGTCGCTGGTCGCGACCTGGCTCGTCGACGTGCCCCACGCCGACCTCGAGCGCTCGCGGCTGGCGCTGCTCGACGTCCGGGATGCCTTGCACGACGCCGCGGGCCGCGCCACCGACCGGGTGGCGCCGGAGCTGTGGGGCGAGCTCGCCGCGCGGCTCGACCTGGCCGACGAGGCCGCTGCGCAGCGGCACGTGCGAGAGCTCGGCCGGCGGATCTCCCACCTCTCGCGGCTCACGTGGCGGCGCGTGGACGGCGTACTCGCCGGGCCGGCTCGTGGTGGCGCCGTGCGCCGGCCGGACCTCCAGCGGATCGAGCCCGGTGTGGCACTCGCCGGTGGGGAGGTGGTGCTCACCCCGGACGCGCGGCCGGCGTCGGACCCGACTCTGCTCCTGCGAGCCGCCGCGGTCGCGGCCGAGCGCGACGTCGAGCTCGCCCCGGCCACCGCCACCCGGCTCGTCGCGGAGTGCCCGGCCCTGCCGTGCCCGTGGCCGGCCGGGGCACGCCAGGCGTTGGTGCGGTTGCTCGCGGCCGGTCCGGGACTGCTGCCGGTGTGGGAGACCCTCGAGGAGACGGGCGCGCTCGACGCCGTCCTCCCGGAGTGGGAGCGGATCCGGCTCCTGCCGCACGCCTCCGCGATCCACCGGTTCACCGTGGATCGCCACGTGGTCGAGACCTGCATGGAAGCGGCTGCGCTGATCCGTCAGGTGTCGCGGCCCGACGTGCTGCTGATCTCGGCCCTGCTGCACGACATCGGCAAGGGCGGCCTGACCGAGCACAGCATCGCGGGCGAGCCGTTGGCCCGGGAGATCGCCACGCGGATGGGGTTCGACGAGTCGGCGGTGGCGCTGGTCGGACTGCTCGTCCGGCAGCACCTGCTGCTCGCCGAGACCGCGACCACGCGGGACCCCGAGGATCCCGTGACCGCACGGACCGTCGCCGACCGGCTGGGCAGCGCCGAGGCCCTCTCCCTGCTGCTGACCCTGACCGAGGCCGACGCCCGGGCCACCTCGCCCAAGGCCTGGTCGACGTGGAGAGCAGGGCTGATCCGTGAGGTCGCGAGCCGGACCGGGGCGGTGCTCGGTGAGCCGTCGAGCGTCCCCGACAGCCCCGGGGCGGTCGCCGTACCGAAGGAGGTGCGGCGAGGCGCCGTCTCGATCGGTGTCGAGCCCGGTGCCGGGGGAGCGCGGGTGACCGTGCTGGCTCCCGACCGGGTGGGTCTGCTCGCCGACGCCGCCGCGCTGTTCGCCATGCAACGCGCCTCGGTGCGGTCGGCGCGGGCCTGGGCGCAAGACGACGTCGGGGTCTCGGTCTGGGAGGTCGCCGAGGAGCACCTCGACGAGAAGGTGTTGCGCCAGCGGTACGACGCGATCGTCGCGGGGCGCGTGGACCCTGCGACCCGGCTCAAGGGCGACCCCGCCCGGATCGCCCCCTCGGTCGTCGTACGGCCCGAGGCGTCGGCGCGGGCGACGGTCCTCGAGGTCCGCACCGCCGACCGGCCCGGTGTCGTCTACCTGGTCTGCGCAGCCCTGGCCAGGCTCGACCTGACCGTGCGCTCCGCCCACGTCGACACCCTGGGGCCGCAGGCGGTCGACGTCTTCTACGTGCAGGAGGCTCACGCCGGCGTGCTCCCCGACACCCGTGCGGCCGAGGCCGCGCACGCCGTACGGGACGCCCTCTCGGGATAGTCCCCGACGTTTCGGTCGTGAACCCGGCCGAAACCGCAACCAAATCGTCGGGGACTATCCCCTCCGCGCCTTCCGTGGGAGTTCGGCGGGGAGTCGGGTGGGCGCCGGACCGCCGGTTAGGCTGGAGCCCCGCACGACCCCACCTGCTTCGAGGACTGACTTGTTCGCCACGCTCTCCGACCGCCTCGCCGAGACCTTCAAGAACCTCCGCGGCAAGGGCCGCCTCTCCGAGGCGGACATCGACGCGACCGCGCGTGAGATCCGTATCGCCCTGCTCGAGGCCGACGTCGCACTCCCGGTGGTCCGCGAGTTCGTCGACGCGGTCAAGGAGCGCGCTCGCGGCGAGGAGGTCAGCCAGGCGCTGAACCCGGCCCAGCAGGTCGTCAAGATCGTCAACGACGAGCTCGTCGAGATCCTCGGCGGCGAGACCCGCCGGCTGCGGTACGCCAAGACGGCCCCGACCGTGATCATGCTGGCCGGCCTCCAGGGCGCCGGCAAGACCACCCTCGCCGCCAAGCTCGCGCTCTGGCTCAAGGAGCAGGACAAGCAGCCGATGCTGGTCGCGGCCGACCTCCAGCGCCCGAACGCCGTCAACCAGCTTCAGGTCAACGGCGAGCGTGCCGGCGTACCGGTGTTCGCGCCGGAGCCCGGCAACGGCGTGGGCGACCCGGTGCGCGTCGCCCGCGACTCGATCGACGAAGCCCGCCGCAAGCTCTATGACGTCGTCATCGTCGACACCGCCGGTCGCCTCGGAGTCGACGCCGAGATGATGCAGCAGGCCGCCGACATCCGCGACGCGGTCAGCCCCGACGAGATCCTCTACGTCGTCGACGCGATGATCGGCCAGGACGCCGTCACCACGGCGCAGGCCTTCCTCGAGGGCGTCGGGTACGACGGTGTGGTGCTCACCAAGCTCGACGGCGACGCCCGCGGTGGTGCGGCGCTCTCGATCCGGGGTGTGACCGGCAAGCCGGTGATGTTCGCCTCCGCCGGTGAGAAGCTCACCGACTTCGACGTCTTCCACCCGGACCGGATGGCGTCGCGGATCCTCGACATGGGCGACGTGATGACCCTGATCGAGCAGGCCGAGAAGACCTTCGACCAGGAGCAGGCGCTCAAGGCCGCCAACAAGCTCACCGGCCAGGGCGGGGAGTTCACCCTCGACGACTTCCTCGAGCAGATGCAGCAGGTGCGCAAGCTCGGGTCGATGTCGAAGATCATGGGGATGCTCCCCGGGATGGGGCAGTTCCGCGACCAGCTGGACAACTTCGACGAGCGCGAGATCGACCGGATCCAGGCGATCATCCAGTCGATGACCCCCGCCGAACGGGCCAACCCCAAGATCATCGACGGCTCGCGGCGCGCGCGCATCGCCAAGGGCTCCGGTCGTCAGGTCTCCGACGTGAACAGCCTCGTCGACCGGTTCTTCGAGGCCCGCAAGATGATGATGTCGTTCGCCAAGGGCGGGTCCGTGCCGGGCCTGCCCGGGATGCCCGGCACGTCCTCCGGCGGCAAGCGCGGGCGGGCCAAGCAGGCCGCCAAGAACAAGCCGGGCAAGGGACGCCGCGTCAGTGGCAACCCCGCCAAGGCCGCCCAGCAGGCCAAGGAGGCCGAGGCGAAGCCGGCCGCCAACCCGTTCGGCAACCCCGACGGCGAGGAGATCGACTACGAGAAGGCCGCGGCGGCGCTCGACCTGCCGAAGGACTTCTCCAAGTTCCTCAAGTGACCTCGTCCGCGCCGGTCGTGGTCGTCGACGGCGCGAACGTCGTGGGCGCGCGGCCCGACGGCTGGTGGAAGGACCGGGCCGGCGCGGCCCGCCGCCTCCACGAGCAGCTGATGACCGCCGACGTCGACGGCGACATCGTGCTGGTGTTGGAGGGTGAGGCCAAGGCGGGCGTCCCGACGGGGCGCGACGGGCACGTCACCGTCGTACACGCTCCGAAGGACGGCGACAGCGAGATCGTGCGGCAGGCACACCGAGCCGCCGACGCCGGCCGACCGGTCACCGTCGTGACCGCCGATCGACTGCTGGCGGCCCGCGTCGCCAAGGCCGGCCCCGCGGTCGGGCCGTCGTGGCTCCTCGATCGGCTCGCCTGACGCCGCTCGATAGCGGACAGATCCTGTCCGCGGGTGCCCCTAGCGTCGAGGCATGACGACGACCCTCCGTGCCGCCTCCGCCACCGAGGTCGACTGGCCCGTCCGCGGCCGTTTCGACCTGGCCCGCTCGATCGACTTCGGCTTCGGGCCGCGTCCGGCGATGGCGGGCGACACGCTGCGACTCGCGTTCGTCCTCGACGGGTACGTCGAGCAAGCGGGCGTCGCGGTGACCCAGCCCGCACCCGACCTGGCCCGGTTCAGCGTGGTCGGTGACGTCGACCCCGAGCGGGCCGCGGCGCAGGCAGCGCGGGTGCTCTCGCTGGACGAGGATGCGACCGGCTACGACCGGATGGTCGACCGCGACCCGCTGCTCCGCGCGGCGTACGACGCCCGGCCGGGGCTGCGCCCGCCGTTGTTCCACTCCGCCTACGAGGCACTGGTCTGGGCGGTGCTGTCCGCCCGCCGGCCCGCGACCCAGATGCGCGAGGTCCGGGACCGGCTGGCCCGGAGCCACGGGCGCGTCCTCGACGTGGTCGGGGAGCAGCTGGCCGCACTGCCGACGCCTGCGCAGCTCCTCGCCGTGCGGAGCTTCCCGGGTGTCCCCGACGTGAAGCTGCGCCGCATGCACGCGATCGCAGCCGCCGCCCTCGAGGGTCGGCTCGACACGGAGTCGCTCCGGATGCGCGACGTGGCCGAGGTGGCCGCCGAGCTGCGCGGCTTCGAGGGGATCGGTCCGTTCTACGCCGAGCTGGTCACGGTGCGGGCGCTGGGGCACACCGACGTACTGCCGACGACCGAGCCGCGGGTGATGGCCGCGACGGCGGCCCGGCTCGGCCGCGACGCCCTCGGTCCGCTCGACTTCGCGGCGGTGGCCGAGGCCTGGCGACCGTGGCGCACCTGGGCGAGCGTCGCCCTCCGCGCCGCCGCCTGATTCCCGGGTCGTCCGCCTGACGTGCTGCTAGAAGTGGTCGTGAGGCGGACGACCGACACGGCTGGTGCAGTCGTCCGCCTGACGTGCTGCTAGAAGTGGTCGTGAGGCGGACGACCCAGGAATCAGAGCTCAGGCGAGGTCGGCGGCCCGGCTGATCGCCAGGGCGAGCGACCCCATGATCTCGGCGCGCCCGCCGAAGTGGCCCGGGACGACCTCGACCGACGCCGCGGCCTCCGGGTGGGCGTAGCGGTCGACGCCGGCCCGGATGGCCCGCACCAAGGTGGGCGAGGTCCCGAGCGAGCCGCCGACGACGATCATCGAGGGGTTCAGGGTCGTGCAGAGCCCGGCCATGACTCGGCCGACGGTGTGTCCGGCGTCGGCGAGCACGCGTCGTACGGCGGTCTCGCCGTGCGCGTCCAGGTCGAGCAGGCCGGCGAGGTCGAGCTCCTCGGAGTACACCGGCCGCAGCAGGTCGAGCAGCCGCTGGGTCGACACCTCGGTCTCGAGGCAGCCCCGGCTCCCGCACCGGCAGACCGTGCCGTCCTCGCGCGCGAGCACGTGCCCGACCTCGCCGGCCATCCCGGCGACGCCGCGGTGGAGTCGTCCGCCCAGGACCAGACCTGCGCCCACGCCGCTGGCGAGCTTCACGTACAGCAGGTCGGCCGCGCCGCGCCCGGCTCCGTGCTGGTGCTCGGCCATGGCACCGCAGTTGGCGTCGTTGTCGACGACCACCGGCAGCGCCAGCCGCCGGCCCAGCTCGTCAGCGGGCGCGAGCTCGTGCCAGCCGGGCAGGACCGCCTGATCCACGCGCGCGGACCGTCGGTCGATGGGGGCCGGGACGCAGAGGCCGACCGTGAGCAGGTCGGCCACGGGGGTCCCGGCCTCGGCGGCGGCCCGGCGCACGAGGTCGGCAGCGATGTCGAGCGTCGCGGAGCCGTGAGGGTCGGCGTCGGTGATCCGCTCGACCTCGGCCAGGATCTTGGCGCTGCGGTCGGAGACCGCGACCCGGATGTGTCCGTGGCCGATGTCCACACCCGCGACCCCGCCGGGTCGCAGGGCCAGTGCCACCAGGAGCGGTGGGCGACCGCTCCCGCCCTTGTACGGCGTCCCGCGGTCCTCCGTCTCGACCACCAGGCCCGCCTCGAGGAGCTCGCTGACCAGGCTCGAGACCGTGGTCCGCGAGAGCCCGGACCCGCGAGCGAGGTCGGCCCGGCTCTGCGGACCCCCGGAGCCGAGGAGGGCGGTGACGGCGCGCAGGTTGGACGTGCGCAGCTGCGCGAGGGAGTGTCCGGGCACGCCTGCAGCCTAGGGGCGTTCCTCCCGGTTCCGTACTAATCAGGCGAGAATTCCTCCGGGTGACCCGGAGCATCCGGGTGCAGGCTGGGTACTCGTTGCGTGACCACCGTCACATCTCTCGGGAGTTCGACATGTCCTCACTGCTTCGTCGACGGCGCTCGGCCGTCGCTCTGGGCGCCGCGGCCGCGCTGGCCGTCACGCTCACCGCCTGGCAGGCACCCGGTGCCTCCGCCACCGCCCGGACCGGCGCTCACACGTCGGCCCGCGCGTTGCCCTACCAGGACCCCTCGCTACCGGTCCGCCGGCGGGTCGCCGACCTCCTCGCGCGGATGACGCTCGCGGAGAAGATCGGCCAGATGACCCAGGCCGAGCGCGGCGGCATCGACGCCGACCCCACCAAGATCACCACCGACGGTCTCGGGAGCGTGCTGTCGGGAGGCGGGTCGGTGCCCACCCCCAACACCCCGACGGCCTGGGCCGACATGGTCGACCGCTACCAAGGTGCCGCGCTCGACACCCGCCTCGCCATCCCGATCCTCTACGGCGTCGACACCGTCCACGGCGACGGCAACATGTACGGCGCGACGGTCTTCCCCCACAACATCGGGCTCGGCGCCACGCGCGACCCGGCACTGGTCCGCGACGTCGAGCACATCGCCGCCTCCGAGACGCGGTCGAGCGGACCCCAGTGGGCCTTCGCTCCCTGCGTCTGCGTGGCGCGTGACGACCGGTGGGGCCGCACCTACGAGTCGTTCGGCGAGACCCCGGCGCTCGTGAAGAGGATGGAGACCGCCATCGACGGACTCCAGGGCAAGCCCGGCCACCTCTCCGACAACGACCGGGTGCTCGCCACCGCCAAGCACTTCGCCGGCGACGGCCTCACCACGTACGGCACCGGGTCCAACAAGCAGTCGACCGGCAACTACCCGATCGACCAGGGTGTCGACCAGGTCAACCACGCGACGTTCCGCAGGCTGGCGCTCGCGCCGTACGTGCCGGCAGTGAAGAAGCACCACGTCGGCTCGGTGATGCCGTCCTACTCCGACGTCGACTGGACCGAGGACGGCCTCGGCAACCGGATCAACATGCACGGCAACGGCGACCTCATCAACGGGTGGCTGAAGGACCAGCAGCACTTCAAGGGCCTCGTGATCTCCGACTACGAGGGCATCCACCACATCCACCCGGAGAGCTACACCTACGCCCAGCAGGTCGCCGCGGGCGTGAATGCCGGCATCGACATGTTCATGGAGCCGTACGACTTCGAGAACTTCGAGTCGACCCTCACCGGCGAGGTGCAGAACGGCGACGTCCCGATGGCACGGATCGACGACGCGGTCTCGCGGATCCTGACCGAGAAGTTCAAGCTCGGACTGTTCGAGCACCCCTACACCGACCGCACGCACCTCTCCCAGATCGGCGACAGTGCCCACCACGCAGTGGCGCGACGGGCCGTGGCGGAGTCGCAGGTACTGCTGAAGAACGACCGGGCGACGCTGCCGATCCGCGGGTCGAGGCCGGTCTACGTCGCCGGCAGCAACGCCGACAACATCGGCAACCAGGCCGGTGGTTGGACGTTGACCTGGCAGGGCGGCTCGACGAACGTCATCCCCGGGCAGACCATCCTCGACGGCATCGAGGCCCAGCACGACGACGTCACCTTCAGCCAGGACGCGTCGGCACCCGTGCCGTCGAGAGCGGTCGGCATCGTCGTGGTCGGCGAGACGCCGTACGCCGAGGGGTACGGCGACGTGGGCGGCCCGCAGTGGGCCTACGACCCCGGTGACCACAACGTCCCGCGCCCGCCCCAGACCATGCGGCTGTCCGACGCGGACACCGCGGCGGTGAACACCGTCTGCGCCGCGGCGGCGAAGTGTGTCGTGGTGGTCGTCTCCGGCCGGCCGATGATCATCCCGCCCGCCATGCTCACGAACATCGACGCGCTGGTCGCAGCCTGGCTGCCTGGCAGTGACGGGGAGGGCGTCGCCGACGACCTGTTCGGCAACCACCGCTACACCGGCAAGCTGCCGGTGACCTGGCCGCGGACGGTCTCGCAGGAGCCGATCAACATCGGGGACAGGCAGTACGACCCGCTGTACCCGTTCGGCTTCGGCCTGCGGACGCGATAGGCGCGGACGTCCTGGGTTTCACCACGTGAAGCAGGCGAACCCGCACTTCTCACGGCGAGCTCACCATGAGAAGTGCGGGTTCGGCCACCTCACATGATGAAGCCGAGCACGGTGGGGCAGAGGGCGAACCGCTCAGGCCGGGTCGGACTCGTCCGCGGCGAGGTGCTGCAGCTCCTGCTCGGCCATCGGGTGCGGCGGCACCGCGTCGAGGTGGCGGGTGCGCACGGCCGCGAAGGTCCAGACCTTGTTGAGCACGAACGACAGCGGGGTCACCACCACGATCACGATCAGCTGAGCCCAGTAGAGGCGGGTCCGCAGCCCGGTCGTGTCGTCCAACGGGTCGGTGGGCAGCGAGATCGGTGAGCCGTGGTGCATCAGCAGAGTCAGGAGCACGAGGCCGACCACCTGGCCGAGCAGGCCGACGGCCAGGAACGGCCAGTACTCGCGCCACCAGGCCGAGTGTCGGCTGCTGCGGAACGTCCACGAACGGTTGAGCTGGAAGTTCCACAGGTTGGCGACCAGGAAGGCGATCGTGGAGTAGAGGTGGTACCACCGCACGTGGAACTCGGTGGGCCGCAGAGCGAACAGCGCCACCTCCGGACCCGGCCCCAGCCGCTTGACCACGACCAGCGCCAGCAGGTTGACCACCACCCCGGAGGCTCCGACCAGGGCGAACCTCACGAACTGCGTGACGTTGCGCCGGGTGCGGCTCGCCGGCCGCGTACTGGTCGTGCTCACAGTGGCGCACCTTAGCCGCCCGCTCCTGACGACGAAGACTCTCCACAGCGCCCGCCAGCCTGCACTCGGGTACGACGGGTGAGCCGGTAGCGTCCGGTCCATGCCCACGCTCCGATTCCGCGGCCCCGTGCTGCCGGACGCCGAGCCCCGCGACCTCTACGTCGTCGACGGACGGATCACCCTCGAGCCGCAGCCCGGCGCCGAGACCGCGGCCGAGGGCTGGATCCTGCCCGGCCTGGTCGACGCTCACTGCCATCTCGGCCTCGACGCGCACGGCGCCGTCGACCAGGCCACGACGGAGGAGCAGGCGGTCGCCGATCGTGATGCCGGTGCGCTCCTGCTGCGCGACTGCGGGTCGCCGGCCGACACCCGCTGGGTGCACGACCGTGACGACCTGCCGCGGCTGATCCGGTGTGGCCGCCACATCGCGCGGACGCGCCGATACATCCGCGACTACGCCCACGAGGTCGAGCCCGCCGACCTGGTCGACTACGTCGCCCAGGAGGCGCAGGCCGGCGACGGCTGGGTCAAGCTCGTCGGCGACTGGATCTCCCGGGAGACCGGTGACCTGGCGCCGTCCTTCCCCGACGAGGCGTTCGCCGCTGCGATCGCGGTCGCCCACGAGCACGGGGCGCGCGTCACGGCCCACTGCTTCGGCGAGACGGTGCTCCCGGCCCTGATCGAGTCCGGCATCGACTGCATCGAGCACGGCACCGGGCTGACCACCGACCTGGTCGACACGATGGCTGCCCGAGGCGTCGCCCTGGTGCCGACTGCGGTCCAGCTCGACAACTTCCCGTCGTACGCCGAGGCCGGGCGCGACAAGTTCCCCGCCTACGCCGACCACATGCTCGACCTGCATCTCCGTCGCCGCGACACGATCATGGCGGCCTACGAGGCGGGGGTCGCGATCTTCGCCGGCACCGACGCCGGAGGGGTGCTGCCCCACGGCGGCATCGCCGACGAGGTGTTCGAGCTGGCGGCGTACGGCATGCCGGTCGACTACGCCCTGGGCGCCGCGAGCTGGCGGGCCCGGGCCTGGCTGGGCTGGAACGCCGAGCTCGACGAGGGGGCCCCCGCCGACTTCGTGGTGTACCCCCGCGATCCCCGACACGACCTGTCCGTGCTGACGGAGCCGTCCGCCGTCGTGCTGCGCGGGCTGGTGAGGTGAACGAGCCCCAGCTCGTCGCAGCGCTGCGCTCCGCGGGGTGCGTGTACGCCGAGGACGAGGCGCGCTTGCTGCTCGACGAGGCATCGTCGCCCGCGGAACTGATGACGTGGGCGGCCCGGCGGATGTCCGGCGAGCCCCTCGAGTACGTCGTCGGCTGGGCGTCGTTCGCGGGTCTCCGGGTCGCTGTGGAGCCCGGCGTGTTCGTGCCGCGGCGGCGCAGTGAGCTCCTGGTCGAGGTCGCCGCGCGCGAGCCGGCCGCGGTCGTGGTCGATCTCTGCTGCGGCAGCGGCGCGCTGGCCGCGGCTCTGGCCGCTCGGTGGCCCGACGCGGAGGTGTACGCCGCCGACTCCGACCCCGTCGCCGTGACCAGCGCCCGCCGCAACCTGTCGCCCGACCGGGTGTTCGCAGGCGACCTCTACGCCGCCCTGCCCGACGACCTGCGCGGTCGGGTGGACCTCCTCGTCGCGAACGCCCCCTACGTGCCCCACGACCGGATCGCGACGATGCCCCGGGAGGCGCGGGACCACGAGCACCGGCTGGCGCTCGACGGGGGGCCGGACGGCCTCGTCGTGCAGCGACGCGTCGTGGCCGAGGCGCCGACCTGGCTGGCACCCGGCGGTCGGCTCCTGGTCGAGACCGGTCGCGATCAGGCGGAGCGGACGTCCGGGCTCTTCGCGTCGGCAGGCTTCGCGGTGGTCGTGGAGAGCGACGACGAGATCGGAGGGACGGTCGTGGTGGGTCGCAGCTGAGCGACCACGGCGAACGACTCCCTCGGGCGCGCGGTCACCGCGATCGTGCTGAGGGCCAGCAGGGCGAGTGCGCCCAGCATGAGGGCCGGGCCGACCATGTCTGCCAGGACCGGGGCGACCAGGGCACCGAGCATCGCTGCGCCGACCATGCAGGCGTCGGCGAGGCCGAACAGCGAGGCGCGCACGTCGTCGTCGGCCTCGTGCTGGACGATGCCGGTCGCGGCACTCTCGGCATGCACGGCCGCTGCTCCGGCGAGGACGAGCGGGAGCAGGGCCCACAGCACGGTCGGCGAGAGGGCGACCGCGGCCAGCGAGCCGCTGAGCAGCAGGACCCCGGCCCGCACCCGGCTCCACCCGGTGGAGCCGCACCGGGACAACGACGGCGCTGCCAGGGCGCCGAACCCGAGTGCGCCGCTGGCCACGCCGTACGCCGTGTCGGGCGTCCACCAGCCGGTCCATGAGCCGCGGGCCGTGAGCACCAGGGTGACCCCGGCGGCGGCGAGCACCAGGTTGAGCGACGACATGAGGACGAGCGACCGCCGCACCGAGGATGACGCACGGACGGTGGCCCAGGTGCCGCCCGGCCGGTCGGACCCACGGCGCTCCCGCGGCGCCGCCAGCCGCACCCCCGCCAGCAGGAGAAGGGCCGCACTCGTCCCCGCGAGCGCGAGCGGGGCGATCAGCGCCGGGACGGCCAGGAGTACGCCACCGAAGGCCGGGCCGACCACGAAGGACGCGACCTCGATCGTCACCAGGAGATCCGTGGCACGGTCGGAGTCCGCTCCGGCGGCCTCGGGCATCGCCGCCGCGAGTGCCGGGTAGGCCGGTGTCGCGACCGCGACCGCCAGGGCGGCCAGGACGACCGCCACCGCGACCTCGTGGGCCGCGACCGCGGCCGGCACCCCCGCCAGGAGGACCAGCCGTCCGACGACCGTGGCTCGGACCACCCGGTCGCGCGGATGGCGGTCGCCGACCCGGGCGGCCCACCACGAGCAGACGACGTACGGCAGCATCCGCGCGGCGGCGGTCAGGCCGAGCAGCGCTGGGCTGTGGGTCTCGTCCCAGACGAGCACCAACAGCCAGGGCCACGGCAGCGACATGGCGACCGCGGCCAGCGCATGGCTGCCGAGCAGTCGGTTCACCGGCGGTCGCATGTCACACCAGGACGGTCGGGAGCGGGTCGAAACCGTTGAAACCGACGGTGGAGTAGCAGGACGTGTAGGCGCCGGCGGACTGCAGGTGCACCTCGTCGCCCTCGGCGAGGGCGAGGGGCAATCGCACCGGGGTGCGCTCGTACATGACGTCGGTGCTGTCGCAGGTCGGCCCCGCCACCACGCACGGCCCGGTCGGCCCCTCCAGCCCGGGCACGTGCAGGCGGTAGCGGATGGCCTCGCCGAGCGTCTCGACCAGGCCGCTGAAGACGCCGCAGTCGAGGTAGACCCAGCGAGCGTCGCCGCGGCGGAGCACGGCGATCACGCGGGTGACGAGGGTGCCGGCGTCACCGGCCACCGCGCGCCCGGGCTCGATCAGCGTGTCGGGCCGGTCGGCCCCGAACGCGTGTCCCAGGAACGAGTGGATCGCCGTCGCGTAGCAGTGCAGGGGAGGGGCGACGCCCTCGTGCGCGGCAGGGAAGCCGCCGCCGAGGTCGACGAGGTGGGGGTGGAGACCGTCGGTGCGCAGTGTCTGGAAGATCCGCGCCGCGGCGTCGATAGGGGCCCGCCATGCCAGCGGGTCGTGCTGCTGCGATCCGACGTGGAAGCTGACGCCGGCCGGCTCGAGTCCGAGCGAGGCGGCGAGCCGCAGGACGGTGACGGCCTCGCCGCTCGAGCAGCCGAACTTCCGCGACAGCGGCCAGTCGGAGCCCTTGCCGGAGGTCACCAGACGGCAGATCACGCGGGCACCCGGTGCCGCCTCGGCCACCTTCCACGTCTCCTCCGGCGAGTCCACGACGAAGAGCCGGACCCCCGAGCGGGCCGCGGACTCGACGTCGGCGCGACGCTTGACCGGGTTGGAGAAGACGAGGTCCTCGGGTGCCGCGCCCGCGGACAGGCACAGGTCCGTCTCGGCCCGGCTGGCGACGTCGAAGCGGGCTCCCGCCCGGGCGAGAGCCCGGAGCAGCACCGGATGCGGGTTGGCCTTCACCGCGTAGTGCACGGCGGTGCCGGGCAGCACGCCGGCCAGCGCGTCGTACCCCTCGAGCGCACGGGCGACGCTCAGCTCCAGGCGAGGCGTCACCGCGGTCGCGGGCGTCGCGGGGGTCGCGAGGTCGAGTGTCGACCGGTCGTCGAGCGTGCTGGTCATGGGTCCTCCTGCGGACGGGCGCGCCCGGACGCGTTGCCCGTTGAGGAGGTCGGGTGCCCGCGCCCTGATACGGAGGCGCGCCGGGACGACGCGCCCAGGGCGGGTGCGGCGGCCGATTTCTGCCGCACCCGCTGAGTTCTGGCACAATGACGCGCTGAGTCTGCGGGCCTTCGGACCCTCTCATCCGTGCGCACCGCAGCCCACCGAGGCGAACGCCCGTGTCCCCACAAGGTGCGCGACCCTCACCCACTGACAAGCTTTCGAGGAGACCCCACAACCGTGGCCGTCAAGATTCGTCTCAAGCGCCTGGGCAAGGTCCGGGTGCCGATGTACCGCATCGTCGTCGTCGACGCGCGCAAGAAGCGCGATGGTCGAGTGCTCGAGGAGATCGGCAAGTACCACCCCAAGGAGGACCCGTCGTACATCTCGGTCGTCTCCGACCGGGCGCAGTACTGGCTGGGCGTGGGCGCGCAGCCGTCCGACGCCGTCGCCAAGCTGCTCAAGATCACCGGCGACTGGCAGAAGTTCAAGGGCGTCGGGGGCATCGAGGGCACCCTCAAGGTGGCCGAGCCCAAGCGCGACAAGCTCGAGATCTTCAACGAGGCCCTCAAGGACGCCGCCAGCGAGCCGAAGGCCGAGGCGGTGACCCGCAAGGCGAGCAAGAAGTCCGCCGAGAAGGCCGAGAAGCCGGCCGACGAGGCCAAGGCCGAGAAGCCGGCCGACGAGGCCAAGGCCGAGGAGGCCGCCGCCGAGGCGCCCGTTGCCGAGGAGGCCGCTCCGGTCCCCGCCGACGAGACCCCGGAGGGCGCCGCTGACGCGGCCGAGACCGCGGAGACCGCTCGAGACCGACGCCGACGCCAAGAGCGACGAGGCCTGACGCGGTGCTGGCCGAGGCGCTCGAGCACTTGGTGCGCGGGGTGGTCGACCACCCCGACGACGTCACCGTCCGTGACAAGCAGACCCGTCGGGGCCCGCTCCTCGAGGTCCGGGTGCATCCCGACGACCTCGGCAAGGTGATCGGGCGCGGCGGCCGCACCGCCACCGCCTTCCGCACCGTGATCTCGGCCCTGGCCGGTCGCGGCGGGTCGCGCATCGACTTCGTCGACGTCGACCGCGTGCGCTAGCCACCGCTCCATCTGTCTCGACTCGAGGGTGTCGCCCGGACTCCGGGCGGCACCCTCGCGCCGTACCGTCCGCTCTCCTTCCGGTCGTCCGCCCCACGATCACCTAGAGGTGAACCTCAGGCGGACGACTGAGTCGGCCGGGTAGGTCGTCCGCCCCACGATCACCTAGAGGTGAACCTCAGGCGGACGACCCCGATGGGGCACCACTAACCTGACCGCGTGGACACCATCGAGGTCGTGATCGGGCGGATCGGTAAGCCCCACGGGATCCGCGGTGAGGTGACGGTCGAGGTCCGGACCGACGAGCCGGACCGCCGCTTCGTGGTCGGTACGCCGGTCCGCGCCGAGCGTCCGAGCGGCGCTGGTGCGCCCTGGGCCGAGCTCACGGTGGCCGGGACCCGCTGGCACCAGTCCACCCTCCTCGTCCGCTTCGAGGAGCTGCCCGACCGCACGACCGCCGAGGCCGCCCGCGGGCTGCTGCTCCATGCCGACGTCTCCGCCGACGAGTCGCCCGAGGACCCCGATGAGTTCTACGACCACCAGCTGGTCGGGCTCGTCGCAGAGGACCTCGAGGGTCGTGCGCTCGGCGAGGTGACCGCCGTGCTGCACGGCGCCCAGGACCTCCTCCAGGTCCGCACGACCGACGGTCGGGACACGTTGGTGCCGTTCGTCGCGGCGCTGGTCCCCGAGGTCGACGTGGCCGCCGGCCGTGTCGTCATCGCCGACCGACCCGGTCTGGTCACCCCCTTCCCCGAGGACGACACGTGAGGAACGGCCGATGAAGGTCGACATCGTCACGATCTTCCCGGCCTGGTTCGACTCCTTCGACCTGTCGCTCACGGGCAGGGCCCGCGCGTCCGGCCTGCTCGAGCTCGCCGTGCACGACCTCCGCGACTGGACCCACGACCGGCACCGCACCATCGACGACACGCCGTACGGCGGGGGTGCCGGGATGGTCATGAAGCCCGAGCCGTGGGGCGAGGCGCTCGATCAGCTGGTCTCGACAGGCTCGACTCGCGACGGACGGTCGACCCACGAGGCCGGGAAGCCGATCCTGCTGGTGCCGACCCCGAGCGGGGTGCCGTTCACCCAGCGCCTGGCGCGCGACCTGGCCGGGCACGACCACCTCGTCGTGGCCTGCGGCCGCTACGAGGGGATCGACCAGCGGGTCCTCGACGAAGCGGCCGCGACGTACGACGTGCGCGAGGTCTCCCTCGGCGACTACGTCCTCAACGGCGGTGAGGTCGCGGCCGCCGCCATCCTGGAGGCGGTCGTGCGCCTCCTGCCGGGCTTCATGGGCAACCCCGAGTCGCTGACCGAGGAGTCGCACGAGGACGGTCTGCTGGAGTACCCCGTCTACACCAAGCCCGCCTCCTGGCGCGGCCGCGAGGTGCCGCCCGTGCTGCTCTCGGGCGACCATGCGGCGATCTCCGCCTGGCGCCGGTCCGAGTCCGTACGACGCACCGTCGCGCGCCGACCCGACCTCGCGCACCCGGCGGCCCAGGTCGGGCTCGGCGACCTCACCCTCGACCTCGCGCCGGCCACGCGGGCGGATGCGGGCGAGCTGTTCACCCTGACTCGCGCCTGCTGGCTCCAGGAGCTGTGGGCCAACCCGGACGTCCCGATCCCCGCGCTCGAGGAGAGCCTCGACGACCTCGTGGCCAGCCTCGACGACTGGACGACGATCGTGGCGCGCGCCGGAGGCCGGCTGGTCGGTTCGTGCCGTGGCCGCGCGGAGGGCGAGGTGTGGGACGTCGGCCGGGTGATGGTCGCCCCCGACCTCCAGGGACGGGGGCTGGGGCGCTACCTCCTCGACCTGGTCGAGCAGGCGGCGCCGCCCGACACCACGTCGTACCAGCTGTTCACCGGTGCCGGAAGCGTGGACAACATCCGGATGTACAAGCGGGCGGGCTATCGGCTGCGCGGGCCGGCCCCGGGCGCCGAGGGTGCCGTGCTCATGACCAAGCCGCGACGCCGTTGAGTCAGAGGTCCTCGCCGACGTCGATCCGGTTGCCGTCGGGGTCGGCCATCACGAACGTCCGCATGCCGTAGTCGGCGTCGCGGATCCCCTTCACGATGCGTACGCCGTGCTCCTGCAGGTGCGCGTGGAGGGCGGCCGCGTCATCGACCATCAGGTGGAGGATGTTCGCCGTCGTGGCGCGGTGCGCCGGCTGGCGCGTCAGGTGGATCTCGGCGTCGTCGCGCTCGAGGATCACGAAGCCGACAGGGTCGCCGTTGCGGAAGGTCTCGGTCATGCCGAGCACACCGACGTAGAACGCGAGTGCGGCGTCGAGGTCGCGGACCGGGACGCCGGGCGCGGCGCGTCCGAGGCGGTAGGGACGAGGTGCGGTCATCGTGGGTCTCCTGGTGTCGGACGCCCGATGGGTGCGACGCGGACGGTGCCGCGCCGAACGGGCGGGAGACGGGACGGTGCCCGGGGCGCTTCACGATAGCGTCGGGGCGGACGGCCGCGGTCCCGGACGGTCTGGATTTCCACCGTCCGGCACCCCTGTGGCAGACTCGACCCTCGGTCCAGTCGGCCGAAGGACCCACCTCCCGCCACGGCGGGTCGGGGTCTGCGACGTTCTCCTGCCACAGGGGGAGTACGACGCCGCCGGCACCCACGACTGGTCGACCCGACACGTGCACCATCCGATTCCGCGGTTGACCTGTGGCACTCGCGAGGAGAAGACATGACCGTCCACAACATCGGCGCCGTCACCGAGCTGGGCAACGCGGCCAAGCGCGACGACCTCCCGGAGTTCCGCGCCGGCGACACCGTCAAGGTCCACGTGAAGGTCACCGAGGGCACCCGTTCCCGCGTCCAGATCTTCCAGGGCGTGGTGATCCGGGTCCAGGGCTCGGGCATCGGCCGTACCTTCACCGTGCGCAAGGTCTCCTTCGGCGTGGGTGTCGAGCGCACCTTCCCGCTCCACTCGCCGATCTTCGAGGAGATCGAGATCGTCACCCGTGGTGACGTCCGCCGGGCGAAGCTCTACTACCTGCGCAACCTGCGGGGCAAGGCTGCCAAGATCAAGGAGCGCCGCGAGGCCTGAGCGGCCCGCGACCACTTCCTTGACCGCCGACGAGACGCCGCCCGCGAGCGGCCGGCGCACGCACGCCCTGCCCCTGTGGCTGGAGACCGTCCTGCTGCTGGTGGTCGCCGTCGGGCTGGCGGTCCTGATCAAGACGTTCTTCGCCCAGGCGTTCTACGTCCCGTCGGAGTCGATGGAGCCGGGGCTGGTCAACAACGACCGGATCCTGGTCGAGAAGCCGTCGTACTGGTTCGGCGGTACGCCGCAGCGCGGTGACGTGGTGGTGTTCAAGGACCCCGGCGGCTGGTTGAGCGAGGAGGAGGACGCGGGGCCGTCCAACCCGATCGGCAAGGCCATGGTCAAGATCGGGCTGTACCCGGCCGGCGGCCACCTGGTGAAGCGGGTGATCGGGGTGGAGGGCGACGTCATCCACTGTTGTGACAAGCAAGGGCGGCTCCTCGTCAACGGGCACCCGCTGGACGAGTCGTCGTACCTCGTCAAGGGGCCACGCTGCGCGGGCCCCGAGGTCGACCAGTGCGGCCGCGACTGGACGGCCGGACCCGTCCCGCCGGGACACCTGTTCATGTTGGGCGACAACCGCGGCGACTCCGCCGACTCGGCGTACCACCTCTGCCACCCACGCGCGCCGTTCTGCGGTCGCGGCAGCCCCTACGTCCCGGTCTCCGACGTGGTCGGCAAGGTGGCCGTCCTGCTCTGGCCGTCGAACCGGTTCCACGTGGTGCACCGGCCCGCGGACTTCGCGGGCGTCCCCGCCTCCTGATCTCCACCCACTGGTTAGGCTCTCGACGTGACCATCCCCCCACCTCAGTCGGCGCACGCGGGCTTCCGTGGTGAGGCAGCATGAGCAGCACCGACGACGGCGCGGCCACCTCCGTCCACGACCCTGAGCGGGACTCCCCGGAGCAGCCGAAGAAGCACCTGCCGCTGTGGCAGGAGACCCTGCTGCTGCTCACGATCGCGATCGTGCTCGCCGTGGTGATCAAGGCGTTCTTCGTCCAGGCCTTCTACATCCCGTCGGAGTCGATGGAGCCGGGACTGGTCAAGAACGACCGGATCCTGGTCGAGAAGATGTCGTACTGGTTCGGGGGTACGCCGCAGCGCGGTGACGTGGTGGTGTTCAAGGACCCCGGCGGCTGGTTGAGCGAGGAAGAGGACGCGGGGCCGTCCAACCCGATCGGTCAGCTGATGGCCAAGATCGGGCTCTACCCCTCCGGTGGCCACCTGGTGAAGCGGGTGATCGGGGTGGAGGGCGACGTCATCCACTGCTGTGACAAGCAGGGCCGCATCCTGGTCAACGGGCACCCCCTCGACGAAGGGGGGTACGTGAAGCAGTCGCCGGGCATGGCGTGCAACGGCCCGATGACCACCACGTGCAACTGGACCGCCGGCCCCGTGCCGAAGGGCTCGGTGTTCGTGATGGGCGACAACCGCGACAACTCCGACGACTCGAGCATGCACCTGTGCCAGCCCAAGGGGTCGTCCACGGACTGCACCCCGGATCCCTTCGTCCCGGTCGACGACGTCGTGGGCAAGGTGTTCGTGCTGCTGTGGCCCAAGGACCGCTTCCACGTGCTGCACCGCCCGTCCGACTTCACCGCGGCCCTGAACAGGTCATGACCCGGCTCCCGCACGGAGCCACCGTCAGGCGCGACGCCGGGCTCTACGGCTACGAGCGCGCGCTGCGCCGCGTGGGCATGGACCTGGTGGCGGGTGTCGACGAGGCCGGGCGCGGGGCGTGCGCCGGGCCGCTGGTCGCCGGCGCGGCGATCCTCAAGCCCGGCAAGGCGGGGGAGATCCCCGGCCTGGCCGACTCCAAGCTGCTCACCGAGAAGGCGCGCGAGCGCTGCTACACCCGGATCCTCCAGCGTGCACTCTCGTGGTCGGTGGTGGTGATCGGATCCGACGAGTGCGACCGCCTGGGGATGCACGTGGCGAACATCGAGGCGCTGCGCCGGGCGGTGGCGCTGCTCGACGTCGCGCCGCAGTACGTCCTCACCGACGGCTTCCCGGTCGACGGGCTCGGGCGACCGGGACTCGCGGTCTGGAAGGGCGACCGGGTGGCCGCCTGCATCAGTGCGGCGTCGGTGCTCGCCAAGGTGACCCGCGACCGGATCATGGTCGAGCTCGACCGCGACCACCCGGCGTACGACTTCAAGACCCACAAGGGCTACGTGACGGACGTGCACAACGCGGCGCTGCTGGCACACGGACCGTGCCCGGAGCACCGGATGCGGTTCGTGAACGTACGCCGTGCCGCCGGCCTCGAGCCGCTTCCCGAGGCGGAGGGCTCACCTGCGTTGGTCGACCCCGCTGCGTTGGTCGAGCCTGTGGAGACCAGCGAGCCCACGGTCGAGGACCTGGTCGACGGCACTAGGGTCGGAGCGAGCCGGCCACGAGGGGAGTCAGCATGAGCGCCGAGGATCTCGAGAAGTACGAGACCGAGATGGAGCTCACCCTGTATCGGGAGTACCGCGACGTCGTCGGCATCTTCAAGTACGTCGTCGAGACCGACCGCCGCTTCTACCTCTGCAACCAGGTCGACGTGAAGGCGCGCACCGAGAGCGGCGACGTCTTCTTCGAGGTCTCCATGACCGACGCGTGGGTGTGGGACATGTACCGTCCCGCGCGCTTCGCCAAGAACGTCAAGGTGCTGACCTTCAAGGACGTCAACGTCGAGGAGCTCAGTCCCCAGGACATCGACCCCCCGAAGGTCTGACCTCCTACTTGATCAGCCGGATCGGGTCGCCGTCGATGCTCGCGCTCCACGTCGTCGTGTCGTTGAGGCCACTCGGGAAGTTGACCTGGAGGCGGTACCAGCAACCGCCCGCCTGGCTGGAGTTGCAGGTGTAGGTGCTCGGGATCGGCACCCTGATCACCTGCTGCTTGCCGTTGTAGGTGGCGCTGCTGACGTTGGACAGCTGGCAGTTCGACAGCGATCCGTTGGCCACGCCGGACCCCGTGCAGTTGGTGACCGTGCCGCCGAGGTTCGAGTCCAAGGGTGGCAGGACCTTGATGGTGCCGGCGGCCGACGCGTCACCGACGTCGAAGAAGACGATCTTGAGGGTCTTGGTCGCCGCAGCCGGGATGACGCGCACCATGTTGAACGTCGTGTTCGCGCCGGTGTAGTTGGCGTAGATCGACATGTGTTGGTAGCCGGAGATGGACACGGCACCGGCCTGTGCCCCCTTGAGCCGCAGGGCGAACCGGTTGTTGCCACTGCCGCCGACGGACGTGTCGTCGCCGCTCTGGCTGAACACCTTCGAGTTGCCCTGGTAACCACCCTCGCCGTCGGAGGTCCCACCCAGCTTCACGTTGGTGCGGATCTGCAGGTAGTAGTCACCCACCTGCGTGGGGGTGAAGGTGCACAGCGTCACCCACTGGTGGTAGACCTTCGCCAGCTCGGCGTTGTACTTGGGGTTGGCCTTCGTGGTGTCGGGCAGGGACGTGTTCGAGGTCTTGGCCAGGAACTGCGCGAGCGTGCCCGTCGACACCGCCGCCGGCGTGGTGCTGTTCTCCGTGGACTGCGAGATGCCGCCGTACTGCTTCTCGCACCCGGGGATCGGAGCACCGTTGCTCGCCACGTAGGTGTCGGTGGGCTGCCGCAGTCCGTACGACGTGGTGATCGGGGTGGTGCCGCCGTTCAGCACGTCACCGGTGCAGTAGCCGTTGGCGGTCAGCGCGTAGCGGGTGATGCCGTCGGTGGGCGTGTAGGCGGCGCTCATGTTGTTGCGCAGCGGGATGCTGTTCGGCTTCGCCGAGACCGTGGGGCCCTTTTCGCAGTTGTCGCCGTTCTCCACCCAGGCGGGGTCGTAGACCTGCAGGGTGACCGGTGTCCCCACAGCGGCGGCTTCCACCCGCACGATGTAGAAGTAGCCCTTCGGGTCGAACTCGTTGTTGGTCGATCCCGTGCAGCCGTCGGTGCCGCCGCTGCAGGTGCGCGTCATGTACTCGTCGCCGTTGCTCTTCGGTGTCTCCGGACCGGCGATCGCCCCCCAGAACTGGGGGTTCGACGTGCACGACGCGCCGCCGGGCGGAGCCACGATGACGCTGGTGGTGGGTCCACGCACCGGGTCGTTCGAGCCGCTCCCGGCGCCGTTCGGTTCGTTGCCGAACGTGTTGCACGGGCTTCCCATGGGTGCCGGCCCGTTGAAGTCGGCGGTCGCGGAGCGCACGATGGTCTCGTTGTCGATCCCGACGGCGGAGCCGAAGGCGTTCTTGATCGTGCTGGAGATCGTGACGACCAGCTGGGTCGGCTTCTCGCCGACGGACACCGAGACCGTCGAGGTGCCGGAGTTGGGGTAGCCGTTGCGCCCGGCGACCGTGATGGCGGTGGCCTTCGCGGAGGCGAAGTCGTCGGGCAGGTACGTGACGCCGGCGGTCGCGGCGGCGTCGGCGGCGTTCTGGACGCGCTGCACCTCGACGTACCAGACGGAGACGTCGACGGAGACGGCACACAGCGGCATCATCAGGGCGCCGGTGAAGACGGCAGCGAGGATGGCGACGTAGCCGCCCTGGTCGCGGCTGCGCCTGCGCAGGAGTCGGATGCGCTGTCTCATGCGTGCGACCCCGGGAGCCCCGGCTTGCACGACTCGCTGGTCAGAGGCTCGAACTGCATGACACTCCGCTCCTGCACCGTCGCCCCGTTACCGAACAGTCCGGTGATCCAGGGATGACGTGCATTCATGATCACACCCACCGACATCCGGTTGGGGTCGTTGATGCAGGCGTTGATCGAGGCCGAGCTCCACGACCCGCTCGAGTAGACGAACTGGTTCTTGCTGGCGTTCCAGACGTACTTCACGCAGTCGGTGGAGCAGGTGGCGCTCTTGTTGCCGGCCGGCATCGGGTAGCCCGAGGTGTTGGCGTTGTAGATCTCGATCCAGTTGATCTGGTCCTGAGGCATCGCGGACCCTGCCTGCTGGATGGCGTTGGCGGCCAGCTGAGCGAGAGCCGGCGCGGTCGGCGGGGTGCAGGGGGACGGCGTACAGGTCGCCGGGCCCGCTCCTGCGGCCACCGAGGCCATCCGGGTGCCGACGTGGACCGAGCTCGAGACCGAGACGACGTCGCGCATGAACAGCGACATCTCGATGATCCCGAACAGCACGAGCATGAGAAGCGGGGTCAGCAGCGCCGCCTCGACCGCCGCGGCGCCGCGCTGGTCTCTGCGACGGCGCGTCGAACGGGCCCGCGCAGTGACCGCACAGGCATGCTGGTCAGCGCGAGCTCCACCGCTTCGGTGCCGGTTTCGTCGCATCATCTCCCGAACCTGCTCATCCGCACTTCCGCCCGTCGTGTCGACCGCGGCCACCCGGGGTCGCGCGCACAGTTCCCCCCACTGTGCGTGAGCGACAGTAGGACGTCGCAGCGGGCCGCGAACGCGAAACGGACAATTCTTTGCCTTCGGCCGATCGGGCGCTGCGTGGGTCGAAACGGTCGGGGCCACGCCGTAGGACGGGAGCCCCGCCGGGACCGGGCACATGAGCTGGACCAGGCGGCCCGCTTGCCGTCCACAGCCCCCGACCGAACCTGCTCGGTCCACAGCGCGCCTCCTCACGTCCGCCCGGCGTCGGCGGCGCGCGCGACGGTGGGGTGCGTGACCACACCGCCCCCGACGACCACCCACCGCCAGGCCCTCGGCGCGTACGGCGAGCGCCTCGCGGCCCGCCACCTGGTCGAGCAGGGCCTCGTCCTGCTCGACCGCAACTGGCGCTGCCCCATCGGCGAGATCGACCTGGTCCTGCGCGACGGCGACGTGCTCGTCGTCTGCGAGGTCAAGACCCGCTCGTCGTCGGTCTGCGGCAGCCCGCACGAGGCGATCACGCCGGTGAAGCTGGCCCGCCTGCGCCGGCTCGCCGCTGCCTGGATCCACGAGCACGACGTCCACCCTGCCGACCTGAGGCTCGATCTGGTGGCGGTGCTCCGGCCCCGACGCGGCCCCTCCGAGATCGAGCACGTCCGGGGGTTGGGCTGATGGCGTTCGCGACGGCCCACACCGTGTCGCTCCATGGCGCCCTCGGCCACCTGATCGACGTCCAGGCCGACGTGTCCCCGGGGGTGCCTGGCACCAGCCTGGTGGGTCGACCCGATCCGTCGCTGCACGAAGCGCGTGACCGGGTCCGGATGGCCGTCACCAACTCCGGCTTCCCCTGGCCGGCGACCAAGCGGGTCACGATCCTGCTGTCCCCGGCCGACCTGATGAAGCGGGGCACCCACTTCGACCTCGCGATCGCCCTGGCCGTGCTGACGGCGTGCGGTGACGTCCAGCCCGATGCGCTGAGCGACACCCTGGTGATCGGTGAGCTCACCCTGACCGGTGGCCTCCGCTCCGTGCCCGGCGTGCTGCCGATGGTGATGGCCGCCTCGGCGCGTGGGTTCCGACGGGTGATCGTGCCCGAGCCTCAGGCGCGCGAGGCGGCGCTGGTCCCCGGTCTGGCGGTGTTCGGGTTGCGGTCCCTGGCGCAGGTGCGAGCGGAGCTCAAGGGCGAGCCGATCCCCGAAGCGCCGCCCGTGGCTCCGATGTCCGGGAGCCGGCTGGTGGCCTGGCGGGGGTCGTCCCGGCTCGCCGAACACGACCTGGCCGACCTCGACGGAGTACCCGACGTGAAGTACGCCCTGGAGGTCGCCGCGGCCGGCGGACACCATCTGCTGCTCACCGGTCCCAAGGGATCCGGCAAGACCTCGCTCGCGGAGCGCCTTCCCGGGATCCTTCCCGACCTCACGGCGGAGGAGGCGCTCGAGCTGACCGCGATCCACTCGCTGGCCGGTGCGATCGAGCCCGGCGACGACCTGATCGTCCGGCCTCCCTACTTCGCACCCCACCACGACGCGAGCAAGGCCAGCCTGCTCGGGGGAGGCAGCGGCCGGGTGAGACCGGGCGAGATCAGCCGCGCCCATGGCGGCGTGCTGTTCCTCGATGAGTTCCCGCTCTTCCGCTCCGACGTGATCGAGGCGCTCCGTCAGCCGCTGGAGAGCGGCGAGGTCACGATCGCCCGCGGCGAGGAGTCCGCCACCTATCCCGCACGCAGCATGGTGGTGATGGCGTGCAACCCGTGTCCCTGCGGTGGCTACCAGGGTGGGCTCGGGCAGAACGACTGCAGCTGTCCAGAGGTGACCCGCCGCCACTACCAGCGCAGGGTGACCGGCCCGGTCCACGACCGCATCGACATCGTGCGTCACGTGCTGCCACCGACCGGGGGCGACCCCGGGGGCACGATCTTCCCCCGCGAAGGTTCGACGCAGGTGCGGGAGCGTGTGGCCCGTGCCCGCGGGCTGCAGCGGGCCCGGTTCGTCGGGCGCGGCTGGCGCCTCAACTCCCAGGTGCCCAGCGCCGCGCTCCGCGCCGAGTGGCCGCTGCCCGAGGCGGCTCAGCGACGGCTCGACGACGACCTCTACCGCGGGCGGCTCAGCAGACGCGGTGCGGTCCGCGCCCACCGGCTCGCCTGGACCGTCGCCGACGTCCGTGGAGCCGAGTCGCCCGACGACGGTGACGTCGACACCGCACTGCGGCTGCGCAGCGGCGCTCCGCTGGTGGAGCAAGCGCTCAGGCGCGCGTCGTGAGCGACCCGGACGCCGAAGGCGCGGGCGCCACGCCCGCGGACGCAGCACGCGACGACGATCGACTGGCACGCGTCGCGCTCGGCCGACTGGCCGAGCCCGGAGACCCGAGGATCGCCCGCCTGGTGGCCGCGCTCGGCGCCCCCCGGGTGCTGTCCGAGCTCGGCGGCCGACGACAGCGATCCGACGTCGCCCGCGAGATGGCCACCCGCCTGCGCGAGCTCGACCCGGGCGGCGACCTCGAGCGCGCCGATCGGCGCGGTATCCGCTTCATCGTGCCCGGCGACGCCGAGTGGCCGCGCCAGGTGGACGACCTGGAGGCGGCCCCGCTCGTCGACGAGCGAGGCGGCCCGCCACTCGGGTTCTGGGCGAAGGGGCCCGGTCGCCTCGACGCGCTACGCACGTCGGTGGCGATCGTCGGCTCGCGCTCGGCGACCACCTACGGCACGGAGGTCGCGGCAGGCATCGCCGGGTGCCTGGTCCGGGCCGGACACCCGGTCGTCTCCGGCGCTGCGTTCGGCATCGACCAGGCCGCCCATCGCGGGGCGTTGGCGATCGACGGCGCCAACATCGCGGTACTGGCCTGCGGGGTCGACCGCGCCTACCCGACCGCTCACCGCCCACTTCTCGACCACCTGGCCGAGACCGGGCTGGTCCTCGCGGAGGTCCCGCCCGGCTGCGCGCCCACCCGCGGTCGGTTCCTCAGCCGCAACCGTCTGATCGCCGCGCTGACCCGGGGCACGCTGGTGGTCGAGGCAGCTGTGCGCAGCGGCGCCCTCAACACCGCGACCTGGGCCGCCCGGCTCAACCGCCATCTGATGGGCGTGCCGGGGCCCGTCAGCCAGGCCCAGTCCGAGGGCGTGCACCAGCTCATCCGATCCGGCGCGGCGACGCTGGTGACCCACGGTGCCGAGGTGCTCGAGATCGTCGGAGACATCGGCAGCCACATGGTCACGCCGCCGCGCGCCCCGAGCCGTTCCCGCGATGCGGTCGGGCGACGGCACCAGCGGATCCTCGATGCGGTCCCGGTGGCACAGCCGGCCCGGGTCGACTCGATCGCGGTGACCGCCGGGCTCGACCTGCTCGAGGTGCAGTCCGGCCTGAACAGCCTCCGCAAGGTCGGCCTGGTCGAGCTGATGCCGCAGGGGTGGAGGCTGACGCCTGCCGCTCAGGATTGACGACCGAGCGTGCTGCCACCGGCCACGCCGAGCGGCGAGCCGAACCCGACCGACCGCTCGGCCGACCTAGAGTGAGGAGCATGGCGAGCCCGACCCGGGACCTGCCGGCGGTCCTCGTCGACTACGAGCGCCACCTGGTGTCCGAGCGTGACCTGGCCCCCCACACGGTCCGGGCCTACCTCTCCGACGTCGCCGGCCTCCTCGAGCACGCCGAGCGCCTGGGCAAGACCGATCCGACCGAGCTCGACCTCCGGACCTTGCGCAGCTGGCTGGCCCACCAGCAGGTGACGGGACGGTCGCGGACGACGCTGGCACGGCGAGCCACGGCGGTGCGGGTGTTCACCGCCTGGCTCGCCCGGACCGGTCGGATCCCGACCGACGTCGGGGCCAGCCTGCGCTCGCCGAAGGCCCACCAGACGTTGCCGCCGGTGCTCCGGCAGGACGAGGCGGCCGAGCTCGTCACCGGATCGGCCGTCCCGGCCGACGACGACGGCCCGCTGGCCCTTCGCGACCGCGCGATCCTCGAGCTGCTCTACGCCACCGGGGTCAGGGTCGGGGAGCTCGTCGCCCTGGACATCGACGATCTCGACAGGTCGCGCCACGTCGCTCGGGTGTTCGGCAAGGGCCGCAAGGAGCGGACCGTGCCCTACGGACACCCGGCCGCCCAGGCGCTCGACGCCTGGCTGTCACGTGGTCGGCCGCCCCTGGTCGCTCCCGGCGCCGGACCGGCGCTCTTCCTCGGCGCGCGGGGAGGCCGGATCGATCAGCGGGCGGTCCGCACCCTCGTGCATCGGCGCGTCGCGGCGGTGGACGGTGCTCCCGACATCGGGCCGCACGGTCTTCGCCACACGGCCGCCACCCACCTGCTCGAGGGTGGCGCGGACCTCCGGTCCGTCCAGGAGCTGCTCGGTCACGCCTCGCTCGCCACGACGCAGCTCTACACGCATGTCAGCACCGACCGGCTCCGCCAGGCCTACCGGCAGGCGCACCCCCGGGCCTGACCCGCGCCGGCCGCGACCTCACGTCAGAGGCCACGGCCCGGCAAGCAGCCGGGCGAGGAGGCCGGCGTACGGCACCGACGGTGGTCGCCATGCCAGGGACACGCGGCACCGGGTCAGCCCCCCACAGCGGGAGCAGGCGGATCGGGCCGCCGCCCACGAGCAACAACGGATCGAGGTAGGTGTCACCGCGTCGCCAGCCCCAGTGCAGGCACGCCTGCGGTAGACAGTGGGAGCCGGCGAGCTGCAGCGTGCCGATCCGCTCGCCGCGCAGCACGGTCTGCCCGACGTGGACGCTCGCGGCGACCGGCTCGTACGTCGTCCGGGTCGCGCCGTGGTCGACGACCACGACACCGCGACCCGCCAGCGGCCCGGCGAAGGTGACCCGACCCGCCAGCGCGGCCAGGACCGGCCGGCCGAGCGACCCGGCGAGGTCGACGCCGCGGTGCCCGACACCGAAGAGGATGTCGGGCGGGTCGAACGCCCGCACCACCTCCGGCTGCGGCTGCAACGGCCACACCCCCACGGGAACCGGGTCCACGGGAGCGCCGAGCGCACCGGCTGGTCGCGCGAGGGAGAGCAGGGCGACCATCAGCAGGCCGACGACGACGCTCGGAACAGCACCGTGGACCCGGATCGGAGGGGGGAGTGGCGTTCGCATGGCCACCACGGTGCCCCGTGGCAACGCGGTGCGCCGTGGGCTGGTGGACGGCGGTGGACAAGGGGGGCGAGTGGGCGCGCTGTGGACAGTCGGCGGGTCGGCCCAGGGGGTGCCGGCGCTGATTCGCCGCGCACCGCAGGCTCGACTATCCTGATCCGAGCAGTCCCTCCGGGGGCTGACTTCGCACGTCCGCAGACCGCGACGCCTGTCTCTCCGGCAGACGACCACCCGTGGGCGACGATCCTCGGTCCCGGCTCCAGAGCCGGGTCGGATCGCGCGCAGACGTCAGGGCAGCCGGCACCCGCCGGCCGCACAGAACTGAAAACACAACGGAGCCACGCCCGCGTCGACGCGGTGTGGGCTCCTCACACAGGAGAACACCACATGGCAGTCGTCACCATGCGCCAGCTGCTCGAGAGCGGCGTGCACTTCGGGCACCAGACCCGTCGCTGGAACCCGAAGATGAAGCGCTTCATCATGACCGAGCGCAACGGCATCTACATCATCGACCTCCAGCAGTCGCTGGCCTACATCGACCGCTCCTACGCCTTCATCAAGGAGACGGTCGCCAAGGGCGGCACGATCATGTTCGTGGGCACCAAGAAGCAGGCCCAGGAGGCGATCGCCGAGCAGGCGACCCGCGTCGGCATGCCCTACGTGAACCAGCGCTGGTTGGGCGGCATGCTCACCAACTTCCAGACCGTGCACCTGCGCATCAACCGCCTCAAGGAGCTCGACGAGATCGACTTCGAGGACGTCGCCGGCAGCAGCCGCACCAAGAAGGAGCTGCTGCAGATGCGCCGCGAGCGCGACAAGCTCAACAAGTCGCTCGGTGGCATCCGGGAGATGAGCCGTACGCCGTCCGCGGTGTGGATCGTCGACACCAACAAGGAGCACCTCGCCGTCGAGGAGGCCCGCAAGCTCCACATCCCGATCATCGGGATCCTGGACTCCAACTGCGACCCCGACCTGGTCGACTTCCCGATCCCCGGCAACGACGACGCCATCCGCGCTGTCGGGCTGCTCACTCGCGTGGTGGCCGACGCCGTGGCCGAGGGCCTGATCGCCCGCTCCGGTGTGAAGACCGACGGCGCCGCCGAGGCCGCCGTGGGTGCCGAGGAGCCGTTGGCCGAGTGGGAGCGTGAGCTCCTCGGCGGCGACGCCGACAAGGCCGCCGTGGCCGCCACCGGTGGTGACACCGCGGCCGAGACGCCGGCCGCCGAGGGCACCGGCGCTGCGTCGGAGGCAGCCGAGGCCACCGAGGTCGCCGCCGAGGCCACCGCGGCTACGCCCGAGGAGTCCGTCGCGACCGACGCCGTGGTCACGACCGACTCGGCCGCTCCGGCCGACGCCGAGTCCACGACCGACGAGCCCGCCCCGGCCGCCGACGCCGTGGTCACGACCACCGACGCCGACTCCGCCGCGCCGCTCGAGGACGGCTCGGCCCCCGAGGGCTTCGAGATCAAGGGCAACAAGAACTCCATGAAGTTCCACGCCCCGAGCAGCCCCTGGTACGCCCGCACCAACGCCGAGATCTGGTTCCGGACCGCCGAGGCCGCCGAGGCCGCCGGCTACGCCAACGCCGAGACCAGCACGGAACCGGACACCGAGGGCACCGACAGCGAGACCGTCGAGGCCTGACCGGCCACCTCCGACGCCGTACGGCGCGCCCCCACGTCAGGCGGGTGAGCCGTGCGGCGTGCTCCCGACAACTCTGGAAAGGCAGGAACGATGCCCAGCTTCACCGCATCGGACGTCAAGAAGCTCCGCGACATGACCGGCGCCGGGATGATGGATGCCAAGAAGGCGCTCGACGAGGCCGAGGGCGACTTCGCCGCCGCGACCGACATCCTGCGCACCAAGGGTGCCGCCAAGGCGGCCAAGCGTGGCGCCGAGCGCACCGCGTCGGCCGGGCTCGTGGCCCACTCCGCCGGTGTGCTGCTCGAGCTCAAGTGCGAGACCGACTTCGTGGCCAAGGGCGAGGACTTCATCGCCGCCGCGCAGCGGATCGCCGACGCGGGATCCGAGGCCAAGGCCCCCGACGTGGAGTCGCTCAAGGCCGTTCAGGCCGGTGACGAGACGGTCGACGAGATCGTCCAGGGCCTGGCCATCTCCATCGGCGAGAAGATCGAGATCGGCGACTACGTCCACTACGACGGCCCGGTCGTCGCCTACCTGCACAAGCGTGCGGCCGACCTCCCGCCCGCCATCGGCGTCCTCGTCGAGTACGACGGCGACGCCGACGCCGCGCGTGGTGCCGCCAAGCAGGTCGCCGCGATGCGTCCGCAGTACCTCACCCGCGACGAGGTGCCCGCCGAGATCGTCGAGCACGAGCGTCAGATCGCCGAGGCGACCTCGCGCGAGGAGGGCAAGCCCGAGCAGGCGATCGCCAAGATCACCGAGGGCCGCCTCAACGGCTTCTTCAAGGAGGTCGTCCTCCTCGAGCAGCCGTCGGTGACCGAGAACAAGAAGTCGGTCCAGGCCGTCCTCGACGAGTCCGGCACCACGGTGAAGCGCTTCGCCCGTTTCGAGGTCGGCGCCTGAACAAGTAGGGTGCGGCCTGGTGGCTCGACCACCATGTTCTTCACGGGGAGGCCGGTTGCTGATGACTCACGCGAGCATCCGCAGCCGGCCTTCTCGTGTGCCCGCCTGTACGACGACCGGCGCCGATGGCCTCGACAGGCTCGACCAGCGATCTCGAGGAGCCGCCCTGTGACCGCCTACCACCGTGTCCTGCTCAAGCTGTCCGGCGAGGTGTTCGGTGGCGGGAAGGTGGGGGTGGACCCCGACGTGGTCCATCGGGTCGCCGGTGAGATCGCGGAGGTCGTGCGCGAGGGCGTCCAGGTCTCCGTGGTCGTCGGAGGCGGCAACTTCTTCCGCGGCGCGCAGATGCAGCAACGCGGCATGGACCGGGCGAGGGCCGACTACATGGGCATGCTCGGCACCGTCATGAACTGCCTCGCACTCCAGGACTTCCTGGAGAAGGAAGGCGTCGAGACGCGCGTGCAGACCGCGATCGCCATGGGCCAGGTCGCCGAGCCGTACATCCCCCGCCGCGCGATCCGTCACCTCGAGAAGGGTCGCGTCGTGATCTTCGGCGCCGGCGCGGGGATGCCGTTCTTCTCCACGGACACCGTCGCGGCCCAGCGGGCGCTGGAGACCAAGTGCGAGGTCGTGCTGATGGCCAAGCAGGGCGTCGACGGTGTCTACAGCGCCGACCCGAAGCTCGACCCCGCAGCGACCAAGTACGACTCGCTGACCTACCAGGAGGCACTGCAGGGCAACCTCCGCATCGCCGATGCCACGGCGTTCGCCCTCTGCATGGAGAACGCACTGCCGCTCGTCGTGTTCGGCATGGAGGAACGGGGCAACATCCTGCGGATCGTGCAGGGTGAGAAGATTGGGACGCTCGTCACCGCCGGCTAGTCCGCCCGGCGGCGACAGGCCGTCTCGACTTCGCTCGACCACCGAAGGGAACCAGCCGTGATCAACGACATCCTCAACGAGGCCGACGGCAAGATGGACAAGTCTGTCGAGGCCACCCGGGAGGAGTTCTCGGCCATCCGCGCCGGACGTGCCAACCCCGCCATGTTCAGCAAGATCATGGTCGACTACTACGGCACGCCCACCCCGATCCAGAGCCTGGCGTCGTTCACCTCGCAGGAGGCGCGGATCATCCTCGTCGCGCCGTACGACGTGGGCGCCATCGGCAACATCGAACGGGCCATCCGCGACTCCGACCTCGGCGTCAACCCCGCCAACGACGGCAAGGTGCTGCGCTGCGTCTTCCCCGAGCTGACCGAGGAGCGCCGTAAGGAGTACATCAAGGTCGCCCGCCACAAGGCCGAAGAGGGTCGGGTGGCGGTCCGCAACCTGCGACGCCATGCCAAGCAGGAGCTGGAGAAGATGGAGAAGGACGGCGAGGCCGGCAAGGACGACGTCACCGGTGCCGAGAAGCGTCTCGACGGGATGACGAGGAAGCACACCGACGCGATCGACGACCTCCTCAAGCACAAGGAGTCCGAGCTGCTCGAGGTCTGAGCACTCCACCTGCTCATGACCACCTCCACCCCCGCGCCCGCCGGCCAGAACCACGGGCGAGCGGGCCGCAACCTGCCCGCCGCGATCACCAGCGCGGTCGTCCTGATCGCGCTCATCATCGTCACGCTGGTGGTGTGGAAGACCGCGTTCATGGTCGTGGTCGCGGCCGCCGTGGTCGTCGCGGTGTGGGAGCTCCACCGAGGCTTCGCGGCCAAGGACATCGACCTGCCCGAGCAGCCGCTGATGGCCGGCGGTGTGATCATGGTCGTGGTCGCCTACTTCTGGGGCCCGCCCGCGCTGGTGACGGCGACCGCCGTCGCCGCCCTCGTCACGATGCTGTGGCTGCTGCGTCGTGGCGTCCCCGGCTACGTGCAGAACTCCACGGCGTCCGTCTTCATCTTGATCTACGTGCCGTTCCTGGGCTCGTTCGTCGCGCTGATGCTGAGCGAGGGCGGAGCGACCGACTTCACGCGCATGGACGCCGGGGTGAAGGGCGTCTTCACGTTCATCGCGGTGACGGCCGCCTCCGACATCGGTGGCTACGTCGCCGGCGTGCTCTTCGGCAAGCACCCGATGGCCCCGGTGATCTCGCCGAAGAAGTCGTGGGAGGGCTTCGTCGGCTCGACCGTCTTCTGCATCGCGGTCGGGATCGCGATGATCGTGTGGGTGCTCGACGCCGACTGGTGGATCGGGGTCTGCCTCGGCCTGATCGCCGTGGTCATGGCCACCCTGGGTGACCTGTGCGAGTCGGTCATCAAGCGTGACCTCGGAATCAAGGACATGAGCCAGGTGATCCCGGGCCACGGGGGGCTGATGGACCGCCTCGACTCGCTGCTCGCCACGATCGCCCCGATCTGGCTGCTCCTGCACTACCTGGTGTTTTGACCCTCTTCCTCGTCCGCCACGGTCGCCCGCTGGTCGACCGGTCCCGTCCGGCCCACGAGTGGTCGCTCGATCCGGCCTACGACGACGACGTGCGGGCGCTGCGCGGGCGGTTGCCGGTGCGGGCGGCGTGGTACTCCTCGCCCGAGCCCAAGGCCTTCATGACCGCACGGCTCCTGACCGCTGAGCCGATCGAGGTCGTCCCCGACCTGCGCGAGCACGAACGCCACAGCAGCGACTGGGTCGAGGACTTCGAGACCGTGGTCCGCACCGCGTTCGCCCAGCCGGACGTCTCGGCGTACGACGGGTGGGAGCCCCTGGCGCGGTGCCGCGACCGAGTGGTGAGAGCGGCCTCCGGCATCCTGGCGACCCACCGCGGGACCGACGTGGTGCTCGTCGGGCACGGCACGGCCTGGACCTGTCTGGTGTCCGCGTTGCGCGGTCTGCCGCCCGATCTGGACGGCTGGGAGAGGCTGGGCATGCCGGACCTCTGTCAATGCCAGGTCCCGCCTCGGCCGGGTGACATGCTGGCCCCATGAGCGAGACCGAGGCGCGCGGCTCCGAGGACGCGACCCCGGACGCGGTCCGGAGCGAGGACCAGGGTGAGCCCGGCACGGCCGAGGACGCGGAGCGCGAGAACGCCGAAACCGAGAACGCCGACGACGCTCCGGACGACGGCCCCGAACCCAGCTGGTGGCATCGCTCGCACCCGACCTTCGCCGGACTGGTCGGCTTCTTCGCCGGCGTCGCCTACGTCATCGTCGTCCCGGGGGTCTACGCGGCCCTGCTCGGCCTGCTCGTCAGCGACACCACCGCCCAGAGGCTGTTCCCCCTCGTCCTGGTGGCCCTCGTCATCCCGGTCGCGCTCCTCTTCCCGCGCAAGACGCGGAGGTTCGCGCAGTTCATGTTCCTCGGCATCGTCAGCACCGCCGTCGTGGTGGCGGTGACCACGGCCCTGGTCATCTGGGTGATGATCCAGATCGACGGCTGACCTTTCTCAGGGGCTTCACAGCCGAGATCTCGAACGCCCAGCGGCACTCCCGCCGTAGATCTCCTCGACGACATCGAGGAGGTTCCCATGAAGGTCCCAGCCGTCCTGGCCGTCGCGACGACGGCCGTTCTCACTCTGAGCGCCTGCGGCACGGGCAGCACCCCGGCGCCGACCGCCGCCACACCCCGGACCACCGCCGGTGGCACGTCCGGGCTGCACGTCGCGAGCACGTCGCTCGGCCACGTGCTCGTCGACGCCTCCGGTCGCACCGTGTACCTGCTGACCGCCGACGGCCATGACCTGTCGACCTGCTCGTCGTCCTGCCTGCAGTTCTGGCCGGCCGTGGCTCCCGGCAGCCACACGGGCGTGACGGGCCAGGTCGGCTCGACAGCCACCCCGGACGGCCCGATGACCGCGACGGTAGCCGGGCACCCGGTCTACACGTTCTCGCAGGACCGCGCCCCAGGCGACGTCACCGGCGAGGGCCTGCAGGAGTTCGGCGGCACCTGGTACGCCGTCTCGCCGAGCGGCGCGGCCGTGCGGCCGGGTCGGTCGTCCGCGAGCTCGGCGCCGACCTCGGCACCGCCGTACGGGCGCGGCTACTGAGATTCGTGGAGGCCCGCCCGTCGATGGGAGACTGGGTGGGCCATGTCCGAGTCCCCGAAGCAGCTGCCGCTGGTGATGTCCGAGCCGCGTGGGCGGCGCAAGCCGCCGCGTCACCTGGCCGACCTCTCGCTGGAGGAGCGTACGACGCTCGCGGTCGAGCAGGGTCTGCCCGGGTTCCGTGCCAAGCAGCTGTCCACCCACTACTTCGACCGCCTGGTCGACGACCCGGCCGACATGACCGACCTGCCGGCGGCCCACCGAGACGAGCTGGTGGCCGCGATGCTGCCCCGCCTGCTCGACCCTGTGCGCACGATGGAGGCCGACCGGGGCACGACGCGGAAGACCTTGTGGCGGCTCTTCGACGGTGCACTGGTCGAGTCGGTGCTCATGCGCTACCCCGACCGGGTCACGATGTGCGTCTCGTCCCAGGCCGGGTGCGGCATGGCGTGTCCGTTCTGCGCGACCGGTCAGGGCGGGCTGCAGCGCAACATGTCCACCGCCGAGATCGTCGACCAGGTCGTGGCCGGCGCGCGGGCCCTGGCGCGGAACGAGGTGCCCGGCGGCCCGGGGCGGGTCTCCAACGTGGTCTTCATGGGCATGGGCGAGCCGATGGCCAACTACAAGGCGGTGATCGGGGCCGTACGCCGCCTCACCGAGCCCGCGCCGGCCGGGCTCGGCATGAGCGCCCGTGGCGTCACCGTGTCGACGGTCGGTCTCGTGCCGCGGATCAACCAGCTGGCCGAGGAGGGCATCCCGGTCACGCTGGCGCTCTCGCTCCACGCGCCCGACGACGAGCTGCGCAACGAGCTCGTCCCGATCAACACCCGCTTCTCCGTCGACGAGACGGTGGACGCGGCGTGGAACTATGCCCGCGTCACCAAGCGCCGGGTCTCGATCGAGTACGCCATGATGCGCGGCATCAACGACCAGGCCTGGCGCGCCGACCTCCTCGCCGACGTCCTGCTCGCCCGAGGCGACTGGGGCTGGGTGCACGTCAACCTGATCCCCCTCAACCCGACTCCCGGCTCGAAGTGGACCGCGTCCGACCCGGCGGACGAGCGCGAGTTCGTCCGCCGTCTGGAGGCGCGCGGCGTACCCACCACCGTCCGTGACACGCGTGGTCGCGAGATCGACGGGGCCTGCGGCCAGCTCGCCGCCACCGAGGCCTGACCGGGCTCAGTCGTCGATCAGCGCGGCGGCGTCGTCGACGGTGTCGACCAGGTGCACGTGGTGCTCCATCGCCCGACCCGCAGCCAGGGACTGCAGCAGCGGCCAGACCGGGACGGTGGACGTCCAGTACGAGCCGCCGACCAGGACCATCGGCGCGACGGCGGCCTCGGCGGCGTAGTAGTTCTCGCAGGCGTCCTGGAACACCTCCTGCACGGTGCCGGCGGCGCCGGGCAGGAACACGATCCCCGCGTCGCAGATCTGCAGGAGGATCGCCTCACGGAGCGCGTTGCGGAAGTACTTGGCGATGGCGGTGGCGAACAGGTTCGTCGGCTCATGGCCGTAGAACCAGGTCGGGATCCCGAGCGACGCGGCGTCGCCCAGCGCCACCACGGTCCTGGCGGCGGCGGCCCAGGCGTCGACCGACGGGTGGTAGGACGGCACGGCGGCCAGCCGGTCCAGGGCCTGTGTCAGCACAGCCTCGGGTCGGTGTGCGAGCCGGGCACCGAGGTTGGCGGCCTCCATCGACCCCGGACCACCTCCGGTCGCGACCGTGTGCGTACGACCGAGCAGTGCGCCGAGCCGAGCGGCAGCGGCGTATGCCGTCTCGCCGCGGACCGCGGCGTGCCCACCCATCACGCCGACGAGGGACCGACCCGACAACCAGTCGGTCAGGGCCTCATCGACCGCGTGGTCGTGCAGAGCCTGCGCGAGCGAGTCACGCGGCGACGGTGGCCGGAGTGCCCAGGCGTGGGCGCGCTGATCGAGGGAGTCCGCGTAGGCCGCGCTGTCGTAGAGCTCGTCGGGGGTGTAGAGCGACGACCGGTAGCAGTCCACCGGGACGCCGCTGGTGTCGACCGAGGGCGCGAGCGCCATCGGCTCGACGCGCAGCGACCTCCCCCGAACCTTCCGCACGCGCCGACTCTAGGCCGCGCGGCGCCTCGTGTGTCGAGCGCCCCTCGTGGGTCGAGCGGCCCTCGTGGGTCGAGCCCTGCTCGTTGGTCGAGCGTGTCGAGACCACCGCCGGTCAGGCACCGTCACCGGGTCTCGAGACGCGTCGCGCAGTCCCTCGCTTCGCTTCGGGTCTGCGCCGACGCTCCTCGACCTGGTCGCCTGGTCCGACGCTCGCAGGCTCGCGTCGGGCCGATCAGAACGCGTGCGCCATCAGCTCGCCGAACAGCTCGTGCTCGTCCACCGGCAGACCCTTGGCCCGGAACCACCCGCAGATGTTGGCGCAGTCGCGCATCAGGAAGTCCATGCCGTTCTGGTTGCCGACCAGGTCCACGATCTGCGGAAGGTCGATGATGACCAGCCGCGGACCCGCCGCCAGGATGTTGTACGCCGAGAGGTCGCCGTGGACGATCCCCGCTTGCACCATCGTGGCCAGCGCGTCGCACAGCTGGTCGAAGTACGACTGCAGCAGCGCGGGCTCCGGACGGGTCTGGGACAGCCGCGGCGCGGTCTCACCGTCGTAGGTGATCCACTCCATCAGGATCTCCGTGCCATCGATCTGCACGGGGTAGGGGACCGGCAGCCCGAGGTTCCACAGCCGCACGAGCGCGCCCCACTCGGAGATCGCCCACTCGCCGGCCGCGACCTCGCGACCGAAAGTGCTCTTGCGCTTCAGGGCCCGCTCGTCGCGGGAGCGCTTCATCGAGCGACCCTCGGTGTAGGAGGCGGATCGATGGAAGGTGCGGTGCTCCGGCGCGCGGTAGCGCTTGGCGGCCATCACGACGCCGAGCTCCGGCTCCAACGGATCGGCCCGCTCCAGCAGGAAGACGTCGGCCTCCTTGCCGGTCTTGAGGATCCCGAGCTCGGTGTCGACGGCTCCCTGTGAGGTCACGATCCAGTCGGGCCGCGGCTCGGGGCCGCGCGACAGCGGCTCGACGGAGAGCCAGGTGGACCAACGCTGGCCGTCGTCGAGGTCGTCGTACGCGCGGAAGTCGAAGACGAAGGACGGGTCGAGCCCGCTCAGGGGATCGACGTGGGTGACGCTGTCGGTGAAGAAGGTGTCGAACGCGTCAGCGTTCGGGATGTGCTCCGATGACATCGGTGGTGGTGCTCCAGACGTGAGAGAGGACGGCGGTGGACATGCCGAAGACTTCGGTCGTCATGTCGCCTCCTCTCACGTGGGCTCCGGCACAGGGCGCCGGGCCGTTCCAACGGTCACTTCCACAACATGCAGAGCCGAGTGTGGCAGGCCTCCTCGCACGCCGCAACGCCATTCCCGATACGTTGCAGCCGTGCTCGCGCGAGGTGCCGTCCTGCTGGCCGCTCTCGCCCTCGTCCTGAGCGGGGCAGCGGCATCCGGCGACGTGGCTCCGGCGGTCGAAGGTGCCCACGGCATCGGCGACCCCTACTTCCCCCTCGACGGCAACGGGGGCATCGACGTCCGCTCCTACGACGTCCACGACAGCTACGGCTTCGCCGGCCGACGGATCGAGGGCTGGACCACCGTCAGGCTCCGGACCACCGAGGCGTTGAGCTCCTTCGACCTCGACTTCCTGCTGCCCGTGCGGTCCGTCCGCCTCTCGACCGGCGCGTCCACCTTCAGCCGTCCGTCCCGCCATGAGCTCACCATCACCCCGCGTCATCCGATCGCCGCAGGCACCGACCTGCGCGTCCGGGTCGCGTACGCCGGGCACCCGGGCCGGGTCGCGTGGGGCGGCGAGAGCAACTGGGTCGCCAGCGACACCGAGGTGCTCAGCGTCGGCGAGCCGCACATGGCCGCCTGGTGGTTCCCCTCGAACGACCACCCGCTCGACAAGGCGCGCATGGATCTGCACATCACCGTGCCGGACACCCGGCAAGTGGTCGCCGGTGGCCGGCTGATGGGCGTCCACCACTCGCCGCGCCACGCGACGTACCACTGGCGCGCGAGCTCGATGGCCACCTACCTCGCCTTCTTCGTGGCCGGTCGCTTCGACGTCCGGCACGGTACGTCGCACGGACTGCCCTACTACCTCGCCGTCTCCCGTGACCTGCCACCGGGGCAGCGCCGCGCGGCGATGCGTGGGCTGCTGCACACGCCCGGGATCGTCGGCTGGCTCAGCACCCATCTGGGCCGCTATCCGTTCTCCCGGACCGGGGGAGTCGTCACCGCCCTCGACCCTGGATTCTCCCTGGAGACCCAGACCCGGCCGACGTACCCCCAAGGCGTCAGCCGGCTGCTGATGGTCCACGAGCTGGCGCACCAGTGGTTCGGCGACTCGGTGTCGGTCCATCACTGGCGGGACGTCTGGCTCAACGAGGGCTTCGCGACCTTCATGGAGCAGCTGTGGAACGAGGACCACGGCGGCCCCACCACCACGGCCTGGCTGGCGGAGGCGTTCCACCAGAGCACCGCTGGCGCGCCGTTCTGGCAGCTCACCGTCGCCGACCCAGGGCCCGACGACCTCTTCGACTGGGCGGTCTACGAGCGGGGGGCGATGACGCTCGCCGCCCTCCGCCACCGGATCGGGCGCGACGACTTCGCCCACCTGCTGAGGGCCTGGACCTTCCGCCACCGCCACGGGCACGGCACGACCGCCCGGTTCCAGGCCCTCGCCACGAGCATCAGCGGCCAGGACCTCGGGTCGTTCTTCGATGCGTGGCTGGTGCAACCGACCAGACCGGCCGCCACCGCCGCCAACGGCTTGTGACGCTCAGCCGATCAGCGGCGAGACCAGCTTCGCGATCCGGCTCTCCCTGCCCGTCCGGCTCTCCTCCTGGTCGGCCCAGGTCATCGCCCGCAGTCCGGCGTTGATCCCGAGCCAACGAAGCGGCTCCGGCTCCCAGGACCGTGAGCGGTGGCCCACCCACGGCAGCCGGGTGAGCTCCGTGTCCTGGCCGAGCACGAGGTCGGCCAGGGTGCGGCCCGCCAGGTTGGTGGTGCTCACGCCGTCGCCGACGTAGCCACCGGCCCACCCGAGCCCGGTGGCCGGGTCGAGACCCACCGACGCGGTCCAGTCGCGGGCGATGCCCAGGGCTCCACCCCAGGCATGCGTGACCCGGGTGTCCTTCAGCACGGGGAACAGGTCGACGAGCGTGGCGTGGAGCGAGGCGAAGACGTGCTCGTTGCGGTCGTAGGCCGTCCGGATCCGGGACCCGAAGTGGTAGGGCGCGCCGCGCCCGCCGAAGACCAGCCGGTCATCGGCGGTGCGCTGGCCGTAGATGATCAGGTGACGGTGGTCGCTGAACGTCTCCCGTCGTCGGAGCCCGATCTGTTCCCAGACCGACTCCGAGAGCGGCTCGGTGGCGATGATCAGCGAGTAGACGGGCACCAGCCGGCGCCGCTCGCCGTCGAGGGTGCGCGTGTAGCCCTCGGTCGCGCGGATCACGCGCTCGGCGCGCACGATCCCGTGGCGGGTCGTCACCTGGCCTGGCGTGATGGCCGTGGCCGGCGTCCGCTCGAAGAGTGCGACCCCTCGTCGTACGACGGCGTCGGCCAGGCCGCGGACCAGCCGGCCGGGGTGGATGGCCGCGCAGTCGGGCGTGTACGTCGCGCCACGGACGTGGGTGCCGGCCAGCACCGCCGTCGCCTCGGCGGCGTCGAGCAGCCGGAGCTCGTCCTCGCCGCGGCCCCACCGGCGTGCGTCGCGCACCTCCGACTCGGCCCGTGCGAGCTGGGGCCGTGACCGGGCCAGGGAGATGGTGCCGCCCTTGGCCATCTGCGCCTCGATGCCCTCGGCCGCAGCGGACTGCATCACCTCGTCGACGCTGTGCCGCATCGCGGCGTGCTGGGCCAGCGCGTCGGACCGCGACGAGCGTGCGGCCAGCGACTCGAGCGAGGCCGGGAAGAGCGCCGAGCACCAGCCACCGTTGCGGCCGCTCGCGCCGAAGCCCGCCGTCTCCGCCTCCAGCACGGTGATCCGGAGCGAGGGGTCGGCCCGGGCCAGGTAGAGGGCGGTCCAGAGTCCGGTGAATCCTGCGCCCACGATGGCGACGTCGGCGTCGCGCGATCCGGGGAGGGGCGCGCGTGGCGTCCACGCGTCCGGGGTGGTCTCGTGCCACAGGGACAGCGTGCGGAGGTCCTGGCTCAGCGGACACCCCACGAGTAGGTCTGCTTGCGCAGCTTGAGGTACATGAAGGTCTCGGTGCCGACCACGCCGTTGATCCGTCGGATCTTGGACGAGATGACCTCGAGGAGGTGCTCGTCGCTCTCGCACACGACCTCGACCAGCAGGTCGTAGGAGCCGGCGGTGACGACCACGTAGTCGACCTCCTCGAGGTCGACCAGCGCGTCGGCGACAGGCTCCATGGGCCCGTTCACCCGCACGCCGACCATCGCCTGGCGGGCGAACCCGAGCTCGAGGGGGTCGGTCACGGCGACGACCTGCATCACACCACCGTCGATGAGCCGTTGCACGCGCTGGCGTACGGCGGCCTCCGACAGGCCGACCACCTTGCCGATCGCGGCGTACGAACGACGGCCGTCCTGTTGGAGCTGCTCGATGATGGCCTTGGAGACCTCATCGAGAGTTGCCCGAGGCTGCTTCTTCGTCATGGTTGCCTATGCTGACAGGCACCAGACCACCGGTCCAGCACCGGTGACCACTGGATTTCGTCGTACGCGGGCATTTGTTGCACGGAATCCCTTGTCGCACGCCCCCGCGCATGACACGATCCGAACCAATTCGGCAGCAAGGGGAGCATCGATGGCAGGCGGTCCCGGAGGAGTCTCGCGTCGTACGGTCGTTCGAGGGGTGGGTGGGGCCGCTTTCGTCGGCGCCAGTCTCGCGGCACTGAAGCTCCCCTTCTTCTCAGTCTCCGGGGCCCAGCAGGATCCCGCCACGTGCTACGCGAAGGACGTGTCCGAGACCGACAAGCGGCTGATCATCTCGAACTGGCCCGCCTACATCGACCCGATCCACAAGCCGGGGTCGACGGTGTCGGTCTTCGAGCAGCAGACCGGCATCTCGGTGTCCTACACCGACGACGTCAACGACAACGCCGAGTTCTACGCCAAGGTGAAGAACCAGCTGGCGTCGTGCCAGTCGATCAAGCGCGACATGATCGTGATGACCGACTGGATGGCCGCCCGGATGATCGGGCTGGGCTGGATCCAGCCGCTCGATCTCTCCAAGACACCGAACTTCACCAAGAACCTCATCCCCCGGCTGCGTGACAAGCCCTGGGACCCCGGCCAGAAGCACCACGCCCCCTGGCAGAGCGGTCTGACCGGCATCGCCTACAACGCCGACAAGACCAAGGAGGTGAAGAGCTTCACCGAGCTCCTCACCCGCTCCGACCTCAAGGGCAAGGTCACGCTCCTCACCGAGATGCGCGACACGATGGGCTTCATGCTGCGCACGGTCGGGGCGAACCCCGAGCAGTTCACCCAGAACCAGTGGGAGAACGCCGTGAGCGCCCTGCACGGTTACGTCTCCGACGGCAACGTGCGCTCGTTCAACGGCAACGACTACCTCAACGACCTCGCCTCCGGGAACACCCTGGCGTGCGAGGCCTGGTCCGGTGACGTGATCATCGCTCAGCAGGACAACCCGAACATCAAGTTCGTGGTGCCCGAGGAGGGCATGTCCCTGTGGGCCGACAACATGATGATCCCCAACCTCGCGACCCACCAGGCCAACGCCGAGCAGTGGATCAACTACTACTACGACCCGAAGGTCGCCGCGCAGCTCGCCGACTGGAACTACTACATCTGTCCCGTCCTGGGAGCCCAGGAGGAGATGCTCAAGCTCGACAAGGAGGCCGCGAAGAGCCCCCTCATCTTCCCGACCGACGAGATGCTCAAGGACACCTGGGGCTTCATGGCGCTGACCGACCAACAGCAGATCGAATACGAAAGGGACTGGGCCGATGTCACATCTGGCTGAGCACACCGAGGCCTCCCCGGCGGACGGCGCCGCCGCCGCCGGCCTCGAGCTACGCGGCCTGACCAAGGACTTCGGGGCCTTCAAGGCCGTCGACGACCTCGATCTCGACGTACCGACCGGCTCGTTCTTCGCACTGCTCGGACCGTCGGGCTGCGGCAAGACCACGACGTTGCGGATGGTCGCCGGCCTCGAGACGCCGACGTCCGGCACCATCACCCTGGCCGGCAAGGACATCACCTTCGAGAAGCCCTACCGGCGCCCGGTCAACACCGTCTTCCAGAACTACGCGCTCTTCCCCCACCTCGACATCTTCGAGAACGTCGCCTTCGGCCCGCGTCGTCGCAAGGCGTCCGGCGTGGACGACGAGGTGCACCGGATGCTCGAGCTCGTCGAGCTGAGCAGCCAGACCCGCAAGCGGCCGGCCCAGCTCTCCGGTGGCCAGCAGCAGCGCGTCGCGCTCGCGCGGGCGCTGATCAACAAGCCCGAGGTGTTGCTGCTCGACGAGCCGTTGGGTGCCCTCGACCTCAAGCTGCGGCGCCAGATGCAGATCGAGCTCAAGCGGATCCAGACCGAGGTCGAGACGACGTTCATCCACGTCACCCACGACCAGGAGGAGGCCATGACCATGGCCGACACCATCGCGGTGATGAACGGCGGGGTGATCGAGCAGATGGGCGCCCCCGACGAGCTCTACGAGAACCCCCGCACCACCTTCGTGGCGAACTTCCTCGGTCAGTCCAACCTGATCGCCGGCCGGATCCTGGCCCGTGACGGCGACACGACGACGGTCGACATGCAAGGGATCACCGTCTCGGTGCCGCACGCACGGACGCACGCCGAGAGCGAGGAGGGCTGGGTGGGGATCCGGCCGGAGAAGGTCCTGATCGGCGACGAGGGAGAAGCTCTCGACGCCCCTGGCAACACGATCCCGGGTGGCGTGGTCACCGACGTCAGCTTCGTCGGCGTGAGCACGCAGTACCTCGTCCGGATGCCGTGGGGCCAGGAGCTCCAGGTCTTCGAGCAGAACACCGGCCGTCGCCGACTCTTCCGCTACGGCGACAAGGTCGAGCTGTCCTGGCGACCGGAGTACGCGTTCCTGCTCGATCATGCGCAGGACGCGTCGGCCGGCTCGCAGATCGACGACGAGTGAGTCGCGGCCGATGAGCGAGACAGTCCGCAAGAGGGGGATCACCGGCTACTTCCTGCTCGGGCCGGGGATGCTCTGGCTGCTGCTGTTCTTCCTGATCCCGTTCTACTCGCTGGTGGCTGCCAGCCTTTTCAACGCGAGTGGCTCCGACTTCCGCGGCTACACGATGGTCTACGAGTGGAGCAACTACACCGAGGTGATCAAGGCCTACTGGCCGCAGATCGTACGGTCGGTGATCTACGGGGGGATCGCCACCCTCCAGTGCCTGCTCCTCGGTTACGTGCTCGCCTACGCGATCGCCTTCAAAGCCGGCCGCTGGAAGAACCTGATGTTGGTGCTGGTGATCGCCCCGTTCTTCACCAGCTTCCTGGTGCGCACCCTCTCGTGGAAGCTGATCCTGTCCGACAACGGCATCGTGGTGAACACGCTGCAGTTCCTCCACATCCTGGGCCCGGGTGGCCACCTGCTCTACACGCCGTTCGCTGTCGTGATGGGGCTGACCTACAACTTCCTGCCGTTCATGGTGCTGCCGCTCTTCGCCAGCATCGACAAGATCGACTACCGGCTGATCGAGGCCTCGAACGACCTCTACGCCAACCCCGTGGTCGGCTTCTTCAAGGTGACCTGGCCGCTGTCGCTGCCGGGCGTCATCTCCGGCACGCTGCTCACCTTCATCCCGGCCGTCGGCGACTACATCAACGACCAGCTGCTCGGGTCCACGCGCACCCGGATGATCGGTAACACCATCCAGGCGTTGTTCACCGAGGCCAACGACTATCCGGCAGCCGCTGCGCTGTCGGTGATCTTGATGTCGATGATCGTCGTCCTGGTCTTCTTGTACGTGAAGTTCTCCGGGACGGAGGACCTGCTGTGAAGTGGCTGCGCAAGCACCTGGTCCTGATCCTCGGCATCCTGGTCCTGGTCTACACGTTCGTGCCGATCTTCATCGTCGTGATGATGAGCTTCAACAAGCTCCCCAGCGAGCAGTCGAAGATCTACAAGTGGAACACCTTCACCCTCCAGAACTGGCTGCACCCGTGTGCCGACCCGAGCATGTGCAGTGCGCTCAAGACGAGCGTGGAGATCGGGCTCCTCTCCACCCTCGGCGCCACGATCCTCGGCACGCTGGCGGCGTTCGCGTTGGTCCGGCACCAGTTCGTGGGCCGCTCGGCGACCAACGTCCTGATCTTCCTGCCGATGGCCGCGCCCGAGATCGTGATGGGCTCGTCGCTGCTGGCGCTGTTCGTCGCCGCCGGGCTCGCGGGCCAGCTCGGCTTCTACACGATCCTGATCGCGCACATCATGTTCTGCCTGTCCTTCGTGATCGTGACCGTGCGGGCCCGGTTGGCGGGGCTCAGCGACACGCTCGAACAGGCGGCGGCGGACCTCTATGCCACGCCGCAGCAGGCCTTCTGGAAGGTCACCTTCCCGCTGGTGTTCCCGGGCATCCTGGGGGCGGCCCTGCTGGCCTTCTCCCTCTCCTTCGACGACTTCATCATCACCAACCTGAACGCCGGTACGACGACCACGTTCCCGATGTACGTCTGGGGCGTCTCCCGCCGGACCATCCCCATGCAGATCAACGTGGTCGGCACGGTGATGCTGATCATCTCGGTGCTGATCGTGGTCGGTGGCGAGGTGCGCAGCCGGCGCCGGATGCGGGCCCTGGCCGGTCCGCAGCCCGTCCGCCCCGACTCGGTCGTCGCCGCCGCCGGCGCCCGCTCCACCGCCGGCCACCTCGACGCGGTCTGACCGACGTACCCACCCACCCGCCGGGAGTCCTCCGCGCGGCCCCTTGGGTCGTCCGCCCAGCGTTCGGTTCTAGGTGAACCTGGGGCGGACGACTGGGTGGCGCAGTGGGTCGTCCGCCCGGCGTTCGGTTCTAGGTGAACCTGGGGCGGACGACCGGGTGGCGCAGGTCAGAGCAGGGTGCCGGCCTTGGTCAGGACCTCGCGCAGGATCTGCTCCATCTCGTCGAAGTGCTCCTGGTCGCAGATCAGCGGGGGAGCGAGCTGGACGACCGGGTCGCCCCGGTCGTCTGCCCGGCAGTAGAGCCCCGCGTCGTACAGCGCCTTGGACAGGAAGCCGCGCAGGAGCTTCTCCGACTCCTCGTCGTTGAAGGTCTCCTTGGTGACCTTGTCCTTCACCAGCTCGATGCCGAAGAAGTAGCCGTCCCCGCGCACGTCGCCGACGATCGGCAGGTCCTTGAGCTTCTCCAGCGTCGCGCGGAAGGCGGGCTCGTTCTCACGGACGTGCTCGTTGATCTTCTCCTTCTCGAAGATGTCGAGGTTGGCCAGCGCCACCGCGGTCGAGACCGGGTGTCCGCCGAAGGTGTAGCCGTGGAGGAACGTCTCGGTGCCCGACAGGAACGGCTCCATCAGGCGATCGGTCGCGATCATCGCGCCCAAGGGGGAGTACCCGGAGGTGATGCCCTTGGCGCAGGTGATCATGTCGGGCTGGTAGCCATAGCGGTCTGCGCCGAACATGTGGCCCAGCCGACCGAAGGCGCAGATGACCTCGTCGCTGACCAGCAACACGTCGTACTCGTCGCAGATCTCGCGGACCCGCTCGAAGTATCCGGGCGGCGGCGGGAAGCAGCCACCGGAGTTCTGCACCGGCTCCAAGAAGACCGCGGCGACGGTCTCGGGCCCCTCGTTCTCGATCGCGACCGCGATCTCGTTCGCAGCCCACAGGCCGAACTTCTTCTCGTCGTCCTCGAAGTACGGCGCGCGGTAGTAGTTGGTGTTCGGGACCCGGAAGGTCGAGGGCACCAGCGGCTCGAACGGCGCCTTCATGCCCGGCAGCCCGGTGATCGACAGCGCGCCCTGGGGTGTGCCGTGATAGGCGATGGCCCGGCTGATCACCTTGTGCTTGTAGGGCTTGCCGGTGATCTTGAAGTAGTTCTTGGCCAGCTTCCAGGCCGTCTCCACCGCCTCGCCGCCGCCGGTGGTGAAGAAGACCCGGTTGAGGTCGCCCGGCGCGTAGTTCGCCACCCGCTCGGCGAGCTCGATGGCGTTCGGGTGCGCGTAGGACCACAGCGGCATGAACGCCAGCTCCTGCGCCTGCTTCGCCGCGGCCTCGGCGAGCTCGGTGCGGCCGTGACCGAGCTGGCTGACGAACAGACCGGCCAGGCCGTCGAGGTAGCGCTTGCCGTTGCTGTCGTAGATGTAGGGACCTTCACCACGCACGATGATCGGCACGTCCGCCTGGTCGTAGCCGGAGTGCCGGGTGAAGTGCATCCAGAGGTGGTCGCGAGCGGCCTGCTGGAGGTGGGCGTTGTCGTAGACGCGATCGTCCTGACCGAGCATGTGTATCGATTCCTCGTCCATGAGTGTTTGTCCCTCCATGATGGAGGTGGGCAGGCCTTGGGGCAAGCGGATCCGTCGCTTTTGGCTCCAATCGTGACGAAATCCGTAGGTTCCGTGGCCCGTCGTACTGATAGGACTACACCATGACCCGCTATGGACCGCAGTTCGGACCCGACATCACCTTCCTCGGCGTCCCTGCCGTGGACGTGGCCGACACGGCGGCGCTGGCGGCGGCCGACGTCGTCGTCGTCGGCGCCCCGTTCGACGGCGGTACGTCGCATCGCCCCGGCACCCGCTTCGGCCCTTCGGCCATCCGACAGACCGACTACCTGCCTCAGGACGGCTCGCGGCCCCACCTCGCGCTCCGGGTCGACGGGCTCCAGGACCTCACCGTGGTCGACATGGGCGACGTCGAGATGCCGCCCGGCGAGATCGAGCGCGCGTTGCACGCCCTCGAGGACGCGGTGTACGCCGTCGCGTCGGCCGGCGCCATACCCCTGGTGCTCGGCGGCGACCACTCGATCGCCCTTCCGGACGCCACCGGCGTCGCCCGCCACCTCGGCTTCGGTCGGGTCTCGATGATCCACTTCGACGCCCATGCCGACACCGGCGACATCGAGTTCGGCTCCCTCTACGGACACGGCCAGCCGATGCGCCGGCTGATCGAGTCGGGTGCGCTGCGCGGCGACCGCTTCTTGCAGATGGGGCTGCGCGGCTACTGGCCCGGCCCGGAGACGCTGGGCTGGATGGCCGAGCAGAACATGCGCTCCTACGAGATGACCGAGATCGGCAAGCGCGGGCTCGACGCCTGTCTCGACGAGGCCTTCGAGATCGCCCTCGACGAGTGCGACGCGGTGTTCCTCTCCGTCGACATCGACGTCTGCGACCCCGGGCACGCGCCCGGCACCGGCACCCCCGAGCCCGGCGGACTCTCGTCGCGTCAGCTCCTCGACGCCGTACGACGAATCTGCCGCGAGCTGCCGGTCGCCGGGATCGACGTGGTCGAGGTGTCGCCGCCCTACGACCACGCCGAGATCACGGCGTTCCTGGCGAACCGGGTCTGTCTGGAAGCCCTCTCGGGGCTGGCCGCGGCGAAGGTCGGGATCACCCACGACCCGGCGGGCCCGCTCCTGGAGGGTCGCTGATGGCGACGCTCTTCACCGGTGGCTCGGTCTTCGACGGCCACCGCCGCCTGCCCGACCACGCCCTCCTCGTCGAGGACGCGACGGTGGTCGCCGTCCTGGATCCCGGTGCGCTCGACACCCTCGACCGACGCGATCACCACGTCGTCGACCTGGCCGGCGGTCTGGTGTCTCCCGGCTTCACCGACGCGCACGTCCACCCGATCCAGGGCGGGCTCGAGCGCCTGCAGTGCGACCTGACCGACGGCAGCACCCGCGAGGAGTACCTCGCGATGGTGACGTCGTACGCCGCCGGCTCCGACGGTGAGTGGATCACCGGTGGCGGCTGGGCGATGGCGGCCTTCCCCGGGGGCACGCCGAGCGCGGCAGACCTCGACAGCGTCGTCCCGGACCGGCCGGTGTTCCTGCCCAATCGCGACCACCACGGCGGCTGGGTCAACTCGCGGGCCCTCGAGCTGGCCGGCATCACCTCCGACACCCCGGACCCCTCCGACGGGCGGATCGAGCGACTGCCCGACGGCAGCCCGCAGGGCACGCTGCACGAGGGGGCGATGGATCTCGTCGCCCGACTGATGCCGCTGCCCGACCGGTCGGAGTACGCGGCCGGACTGGTCGAGGGGCAGCGCTACCTCTTCTCGCTCGGCGTCACCGCGTGGCAGGACGCGATCGTCGGGGCGTACGCCGGCATGGCCGACACCGGCTCGACGTACCGCGACGCCATCTCGAGCGGCGACCTCGTCGCCGACGTGGTCGGCGCGCTGTGGTGGGACCGCGAGCTGGGGCTCGCGCAGATCCCCGACCTGATCGAGCGCCGCGAAGCGCAGTCCGGCCGGCGGTTCCGGCCGACCAGCATCAAGATCATGCAGGACGGCGTCTGCGAGAACTTCACCGCAGCGATGCTCTCGCCCTACCTCGACGGGCACGGACACGCCACCGGCAACGCGGGCCACTCGTTCGTCGATGCCGAGGAGCTGAAGGAGATCGTGGTCGCACTGTCGGCCGAGGGGTTCCAGGTACACGTGCATGCGATCGGCGACCGCGGCACCCGCGAGGCACTCGACGCCTTCGCGGCGGCGCGAGCGCCCGGTCGCGACCTGCGCCACCACATCGCGCACCTCCAGGTGGTGCACCCCGACGACGTGCCCCGGTTCGCTGCGCTCGGTGTCGCCGCCAACGCGCAGGCACTGTGGGCCACCCACGAGCCGCAGATGGACGAGCTCACCGTGCCGTTCCTCGGTGAGGAGCGAACGACCTGGCAGTACCCGTTCGGAGGGCTCCACCGGGCCGGGGCCAGGCTCGTGATGGGCAGCGACTGGCCGGTGACCTCACCGGACCCGCTGGCCGCGATCCACACCGCGGTGACCCGCACGTCGTACGACGACCCGCAGGAGCCGTTCCTCCCCGAGCAGGCGCTCGACCTGACGACCGCGTTCGCGGCGTACACCTCGGGGTCGGCCTGGGTGAACGGCCGGGATCGCACCGACGGCGCGGGCGAGCTCGCCCCCGGCCACGTGGCCGACCTCGTCGTGCTCGACCGCGACCCCTTCGCCGGACCGACCGACGAGATCGGGGCGGCACGGGTCGCGTCGACCTGGGTGGGTGGTCGTCCCGTCTTCCGGCACGCCTAGTGCCACATCGGACCCCCTCAGGCGGGCGGGAGGACGACCGTCCAGGCCACTTCCTTGGCCGAGGCGATGCCGGCGTCGGCCGTCACACCCGGCCGGGTGCCCGAAGCGACGTCGGAGGCATCACCCGAGGTCGCGGTCACCATGCCGGAGCCGGTGCCGGCCGTCGCGGAGCGGGCGGTCAGCCCGGCGGGAAGGGTCCAGCCATGGGGGCTCGACACCTTGTCGGCCCAGTAGGAGACCACGGTCGAACCAGGGGTGTCGACGACCGCCGCGGGCGAGGTGTGCAGGGCCGTCGTCCCGGGCTCGCCCCGTCCGACCGCCGCGCTGGGCTGCCCGGCACCGGAGTACGCCAGCAGCGTGAGGTCGGTCTTGGAGATCGCGTCGAACGAGACCTGGACCGTCGACCCGGGCGTTCCCGTGGCGGCTGAGCGGGTGAACACCCAGGAGCGCACGTCGCTGTCGGTGACGATGCCCTGGAGGGTCCAACCGGCCGGGGTGGCCGCGGTGGCGTTGCGCGCGGTCGACACGAACATCACCAGCTCGTCGCCGGCCACGACCGTGGTCGGGACCTGCACGCTGGCGCGGGTGACGTTGCCGTTCATCGTGCTGACGGCCCGGAACGCGATCTGTGACGGAGAGCGCGTCGGAGACGGTCACCGAGGAGGTCGTGCTACCGGAGGCGCCCTGATCGTCGGTCACCGTGAGCGTGACCGGGTAGCTGCCGGAGGTGGGGAAGGAGTGTGTGACGACCTGGCCGGTATCGGTGGTGCCGCCGCCGAAGTCCCAGGCGTAGGACGCCACGGTCCCGTCGGTGTCCGACGAGCCGCTCGCGTTGAGCGTGCAGTCGAGGTGCGCGCAGCTGGCCGTGAACCGGGCGGTCGGCGGCCGGTTCACAGGCGGACCCGACGTCACGAGCGCCACGGAGTACAAGGCGCCGCCACCCACGTCGGTCACACCCGTCAGACCGGGGACCACGACGGCTCGGGTGCGGCTCGTCGTGGTGCCGTCGCCGAGCTGTCCGCTGCCGTTGTTTCCCCAGGCCATCAGGCTGCCGTTCGCCATCGCGGCGAGACCGGTGTCGCGCCCGGAGCCGATCGCGACGGCGGTCGTCACGCCGATCACCGGCACCGGCCGGGTGCGCATGGTGGTCGTGCCGTCGCCGAGCTCGTCTCGGTAGTTGCGTCCCCAGGCGAGGACCTGCCCTCCGGTGGTCAAGGCATAGGAGTGGTGAGCCCCGGCGATGACCTGCCTGACTCCTGTGGTGACCTGGACGGGGGTCAGGCGATCCGTGGTCGTGCCGTCCCCGAGCTGACCATAGAGATTCCAGCCGAACGCCCAGACGGATCCGTCGGCGCGCAGGGCCAGACCGTGGTCGCGGCCGCCGGCCACTTCGGAGACGTCGGTCAATCCGCTGACCTGCACCGGCGTGAGGCGGTCGGTGCGCGTGCCGTCGCCGAGCTCGCCGTAGGCGTTGTCACCCCACGCCTGGACGGTGCCTCCGGCCCGGACGGCGTAGCTCATGTCGCGGCCGGACGCGACGAACACGGCATCGGTGACCCCCTGGACCTGCACGGGAGTGCGTCGCACGGTGCGGGTGCCGTCGCCGAGCTGTCCGTCTGAGTTGAGGCCCCACGAGAAGACCCGGCCATCGGTGCACAGCGCCAGACTGTTGTTGTGGCCCGCCGCGACCTGGCTCACACCTCCGGCTCCACAGGGCACGCTCAGCGCGGTCGGCCTGGTGCGGTTCGTGCTGCCTCCCAGGCCGAGCTGCCCGTTCGCGTTGCTGCCCCACACGAGCACCTGGCCGGTCGCGGTCAGAGCGATGACGTGCTCGCGGCCACCTTCCACCTGTACGACGTCGGACAGGCCCGCCACCGAGGCCGGGCCGGTGGGGGAGCTCGACGTCGTCCCGTTCCCGAGCTGCCCGAAGTCGTTCGCACCCCAGGCCCACGGCGTCCCGGGCGGGGCCGCCGCCACCGCCGCCGAAGGTATCCAGGCCAAGGGCAGCGCCAGCCCCCAGGCCGCCCCCACGCCGAGTCGTCGTCCGATGCTGAGCCCGCGAGCAGTCATGATTCCCCCTGCCGAGACCGTACCGAGGCGACCGGCCACGAAGACACCCCAAGATCGAGTCATTTTCCCCTGGGGCCGGGCACGGGTACCGCTCACCGGAGCCGGCGAAATCAGCCATTGTGGTGTCGTTTGATTGACGGATTCCGTTGAATCGCTGCCCTAGCACTGTCGGATCCGGAGCCCGGCACGTTACGCTCCGGCCATGACCGACCTCACGTTCCGCAACGTCGTCGACGGAGAGTCCGTCGACAGCGTGTCCGGACAGACCTACGACGTCATCGACCCGACCACGGGCGAGGTCTACGCACAGGCGCCGATGTCGGGCGCGGAGGACGTCGGCCGCGCGTACGCCGCGGCCGACGCGGCGTTCGACGCCTGGGCCGACACCACCCCCAAGGACCGCGCGACACGCACTGCTCAAGATCGCCGACGCCATCGAGGCGCGCGTCGACGAGATCAACGCGGTGGAGTGTCGCGACACCGGCAAGCCGTTGGCGCTGACCATGTCGGAGGAGATGCCGTACGCCTCCGACCACTTCCGCTTCTTCGCCGGCGCCTCGCGGGTGCTCGAGGGCCGCTCGGCGGGTGAGTACCTGACCGACCACACCTCGTGGATCCGTCGCGAGCCCGTCGGTGTGGTGGGCCAGGTGACCCCGTGGAACTACCCGCTGATGATGATGATCTGGAAGATCGCGCCGGCGCTCGCCGGTGGCAACACCATCGTCCTCAAGCCCAGCGACACCACACCCGCCAGCTCCACGCTGCTCGGTGAGATCTGCCAGGAGTTCCTGCCGCCAGGCGTGCTCAACGTCGTCTGCGGCGATCGCGACACCGGCCGCGCGTTGGTGGAGCACCCGACGCCCCAGATGGTGTCGATCACCGGCTCGGTCCGCGCCGGCATGGAGGTGGCGGGCTCGGCCGCCAAGGACCTCAAGCGCGTCCATCTGGAGCTCGGCGGCAAGGCCCCGGTCATCGTCTTCGACGACGCCGACATCGAGAAGGCCGCCGAGGGAATCGCGATGGCCGGCTACTTCAACGCCGGCCAGGACTGCACGGCGGCGACGCGGGTGCTCGCCGGTCCCGGAGTCCACGACGACTTCGTCGCCGCCCTGACGCAGCAGGCGAAGAACACCTCGACCGGGCTGCCCGACGACGAGAACGTCCTCTACGGCGCGCTCAACAACGCGGACCAGCTGAGCCGGGTCTCCGGCATGGTCGACCGGCTACCCGACCACGCGAGCGTCGACGCAGGGGGTCGGCGCCAGGGCGAGCGCGGCTACTTCTACGAACCGACCGTGCTCTCCGGTCTGGAACAGGACGACGAGCAGATCCAGCAGGAGATCTTCGGACCGGTCATCACGGTGCAGCGGTTCTCCGACGAGGCCGAGGCACTGCGCTGGGCCAACGGTGTCGAGTACGGCCTGGCGTCCAGCGTCTGGACCAAGGACCACGCCCGGGCCATGCGGATGTCGAAGCGGCTCGACTTCGGCGTGGTCTGGATCAACACTCACATCCCCTTCGTCTCGGAGATGCCGCACGGTGGGTTCAAGCACTCGGGCTACGGCAAGGACCTCTCGATGTACGGCCTCGAGGACTACACGCGCATCAAGCACGTCATGAGCTACATCGGCGAGTAGCCCGCCCGCCGGCACCCCCTTCGAGCAGAGTGAGCAGCATGGCAACCGTCGACGTCCTCATCACCGGTCACGTCGAGCAGACGGAGTCCGGCGACTCGTCGGTGCACCCCACCGTGAGCCTGGTCCGTGACGGCGATCTGGTGCTCGTGGTCGATCCCGGCATCCTGTCCGACCCGGGGCTGCTCACCGACGCCCTGGCGCAGGCACGGTCTGACCGCCGCGGACGTCACCCACGTCTTCGTGACGCACCACCACATCGACCACACCCGGAACATCGGCATGTTCCCGACCGCGCGCGTCGTCGACGTCGACTCGGTCTACGACGGCTCGCTCTGGCTCGAGCACGCGGGCGACGGTCACCACCTCAGCGACGACGTCCGGGTGATCGAGACCCCGGGCCACGCCCAGGAGTGTGCCGCGCTGCTGGTCGAGACCGCCGACGGCACGGTCGCGCTCACCCACGCCTGGTGGTTCGCCGACATGACCCCGGTCGAGGATCCCCTCGCCTGGGACCAGGACGCGCTGGAGCGGAGTCGGGCGCGTCTGCTCGAGGTCGCCGACGTGGTCGTCCCCGGACACGGTCCGGCCTTCCGGCCGGACCATCCCACCGAGGCTCGAGGAGAGACTGCATGAGGATCCTGCTGGTCGGCACCGGCGGCGTGGGCGCGGCGTTCGCGGCCATCGCCGCCCGTCGGACGTTCTACGACGCGCTGGTGGTCGCCGACTACGACGTCGCCAAGGCCGAGACGGCGGCAGCGATCGACGACCGCTTCGTCGCGGCCCGGATCGACGCCTCCGACGCGGCCTCGGTGACCGCCCTGTGCCGCGAGCACGGCATCACCCACGTGATGAACGCGGTGGACCCGGTGTTCAACATGTCGATCTTCCGGGGTGCGTTCGACGCCGGCGCCGACTACGTCGACATGGCGATGTCGCTGTCGAAGCCCCACCCCGACGAGCCCTACCGCAAGACCGGCGTGAAGCTCGGCGACGAGCAGTTCGCGCTCGCCGCCGACTGGGAGAGCGCCGGTCGCCTGGCGCTCGTCGGCATGGGGGTCGAGCCCGGTCTCTCCGACGTCTTCGCGCGCTACGCCGCCGACCACGACTTCTCCGAGATCGACGAGCTCGGCACCCGCGACGGTGCCAACCTCACCGTCACCGACGACGACGGCAACGAGATCTTCGCTCCGTCGTTCTCGATGTGGACGACGATCGAGGAGTGCCTCAACCCGCCAGTGATCTGGCAGGACGGCGAGTGGCACACGACGCCTCCGTTCAGCGAGCCCGAGGTCTTCGACTTTCCCGAGGGCATCGGGCCGGTGGAGTGCGTCAACGTGGAGCACGAGGAGGTGCTCCTGATGCCGCGCTGGGTCGACTGCAAGCGGGCGACGTTCAAGTACGGCCTCGGCGACGAGTTCATCAACATCCTCCAGGTGCTGCACCTGCTCGGGCTCGACCGCACCGAGACGATCACGGTCAAGGGGGTCGAGGTCAGCCCCCGCGACGTGGTCGCGGCCGTGCTGCCCGACCCGGCCACCGTCGGGCCCTTGATGAGAGGGAAGACCTGCGCCGGTCTCTGGGTGACGGGCACCGGCAAGGACGGCGAGCGACGCTCGACGTACTACTACCACGTGGTCGACAACGAGTGGACCATGGAGGAGTACGGCCACCAGTGCGTCGTGTGGCAGACGGCGATCAACCCCGTCGTGGCCCTCGAGCTGATCGCGCGCGGAGCGTGGAGCGGTGCGGGCGTGCTCGGCCCCGAGGCGTTCGACGCGGTGCCGTTCCTCGATCTGCTCACCGAGTACGGGTCACCGTGGGGTCGCCAGGAAGTGAGTGGCTGAGTGCCCCCAGCAGTGTCCGCTCGCGGACTGACCAAGCACTTCGGCGACGTGCGTGCCGTCGACGACCTCGACCTCGAGATCGTCGACGGGGAGTTCTTCTCCATGCTCGGGCCGTCGGGCTCGGGGAAGACCACGGTGCTGCGCCTGATCGCGGGCTTCGAGCAGCCGACGTCGGGTCACGTGTTGCTCGGTGACGACGACGTCACCGATCTGCCGCCGCACCGCCGCGACGTCAACACCGTCTTCCAGGACTACGCGATCTTCCCCCACATGGACGTGGTCACGAACGTCGAGTACGGGCTGCGGGTGAAGCGGGTCGAGCGCAAGGAGCGGCGACGCCGTGCCGAGGAGGCGCTGGCATCCGTGCGGCTCGAGGGGTACGGCGGGCGGCGGCCGAACCAGCTCTCCGGCGGACAGCGACAGCGGGTCGCCCTGGCTCGAGCCCTCGTCAACCGCCCGAAGGTGCTGCTGCTCGACGAGCCGCTCGGTGCTCTCGACCTCAAGCTCCGCCGCGAGATGCAGCTCGAGCTCAAGCAGATGCAGCGCGACGTCGGCATCACCTTCGTCTTCGTCACCCATGACCAGGAGGAGGCGCTCTCGATGAGCGACCGGGTGGCGGTGTTCAACGAGGGCAAGGTGGAGCAGGTCGCCACCCCGGTCGAGCTCTACGAGAATCCCGCCAGCCCGTTCGTCGCAGGATTCGTCGGCACTTCCAACCGGATCGGCGGGGAAGCGGCGCAGCAGGTCCTCGGCAGCGACGGCGAGTTCGCCGTACGTCCCGAGAAGCTCCGCGTCGACGCACCCGCCGCTGAGCTCGCTCCCGACGAGGTGGCCCTTCCCGGCAGAGTCCGCGAGGTCGTCTACCTCGGTCCCAGCACCCACGCCATCGTCGAGCTCGACGCCGGACCACGTCTCACGGTGTCGCGGCCCAACGGCGGAGCGGCTGCCGGGCCGCCGCTCGAGATCTCGGACCGTCCGGTTGCGGTGATCTTCCACCGCTCCTCGCTCATCTCTCTCTCGGGACCCCATCCCGCAACCCAGGAGAAGTCATGACCACCCGCACGCGACCGCTCGCCACGCTTCTCGCAGCGGCAGCCCTGGCCCTGGTGGCCACCGGCTGCGGTACCCAAGGAGGCTCCTCCTCGGCGGCAGCCCCGGCTCAGCAGGGCTTCACCCCGCCTGACGTCCCGATGCAGCAGTCGGTGGGCAAGACCGAGGGCTCGGTGAACATCCTGGCCTGGCCCGGGTACGCCGAGGACGGCTCCACCGACAAGACCGTCGACTGGGTCACCCCCTTCGAGAAGCAGACCGGCTGCCAGGCGAACGTGAAGTATTTCGCGACCTCCGACGAGGCCGTCACCTTGATGAAGAACGGCGGGTACGACGTGGTGTCGGCTTCCGGGGACGCCTCCCTGCGGCTGATCGCCTCCGGTGATGTCGCCCCCGTCAACACCGACCTCATCAAGAGCTACGACCAGATCGAGCCGTTCCTCAAGGACCGCGCCTGGAACAGCGTCAACGGACAGATGTACGGCGTGCCCCACGGCTGGGGTGCGAACCTCCTGATGTACCGCACCGACCAGGTGAAGCCGGCTCCGACGAGCTGGGGAGCGGTCTTCACCGACGCCTCGAAGTACCAGGGCAAGGTGACGGCGTACGACTCGCCGATCTACATCGCGGACGCGGCGCTCTACCTGATGAAGACCCAGCCCGACCTGGGGATCAAGAACCCCTACGCCCTCGACCAGAAGCAGCTCGACGCGGCCGTCTCCCTGCTCAAGGACCAGAGGCAGAACGTGTCGGAGTACTGGTCGGACTACCTCAAGGAGATCCAGGCCTTCAAGACCGGCGACACGGTGATCGGCACGACCTGGAAGGTGATCGAGCAGCTGGCCGCAGGCGAGAAGGCGCCGGTCAAGGCGATCCTTCCGAGCGAGGGTGCGACGGGCTGGTCCGACACCTGGATGATCAGCTCCAAGGCCGAGCACCCGAACTGTGCCTACGCCTGGATGTCCTACATCACCGACCCGAAGCCGCAGTCCGAGGTGGCCCAGTGGTTCGGAGAGGCACCGGCCAACGGCCAGGCCTGCCAGATCACGGGCCAGGCGTTCTGCAAGGACTACCACGTGACCGACCAGGCCTTCTCCGACAAGATCTGGTACTGGACCACGCCGATCACGCAGTGCTTGGACGGTCGCACCGACACCGAGTGCACGAACTACGGTGACTGGACCCAGGCCTGGACCGAGATCAAGGGCTGATCCTTGGCGTTCTCCGTACGGCGCTCCCCGGGGTTGCGGACCGGGCTGCTTCTCCTGCCACCGATGTTGTGGCTGGGAGTGGCCTACCTCCTGGCCCTGGGGGCGCTCTTCATCACCTCGCTGTGGAGCCAGAACGACTTCACAGGTGAGATCCAGCGGGTGTGGTCGCTCGACAACTACCGTCAGATCTGGGACATCCCCGTCTACCGGACGATCGCGGCGCGCACGATCGGACTCGCCGCGCTGGTCACGGTCGTGGACGCGCTGATCGCGTTCCCGATCGCCCTGTTCATGGCAAAGGTCGCGTCGCCCCGGCTGCGGCGGCTGCTGGTGATCGCGGTACTGATGCCGTTGTGGGCGTCGTACCTCGTCAAGGCCTACGCCTGGCGGGGGATGTTCTCCCAGAACGGGCTGATCGCCTGGGCGGGTGCGCCGTTCGGCATCCACACACCCGGTTACGGACTCACCGCCACGGCGATCACGCTGGCCTACCTGTGGCTGCCCTACATGGTGCTGCCGATCTTCGCGGGGCTGGAACGCGTGCCCGACTCCCTGCTCGAGGCGTCGGGTGACCTCGGTGCCAGCAGCGCCACGACCCTGCGCCGAGTGGTGCTGCCGATGGCCTTCCCGGGCATCGTGGCCGGGTCGATCTTCACCTTCTCGCTGTCGTTGGGCGACTACATCGCCGTGCAGATCGTCGGCGGCACGTCGCAGCTGCTCGGCAACGTCATCTACGTCAACGTCGGCTCGGCGAACAACCTGCCGTTCGCGGCGGCGCTGTCCACGATCCCGGTGGTCGTGATGTTCCTCTACCTCGCAGCGGCGAGGCGGACCGGCGCCCTGGAGAACCTGTGACCACCACCGGGGACACCGCATGATCGGCTCGAAGGGGCTGCGCGGCCTGCTCCGCGCCTCGACCGCACTCGCGCTGGTGTTCATCTACGTGCCGCTCGCGCTCGTGCTGGTCAACTCCTTCAGCGTCGACCGCACCTTCACCTGGCCACCCAGCGGGTACACCCTGCACTGGTGGAAGGTCGCGGCGCAGAGCAAGGGTGCCCGTGACGCGCTGCTGACCAGCGTGGAGGTCGCGCTGCTGGCGACGGCCGTCGCGCTGCTGCTCGGCACGCTCGCCGGGCTGGCGCTGCGGCGAACCCGCTTCTTCGGGCGTCACACCGTCTCGCTGCTGATCATCCTGCCGATCGCCCTGCCCGGCATCGTCACCGGCATCGCGCTCAACAACGCGTTCCGCACGATGCTGGGTCTCGACCTCGGCTTCCTCACCGTCGTCGTCGCGCACGCGACCTTCTGCATCGTCACGGTGTTCAACAACGTGCAGGCCAGGTTCCAGCGGCTCGGCCCCTCGCTCGAGCAGGCGTCGGCGGACCTCGGAGCCGGGCCGTTCCTGACGTTCGTCCAGATCACCTTCCCGATGATGCGATCGGCGCTGCTGGCCGGCGCGCTGCTCGCGTTCGGCCTCTCGTTCGACGAGATCGTCGTGACCACCTTCACCGCCGGACCGCAGGTGCAGACCCTGCCGTTGTGGATCTTCCAGAACCTGTTCCGGCCCAACGAGGCGCCCGTGGTCAACGTGGTGGCGGCCGTGCTGGTCCTGCTGTCGGTGATCCCGATCTACCTGGCCCAGCGGCTGTCCGGCGACACCGTCTCGTCGGCGTCCGCGTCCCCCTGACTCAGCCGAGCGCGTCGGCGAGCAGCCGCAGCGTGGTCTCGCGGGCCGGGGCCTCGCCGGCCGGCGTACCGGAGAGCGCACCGGCGACCGGGTGCAGCATCACCTCGTCGACGTCGTACGTCGCCGCGAGCTTTCCCACCTGCTCGGCGGCCTCCTCCGGCGTACCGACGACCCAGCGCTCGAGCATCTGCTCGGCGAGGGCGCGGTGCTGCTCGGGCAGGCCACGCGCCTCGGCCTCCTCGACGAGCGGTTGCGGGGTGAGGGGGCCACCCGTACGGAGGTTGACCATCGAGAGCAGGTTGGGCTGCGCGAGACGCAGCGCCTCGTCCGCGGACGGGGCCACGACGGCGTTGACGGTCAGGAAGGTGCGCGGCTCGGGGTGCTCCTCGGAAGGCCGGTAGGAGGAGCGGTAGAGGTCGAGCGCCTCCGCAGTTCCGCGCCCCGAGAAGTGGTGGGCGAAGACATAGGGCAGCCCCTTGGCCGCCGCGAGCCGGGCCGAGTAGTCCGACGATCCCAGCAGCCACACGGTCGCCCGCGAGGTGGCGTGGGGCGTGGCGTTGAGCGGGTGCATCCGCCCGTTGACCTGGAGCCCGGCACCGCCGGGGGACATCATGGTGACGATGTCGTCGACGTACGACGGGAACTGCTCGACCGCGTCGTCGGTCACGCCACCGGCTCCGTGCCGCAACGCGTAGCTGGTGACGGGGTCGGTGCCGGGTGCCCGGCCGATGCCGAGGTCGATCCGCCCCGGGTACGCCGCCTCGAGCAGGGCGAACTGCTCCGCCACGACGAGCGGCGCGTGGTTGGGCAGCATCACCCCACCCGACCCGACGCGGAGCCGCTGGGTGGCCGCCGCGACCATGGCGATCAGGACCGGCGGGTTGGTGGCCGCGACGGCCGGCATGTTGTGGTGCTCGGCCAGCCAGTAGCGGGTGAAGCCGAGGTCGTCGGCGACCTGTGCGAGCCGCCGGGTCGCTGCGAGGGCGTCGCCGGTGGTCTGGTCGCTCCGGACGGGGACGAGGTCGAGCACGGACAGGCGAGGTGTCGTCACCTCCGGGCAACGCCCGCTCGCCCTTCCCCATTCCGGGGCAGGGTCAGCCGCGGCGGAGGATGCGACGCGAGCGCCACTGTCCGGGTGACGGCTCCGTGTGTGCGCTTGAAGGCGCGGCTGAACGCTTCCTCCGCGTCCACCCCCGTCGTACACCTGCCGGGTGCCGAAGGAGCCGGGCACGACTGCTCGTCGTGCCCGGATCCGGAGCGTCCGGCGGTCGCTCGGTCCGCTCAGGCGGAGGGGCCCTTGGTCCGTACGTCGGCGACCTGGCTCATCGCCTCACGCAGCTCGGTGAGCCAGTCGTCCTCGTGCTGGGCGACCAGCCGGACGCACCACGCGAGCGCGTCGGCTCGGGACCGGGCGACTCCGGCGTCCACCAGGGTGTCGAGCACCTGGCGCTGCGGCTGACGCAGCCGGGTCATCGTGGGGGAGGCGAGGTGGGTGAAGAGCTCCTCGTGGTCCCCGATCCGCACGCCCCAGCTGACGGTGCGCTCGTAGCGGCGCTGTGCCTCTCGGGCGATCGCCATCCGCTGCTCGCGGGTCTCCTCGCGGAACGCGCTGGCCCGTCCGGCCCGCGCCTCCGCCGTTCCCGCCTCGGTCTCGCCCGGCTCGACGTCGGGGAGACGGAGGGTCACCACGATCTCGTCGCGGTCGATGCTGACACCGGCCGGCTCCGCCTGCCAGTCCTGCGGGAGGCGGCCGGAGAACCAGCCCCTCACACGCTCGAACGCCTCGTTCGTAATCATGATTACATCATTACACGCCTGGTCAAGAGCGGTCGGAGGCAGCGGTGGGCTCGCCACCGGGGCGGACCGAGAAGGGTGGCGTCCTGGCCGCCACCCCGGGCGCGACTCCTGCCCGGGGTCAGGCGGTGGCGGCGAAGGCCTCGGCGACGACGTCGAAGGCCTCCTCGAGCAGCTCGTCGGAGATCGAGAGCGGCGGCAGGAAGCGGAAGACGTTGCCCCAGGTGCCACAGGTGAGCACGACGACTCCCTGGGAGTGGCAGTACGCCGCGACCGCGGCCGCGCGGGCGGCGTCGGGGGTCGTCGTTCCAGGGGCGCAGAGCTCGATGGCCATCATCGCGCCGCGGCCCCGGATGTCGCCGATGACCGGGTGGTCGGTGGCGAGGGCGTCGAGCCGGCGGCGGATCAGCGACTCGACGGCGCGCGCCCGGGTGCGCAGGTCGTGCGACCGCATCTCCTCGATGGCACCGAGGGCTGCGGCGCAGGCGACCGGGTTGCCGCCGTAGGTTCCGCCGAGTCCGCCGGCGTGGACGGCGTCCATCACCTCGGCGCGACCGGTGACGGCGGCGAGCGGGAGCCCGCCGGCGATGCCCTTGGCGGTCGTGATGAGGTCGGGCACGACGCCCTCGTGGTCGCAGGCGAACCACTCGCCCGTCCGGCAGAAGCCGCTCTGGATCTCGTCGGCCACGAACAGCACGTCGTTCTCGCGGCACCATGCCGCGATCGCGGGCAGGAACCCCTCGGCCGGAACGACGAACCCGCCCTCGCCGAGGATCGGCTCGATCACGACGCAGGCGAGGTTCTCGGCGCCGACCTGCTTCTCGAGCTGGTCGATCGCACGGGCGGCGGCGTCCTCGCCCTTGATGCCGGCAGTCTCGCGGAACGGGTAGGACATGGGGACCCGGTAGATCTCGCCCGCGAACGGGCCGAACCCGAACTTGTACGGCATCGCCTTCGCCGTCATCGCCATCGTCAGGTTGGTGCGGCCGTGGTAGGCGTGGTCGAAGACCGCGACCGCGTCCTTGCCGGTCGCCACGCGAGCGATCTTGACGGCGTTCTCGACGGCCTCGGCGCCGGAGTTGAAGAGCGCGGACTTCTTGGCGTGGTCACCGGGGGTGAGCTCGGCGAGCTGCTCGCAGACGTCGACGTAGCTGTCGTACGGCGTGACCATGAAGCAGGTGTGCGTGAACGCGGCCACCTGGTCCTGGACGCGGCGGACGACCTCGGGCGCGGCGTTGCCGACCGTCGTGACCGCGATGCCGCTGCCGAGGTCGATCAGCTGGTTGCCGTCGGCGTCGAGCAGCACGCCGCCCCCGGCTGCCTCGATGAACACCGGCACGGTCGTGCCCACGCCGTCGGCGACGTAGGTCTTCTTGCGGGCCAGCTTCTCGAGCGAACGCGGCCCGGGGATGTCGGTGACGAGGGAGCGGCGCTGCGCCAGGGAGGCGCCTCCGACGGTGTGGGTGCTCATTCCGCCACTGTAGGGGTCCGCGTTCTGCGGAACCAGTCGAGCCCCGGGCCCACGAGCGACGGATTCAGGGGTCAGTGCACGAGCCGATAGAGGGCGAGCCGCGCCACCGGGGCATAGGGCGTCACCAGGGGGAGCGGACCGTCCAGCCGGAGCCAGGTGAGGGTGCCCGCCTCGGTCGCCCGGACCCCGTGGCGGAGGCGCACCCGTGGCCCCGGTACGACGGGCAGCAGGGCGGCGCGGGGCCGCACCGTCCACGACCATCGCCGCCCATCCTCGTCCCAGCTGTCCACCTCGAAGTCGGCCGAGAGCCACAGGAGGCCGTGCACCCGCCCGGTCTCCCCGCCGACGAGCCGCTCCGTGTCGACCTCCACCCGCCGGATCTGGGGTGCCCAGGTCGACCACAGGGCCGGTCGCGCGTAGCGCTCCCAGACCTCCGCGGCGTCGCGGGGCCCGGTGGCCGCGAGGTACAGGGTGGTCATGTCCCCAGCATGCGGCACACTCCTGTCCATGCCACTCGCGACGTACAAGGACTTGTGCATCGACGTCACCGACGCGCGGGTCGAGGGTTCCTTCTGGTCGACGATGCTGGGCTGGGACCTCGAGATGCACGACGACGGCGACGCCCACCTGCGCGACGCCGACGGCCGGATCCAGGTCTGGCTCAACCAGGTGCCCGAGCCCAAGTCGGTGAAGAACCGCGTTCACATCGACGTCAACGCGGAGTCGGTCGACCTCGCGACCGCGCAGGGCGCGCGCGTGCTCCACGAACAGGACCACTGGACGACCCTGGCCGATCCCGAGGGCCACGAGCTCTGTGTCTTCGTGCGTGAGCAGCCGATCGAGACGCGTGCCTACGAGCTGGGCTGGGACTGCCCCGAAGGCACCCGGCCGAGGCACGACATCGCAGTGTGGTGGGCGGAGGTGCTGGGCGCCGTAGCCGCCGACGAGGACGAGCGTGGCTTCTCCTGGATCGAGCAGATCCCGAACTGCGTGTGGGACTCGTTCGACTGGGCCGGCGTCCCCGAGCCGAAGACCGTCAAGAACCGCGTCCACATCGACGTGACCACCGACGACGTCGATGCGCTCGTCGCCCACGGCGCCACGGTGCTGCGCGCGAAGGGCGACGGCGGGCTCGGCTGGACGATCCTCGCCGATCCCCACGGCAACGAGTTCTGCGCCTTCACCGACTGAGCGGTCAGGGCGTGTGGCGCAGCCGCACCGACAGGCAGGTCACGCAGCCCTCGAGCTTCTCGTACTCCGTCAGGTCCACCGAGACCACGCGCAGACCGCGCTCCTCGAGCAGGGCGGCGCTCAGTGGCGCGCTGGTGCTCATCAGCACCAGCGTCCTCACCGAGCAGGACGACGTGCGAGCCGGGCTCCTCCGGCACCGGCAGGAACGACGGCCACACCTCCTCGTCGTCGACCAGCGGCGGGAAGCCGATCACCGTGCCGTCGGGCAGCGCAGTGACGGCCGACTTCAGGTGCAGCACCTTGTGCACCGGTACGCCGACCACGTGCGCGCCGTACGGCTCGAGGTAGGCCGCGAGCTGGTCGACACCGGCCTGGTTGGTGCGACCTCCCAGGCCGACCCAGACCGTGCCCCCGTGCTTGAGCACGTCGCCGCCGTCGAGGGTGCCTGGCGCCTCGATCTCGACCACGTCGTAGCCGAGCCCGCGGAGCACGGCGGAGGTGCCGGCGGTCTCGGGCTTCCGCTCGTCGGCACCGGGGCGGGTGATCACCGCGCGGTCGCCGTACATCACGACGGTGTCCTCGACGAAGACACTGTCGGGGCAGTCGTCCGCCGGAGGCACCTCGATGGTGTCCCATCCGGCGTCGCGGAGCGCGGCGACGTAGGCCTCCCATTGGGCCAGCGCGAGGTCGAGGTCGACCGGTTGCCGCTCGAGATGCGTCACCAGGCCCTCCGCGAGTCGCCGAGACGGACGACGGACGAGGGCGCGGCGAGCATCCATGCGCGGAGTCTAGGAGTTCCGACCGTGGACAATGAGGCCATGACCATCCGCCGCGACGTCGCCGTGCTCGGCTCCACCGGCTCGATCGGCACCCAGGCGCTCGACATCGTGCGCGCCAACCGGGACCGGTTCCGGGTCGTGGCGCTGACGGCCGGCGGCAGTCAGCGGGACCTCTTCGAGACCCAGGTGGCCGAGTTCCGGCCGACGTTCAGCGGACTGGGGGCAGACGCCTCGGCCGAGGCCGCGAGCCGCCCGGCCGACGTCGTGCTCAACGGCATCACCGGGGCGGTCGGCCTGGGGGCGACGCTCGCCGCCCTCGACGCCGGCAACACGCTCGCTCTGGCCAACAAGGAGTCGCTGATCATGGGCGGTCCGCTGGTGCTCGAGCGGGCCAAGCCCGGGCAGATCGTGCCGGTCGACTCCGAGCACTCGGCGCTGGCGCAGTGCCTGCGCGGCGGCACACCGGAGGAGGTACGACGGCTCGTGCTGACCGCCTCGGGCGGGCCGTTCCGCGGCCGCACCCGCGAGCAGCTGCTCGCGGTGACCGTCGACGAGGCGCTCGCCCACCCCACCTGGGACATGGGGCCGGTGGTGACCATCAACTCCGCCACCCTGGTCAACAAGGGACTCGAGGTGATCGAGGCCCACCTCCTCTTCGGCATCCCCTACGACCGGATCGAGGTCGTCGTGCACCCGACCTCGGTGGTGCACTCGATGGTCGAGTTCGTCGACGGCTCGACCCTGGTCCAGGCCAGCCCGCCGACCATGCTGATCCCGATCGCCCTGGGCCTGGCCTGGCCCGACCGGGTGCCCGACACCGCGCCGCCGGTCGACTGGTCGCAGACCAACACCTGGGAGTTCCTCCCGCTCGACGACGACGCCTTCCCGGCCGTGGGCCTGGCTCGTCGCGCGGGGGAGCGGGGCAGCACGGCGCCGGCCGTCTACAACGCGGCCAACGAGGTCGCCGTGGAGGCGTTCCGGCGGGGGCGTCTGCGGTTCGTGGAGATCGTCGACACGGTGGCCGGGGTTCTCGGGGTGCACGACGTACCCTCGGGGGAGACATTGACCGTCGACGACGTCCTGGCCGCCGATGCCTGGGCGCGCGACGAGGCGACCCGCCTGATCGAGAGGGCACCATGACACCGCTGCTCTACCTGCTCGGGGTGGTGCTGTTCGTGCTCGCGATCCTGGCCTCCATCGGCCTCCACGAGCTCGGCCACATGATCCCGGCGAAGGCGTTCGGCGGGAAGGTCACGCAGTACTTCATCGGTTTCGGCCCGACCGTCTGGAGCCGGCAGCGCGGCGAGACGGAGTACGGCGCCAAGGCGATCCCGCTCGGCGGCTACGTCAAGATCGTCGGCATGCTCCCGCCCGACAAGGAGCACGCCGACGCGATCGAGTACGACGCGGACGGCAACCGTGTGATGGCCGTCCGGAAGTCCAACACCGGCATGTTCGGACAGCTCGTGTCCGACGCCCGGGCGGCCGAGTGGGAGACCATCACCGCCGCCGACGAGGACCGGCTGTTCTACCGGATGGCGTGGTGGAAGAAGGTCGTCGTGATGGCCGGCGGCCCCACGGTGAACCTGATGATCGCGTTCCTCATCTTCGCCGGCCTGTTCGCCACGGTGGGCAACCCCGGCGACCAGCAGGTGCAGACCAAGGTCGACGTCGTCTCCGCCTGCATCGTGCCCGCTGCGGAGGAGGGCCGTGCGTGCACGTCGTCGGACCCCCTCAGCCCTGCGGCCAAGGCCGGCTTGAAGCCCGGCGACCGGTTCGTGTCGTTCAACGGCACACCGATCCAGAGCTGGGAGCAGATGCAGAAGCTGATCCGCGGCAACAACGACGGTCAGGCGACGATCGTGGTCGACCGCGCCGGCCAGACCCTCACCCTCCACACCGACACGCTCGTGGAGCCGCGGCCGACCGATCCCAACGACCCGCAGAAGCTGACCCCGGTCGGGTTCCTCGGCGTTGCCCCGGTCGTCACCTACGCCACCGGTGGCCTCCTCTACACGGTCGAGCAGATGGGTGGCCTCGCCCGGCAGTCCGCCGTGGCCCTGGCCACGTTGCCGGTCAAGGTCTGGGGGGTGGGACAGGCGATCGTCGGCGTCAAGGACCGCGCTGCGGACAGCCCCGTGAGCATCGTCGGCGGCGGACGGATCGCCGGGGAGACGGCGTCGGCCCAGGGCTTCCCGCTCAAGGACAAGCTGATCGGGCTCCTCGGGCTGATCGCCGGGTTCAACTTCTTCATCGGCCTGTTCAACTTCATCCCGCTGCTGCCGCTCGACGGCGGCCACATCGCGGGTGCCCTGTGGGAGGCCGCCCGCCGCGGGATCGCCCGCCTGCGCGGACGGCCCGACCCGGGGTACGTCGACGTCGCCAAGCTCCTGCCCGTGGCCTACGTCGTGGCCAGCTTCCTGCTCGTCATGGGCGTGGTCCTGATCGTGGGCGACCTCGTCGTCCCCGTGAACGTGACCTGACCGCCTCCTGGAAGCGGCCGAACCGGGTGCGGCGAACTACGCTGCAGTCATGACCGCTGTCAGCCTGGGGATGCCGGAGGCACCCCCGCCCGTGCTCGCTCCGCGCCGCAGGACCCGCCAGATCCGGGTCGGCAAGGTCGGGGTCGGCAGCGACTCCCCGATCTCGGTCCAGTCGATGTGCACGACGCTGACCTCCGACGTCAACACCACGCTCCAGCAGATCGCGGAGCTGACGGCCGCCGGCTGCGACATCGTGCGCGTCGCCTGCCCCAGCCAGGACGACGCCGACGCGCTGCCCGAGATCGCCCGGCACAGCCAGATCCCGGTGATCGCCGACATCCACTTCCAGCCGAAGTACGTCTTCGCAGCCATCGACGCGGGCTGTGCGGCCGTCCGGGTCAACCCGGGCAACATCCGCAAGTTCGACGACCAGGTCAAGGAGATCGCGAGGGCCGCCAAGGACCACGGCACGAGCATCCGGATCGGCGTGAACGCCGGCAGCCTCGACAAGCGGATCCTGGAGAAGTACGGCAAGGCGACCCCCGAGGCCCTGGTCGAGAGCGCGGTGTGGGAGGCCGGTCTCTTCGAGGAGCACGACTTCCACGACTTCAAGATCTCGGTGAAGCACAACGACCCCGTGGTGATGGTGCGGGCCTACGAGCTGCTCGCCGAGGCAGGCGACTGGCCGCTGCACCTCGGTGTGACCGAAGCCGGACCGGCGTTCCAGGGCACGATCAAGTCCGGGGTCGCTTTCGGCGCCCTGCTCAGCCAGGGCATCGGCGACACCATCCGCGTCTCCTTGTCCGCGCCGCCGGTCGAGGAGGTCAAGGTCGGCATCCAGATCCTGGAGTCGCTCAACCTCAAGCCGCGCCGGCTGGAGATCGTCTCCTGCCCGTCGTGCGGCCGGGCGCAGGTCGACGTCTACACGCTCGCCGAGCAGGTGACCGCCGGGCTCGACGGGCTGGAGGTGCCGCTCCGGGTGGCCGTCATGGGCTGTGTCGTGAACGGTCCGGGCGAGGCCCGTGAGGCCGATCTCGGCGTGGCTTCCGGCAACGGCAAGGGTCAGATCTTCGTCAAGGGCGAGGTCATCAAGACGGTGCCCGAGTCGCAGATCGTCGAGACCCTGATCGAGGAAGCGATGCGGATCGCGGAGGGCATGGAGCCCGTCGACGGAGCCGGGGCGAGTGTCAGCGTCAGCTGAGCGCCGCGGGCCACGCTCGACGCTCCTGGCCGTCGTCGGCGTTGCCCTGGTGGTCGTGGGACTGGTGTCCACGTTCGTCCTTCCCCGACACCTGGGCCAGGCGAACGACCGGGCCGTCACTGCGTCCTCCCACCGCGCCGCCCTGCCCCCGGTGGGGCACGTGTTCGTGATCAACCTCGAGAACAAGGGCTTCTCCACGCTCTGGGGCCCGCACTCGGCCGCGCCGTACCTCGCCAAGACCCTGCGGTCCCGAGGCGTGCTGCTGCCGCACTACTACGGCACCGCCCACCACAGTCTCGGCAACTATCTCGCGCAGATCTCCGGCCAGGGGCCTGACTACGCGACCCAGCACGACTGCCCGACGTACACCCGGTTCCACGAGAGCGGGCCCGTCGTCGCCCCCGGGCAGGTCGTGGGCAACGGGTGTGTGTATCCGAAGAAGGTCGGCACGCTGGCCGGCCAGCTGAACCACGCGGGTCTGGGCTGGCGCGGCTACATGGAGGACATGGCGAGCCCCTGTCAGCACCCCCGGCTCGGTGCACGCGACCGCTGGCAGAGGGCGTCGGCCCGGTCCCAGTACGCCACCCGGCACAACCCGTTCGTCTACTTCCAGTCGATCATCAGCCGTCCGGCGTACTGCAGGGCGCACGTGAAGCCCCTGTCCGCCCTCAGGACTGACCTGAGGCACGTCTCCACGACGCGATCGCTGAGCTACATCACGCCCGACCTGTGCCACGACGCCCACGACAAGCACTGCGCGGACGGCGGGCCCGGGGGTCTGCGCGCGGCCAACACGTGGGCCAAGCGTTGGATCCCCAGGATCCTCGCCTCGCCTGCCTTCGCCCGCGACGGCGTCCTCGTGATCACGAGCGACGAGTCGGAGGGAGTGCCGGAGCACTCCAGCGCCTGCTGCGGCGAGGGCGCCGGACCCAACGCCGGTCAGCCCGGGATCGACGGGCCCGGAGGCGGGCGGGTCGGTGCGCTGGTGGTCTCGCCGTTCTCCGTACCGGGCAGCAGGACGACCCGCGCCTACAACCACTACTCCCTGCTCGCGACGATGGAGGACCTGTTCGGTCTGCCGCGTCTGGGCTACGCGCGCACGGTCGACCACGCCTTCGGTGCCGACGTCTTCAACGCCTACTGACGGGCGTTTCGCGCCGGACGTCCGGCCACGGCCCGGATCCTCCGGCCTCGTCCTCCGCCGGCGGAGTTGTCGGTCGGCCGAGCGGACGCGCACGCGCGTAGGCTCACCCCGTGACCCTGTCCCGGTTCCGCGCGCGCCAGGGCGTGAGTGTGCTCGGACCTGGCGACCTGCCGGACTTCCTCGCGCTCACGGCGCGCGATCCGGTGGTCAACGCGTTCGCCGAGTACCGCGCCCGCAGCACCAACCTCGAGACGCGCCTGATGGCCGGTGAGATGTGGGGCAGGTACGACGACGGGCATCTGGTCGCCGGCTGCCACGTCGGCGCCAACCTGGTTCCGGTGCAGTGCACCCCGGACGACTCCCGCGCGTTCGCCGAGCGAGCACTGACCCGACCGCGGACCGTGGTCACGATCGTCGGCCTCCAGGACGCCGTGTGGCCGCTCTGGGACGCCGTGTCCGACAGCTGGGGTCCGGCTCGCGAGACCCGCTGGGACCAGCCGCACCTGGCCATCACCGGGCCACCGAAGGTGGTGGGTGACCCCGAGGTGCGTCGTACGACGCCGGACGACTTCGCCGCGCTCTACCCCGCCTGCGTCGCCATGTACACCGAGGAGGTCGGCGTCGATCCCGAGGTCGACGGTGGCGCGCCGATCTACCGCTCGCGCGTGCGTCAGCTGATCGGGCTGGGCTGGTCGTTCGCCCGGATCGAGCAGGGGCGGGTCGTGTTCAAGGCCGAGGTGGCCCACGCGACTCCCCACGCCGCCCAGATCCAGGGGGTCTGGGTCGCGCCCGACCGCCGAGGCGAGGGCCTCGCGGCGAGCGGGGTCGCGGCCGTCGTCGAGGCCTGCCGACGTGACATCGCCCCGGTCGTCTCGCTCTACGCCAACATCTGGAACGAGCCGGCCCGCCGGGCCTATGCCCGGGTCGGCTTCGAGCAGACCGGCACCTTCGCCACCATCATGTTCTGATCGAGCAGCGGTGCCCGAGGAACGAAGTCGGGTCCGCATGTCGAAACCTCGTGAGCTGCGGGGGCGGCGACCCGTGGTCTCGACAAGCTCGACCGACGGGGAAACCGCTTCGCGGGGCCGCGAGGGCCGCCCGTAGGCTTCGGCCCATGAGCACCGTCCTGCGCATGTCCAGCCTCTTCGTCCGCACGCTGCGCGACGACCCGGCGGACGCCGAGGTGCCGAGCCACCGGCTGCTCGTCCGCGCCGGCTACATCCGGCGCAACGCCCCCGGGATCTACACGTGGCTGCCGCTCGGTCTGCGGGTCCTGCGCAAGATCGAGAACATCGTGCGCGACGAGATGGACGCGATCGGCGCCCAGGAGCTGCTGTTCCCGGCGCTGGTGCCGCGTGAGCCCTACGAGGCCACCCACCGCTGGACCGACTACGGCGACAGCATCTTCCGGATCAAGGACCGCAAGGGAGCCGACTACCTCCTCGGCCCGACCCACGAGGAGATGTTCACCCTGGTGGTCAAGGACCTGTACTCGTCGTACAAGGACCTGCCGCTGGCGCTGTACCAGATCCAGAACAAGTACCGCGACGAGGCGCGTCCGCGCGCGGGCATCCTGCGCGGTCGCGAGTTCGTGATGAAGGACGCCTACTCCTTCGACATCGACGATGCCGGACTGGACGCGTCGTACCAGCGGTTCCGCGACGCCTACCGCCGGGTCTTCGACCGGCTCGGGTTCGACTACGTCATCGTCAAGGCGACCTCCGGGGCGATGGGCGGCTCGAAGTCGGAGGAGTTCCTGGCGCGGGCAGCGGTCGGTGAGGACACCTACGTGCGCTGCACGCGGTGCGACTACGCCGCCAACGTCGAGGCCGTGGAGGTGCGTCCGCCGGCCCCCGTGGCGTACGACGACGTACCCGACGCCCACGCCGAGCTGACGCCCGACACCCCGACCATCGGCACCCTGGTCGACCTCCTCAACGAGAAGTACCCCCGCGACGACCGGCCCTGGGTCGCGGGCGACACCCTGAAGAACGTGCTCGTCGTGCTCGTGCACCCGGACGGCACCCGCGAGCCCCTGGCCATCGGTGTGCCCGGCGACCGCGAGGTCGACCAGAAGCGGCTCGAGGGCCAGCTGGAGCCGACCGAGGTCGAGCCCATGGACGAGGCCGAGCTGGCCAAGCACCCGGCGCTGGTCAAGGGCTACATCGGGCCCGCCGTGCTGGGGGAGGAGAACGCCTCCGGCATCCGCTTCCTCGTGGATCCCCGGGTCTCCGAGGGCACCCGCTGGGTCACCGGCGCCGACGTGGCCGGCAGCCACGTGCTCGACCTGGTGGTGGGTCGCGACTTCACACCCGACGGCACGATCGAGGCGGCCGACGTGCGCGACGGCGACCCCTGCCCGAACTGTGACGGCGGCGTCCTCGAGTCCGCCCGCGGCATCGAGATGGGCCACATCTTCCAGCTCGGCCGCCTGTATGCCGAGGCCCTCGGCCTCCAGGTGCTCGACGAGAACGGCAAGCTGGTCACGGTCACCATGGGGTCCTACGGGATCGGCCCCTCCCGGGCTGTGGCCGCGATCGCCGAGGGCACCTTCGACGAGCTGGGCCTGGCGTGGCCCCGCAACGTCGCCCCGGCCGACGTCCACCTGGTGGCGACCGGCAAGGACGAGGCGATCTTCGCCGCCGCCGACCGGATCGCGCGTGAGCTCTCGCAGCAGGGGGTCGACGTGCTGTACGACGACCGGCCGAAGGTCAGCCCCGGGGTGAAGTTCAAGGACGCCGAGCTGATCGGGGTCCCGACGATCGTGGTGGTGGGCCGCAACCTGGCCGAGGGGACCGTCGAGGTCCGCGACCGTCGTTCCGGCGCGCGCGAGGAGATCCCCACCGACCACGTGGTCAACCACCTCGTCCACCTGGTGCGCGCCTGAGCGCTCACCCGGCCCGTGTTCACGCCGTAGGACGCTGACCCGGCCCTTGTTCACGGCCTAGGACGCTGACCCGGCCCTTGTTCACGCCGTAGCGCGCCGACCCGGCCCTTGTTCACCGGTAGGACGCTGACCCGGCCCTTGTTCACGCCGTAGCGCGCCGAGCCGGCGCTTGTTGACGCGGTAGGACGCTGACCCGGCTCTTGCTCACCGTCGACAAGGGCCGGGTCGGCGCTGCTCACCGTCGACAAGGGCCGGGTCGGCGCTGCTCACCGTCGACAAGGGCCGGGTCGGCGCTGCTCACCGTCGACAAGGGCCGGGTCAGCGCTGGGCGGCCCGGAGGCGGCGGACGGTGCCGGCGAGGCCGCTCTCGACGTACGACGGCTGGTCGGTGTCGAGGCCGTAGAGGACCTCGTGCCAGGGCCCGAGCAGGTGCCAGTCGAGGCCCCGGGCGAGCACGTCGTCGCCCGGGGAGTACGACGCCTCGACCGCGGCCGCGAACGCCGGCTCCGATCCGTACCTCGTCCATGCCAGGTCGAGGGCCGGGTCCCCGACCCCGCAGTCGCCCCAGTCGATGACGCCCGTGACCACCTCGCCGACCACGCGGATGTGCGCCGGACCGAGATCGCCGTGCACGAGCCGTGGGTCGGGCGGCGGCACCGCCATCCGCTCCAGGAGCGCCTCGCCCGGGGCGCGCGAGTCATCCGGCAGCAGCGGCAGGACCTCGGCCGCCATCCGGTCCCGGGTCTCCTGTGCCTCGGCGAAGGTCGCCCTGGGCGTCCCGGGCGCCGTGCGCCACCGCCTCGGCGGGATCGACCCCGTGGAGTGCCCGCAGGAAGATCCCGACCGCGCGACCCTGCGCCGCCGACATACCCGGGCAGGCGTCGCCGACGATCAGCGCGTGCCGCACCGTGAGCGGGTCCTCGGAGACGATGACGGGGGACCGGGGTCGGTAGCGGCAGCAAGGGCGCCAGCCACGGCATCAGCGCGACCTCCCTGCGCACCTGCGGCTCGATCTCGACCCGGCGCGGCGAGCGGTCGACCCACCGGCCGTCGACCAGCGTCGCGGACATGTCCCAGCCTTCGTCGAACTCGTCGTCACCCGTCACGGTCGCTACCTTCACATGCATGGCGATCGACGCGGTGATCTTCGACTGGGGCGGCACGCTCACCCGCTGGCACGACGTGGACTTCCACGCCGAGTCGGTCGCCCTGGCGGCGGCGGTGACGACGATCGGCCACGACGCCGACGCGGCCCGCGCAGCCCTGCACGAGGCCGGCCGGACGATCTGGGGTCGCTCGCGCGACCACCAGGAGAGTGCGACGGTGACCGACCTCTTCGACGAGGCGGGGCTCGACCACGATCCCGACCTGTTGACGGCGTACCGCGACTTCTGGGAGCCGCACACCTACACCGACCCCGACGCGCGCCCGATGCTCGAGCGGCTGCGCGCGTCGGGACTGCGGATCGGGGTGCTGTCCAACACCATCTGGCCGCGTGAGTGGCATGTCGACTTCTTCGAGCGAGACGGGGTCTACGACCTCATCGACGCGGACGTGTACACGAGCGAGATCCCGTGGACGAAACCGTCGCCCCAGGCCTTCGCGGCCGCCATGGACGCGGTCGGCGTCCGCGACCCGGCGCGCTGCGTCTACGTCGGCGACCGCCTGTACGACGACATCTGGGGCGCGCAGCAGGCGGGGATGCGCGCCGTCCACATCCCGCTCAGTGCCATCCCCGCCGAACAGAAGGGCGCGGACGAAGGAGCACCGGACGGCGTGATCCACGCGCTCGCGGACCTGCCCGGCCTGCTCGCCGGCTGGTGACTTCAATCTTTTGCATTGCAGAAACATGAGGCACGAAGCGTCGGACACCCTCCTGCGCCGGGTTGCATGATTGTGCAAGAAGGCCCGCGAACGACACCCCCCTCGAGTTCCCGGGTCAGACCGATCCCCCCATCGGTCGTGTGTCGCCTACTGCTCCGGGGAATGTCTCGGGAGTTCCTCGGAGCAGCGGGTGCAGAGCCCCTGCTCCCCCCACGGGTCAGGGGCTTTCACATGTCCCGAGCTCAACGGCGGGCGAAGCCAGCGGGCAGCCCCGGCAGCGGGAGCGGCGGGCCGCCGAAGGTGAGCTCTGCGAGGGCGCCGGCGCTCAGCGTGTCGACGGCCCAGGCCCGCGCCGCACCCGCGCTCGCCGCCACCAGCGCGGCGTAGGTGCTGACACAGGCGCGCTCCACCCGGAGCGCCTCGGCGGTGATCTGCGTCGCGGTCGACAGCCGGCGCGGCAGGTCGTACGCCGGCTCGGCCGCCACGGGATCGCCGCCGGCGGCGGTGACCGCGAGGCGGAGCCGGTTGCGACGCGCCAGGTGGACGTCGTACGCCGCCGCCAGGGCCGGTCGTAGCGGGGTCTCGCCGAGGTCGGCCGCTCGCCCGCCGAGCACTCCGAAGACGTAGACGGCTGCGTGCTCGGCCGCGAGCGTGCGTTGGAGCGCGGCCAGCTCCTCCTCGTCGGTCATGTGGCCTCCCGCAGCACGGGCTGCATCCGGATCCCCGCCGCGATCGAGGCCAGGACTCGCGCCAGGTCGCCGTTCTCCGCCGCTGACGCCCAGCGACTGAACCGGTCGGCTGCCCGCCGCTCGAGGGCCCGGACCCGGGCCGGGTCGAGTGGCCGCGATGCAGCGGTGTCGGTCGGCATCTCACCCTGCAGAGCCGCCAGCTGGACGCGGTGGACGGCAGCCAGGGCGGCCGTGCTCGGGCGGCCGCCGAACCGCGTGATCAGGCTCGACAGCTCGGCACGTGCGTGGGTGACGACGGCCTCGTCGGGGTCCGGTGACCGCTGCGCGGCAGGCGAGGACGAGGTGGGGTCCAGGTCGCAGCCGGTCAGGCCGGCCGCCGTCACGGCACCGGCCGAGACCAACAGCCGGCGGCGCGAGAACGGGGAGCCGGACACGCCCGAGACCCTATCGCCGTGGCCTCGACCGGCCCCGGCGACGCGGGGCTGTCCGCCCCTCCGACACCCGCTATCGTGGTGAACCACAACAGCACAGGAGGTCGCGACGTGAGCCAGGTCAGTCCGGACAGCTCCAGGATCGCAGAAGCGCTCCGCGACCCGCTGTCCGACCTCGGCCTCGACCTCGAGGCGGTCGAGCTCACCCCCGCCGGCAAGCGTCGCGTGCTGCGGATCGCCGTCGACAAGGACGGCGGAGTCACGCTCGACGACATCGCCGATGCGACCCGTGCCGTCTCCGGCGTGCTCGACGACTCCGAGCTGATGGGTGAGACGGCGTACACCCTCGAGGTCACCTCGCGTGGCGTCGACCGTCCCCTCACCGAGCCCCGCCACTGGCGCCGCAACGGCGACCGCCTCGTCAAGGTCTCGCTCCGCGACGGCACGCAGCTCACCGGCCGCGTGACCGCGAGCGACGACGCGGGCATCACCCTCGACGTGGACGGGACGTCTCGGCACCTCACCTACGACGAGGTGGGCAAGGCGCTGGTCCAGATCGAGTTCAACCGCCGGCGGACCGAGGAGGACTGATGGACATCGACCTGAGCGTGCTGCGCATGCTCGAGCGCGAGAAGGAGATCTCCTTCGACATCCTCGTGGAGGCCATCGAGCAGGCGCTGCTGACGGCGTACCACAAGACGCCCGGTGCGGTGGAGCAGGCGCGCGTCGTGCTCGACCGCAGCAGCGGCCACGTCACGGTGTACGCCGCCGAGCTCGACGACGAGGGCACCAAGATCGGAGAGTACGACGACACGCCCGACGGCTTCGGCCGGATCGCCGCCACCACGGCCAAGCAGATCATGCTGCAGCGGTTGCGCGATGCCGAGGACGACATCCGCTACGGCGAGTTCTCGGGCAAGGAGGGTGACCTGATCTCCGGGGTCATCCAGCAGGGCCGCAACCCCGACGACGTGATGGTCGACCTGGGCAAGCTGGAGGCGCTGCTGCCCCTGGGCGAGCGGGTCCCCGGCGAGACCTACGCGCACGGCGAGCGCATCAAGTGCCTGGTGATCTCGGTCCGCAAGGGGATGCGCGGACCGCAGATCACGCTGTCGCGCTCCCACCCCAACCTGGTCAAGAAGCTGTTCGCCCTCGAGGTGCCGGAGATCGCCGACGGGACCGTCGAGATCGCGGCGATCGCCCGCGAGGCCGGCCACCGCACCAAGATCGCGGTCACGACGGCCGCGCCGGGTGTGAACGCGAAGGGCTCCTGCATCGGGCCGATGGGCCAACGCGTGCGCAACGTGATGTCGGAGCTGCACGGCGAGAAGATCGACATCGTCGACTGGTCCGAGGACCCGGCCGAGCTGGTCGCGCACGCCCTCTCGCCGGCCCGGGTCAGCAAGGTCGAGATCGTCGACGCCGACGCCCGGTCCGCGCGGGTGATCGTGCCCGACTTCCAGCTCTCCCTCGCGATCGGCAAGGAGGGTCAGAACGCCCGCCTCGCGGCCCGCCTCACGGGCTGGCGGATCGACATCCGCTCCGACGACGAGCCGACCGGCGACGAGCTGACCAGCGACCGTGAGGAACGAACGCAGCGTGTGTGGTCGGCCAGGCCGAGCAAGCGACGCGACCGAGGAACGAGGTCGCGCGAGCGCGCCGAGACCCGGTGACGTTGCCCGGGGCCGGTGCGCCGTGGTCTCGACCTCGCTCGACCGCCGGAGCGGTGACCGATGAGACTGCTCGGCGTGCTCGGCGGCATGAGCTGGACCAGCACCGAGACGTACTACCGGCTGCTCAACACCGGTGTGGCCGAGCGGCTGGGCGGCCTGCACTCGGCGCGCTTGCTGCTCCACAGCGTCGACTTCGACGAGATCGCCTCCCTGCAGCACGCGGGCGACTGGGAGGCGACCGGGAAGATCCTGGGTCACGCGGCGGCCGGACTCGCGGCGGCCGGTGCCGAGGGTCTGCTGCTCGCGACCAACACCATGCACAAGGTCGCCGACGTGGTCGAGGAGGCCTCCGGGCTCGAGGTGCTGCACATCGCCGACGCGACTGCCGCCGCCATGGGGGCGCAGGGGCTGACCCGCGTCGGGCTGCTGGCCACCGCGTTCACCATGGAGGACACGTTCTACATCGAGCGGCTCGCACGGCACGGGATCGAGGCGGTGGTCCCCGATGCGACCGGCCGGGCGGAGGTGCACCGGATCATCTACGACGAGCTGGTGCGCGACGTCGTACGGCCGGACTCGCGACACCGGTATCGGGAGGTGATGGCCGACCTGGTGGCCGACGGTGCCGAGGGGATGATCTTCGGCTGCACCGAGGTGGGGCTCCTGGTCGGTCCCGACGACACCACCGTGCCCACCTTCGACACCACCCGGCTCCATGCCGCCGCGGCGGTCGACTGGATGCTCACCGACCCCATGGCCTGACGTCCGTCAGGGACTCTCGCCACCGATCCAGTCGACCTCGAGCGCGGGCACGGACGCGTCGCCGGGCCAGTCCGGGAAGTCGAAGACCGCGATCATGATCTGGATCGGGTACGTCGGCGGGCGGGCGCAGGTGCGGACGTGCTCGCCGTCCACGGAGAACTCCGCGACCTGCTCATCCCACCGCACGGCGTACTCGTGCCACTGGCCGACGTCGATCGGCAGCCGCGGCGCCTCGAAGTCCTGCTCCAGTCGCGGGTCGCGGAGCTTCTTGATCCCCATCCCCACCTCGGCGGAGCGCCGCGGCACCCGGTCCTTCCCGAACACCTCCACCAGGCACAGCTCGCCGGAGTCATCCGGTGACTCCTCGAAGCCACTGAGCCAGACGGCGGCCATCGAACGGTCCGAGAGCTCCATCCGACAGACGACGGCGAGCGATCCCTGGCCGGGCAGCCAGCCCTCGAAACGAGGCTGTTGCTCGCGCACCCGCTGGCCGTCGAGGAAGCGCTGGCCGGCCACGGTGCTCCCGACCGGGCCGGAGTGGCCGCCGGAGGCGATGCCCGACACCCGCAGGGGAGTGGGGTGCTGGTCCGGACACCACAGCGGCTGGTCGGGGGGAACCCACAGCCGCAGCCGGCTCGCGGACACCCGGTGCCGCGCTGCGGTGGCCGCCCGCGAGCTCCAGGCGGGGAGGTAGTGCGGGTCCCAGACGGCCGGGTCGAGAGCGTCGCCGTCGAAGTCGTCGCGGAACGCCGGCATAGGCAGGACCCTAGGGGCCGGTGAGCAGTGCCCGCCAGCGCCCGGTTCGGGGAATACCGACCGCGCGCGGTAGGGTTCCACCCAGTGGTTCGCACAGCGGTGTCCCCTGCCCCCACGGGTCCCTCGGGTTCCGTCCGGACATGCATCGGGTGCCGTGAGCGGGCCATGAGGAGCGAGTTGTTGCGGGTGACCGCGGGCTCGGACACCGACGGCCGCTCGGTCGTGGTGCCCGATCCGGCAGGCATCCGGCCCGGACGCGGGGCGCATCTGCACCCCACGACCGTGTGTTACGACCTCGCCGTCCGCCGCCGAGCCTTCGGCAGGGCCCTCCGGGCCAGCCAGGGGCTGGACAGCGCGCCGGTGGCGTCGTACCTCGCCTCACCCGACCACACGACCGACCGATGAGGACTGGAGCAGCGGCTCATGAGCACTCGATGAGTACCTCCCGATGAGTTTGCAACACCCACCAACGGTCTGAGATCTGCCCCCGGTTCCCGGGGAAGGGGTCTTGGGCCAGAAGGAGAACAGTGGCCAAGACCCGAGTACACGAGCTCGCCAAGACCTACGGCATCGAGAGCAAGGAAGTTCTCGACAAGCTGAAGGAGATGGGCGAGTTCGTCAAGAGCGCTTCCTCGACGATCGAGCTTCCCGTCGAGATGAAGTTCAAGAAGACGTACGGCGACGCCCTGCTGGCCGCGAAGGCCACGACGGCACCCGCCGAAGCGCCCGCCGAGACGCCTGCGCCGAAGGAGCCCGCGAAGGCGGCCGCCCCGGCCGAGGCCCCGGCCGTCGTCGAGGCCGACGCATCCGTCGTCGAGCCTGCCTCCACCGCGCCCAAGCCCGGTCCGCGCGCTGCTGCGCCCGCGCCGGTCGACGAGCCGGAGGCACCCGCTGCCGAGCCCGAGGCTCCGGAGGAGCCCGCGGCCCAGGCGCCGACCCCGGCGCCTCGCCCGGCGGCCCGTCCGGGCGCACCGCGCCCCGGCAACAACCCGTTCGCCTCCAGCCAGGGCATGGGCCGTCGTCCGGCGCCCGCGCCACGCGAGAGCGACGACGACGAGAACCGCCCGCCGCGTCCGCCCGCGGCCGGCGCGCGCCCCGGCATGCCGCGCCCCAACCCGGCGATGATGAACCGTTCGCCCGGCGCCTTCGGGACCGGTCCGGGCGGACGTGGACCCTCGGGTCCCGCCGGCGGTCCCGGTCGCGGTGCGCCCGCCCGTGGTGGCGCGCCCGGCCGCGGTGGCGCCGGTGCCCCAGGTCGCGGAGGGGCCGGTGCTCCCGGTCGCGGCGCCCCGGCCGGTGCCGGTGCTCCGGGCCGTGGCGGTCCGGGCTTCGGCGGCGGTCCCGGCGGCGGCCGTGGTCGCCCCGGCCAGCGCGGCCAGACCCAGGGTGCCTTCGGGCGTCCCGGCGGTCCGTCGCGCCGCGGTCGCAAGTCGAAGCGCGCCCGTCGCCAGGAGTTCGAGCAGATGGAGGCGCCGACGATCGGTGGCGTGCGCGTCCGCAAGGGCAACGGCGAGACGGTGCGGCTGGCCCGCGGCGCCTCGCTGACCGACTTCGCCGAGAAGATCAACGTCGACGCCGCGGCCTTGGTGCAGATGCTGTTCTCGCTCGGCGAGATGGTCACCGCGACCGAGTCGGTCAACGACGAGACCCTCGAGCTGCTCGGTGAGGAGCTCAACTACGTCGTCCAGGTGGTCTCGCCCGAGGACGAGGACCGAGAGCTCCTCGAGAGCTTCGACCTCGAGTTCGGCGAGGACGAGGGCGACGAGGCCGACCTCGTCGTACGCCCGCCCGTCGTGACCGTGATGGGTCACGTCGACCACGGCAAGACCAAGCTCCTCGACGCCCTCCGTTCGGCCAACGTGGTCGACAAGGAGGCCGGTGGCATCACCCAGCACATCGGTGCCTACCAGGTCGAGACCGAGGTCGACGGCCAGAACCGTCCGATCACGTTCCTCGACACCCCGGGTCACGAGGCGTTCACCGCCATGCGTGCCCGCGGTTCGCAGTCCGCGGACATCGCGGTCCTGGTGGTCGCCGCCGACGACGGCGTGATGCCGCAGACGGTGGAGGCGCTCAACCACGCCAAGGCCGCCGCGGTGCCGATCGTGGTCGCGGTCAACAAGATCGACAAGCCCGACGCCGACCCGACCAAGGTCCGTGGCCAGCTCAGCGAGTACGGCCTGGTGCCCGAGGAGTACGGCGGCGACGCGATGTTCGTCGACGTCTCTGCCAAGTCCGAGCTCAACCTGGACAAGCTGCTCGAGGCGATCGTGCTGACCGCCGACGCGGCTCTGGACCTGCGCGCCAACCCCGAGCAGGACGCCCAGGGTCTGATCGTCGAGGCGCACCTGGACCGCGGTCGCGGTCCGGTCGCCACGGTCCTGGTCCAGCGCGGCACCCTGCGGGTCGGGGACTCGATCGTGGCCGGTCCGGCCCACGGCCGGGTCCGGGCGCTGCTCGACGAGCACAGCGACTTCATGGACGAGGCCCTCCCCGGTCAGCCGGCGATGGTGCTCGGTCTGTCGGCGGTGCCCGGTGCGGGTCAGAACTTCCTGGTCGTCGAGGACGACCGGATGGCCCGCCAGATCGCCGAGAAGCGTGAGGCGCGTGAGCGTGCGGCCATGCAGGCCCAGCGTCGCGTGCGTCGTACGCTCGAGGACTTCATGGCCTCCATGGAGAAGGGCGAGAGCCAGGAGCTCAACCTCATCCTCAAGGGCGACGTGTCCGGTTCGGTCGAGGCTCTCGAGGACTCGCTGGCCAAGATCGACGTCGGCGACGAGGTGTCGCTGCGCGTCATCGACCGCGGTGTCGGTGCGATCACCGAGACCAACGTCATGCTGGCCGCCGCCTCCGACGCCATCATCATCGGCTTCAACGTCCGGCCGCAGGGCAAGGCGACCGAGCTGGCGGACAAGGAAGGCGTCGAGATCCGCTACTACTCGGTCATCTACAACGCGATCGAGGAGATCGAGGCGGCCCTCAAGGGGATGCTCAAGCCCGAGTTCGAGGAGTCGACCCTCGGCCAGGCGGAGATCCGGGCGATCTTCCGCTCGTCGAAGCTCGGCAACATCGCGGGCTGCATGGTCACCAGCGGCGTGATCCGTCGCAACGCCAAGGTCCGACTGGTCCGCGACGGCGCCGTCGTGGCGGACAACCTCGACCTGGCGTCGCTGAAGCGGGAGAAGGACGACGCAGCCGAGGTCCGCGAGGGCTTCGAGTGCGGTCTCGTCCTGCGGAACTACCAGGACATCAAGGAGGGCGACATCGTCGAGGCCTTCGAGATGAAGGAGATCCCGCGGGCCTGACCCGTGCTTTCCACTGTTTCATCATGTGAAGCAGGCGACCCGGCACTTCTCACGGTGAGCTCACCGTGAGAAGTGCCGGTTCAACGCCTTCTCATGATGAAGCCGTTCACACTGAGACCAGGAGTAGTCATGGCCAGCCCCCGTGTCCGGAAGATCGCCGACCGCATCCAGGTCATCGTCGCGGAGATGTTGGAGAGGCGGATCAAGGACCCTCGCCTCGGGTTCGTCACCGTCACCGACGTGCGGGTCACCGGTGACTCGCAGCAGGCCACGGTGTTCTACACCGTCCTCGGCGAGGAGACGGACCAGGTGAGCACCGCGGCCGCGCTCGAGTCGGCCAAGGGTCTGCTGCGATCCGAGGTCGCCAAGCAGCTCGGCATGCGGCACGCGCCCACCCTGACCTTCGTCGCCGACGCCGTCCCGGAGAACGCCCGGCACGTCGAGGAGGCGCTGGCCCGGGCCAAGGCCCTCGACGAAGAGGCGGCCGCCCGGCGGGTGGAGTCCTACGCGGGCGAGGCCGACCCCTACAAGAAGCCGCGCGAGACCGAGCGAGGCCGAGGCCGAGGACGCATGACCCTCGACGCCGGCCTGGTCGTCGTCGACAAGCCGGGCGGGATGACCTCCCACGACGTGGTCGCGCGCGTACGCCGGCTCGCGGGCACGCGGAAGGTCGGCCACGCCGGCACGCTCGACCCGATGGCCACCGGCGTCCTGGTGCTCGGCCTGAACCGTGCGACCCGCCTGCTCGGGCACCTCACCCTCACCGACAAGCGCTACACCGCGACGGTGCGGCTCGGCGTCACGACCACCACCGACGACGCGGAGGGCGTGGTGGTCGAGACCCGGCCCACCGGCGGGCTCAGCGAGGAGGACGTGCGGAGGGCCCTCACCGCGTTCGTGGGCGAGATCGACCAGGTGCCCAGCTCCGTGTCCGCGATCAAGGTCGCGGGCAGGCGCGCCTATGCCCGGGTCCGCGCCGGTGAGGAGGTCGACCTGCCGTCGCGTCGCGTCACGGTCCACGCACTCGACATGACGGCCTGCGACCTGCCCAGCCTCGAGATCGACGTGCGCTGCTCCAGCGGTACCTACGTCCGGGCCATCGCGCGCGACCTCGGCGCCGCGCTCGGCGTCGGCGGACACCTCACGGCCCTCCGTCGTACGGCGGTCGGGCCGTTCACCGCCGAGGACGCCCGGAGCCTCGACGCGCTCGACGACTCCTTCACGATGACCCCGATCGCCGAGGCGGCGCGCTTCTGCTTCCCGGCGCTCGACCTGTCGAGCGAGGACGCCACGGGCGTGCGGGTCGGCCGGTCGCTCGACGTACGGCTCGACGTCCTGACCGCTCTGTTCGCACCCGACGGGGAGTTCCTCGCGCTCTACGAGCCGCGTGGCGAGACCGCCCGCGCGGTCGCCGTCTTCGTCTGACGGCGCGTGTGGGACCGGCGCGGCCCCGGCTAGCATCGCGGCCATGCGAACAGTGGGGAACGTGCTGTGGCTCCTGCTCGCGGGCTGGTGGCTGGCTCTCGGCTACGTCGTGGCCGGAGTGGTCGCGTTCGTGCTGATCGTGACGATCCCCTTCGGGATCGCCTCGTTCCGGCTGGCCGGTTTCGTGCTGTGGCCCTTCGGACGCACCGTCGAGTGGCGCCGGAGCGCTGGCGTCTTCTCCCTGATCGGCAACATCGTGTGGCTGGTCTTCGTCGGGTGGGAGCTGGCCCTCGCTCACCTCCTGGCGGGGCTGCTCCTCTGCGTGACCGTCATCGGGATCCCGTTCGGGGTCGCCTGCTGGAAGATGATCCCGCTCGCACTCGTCCCCCTCGGCCGCCAGGTCGTCCCGATCTCGAGTGCGGCACGCGATCCGTACGGCGTCCCCGGGGCGAGCCCGACACGCTGAACGCCGGCCAGCGCCGCGGGGCCGAGGGGCGCCGCAGGGGTGGTCCGCCGCCGAGGAACCCATGGCAGGCTGACCGCGTGACGAGCGTGCTCTGGCTGCGCCGAGACCTGCGCAGGCGCGACCTGCCGGCGCTCGGGGTGGCCGACGAGGCAGCGGCTGACGGCGATGTCCACGTGCTGTTCGTGATCGACCCGGTGCTCTGGGACCACTGCGGTCCGGTCCGACGTGCGTGGCTCGCCGCGAGCATTCGCGCCGCGGCGGAGTCCTACGACGGCAGGTTGACCGTCCGCGTCGGCGACCCCGCGACGAAGGTGTCAGCGTTCGCGGCCGACGTCGGCGCGGGGTCGGTCCACGTCAGCGCCGAGACCACGCCCTACGGCGCTGCGCGCGACCAGCGGGTGCGCGCGCGCCTGGCCGAGCGTGACGTCGAGTGGGTCGCTACCGGGTCGCCGTACGCCGTCGGGCCGGGACTGGTCCGGACCCAGCAGGGCGGTCCCTACCGCGTGTTCACTCCCTTCTCCCGGGCCTGGCGTGAGCACGGCTGGGCCGAGCCCGCGACAGCGCCGCGCGGCGTGCGGCTGGGGCCGGATGCGAGCGACGGGCCGGCGGCCACCCGGCTCGACCGCGCGCTCGCGGAGTGTCCGGTCGACCTGCCGGCCGCGGGGGAGGACGCCGCGCTGCGCCGCTGGCGCACGTTCCGCGACGAACGGCTCCGCGACTACGCCGACGGACGGGACCGCCCCGACCTGCTCGGGACGTCGCAGCTCTCGCCGTACCTGAAGGTCGGCGCGATCCATCCCCGCACGATCCTGGCCGAGCTCACCGGGGACCGGTCGAGGGCGGCCAAGGTGTTCACCGACGAGCTCGCCTGGCGAGAGTTCTACGCCGACGTGCTCCACGACGACCCGGCCTCGGCCTGGCGGGACCTGCGGCCAGAGCTGCGCTCGATGAGCTACGACGAGCAGCCCGAGCTGGTGCGGGCCTGGCAGGAGGGGCGGACCGGGTTCCCGATCGTCGACGCGGGGATGCGCCAGCTCGCCGAGACCGGCTGGATGCACAACCGGGTGCGGATGATCACCGCCAGCTTCCTGTGCAAGGACCTGCATGTCTGGTGGCCGGAGGGCGCCCGCCACTTCCTGGCTCACCTCGTCGACGGCGACGTCGCCAGCAACAACCACGGCTGGCAGTGGGTCGCCGGCACCGGAACCGACGCGTCGCCGTACTTCCGGGTCTTCAACCCGGTCACCCAGGGCAAGAAGTTCGACCCGGACGGAGACTACGTCCGCCGGTGGGTCCCGGAGCTGGGCCATGTGGCCGGTCGCAAGGTCCATGAGCCGTGGACCGTCGAGGACGGCCACCTCCACGGCTATCCCGAGCCCGTGGTGGACCACGGCGAGGAGCGGACCGAGGCGCTGCGTCGCTACGAGGAGGCGCGCCGCTGAGTGTGCCGGGCGCGCTCGTTATCCTCGGCGCGTGCGGATCTGGCGGTCGTTGGACGACGTCCCGGGTGACCTGGGACGGACCTCCGTGGTGGTCGGCAACTTCGACGGCGTCCACCTCGGGCATCAGCACGTGATCGCCGAGGCGCGGCGGCTCGCCGACGCGGAGGGGCTGCGCCTGGTGGCGGTCACCTTCGACCCGCACCCGATGTCGGTGCTGCGCCCCGAGCACGCCCCCACGACCCTCACCGACCTCGAGACCCGGGCCGCCCTCCTGGGTGACTGCGGTGTCGACGACGTGCTGGCGCTGCCGTTCGACCGCAGCGTCGCGGCCTGGACGCCGCAGGAGTTCGCGAGCCGGGTGCTCGTCGACGGCCTGCACGCCGCCGTGGTCGTGGTCGGTGCCAACTTCCGCTACGGCACCAAGGCGTCCGGTGACGTGGGCACGCTGGCGGCCAGCGGCGAGGAGCTCGGCTTCCGCGCGGTCGGGGTAGCCCTGGACGGCGGACCGCAGGTCTGGTCGTCGACCTACGTCCGCACCTGCCTCGCGGCGGGCGACGTGGCCGGCGCGGCGCAGGCGCTCGGGCGGCCGTTCACGGTCCGCGGCGTCGTGGTGCGCGGCGAGCAGCGCGGCCGCGAGCTCGGCTACCCCACGGCGAACGTGCCGACGAGCGGCATGGCCGCCGCTCCCGCCGACGGCGTGTACGCCGGCTGGCTGCGACGGCTCGACACCGGCGACCGCCTCCCGGCCGCCATCTCCGTCGGTACCAACCCCACGTTCGAGGGGGACCGGGAGCGGCGAGTCGAGTCCTACGTGCTCGACCGCGACGACCTCGAGCTGTACGACGTCGAGGTCGAGGTGGCGTTCGTCGACCGGATCCGCGGGATGGTCCGCTTCGACGGCGTGGCCGCGCTGGTCGAGACGATGCGCGGCGACGTGGTCCGCGCCCACGAGATCCTCGGCGTCCCGAACCCATGAGCGACCGGCGCCCGGTCGTCGACCTGACCGAGGAGGAGGCGCGGCGCTCCCTCGTCCTCAAGTGGGGCACGGTGCCCCCAGACGTCATCCCGGCCTGGGTCGCCGAGATGGACTACGCCCTCGACCCGGTGCTCCGGGAGGCGTTGCTGAGGGCGGTGCGCGACGGGATGGTCGGGTACCCGGTCTACGGGGCGACAGCCGAGCTCTGCGAGGCGTACGCCGGGTTCGCGGCACGGCACTACGGCTCGCAGGTCGACCCCGCGTGGATGATGCCGGTGGTCGACGTGACCGCCGGCGTGCGGTTCGTGCTCGACCTGCTGTCGGACGACGGTCCGGTCGTCTTCCCGGTGCCGGGCTACTCGCCGCAGTTCGCTGTCGCGGAGATGACCGGCCGCGAACGGGTCGACCTGGTCGTGGACGCCGACGCCGCGCGCGCCGAGATCGACCTCGACCGCCTCGACGCGATGTTCGCGGCCGGAGCCAGGACCCTGCTGCTGACGCAGCCGCACAACCCGTGGGGCCGGGTGTTCAGCCGGGTCGAGCTGGAGGGGATCCGGGACGTCGTGGTGCGGCACGGGGCGCGGGTCGTCTCGGACGAGATCCACGCGCCGCTCGTGCTGCCGGGCGCCGCGCACACGTCGTACCTCGACGTCGAAGGCACCCACGACCACGCCGTCGCGATCGTCGCCGCCTCGAAGGCGTTCAACACCGCCGGACTGCGGTGCGCCCAGCTCCTGGTCCCGTCCGCGGCCGACCGCGCGCGGCTCCACGCCGCTCCCATGGCGCGCAACGACTCCTGGTCGCCGCTCGGCGTGCTCGCCGCGGTCACCGCCTACCGCGACGGTGACCCGTGGCTGGCGTCGCTGGTGGAGCGCCTCGACCAGGTGCGCACGCTGCTGGGCGACCTGCTGGCCGAGCACCTGCCCGAGGTGCGGATGCGGCCGCTCGAGGCGACGTACCTGGCCTGGCTCGACGCCCGGGTGTACGGCCACGACGACCCCGCTGCGGTCGCGCTCGAGCGCGGCCGGGTGAAGCTGGGTCCGGGCCACGACTACGTGCCGGGTCTCGCGGGGCATGCCCGCCTCAACCTCGCGACCAGCCCCGCGCGGCTGACCGAGATCGTCCGTCGCCTGGCCGCGGCCTGGACGCCGCCGGGTGGCGGTGGGTGAGCCACCGCTCCAGGAGGCGTCCCGGTGGCGGGCTCACCTTCCGAAGGACGAACACCGGGTCGTCCGCCTGAGGTGCACCTAGAGGGGTTCCTCAGGCGGACGACCCGGCTACGGCGTCACGCGTCGAGATCCTGCTCGACCAGCGCCGCGATGGCGTCGACGTCCGCCTGGCTGTCGCCCGACACCTCGACGGTGGCGCCCTTGCCGGCACCGAGGGTCATGATCAGCAGGGCCGAGCTGGCGTCCACCGGCTCGTCGCCGGGGAGACCGATCGTCACCTCGGAGTCGAGCTCGCCGGCGGCTTCGGAGATGATGGCCGCGGGCCGGGCGTGCAGGCCGACGGCGGAGCCGACGACGACGGACTTGGTGGGCATGGGTTCTCCTTCGTGGGTGGTGCGATGGGGGAGCAGCGGGTCAGACCGTGGCCAGGTCGGTGTCGACGGGCCACAGCGTCTTGGCGGCGACCACGGCGACGGCGCCGACGACGACGCCGGCGGCCAGGGCGACGAGGTAGCCCGGGATGTTGTGGACCGCGAAGATC
>CAWDUA010000013.1:0-55508 GCA_963805345.1 uncultured Actinomycetota bacterium
ATGATCAGGCAGTCGGTAACGAGCCGCGCGCCCGCCAGGAAGCGCCCGGTCGTGACGGGGCCCTCGGTCACGGCCCCGTGGACGAGTTCGACGTGGTTGTCCGTGGGACTGGCGCAGGACGTTGTGCTTCCGGTCGGGCACGCCGCGGCCAGAGAGATAGATGCGCATGTCTTCGCAACCCTGTCCCCGGCGCGCACTAGCGGACAGGACGATGACGAAGCTGACCTTCACGTGGAGCAGCGCGAGGGCTTCATCGAGCCGGCCGCCGTCGATCGCTCCGTGGGCCTTCGTGAGGGTCGCCGTAGTCACAGAACTGAATTTGAGTCCAAGCCACCTCCCTTGTCGAGGCGCAGACACCCGGTCCCATCGCCGTTCGGCATCATCCGCGGCTGAAAAGAGTGAGCAATGCGCCGCGGCGCGGCGCGGCAGGCTCCGCGATGACGGCTGTCAACGCCGCGCGTCCGCCGGCAGGCCGCGGCTCCAGTTGCGGAAGGCGCCCGGTGTCATGCCTGCCTGTCCACGAAAGTACGAGGAGAAGTTCGATGCGTCTTGGAATCCCAGCTGTTCGGCGATCTCCGAGACCAACGCGTCGGCGTGGCTGAGCCGACGTTTCGCCTCCAGCACGATGCGCTCGTCGATGAGTTCTTTCGCGGATAGTCCGGTGTGCCGGCGGGCGAGACGGTTAAGGGTGCGTGCCGAGTACCCCAGGCGGTCGGCGTACTCGCCGACCCTGTGCCAGCGCCGGAAGTGTTCCTCGATGTGGTCACGGAACCAGGCGTAGGCCTCATGGCTGGACCCCGGCGTCGACCCGTCAAGGGTGGCCTGCGCGCGAGCGAGCTCGACGAGGAGCGCTCCGAGGGAGTGGGTCAGCGCAACCTGGTGTAGGTCGTTGCGCCCCCGCGCCCCCGACTCGGCGATCCGGGTCAGCAGCGCCAGGGCATCGGAGGTTGGCGTGCCCACCAGGTCTGCCACTGGCCAGTGGCTCTGCGCGCGGACCAGGTCGGACCCGGTCAGGTCGCGGGTGCGCTCACCGACGCTGTGCGGGCCGAACATCACCACCGTCCCCTCGATCTCAGCGATCGTCCCCCAGCGGTGGACCTGTCCGGCGCGCACCCACAGGATGTCGCCCGTGTGGAGGGAGTGATCGTTGAAGTCGACGGTGTGCACTGCGGCGCCGCTCTCGATGTGCATCAGCAGGTCGAAGTCCAGTCGTTGTGAGGTGAGGAACTCGTGCGGTCCACCGCGGTCACGGATGCCTCGAAGGGTGTTCACCTCGATGTCGCCCACGCTTGAAGCGGGCGGCACGAAGCGCACCCGGCGGATCTCGCCGTGTCCCATTTTCACCATGAGTGCTCCCGTGGTCACCGTGACCGTTGGTGGTCCGGATCCTAGGGTTACCATCATGGCAAACCTCACCTACACCGTCCTGGATGCGTCGGATACGTCGTTGAACAAGACCAGCGTGCTGGTCACCGGAGAGACCGAAGCACTGGTCGTCGACGCGGCCTTCACGCGCGCGGACGGGCACCGGATCGTGGCCGCGGTGCTTGACGCGGGCAAGCAGCTCACCACGGTCGTCATCACCGCCGGCGATCCCGACTTCTACTTCGGAGCTGAGGTCATCGCAGACGCGTTCCCCGGGGCCGTCTTCCTCGCTCCCGCCGACGTCGATCGAGCACATCCAGCACAGTTACCACGGCAAGCTCCAGGCCTGGGCGCACCTCGGCGCCAACCTGCCCACGAGGCTGGTCGACCTGACGCCGCTGACCGAACCGACGCTGACGGTCGACGGAACCACCATCGAGGTACGCCGGGGCAGCGACCTGCTCGGCGACCGTGCCTGGTACCTCTTCGAGCCGGTCTCGCGGTCGCTGTTCGGCGGCGTACTGCTGTTCGAGGGACTTCACGTGTGGACCGCCGACTCCGCGACACCCGAGCTGCGGACCGAGTGGATCCGGGTGCTCAACGACCTCGAGGCGCTCGCACCCTCCTACGTCGTCGCCGGGCACCGGGTGGCCGGCGCCCCGACAGACCTCACCGCCATCACCCACACCCGCGACTACCTCGAGCACTTCGAGCAGACCATCGCCGCGTCCGCCGATGCTGCTGAGGCCGAGGCCGCCCTGTTGGACGCATACCCGGACGCCGGTCTGAAGGTCGCCGCGAGTCTCGGCACCAAGGTCGCCAAGGGTGAGATGACGTGGGGCTGAACCCGGAACAGACCCCGGCTCAAGGTCGTGCGACGTCAGTACATCGCCTCGGCACAGGGGGGGACCTCGAGGCCCTGCGCGCCACGCTCGCCCCGGATGTGGAGTGGACCGAGATGGCCGGCTTCCCGCTCGCGGGCACCTACCGCACCCCGGAAGGCGTGACCACGAACGTGATGGAGCAACTGGGGTCGGAATGGGACGACTGGACCGCCCACGACGACACCTACGTCGTCGATGGTGAGAACGTCGCCGTCCTGGCGCGCTACACCGCCCGCCACCGCGCGACCGGCAAACCGTTGGCTGCACGAGTGGCCCACCACTTCGTCGTCCGGGGCGGGCTCATCGTCAGGTTCGAGCAGTTCGTCGACACTGCCCTGGTTCGCGAGGCGGCCAGTTGAACCGAATGTGGGGAAGAGGTCGGCCACCAGGGGACGGCCAAACTGCTGTCGCCCGGAGTCGCACGAACTGCGTCCTCCCCGCTGCTGGCATCTCGAGATTGAGGCAGACCTCGCCTCGGGGTCGATACCTGGCTCGGTCCAGGCCACCTGCAGCCGGTTCCGCGCCACGCCTGAGGCCATGCTGGTTGACGACCGCTTTCCAACTCAGGACGTGAGGGGGATCGGGCTCCCGGTGCCAGCCGACGTAGGTGTGTCGTCCACTTCGCAACGTTGCCTTGGGTGAATGCGGTACCGGAACGCGGCGCTCACCGGGAACTCCCCAGATAGCATCCCGATCTGCGCCGAGACCAGCCGAGATCGCTGGAGGTCGAGCGGTAACATCGATGGACAACGCAGCTAGACCCAATGCGTCGTCCCAGGTCAGACGGGGTAGAGCCGAGAAGGGGCGAGAAATCGCCAGCGTCGCGAACACCGTGGATCGCTTCAGAGGGTCAGGGGTTCGAGTCCCCTCAGCTCCACCGGACACGCAGGTCACAGGCCGCCGGGCGGAGCGGGGGTTCAACCCCTCACAGTGCTTGGCCGACGTCGCGGATGTTGGACTTGGCCTGCTGCCACGCCTCGGCCACGTCGCCGGTGAAGACCAGCTTCCCCGTGGTCAGCGCGAAGCCTTTGATCTCCTCGATCGTGGTATGAGGTGGTACCGCGAGCGCGCGGGGATCGGTCACGAAGTCGATGAGGGCCGGACCCGGGTGGGCGAAGGCGCGCTCGATGGCCGGGCGGACGTCAGCGGCCTTCTCCACTCTCTCGCCGTGGATGCCGGCGGCCGTGGCGAGCGCGCCGAAGTCGGGGTTCTTCACATCGGTCCCCCAGGGCTGGTAGCCGACCACCATCATCTCCGCACGGACCATCCCCAGGGTGGAGTTGTTGAAGATCATGAGCTTCACCGGGATGTCGAGACCCGCAGCAGTGAGGAGCTCCCCCATCAGCATCGAAAAGCCACCGTCGCCGCACAGTGCGACCACCTGACGGTCGGGGGAGCCCACCTTGGCGCCGATGGCCTGCGGCATGGCGTTGGCCATCGACCCGTGGCTGAACGACGCCAGAATCCGTCGGCCAGGCTTCATGGCCAGGTACCGAGCCCCCCACACGTTGCACATGCCGGTGTCGACGGTGAAGACCGCGTCGTCGTCCGCGAGGTCGCTGAGGGCGCTCGCGACCATCTCCGGTCGAAGACCCTGGCCGCTGCCCTCGTGGTCGACGTACGTCTGGATGCCCTTCACCATGGCGTGGTGGTTCTTGACGACCTTGTCGAGGAAGGTGGCGTCCGAGCGGGGCTCCAGCAACGGGATCAGGGCCCGGAGCGTCTCGCCCACGTCCCCGACCAGACCGAGGTCGACCGCTGCCTTCCGGCCGAGGTGCAGTGGCTTGTCGTCGACCTGGATGATCGTCTTCCCGGCAGGGAGGAACGCGTGGTACGGAAAGTCGGTGCCGAGCATGAGCAGCAGATCGCAGTCGGCCAGCGCCTCGGTGGCGCCGCCCCACCCGAGCAGACCGGTCATGCCGACCGCGCCCGGGTTGTCAGCCTCCAACACGTCCTTGCCCCGATAGGCGAACGACACCGGCGCCTTCAGGGTCTCCGACACACGAAGCACCTCGGCTCGAGCGTTGCGCGTGCCCTCGCCTCCGTGGATCGCGATCTTCCGGGCGCCGGCGATGAGTGCCGCAGCCTTGGCCAAGGCCTCGTCATCGGGTCGGATCACCGGTCGGTCGGTGAGGATCGGGTGGCGGAGCATCTCGTGCTCCACCGTCTGCGCGGCGATGTCGCCGGGCAGGATGATCATGCCGACGCCGCGCTCGAGGATGGCGGCCTGCAGGGCGAGCTCTGAGACGCGGGGCATCTGACCCGCGGTGGAGACCAGGGCGCAGTAGTTCGTGCAACCGGAGAAGATCGCCTCGGGGTTGGTCTCCTGGAAGTAGCCGCTCCCGATCTCGGTGCTGGGGATGTGCGTGGCGATGGCGAACACCGGCGCTGCGTTGCGCTGGCAGTCGTACAGACCGTTGATCAGATGCAGGCTCCCCGGGCCGGAGGAACCGAGCACCGCGGTCGGACGACCCGAGATCTGGGCGTCGGCGCCGGCCGCGAAGGCGCCGGCCTCCTCGTTGCGCACGTGGACGAACTCGATGTCGGCCTGGTGTCGGCGAAGCGCATCGACGATCGGGTTCGCCGAGTCCCCGACGATGCCGTACACCTTGCGGATCCCGGCCTCGACCATCTGGTCGATCAAGATCTCCGCCACGGTCTGGGCCATGTGCTGCTCCTGTGCTCGGTGCCGTGCGTCGTTGCTCAGCGCTGGATGGTGAGGTACTCAGGTGTCCACATCGCCTCGTGCACGGCCTCGATGGGATCTTCCACGGCGACTCGTGCGATGCCCTGGGCGGTCGCCACGTTGATCACGTCCACCGCCACGGTGGCGGAGACCTCGCGGAGCCTCGAGATGTCCGGAAGCAGCCCCTGAGCGGGGTCGGCCGGGTTGGCGAGCTCGGCCAGTGCGCGCGCGGCGGCGATGAACAAGGACGGGGGCATCGTCGCCGCACGACACACGATGACTCCGAGTCCGAGCCCGGGGAACATCAGGGCGTTGTTGGCCTGTCCGATGCGGTAGGTCGTGCCGTCACGCTCGACGGGCCCGAAGGGGCTCCCGGTGGCAACGAGGGCCGCTCCGTCGGTCCACGCCAGCAGGTTCGCCGGAGTCTGCTCGGCGAGCACGGTCGGGTTGGACATGGGCAGGATGATCGGCCGAGCGCAGTGGGCGTGCATCGCTCGGATCACGTCCTCGCCGAATGCGCCCGTCACTCCCGAGGTGCCCACCAGCATGGTCGGATGGAGGTGCTCGACGACTTCCTGGAGCCCCAGTGTTCCGTCCGCGGCCCGCCAGTCGGAGACCCGCGCAGGGTCCTTGGCGTAGGGCTGCTGGTAGTCGTAGAGGTCGGTCATGTCGCTGGTCAGCAAGCCGGGTCGGTCGAGGAGATAGATCCGGTCGGCGGCCTCCTCGGCCGTCAGGCCGTCCTCGGTCATCGCCAGGGCGATCAGGTCGGCGATCCCGACGCCGGCCGAGCCGGCACCGAACACCACGATCTGTTGGTCCACGAGTCGCCCGCCGGAGACCCGCACCCCCGCGAGTGCACAGGCAAGCCCCACGGCCGCTGTGCCCTGGATGTCGTCGTCGAAGGTGCACAGCGTGTCGCCGTACCGGGCCAGGATCCCTCGGGCGGGCGGGCCCGAGAAGTCCTCCCAGTGCAGGATCGCGTTCGGGAAGCGAGCGGAGGCGCTGGCGACGTAGGCGTCGATGAACGCGTCGTACGCCTCGCCCCGCACGCGGGACCGCCGCAACCCGAGATAGCGGGGGTCGTTCAGGAGCGACTCACGGTTGGTGCCCACGTCGAGTCCCACCGCGATCACCCGACGAGGGTCGATGCCTGCAGCGACCGTGTACACCGCCAGCTTGCCGATCGAGATGTCGATCCCACCGACGCCCCAGTCGCCGATGCCCAGGATCGCCTCGGCGTCCGACGCCACGATGAGGTCCACGTCGTCGGGCCCGAGTCCGGTGGCGGCCAGGGACTGGTCGATGCCGTCGACATCCTCGATGTTCAAGAAGACGCCTCGGGCCCGACGGAAGAGATGGCTGAACTCCTGGATCGCCGTGCCCACCGTGGGGGTGTAGACGATGGGGAGCATCTCGGCGACGTGCTCGCCCACCAGTCGGTAGAAGAGCACCTCGTTGCTGTCGTGCAGCTGGGTGAGGAACACCCACTTCGCGACGTCCGAGGGCTGCTGGTTGAACTGCTCGTAGCAACGGGCGAGCTGCTCGTCGATCGTCTCCACGCCGGAGGGGAGCAGCCCCCGCAGCCCGAGCGTGTCGCGCTCCTCCATGGTGAACGCCGTGCCGCGGTTCAGCTGAGGGTCGTCGAGAACCGCGAGGCCTCGTGCGTTGATCTGAACGGATCGAGCGCCGTCCGGGCCGACGACAACGGTCAGGTTCGGTTCAGGCGTCATTCTCTTCGATCCTCCACGGGGTACCGACTGATCGGGACGACGCCGACCATGACAGGGGTGATCTCCACACCTCGGCGCAGCTCGCCGGCACCTCGCCGAGGTGGCCCCGCTGGGCCGGACCCGGTGCCGTCGAGCCGTGCAGGTTCCGACGTCTGCTCGTACGAACGCACTCCGGTTCTACACCCCCGGACGGGTGGAAAACCTCACCCAGGTGGGGTGAGGCGCCGCGTTCCGCCGGCGCTGCTTGGCTGACGCCGTGGTCGAGGTGCCCGTTGCCCTGCGCGCCGCCGTGCTCGTGGGAGTGGCGGCGCTGCTCGCTGCATGCTCCTCGTCCCACAGCCAGACAGGAGCAGTCCGACGCGCAGTCGCTCGTGGCGGCCGCGCGATCCGCCGGAGTCGCACCGCGGCTGACGGTGGGAGTGGCGGAGTCGCTGTACGGCACCTCCGCGCCACAGATCTGCGACGCCCTCGACGGAGGGGTCAGCTCCGCCGAGTCGCTGCTCCTGAAGGGCAACCCGGCGAGTCGTCGCCCGAAGCTCGTCACCACCGACGCGGTCACCTACGAGCGGCTCGTCGTGCAGACGTACTGCCCGAGCCACCTGTCGACGTACGACGACCTCGTGTCCGACATCGACGCCACCACGACCACGAGGTAGTCGACGCCACATCCTCACAGCGAGAAGACGGGTCCATGGCAACACGAGCACCAGCGAACGGCCCCCCGACGTCGAACGACGTCGGGCGGGCCCCGATCTCCCTGATCGCGTGGCCGGCCCTGGCGATGATGATGGTCGCGAGCGTGGGGAGCATCGCCCAGCTGTCGGACTCGGCAACCTTCGGGCTGGGCGCTGTCACGGTCTACCTGATACCGGCGATCCTCTTCCTGCTGCCTGTCGGTCTCGTGTCAGCGGAGCTGGCCACCAGTCATGAGGGCGGCATCTTCGTGTGGGTCCGCGAGGCGTTCGGGGACCGGACCGGCTTTCAGGCGACCTGGTTCGTCTTCATGAACAGTGTCACCCTCTACCCCTCCCTGCTGTCCTTCGGCGCGGCGGCGCTCGCTACTGCCTTCGGTCGGCCCGATCTGGCAGGCAACGGCCTGTACATGGGCGCGGTCGTGCTGGTGGGCTTCTGGGCCGCGACCTTTGTCGTCTCCAAGGGGATGAAGACAACGGCGGGGCTGAGCAACGTGGGCGTGGGGCTCGGGACGATCGTTCCCGCCCTGGCCCTGATCTTCTTCATGTTCGCGTGGCTGTTCGACAGCAAGCCGTCGGCGACACCCCTGCACCTGAGCGACGTGACCCCGCCGTTCACCGGACTGTCCAGCATCGCGCTGGTCGTCGGGACCTTCGTCGCCTTCGCCGGACTCGAGGTCAACGCCGTTCACATCAAGCATCTCAAAGGGCGGCCGAAGTCGTACTTCAAGGCTGTCCTGTCGGCCGCGGCCTTGGTGTTCGTCATGTACATGCTCGGGTCCATCGCCATCTCGGTCGCCGTCCCCGACGCTTCCCTCGAGCTGACGTCGGGCGCCTCCCAGGCCTTCACGGTCTACGCCGACGGCTTCGGGCTCGCGGGCCTGTCGAACATCCTCTCCGGGCTGCTCGTGCTCGGCGCCGTCGCGGCGTCCATCGCGTGGATCGCCGGGCCGAGCCGGAGCATGTGGCTGGTCGGAAGGGCGGGCTACCTTCCGCAGCGGTTCCAGAAGGTGAACCGGAACGACGTACAGATGCCGATCCTGTTCTTCCAGGGGGTCATCGTGACGATCCTGTCCCTGGTCTTCGTGGTGGCGCCGAACACGTCGGCAGCCTTCGCAGTGCTGCAGGACATCTCGATCATCTTGTACATGGGGATGTACGTGTGCATGTTCGCCTCGGCGATCAAGCTCCGCCACTCACAGCCCGACGTGCCGCGCCCCATCCGGATCAAGGGGATCACCGTGATCGCTTGCGTCGGCATCGCTGCCGCCCTGTCCGCGATCGTGCTGGGCCTGACGCCACCAGCGGGTTACAGCGCCTCACCGGGCTGGGTGCACGCCACCGTGGTCGTCGTCGGGGTCGTCGTCCTGGCCGTGCCCGCGCAGCTGCTCTACCACTTCCGCCGTCCGGAGTGGGCCAGCATCGATGAAGCCACCGTCATTGCCGAGTCCGAGGAGTAACAGCCCGATGTACACCGACAGCGAAGGGAACTGCGCATCATGATGGATCTGGCCACCTATACCCCGATGGGCGACAAGAAGAACTCCGACTTCTTCGAGGAGTACCTCCCCAGGGTGTACGACCGGCGGCAGCAGTCGGGGCTGAACCAGATCGTGGGCAACATGGCCGCGGTCGCAGTCCAGGTCGAGCACGGCGACGGAGTCCTCTACCTCGCTGAGCTGGCTGCGATGGGCCCGTACCGCCTCCAGACGACACGGTTGACCGACACGCACAAGATCTATGTCCTCCAGTCCAAGCCTGAGTTCCCGAGGTTGCTGGTGCTCGAGCCGCTGACGGCGACCTACGAGGACAACATGACGCGGTGGAACATGCTCTACCCCTTGGCTCGCAAGAAGCCGAATGCGCGGTACATCGGCGAGATCTACAAGGCCGAGTCCACCAAGGCGGTCCGCGAGGCGCTGGAGCCGCAGAACATCCGGTTCGCCTATCCCGGGGACACGGTCAACGGCTTCTACACGATGAGCCACCTGACGTTCACGTTCATGTCGGACTTCACCTACAACCGGGTCGGCTACGTCGACGTCGACCTCGAAGACGTCGATGCTCTCGGGCTCGGCGAAGAGATCAGTCTGACCTCGGAGGAACGCGGGAAGCTGGACCGGGCGGCTGAGCTTCAGGCCGAGCACGGCATCGAGGGCCTGGTCCTGGGCATCGACCACCTGGCCACCAGGATCCTGGCGGGAGACCGGGAGCACGCGCTCCTGGAGTACCTCACCCTGGTTCCCTACTACTTCTGGGGTGCCTACAACATCCACGAGATGAACTCGTCGACCAACGTGACCAGGCACCCCGACATCGGCGACGACAAGCTGTCGCCCGCCAGGGTGTTCACGGCGAACAACACCCCGTCGATCGTGAACTCGTTCGACAACCTGCCGATGCCGACCGAGGACTTCGTACGCAACTTCGGTCGCCGGATGCACCACATCGCCATGGCCGTCATCGACGGTCACGTCGCCGACGAGAAGAACGTCGACTACGTGGTGCGTCAGCTCAGCGACATGGGCACACCGTTCCTCGCCAAGGTCGTGGGCGAGTGCAAGGACGATCCCAACCTGAAGCAGATCTTCTCCAAGAGCTCGCCGTACTCCCTGCTCATCACCGAGTACATCGAGCGTTGCCACAACTTCGAGGGGTTCTTCACTCGCGACAACGTGGCGTCCCTCACCGCCGCAGCCGGAGCCGACGAGCGATACGAGCACGGCCACGTCTTCGACTGACCCCGCCACGGCCGAGCGGCCACCGACCCGTTGTCCGAGCAAGGAGATCCTTCATGATCGAGCGCATCCGTACCAAGGCACTGTGGGCTGTCATCGTGCTTGCCCTGCTGGTGATCCCCCTCGCACTGCTGGTGAGCCCCTGGTGGTGGCTCGCGGAGATCGTCTTCCTGCCGCTGGCCGCCCTCGGCGTCTACGACTACTTCCAGCCGCGGCACAGCATCCTGCGCAACTATCCGCTGGCCGGGCGGATGCGCTTCCTCTTGGAAGGGATGGGGCCGGAGCTGCACCAGTACCTGGTGGAGAACGACACCGACGGGCGACCCTTCGACCGGGACACGCGCTCGGTGATCTACGAGCGGGCCAAGAACGTGGGGGACAAGAAGCCGTTCGGCACCGAGCGGGACGTGTACGACGCGGGCTACAGCTGGATGAACCACTCGATCTCACCGCGGCCCATGGTCGCGGACCCGGAGCAGGACCTCCGGATCACCATCGGTGGCGAGCAGTGTGCACAGCCCTACTCCGCGTCCGTGCTCAACATCTCGGCGATGAGCTTCGGGGCGCTCGGCCAGGCCGCGGTCCGAGCGATGAACCAAGGGGCCAAGGCCGGAGGGTTCGCCCACGACACCGGTGAGGGCGGCCTCTCCAGGTACCACAAGGAGGCAGGCGGCGACCTGATCTGGCAGATCGGCACCGGCTACTTCGGCTGCCGCGACACCAACGGCGACTTCGACCCGGAGGCCTTCCGCAAGAACGCCACGCTTCCGCAGGTCAAGATGATCGAGATCAAGGTGTCGCAGGGGGCCAAGCCCGGCCACGGCGGCATCCTCCCCGCGGCCAAGGTGACCGAGGAGATCGCCGAGGCCAGGATGGTGCCGCAGGGCCAGGACGTCTTCTCCCCGACGTACCACAAGGCGTTCTCCACGCCCCTCGAGATGACCGGCTTCATCAAGCAGCTGCGCGAGCTGAGCGAGGGCAAGCCGGTCGGCTTCAAGCTGTGTGTCGGCGACCCCCGCGAGTTCATGGGCATCGTCAAGGCGATGATCCAGACCGGGATCTACGCCGACTTCATCGTGGTCGACGGTGGCGAAGGGGGCACTGGGGCCGCGCCTCTGGAGTTCTCCGACTCGCTGGGCTCGCCCCTCAACGAGGGTCTCCTGGTGGTCCAGAACGCGCTGGTGGGCGCCGGTATCAGAGATCGCGTGAAGGTCGGCGCGAGCGGCAAGATGGTCACCGCGTCGGCGATGGCACGGTCGATGGCGCTGGGGGCTGACTGGTGCAACTCTGCCCGCGCGTTCATGTTCGCGGTCGGATGTATCCAGTCACAGCGTTGCCACACCAACCGGTGTCCGGTCGGCGTCACCACCCAGGACCCCAAGCTGCAGCGTGCGTTGATCGTGGAGGACAAGTTCCAGCGCGTCCACAACTACCACCGCAACACCGTGCACGCACTCGCGGAGATGATCGCCGCGATGGGGTTGGACCACACCAGCGAGCTCCGGCCGTACCACGCCGTGCGACGGGTCACTCAGTCCCAGGCGCTCGCCTTCAACGAGATCTATGACTTCGTGCAGCCGAACGGGCTCCTGGACGGTACGGCGAACGCCCGGTTCCAAGGCTTCTGGGACGAGGCGTCAGCGGATTCATTCCGCCCGTGGTCCGCCTCGGAGCAAGCCGCGCGCGTCTGAGCGTCGACGCCGGACCGATGCGTGGGGACGCCCGCGCGGGCGGTCCACCGCAACCGGGTGATGATCGTCGGTCTCGTGGTGCCACGCGGGCAGCTGTGGATCGCAGAAGGACATCCAGCGATCTACTCGCGCGCGCCGGGACTCGTACGGGCAGGAGCGGGAGAACCATGCCGTGCTCGCCGACGCCCACCCGTACGCGAGGGGCTTGCCCTGAGCTCCTGACTCAGACATCATTGACTCAATGAACGTTGAGCGAAATGCCGAGCGATCGCTGCAGAGCTGGAACGGCGGGTCGTGGTGCACGCTGCCCTCGCCGACCCCGGCCGCCTCCGGATCGTCGACGTCCTCGCGCTCACCGACGCCTCGCCCACCGAGCTCGAGCAGGCCCTCGGGATCGCCTCGAACCTGCTGGCCCACCACCTCGGCGTGCTCGACCGGGCCGGCCTGATCTCCCGACACCGGTCCGAGGCCGACCGGCGGCGGTCCTACGTCCAGCTCGTGCCGACCGCCCTCGAGGGCCTGGTGCCCACGGCGGTCCAGCCGGTGACCCGAGTGGTGTTCGTCTGCACGGCCAACACCGCCCGCTCGCAGCTCGCGGCCGCGTTGTGGACTCGGGTCAGCGAGATCCCTGCGACCTCCGCGGGCACCCACCCGGCCGAAGCCATCGCACCCGGGGCACTCCGGGCAGCAGCCCGGCACGGCCTCGCGCTCCCGGAGAGCCGACCTCGCCACCTGGCCGACGTCGTCACGGCCCGCGATCTTGTCGTGACCGTGTGCGACCACGCGCACGAGGAGCTCCTCGCCGCCCGGCATCGCACGCCCGGACCCGCTGCGGGGCCGGTGCGGCGCCTGCACTGGTCGGTCGCGGATCCGGTCGTGCCCGGTGACCGGGCCGCGTTCGACACGGCCTACGACGACCTCGCCCGGCGCACGACCCGGCTCGCGCCGCGCCTGGCGTAGGCCGCTGAGGCACGATGTCCGGTTCGCCGGTCGCCCACCCCGTAGACCCACCTGGAGCAGCGATGACCACCCCCGAGACCCGGACCCGCACCAGCGATCGCCGAGACTTCGACATGGCTCGCCGCCTGACAGCGGAGCTGGTCGGCACGGGTGTGCTCGTCACCGTCGTCGTCGGCTCCGGCATCGCAGCCCAGCGCCTGTCACCCGACGACGTCGGCCTGCAGCTGCTCGAGAACTCCACCGCGACGTTCCTGGGCCTGACGGTGCTCATCTTGTTGTTCGGGCCGGTCTCGGGCGCGCACTTCAACCCGGTCGTCTCGGGCGCCGACTGGGTGCTCGGTCGCCGCTCGGGCACGGGCCTGTCCGGTCGTCACGTGGCCTCCTACACGGTCGCTCAGGTCGTCGGCGCCGTTCTCGGGTGCGAGCTCGCGAACCTCATGTACCAGGTCCCACTCGGCGAGCTCTCCACCACGGACCGCACGGGTGGGCACCTCCTGCTCGGCGAGGTGGTGGCCACAGCCGGGCTGGTCGCGCTGATCTTCGCCCTGGCCCGCACCGGCCGCGGCATCCTGGCCGCACCCGCGGTCGGTGCCTACATCGGCGCCGCCTACTGGTTCACGTCCTCCACGTCGTTCGCGAACCCCGCGGTCACCATCGGCAGGGTCTTCTCCGACACCTTCGCCGGCATCGCGCCCGGCTCCGTCCCCGGGTTCATCGGCGCCCAGGTCGTCGGCGCCGCCCTGGCCGCCGGACTCGTGCTGTGGCTCTACCCGCGCATCGGCGAGAGCGCCGACGACGTCGTCATCCCCTACGACCACCACCCCAGCCACGATCCCGAGACGTCCATCAGGAGCACACCATGAGCACCGTCGACAGCACCGTCCGGACGCCACAGGTGGTGTTCGCGTGCGTCCGCAACGGCGGCCGGTCCGTGATCAGCCGTGTCCTCACCGAGCACTACGCGGGCGGCCGGGTCACGGCCGTCTCGGCCGGCACCCAACCCGGCGAACACATCCACGCCGAGGTCGCCGAAGTGCTGGAGAAGCTCGGTCTGGACGTCTCCCGGGAGCACCCCACGCTGCTCACCAGGGACACCATCGCGGCCAGCGACCTGGCGATCACCCTCGGATGCGGTGAGGAGTGCCCCTACGTCCCCGGGGTCGTCTACCGCGACTGGCCCGTCGCGGATCCGGGCGGCCAGGACGAGGCAACGGTGCGCCGGATCATCGCCGACCTCGACGCCCGGGTCCGCGATCTGCTGGTCGAGCTGGTCCCCGACCTCGACCTGCCGCCCTCGGTGGTCTCCGCGGTCTGAGGCGACCGAGGATCCACATGCCGGGTACCCGGGACTCCGGGGTCCTTGGCCCCTGCCGTCCGTGGCCGTCGAGCAGAACACTTCGAGTGTGGCTGCATCAAGAACTGTTGAAGTGCCGGCGGCCCCGAGTGTGGCGGGCCTGGCCCGACTCGAGGAGTCGGTGTCGCTGTTGACGGCGGTGGCCGACCCGATCCGGTGGCGGGTGCTCAGGCGCTTGGCCGGGGCGCCCTCGTGCGTGTGCGAGCTCCAGGAGCAGGCGCCGATCGCGGCCAACCTCTTGAGCTACCACCTCAGGGTGCTCCGCGAGGCCGGGCTGGTGACCACCAGTCGGCGTGGTCGCTGGATCGACTACGCCCTGGCGGACGACGCACTGGATCGACTCCGGGCCGCACTGCCCCTGGCGGACTCGATGGACGCCGACTGATGAGCGTGGTCGCCCACCTGCCGGCCACGAAGCGAGGTCAGCGCCTGTCCCTCGCGGGGCTGGCTGCGATGTGGTTCGCGGGGTACTGGGTCAACGGTCGGGTGTGGGACGTCGTGTTCTACGACGGGCTCGGCATGGCGCCTGAGGACCACCTGACCTCGACCCTGCACTTCTTCTTCTACGACACCGTCAAGATCGGCCTGCTGCTGTCGGGGATCATCTTCGTGATCACGATCCTGCGGTCCTACCTGAGCCTCGAACGGACCCGCGCGCTGCTCGGTGGGCGCCGAGAAGGCGTCGGCAACGTGATGGCCGCAGGGCTCGGGGTGGCGACCCCGTTCTGCTCGTGCAGCGCGGTTCCTGCGTTCATCGGTTTCGTCGCGGCTGGAGTCCCGCTGGGCGTGACGCTCAGCTTCCTGATCGCGAGCCCCTTGGTCAACGAGGTCGCCATCGGGCTGCTGCTGACGCTGTTCGGCGTGAAGATCACCCTCGCCTACATCGGTGCCGGACTGGCGATAGCCATCGGAGCAGGCTGGGTGCTCGGGCGGCTCAGGCTCGAGCGCTACGTCGAGCCCTTCGTGTACGAGACCACCCTCGGTGGGCAGATCATCGACTCCACTGCTGGCTTGACCTTCGCCCAGCGCGTCCAGATGGGCACCGAAGAGGTCGGCACCGTCCTGCGCAGGATCTGGCCCTACCTGGTGGTCGGCATCGGGCTCGGCGCGGTGATCCACGGCTGGGCCCCGCAGTCCTTCTTCACCCAGTACGCCGGCCCTGGCAACGCCTTCGGCGTGCTGGTCGCGGTCCTGATCGGAATCCCGCTCTACTCCAATGCGGCCGGCATCCTTCCGCTGGTCGAGGCGCTCTACGCCAAGGGCCTGCCGATGGGCACGCTGCTCGCCTTCATGATGGCGGTCGTCGCCCTCTCTCTGCCCGAGATGATCCTGCTGCGCCGGGTCCTCAAGCCCCAGCTCCTCGCGATCTACGTCGCCGTCGTCGGCTCCGGGATCGTCGCCGTGGGCTATCTGTTCAACTTCCTGCTCGCGTGAGCTCTCACGAAAGGAACACGGTCATGATCATCAAGATCCTGGGCCCCGGATGTGCCAACTGCAAGAACCTCGAGCGTGCCACCCGCGGGGCCCTCGACCAGCTCGGCCTGGACGCCACCGTGGAGAAGGTGGAGGACTACGCCGCCATCGTCGGCTACGGCATCATGTCCACGCCCGGCCTGGTGGTCGACGAGAAGGTGCTCGTCTCAGGTCGGGTCCCCACGGCGGCAGAGGTCAAGCAGCTGCTGACGGTGGCGTCCTCAGCGTGACCTTCAGGCCGCCGGCTCAGGCGTGAACCGGAGATACGGCTTCACGGTCCGGAAGCCGGGGAAGGCTCCGGCTGCCTGCTCGTCGGTGACGCCGAGTCCGATGATGACGTCCTCGCCGGGCTTCCAGTCCGCGGGCGTCGCGATCGGGTGCTGCTCGGCGAGCTGCAGGCTGTCGAGTGCTCGCAGGACCTCGACGAAGCTGCGGCCGGTCGACATCGGGTAGACCAGGATCAGCTTGATCCGCTTGTCGGCTCCGATGACGAACAGGGAACGCACGGTCGCCGACTCACTCTCGTGGGGATGGATCATGTCGTAGAGGACCGAGACGTGACGGTCCTCGTCCGCGATGATCGGGTAGTCCACGGGGGTGCCCTGGGTCTCGGCGATGTCGCTCTCCCACGCCAGGTGCGACTCGACGGAGTCGACGGAGAGCCCGATCAGCTTGGTGGTGCGCCGGGAGAACTCGTCCGCGAGCCGAGCGGCCGTTCCGAGCTCGGTGGTGCACACCGGGGTGAAGTCCCCAGGGTGGCTGAACAGCACACCCCAGCTGTCGCCGAGCCACTCGTGGAAGCTCACCGTGCCATGGGTGGTGTCGGTGGTGAAGTCGGGGGCGATGTCGCCCAGCCGAAGAGTCACGATGCAGTCCTTGTCTTCTTGGTCCTGCGGGTCTGGGAGCTGAGAGGGGCGTGCCCCCGGCGGATCATCCGCACCATCCGGAGGTTGATCCGAGCGAACCTCCATGCCTGGACGGGCAGGCTGGACCTCCGTCTCAGGGTCCTCTCGGTGGGCAGGGGCGCCGCCGCGATGCGGCGGTCGGTGTCGCTCATGGTCGCTCCTTCACTCCGGGATGAGGAACCAGCCCGGCTTCGCCTTGGCCTTGTAGATGAACAGGTAGTGCAGCAGGTGCTTGACCCAGTGACCGGCCAGCCCGATCTCCCCGGAGGTGTCGGTCAGACTGCGGCCGCCGTGTGGATACCTCTGGTAGTCCGGGACCACCGGATACATGGTCATCGCGGCCGCTGAGCCGCGGCGCAGGCCGGTGCCGGCGGAGGCGACGCACGCGGCGCCCATGTCTGTCATGGAGGCGGTGTGCGTCGGGGTGGTGGCTCCGTTCTGGATCATGTCGGTGATGCTCCGCGCCACCTCCCGGCCCATGATCCCCGAGGGCATCCCCGTGCGCGGCGGAGCCGGTGTGATCACGGTGCCGTTGGGACTCTTGCGCGGCTCGGAGATGGGGTGCGGGGGAGCGAAGGCGATGCCGACACCGAAGATGTTGCCGTACGCCGGCGACTGGTACGTCGAGGGCCAGTCCTCGGCCCTCCACTCCGCGTGCGGCTTGGGGGTGTAGTCGGCGTCGACCTTGAGGAAGCCGTTCGGCGCGAACAGCCGGTCGGTGATCTCGGTGCCCTGCGCGTCGTACGCCGTGAGGACCGCGCCGCGGAACGGCGGGAGGAGCATCGCGAAGTCGAAGGTGAGGCTCTCGTGCGCCCCCTCCAGCGTCTCGTAGAACAGCTCGCCCTCGTCGACGCGTTCGACGTGAGCGCGGAGGACGGCGCGGACGCCTCGCTCGCGGAACAGCGACTCGGTCCAGACCTGGCTGGAGGTCTCGAACCCCCCTTGGTCGAAGACCAAGCCGCCCACCCCGAAGTCACCGAGGTCGAACTCGTTGCTCAGGTAGACGATCTCGGCCAGCTCGCGCACGCCGGCCTCGCGCAGCTTCGCCTCCACGTTGAACGTGTACTCGAACGCGGCACCCTCGCAGGTGCATCCTCCGTGGCCCATCCCGATGACGAGCCGTTGCCGTTCGCCGGCTCGCAGCCTGGCGATGACCCGGTCCAGCGCCTCGGCGGTCTCGACCGCGTGAGCCGCGGTGCACACCGACCACGAGTTGCCATCGGGCCCCAGGCCCGGCGTGGCCTCGAAGTTCAGCTTCGGTCCCGTGGCGTTGATCAGGTAGTCGTAGCGGATGCGCTCGGTCTCGCCCTGTCGTCCGGCGGAGGTGTGGACGACGTCGACGCCCGGTCGTGCTTCCTCCGGGTCGCCCTCGGGCCACACGGCTACTGCCTTCGCCTGTCGGTAGGTGATCCCCTTGCGCCGGTAGACCGGCGCCAGTGGGAAGGTCACGTCCTGGACGGTCATCGCGCCGACGCCGACCCAGATGTTCGACGGGATCCAGTTCCACTGCGAGTTCGGCGACACGACCATCACCTCGTGCTCCTTGCGCAGCATCCGGCGCAGGTGGAGTGCGGCTGTGTGGCCGGAGATCCCGGCACCGAGAACGACGACGCGGGCCATGGGGGCTCCTCGGGGATGCAGCGTGGGGTGGTGAGCAATCTCAACCTATACCCCTAGGGGTATCGGTTGAAGGGTCCTGGGACCTGTAGTCGGTGATCTCGGTCACCGGGCGGACGGCGGTGGTGCAGTCGGGTCACACCGCCACGGGCAGGTGCAGGGCCTCCCACGCGGCGAAGCCTCCGGCGAGGTCGGAGGTGTCGGACAGGCCCCGGCGGCGTAGGAAGCTGGCGGCCACGCTCGAGCGCCAGCCGCTCGCGCAGTAGGCCACGATGGGCCGGTCCGCCGGGATCTCGCCGATGCGGCGCGCGAGCTCGGCGAGCGGGATGTGGACCGAGCCGGGAACGGCGCCCGCGTCCAGCTCGCCGGCGTTGCGCACGTCGACCACCCACGGCGGGTCATCGGTGGAGAGCAGATCGCTCAGCTGACGAGCCGTGAGTCGGCTCGACCGGGTCACCTCCGCCTCGAGCTCGATGAACGCGGAGTCCAGCGCCGGCAGGTAGCCGATCGCGTGGTCGAAACCGATCCGCGCCAGGCGGGTGGCGATCGCGTGCTCGTCGCCCGGTGCAGCGACGACGACGACCTGCTGGTCGGGTCGGAGGACCATGCCGGCGGTCTCTGCGAACCGTCCGTCTGCCGGGATGTTGATCGAGCCGGACAGGTGGCCGGCCGCGAAGTCCTGGCTGTCGCGAGTGTCCACCACGAACGCCCCGCCGGCCCGGGCCTCGATCACGGCGGCGATGGTGAGCTCTGGAAGGTCGCGGTCGCCGGCGAGCACGGCGTGGTTGCTGCGGTTCAGGAGGGCGTCGTACACGAAGTACTCCGGCGCTGCCTGCTGACCGTCGGTGACGACCTCGAGAAACGCCTCGACACTCATCGGCTGGCAGGCGTAGTTGGACAGGCGCTGCAGGCCGATCGTGGACTGCAGCTGCGTGGACAGGTTCTTGCCGCAGGCCGACCCGGCTCCATGGGCAGGGAAGACGCGCACCTCGTCCGGCAGGCGCATCAGCGTGTGCTGGATCGAGGTGTAGAGCTGGCGGCCGAGCTCGTCGGCCGTGGAGCCGATGGACGCCAGGAGGTCGGGCCGTCCCACGTCGCCGATGAAGAGCGCGTCACCGGTGAGAACGCCGTACGGCACGGCGTCCGAGGAGTGCTCGTAGACCAGCACGCTGATGGACTCCGGTGTGTGTCCCGGGGTCTCGATGATCTCGAGCACGACGTCCCCGAGCTCGATGCGCTCGCCGTGGGTCAGGGCGCGGCTGGCGTACTCGGTCTGGGCGACGGCGCCGTACCCGATCCAGGCACCCGTGCTCTCGGCGAGCTCCAGGTGTCCGGCCAGGAAGTCGGCGTGGAAGTGGGTGTTGATGACGCCGACGATGCTCAGGCCGTGGGCTAGCTGCGTCGGCGAGGTACTCGTCCACGTCACGTCGTGGGTCGACGACGACGGCCCGACCGGTGACCTCGTCACCGATCAGGTAGGAGGCCTGGGACAGGCACTCGAGATAGTGCTGGGCGAAGTACATGTGGCTCCTCGGTCGTTCGTCCGGTCCAGGGCTGCTGGGCGTCTCTCGGCGAGAACACGCCGAGATCCACTATACCCCCGGGGGTATAGGATGACCACTGGTGGGCGAACCCACGGGGTCTCGAGGTCCCCGTCCTACGCCGACACGCCCGACTCGTCCGAGGCGGGATGACTCGCACCCAGAAGGAGAACGTCATGAACCAGAACATGGGCTCAGCGGACCGGAGGCTCCGAGCCCTCCTCGTCGGTCCGGCGCTCGTGGTGGCCGGCCTGCTCGTAGGCCCTGGCGGGTGGCTCGCGCTGGTGCTCTACGGTCTTGCGGCCATCATGTGGGCGACAGCGGCAGCAGGCACCTGCCCCCTGTACGCGATCCTCGGACTGAGGACCTGTCCTCTCCAGCGCGCGACCGATCACGCGCACGCGAAGACGCACTGACCGACGCGTGACCGGCCGGGGACGAGCAGAGAACGGGACCTTCGACCCTCCTTCCCTATACCCCCATGGGTATCCTGGTACTCGCGCAGGGGCTTCGAGATCGCACCATCCGGAGCCCGAATTCGATGGGGAGGCCATGGGCCATGACAAGGGACGTGCCGTGGGCGCCAACCGCGGAGTCGGTGTTGCCCCGCTGGGCTTCTGCGCTGGCGGTGGTGGCCCATCCCGACGATGAGTCGTTCGGGTTGGGGGCCGTTCTCGACGCGTTGGTGCACTCCGGCTGCACGGTGTCCGTGCTGTGTCTGACCAAGGGCGAGGCGTCGACGGTCCATGGGATCAGCGGTGACCTGCGGGCCCTGCGCGCGCTGGAGCTGCAGGACGCGGCTGCGGTGCTGGGCCTGTCCTCGGCGGAGCTCAGCGACCACCCAGACGGCGCCCTCGAGCGCGTGGGCAGCGGCGTTCTCGTACGCGAGGTTCGTGCCGCGGCCACGTCGACGGCGGCCGAGGGCCTGGTCGTCTTCGACCCCTCCGGAGTGACGGGGCACCCGGATCATGCGACAGCAACGCAGGCGGCGCTGGAGGCAGCGACGGCGCTGCGCCTCCCGGTGCTCGCCTGGACTCTCCCGCGCAACGTCGCCGAGCAGCTCAACGAGGAGCTCGACACCGACTTCGTCGGCCACGAGCCCTCCGAGATCGACCTCACGGTGCCCGTCGAAACGGGACAAGCAGCGGACAGCCAGCCTCGCGCACGCCAGCCAGGCCGTGCCGACCAGCGTGCTGTGGCGACGGCTCGAGCTGCTCGGGGACGTCGAGCACCTGCGCTGGCTGCGGCCGCCGGAGGACGGCAGCCGATGGGTTTCGGCGTCGTCGACGTCGGTGACGGCCGCCCCGACGGATGGCGCCTCCGTGCAGGTCGAGCACCGCTTCGGGGAGCGCCTCGACATCTGAACCGGCCATCCGAGCCTGGTCACGGGCTGTCCCGTGACGGCTCCCCTACCGGGCCGGTGGGCCAGGCTGGCGCGCCTTGGTCCGCCGGCCCTCCACACTCGGCGACGGCCGACGAGCTCGCCGAGCGCGCGCGCATGCCGGTCCTCTCGGGGCTCGGCGTGCCCGGGGCGCCGGTCGGCGCGAGGTACGCCGGCCATGACCTGGTTCGCGTGCTGGCCGCAGCCCGACCAGGTGGTCTTGTTGCAGGTCTGGCATCGAACTGCGTCGGCACACTCGGGTGCTCCGTTCCGGCTGGGTGCGTGGGATCAGCTGTGGGAGAAGCGGATGTCGGGCAGGACGCGGGTGAGCCATCGGGGGGCATACCAGGCAGCCCGGCCGGTCAGGCGGAGCAGCACGGGAAGCAGCACGAGCCGGACGAGGAAGGCGTCGAGCAGGACGGCGACCCCGAGGACGATCCCCATCTCCTTGGGTGGGAGCGGGCCGGACAGGGCGAAGGTGAAGAAGACGGCGACCATCACGGCTCCGGCCGCGAAGATCACACGCCCGGAGTGGGCCAGCGAGCCGACCATGGCGTCCTGCGGGTCCCCGGAGTGCTCGAAGTGCTCCTTCGCCGAGGCCAGCAGGAACACCGTGTAGTCCATGGCGATGGCGAAGATCATGGCGAAGAAGAACACCGGTGCCCAGGCGTCGAGGAAGCCCTGGTGCTCGAAGCCCATCAGGCTCGACCCCCATCCGTCCTGGAAGACCAGTCGCGCGACGCCGAAGGCCGCGGCGGTGGACAGCAGGCTGGCCAGCGTGCCGAGCAGAGCGATCAAGGGTGCCTGGAGGGCGACGAGCAGGAGGAGGAACCCGAGGGTGAGGATGACGCCGATGACCAGGGGGGTGGAGGAGTCGAGCTGGGTCTTGAGGTCGAGGTTCTCCACTGCTGCGCCACCGACCACCGCTGACGTCGGCAGGTCGGCACGCAGTCTGTCGATGGTGGTGGCGAGGGCGGGATCCGACGGGTCGACGGTGGGAACGGCTTGGATCAGGGCGAGGTCGGTGCCGTCGGTTGCTCGGGTCGCGGGCATGGCGCCGCTGATCCCGGGATCCTGGGCGAGGACTGCCGCAGTCGCTCGGACCTGGCTCTTGTCGACCACGATGGTCAAGGTGCCGGGTGCACCGTCGCCGAAGGCCTGCTGGACCTGGTCGTAGCCGACGCGGGCACTCGAGCTCGCGGGGAGGACCTTGATCGACGGCATGGCGGTCGTGAGGCCGATGATCGGGGCGGCGAGGGCGAGGAGGACGACGAGCGAGGCCAGGCCCCATGCGAGGGGCCGCTTCCAGAGGCGCTCGCCCCAGGCCTCGAACGCCGGGGAGCGGTGCTCCCCGGTGTGGACCCAGGGCAAGGAGAGCTTGTTGACCTTGTAGTCGAGCTTGAACAGCACGAGGGGCAGCAGGGTCAGGGTGGCGGCCAGGACGAAGACGACCGAGAGCATGATCCCGCCCGCCATCGACCTGAACGACGGTGACGGGACGAGCATGACCGCCGACAGCGAGATCAGCACCGTGGCGCCGGACAGGAGCACGGCCTTCCCGGCCGTGTCCATCGTCTCGGCGACCGCCTGGCGCGCGTTCTCGTGATGGCCCATCCGGGCGGCGCGGAAGCGGACCACGATGAACAGGGCGTAGTCGATTCCCAGAGCCAGGGCGAACATCATCGCGAAGTTCATCGCCCACACCGACACGGGCACCACGTGGTTGATCAGGACCAGTGACCCGGCCGAGGCGACGAGACCGGCGAGCGTCAGGAGCAGGGGGAGACCCGCCGCGACCAGCGCGCCGAAGGCGAGCACCAGGATGGCCAGCGTGACGGGCCAGGAGAGCATCTCGGACTTCATCATCGCCGACAGGTTGGCCTGGTTGAAGTCGGACCACAGCAGCGAGGCGCCGGTGGGGTTGACCTGTACGGCCGAGGTGGACAGGTCCTGAAGCGGGCCCTTGAGGTCATCCGCGGCACGCACCATCTCGTTGGGATCCGCATTCGCGCCGGCGAGAAGCACGGCGGTGCGGCCGTCCGGGGACACAGTCGCGCCGGGTCGAGGCTGGATGATCTCGGCGATCCGCGGGTCGGCCGCGAGCATGGCCGTGGCCCGGGCCAGGACGCGCTGCCCTTCCCCTCGCGTGACCGGCCCCCCCGTGGAGACGACGACCACCTGGATCGCCGTGCTGGCGTTGCCGCCGAAGTGCTGCTGGGCCAGCTCGCGGGCGGTGACCGACTCCGAGCCGTTGGCCTGCCAGCCGGCACCCGACAGCTCGGACTCGACCCTCGGCGCGAAGATGCCGAGCCCGACGATGACCAGCAGCCACAGCACGGTGGTCGCACGGGCGTGGTGGGTCACCAGGACGCCCAACCTGCCCAGGGGTCCCGGGCGGTAGCCGATGGCCGGATCGATCTCGGGCTGGGTGTGGCGGGTGCGGGCCGTGGAGGTCATGAGGGTTCTCTCTTCGAGGTGCTGGGCGGATGCGTGCGGGAAGTCGAGACGGTGTCAGGCGAGGCCGGGGAACGCGCGGAGGGAGGTGTAGCCCGCGACGGCGAGGACGAGCACCGTGAACGCCCCCGAGAGGCGGCGCGTGTCGGTGCGCAGCGCCAGCCGGGCGCCGAGGAAGCCGCCGGCGGCTGAGGCAAGGGTGAGGAGCAGGACCAGGCCCCAATCGGGGGCGATGCCCGACCCGGCGCGGACGGTGAGGGCGACCGCGCTGGTGATCGCGATGACCACCAGCGAGGTCCCCACGGCGTACTCCATCGGGAGAGCGAGGGCGAGCAGGAGGGCGGGGACCACCAGGAACCCGCCACCGACGCCGAGGAAGCCGGTCAGCAGTCCGACCGCGGTCGCGGTCACCAGGACCTTCACGGCGCGGGAACACTGGCACGCGAAGGTGGGCGTCGAAGGTGATGATGGGATCGTCCACCCGCAAGCTCGGCGAAGGGTCGGGCGTACCGGACCGCCGGCCCCTGAACTGCCGGACCGCCATCAGGGATCCGACGACCAGCATCAGGACGGCGAACGCCGCCAGCAGCACAGAGTCGGCCACGGACGCCGACGCTCGCGCGCCCACGACGGCGCCACCGATGGCGACCAGGCCGAACGCTGCGCCACGGCCGAGCATCACGTTGCCGGCCCGGTAGGCGGTCACTGCCCCGATGAGCGAGGTCACCCCGACCACCACCAGGGACCCGGTGGTGGCCTGGGCCGGGCTCTGCCCGAGCAGGTAGACCAGCACGGGGACCGCCAGGATGGACCCGCCGCCACCGAGGGCACCCAGGCTCAGCCCGATGAGTGCGCCGGCCACGCCGGCGACCACGAGAAGGGTCACGGGTCAACTCACCCCGCGGCCGACGACACGGCGGGCGAGAGTGGCGTCACAGACCCACCTCCACCGGGTGCCCTGCGGAGACCCAGCCTGACGTGCCCGTGCTGACCGAGGCTGCGTCGAAGCCCGCCGTCACGAGCAGGTCGGCCATGGCCCTCGAGCGGTTGCCGGTCGCACAGATCACGTGGACCGGCTTGCTCGGGTCGAGCTCACCCAGGCGCGACGCGAGCTGGCCCATGGGGATCGACCTGGCACCCGGCACGTGCCCGTGGGCGTACTCCACCCGCTCCCGCACGTCGACCGTCACGCCGTCGGCGCGTTGGGCGGCGTAGGTGTCGATGCCGATCTCGGGCGTGCGGTGGGTCACGGGGCACTCCTCTCGGGCGATGTCGGTGCGGCGTCGGCCTGATGTCGTTAGATACCCTAGGGGGTATGTAGAATGAATGCAAAACACCCCCTGGGGTATGCCGCGGCCAGCGCCTACCGCCATCTAGGGAGAACAGGAGCAGACATGAGTACCGCACAGCACCGGAGCGCGTGATGGCGACCTACACGATGCGGACCGAGGTCTCGGTGCCGTACGAGACCGCAGTGTCCGCGACCCGTGACGCGTTGGCCGACCAGGGATTCGGGGTACTCACCGAGATCGACCTCAGCGCCACGCTGCGCGCCAAGCTCGGCGTGGACCTGCCTCCCCAGGTCATCCTGGGTGCCTGCCGGCCCGTGCTGGCCTACGAAGCGATCCAGGCAGACCCCGCGATCGCGACCGTCCTGCCGTGCAACGTCGTCGTCCGCGCGACACGCGCAGGCACGACCGTCATCGAAGCGCTCGACCCCGCCGCCATGATGGGGCTCGCCGACGACGAGACACTTCGCACCGTGGCCATCGACGCCCGAGAACGACTCGTCGCCGCCCTCGCCGGCCTCACGGCCCTCGACCAGGAGACCTGATGCAGCTCGATCCGCGCGCCGGGTCGTCGTTGCCAGCGGACTCCAGGAGTGCCGCATCTCAGGCGGCCGCATCGACAGCCTCGAGGTGAAGAAGACGGAGAAGCCCGTCCTCTCGCTCGCCTGAAGGAGCATGCCTCGGGGAGGCCGAGGGCGCGTTCAACGGTTCCCGTGCGAAGCCTGCAAGCCGTCTCGACGATCGGTGGACGACAAGGGAGGTCGGCCCCATCCACCGCGCGGGGAGGGGACGGCGTGGGTCAGCGGAGCGGTAGACCGACGGCGATCCGCGCGGCGGCGTCTCTCAGGCGCTCCTCGTCGACGGGGATGCCGGGTAGCCGGCGCTGCAGCGTCGCGTCGAGGATCTCGTAGACCATCGAGGCGGGTTGCCCCCTCATCTCGGCATCGACCGTCGACACGACACCGTCGACCAAGGCGTCGATCCGGGCCAGCGTCTCGAAGGAGTCACGATCGAGGGTGGTGCTCACCCCCCGATAGTGACAGGGGACGGCGCGGTGTGGAAGACCAGCATTCGGCAACAGCCCGTCAGTGGTCGGCGCAGCAGGGCGTGGGGTTGGGCTGCTCGAACGGCACGTAGCGATCGTGCTCGGCGGGCCGGACGGTCAGTACGAGACGCCCCTCGTGGCTGCGCGGGCGGACGAAGCCCTGGGTGTCCAGTACGTCGTCGAGCGAAGGGGTGGTGCCGGCCAGACCGCGTACCTCGTCGATGCCACTGAGCAGGAGCAGGTCCGAGACCCGGAGCGTGCCGGCTAGCCCGACGCAACCGGGGAACACGAACAGCCGCGCCAGCTCCGGCAGGTCGCGTGCGTCGTCCGCGCCGCACACGACCACGCGCTCGTCACCCTCGAACGAGGTACCGACGTAGGGATAGCCGCAGCCGATCAGGTCGCGGGCCTGCCAGTAGCCGTGCTCCGCGTCGCGCGTGGACCCCCATCCACCCGCGACGCAGAACCGCTGCCCCGTCATGGTTGCCCCGTCATTCAGGAAGCACCCAGATCGGGTTGGTGTAGAACCACAGGTCGTCCCACGGGTCCGCCTGCCCCATCACGTCGGCCGCCGGGCCGCTCGGGTCGACGCCCGCACCATGGATGCCGACCGCCAGCCGCTTGCCGTCACTCCCGCGCAGCCGCACGTAGCAGGGCTGGTCGACCCGGCCGAGCGAGTAGGTGAGCCGGAAGACCTGCGCCTGCGCGCTCACGTCGTAGGTCTGTACGACGGACGTGTCGGGCGCGTGGAAGCTGTCACGGTCGGTGGACGGGCCGGTGACCCCGCCGCGGATGACGTCGACCTTCGCGACGGCCGGGACGAACTGCGCCCAGTTCGGCTTGCTCGCCTTCTGCACCGTGATCACCAGCTCGAGGCGCCGACCTCGGCGGGTCCGGACCGCGCTTCCCAGGGGGAAGCCGGGGTCGCGCGATCCCGCCGGGCGGACCCGGACGTCGAGTCCGTCGAGCAGGGCTCCGTGGTCGACCCACACCCGTCCGGCCCGGAGACCCCGCATGACCGCGGCATGGGAGAAGTCGTCCGCCCCGACGTGGGTGCGGCTGTAGTAGCCCGGCCAGAAGTCGCCGTTGGTCGTGGCAGCCCCGTTGTGGCCGTGCACCGGGTCGCCGTAACGGCCGTTGGCGTTGAAGTAGTCGCTCGTGTCCTGCCCGGCGGGACGCACCGAGTCGTCGAGGTAGACGGTGTGGGAGTCGGAGTTCGCGGTGATCCACCACGGGCGTCCCTCCGCGAGGAGACCGTCCCAGAGGCCGCCGACGGTCGATGTCATCCAGTCGTAGCCGCCCCAGGTGAGGTAGCTCTCCAGCGGGTAGGCCGCGAAGCTGTCGGCCGTTGGGGAGTTGTCGTAGTAGCCCCGGCCCGACCCGGCACCGATGGGCGTCGGCAGTCCGGCGGCCTGGTGTCCCGGCGCCCCCTCCATACCCAGGGCGATGTGGGGTTGGCGCTCCCGCCAGCCCCTGATCTCGTGCGGTGAGTCCAGCCCCTTGCGGGCCGGGTGGTTGGCGAAGAACATCGCGTCCCGCACCCGGCCCTTGGTGACGCTGGCGGCGAGGAAGTCCAGACCCTCGAGAGCCCGCTCCTCGTTCGCCGCCGAGCTGCTCGTCGTACCGGTGACGACGCCGTCGAAGGCGTTCTCGAACTCCTTGAGCACCGCGACCTCGTGGCGTCCTGGGTGCACGAACACCGTGCCGTGCTCGGCGGACGGGATGTTCCACTCCAGGCCCTGGAACACCAGGGTCTCGTCGCCGAACTGCTCGCGCGCCGCGACGATGTCGGGGTTGACCTTGTCGACGCCGATCTTGGCGTGCGCGACGCTGCCGTGGTCGGTGATCACCATCCAGTCCAGGCCGTACGCCGCGGCGTGCTGCACCTGGTCGGCGACCCGGTACAGGGCGTCGCTGCTGTGCTGGGTGTGGATGTGGTGGTCGCCGGCCAGCCACGCGAAGCCTCGGCGCGGGTTGCGACGCGCCTGCGGACGTCCGTGGACTGCCTCGTCGGCGAGGGCGGGCGCGCCGCCCAGCACCGACGCGCCGGCGATCCCCGCGCCGAGCAGTCCGGCTCCTCGCAGGAAGCCGCGACGACGCAGCTGGCCGGGGTTCAGCTCCGCGTCCGGGATGCTGAGGTCCAGGGCGGGGTCGTCCCCGGTGCCGTGCTCGTGGCTGTGCGTGTGGCCATGAGCGTGGTCGTGGTGGTCGTGCGTCATCGGGGCGTCCTCCTCGAGATCGACGAGCGCGCGCACGCGTTGCCGCACTCGAGCGGGAGCCAAGCGAAGGCAGACCACCGCCGGGCGAGACGAGCGTGAACGGGGCATGAAGTTCAGCGGGCGCGCGGAGGCTTCGCCGATCTCCGTCCGCCTCCGAGAACGACTGCGGGGGCCGGGTCCGACGAGACCCGGCCCCCGCGTGCGGAAGAGCCGCCTACCTGCCGGTGGTCACTCCATGACCCGCTGCCACGAGAAGGGGCCGAAGGAGGTGTCGGTGGAGGCGTGGTTCCGCTGGTCCGCCGTCAGTCGCAGGTACTCCAGGGGCACCGTGCTGCCGTGGACCACGATCCGGTGGAAGTTCGGCACGTCGTACGACGGGTGGCTGCTCCACGCGTCGTAGGAGCAGACATCCTCGTCACCTGCACACGACGACCCCTCCTTGAGTGGGTTGTCGGAGCGGTAGACGTGTGAGTCGCCGTTGAGCAGCAGCACCGGCTTGCCGAACGCGAGGGTGTGGGTGGCCAGACTGCTGACGATCGGCTCGTAACCGGCCAGGTGGCCGACGTCCTTGCCGTCGAGGTCCCACATGTCGGCCTGGGTCATGACCACGAGCGGAGCGGGCGTGCGTCAGCCCGGCGGTGGTGAAGGCGCGGTCGAGCCACCTCAGCGCCGCTCCCGTGCGGTTCGCGGCCTCGGTGGTCTGCTGGGGCGAGGCGGTCGGGGCGCCGTACCAGGGGTCGGCGTCGTTGTTGGAGCCGCCGGGCACGTTGACGGCCGCGAAGAGGACGCCGTCGCGCTGCCACATCACGTTCTCGGCGTACTGGCTGTCCGTGGGGTGTGCGTGGTCGTGGACCTGCGCCTGCGACAGGACGTGCATCTTCCCGCTGCCGAGGGTGCCGCCGGGCCTTGCGAAGAAGATGGACCGCACGAGAGCGAGGTTGTCGACCGGGTTGCCCCCGGCGTAGTCGACCGGGTTGCCGTCGGGGTCCTGCACGAAGTCGATCTGACCGGTGGTGGGGTCGTAGGCGCCGCCGCCCTCCTTCTTCTTGTGGCAGTCCGTCCACTCGTTGTCGCCCGGGGTGTAGACCATCGGATCGGCGAAGTCGGCCCACAGGTCGGCGATCTGCTGGTCATAGGCCTCGGTGCAGTACTGGCTGCCCGAGTGGATGTCGCCGACGTGCAGGACCGTGGAGACGGCCTTGTCGGCATTCACGGCGCGGATGAACGCCGGCGTGGCGTCGGTCTCGCTGGTGTCGGTCGGAGTCGTGCCGTACGGCGCGTCGCCGTACACCGCATAGGTGAAGGAGCGGGAGTCGTGCCCCCGGTCGTGGTCGTGGTGGCGGGCCGACGCGGCGGCGGGGGCGGCGACGGCGACGCTGAGGACCAGGGCGGCGGCGGCATAGGCGCCGCGGGTAGGACGTGCAGGCATGAGTACCTCGAGTCTGGGAGAGGACCGGACGCCTCGGACCCTCGCAGCGCACGGTGGACCTGCTCCGACGGAGGCGTGAACGAGCCGTGAACAGGCGGGTGGGCGCGATGTCACCCGCCTGAGCGCGGTGCCTCGCGGAGGACCGTGTCCCTCCGCGATGACCACCGGCGGGGGTGTTAGCGTCGCGCCTGGATCGACTTCCCGATCCGACGGACCGCAGGGGGGACCTGGGCCGCGCGCCTCTGACCGACGCGAGAGAGCAGAATGACCGAGAGTCACCCCACACCAGCCCGAGCCGACCATGTCGTCAAGAGCTCGCGGATCGACGACATCGACAAGCAGATCATCTCCCTGCTGCAGGTCGACGGCCGCCTGGCCTACTCGGCCATCGGCCGCGAGGCGAAGATCTCCGAGGCGAGCGTCCGCACGCGGGTCCACAACCTGCGTCGACAGGGCATCATCCAGATCGTCGCGGTGACCGACCCGCTCCAGCTCGGCTTCTCCCACGAGGCGATGGTCGCGATCAGCGTGGCCACGGACGCGGAGGCCGTGGCCGACGCCCTCGCGGCGATCGACGAGGTCGACTTCATCGTGCTCGTGGCCGGCTCCGTCGACATCATGCTCGAGGTCGTCGCCGCCGACGACGAGGAGTTCCTGGCCGTGATCCAACGGATCCGCGATGTCGTCGCGCCGGGCACCGTACGCGTGCATCCCTACCTGAAGACCCACAAGCAGGAGTACTCCTGGGGCGTTCGCTGACCCGCGACCAGCCGCGCGCGCGTGCTCGCACACCCCGCTGGCGCCGCTAGTCTGGGCGCGTGCAGAACAACCACAGTCGCATGGTCATCGGGGTGGTCCTGGGCCTGGTCATCACCGCCGGTTTCGAGTTCGAGCTGGCCTGGCTGTTCCTCGGCGGCCTGGTCGTCTTCTTCGCCTGGCTCGGCTACCTGCTGCTCGGTCCGGAGACCTGATGGACGGGCCGCCGCTGGCGGTCACCGGCTCCACCGGAGCGCTCGGCGGGCTCGTGGCGCGAGGCCTGGCGGCGCGCGGCGTACCCCAGCGGCTGCTGGTGCGCACCCCGGGTCGGGCTCCGGCGCTCGACGGCGCCGTCGTGCTGTCCACCAGCTATGCCGACCGAGCGTCGGCGGTCGCCGCACTGGAAGGGGTCGAGACGCTGCTGATGGTCTCGGCGTCGGAGTCCGCCGACCGGCTCGACCAGCATCGCACCTTCGTGGACGCGGCGGCCGAGGCAGGAGTGCGGCGGATCGCCTACACGTCGTTCGCAGGGGCGGCTGCCGACTGCATCTTCACCCTCGGCCGTGACCACTGGGCGACCGAGGAGCACATCCGCGCCAGCGGCATGACCCCCACGTTCCTCCGCGACAACTTCTACCTCGACTTCGTCCCGCTGATGGTCGGTGACGACGGCGTGATCCGAGGCCCGGCCGGCGACGGGCGACTGTCGGCGGTGGCGCGCGCCGACGTCGCGGCCGTCGCGGTCGAGGTGCTGACGGACCCCGTGGCACATGCCGGGGCGACGTACACCCTGTCCGGGCCGGAGGCGTTCACGCTCGGCGAGGCCGCCGCGATCCTCACCGAGGTGACCGGGCGCGCGGTGGCGTTCCACGACGAGACGGTCGACGAGGCCTACGAATCGCGACGCCGCTGGGACGCCCCGGACTGGCAGTACGACGCCTGGGTCTCGACGTACACCGCCATCAAGGCGGGGGAGGCGGCCGCCGTGACCGACGACGTACGCCGGGTCACCGGGCGGGAGCCGATGAGCCTGCGGTCGCTCCTCGCCGCGGCCTGACCAACCTCACGCCCGCCGCATACGCCTTCTTGATGATGCGCGCTCCGCGTCACGGTGCCAGGCTGCTGAGGCATGGTGACTCGTCAGGTCAGTTCGTTGCGCAGCGTGTGTTTCCTCGGGACTGTGGCCCTCCTCGCGTCGGCGGGTGTGGTGATGGCACTGCCCTCCAGCGCGTCGGCGACCCCGGTGAGCCGCCAGGTGAGAGTGGCGGGCACGGACTGGGTGTCCGCCGGCGTCGGGGGCGTCGGCACCGCCAAGACGCACGGCGGCAAGGGTGTCATCGCGCTGAAGGGCGTGAAGGGGCGCGTGACGGGAGCCTGGCTGTCCTGGAACGGCATCGGGCCGAAGATCGGCGCCGGCTTCTACTCCGGCTCCTATGACAACCCTCGCATCAAGGTGGACGGGAAGAAGGTCACCGGCATCAGCCAGGGAGAGTCCGGCTCGAACTGCTGGGGCAACGCGGCCACGTCGCGCACGTATCTGGCCGACGTGACGAAGATCGTCAAGGCCAAGAAGAACGGCAAGTATCACCTGAGCGGTCTGGGTGCCCATGGTGACGCCAACGGCGCGAGTCTCGTCGTCACCTTCCGGGACGGCAAGCGGTCCAACAACCAGGACCTCTACCTGTTCTACGGCAACGACACCGACGCGAGCGGGTACCCGGGCGAGGACAACTTCTGGAACGACCCGCTGACGCAGATCGACTACCGGGGCGGGCCGGCCGAGCTCCAGCTGGCGGTCGCCGACGGGCAGGACTTCGGCAATCCCGACGACGGCTCGCTCACGGTGACCGGAAACGCGGGGATCGCGACCTTCAACGACATCCAGGCCAATCATTGGCTGTGGGACGGGACCACCGTCCGCAACGCCCACCACAGCCGGGCCGGTTCGACCGCAGGCTCGGGTGGCGGGTCCCTGTACGACCTGGAGACCTTCGACGTCACGAGCGTCTTCACGCCCTCGGCCGTGCAGACCATCACGTTGACCGCGCCCCTCAGCAACGACTGTCACTCGTTGACGATGGCGGCCCTGTCGGTGAAGGCGACCGGGCACCAGCCGCCGGCACCGCGCACCGTCTCGGTCGCGCCGGCGACGGTGAAGGAGGGGACTCGCAAGGCGCACTGCCACCACAAGCCGTGCCCGAGGTACAGCACCCTGAAGTTCAAGGTGTCGCTGTCGCGGAAGGCTGCCAAGGCGGTCAGCGTGACGCTCCGGACGCAGGACGGCACCGCCCTCGCGCCCAGCGACTACCGCAAGAAGAAGGACACGGTCCGGATCAAGGCCCACCACAGCTCCGCGGTGTTCCGCGTGAAGGTGGTCCGGGACAAGGTCGCCGAGTTCAACGAGGTGATGTACGCCGTCATCGACTCGGCCTCGATCCCGGTCGCGACCGGGGCGGCCACCGGCACCATCGTCAACGACGACGGCCACCCCAGGACGGCCGCGCGTGCTGGCGCTCACCTCTTCGGCAACGGCGGGTGAGCCAGCGCTGACGGACTACCCTCCCCGACGATCGCGGAGATCGGCCTGACCCTGCCTGCCAGCCATGTCGCAGTCAGGTGATGGTCATCCCGCCGTCGACGGGGAGGGTCTGGCCCGTGACGTAGCCGGCGGCGTCGGAGGCCAGGAACACCACCGTGGCGGCGAGCTCCGCCGGGTCGCCCTGGCGCCCGGACAGGATCCGGTGGCTCATCAGGTCGAGGTAGCCCTCGGGATAGGAGTCGGTCATCTCCGACTCGAAGAAGCCCGGTGCCACGGCGTTGACGCGGATGCCCTTGCGACCGGTCCACTGCTGCGCGAGGTCGCGGGTCAGCCCGATCAGCCCGGCCTTGGTCGCGGAGTACGCCGCCTGCGGCAGGCCGCCGGTGGTCAGACCGAGCACCGAGGAGATGTTGATGATCGACGACCCGGGCTGCATCACCCGCCCGCACGCCTGGGCCATCCAGTAGCAACCGTTCAGATTGACGTCGACCACACGCCGGAACTCCTCGGGCGTCTCCCGGGTCGCCGGGACGGCGGTGCCGAGCCCGGCGTTGTTGACCAGGATGTCAACCCGGCCGAACTCGTCCACCGCCGCCTGCACGAGCGCCGTGCACGCGTCGGGATCCGACACGTCCGTCGCGACGGCGAGGGCACGACGCCCGGTACGGCGCACCAGCTCGGCCGTGGAGTCCAGGCGATCGGCGCGGCGGGCGCCGAGGACGACGTCGGCGCCGGCCTCCGCCAGGCCCTGGGCGAACGCCACGCCCAGGCCCGAGGAGGCGCCGGTCACGATCGCCACGCGGCCGTCGAGTCGGAAGAGGTCGAGGGAGGTCATGGGCGCATCGTAGGGTCCTCCCTCGCCGAGCGCGGCGACGGACGCATCAACCGGCCCCGACGGGGTACGTCTCACGCCGTCGACTGGCAAAACGCCCGCCCGGGAGTAACGTGCCACCCGGTCATGTCGACTCGGGAGGTCTGGGATGTACGTGCTGGCGTCGTCGATCCTGCGCATGGATGCGAACTGGGTCGACTACCTGCTGATCGCGCTCTACTTCGTGTTCGTGCTCGGCATCGGGCTCTCCGCCCGTGCCTCGGTCTCGAGCAGCATCGACTTCTTCCTCTCCGGCCGCTCGCTGCCGGCGTGGGTCACCGGTCTGGCGTTCATCTCCGCGAACCTCGGCGCCGTCGAGATCATGGGCATGTCCGCCAACGGTGCGCAGTACGGCATGGCGACCTTCCACTACTACTGGATCGGCGCCATCCCGGCGATGCTGTTCCTCGGCGTCGTGATGATGCCGTTCTACTACGGCTCCAAGGTGCGCTCGGTTCCGGAGTTCATGCTCCGCCGCTTCGGGCCCGCGGCCCACCTCGTCAACTCCATCAGTTTCGCGCTCGCACAGCTGCTGATCGCCGGCGTGAACCTCTACCTGCTCGCGACCATCGTCAACGCCCTGCTCGGGTGGAACATCTGGGTCTCGACCGTGGTCGCCGCGGTGATCGTGCTCTCCTACATCACCCTCGGCGGGCTGTCGGCGGCGATCTACAACGAGGTGCTGCAGTTCTTCGTGATCGTGGCGGCGCTGTTGCCGCTGACCCTGCTGGCGCTCCATGAGGTCGGCGGCTGGAACGGGCTCAAGGACAAGATGGCGGGCGCGGGCACGAGCAACCAGCTCGACTCGTGGCCCGGTACGACCATCACGACGTACAGCTCGGGCTTCTGGTCGGTCGTGGGCATCGTCTTCGGCCTCGGGTTCGTGCTGTCCTTCGGCTACTGGACGACGAACTTCGTCGAGGTGCAGCGGGCGATGGCCTCCAAGGACATGAACTCCGCCAAGCGGGCACCGATCATCGGCACGTTCCCGAAGATGTTCATCCCGTTCATCATCATCATCCCCGGCATGCTGGCCGCGGTGCTGGTCAGCCCGCTCGCCTCCATGAAGGGCGACGGCAAGTCGTCCGGTCAGGACGGCATCACCTACAACGACTCGCTCCTGCTGCTGATGAAACAGCTGCTGCCCAACGGGCTCCTCGGCGTGGCGATCGCGGGATTGCTGGCGGCGTTCATGGCCGGCATGGCGGCCAACATCTCGGCGTTCAACACCGTGACGACCTACGACCTGTGGCAGACCTACGTGAAGAAGGACGAGGCCGACCACTACTACACGACGTTCGGGCGCTTCGCGACGGTGGCCGCCGCGGTGATCGCGATCGGCACGTCGTACTGGGCCAGCCAGTTCCCGAACATGATGACGTACCTGCAGACCCTGTTCGGGTTCTTCAACGCCCCCCTGTTCGCGACGTTCATCCTCGGCATGTTCTGGAAGCGGATGACGGCGACGGCGGCCTGGACCGGGCTGGTGTCCGGAACGCTGGCCGCGGTCCTGGTGGCGTTCCTCTCCGAGGACGCCTTCGGGTCGGCGAGCCTCGGGGTGATCCACGTGGGCGGTCAGGGCGCCAGCTTCCTGGCAGCGGGCGCGGCGTTCGTGGTCGACATCGTCGTCAGCGTGGTGGTGACCTTCGTGACCCAGCCGCGCAAGGAGTCCGAGCTGCGCGGGCTGGTCTACTCACTGACGCCCAAGGAGGACCTGCTCGACGAGCACGCCGACCACTGGTGGCTCTCGGCCCCCAAGCTGGCGGGCGTCTCGCTGTTCCTCGTCATCGTCCTCAACATCATCTTCCGTTAGGAGTCGGGTCACATGAGCGAGAACAGCAGCCGGACCTCGAAGGCCAGCCTCTTCGACATCCGCAACATCATCGCTGCCCTGCTCGGCATCTACGGCGTGGTGCTGGTGATCATGTCGTTCACCACCTCGGACTCCGACCTGGCGAAGGTGTCGGGCGTGAACGCCAACCTGTGGGTCGGCATCGGCCTGTTGCTCTTCTCGCTGTTCTTCGTGGTCTGGGCCTACCTCCGCCCGATCGTCGTCGACGAGGAGCAGCTCGAGAAGGACAAGAAGGCCGCGGAGGAGGAGGCCCACCGACGGGTCGACGAGGGCCCGACCGGCTGAGGTCAGGTCCCGGTGATCTCGGCGAGCAGCTCGTCCTGCCAGGCGAATGCCGCTGCGGCGCGCGCCGCGAGATCGGGGCCCGGGAGCAGCGCCTCGACCCGGGTGGCGAGGCCCTCGGGCAGGTCGGTGTCGAGGTAGCGCAGCCCGAAGTCGTGGCGCGCCGGGCAGTGCACGATCCGGAGCAGGCGCACCACCGGGTTGACGGCGAACGAGAGGTGGAAGGTGACCGCTTCGGCCAGCTGGCCGCGCGCGATCGCACGGTTGACCAGCCAGGCCGCGGTCTGTCGTCGCGCCGCGATCTGTGCCACCGCCTCGGCGCGCGCCCGAGCCAGCTCCTCCTCGTCGTCGGACCGCAGCTCGACCAGACCTTCGGGATCGTGGAGGACGAGCGGCTCGCCGTGGCGGCGCGGGTCCACGAACCGGTGCTCGTCGGACAGGTCGGACACGTGGAGGTCGATGATCCGCGTCGGCACGCTGAGGTCACCGGCGTCGGTCGTCAGGTTGAGGAACGCTTGCCGGCCGTCCGGCCAGGTCGCCTCGGGGAGCTCCCAGACCTGGTGGACGACGAAGTCGCGCGAGGCGGCGTCGAGCAGGCGCCGGTAGGCGGCCGTCGACTCACCGGGGGTGGCCAGGACCTCCACGTCGAGGTCGGAGTGGTCGTCGTACCCACCGGTGACGGCGGACCCACCTACGAAGACCACGCGGATGTCCGCGTCGTCCGCCCCTCGCTCACGCAGCCAGGCAAGCCAGTCGTCATACCTGCTCAGATCGCTCACGGGCCGAACCTAAGGCGTCGGGGGGCTACGAGCCACCTGGTTCTGCTCTGGGCGTCGCGCGTGTCGTCGAGGTCGCCGCTCGACGGGCGACCCCGGCGGTTGGTAGGGGTCGCGGCGGCCGACCAGGGAGGGGAGCAGGTACGCCGTGAGGCTGGTGTGACCGGCGGAGGCGTCCTGTCGCGGCGTCCGGTAGCATGGACTCCCATGTACACGTCGTCGCTGCTTCTCGGCCAGCCGCGCTGATCAGACCCCTGATCGCGCGGCCACCCCTCCCTGCGAGGGGTTTTTTCATGTCCTGGAGCAGGTCTCGACAGGCTCGACCAACGAAGAACAGGCTCGACCGACGAACGAAGGCTGGATCGATGAGTGAGGAACAGGTCGTCACCGAGGCGGCGACGTACGACGCGGCCGCCGTGGAGGCGAAGTGGCAGCCCGTGTGGGAGGAGCTGCAGCCCTTCCGCGCCGACGACGACGTCGTCCGCAGCGGCGCGCGGGAGAAGCGCTACGCGTTGACGATGTTCCCCTATCCCTCGGGCGACCTGCACATGGGCCATGCCGAGGTGTTCGCGCTGCACGACGTGATCGCGCGCTACTGGTGGCAGAAGGGCTACGAGGTGCTGAACCCGATGGGGTTCGACTCGTTCGGCCTGAACGCCGAGAACGCCGCGATCCGCGACAACGCCCATCCGGCGACGTTCACCTACGACAACATCGCGATGTCGACCGAGTCGTGCAAGAAGTTCGGGGTCAGCTTCGACTGGACCCGCACCTTCAACACCTCCGACCCGGAGTACTACCACTGGACCCAGTGGCTGTTCCTGAAGTTCCGGGAGCGCGGGCTGGCCTACCGCAAGAACAGCCCGGTCAACTGGTGCCCCTTCGACCAGACGGTGCTGGCCAACGAGCAGGTGATCGACGGCCGCTGCGAGCGCTGCGGCAACGAGGTCACCAAGCGCGAGCTGACCCAGTGGTACTTCAAGATCACCGACTACGCCCAGGAGCTGCTGGACGACCTGGACGACCTGGCGCCGACCTGGCCCGAGCGTGTGATCAACGCCCAGCGCAACTGGATCGGGCGGTCCGAGGGCGCCCATGTCACCTTCCCCCTGGTCTCCACCGGCTCGACCCCCGAGCACGAGCCGATCGCGGTCTACACCACGCGGCCCGACACGCTGTTCGGCGCGACCTTCATGGTGGTGGCGGCCGATGCGGCCCTGGCCGCCGAGCTGGTCACCGACGAGCAGCGACCGGCGTACGAGGCGTACCTGGAGGAGGTGCGCAAGGCCAGCGACATCGAGCGGCTGTCGACCGACCGTCCGAAGACCGGCGTGTTCCTGGGCGTCCATGCGACCAACCCGGTGACCGGCACGCCGATCCCGGTGTACGCCGCCGACTACGTGCTGGCCGACTACGGCACCGGCGCGATCATGGCCGTGCCCGGACAGGACCAGCGCGACTGGGACTTCGCGAAGGTCTTCGACCTGCCGATCATCCGCACCGTCCAGCCCACCGCCGGCTGGGAGGGCGAGGCCTTCACCGGCGACGGGCCCGCGATCAACTCACGCAACGACTCGCTGGACCTGGACGGCCTGGGCGTCGCCGAGGCCAAGCGGGCCATGATCGACTGGCTGGAGGAGCAGGGTGTCGGCCGCGGAGCGGTCAACTTCAGGCTGCGCGACTGGCTGCTGTCGCGTCAGCGCTACTGGGGTGCGCCGATCCCGATCATCCACTGCCCCACCGACGGTGAGGTTCCGGTCCCCGAGGACCAGCTGCCGGTCGTCCTGCCGGAGCTGCGCGGGGCGGACCTGACGCCGAAGGGCGTCTCACCGCTGGCCGCGGCCACCGACTGGGTCAACGTCACCTGCCCGACCTGCGGCGGACCCGCCACGCGCGACAGCGACACGATGGACACGTTCGTCGACTCGTCGTGGTACTTCCTGCGCTACTGCTCGCCCCACGAGGCGGATCGGGCCTTCGACCCCGCCCTGGCCAACCTGTGGGGTCCGTGCGACATCTACATCGGCGGTGTCGAGCACGCAGTCCTGCACCTGCTGTACGCGCGGTTCTTCACGATGGTGCTGCGTGACATGGGACAGCTGGAGTTCGGCGAGCCGTTCTCGGCCCAGCTGAACCAGGGAATCGTCATCAACGAGGGCGCCAAGATGTCGAAGTCCAAGGGCAACGGCGTCAGATTGGGGGAGCAACTATCGGCCTACGGCGTGGACGCGGTGCGGCTGACCCTGGTCTTCGCGGGCCCTCCGGAGGACGACATCGACTGGGCCGACATGTCGCCGAGCGGATCGGTGCGCTTCCTGCAGCGGGCGTGGCGGCTGAGCGGTGACGTGACGTCAGAGCCGGGCGCAGACCCCTCCGCGGGTGACGTCGCGCTGCGCAAGGTCACCCACCACACGCTGCGCGAGGCCGAGCAGCTGATCGAGAGCCACCGCTTCAACGTGATGGTGGCGCGCGCCATGGAGCTGGTGAATGCCACGCGGAAGGCGATCGACTCCGGATGCGGTCCGGCCGACCCCGCCGTACGTGAGGCGACCGAGGCCGTGGCGATCCTGCTGTCCCTGGTGGCGCCCTACACCGCGGAGGAGATGTGGGAGCGGCTGGGTCACCAGCCCTCCGTCGCGCGCGCCGGCTGGCCGATGGTCGACGAGGCGCTGCTGGTCGAGGACTCGGTGACCGCGGTCGTCCAGGTGCAGGGCAAGGTCCGCGCCCGGCTGGAGGTCCCGCCGTCGATCAGCGACGCCGACCTGGAGGCCGCAGCGATGGCCGACCCGGCTGTCGCTCGCGCGATCGACGGCGCCGACGTACGGCGCGTGATCGTGCGTGCGCCGAAGCTGGTCAACATCGTCGTCTGAGCTCGGAGCGCCGGCGGGTCGGCTGGTCTCGCGCCGTCGGCGAGGCCCCGGGCGTCGAGCGGAGGGGCCACCGAGCACCGGGGTCGGCTAGCCTTCGGCGCATGGCGGGGAGGACCGTGGTCGTCACCGACTCGACCGCATCGCTGCCGCCGGAGGTGGCGCAGGAGCGCGGCATCGTCGTCGTGCCCCTCCAGGTGGTGATCGGCGCGACCGTGTACGACGAAGGGGCCGACGGGGCCACTCCGGAGCTGGTGGCCCAGGCCCTCAAGGACTTCCGGCCGGTCAGCACGTCACGTCCCTCGCCGGCTGCCCTGCTCGAGGTGTACGAGAAGGCTGCATCGGAGGGCGCGGACGCGGTCCTGGCGATCCACCTGTCCGGTGACATGAGCGGCACGCACGAATCGGCGCTGCTGGCCGCCGGCGACGCCTCGATTCCGGTGACCGTGGTCGACTCGCGTCAGGTCGGCGTGGCAACCGGCTACGCCGCCGTGAGCGCGGCGGACGTCCTCGATGCCGGAGGCTCGGCCGAGGAGGCCGCGGCAGCCGCCCGACGCCGAGCCGACCTGGCCACCTCGTTGTTCTACGTCGACACCCTGGAGTACCTGCGTCGCGGCGGACGGATCGGCGCAGCCGCGGCGCTGCTCGGCGGCGCGCTCGCGGTCAAGCCGCTGCTCAGGATCGACGACGGGCGCGTCGCCAACCTGGAGCGCGTGCGCACCTCGGCGCGCGCGCTGAGCCGCCTCGAGGACCTGATCGTCGAGGCGGCCGGCGACCTCGACGTCGACGTCTGCGTCTCCCACCTGGCGAACCCGGACCGCGCAGCCGACCTCGCCGCCCGGTTGGGCAACCGCCTGGCCACCAACCTGGACGGCCGCGACGTCTGGTGCGGCGAGCTGGGCGCGGTGCTCGGCGCGCACGTCGGGCCGGGCATGGTGGCGGCCTGCGTCGCGCCTCGCCTGGGCTGACCGACCCGCTCTCCCTCCCCAGCGCCCGTCCCTGCCCCGGTTCTCCACAGCCACCCGCGCCGGTGCCGGAGCTGGTCGGGACGCCGCCCTAGCGTCGCCGACATGCGCAGCCGCTCCCTCGCCCACGACCACGACGCCGCCGTCGCCCGGCGGCTCGAGCTCCTGTCCACCGAGCTCGCGGCCGTCCGTGACGACTCCCGAGAGGGCGCCGAGTCCTGGGCCGAGCACGATCGACCACGCGTCCGCGCGGTGCCTGACTCCGAGCTCGAGCGCGGGGTGCCGGAGCCCCCACCGGTGCCGGACGTGCGGATGCCGGGTCGTCACGCCTCCCGGCGGATGCTCGGACGGGGCGGCGGGGCGGGGTGGTGGCCCGACCCGCTGCGGGGCCGGGTGGGCCTCGGGCCGGCACACGTGGCCGTCGTCGCAGTGGTGGCGGTCGTGGGTCTCGTCGTGACGTGCTGGTACCTCGTGCGCAGCGGCGGCCACGAGGTCGCAGCACCGCTGTCCGTCCGGACTCCTGACAGTGCGCTGGCGTCGGTGCAGCGTTCCGCCGGCGCCGCGGCGGCGTCGGAGATCGGCAGCGGGCCGAGCGACCAGGCGTCGCGAGTGGTGGTCGACGTCGCCGGGAAGGTGCGCCGGCCGGGGATCGCCGTCCTGCACCCGGGCGCCCGGGTGGTCGACGCGATCCGAGCCGCCGGCGGAGCGCGCCGCGGCGTCGATCTCGGCGGCCTCAACCTCGCCCAGGTGGTCATCGACGGAGAGCAGATCGTGGTCGGCGGACCCGCCGTGCCGACGACCGGTGTGGCGGCCGCCGCCTCGGGCGCACCACCGTCGGCGACCCTCGTCCACCTCAACACCGCCGACCAGACGGCCCTCGAGTCGCTGCCCGAGGTCGGGCCGGTGACCGCGCAGGCAATCATCGCCTGGCGCACCGAGCACGGCGGCTTCAGCGCCGTGAGCCAACTGCTCGACGTCGACGGGATCGGGGATGCCACGCTCGCCAAGATCACCCCCTACGTGACCCTCTGACGTGCGGGAGCTCGACCTCCGCATGGTCCTGCTCGGCGGGGTCGGCTGGCTGGGGGCGCTGGCGGCGACCGTCTCGCCGGTCGTGGCTTTCGGCGGCACGCTGGCCCTGGCCGGAGGTGCGCTGGCCCTGGGGCTTCGGTGCGGGCGTCGCGCGGCGCTGACGGGCACCGCGACGCTGGTCGTGTTCGTGGCGGTGGCGACCGCCGCCGGCGTCCGCGCCGAGCGGGTGGCCGACAACCCGCTCACCGGGCTCGCCGCCGCGCGGGCGGAGGTCATCCTCCTCGGCACCGTCACCGACGACCCGCGGCCGTTGCACGCACGGTTCGGCGACGAGGCGCTGGTCCGCCTCGAAGTCACCGCGGTCACGACGCACGGACCGGAGCCTACGGCTGCGCCAGCCGGTCGTCGTGTTCGCGGCGACGTCGTGGCTCACCGTCCCCCTGGGTGCCACCGTACGCGTCGAGGGACACCTCGCAGCGAGCTCCCGCGACGACGTCGCAGCGAGCCTGTCCACGCGCGACCCGCCGACCGTGACCGCCGGGCCCGACCCGTGGTGGCGGGCCTCCGGCCGCGTGCGCGCCGCCCTGCGCGAGTCGGTGGCCGGGCTGCCTCCCGATCGACGTGCCCTCGTGCCCGCCCTGGTCGACGGTGACGATGCCGGTCTCGACCCCGCACTCCAGGACGACTTCCGCACGACGGGTCTCACCCATCTGTTGGCGGTGTCGGGCACCAACCTGACACTGGTGGTCGGCTTCGCGCTGGTGGTGGCCCGGTGGCTGCGCGTGCGTGGTCGGTGGCTCTCTGTCGTCGGCGCCGCCGGGATCGCCGGGTTCGTACTGGTGGCCCGAGCAGAGCCCAGTGTGCTGCGGGCTGCCGTGATGGGGACGGTGGCCCTGATCGGGATGGGTGCCAACGGCCGAGACCGCGGCACCCGGGCGCTCGGCGCGGCCACCCTCGTCCTGCTCCTCCTCGATCCCGCTCTCGCCTCCGCGCTCGGGTTCGGCCTGTCCGTCCTCGCGACCGCGGGCATCCTGCTGCTCGCACCCGGGTGGCGCGATGCCCTCGCCCGCTGGCTCCCACGCTGGCTGGCCGAGGCGGTGGCCGTGCCGACGGCGGCCCAGCTGGCCTGTACCCCGCTGGTGGCAGGGATCTCGGGGCAGGTCAGTCTGGTGGCCGTCCTGGCCAACCTCCTCGCCGCGCCGGTCGTGGGGCCGGCGACGGTCCTGGGGCTGCTGGGTGGTGTGGTGACCCTCTCGGCGCCGCTGCCGGGTCGGCTGGTGGGAGTCGCGGCCGGCTGGTGCGTCGCGTGGATCGTCGCGGTCGCCCGACACATGGCGGCCCTGCCCACGCCGGCGATCGGGTGGGGCAGCGGCCCGCTGGCGATCGCCGGGCTCGCGGTGCTGAGTGCCGTGGTGGCGGTGTACGGGCCGCGCCTGGTGCGCCGTCGTACCACCGGCTTGGCGTGTTGCGGTGTCCTGCTGGCGGCGGTCCTGGTGCGAGTACCGACGCCGGGGTGGCCGCCCCACGGGTGGCTGATGGTGGCCTGCGACGTCGGTCAAGGAGACGGGCTCGTCCTCAACACCGGCACTCCCCACACCGCGGTCGTGGTCGACGCGGGTCCCGACCCGCGGCTGATGGACGCCTGCCTCTCCGGCCTCGGCGTCACCCGCATCCCGCTCGTGGTGCTCACTCACTTCCACGCCGACCACGTCGACGGCCTGCCCGGGGTCCTCCATGGTCGGCAGGTGGACGCACTCGAGGTCAGTCGGCTGGCCGACCCGCCCGAGGGCGCCACCTTCGTACGACGGACGGCCGAAGCCGCGGGGCTCGAGCCGCGCGAGGCGCCGTACGCCGAGACCCGGCGGATCGGCGAGGTCACCCTCGAGCCGATCTGGCCGCTGCCCGGCTCGCCCACGCTGGGTCCCGGCGACGGCAGCACCGCCAACAACGCCAGCGTCGTCCTGCTGGTCCGGATCGGTGAGGTCACGTTCTTCCTGGGCGCAGACCTCGAGCCGGAGGGCCAGGCCACGCTGGCCGACGAGCTTCCCGGGCTCCACGTCGACGTCCTGAAGGTGCCCCACCACGGGAGTCGCTACCAGGACCTCGACTTCCTCCGGTCACTGGGCGCCCGGCTGGCCGTGGTCTCGGTCGGGGTCGACAACGACTACGGCCACCCCGCGCCCGAGACGGTCGGAGGGCTGGCAGCCACGGGCGCCCGCGTGCTGCGCACCGACCACGACGGGAGCGTCGCGATCGTCGAGGAGCACGGGCGGCTCGTCGCGGTCACGACGTCGCGATGAGGCATCGCCTCAGAGCCCGGCGAGCACCTCGCGAGCCGCTCGACGACCGCTCTCGACCGCTCCCTCGAGATAGCCGAGCGCTCGCCGGGAGGTGTGCTCGCCGGCGAAGTGGATGCGATGCTCGGGCTTGCCGACGAACCCCCAGAAGCGGGTGAACTGGCCCGGCCGGAAGGCGGCGTACGAGCCGCGGGCATGGGGATCGTGCACCCACGCGTCTACCCACGCGCGTCCGCTGTAGCCGTGAGGGAGATCCGGTACGGCGCGGCCGAGCTCCGCGAGTGTGCGACGGGCCACGCTCGGGGGCGCGATGCCGTGCGCGCGTGCCACGTCGTACGACGCGCCGACCCGCCCTCCGGAGTAGACCGTCAGCACGCTGCCGCGACCCGCCTGGGCCAGCGTGGAGGACCACGTGTCCACCCGAGCGTCGTAGAGCTCCCCGGACCAGCGCGACCTCGGGTCCCGTCCGAAGTGCGTGACCCGGTGGTCGAGCTCGAGCAGCACCTTCGCGTTGGTCCCCATCCCGAGCTCCTGGATGCAGGCGAGCTTGCGGGGGGAGAGCCCCGCACCGTCCAGGTCGGCGTGCCGCAGCGCGGCGAACGGCGCGCACAGCACGACGAGGTCGGCGCGGCGTGCCGGCGCACCGCGGAAACCCGAGTCGGTAGCGTCCGTCCGCCTGGCGCGAGAGGGCGGTGAGCGTGGCGTCCTGCACCACCGTGCCCCGGGGGAGCCGGGCCGCGAGGCCGGAGACGACCAGGTCGTTGCCGCCGCGCACGTGGAAGCGCTCGTCCGACGGCAGCCCGCGACTGCCGAACTCCATCACCATGGTGAGCGCGCTCAGGTGGTCGACGTCGAGCCCGTACTCCTCGGCCATGTACTGGCGGGTCTCGGCGGCGAGCAGCGGATGGTCCCGGCCGAGGACGCCGTGCAGCCACTCCGCGGCCGTGCGTTCGTCGAGCTTCCGGGCCGCGCGGCCGGCCCGGTCGTAGGTGTACGGACCGATGCTGCGGGCGTCGCGGTCGGCAGCGACGCGGAGCCGGTGGTACCCGGTGTAGACCGCGTCCTCGGAGCGACGCGCACCACGCAGGAAATAGCGGTCTCTCGCGGGCGGGCGCCCGTCGGGCAAGCCGTGCAGGTCGTCGAGCTCCAGCCCCAGCTCGGCGACGAGGGTGCGCAACGAGTGGTGCACGGTGTCGATGAACTCGCCGCCGTGCTCAGCCGTCTGGCCGTGTGCCCAGCCGCGCGAGGTCCAGCAGCGGCCGCCGAGCCGGTCGGCGTTGGCCTCGTAGACCCTGCTCGCGACGCCGCGCCGGGACAGCTCGTAGGCACAGGTGAGCCCCGCCAGCCCGGCACCGACGATCGCGATGCGGGGCGCGGACGCCTTCGGGCGCTGACGACACACGACGGTCCCAGTCGGTCGCTCCGGCTGCCAGGCCGGCCACACCCAGACCGCGGAGCACCGTGCGGCGCGGGATGGTCCGCGACCGGGAGCCGGGGAGCTCGATGCTCGGCACTGCGCCAGGGTACGGGCAGATGCCGCCGGTCGGTGCCGTGTGCCAGTCTTCCTCCATGCGAGGCCCGACACCGAAGGACGTGCTGGCACACGTGACCCTGGTGACCGGCAAGGAGGAGTTCTTGTCGGAGCGCACCGTGGTGGGCGTACGCGACGCCGTACGCCGGCACGACCACGAGGCCGAGATCTCCGAGACCCAGGCGTCGGGGCTGACCCTGGCTCAGCTGGGTGAGATGGCCGCACCGTCGCTGTTCTCCTCGACCAGGTGCGTCGTCGTGCGCGGCCTGGAGAACCTCCCCGAGGAGTCGGTCGACGGCCTCCTGGCGTACGCCGCGTCGCCGGTCGACGACGTCGCGCTCGTGCTGGTGCACGGCGGCGGCCAGAAGGGGTCGGGCGTCCTGACCAAGCTGCGCAAGCTGTCCGGCGTGACCGAGGTCAAGTCGGAGGAGCTGCGCGCCTCGGAGTATCCCGGGTTCGTCACCGCCGAGGTCCGACTCCAGGGCGGCACGATCGAGCCCGAGGCGGCCGCCTCGTTGGTGCAGGCCGTCGGCCAGGACCTCCGCTCGCTGTCGGCGGCCGCCGACCAGCTGACGAACGACTTCCCGGGCGAGACGCTGACCGAGGAGAAGGTGAAGCGCTACTTCGGCGGCCGCGCCGAGGCCAAGTCGTTCGCGGTCGCGGACGCCGCCTTCTGGGGTCGGCGCCGTCCGGCGCTGGAGGAGCTGCGGTGGGCCATGGACGGTGGGACCGCCCCGGTCCTGATCACGTCGGCGTTCGCCGGCTCGGCCCGTGGCATAGCCCGCTACCTGTCGGCGCCGCGCGGGATGCGCGACGTCGACCTGGCCCGTGAGGTGGGCGTGCCGCCGTGGAAGCTGCGCACGATCCGTGACCAGTCCCGCGGCTGGTCCGACGGCGGCATCGCCCGCGCCATCCGGACCGTCGCCCAGGCCGACGCCGACGTCAAGGGCCACGCCGGCGACGCGTCGTACACGCTGGAGCGGCTGGTGCTCACCGTGACCGGGCTTCGCGACCGGTCCTGAAATGACAGAAGGCGCCGACCCCTCGGGGTCGACGCCTCGTCGGGCCGGCTGCCTCAGAGGGAGGCGGCCTGCTTCATGATCGACGACTTGCGGTTGGCCGCCTGGTTCTTGTGGATGACACCCTTCGACACGGCCTTGTCGAGCTTGCGCGACGCGACCCGGCTCGCCTCGAGCGCGGCGTCCTTGTCGCCGGCCTCCGCGGCCTCACGGAACTTGCGTACGAGGGTCTTCAGCTCGGACTTCACAGCCTTGTTGCGCTGATGACGCTTCTCGTTCTGCTTGTTCCGCTTGATCTGGGACTTGATGTTCGCCACTGATAAGCCTTCGGTCTGGGTGTTCAACGAGTGGATCGGAGTCGGTGGGCGTGCGCGCACCAGGGCGCACACACGAGGGGAAAAGATACCAGCGGGGCGAAGGACGCCCCAAATCACCAGCCCAGGCGTCGCGCTGCCCCCGTGAGCAGCCGCCGCGACTCGGTGCGCCGGAAGTCGTTGAGTGTCGGCAGTCCGATGTCCACGGCCGTGGCCGACCGCCGGGCCAGGTGACAGCCGAATCCCAGGAGCCAGGCGGTGACCGTATCGGCACCGGCCGTCGCCAGTGCCGGGGACGCCTCGACCGAGGCGTCGAACCAGGTCGACTCGACGCGCTCGAGACGGGCGAGCAAGGGGTCGACCCAGTCGGGCCCGACTCCACAGGCGCCCCAGTCGACGAAGACGATCGACCCGTCCGGACGCACGAGCAGGTTGTCGTCGCGGATGTCCCAGTGGGCGACCTGCCGGGGCCAGGGCTCGAGCAGCGCGCGTGCCAGCTCGCGGCATCGCCCGGCGTTGCTGTGCACCGCGGCGGGCACCAGATCGCCGGGCAGGTCCGGGAGGAGGTCGACGGACTCCGCCCAGCGACGCAGGATCGCGGAGATGTCGATGAAGCCCGTCCCCGCGAACGTGTCGGTGAGCGTGGATGGGACGGGCAACGCCGCCAGCCGTTCCCCGAGCCGGTCGGTCGCGGCCAGGAGGATCTCCATGTCGTGCTCGTCGCTCAGGTCGGGATGCCGGCCCTCGACGTCCTCCAGCAGGAGCGCGACCCAGTGCCCGTCGTCGTAGGTCTCGAGGAGACCTGCCCAGAGCGGGTCGGTGCCGAGCAGCCCGAGGGCCTCGATCTCGCGGCGGAACAGCTCCGGGCTGTCGGGATTCAGCTCGCTCCCGACCGCCTTCACGAACGCCCGTGCGCCGTTCGCGGCGACCACCCGGGTGGCGCAGCCGGGCGACATCCCTCCGATCTGCTCGCTCCACGACTCCACCGGAGAGCCCAGCGCGTGCGACACCCAGCCGCGGACGCGGGCCGGGATGTCGGGGTACGGCGTCCGCACCCCCACGGCGCGAGGTGCGGTCACTCGGTCCAACCGCGGCGCTCGCAGAGCCAGGCCCAGACCACCTCGCCCTGCCAGCGCTGCACGTCGCGGACGTAGGGCGAGGTCGGAGGCACGGGCTCGTCGGCCGAACGGAGGAAGTAGCCGCAGGTGACCGCCAGCGCGCGGTCCAGGTCGTCGGCCGGTACGTCGCGCAGCAGGCGTCGCTCGGAGATCACCGCCTCCACGTCGAGGCCGTCGCCACGCGGCCCGATCAGCATGAAGAGCGAGTCGAGCCAGTCGGCCCCGACCGTCGGCCAGTTCCAGTCGCAGAACAGCGTCCGGCCATCGGCCGCCAGGAGCACGTTGTCGTCGCGGACGTCGGTGTGCACGAGCGTGTCGCCGCCGAGGGACTGCGCGAAACCTGCCGCGAGCGCCGCAGCCTCCTCGCCGTGGGCCAGGTCGCGGGTCGCGTTCACGTGCTCCCAGAAGGCCGGCCAGGTGGCCAGCTCGTCGGTGATCGGGTCGAGCCCGAGGTCCGGGGGAGCGGGCGTGAGCTGGTCCGCCACGGTCTCGAGGGTGTCCAGGCACGCGTTCAGCTCGGCCAGGCGCCAGGGCCGGTGCGGAGCCCGCGCCTCGACGTACTCCAGGCCGAGCACCACCCAGTCGCCGTCCAGGGTCCAGAGCAGTCGCGGCGCGGGGATGGTGTCGGGCAGTGCACGCAGCTTGCGCGCCTCTTCGCGGTACGACGCGGCGAAGGGGCGCTGGGCGGCTGTCGAGGCCGCCTTCACGAAGTGACGTGACCCGTCGGCGCAGGTGAGCACGGAGGCGAAGCCCGGTGTGAAGCCACCACCCTGCGAGGCCGCGGACACCACGGGCGACCCGCAGCGCTGCTCGATCTCGCCGCGGACCGCCGGAGGCAGATGTGCCCACTCCAGACGGCGCGCGGTGCGCCCGTGCGGGATCGGGCTCGGGATGGCGGTGCTCACCGGTCCATCCTCACCCACGGCGCCGGGTGCCCGGGCGGGTGGTGTCACTCGGCCGGCGCCGTGTGGCAGACGGCCTCGACGTTGTTTCCGTCGGGATCGCGGACGAAGACGCCGTAGTAGTGCTCGTGGTACTCCGGCCACAGCCGGGGCTCGTGGAGCGTCTCGGCCCCGAGCTCGGTCGCCGCTGCATGGAACGCCTGGACCTCATCCACCGACTCGGCCGAGAAGGCTATGTGCACCTCGCGGTTGGGCCCCATGTCGTCGAATCGCGAGATCCAGAAGGCCGGCGTCGTCGTGCCGTAGCCGACGGCCACGTCGAAGTCCATGACGCGTCGGTGCCCGAGCGTTCCGAGCACCCTGTCGTAGAAGGCCTTCGCCGCCTCGAGGTCGGCGCAGTTGATGCCGAAGTGATCGATCATGTCCGGAGTCTGCCACCGCCACCGCTGTGCCCGAGGACGTCCGACTCCTGCCAGGAGCGACTCGAGGCTGACGGTGGCGGGCGGTCAGACCGGTGGCCGGCGCACGGCTGTGTCGGCGCGTGTCTTCTCGATGAGGTCGTAACCGCAGATCTCGCAGTAGGTCTCCGGCACGGATGCTCCGCACTCGGGACACGACCGACGGGACCAGGGGAACCTCGGTAGCCAACGCGGACGGTTCATCGCGGGTCACCTCCTGCCGTCGCGTCCATTCCAGTCCGATCCGCGCGATGCTGCCAGGGCCACTGGTCCCTGGTCGCAGGCCCGCCTCGGCCGGGCTGGTCGCGGACCCGTCCCTACGAGGTCCCGGAGGGCACGCCGTTCGTGTGTCCGCGCACCGGCCGCACCTCGACGACCGGCTCCGCGCCCACCAGCTCGCCGACGAGGGCGAGGAGATCCTCGAGGTCGTCGGACTCCACCAGGTAGAAGCCGCCCGCCTGCTCGGCGGACTCGGCGTACGGCCCGTCGGTGACGAAGGAGCCGCGGTCGGTCCGTCGTACGACCATCGCCTCGGCCAGGGGAGCCAGCTCGCCGCCGGCGTGCACGCGATGGCCGCGCGCGGTGAGGGCAGCCACGAACGCGCGGTGGGCGTCGCCGACTCGTCGGTTGTCTTCGTCGGTGCGGGCGTCCCAGACGGCCTCGTCGCCGGGGATGGTGATCAGGTACTCGGTCATCGCGTCGCCTCTCGTCGGGTGGATTGTCCGTCACCGAGATGACGGACGGCCATCTCGACGGATCGACAGAGATTTCGGACCGCTCGAACCCGCGTGGGAGGATTGGGGTTCGTCCCCACCCGCGCCGTAGACCGCCGAAAGCAGCGAAGACACCCCCGTGCCCACGACTCCGACCGCGCCCCTGCCGGGCCGGACCGACCCCGCGGTCATCCGGAACTTCTGCATCATCGCCCACATCGACCACGGCAAGTCGACGCTGGCCGACCGGATGCTGCAGCTGACCGGTGTCGTGGACGAGCGCAGTGCGCGGGCGCAGTACCTCGATCGGATGGACATCGAGCGCGAGCGAGGCATCACGATCAAGAGCCAGGCCGTGCGGATGCCGTGGACGGTGCCGGCCGACAACGAGCAGGGCGCCGAGCCGGGCACCTACGTGCTCAACATGATCGACACCCCGGGGCACGTCGACTTCACCTACGAGGTGTCGCGGTCGCTCGAGGCGTGCGAGGCCGCCGTCCTGCTGGTCGACGCCGCGCAGGGCATCGAGGCGCAGACCCTGGCCAACCTCTACCTCGCGCTTGCCGCCGACCTCACCATCATCCCGGTCCTGAACAAGATCGACCTGCCGTCCGCGCAGCCCGAGAAGTACGCCGCGGAGCTCGCCGGCATCATCGGCTGCGACCCCGACGACGTGCTCCGCACCTCGGCCAAGACAGGTTTGGGCGTCCTCGAGCTGCTCAACGAGATCGTGCGGCAGACGCCGGCGCCGGTCGGAGACGCGGACGCGCCGCCCCGGGCCCTGATCTTCGACTCGGTCTACGACACCTATCGCGGCGTCGTCACCTACGTCCGGGTGGTCGACGGCAAGCTCAGCCACCGCGACCGGATCAAGATGATGTCGACCGGTGCCGTCCACGAGATGCTCGAGGTCGGTGTGATCAGCCCGGAGCCGGTCAAGGCCGGTGACCTGGGCGTCGGCGAGGTCGGCTACCTGATCACCGGGGTGAAGGACGTCCGCCAGTCGCGGGTCGGTGACACCGTCACCAGCCAGCACCACGGCGCCAGCGAGGCACTCGGCGGCTACAAGCATCCCGAACCCGATGGTGTACTCCGGGCTCTACCCGATCGACGGCGACGACTACCCGACGCTGCGTGACGCCCTCGAGCGGCTCCAGCTGAACGACGCTGCGCTGGCGTTCGAGCCCGAGACGTCCGGCGCGCTCGGCTTCGGCTTCCGGTGCGGCTTCCTCGGTCTGCTCCACATGGAGATCACGCGCGACCGGCTGGAGCGGGAGTTCGACCTCGACCTGATCTCGACCGCGCCCAACGTGGTCTACGAGGTGATCATGGAGGACGGCACCACCCATACCGTGACCAACCCCAGTGAGTACCCCGACGGCAAGATCGCCGAGGTCCGGGAGCCCGTCGTACGCGCCACCATCCTGAGCCCGTCCGACTTCATCGGCACGATCATGGAGCTGTGCCAGACCAAGCGCGGCAGCCTGCAGGGCATGGACTACCTGTCCGAGGACCGCGTCGAGATGCGCTACACGCTGCCCATGGGCGAGATCGTCTTCGACTTCTTCGACCAGCTGAAGTCGCGGACCAAGGGCTATGCCTCGCTCGACTACGAGCGCTCGGGCGAGCAGTCCGCCGACCTGGTCAAGGTCGACATCCTGCTCCAGGGCGAGCCGGTCGACGCGTTCTCGGCGATCGTGCACCGCGACGCGGCGTACTCCTACGGGGTGATGCTGGCGGGCAAGCTCAAGGAGCTGATCCCGAGGCAGCAGTTCGAGGTGCCCATCCAGGCCGCGATCGGCGCCCGCGTGATCGCGCGGGAGAACATCCGGGCGCTTCGCAAGGACGTGCTCGCCAAGTGCTACGGCGGTGACATCACCCGCAAGCGCAAGCTGCTGGAGAAGCAGAAGGAGGGCAAGAAGCGGATGAAGATGGTCGGTCGGGTCGAGGTGCCCCAGGAGGCCTTCATCGCCGCGCTCTCCAACGCGCCGACCGGTGAGAAGGCCGGCAAGAAGTAGTGGCCCACCCGCCGATCCCGGAGCTGCGCGTGCCCCTCGGTGGGCGCGAACCACGTGGGGTGGCCGTGGTCGTGCGGGGTCACAAGCTGCTCGTGATGGCGCGCGTGCTCGACGGGTACCGGTACGCCGTGCTGCCGGGCGGCGGCATCGAGCCAGGCGAGACGGCGGAGGAGGCCGCGATCCGCGAGCTGGCCGAGGAGTGCTCGCTCACAGGGACGCCGTCCGCGTGCTCTTCGAGGGCGACCACGGTGGCCGCGCGGCGTCGTACGTGCTGGTCGACGCGCCCGACGGCGAGGCGGTGCTCGGTGGGCCGGAGGCGGAGGCGCAGTCCGAGGACGACCACTACCAACCGCTCTGGGTGACCGCGGGCGAGCTGCCGCTGCTCCCGCTCCTGCCGGAGGGTGTGGGCGACCTCGTCGTCGACGCCGTCTGGCCCTTGCGGGTCGAGGTGGCCGGCGCCGCCGAGTGGCCGGTGGTCGAGCGGCTCTGGCAGCTCTACCAGCACGACCTCTCGGAGTTCCGGCACTCGGCGCCCGCGCCCGACGGGCTGTTCCGGCACGACCGGCTCGCGTCGTACGCCGAGCGGCCCGACCGCCTCGCCTACCTCGCCCGGCTGGGCCACGTCCCCTGTGGCTTCGCGCTCGACCGCGGGCTCGCCGACGGCCGCGTCCGCCGGATGGGCGAGTTCTTCGTGACCAGATCGGCGCGCGGCCGGGGCGTGGGTGCCGAGCTCGCGCGGCGCGTCGTGACCGCGCACCCGGGTCGGTGGGAGATCCCGTTCCAGGACGAGAACCCGCGCGCCGCGTCCTTCTGGCGGCGCTTCGCGGCGTCGACGATGACCGACGTCTCCGAGCGGAGGATCCCCATCCCCGGCAAGCGGCACCTACCGCCGGACGTGTGGTTGACCGGCACCGTCTGAGCTGTGCCGACGCGGAACCGATCGCGGACGCGTCGGGGGCGCGGTCGGGTCCGCTCCGCGCTCGGCCCCGAAAGCCTCCGCGCCGGGCCGACCGTGCTACGCCGGCGGGCGGCCGGAGGTCACCCCGTCCACGGTGTCGGGCCCGGCCTCGGTCCAGGCGCCGGCCACGGCCAGGACCGCGAGCGCCGAGGTCGGCATCGACACCCAGGACCCGGTCAGCGTCGACGCCAGGTCCTCGAGGCCGGGGTTGTGGCCGACCACCACCACGGTGGAGAGGTCCTCGGACAGCCCGCGCACGACGCGCAGCAGCGAGTCGACCGAGGCTCCGTACACCTTGTCGGCAAGCCGCACGGGCGGCTCCTGGGCGAGCTCGGCCGCGGCGAGCGACCAGGTGGCGCGCGCCCGCTCCGCGGTGGAGACGACCGCCAGGTCGATCCGACGGATGTGAGCCGCCAGCCAACGACCGGCCTCAGGGGCCTGCCGGAGCCCGCGAGCGGCGAGCGGTCGCTCGTGGTCGGGCACACCGGTGGACCAGTCCGACTTCGCGTGCCGGAGCAGGATCAGCGTGTGCCCGGGGTCCATCGGCCCAGTCTCCACCTCAGAGCCGGGAGAGGGTCGCCCGGGCGATCGGGAGGCCGAGCGCGAGCGAGAGCGCGTCGGCCGCCTGGTCGACCTCGGCCTTGCGCAACCTGCGGCAGCCCGGGAACGACGAGACCGCGAGCGTCTTGGCGCCGCGGGTGCCCTCGAGCCGCCAGTGGCCGCCGAGCCGGCCGTCGACCAGCACGGGGGCCAGCATCAGGCCGTTGGCGCGGTGCCACAGCACCTCGTTGTCGGCGGCGGCGACGAACCGGTCGCGGGCACGCGGGTCGTAGCCGCACAGGAGGGCGTCGAACTCGGGCAGCAGGCGTACGCCGGGCACCTCACGCGCGTCGGGAGAGCCGGGCACGTCGGCGTAGGCCCGGCCGTCCGGGCCGTCGCGCCAGGTCAGGTCGAGCCGGTCGAGCAGCGCATCGACCTGGCGTAGCCCCAGCCCGGACCACCAGGCGATGTCGTGGCGGCTGGCCGGCCCGTAGGACGCGAGGTGCCGACCCACCGCTGCCAGCACGGGGTCATCGGGGACCGGTCGGTCGGGCAGCAGCGCGGACGCCGTGCGGTATCCCGGGGCACCCTGGCGCGACCAGTCGCCCGTCAGTGGCCGCCGGACGAGACCGCCGTGTCCGAACGCGAAGTACCGACCGGCTTCGTGGTCCATCCGGCTCGCGGCCTCGGTCTCACCGTGGCGGTCGAGCCAGGTGGACAGGAACGCGGTGAGCTCGGCCGGGGTACGCCACTCGTCGGCGGCGTAGCGCTCGATCGCGGCCCAGATGTCGTCCAGCTCGGCCCGGTCCAACCGCAGGAAACGCCGCCAGAGCGTGCGCTGGCCGACCCGGGTGGTCGCGTCGAGGAGCAGCTGGTCGGCCGCGGTGGAGGTGTGGACGGTGCCGCGGATGTTGCTTCCGCGGAGGATCCGCCACGACTCGTAGGCCTCCGTCACGTCGGCGTGCGTGAGCCCGGGCAGGCGTGCGCTCAGCCCGACGTAGGGCGAGCGGGCCGTCTGGGACTGGATCGGGCCGATCCGCTCGAGGGTGGCCACGACGGCGTCCGTGCCGACCCGGTCGATCTCCGGGAACTGCCGGGCGAGGCTGAGCCCGCGCAGCTCGTCGAGGTCGTAGGCGGGCACCGGGCCACCGTAGGTGCGACCGCCGACAGCCTGCGTGCCACGATGGCCGGCATGCCGTTCGCCCTGCCCCCCGGCCTCGAGGAGCAGCGCGGCCTCGGCCCCGACTGGGGCGAGTGGCTCGACCGGCTCCCCGCAGCCTTCCGCGGGATGCTCGACGAGTGGGAGCTCAGCCGCGAGGGCGAGGAGCTCTGGCACGGCTTCTGCTCGCTGGTGGCTCCGGTGCGCACGGCTGCGGGTGACCCGGCGGTGCTCAAGATGAGCTTCGACGGGGACGACGAGTCCGAGCACGAGGCGCTCGCTCTGCAGCACTGGCACGGTGACGGCGTGGTCCGGCTTCTCCGCGCCGACCCGCGGCGCCGCGCGCTCCTGCTCGAACGCCTCGACCGTCGCGACCTGACCGAGGTGGGGGACCTCGAGGCCTGCGAGATCGTGGCCGGTCTCTATCCGCGGATCCACCGGCCGGCCCTGCCGCAGCTGCGCACCGTCACGTCGTACGTCGAGCGCTGGCTGGACTCTCTGTCCCGGCTGCCGAGTGCCGCACCCGTGCCCCGACGGTTGGTCGAGCAGGCGCTCTCGCTCGGCCGGGACCTCGTGGTCGACCCGGCGAGCGTCGGCCGGCTCATCCATGGCGACCTGCACTACGAGAACGTCCTCGCCGCGCCGGAGACGCGCGCGCAGGACCGCGGCCCGTGGCTGGTGATCGACCCGAAGCCGATGTCGGGCGACGCCCACTACGAGCCGGCACCGATGCTGTGGAACCGCTGGGACGAGTACGGCGGCGACGTGCGTGACGGCGTGCGCCGCCGGTTCTTCACGCTCGTCGACGCGGCCGGTCTCGACGAGGCCAGGGCGCGCGACTGGGTGGTGGTCAGGATGGTCATCAACGCGAACTGGGCGATCGAGGACGCGGAGCGGGCGGGCCGACCGCTCGACGCGGAGGAGCGCGAGTGGATCACGCGCTGCATCGCGATCTCGAAGGCCGTGCAGGACTGACCTGGTCGCACGCTCCTCGGCCCGTCGCCGGGGTGTCGGGACCGCTCGTTGGAATACTGGGAGGAACCCCCAGAGGAGGAACCCATTGGTGGCCCCCGACGCCGTGGCGATCG
>CAWDUA010000014.1:0-205981 GCA_963805345.1 uncultured Actinomycetota bacterium
CGGTGCTGAGGCAGAAGTCGGCGATGAGCACGCCACCGCGCCCGCTCAACAGGGGTTTGCGCTTCCCGGCTGCGTTCACCCATACAGCATCGCACCGGCGACTGCTCATCGGCATGACCGCGCCCGGACAGCGGCATGAGCGGGCGGTCAGAGAAGTTGCCATTTTGGCAGCGCGGTCCGCGACGATGCATATTCTGGGCTCGTGGCCGTCGACATTCCTCAGGGATCTGTTCGAGTTCGAGCCGTTTCCCTATGACGCTTGTCCAGAGAACTTCGTGGTTGCCACCGACGATGTGGACGCTGCCGTCCACGCCTTGACTCGCGCCGGTGATCGCTTGATGTGCGTCGACGACGCCGGAGTCGAACACCCGGATTATGAGGCCGCGAACCGGGAGGCGAGCATGCCCCGCCGAGTTATGTCGCAGATCCACAAGTCACGGCCGCCGGCGTGCTCGGCTACGTGGACTGCGGCAGTTCCATCTCTTCTGAGCAGGCTGCAACCTTCCGAGCGATCCTCCGCCAGGAGCTTGAGGCCGGCGGCGTAAACGGAACCGTCCGGAACTTCTGGTACGACGACACTGGACCCGCCCTCTGATCGGCGATCGGTCGCTCATCGGCGTCAGGACGCCCGGACAGCGGCAGATGAGTGCGGTTTGGAGACGGGCGGCACCCCGGCCGATACTCTCCGGCTGTGTTCTTACTCGTGCTCTATGCGGCTTTCCTGGTGGGATGCCTGTTTGTCTTGTACATGGTCATCCGGAAGGCAGTCCACCACGGCATCCTCGACGCGGAGCAGGCCAGGCGCGACAACGAGTCGCTGCAGCGGCTCCGGGCAACCCTGAGCAAGAGCTCGAATCAAGACGACCGGCTGTAGCCGGTCAGCCGGTCGCCTAGAAGGCCGACGTAGCGCGGACAGCGGCATAGAAACACGTTCTGCGGTGGGCTTGTGGACGTAGGAACGTCCCCCTGCTGCGCTTTGAGGGCTTGATGTCCCATCGCAGAAGGAGGACGTTCATGAACAACGGTAATGGTGTCTCGCGGGGTGACCGCAACCGCAACGCGAGACTGGCACGGCTTCGGGAGCTGGTGCCGGTGACGAACGCGATCGTGGGGGTCGATCTGGCTGACAAGAAGCAGATGGTGGTGGTGTGTGACCACGACTCCCGGGTCCTGGCTCGTCGCACGTTCACGTTGAAGGCGTGGAACCTGGGGTCGGCGTTGGACTGGGCCGCAGACCGTGCGGCAGCGAACGGCTTCGTTGGGGTGACGGTGGCGTGTGAGCCGACCGGGCACCGGTGGCGGATCTTGGGTCAGCTCGCTGCGGACCGAGGAATGGCGTTCGTGTGTGTGCAGCCGGCGATCACTTCGCGGGCGCGGCACCAGGAGGACCTGACCTTCGACAAGACCGATGAGAAAGACGCGGTCCTGATCGCGAGGTTGACTGCGCAGCTGATCTGCTACGTCCCTGAGCCGGTCGATGAGACCTGGGGTCGGCTGCGTCACCTGGGTGCCCGGCGGGAGGAGCTGATCGGCGCGAACGTCGCCCAGGTCCAGCAGGTCCGTGACCTGCTGGAGTGCGTGTGGCCGGCCGCCCTGTCGACCGCGGCCCAGCCGTTCCGATCGGTCACGTGGGCGGCGGGCATGGCGGTGGTCTTGGACCGCGACGCCGGTGACCTGGACCGGACCCGGCGACTCGGACCAGCCAGGTTCGAACAACAGGTGCGACGCGAGATCACCAGGCGGGGCGGGCACGAGATGGCCGAGCACGCACGCTTCACCGAGGAGACCGGTGTCGAGGTCTACTTCTGCGATCCCAAGTCACCCTGGCAGCGCGGCTCGAATGAGAACACCAACGGACTGCTCCGCCAATATCTGCCCCGCACCCTCGACTTCAAGACATTGACTCAAGACGACTTCGACGCCATCGCCGACGAGCTCAACGGACGACCTCGACAAACCCTCGGCTTCAAGACACCATCCCAAGCACTAGCCGAGGCGTTGCGATGACCGCCTGAGCCCGCAGGCATGTGAGTGCGGTCGAGGAGGCTTAGCCGACCGTGAGCGAGGTGCCTCCGACCAACGGCTTCGGCCCACCGTTCTCACCCGTCTGCACACCGATCAGGCAGGCCAGCCCGGACTCCGCGTCGGCTGTGATGATCATGGCCCGAACCGTGAAGTCGGGTGTCGGGCTTCCCGGAGGAACAGGGTGGCCCGTCGTCACGGTGTGCGGGAACTTGCCGATCAACTTGATCTGGAGTTCGCGGCCAGACGTACAGGGGTGGCCGGTATTGGAGTCCTTGACGTTCCCAGAACGTTCAACGGCCGTGGCGCTCGACACGGACGCTCCCTGGTCTGCGATTACTCGCCGGGCGACCGCCTCGGCCTTTGCGAGCTCGTCCTGGCTCAGAGATGCACCACCGCCCTCCGAAGCGGCGTGCGGCGTCTGGGTAGAGAAGCAGGCCGCCAGGAGCGGCAGAGCCACGAGGGCCCAGAGGATCGACTTCACGCCAGTCGGACGGCGAGCCATGCTCGATGGTTCCACAGCCGTCGCGCCATTGGTCCGATTCCCGGCGACCGCACATCGGCAGATCAGCGCGCACTCAGCGGCATGTGAGGGCGTTCGTCCACACCTACCCGGGCTCAGTCCTAGGCTGAGCGACGTGACTCCTGAGCGCCAGTTCGAGTTGCCGCATGCCTGGACCGGTGGGGTCAACTTGCCTACCACCACCGGCGGCCGGATTAACGTCTCCGAGCCGTTCGGGACCCTCATGGTCTCCCCGGGCATGGTGGAGATCGAAGCGATCTCCCCAGCCGGGAAGATGACTCGTTCGGAGCCCCTTCGCGCAGCGCCTTCGGACCTTGTGCACGTGTGGGAGGTCAGATACCCGGGCCTCTTCGGAGCCATCCGCTTTCGAGGGGTGGGGATCCGCGCGGTCAACGGGCATGAGTACTACTTCAAGACTCTGTTTGCCCGGCAGATCCTCGCCGCGTTGAAGTCCCAGGGCTTCCCCGTGTCTGACCAGCGGGGAACCGCACAGCGAAGGTGGCAGGGCATTCCCTGAGCGATCTAACCGCGCCCGCACAGCGGCATGTGCGGACGTAGCGGTCAGGTCGGCCAGTCCCAGTCAGTCTTGAGTCGGCCCATGAAGTCGTTGAAGGGTGTGCCCTCGTAGCCATCCTCGAACGGAGGCACGTTGTTGTCGTGAAGAACGCGAAGGGTGTCGTGGACCCCACCCTCGTATGACAGCTCCATCATCCGGGCGATCACGGCCCGGTCAGCGTCGCCCAAGTGCGCCAACACCGCGTTCATCCGGGCCTCTTCGGGCAGATCCTCGGGACGTTCGAGCGCTTCTCGGTTCCACACCCCACGACGTACCCACCCCGGGAGGATCTGTCCTTGGCCGTCGCGGCACTCGTGCACCATCGCGTCGATCAGAGATCGGTACTGACTACGGTCGCGCTCGTCTGGCATGGCCTGATGATGCCGCAGAGGCATCGACCGGGCACCGTCCGGTGCGTCCGCTCATCGGCATGAGCGGATGGTTGGGGAGGACGTACTAACGACTAGTCAGGTTGTCCAGGCTCGTGTCTCCGCCGTCGGCCCAGTGATGGAGGTGATGGGCGTGGCACATCGCGGGGCCTGGTGCTCGCGGGGGTACCTACGACAACCGCGCGGGTCTCGACACGCTCGACCAGCGGACGTGCGCGGACGGGCCGGCAACGCCATGGACGCGCACCCGGGGCAGGTGGACACTGGGTCGGTGCCATTGCTCGAGCGGGAGTCGCAGCTCGCCTCGCTGCGCCAGTACGCCGCGGAGGCCGGCGGTCGCGCGGGCCGCCTCGTGCTCGTCTCGGGCGAGGCGGGCGTCGGCAAGTCCTCTCTGCTCGAGCAGCTCCAGGAGGAGCTGACCGACGCCCGCTGGGTGTGGGGCGCATGCGACGGACTCTTCACGCCACGCCCGCTCGCACCGCTGCGCGACGTCGCGCGTGCCGTGGGCGGGGAGCTGCTCGACACCGTACGCGCCGGCCTCCCCCGCGACGAGGTGTTCGACGCCGCCCTGCGCTGGCTGGAGGAGGCGCCCGACCTGGTCGTGCTCGTCGTCGAGGACGTGCAGTGGGCGGACGATGCGACGCTCGACCTGCTCCGCTTCCTCGGCCGTCGGCTCCGCGACCTGCCGGTCCTCCTGGTCGCCACGTTCCGCGACGACGCCCTCGCTCCGGCCGACTCCCTGCGGGTGGCGCTCGGTGAGCTGACCGGCCAGCGCTGGACGCGGCGGATCGACCTGCCGCCACTCTCCCCCGCCGGCGTGCGACGTCTGGCCGAGGGCACGACGTACTCGCCCGAGGAGCTGCACCGTCTGACCGGGGGCAACCCGTTCTTCCTGGTCGAGGTGCTGGGCGCCAGTGGTGACGAGGTCCCGGCCTCCGCACGCGACGCCGTGCTGTCGCGCGCGGCGCGCCTCGGGGAGCCCGCACGCCGGGCGCTGGAGATCGCCTCTCTCGACGGGTTCCGCGTCGAGCCCCTCCTCGTCGGTGTCGCCGCGGACGTCCCCGCCCGCACCCTCGACGAGCTGGTCTCGGCCGGGCTCCTGACAGCCGACGCCGAGGACCTCCGGTTCCGGCACGAGCTGTCGCGGCGGGCCGTCGAGTCCGCCATCGCCCCGCATCGGCGGGTGGCCGGCCATCGCGCTCTGCTCGAGGCTCTCCTCGCTCGCGCGTGTGACGACGACGACGCCCGGCTGGCCTATCACGCGGAAGAGGCGGGTGACGCGGAGCTGGTCGCGAGGTTCGCACCGCGAGCCGCCGAGCAGGCGGTCGCCCTGGGCGCTCACCGTGAGGCGGCCGCTCAGTTCGAGCGGGCCCTCCGCTTCCCGCCCACCGAACCCGAGGCCTTGGCCGAGCTCTACGACGAGTACGCCGAAGCGCTGACCTATGTCGACTCCTGGTCGCAGGCGGCCGATGCGCGCGAGCGCGCCATCCAGATCTGGCACGAGCTCGGCGACGCCGCGCGCGAGGGCCGGAGCCATCGCAAGCTGTGCGCCGTCTATTGGCGGCTGTGTCGCGGACCGGAGTCGGTGACCGAGATCCGACGTGCGATCGAGGTGCTCGAGCCGCTCGGCGACGGGCCGGAGCTCGCGTACTGCTACTCCGTGGATGCGTTCAACCGCTGGCCCGACGACCCCGAGCGTGGATCCGCACTCCTCCACCGTGCCGACCGGATGTCCGAGCGCATCGGCGACCCCGTCGTGCGCAGCGACGTGCTCAACAACGTCGCCGCCGGCGAGCTCCTGGCGAGGCGCGACTGGACCGGTCCGATGCTCGAGGCGCTCCGGCTCGGCCTCGAGGCCGCCGCCGACGCCCAGACCGGTCGGGCGTATGCCAACGCCTACACGTTCTTCCTGCAGCAGTTCCGGTTCGCCGAGGGCGAGCGCTACTGGCGTGAGGGCATCGCCTACTGCGACGAGCGCGACATCACGACGTACAGCACCTGCCTGCGCGGCCACCGAGCCGTCGCTCTCGGCGAGGTCGGGCGCTGGGACGAGGCTGTCGCCATCGCCCAGAGGGTGCTCGCGACCGAGGCCAGCCCGGTCAACCTCCTCACCTCGCAGGTCACGCTCGGGCTGGTCCGCGCGCGCCGGGGCGCGGGCGACCCGTTCGAGGTGCTCGACGCAGCGGTCGAGGCCGCCGACGGGGTCGACGAGACCGAGTGGGTCGCCTGCACGCGTCTCGCCCGGGCCGAGGCGCGCTGGCTGGCCGGCGACGAGGACGGGGCGGTCGACGACCTGCGTCGGGTCCGGGCCCGGATCAGCCCACTCGAGTACGACGAGGACGCCCGGCTCAGCGTGTGGGAGCGGCGCCTGCTCGGTACGGCCACCCCGGCCTCCCCCGCACCGGAGCCGTGGGCGACCTGGCTCACCGGCGACCATGACGCGGCCGCCGACGCGTGGGACCGGCTCGGATGTGGCTACTACGCCGCCCTGGCACTCCACGACTCCGACTGCGACGACGACCTGCGCGCGGCGATCTCGCGCTTCGAGGCGCTCGGCGCCGACGCCGCCGTGCGTCGTACCCGACAGCGGATGAAGGACCTCGGGCATCGTGCTCCCGTCGGCGCGCGTGCGACCACGCGTCAGCACCCGCTGGGCCTGACCAGGCGCGAGGACGAGGTGCTCGCCTTGCTGTGCGAGGGACTGACCAACGAGGAGATCGCCGTCCGCCTCGTCGTGTCGACCCGGACGGTCGACCACCACGTGTCGGCCGTGCTGGGCAAGCTCGGTGTGGGCTCGCGTGGAGCCGCCGCCGCCCACGCGCGCTCGCTGGGGCTCGTCCCGACTGCCACCTAGGCGGTGCGCGGAAACTGGGTGGTGCCCACGCACAACCTGGGCAACTCTCCCGATGAGCGCGCCCGGTCGCGGTTCCTACGGTTCACAGGTCATCACAGACATCGAACCGAGGAGACCGCAATGCCGCTCTACATGGACGTCCATCACCTCGACGGCCCCGTCACCGCAGACGACGTGGCCAAGGCCCACATGGCCGACCTCCAGGTGCAGGACAAGTACGACGTGAACTACCACCGCTACTGGGTGGACGAGGCGAACAGCACGATCTTCTGCCTCGTCGAGGCACCCTCGCCCGACGCCGCCAACACCGTGCACCGTGAGGCCCACGGACTGGTCGCGGACTCGGTCCACGAGGTGAAGGAGGGGTCGTGAGGGGCGGCCGCACCGCGCTGGCCGGGGTGCTCGTCGCCCTCGCCGGCCTGCTCGTGCCGTTCACCGCACCGGCCGACGCCGGTGGTGCGAGCCAGGTCGCCCAGGCCCGTGCCGCGACCCATACGTTCACCCATCCGGGGGCCGCGCACAAGAAGGGCTACGACCTGCTCAAGGACGCCAAGGGCATCGCCTGCATCGCCATGCCGGGCATGGGCGGGATGGGCGTGCACTACGCCAACGGCTCGCTCGTGGACGGGAAGATCCAGGTGCGACACCCGGAGGCGCTGGTCTACCGGTTCACCGTCAACGGCCACCTCAGGCTGGCCGCGCTGGAGTACCTCGTCCTGCGCAAGGACTGGCGCGCCCACCACGCGACCGGACGGCCGACGCTGTTCGGCCACCGGTTCAACCTCACCCCGGCGGGCAACCGCTTCGGCCTGCCGGCGTACTTCTCGCTGCACGCCTGGGTCTGGTACCGCAATCCCGCCGGACGCTTCTCGATGTTCAACCCGCGGGTGCACTGTCCCCCGGGGATCTGAAGGTCGGGACGGCCGCGAGGTCGGTCACTCCCGACGCCGGTGCCCTGCCGACCTGACGGTCGCGAAGACCCGGTCCGATCACCCGCCAGCGTCCCTGGCACCGAGGTGACGGGCCGGGCCGTCGGCGTCAGGAGTCGCCGGGGGCGTCCGCGCCGCCCTTCCCCGCGTCGGTGTGGCTGAGCAGCACGAAACCGTTGGCGACGAGGACGATGCCGAGGCAGGCGAGGACGAGCGTCGCCGGCGCATGGGTGTTGATCACGTGGTCGCTGACGTCGGCCTGGGTTCCCGACAGCTCCGAGCCGACGGCCGCGAGGATCAGGAAGAGCCCGCTTCCGAGTGCCGACCAGCCCATCCGGTCCACGAGCGTCATCATCCCCACCTCTCGTTCGTTGTGGCCGATTCTGGCCCACGCGCATCGGGGCCGTGGGGCCGCCGCGCCGCGCTGACCTCGCGCAACTCTCTGCCGAGCGCGGCCCGCTGCACGACCGGGTCAGGCGTCGAGGGCCTCCACGTCGACGTCGTAGGCGCCCTGCACCAGGAACTCCTTGCGGGGGGCGACCTCCGAGCCCATCAGCAGCTCGAAGACCTCAGTGGCAGACTCGGCCGAGTCGACGGTGATCCGACGCAGCGTCCGGTGGCGCGGGTCCATGGTGGTCTCAGCCAGCTGCTTGGCGTCCATCTCACCGAGGCCCTTGTAGCGCTGGACGGGGTCCTTCCAGCGCAGGCCCTTCTTGGCGAGCTCGGCGAGCTTGCGCTGCAGCTCCGCGTCGGAGTAGGTGTAGACGAACTTCTCCTGGCCCTTCTTGGGGTTCGTCAGCTCGATCCGGTGGAGCGGCGGCACGGCGGTGAAGACCCGGCCAGACGTGATCAGCTCGGGCATGTACTTGTAGAAGAGCGTTGCCAGCAGGCAGCGGATGTGGGCGCCGTCGGAGTCGGCGTCGGCCATGAAGATGATCCGGCCGTAGCGGCGGGCGTCGAGCTCGAAGGTGCGGCCGGAACCCGCACCGACCACCTGGATGATCGAGGCGCACTCGGCGTTCTTGAGCATGTCGCCGACCGAGGCCTTCTGCACGTTCAGGATCTTGCCGCGGATCGGCAGCAGCGCCTGGAACTCCGAGTTGCGGGCGAGCTTGGCGGTGCCGAGTGCGGAGTCTCCCTCGACGATGAACAGCTCGGTCCGGTCGTTGTCGGTCGCCCGGCAGTCGGCGAGCTTGGCGGGCAGCGCCGAGGACTCGAGGGCGTTCTTGCGGCGTTGGTTGTCGCGCTGCTGGCGCGCCGCCAGCCGCGTCCTGGAGGCGCCGACGACCTTCTCCATGACCAGCCTGGCCTGGGCCTTCTCGACCCGCTTGGTGGAGGTGAGGAACTTCTTCAGCTCCGCGGCGACCACCCGTCGTACGACGCCCCGCACGGCCGGCGTACCGAGGATCTCCTTGGTCTGACCCTCGAACTGCGGCTCGGCCAGGCGCACCGTGACCACCGCGGTCATGCCCTCGGTCACGTCGTCCTTGATCACGTCGGCGTCGCCGACCTTGAGCGCCTTGGACTGGCGCATCACGTCATTGAAGGTCTTGGTGATCGCGTTCTCGAAGCCGGCGACGTGGGTGCCGCCCTTGGGAGTGGCGATCACGTTCACAAAGGACCGCAGCTCGGTGTCGTAGCCGGTTCCCCACCGCACCGCGACGTCGACGCCGAGCTCGCGCTCGACCTCTTGCGGCGTCATGTGGCCCTTGTCGTCGAGGAGCGGCACGGTCTCGGTGAACGTGTCGGTCCCCTGGAGTCGCAGGATCCCGGTGACCGGCTCGTCGTGGGAGAGGAACTCGGTGAACTCCGCGATGCCGCCGTCGTGGCGGAACTTCTCCTCGACCGGGGTGTCGCCGCGCAGGTCGCGGATCACCAGCTCGAGGCCCGGGACGATGAAGGAGGTCTGTCGCGCCCTCCCGAGGAGACCGTCGAGCTCGAAGGTGGCGTCCTTGGTGAAGATCTGACGGTCGGGCCAGAAGCGGATGCGGGTGCCGGTCTTGGTCTTCGAGACCCGGCCACCCTTGCGCGACAGGCCGGACTTCTCCTGGAACGACGCGTCGGGGCCGTCGCCGGAGAAGACCCCGGGCACACCGCGGCGGAAGCTCATGCCCTGCTGCGAGGGAGTGCGGTCGACGTCGACGTCGAGCCGGGCGGAGAGGGCGTTGACCACCGACGCGCCGACGCCGTGCAGGCCACCGGTCGCGACGTACGACGACCCGCCGAACTTCCCTCCTGCGTGCAGCTTGGTGAAGACGACCTCGACGCCCGGAAGGCCGGTCTTCGGCTCCTTGTCGACGGGGATGCCGCGCCCGTGGTCGTGGACCTCGGCCGAGCCGTCGGGATGCAGCGTGACCTCGATCAGGTCACAGGCGCCGGCCAGCGCCTCGTCCACGCCGTTGTCGATGATCTCCCACAGACAGTGCATCAGGCCGCGGGTGTCGGTGGACCCGATGTACATGCCCGGGCGCTTGCGCACCGCCTCCAGTCCCTCGAGGACGAGAAGGTGTGCCGCGTTGTAGGTGTTGTCGGCGATCGTGCTGCTCCTGTGTCGTGCTGGTGGTCGCGCTCGTGGGTCCGTGGGCGAGCCCACAGGCCCGGGTGCCGAGCCCTGTCGAGACTACCGGCGACACGCCGGGGCCCGGTGCAGGCACGCTGCCGGGGTGGACGGGAGTCCGGGGCTACGGTGGGCGACATCACGAAGCGGACAAGATTCGGGTATGAGTTCCACCGAAATCGACCCGCCGGGCAGTACACCCGTCACACTCAACTGAACAGATTCGCACCGATGAGCAGGACCCCGGGCATGGGCAAGGCATGAGATTCGAAGACCTGGGGAACGTCAGCGTGATTGGATCGAGTGTCGGACGACACGTCGGGCCCGGGGTAGGGGAATGTTCCCACCCCTTGGCTACGTTGAGACCGATGCCGGACACGTTCGAGAAATGAGGCCGATGTGACCACTGCAGTTGCCCCGAGCTCCGCGTCGCTGAGCGCCGCGGACCGCTGTGACCGTTGCGGAGCGCAGGCCTACCTGAGGGTCGAGCTCCAGTCGGGTGGTGAGCTGCTCTTCTGCGCCCACCATGCCCGCGAGCACGGTGACAAGCTCCGCCAGATCGCCGCCAACGTCGTCGACGAGACGGAGAAGCTGACCGACACTCCCGCTGTCGCACCCGACAGCGAACACTGACCCGACCGGACCGTGGAGGTCGCTCCACGGCACACCGAGACGAGGCCCCGGACCCGACGGTCCGGGGCCTCGGTCATTTCCGACCTGTCTGCGTCCTGGCCTTCGGCGGTGTTGTGGAAGGCTGCCCGGCATGGACGGGACCGTGGTCATCTGCGGACTGCTCGTGGTCGTGGGGCTGTTCGGGATCGTGGTCCCGGTGCTGCCGGGCACGCTGCTCGTCCTGCTGGGGTTCTTCGTCTGGGCCTCGGAGGCCGGCACGACCGAGTCGTGGAGCGTGTTCGCCCTGACGGCGGCCGTCCTGGCGGTCGGCACGGTCGTGAAGTACCTCGTTCCCGGCCGTCGTCTCAAGGCTGCGGTGCCGACGAGCACCCTGGTGGTGGGTGGCCTGTTCGCGATCGTCGGCTTCTTCGTCATCCCGGTGGTGGGGATGTTGGTCGGGTTCCCGCTCGGGGTCTACGTCGCCGAGCGGGTCCGGGTGGGCGCCGCAGGGGCCTGGCCGTCCACCAGAGGGGCGCTGGTGGCGCTTGCCCACAGCATCCTGATCGAGCTGGTCGCTGCCCTGCTCGCCACGGCCGTCTGGATCGCCGGCGTGGTCGCCTCGTGACGGCGGTCCTCCTGGCGCTGCTCGGCGCGGTCTCCTACGGCGTCTCCGACTTCATCGGCGGCCTCGCGTCGCGGCGTACGTCGGTCTGGCCGGTGGCGCTGCTCTCGTGCGTCGGCAGCCTGGTCGGCGCCGTCGCCCTGGCCGTCCTGGTACCCGGCGACCCACAGCCCTCCCAGCTGTGGTGGGGCACCCTCGCCGGGATCGGCGCCGGAGCCGGCACGGCGTTCCTCTACCGCGGCCTCTCGGGGGGTCGGATGGGAGTGGTCGCTCCGGTGTCGGGTGTGGGAGCCACCGTGATCCCGGTCCTGATCGGGGTCTCGACCGGTGAGCGGCCCTCGGCCGTGGTGTGGATCGGCATGGTCGTCGCCCTCCCGGGGATCTGGCTGGTCAGCCGTGAGGACTCCACGGCACCGGCCGGCGGTCCGAGCGGGCTCCTGGAGGGCCTGCTCGCGGGCATCGGCTTCGGCGTCCTGTTCGCCGCTCTGGGCCAGGTCCCCGACGGAGCCGGCTACTGGCCGCTGGCGGCGTGCGAGATATCGGCCGTCCTGACCGTCGTGGTCGCCGCCCTCGTCCTGCGCGGTGCGATGGTCCCCCACGCCCGCGAGCAGTGGTGGGGGTTGGTCAGCGGGCTCCTGGCCGCCGCCGCAGGCGTCGCCTTCCTGCTCGCCACGCACCACGGGCTGCTGAGCGTCTCGGCCGTCCTGGTCTCGCTCTACCCGGCCTTCACCGTGGTGCTCGCCTCGCTGGTACTGCGCGAGCGGATCCACCGCGTCCAGGCTGCCGGGCTCGCCCTGTGCGGCGTGGCGGTCGTGCTCGTCGCCGCGGGCTGAGGGCTCAGGCGCGCACGGGCAGCACCTGAGGACCCCTGATCAGCGTCGACGGCCGAAGCCGCATCCGCCCCGCCCGGCGCAGACCGGGAGCACGCTCGGCCAGCCGGCTCAGTGCGATGGTCGCCTCGAGCTCGGCCAGGGGTCGACCCAGACAGTGGTGGATCCCGCTCGAGAAGGCCAGGTGCTCCGCCACATCGGTGCGGTCGGGGTCGAACACGTCGGGGCGCGCGAACACGGCAGGGTCCCGGTTGGCGCCGCCGAGCAGCACATGGACGACCTGCTCGCGGGCCACCGGTCGACCGGCGACCTCGGCGTCGTCGAAGGAGAACCGGGCCGTGCGGTGGACGGGCGGCTCGAAGCGCAGCGTCTCCTGGCAGACGGCCGCAGCCCGCCCGGGGTCGGCGACGAGGCGCTCCCACTCGTCGGGGTGGTCGAGGAGGGTGTGCACGGCATTGCCGATCAGGTTCACGGTGGTCTCGAAGCCCGCGATCAGCAACAGCCCACACATGGGCCGCAGCTCCTCGGGCCGGATCCGGTCATCCTCGGCGGCGACCAGATCGCTGATCAGGTCGTCACGCGGCTCGACGCGCCGCAGCTCGAAGAGGGCCGCGAACAGAGCGTCCAGCTCGGCATCGGCCCGCATCAGCTCACGCGCATGGCTCAACGACCGGATGCCGCCGAGTGCACCGCCGATCGCCGAGCCGTAGCGGGTGAACGCCTCGGTATCGGCGTCGGGGATGCCGAGGAGCTCGGTGATCACCGCAATCGGCAGCGGGGCGGCGTACGCCGCGACGAGGTCGACGTCGGCTCCGGCGACGACGTCGTCCAGCAGACCGTCGACGACCTTCTCCACGCGCCGGCGGTAGTCCGACACGCGGCGTGGGCTGAAGGCGCCGGAGGCGAGCCGCCGGAGCCGGTGGTGGTCGGGCGGGTTCCGGTCGAGGAAGGACAGGTCGACGTCGTCGTCGGGCCCGGGCACATGCCCTTCGGGCTGCACGCCGAAGCGCCGGCTGCGGAGCACGTCGTTGCAGGCGGCGTGGTCGACGGTCGCGAGGTTGCCGAGCCGGGTCGTGACCCACCCACCTTCGGCGCGGATCTGCCGGTAGACGGGGTAGGGGTCGATCCGGCCCGGGTGGCCGCGTAGCCGGGAGAAGGCGTCGCCCCGAGCGCCGTGGACCGCGACCCGGAGCCGATCGCCGTAGAGCGACCCGGCGAAGCGGGCCGCGGAGCGCAGCCGGTCCGTCCGAGACGCCATGGCGTCAGCCTAGTGCGGTCCCTCCAACGCTCGGCCGGCCGAACGAGGTGCCCCCGTGATCCCGCCCCCGAGGGCGTCGAGGTCGGTGTCGCAGCACAAACGGGGCGGAACGTCCGTGAAAACACCGAAAGACAACTGATTCCGAAGGTAATTTTCGCGTCACAGCCCCCGGGGTCGAGCGTCTCTTCTCCAGAGGAGGCACTCCGATGAGCACAACACCCCCCCGCCACGGAGCCCCAGGCTGCCCGTGTGAGGACTGCCTGACCGCTCGGATCCGGCTCACGGCCGCGCTGGCCGCCGACGGACGCGACCTGTCCGGACTCCGCGACCGTCTCGACGGCTTCAAGGTCCGCTTCGCCGCCGCCACCGACCTCTTGAGGAGCGCGTCATGACCGCCTCCGGCAGCACCGTCACGGCTGTCACCTGCCCGGGCTGGTGCAACGTCTCCCAGACCACTCACCAGCGCGAGCTCCACTGGGAGGGCCGCGCCGTCCACTGGAGCGACGCCCGCGCCGGAGACGGCTGGGAGATCCGCCACACGACTGCCACCGACGCGAACGGCCACGCCGCCGACGACGCGCCGCGCCTCTACGTCTCGACGAACGGCGGCCTCTCGCTGGCCGACGCCGAGGCTCTCGCACTCACGCTCCTCGCAGCCTACGAGGAAGCCGCTGACTGACGGTTCCGTTGCGGCCGCGCATGGGGCGGTCGCGCCGGGACGGCGCCGGGACCCACTCCGCACAGCGCGAACATGCGGAGTGGGTCCCGCCTCGTCGGTCACCCCGAACCCCGTCGACTCGTCACCGGGCCGCACGGGGAGCCCCCGGGACACTGTCCCGGGGATCCGAGGACCAAGGTCCCTGAGGGCGAGCCCACCACTGACATACCCTCGGTATGAAACGAGTCGCTGGGGGGAGATTCGTACAGCGGCCCCATCTGCTGACGCGGATGGGGCCGTGACTGTGCTCGGCAGGCCCTCGCTCGGTCAGCCGAGCGCCTCACGCAGATTCCTCCGGATGCGTCGCAGCGACGCCGGGTCACCCGGGTCGGACCCGTCGATCGGGCGCCCGAACTGGGCGTACTCCAGGGCCACATCGGCTTCGAACAACGCCTGACGCGATTCGCCGTGGGCATGGTCGAGGGCACCGAGCACGTCCTGGACCGCGGTCTGAAGGCCGGCGTGGTCGAGCTCGCCGCGCTCGTGCTCGGCCAGGGCGGCGAGCAGCCGCGCCCGCGTGCGCTCGTAGTGCTCGTCCACGGCAGGCAGCCTAGGCCCCCGCACCACCCGCGGAGCGTGCGGGAGGCCGGGGGAACGGTCGTACCGGCCCTTCGGTAGGTTGGAGGAGAGGGGACGGACGCCCGGCGACACCGGGGGGTGACACGCCGGCGCCGTCCCCGCCTGTCGAAGATCCGGCGCAGCGCCCTCGGCGGACAAGATCACCCGTTTCGGGCACGCGAGCGCGCCACGAACGCCGCTAGCGTCAACCAGGCCCGCATCCCCCGGGGCGGGCTCAGCGCCTCACGTGCGTTCGCGCGGCGTGAGGCGCGCCCCTGTCTGGTCTAGACCACGCGAGCAGATCGCCGTAGCCGGTCTAGTGTCGGAGCCAGTGAGTCACGGTGTGCCCCGCGGCCGCCCATCGGTCGGGGGACGAGTACGCGGCGGTGCCGCGGGGCTACATCGACCAGGGCCTCAGGACAGCACGGCGCCCAGCGCGAGCCAGCAGACCGGCCCCACGAACATCAGCCAGACGAACGCCGCCACCATCCACCCCTCGGCCTGGGTCCTCCAGCCGAGCCAACCGAGCAGAGCGGCCACTCCCAGCCACACTGGCAGGAAGACGGGTGGCATCGGCGGGATCACGAGATCCAGTCTCGCCGATCCCCGGGACCAGGCCGGAGCGCGGAACCTCAGTCGAGGTAGTCGCGGCTGCAAGGCGACCGTTGACGCGGGAGAGCACCTGGCCCACGTGGCCCAATCAGACGATGGGATCCTCGTGATGGCGGTCTTAGGCTTGCAGGATGAGTGCCATACGCGGGCGAGTAACGGCAGTCCTAGTCGCCGCCGTCGCTGCCTTTGCCGCTCCGAGCGCGACGGGTGTTGGGACCGCGGCGTACGCCCAGGCGACAGCCAAGGCCTCAGTTGTGAACCATGACGCAACCTTGCGTGGAGACGGGACGGTGCCGGTCAAGGTGCACTGTACCGCGGCCAAAGGGAAGCGATGCAAGGGCAACCTTCGCCTGGTCGTGAAGCTCAATGGCACGAACATCCCGAACACCAGCCAGGCGTTCGTCGTGCCCAGCAAGAAGACCAGGACCTTCCACCTGCAGGCCACCGGCGCCCAGCTGCAGATCTTCCTGACCTCGGGCACGCGTGACGCCATCGTGAAGGTGAAGGAGAAGAAACCGCATCCACTTCCCGTGCACTCTGCAATCGTTACGGTGCACGTTCCCCGGTAGCCGACGGTCCGCGACATCGCGACCGCGTCAGATGACGCAGTCGGGCCCATCGTTTGCTCGGACACACGTTCGATACCCTTCGGCATGGCCGGGGGATGGGGCAGGGGTGACCGCGTCTCCCTCCACAAACGCATCCACGGCACGCCACCGCCCCGGAGCTCGACCCGCCGCCCGTCTCCCGTGGTCGTCCCGGTCCAGCTTCGGTCAAGCACTGCTCGGTCACCGACAGACACAGCCGACTCCCCGGCCTACTCCTCGAATGGCGGCATGTCGCCTCCGGTTGGCAGGGCCGCGTCGTCAGACCTGCACTCAAGGGCGGGGTGTGGATCGTGGTCGAGGAGTGGCTGCCGGCGGAGATGCTGGAGCCGTCCGGCTAGGTAGGTTGAGCCGCGTCGAATCGCGCCAGATCCGGGATGGGGAGTAGGAGCGCTGTAGGGGTAGCGTGTCGCCCGACAGAGCGGCCGAAACCGCCTCTGACCTGCACAAACGGCCGAAAGAACGAACCTCAGTCGAGGTAGTCGCGGAGGACCTGCGAACGGCTGGGGTGCCGCAGCTTGGACATCGTCTTCGACTCGATCTGGCGGATCCGCTCACGGGTCACGCCGTACACCTTGCCGATCTCGTCGAGCGTCTTCGGCTGACCGTCGGTGAGGCCGAACCGCATGCTGACGACACCAGCCTCGCGCTCGGAGAGCGTGTCGAGCACGGCGTGCAGCTGCTCCTGGAGCAGCGTGAAGCTCACGGCGTCCGCCGGCACGATGGCCTCGGAGTCCTCGATCAGGTCGCCGAACTCGCTGTCGCCGTCCTCACCGAGCGGGGTGTGGAGCGAGATGGGCTCGCGACCGTACTTCTGCACCTCGACGACCTTCTCGGGCGTCATGTCGAGCTCCTTGGCGAGCTCCTCGGGCGTCGGCTCGCGGCCGAGGTCCTGGAGCATCTGCCGCTGGACGCGGGCGAGCTTGTTGATGACCTCGACCATGTGCACCGGGATCCGGATGGTCCGAGCCTGGTCGGCCATCGCGCGGGTGATCGCCTGCCGGATCCACCAGGTGGCGTACGTCGAGAACTTGTAGCCCTTGGTGTAGTCGAACTTCTCGACCGCCCGGATCAGACCGAGGTTCCCCTCCTGGATCAGGTCGAGGAAGAGCATGCCGCGGCCGGTGTAGCGCTTGGCGAGGCTGACCACGAGGCGGAGGTTCGCCTCGAGCAGGTGGTTCTTGGCGCGGCGTCCGTCCTCGGCGATCCACTCGAGCTCCTCCTCGAGCTTCGCGGAGATCTTGCCGCCCTTGGCCAGCTTCTCCTCGCTGAAGAGACCGGCCTCGATCCGCTTGGCGAGCTCGACCTCCATCTCGGCGTTGAGGAGGGGCACCTTGCCGATCTGCTTGAGGTAGTCCTTGACCGGGTCGGCGGTCGCACCGGCGACCATGACCTGCTGCTCGGGCTCGCCGGAGTCATCGGCGTCGGAGACGACGAAGGTCGCCTCCTTCTCGTCCTCCGCGATGGTCGGGTCGGTCTTGACGTCCGCCTCGAACTTCTCGTCGGGGATGTCGGGCAGGACCTTCTTGCCGTCGGGGCCGACGACCTCGACGTCGTCGAGGGTGACGACCGCGGGCGTCGACGCCGCCTTCTTCGCGGGCGCCTTCGCAGCCGGCGCCTTGGCTGCAGCCGCCTTGGCGGCGGGCGCGGCGGCCTTCTTCGCAGCCGGTGCCTTCTTGGCCGGGCTGGTCTTCGTGGCCGTCTTCTTGGCTGGCGCTTTCGCCGTCGTCTTCGCCTGGGTCGTCGTCGTCTTCTTACGCGCGGTCGAGGACACGAACACCTCTCGTCAAGGACACATGGGCGCGGCAAGGCCCGGTATGGTCAAGAGCCGCAGTGGTCATTCTGCCACGGACCTGGTCGCTTCCACGAAGCGGCGGTCACCCTCCGGGCCGGAGAGCCGGTCGCGAGCTCACCGCGAGAGCTCGGTCGCCTTCGCAGCTCGCTTCTTCTCCTGCTTGAAGTCGCGCACCTTCTGCAGCGACGCCGGATCGACCACGTCCGCCACCGAGCGGTAGCCCTCGAGCGCGTAGTCCCCCACCGCCAGCTGCCAGCCGTCGGGCTGTACGTCGAGCTGCTTGGCGACGAGGGCGGTGAAGATCTGCGCCTTCTGCCGGCCGAACCCCGGCAGGGCCATCACCCGGGTCAGCAGGTCGGTCCCTGACGACGCCTCGGTCCAGATCCGCTCGGCGTGACCGCCGTACTGCTCCTCGACGATGGCCGCCAGCGTCTGCAGCCGTTCGGCCATCGACCCCGGGAACCGGTGGATCGCGGGCGGCGTGGAGCAGAGTGCCTTGAACTCCGCAGGATCGGCTGCCGCGATCGCCGCCGGCTCGAGGCTGCCGAACCGGTCGAGCACCTTGGCCGGCCCGCGGAAGGCGTGCTCCATGGGGTACTGCTGGTCGAGCATCATCCCGACGAGCAGCGCGAACGGGCTGTCGGTGAGCACCTGGTCTGCGTGCGGGTCGCCGGTGATCTGGATGGCCATCTGCCCATCTTGCCCGATCCGATCCGCCGGGCGGAATGCGACCGCCGAGGCCGCCGGCCCCGGGTCGCTGCGGGACCGGCGGGCGGTGGGAGGGATCAGCCGCCGACGAGCTCCTCGGGCTCCGGTGCACCACCGGCAGAGGTCGGAGACCGTCGCCGCGCGAGTGACCACGACCTCGCGCGACCCTCGACCGTGAGACGCGGGAGTGACGCGGTCGAGCCAGGTCGGGAGCCACCAGTTCGCCTTGCCCAGCAGCGCCATCGTCGCCGGGACGAGCACCATCCGGACGACGGTGGCGTCGACCAGGATCGCGGTGGCCAGCCCGAGGCCGAGCATCTTCAGCGAGGGCACGGGGCTGGAGACGAAGCTGAGGAAGACCACGACCATGATCAGCGCTGCGGAGGTCACCACGCGGCCGGTGCCGGCGAGACCGCGGGCGACGGATTCGGTGTTGTCACCGGTCGCGTCGTACTCCTCGCTGATCCGCGACAGCAGGAAGACCTCGTAGTCCATGGACAGCCCGAACAGGATCGGGAACATGATCACGACGATGATCGAGGTGATCGGCGTGGGGCCCTCGAGGCCCAGGAGGCCGGCTCCCCCAGCCCCACTGGAACACCGCGACGAGCACGCCGTACGCCGCACCGATGGAGAGCAGGTTCATCAGGGCCGCCTTCAGCGGGACCACGACCGAGCGGAAGACCAGCATCAGCAGGAGGACGGCCACGCGCGACCACGGCGCCGATGAAGAACGGCAGCGTCCTTGTCGAGCTGGGCGTTGAGATCGTCGGTCGTCGCGGTGATGCCGGAGACGTAGACGTTGCCCGGGATGGCGTCACGAACGCGCTCGATGGTGCGCGGAGGTCGCGGGTCGGCCGGCCCGGTGGTCGGGAGCGCCGTGAGGACGGCGGTCTCGCCGTCGGCGGAGACCTGCGCGCCGCTCACCGAATGCGATGCCGGGCAGAGCCGTCGCAGACCTCGCGGGTGAGTCCCGGATGCCGTCCGGGGTGACGCCGGGCGCGAGGAGGTCGACGACGAGCGTCAGCGGACCGTTGATCCCGGTGCCGAAGCCCTCGGCGAGCAGGTCGTAGGCCTGGCGGTGGGTGGTCTCGGCAGGGGCGTCGCCGGCGGCCGGGAAGGCGGTCTGCATCGCGAGGGCCGGTGCGGCGACGACGAGGAGGGCGATGCATCGGAGCCCAGCAGGTAGGGCCAGGGGCGCGCGGAGACCCGGTGCCCGAACCGCCACCAGGCGGTCTCCTCAGGCCGCTGGCCGGGCGGTGACGGCGGAACACGCGGCCGGAGTCGATGCGGTCACCGAGCAGGCTGAGCAGGGCCGGCAGCAAGGTGGTCGCGGCGGCGACGGAGAAGAGGACCATGAGCGAGGTGGCCAGTCCGATCGAGGTCAGGATGCCGACCCCGGTGATGGCGAGCGCCGCGGTGGCGACGGCCACGGTCCCCCCGGCGAAGACGACGGCCGCGCCCGGACGTCGCCATCGCCTGTCGGAGGGCGCGAGCGGTTGTCCTGTCCGGCGGCGCGGTTCTCGCGGTAGCGGGCGACCACGAACAGCGCATAGTCGACACCGACGCCGAGGCCGACGAGGCCGGCGACCGGGAATGGCGGACACCGAGACCTCCATGCCGCCGGCCAACAGCATGATGCCGCCGATGCCGGCGCCGACCGCGACGATGGACAGACCGATCGGGATGACGGCCGAGACCACGGTGCCGAAGACCACCAGCAGCACGAGGAGGGCGACCAGGAGGCCGATGCCGACGTGGCCGTTGCCGTGCCCTCGGCGTTGAGGAAGGCGGCGTCGCCGCCGAACTCGACCCGTACGGCGTCGACACCGGCGTGCGACACGGAGTCGGAGAGCACGGCGAAGGCCGGCTTGCCGATCTCCCGCTCCGGGGTCGTCGAGGGTCAGCCGGGCGTAGCCGATCCGGCCGTCGGCGGAGATGCTGCCCTCGCGGAACGGGTCGGCGACCGACGCGACATGGTCGAAGGTGGCGACGTCGCTCAGCACGGCGTCGACCCGGTCGCGCTCGTCGGCGAGCGTCGTACCGTCTTGCGCCTCGCAGCACGACGAGCGCCGTTCCCTGGGCGGCCTCGGGGAAGTTCTCGACGAGCAGCCGCGTGGCGCGGTCGCTCTGGCTGCCGGGTGAGGAGAAGTCGTCGGCGAACGTCCCGCCGCCGGCGGCGGCGAGGGAGAAGACGGCGCCCAGGACGAGGACCCAGCTCGTGATGGTGCGCCACGGGTGCCTCGCACTGACGAGGGCGATGCCGCGGGTGAACCTGTCCATGATGAGGCCTTTCGCAGAGTGTGGGTGGTGCTCCTGGTCGGCGAAGGTAGGCAGCGATGTGGTGAGCGGGCGTCACCACACGTGGTGACCGGGATGGTGATCTCGGTACGGCGTGCCCGGCCGCGCATCGCGGGCCGGCGGGGGCCTGGACGTGCCCTACGCTCGTGCCGAGTCCGACGCCGGAAGGGGGAGCAGGGATGCCCGACCCGCTGGTGGAGACCAAGCTGCTCCTGCCGAGGCCGCGACGCGAGGTCGTGTCACGGCCACGACTGGCCGACCTGCTGCAGCGTGGCGCGCACGCGCCCGTCACGCTGGTCTCGGCACCGGCCGGCTTCGGGAAGACCACCCTCCTGTCCGGCTGGCTGGCCGCGCGCGCCGCAGACACGGAGGACGGCGAGCCCGTCGCGTGGGTGTCGCTCGACGAGCGAGACCAGCTGGCCGCGTCGTTCTGGACCTACGTCCTCCTGGCCCTCGACCGCGCCGTCCCGGGCTCCGGCGCCGCCGCACTGACTCTGCTGCAGTCGGGGCAGGCGCCGGTGGAGACCGTCCTCGCCGGCCTGGTGAACGAGCTGAGCGTGTACGCCGGTCAGGTCGTCCTGGTCGTCGACGACTACCACCTCGCCGACGGCGTCGACGTCGCCGCAGGGATGACGTTCCTCGTCGACCATCTGCCCCCGCAGCTGCGACTGGTCATCAGCACGCGCGCCGATCCGGCACTGCCCCTGTCCCGGGTGCGGGCCCGCGGCGACCTGGTCGAGATCCGGGCGGCCGACCTGCGGTTCACCGGCGACGAGGTGGCGACGTACCTGAACGATCTCAACGGCCTCGGCCTGGCCGCCACCGACCTCAGCACGCTCGAGGCCCGCACCGAGGGCTGGGTCGCGGCTCTCCAGCTGGCTGCCCTGTCCCTGCAGGACCTCGACGACCCGTCCGCGTTCATCGCCGGGTTCGCCGGGGACGACCGGTTCGTCGTCGACTACCTCGCCGACGAGGTGCTCGGCCGGCAGCCGGCCGACGTACGCCGCTTCCTGCTCGACACCTCGATCCTGGACCGGCTGACCGGTCCCCTCTGTGACGCGGTCAGCCCGCTCCCCGACGCCCGGACCGGCAAGTCCATGCTCGAGGCCCTCGACCGGGCCAACCTGTTCCTCGTGCCGCTGGACGCCCACCGCCGGTCCTACCGCTACCACCACCTCTTCGCCGACGTGCTGCAGGCCCACCTCCTCGACGAACGACCCGACGACGCCCGCGAGCTGCACCGGCGAGCGTCCGCGTGGTACGCCCAGGCGGGACAGACCCAGGCCGCGGTCCGCCACGCGCTGGCCGCCGGCGACGCCGAACGGGCCGCGGACGTCGTCGAGCTCGCCATCCCGGGCCTGCGCCGCGATCGCCGGGAGGACGTGATCAGGCGCTGGGTCGACGAGCTCCCCGACGAGGTCGTCGAGGACCGCCCGGTGCTCGCGATCGGGTTGATCGGCGGTCTCATGGCCAGCAACGACGTCGCCGGGGTCGACGAACGGCTCCGTCACGTCGAAGCCCTGCTGGAGCGCCCGGCTGCCGACCTGGTGGTGGTCGACACGGACGAGCTCCCCCGGCTGCCCGCGGCCGTCGAGATGTACCGGGCCGCGCTCGCGCTCATCGGCGGCGACCCGGCGGCCGCGATCTCCCGCGCCCGGCTTGCCGAAGAGACCGCGGCCGACGGGGACGACCTGATGATCGGCGCGACCTCGGCCCTGTCCGGGCTCGCCTCGTGGACCACCGGAGACCTCACCGCCGCCCACGCGAGCTATGCCACCTCGCTGAAGGCACTGACCCGAGCCGGCCACATCGCCGACGTGCTGGGCTGCTCGATCGCCGTCGCCGACATGGAGCTGCGGCTGGGTCGGCTCCGCGACGCCGGGCGCACCCTCGCCGGGGCCCTCGAGCTGGCCGAGGTCAACGTGCCGACCGGGGCGAGCGTGATGCGAGGCACCGCCGACATGCTCGTCGGGCTGAGCCGGGTGGCGTGGTACCACAACGACCTCGCCGGCGTGGCCGACCACCTCCGCCGCTCCGACGAGCTCGGGGAGGCCGCGAGCCTGGCGCAGAACCCGTACCGATGGCGGGTCCAGATGGCGCGGCTGCGGGCCGCCGAGGGCGACACCGCGGCCGCGCTCGAGCTCCTCGACGAGGCCGAGCGGGTCTACGTGGGCGACTACTCCCCCAACGTGCAGCCCATCCACGCCATGCGCGCCCGCCTCCTCGCCGCGCGAGGTGACATCGCCGAGGCGCGGGGCTGGGCGCGCGAGCACCAGGTGGCGGTCGACGACGACCTGACCTACCTGCGCGAGTACGAGCACGTCACCCTGGCCCGCGTGCTGCTGGCCGAGCATGCGGCCACGGGCGACACGGAGTGTCTGCCCGAGGCCGTCCGCCTGCTCGACCGACTGCTCGCCGCTGCCGTGGACGGTGGCCGCCTGGGCACGGTCATCGAGCTCGAGGTCCTCCGGACGGTCGCCCTTCAGTCGGCCGGGGACCGGACTGCAGCGCTCGCGGCGCTCGAGCGAGCCGTCCACGTCGCCGAGCCGGAGGGGTGGGTGCGCGTCTTCGTCGACTCAGCAGCGGACCTTCGCGGTCCGCTGCTCGACCTCGCCCAGCAGCAGCCGCGCTCCGGCTACCTCCAGGAGCTGGTCGCGGCCACCTCGGGCGCCAGTCGCGTCCCGGTCGACGCCGGCGCACCGGCGCGGCAGCGTGCTCGGGAGGAGCTGCTCGAGCCGCTCAGCGACCGGGAGCTGGACGTGCTGCGGCTCCTCCGCTCGGATCTCGACGGACCCGCGATCGCCCGTGAGCTCGTGGTCTCGCTGAACACCGTCCGGACCCACACCAAGCACATCTACACCAAGCTCGGCGTGAACAACCGCCGGGCCGCCGTCAGCAGAGCACACCAGCTCGGACTGCTCGCAGGCGGCAGCCACTGAGGCTCTCACCAGGAGGTGCGGCGCCCTGTCGCCGCGGCCTCCCCGGTGCGGAGGATCAGCCGACCTTGACCGCGAGCACCGGGCAGTGGGCATCGAGCAGGATCCGCTGGGCGTTGCTGCCGAGGATCAGCTTGCCGACCGGCGTACGACGGCGCAGGCCGATCACGATCAGCTCGGCGCCGCTGGACTCGGCGATGCCGATCAGGTCTTCTGCGGGCTCGAAGCCGCGCACGAGCTGACGGACCTCGTAGTCCAGCCCGGATTCCTTGAGCTTGTCCTCGAGCGAGGTCAGGTCGCGATCGGACTGGACCGACGCGTCGTCGTCGAACTCCCGACCGCCGCGATGGGAGTTGACCACGATCAGCGTGGCGTTGCGCAGCCTCGCCTCGGCGATGCCCTGCTCGACCGCGGCCTCGCCCTCGGGCTTCGCCACGTATCCCACGACGACCGCTCCCACGGGCCCTCCCTCTGCTCCACCGGCGTCCGGTACCGGTCGTGGCCTTTCGGCCGTATGCGCGCAACTTATCCCACTCCGGCGCCGAGGGTCCCGGGGCGCGGTCTGTGGAGGAAGGCGGAGCCGCAGCGGTGCCCTGCGGCACGCTGGCAGGGTGCCGGTGCTGATCGACCCGCCTCCCGCCCGCGAGCGGCGGCTGCTGCGCACGGCGGTGCTCGCCCTCGCCGTCGCCGAGCACCGCCATCGCTTCCCTGCGGTGCTCCACGTCGGCACGCCCGGCGGTCCGACCGTGAGCGTCACCGACGACCCGGCCTGGGACCACGGGCTGCGCACCGAGATGGTGGGCGCCGTCCTCCGGTCGCTGCACGACCCCCGCTGGGTCTGGGTCACCCGGTCCGGGGCGTTGGCGCCCCTCCAGGACGTCGACGCCGCCTGGCTCTCGCCCACTCTGGCGGCGGCTCGGGAGCGCGGGTGCGACCCGGCGTTCGTCGTGGTGACCCGGCACGGGTGGCGCGACCCGCGCTCGGGGGCGAACCGACACTGGCGCCGGATCCGGAGTCGCTGAGCTCCAGGGGTCTGCCACGGTCACGGGTGTCCGGTCCTCGCCTGCCGCGCCGTCGCGCCCCCGCTGCACCCGGTGCGGTGGTCAGTCCCAGGTGTGGACGGGCTCGTTGCTGTGCATCCTCTCGCGGTACTCCCGCAGCGTGGTGCGGAGCGCGTCGTAGCGGTCGTGGCCCGCGCGCCGATGCATGCGCTCGACGAACCAGCTCGCGCCGTTGACCCCGGTCAGGCAGCGCTGCTCGACGATGCCGAGCAGCCGGTCGCTCTCGGCTGTCGGAACGCCCCACGACGCCAGGCCGGCGTGCGCCATCGGCAGCAGCCGACGCAGGACCAGCTCGGTGGCCTTCACCTCGCCCAGCCCCGGCCAGTAGAGGCTGGCGTCGATCCCGTCCTCGGCCGCCGTCTCGAAGTTCTCCTCCGCCGCCTGGAACGACATCTGCGACCACAGCGGCCGGTCGCTCTCGGCAAGGTGGCGGACCAGACCGAAGTAGAACGCCGCGTTGGCGACCAGGTCCGCGACCGTCGGCCCGGCCGGGAGCACGCGGTTCTCGACGCGCAGGTGGGGCGTCCCGTCGTTGATGTCGTAGACCGGCCTGTTCCACCGGTAGATCGTGCCGTTGTGGAGCCGGAGCTCGCCGAGCTGCGGGGTGCCGCCCTCCTCGAGGACCGTGACCGGGTCCTCGTCGCTGGTGATCGGCAGCAGGGCCGGGAAGTAGCGGACGTTCTCCTCGAACAGGTCGAAGACGGAGTTGATCCACCGCTCCCCGAACCACACCCGCGGGCGCACGCCCTGCGACTTCAGCTCCTCGCTGCGGGTGTCCGCCGCCTGCTCGAAGAGCGGGATGCGCGTCTCGCGCCACAGCTCCTTGCCCAGGCAGTACGGCGAGTTGGCGCCCACGGCGACCTGGACCGACGCGATCGCCTGGGACGCGTTCCAGTACGCCGCGAACTGCTCCGGGGAGGTCTGCACGTGGAACTGCGTGCTGGTGCAGGCCGCCTCGGGCAGGATCGAGTCGGCGGTGGTGATCAGGCGCTCGGGCCCGGTGATGTCGATCCTGATGTCCTCGCCCCGGGCGCGGAGGATCTGCTCGCTCAGCAGCCGGTAGCGCGGGTTGGCGCTCATCATCTGCGGCGCGAAGTGGGCGGGCGCCAGGGTGGGCAGCACCCCGATCATCACCTGGTGGGCGCCGACCTCCGCCGCCTTGGACTCGGCGTCGTTCAGGGAACGGCGCAGGCTGGCCTCGAAGGTGCCGAGGCCACCTTCGCGCAGGTGGGCCGGCGGCACGTTGATCTCGATGTTGAACTGCCCGAGCTCGGTCTGGAAGGCGGGGTCGGCGATCGCCGCGAGCACCTCGGCGTTCTTCAGTGCGGGGTCGCCCGCGTCGTCCACCAGGTTGAGCTCCACCTCCAGCCCGGTCATCGGGTCGTCGGTGTGGAAGAGGTCCTCGCTGAGCATCCGCTCGAACACGTCGAGACAGCGGTGGACCTTCTCGCGGTAGCGCGTGCGGTCGGCCCGAGAGAACTCCTGTGCGTCGACGTCCTCTCCCATGAGGTCACCCTAGGGTCCGGCGAGGGCCCCGGCCTAGGTCCGAGAGGGTGGTCTCACCTGTCGTCGGTCTCCCCTGCTCGGGCCGGGCCGGCCGACGACCCGCGTCGGTCACCCACCTCCTCCCACGCCGCGGGCGGCACCGCCCGGGTCAGGCACTCGGCCAGGCAGAGCCCCAGCCGGTGGCCGGGATCGACGTCGAGACAGCGGTCCACCGCACACCACGCGAGGGCGCCGTGGCCTGCCTGCCAGGCACAGAAGGCGGTGAGAGCTGCCGTGTCGGGCACCTGCGGAGCGGGCGCCCGCCGCAGCAGGTCGGCCCAGACCTGCAGGTGGGCGGCCGCGTCGTCGCGGGTCACCGCATACAGCGCGGCGTCGCGGACGTCGGCCCGGACCACGGCGCGCAGGACGCGCGCGGCCTCGAGATCGTCGGGACGCTCACCGCTCGACGCACAGCGCAGGACCAGGGTGCGCACCCACCCGAGGTCGTCGGCCGCCGGACCTCCCAGGCCTGCGAGGTGCTCCTGCACCCGGGCCACGTCGTCGGGTCGAGCGGCCAGGGTGTCGCGGAGCGCGTCGCGACTGGCATGGGTCACCACGCCCTCGAACACCGCCTGCGCCGCGAACGGATGGCTCGCGTCGTCGTAGGGCGTCGGGCTGGTCTCGGTGAGCTCCGGAGAGGGCGGGACCAGGCACCACGTGCCGTCGTGGGCGCGGATCACGGCGATGACGTCGATCCCCGCCCCCACGAACGCCCGGCAGAGCGCTGCCGCGATGAGCGCCGACACCCGAGCGTCGGCGCTGTAGCTCACGAACGCCACCCGGCCGACGCGCTGGGTCAGCGCGGGAGCCAGCAGCGCGTCGACCAGCTCGGGGAGCGACTCGGCCACGTCGTCGGGAGGGGGCAGGTCGACCCGGGCATGGAAGCAGTGCGCCGCCTCGAAGGTGAGCATGACGAGCGAGTCGTGCGGGCGGAAGCCCAGCACGACCGGGACGGCGGCCAGGAGGTCGGCCGGGCCGCGGGCGGTGAGGGTGGTGGTCATGGCTCCGACGGTGCCCCGCGGCACCGGCTGCGGGCGGAGGTCGGCCGGGACCCTGTGGGCCGACCTTCCCCGGCACCGCCCTGTGGACGGTCAGCGGGCCGCCAGGGCGGCCCGGCCCGGATGTCGGTCGGCGACGATAGGTTGCGGCCATGCGGCCGGATGCGTCGGTGATGCACCTGGACCTCGATGCGTTCTTCGCCTCGGTCGAGCAGCGTGACAAGCCCTCGCTCCGGGGCAAGCCGGTCGTCGTCGGAGGGGTCGGTGGGCGCGGCGTCGTCGCCACCGCCTCCTACGAGGCGCGGCGCTACGGCGTCCGCTCGGCGATGTCGACCCGCGAAGCGCGCGCCCGCTGTCCCCATGCGGCGTTCCTCAACCCTCGCTTCCACGCCTACCGCGAGGCCAGCCTGGCGGTGATGGCGGTGCTGCGTGACCTCTCACCGCTGGTCGAGCCCCTCTCGCTCGACGAGGCGTTCGTCGACCTCGCGGTCTCCGACCTCACCTCGTACGACGAGACGTCGGTCCGGTCCTTCGTCGAGCAGGTCCGAACCCGGGTCCGCGAGGTGACCGGGGGACTGACCGCCTCGGTCGGAGTGGCGACCTCGAAGTTCGTGGCGAAAGTGGCCTCCGACCTCGACAAGCCCGACGGGCTCGTCGTGGTTCCCGCCGGCACCGAGCTCGACCTCCTCCGCCCCATGCACGTCACGGTGATCCCCGGTGTCGGACCAGCGACCGCCGAACGCCTCCGCCGGGCCGGCATCACCACCGTCGCCGACCTCGAGCAGGTGAGCGAGGACGAGCTGGTCCGCCTCCTCGGCAAGGCGCACGGGCACGGGCTGCACCTGCTGTCCCGCGCGGAGGACGACCGCGCAGTCGTCCCCGAGCGCGAGACCAAGTCCGTCAGCGTGGAGGGCACCTACGACACCGACCTCACCGACCCGCGGCTGATGGCGGGACTGGTGACCCGCCAGGCGGCCAACGTCGCCGAGCGGCTCCGGACCAACGGGCTGTCCGGGCGCACGGTCACCCTGAAGATCCGGCTCCACGACTTCACCACGCTCTCCCGCTCGACCACGCTCGCCGCTCCCACCGACGCCGCCCCGACCATCGCCAAGCTCGCCCGCGGTCTGCTCGGCGAGCTCGACACCACCGGCGGCGTCCGCCTCCTCGGGGTGGGGGTCTCGGGGCTGGCGGACTGGATCCAGGACGATCTCTTCGGCGTCGAGGAGGACGAGCCGACCGAGGAGGAGCCGGCCGGGGAGCTGCCCGATCCGCCGCCGTCGCGCAGCTGGGTGCCCGGCATGGACGTCGAGCACGACGCCCATGGCCGCGGCTGGGTGTGGGGTGCGGGCCGGGGCATCGTCACCGTCCGCTTCGAGACCGCCGAGACCCCACCGGGGCCGGTCCGCTCGTTGTCGGCCGACGACCCGGCACTCAGGCCCTCGCGCCCCGTCGTGAAGGGCACCCTCTCCCCCGGCCTCAGCTGCGCGCACTGCCACAGGTCCCGCTCGTCGACCACCGCCACCACGGGGTAGCCGCCGGTCGTCGGGTGGTCGGCGAGGAACACCACCGGTCTGCCGTCCGGTGGCACCTGCACCGCCCCGAGCACCATCCCCTCACTGGGCAGCTCGCCGGCGACGGCCACGGGCAAGGGCTCGCCCAGCAGCCGCAGTCCGACCCGGTCGGAGTCCGGCGAGACGCGGTACGACGTACGGCACAGGAGGTCGACCGCGTCGCCCGCCACTCGGTCCGCGCGGGGACCTGGGACGAGACGGAGCGCACCCGGCGACAGCGGCCGCGGGGTGTCGACGGGGACGGGCGCCCGCCCCCGCTCGCCCACCGGCAGGACGTCCCCCACCCGGACCGGCGCCGGTCCCACATGTCCGAGGGTGTCGGTGGACCGTGACCCGAGCACGGGGTCCAGGGTGATCCCGCCCGCCACCGCGAGGTAGGTGCGCAGACCCGACGCGGGCCGACCGAGCCGCAGCGTCCCACCGGCAGGGACCCGGACGGCCGCGCCGAACTCACGCTGCCGTCCCTCGACCACGACCTCGCAGGGCGCACCGGTCACGGCGACCCAGACCCCGCGCTCCGCGACGACCTCGAGCCCGCCGAGCAGCACCTCCAGGCAGGCCGCCTCCGCGTCGTTCCCGACCAGCCGGTTGGCCAGGGCCGCCGCCGGCTGGTCCAGAGCACCGGAGCGAGGCACGCCCAGGTGCGCCCATCCCGGACGGCCGAGGTCCTCGACCAGCACGGACGGCCCCATGGCCCGGACGATCAGGCCCATGGCACCACGGCCCTCACCGGTGCGCCCGGCGTACGCCGCTGCATAGCCAGCAGTATGGACGGTCGGGTCGCGCTCGGTGTCCGGGGACGAGTCGTGGCGGTGAGGAAGCCACCGCCGTCGCACGCCGAACGGTGGCGTACCACCACCCGCGCACCCACCACGCCACGGCCGACGCCGCGACGGTCAGGCCTCGCGGAACCTCACCCGGGTGCCCGGCGCGAGCAGGGCCGGATCGGAGCGGCGGGGATCCCACAGCGTCACGTCGGTGGTGCCGATGATCTGCCAGCCGCCCGGGGACGCGACGGGGTACACGCCGCACCAGGTGCCCGCGAGGGCGACCGACCCCGCCGGGACCCGGGTCCGGGGCGTCGCGAGCCGCGGGACCGAGACCTCGAGCCCCGACAGGTAGGCGAATCCGGGCGCGAAGCCGCAGAACGCCGAGACGAGCCCGGCGGCCTGGTGCCGCGCCACCACCTCGCCCACCTCGCAGCCCCAGGCGGCCGCGACGGCCTCGAGGTCCGGGCCGTCGTAGACCACCGGCAGCTCGACCTCGCGGCCGGAGATCGGCTCCGCAGGGCTCCATCCGCCCAGCGCCGCGGCCAGCACGCCGGCATCGACCACTCCGTCGAACAGCACCGTCTCGGCGCCGGGCACGACGTCCCGGGCGAGGTCGCGGCCGCGGGCCCACACGGCGAGGGCGACCGCGTCCTGCGGCGAGGCGACCTCGACGAGCAGGGCGTGACGGCCGACGGGACGGGTCTGCATCGTTCGGCTACACCTACCGGGCTTCGAGACGCGTCGGCTCGGTCACACCAGGGCCTGGAAATAGGTGAAGGGCTCTCGATGGTATGAGCACCAAGAGCCCTTCGGGTTGATCGCGCGGTGGCGCCCGATCGCGGACAAGCCCTCCGACCCCGCCTGCCGCCACCGGCCGGCGCCGCGAGCAAGCTCGCAGTACGGGTCTTCCTGCTTCTCCACCCCGGCCCCCCGCAAGCGGCGGGCTGGTAGAGAGAGTTCTATGCCCGGCGCGGCACCCAGCGCAAGAGGCGCGGGGCCACCACTTCCCTTATTTCTCGCGGGTCGGCGTGTCGTCCACAGACCGGCCCGTTTCGTCCACAGCTTCGCCCCGATCCTCCACAGATCGGGACCTTCCCTGTGGAGAGTCCGGGGTCCTCACGGCGCCCCGACGAACGAGGCGAGCCCGTACCCGGCCGCCTCCAGCGCCCGTCGTACGGCGCGTGCGTGGGCGACCGCACCGGGCGAGTCTCCGTGCAGGCACACCGACGCGACCCGGGCGGCCAGGTCGACCGCCTGGCGCGCGATGGCGTCGGGGTCACCGAGCAGCGCACCGGGCTCGCTCCGGTCGATCAGACGGCCGTCGCGGTAGCCGCGGTCGGGGAACCCCTCGACGTACGACGAACGGCCGGCCGCCGCGGCCAGGTCCAGGAGGCGCGAGCCCGGGAAGCCGAGCACCGGCAGGTCCGCCGACCCCGCCAGCACCGCCGCGGCCTGCTCCGCGTCGTCGGTCACCCGGTGGTAGAGCGCGCCGTGCGGCTTCACGTAGCGCACGGCCGTGCCCTCCGCCCGGGCGATCGCGTCGAGCGTCGCGACCTGCTCGGCGACCTCGTCGCGGAGCACCTCGAACGGCACGTCGCGGGGTAGGCGTCCGAAGCCTGCTCGGTCGCGGTAGGAGACCTGGGCGCCGACCACGACGCCGAGGCGCACCGCGCCCTCGCACACGGCGCGCATGGTGTCGGCGGTCCCGGCATGGAAGCCGCACGCGACGTTGGCCGACGTCACCAGGCCGAGAAGTCCGGCGTCGTCGGTGATCTCCTCGCCGAGGTCGGCGTTGAGGTCGATGGTGGGTCGCGAGTCAGCCGGCATCCGACACGTCGAGCGCGCAGTAGTCCTGGGTGACGTGGTAGCCCAGACGGTCGTAGAGAGCCCGGGCACCGGGGTTGTGGGCGAAGACGTTCAGTCCCAGGACCGGGTGTCCGCGGTCGCGGCACCAGCGCGCGCCGGCATTCATGATCGCGGCGCCGTAGCCCTTGCGTCGCTCGCTCTCGTCGACCGCCACGTCGTAGACGAAGGCCATCCGGTCCTGCCCGCACAGCCACAGGACGCCGACCCGGCGCTCACCGACGCGGGCGGTGAAGAAGTACATGCCCGGCGAGGCGAGCCCGTCGGGGATGAGCTGGGCCATCTGCTCCTGGCTCTGCCGGGCGGCCGCCTCCCGCGTCATGCCCGCCGCCTCGAGCTCGGCGGCGTACTCCTCGGCGTTGCCACTGAGGAAGTCGTCGAACTCGGCCTCGGTCATGGGGTGCAGCTCGAGCTCACCCGGGTCGCCGATCTCGCCGTCGAGGTCCAGAGCCATGTTGGTGGCTCGTCGCCCGAAACCCTCCTGGGAGCCGAGGGCGGTGCGGTTCGGCTCCCCCGGGTGGACGGCGACGCCGACCGTGGTGAGTCCGGCGTCGCGAGCGCGCTCGACCAGGAGCGGGACCAGCTCGGCGGCGCGCCGCTCGGGGTCGTCGAGGAACAGGTCGCTCACCACCAGCTCGCTGCCGCCCTGGGTGAGCCAGACGAAGCCCACCGTCGCGTCACCGTCGGTGACGTCCAGCAGCGCCGCGCGGTCGCGCGTGGCCTCCAGGACCTCCTCGACCTGCAGTCGCGACTCATCGAGCTCGAGGTAGCGCGCCGCGGCCCGCAAGGGGGCCGTGCGGTCCAGGAGGTCTGCGGTGCGGGCGGGGAGCTGGTCAGGCGGGATGTCGCGGAGCTGGAGCACATCGCGATGCTAGCCGCGCCGCGTGGCGCTCGGGGCACCGTTTATGGTCGCCAGCATGACGAGCCCCGCGGCCGACTCCCCCGCCCCCGAGCAGCCGACGCCCGACCGGCCGCCGGTGGCCGCGCGCCGTCCCGTCGTCAGCGCGCACCACGGTCGATCGCGGACCGACGAGTACGACTGGCTGCGAGCCAAGGACGACGCCGAGGTCACGGCCTACCTCGAGGCCGAGAACGACTGGACGTCGGCTCGTACGGCGCACCTCGCGGGTCTGCGGGCCCAGCTGTTCGAGGAGATCCGGGCACGCACCAAGGAGACCGACCTGTCCGTACCGTCGCGCAACCGCGGTTGGTGGTACTACGGGCGCTCCTTCGAGGGACGTGAGTACGGCGCCGCGTGCCGGGTCGCGGTCACCGACACCGCGGACTGGACTCCCCCGGTCCCCGCCGAGGACTGCCGCCCCGACGAGCCGGCGCTTCCCGGAGAGCAGGTCCTGCTCGACCACGACGCTCTCGCCCGCGACCACGACTTCTACTCCGTGGGCGGCGTCTCCGTCAGTCCCGACGGCACCCTGCTCGCCTATTCCACCGACACGGTGGGCAACGAGCGCTACGTGCTGGAGGTCAAGGACCTCGCCACCGGCGAGCTGCTCCCCGACCGTGTCGAGGGCGTCCTCGGCGGCGGCACGTGGAGCCCCGACGGGCGCGACCTCTACTACTGCACCGTCGACGACTCATGGCGTCGCGACAAGGTGTGGCGACATCGCCTCGGGACCGCGCAGAGCGATGACGAGCTGGTCCTCCACGAGACCGACGGGCGTTTCTGGGTGGGCATCGGACGCAGCCGGTCCGACCGGTTCCTCGTCGTGGTCAGCGGCTCGAAGAACACCTCCGAGACCCGCTACCTCGACACCGCGCAGCCGGACGCCGGCTGGGTGGTGTTCCATGCCCGTGAGGAGGGGCTCGAGTACGGCCTCGAGCACGCGGTGATCGGGGGTGAGGAGGTCTTCCTCGTCCTCCACAACCACACCGGCGCCGACTTCGAGATCGGGGTCGCCCCGGTCGCCCCCACGCCGCCGGCAGACTGGCGAGCCCTCGTCCCGTCCTCCCCGGGAGTGCGCCTCGAGGACGTCTCGGCGTACACCGGGCACCTCGTCGTGCCTCAGCGCAGCGGCGGCCTGACCCAGCTCCGCATCCTCGAGCTCGGTGACGCCGGCGTCACCGACGACTACCTGGTCGAGTTCCCCCAGGAGCTCTACACCGTCGGCGGCTGGGGTGGGCCCGAGGTCGACGCGCCCACCCTGCGCGTCGGGTACTCGTCGATGACCGTGCCCTCCTCCGTCTACGACTACGACGTGCGCACCCGTCGACTGACCCTCCTCAAGCAGCAGCCGGTGCGCGGCCACGACCCCGCGGCCTACGAGGAGCACCGCTTGTGGGCCACCGCCGAGGACGGCGCTCAGGTGCCGATCTCGCTGGTGTGCCGCAGGGGCGCCACCGCGGACGGGCCGATCCCGTTCCTGCTCTACGGCTACGGCGCGTACGAGATCTCCACCGACCCCGCCTTCTCGATATCGCGGCTCTCCCTCCTCGATCGGGGCGCGGGCATGGCGATCGCCCACGTGCGTGGTGGCGGCGAGATGGGTCGCCACTGGTACGACGACGGCAAGCTGCTCCACAAGCGGCACACCTTCTCCGACTTCGCGGCCTGTGCTCGCCACCTCGTCGCCGAGGGCTGGACGTCGCACGACCGGCTGGTGGCCGAGGGCGGCTCGGCGGGCGGGCTGCTGATCGGGGCGGTCGCCAACCAGTCCCCCGACCTCTTCGGCGGCCTGGTGGCCGACGTGCCGTTCGTCGACGCGCTCACCTCGATGCTCGATGCGAGCCTGCCCCTGACCGTGACCGAGTACGACGAGTGGGGGGACCCGAGCGATCCCGAGACCTACGACTACCTCGCCGGCTACGCGCCGTACGAGAACGTCGCGGCGCTCGACTACCCGCCGATCCTGGCCACCACGTCCCTCCACGACACCCGCGTGCTCTACGTCGAGGCGGCCAAGTGGATCGCCCGGCTACGGGCCACGGCGACCGGGCGGCGCGACTTCCTGCTCAAGACCGAGATGTCGGCCGGTCACGGCGGGGTCTCCGGGCGCTACCAGGCGTGGCACGACCGTGCGTTCACCAACGCCTGGATCCTCGACCGGATGGGCCTGGCAGAGGCACAGCCCGCCGACTGAGAACTCCCTGAGAGTTCGACGCTGTGGCAACTCCCCGTGCTCCTCACACGTCTGGCATGGGTGAAGGGTCCGAAACGCCCCCGCGACGGGAATCCCCCCGGCATCCGGTGCGTTGGAGTCGATGTGGGCTACCGATGGGTAGGCCGCCGGAGGTAGGAGGGCGACATGGCAGCACGAACCATCAGCGCGACCCGCGAGATCGAGGGGCGCGACAGCGTCGGGCTGTACCTCGACGAGATCGCGCGTACGCCGCTGCTGGACGCCGCCACCGAGGTCGAGCTGTCCAAGACCATCGAGGCCGGGCTGTACGCCGAGGCCCTGCTCGCCGAGGGTCGCGTCGGCCGCAAGAAGGGCGGCGCGCCCATGTCGGCCACCGAGGAGGAGCTGACCTGGCTCGCCGAGGAGGGCCGGCGGGCGACCCAGCAGTTCATCAACGCCAACCTGCGGCTCGTGGTGTCGATCGCCCGCAAGTACGGCCGGGCCCAGATGCCGATGCTCGACCTGATCCAGGAGGGCAACACCGGTCTGATCCGCGCGGTCGAGAAGTTCGACTACGCCAAGGGCTACAAGTTCTCCACGTACGCGACGTGGTGGGTGCGGCAGGCGATCACCCGCGGCATCGCGCAGCAGGCGCGCGTCGTGCGGCTCCCCGTGCACGTCGTCGAGGAGCTCAACCAGGTCGGCGGCGCCCGTCGTACCCTCGAGCGCCAGCTCGGGCGCGACCCGGAGCCGGAGGAGATCGCCACCGAGCTCGACATGCCGCTGGAGCGGGTCCTCGACCTGATGTCGTGGGGCCGCGACCACGTCAGCCTCGACACCCCCGTGGACGAGGACGGCGACACCTCGCTCGGTGACCTGATGGCGCAGGAGACCGCGCCCGGTCCCGACGACACCGTTCTCGACGTCGAGGCGCGCGAGCGGCTCGACACCCTGGTCGGCCAGCTCGACGACCGGGCGGCCGACATCATCCGGGCGCGCTACGGCCTGCTCGACGGACGCCAGCACAAGCTCGCCGACATCGGCGCCCGCCACGGCATCTCCGCCGAGCGCGTGCGCCAGCTCGAGCGCGAGGCGCTGCAGAAGCTGCGACGTCTGGGCGACCCCGACCTGGCTGCTTGACCGGCAGGCCACCTGAGAGCCGGCCTCTCAGCTGACCGGGGCCCGACCCGTCAGCTCCCCGAAGACCTCCGCCACACGCTGGCGGAGGTCTTCGGTCGTCCCGGCGTTGTCGATGACGTACGTCGCGACCGCGAGGCGGTCCTCGCGGGGCGCCTGCGCGGCGATCCGGGAGCGGGCCTCGTCGTCCGACCAACCCCGGTCCCTCACCGCCCGGGCGATCTGCACGTCGACCGGGACGTCGACGACCAGGACCGCGTCGAAGGAGTTCGCCTGGCCGGTCTCGACGAGCAGCGGGATGTCGTGGACGACCACGGCCCCGGGCGGAGCAGCGGCCTCGATCGCCGAGCCCCGGGCGCGCACCAGCGGGTGCACGATCGCCTCGAGCGCCGCGCGCCGGTCGGCGTCAGCGAACACGATGGCGCCCAGGCGGGCCCGGTCCAGAGCCCCGTCCGGCCCGAGCACCTCCGGCCCGAACGCGGCGACGACGGCGTCGAGGCCCGGCGTACCGGGACCGACGACCTCCCGGGCGAGCGCGTCCGCGTCGATGACGACGGCGCCGAGCTCTCTCAGGATCGCGGAGACGGTGCTCTTTCCTGAGGCGACCCCACCTGTTAGACCCACACGCACGCTAAGAACCCTACGCAGGGGTCTTCCCTCCGAGTTCGGCAGTGCTTAGGGTGCGGTGGGTCACACAGCCCCCACGCGCCTACCGGCGCTCTGCCCACCCATCATGAAGGGAACCTTCGTGCATCCCAACCGAACCAGGTCGCTGACGGTGGCCGCCATCGGCGGCACCGTCCTCGCGGTCACCATGCTCGGACTGCCGAGCCAGGCCGCCACCGGCGGCGACGGCGCGCGCAGCCACAGCGCACCCCGCGGTGGTGAGTCCACCGTCCGCACCCCCGGCAACGTCGATGTCCGCCAGCTCAGCGGCACACCTCTCGTCAAGGCCAGCCGTGCGGAGGTGAACGGCCGCACCAAGGCCGACAACGCCTACTTCCGCAGCCTCGGCGGTCGAGCAGTCGTCGACATCGACCCGCTCACCCACACGCCTCGTGACTTCGGTCGGCTCGACGGCTTCCTGAGCGGGCCCTCGTCCGCCTCGGCCCGCACCGCTGCCCTGAACTACGTCCGCGGCCATCTCGGTGCCCTCGGCCTCACCTCGGCCGACCTCTCCACCCTCCGCTTCCGCCAGGACTACGTCGACACCCTGGGTGTCCACAACCTGTCCTGGACCCAGTCGGTCGACGGCGCCACGGTCTTCGGCAACGGCCTGCAGGTGCGTGTCACCCGCGACGGCCGCGTCCTGGCCGTCCAGGGCAGCCCGGTCTCCGGCCTGGCCAAGCTCGCCGCCGCTGCCCCCTCGGGCATCAAGATGAGCGCCACGGCCGCTCGCAGCGCCTCCGCGCACGACGTGGACGGCACCGTCGCCCAGGCGTCGGTCGCCTCGTCGAAGGCCGGGTCGTCGGCCTCGACCGTGTGGTCCAACCACGACTACGCCAAGCGCGTGTGGTTCCTGACCGCGCAGGGTCTGCGTCCGGGCTGGTCGACCTACGTCCAGAGCTCGGCCGGCGCCTACCAGCACGTCGTCGACGCGGTCACCGGTCGGGTGCTCTACCGCCACTCGAACTCCGACAACGCCACCGGCGACGCCCTGGTCTACGACAACTACCCGGGTGCCCCCAAGGGCGGCAAGCCCAGGGTCGTCAACCTGGTCAAGCGCGGCTACATCAAGAAGAACGCCAGCTACCTCCAGGGTTCCTCCGTCATCGCGTGGGACGACCTGAACGACAACAACGGCATCGACGCCGGGGAGAAGACCCCGCTGCCCGGGACCAAGCACGCGGCTCAGTTCACCCTGACGAAGTTCCACTCCTCGAGCCTCTGCTCGAAGCACTTCCAGTGCACGTGGGACCCGAACACGCCGTTCTCGTGGCAGAAGAACCGCAAGGCCGACGCCACGCAGGCGTTCTACCTCGCCAGCAACTTCCACGACTACCTGGCCAAGGGCCCGATCGGCTTCAACCGGGCCGCCGGCAACTTCTCGTTCGACGGTGGTGACCCGGTCCTGCTCAACGCGCTCGACGGTGCCAACACCAACGGCGGACTGCCCGACGGCAACCACATCGACAACGCCAACATGAGCACGCCTCCGGACGGCATCCCGCCGACCATGCAGATGTACCTCTGGCACATCCCGGGCACCAGCGCCGACCCGGTCACGGGCGACCCGTTCGTGCCGACCAGCTCGGCGTTCGACGCGAGCGTGGAGTACCACGAGTACACCCACGGCCTGTCCAACCGCCTCGTCATCGACGCCAACGGCAACTCCACGCTGAACGACATCCAGGCGGGTTCGATGGGTGAGGCGTGGAGCGACTACTACGCCATGGACTACCTCGTCACCAAGGGCTTCGTGCCCGACAGCAACAAGGCCGGCGAGGTCTTCGAGGGCAAGTACCTGATGGCCGCCAAGACCGCCTTCCGCACGATGGCGATCGACTGCCCCGTCGGCTCCAAGGTCGCGGGCTGCACGTCGAACTTCGACGGCTCCAAGGGTGGCTACACCTACGGCGACTTCCCGACCATCACCGGTGGTCCCGAGGTGCACAGCAGCGGCGAGGTCTGGGCCCAGACCCTGTGGGACATCCGCAAGGCGCTCGGTCACCGGGTGGCCGACACCCTCATCACGCGCGGGATGTCGCTCTCGGCCGACGACCCCGACATGCTCGACATGCGCAACGCGATCCTGCGGGCCGACCTGGTGGCGTACAACCGCAAGCACACCAAGCAGCTCTGGCAGATCTTCGCCCACCGTGGCATGGGCTTCTTCGCGGGTTCGGTCAACTCGGCCGACACCACCCCGGGCGAGGACTTCCACACCCCGCCGCCGGCCTCGCGGCCGCACGACGGCACCGTGGCGGGCATCGTCACCGACCCGACGACCGGCGACCCGGTCCAGGGCGCGGTGGTGACCGTGACCGGTCAGGGCAACCAGTACACCGACACCACCGGAGCCAACGGGTTCTACGAGATCGACAACCTGGTGACCGGCACCTACGCCAAGGTGGCGGCCACCGGACCGGGCTACTTCGGTGACGCGCACTCCGGCAAGGCGGTCTCCTTCGGAGACTTCAACGTTCCGGGTGACTTCACCAACTTCGAGATCACCCGGGACTGGGCCGCCACCTCCGGCGGTTCGCAGGTCGTCGACTTCGACGGGCCCGACTACAGCCCGCAGTGCGGGCCGGAGGGTGCGTTCGACACCAGCCTGAGCACCGGTTGGGGCTCGACGACCGGCAACGACAACGGGGACCCGACGAACGTGTTCATCCCCAAGTCGATCACGGTGAAGCTGCCGCAGCCGGTCGACATCGACTCGCTCCAGGTCGACCCGACCGCCACCTGTGGTGACGGCGGCAGTGCCTCGACGGGCCAGTACAAGGTCGAGACGTCCACGGACGGTGGCACGTTCACGCCGGCCGCCTCGGGCGCCTTCGGCGTCAACGACCGGGGCCACCTCAACGAGGTGAACCTGACCGCTGGGACGGACGGCGTGCAGTACGTCCGCTTCACGATCGAGAGCAACCAGACGCCGGACTTCGCGACGAACTGTCCGAACGGCGCGTACTCCGGATGCTCCTACACCGACCTGACGGAGCTGGCGGTCTTCGGGTCGCCGGCCGCTCCCTGACGGACGGTCTGATCCACAGCACCAACGCCACGAGGCCCGGACCCTGCGGTCCGGGCCTCGTGCCGCCTCTGCGTCACCGCGACAGCACCATCCAGCAGCAGTCGAAGGGCCGGCTCTCGGTCCCGGTCGCCCGCTCGTGCTCGAGGCCGGACCCGGAGGGTATCAGGGGAGGCGCCCCCGGGGCAGCGCCGCGCCCGGCGTTCAGCGCGACCCCGGCTCGCGCCTGCCCCGGCACCGGACGCGTCAGCCGGGAGGGCGCAGGCACGCCACCGACCCAGCCGAGGTGGGTCCCCGAGCTCCGTCCCTCACGGCGTACCAGCGCACCCAGACGGCGGCCGTGCGATGGGGTCGGATCACCAGGCGGGGCCGCGTCAGGCCCGTGGCGGAGATCCGGAAGTCACGCGCGCGAGGCGCCCGTCCGCACCTCGCCGCCACCGCTCGCTCGAGGGTGTACGACGTGGCGAAGGGCACCACGTCGCCGGTGGTGGCCGCGCGGTGCGGACTGCTCCGGCGCACCGTGACGTGGCGCACGGCCGCCACGCGGGGCACCCGAGCAGCGTGGACGCGAGACGTCCCACCCCGGAGGAGGTCGTCGTACGCCGTGACCCGGAAGAGGTAGTCGCGCCCGCTCCGGAGACCGGAGATCGTAGCCGTGGTCTGCGAGGTCGGCTCCACCGCGGCGACCCACCGGGCTCCCGGGGTGTGGCGCCGGCGGGCGATCACGAAGTCGGTCGCGTGCCGGACCGCCGACCACGACACGATGCCGGTGCCATCGCGCCCGACGACAAGGTGGCTCACCACCGGAGCCTTCGGCCTGACCCCGGTGGGCTTCACCGAGACCTGCTCGCTGCGCTCACCGGCGCCTGCGCGGCCGATGGGCTCCACGGCCACGTCGTACCGCGCGCCCGCCAGGAGGGAACCGGCCTGGTAGCTGGTCGCGGAGGTGGGGAACGTCCGCCAGGCCGCGGCGGAACCGGACCGCCGTACCCACACCACGTAGGAGGTGGCACCGACGCCGGCCTGCCAGGTGGCGGAGAACCCGTGGTCGAGCCGATCGACCGTGAGGCCCGAGACCGGGCCCGGCGTGTCCGGCCCAGGTCGGACGGTGACGATGTCGGAGTCGACGTCCTGGGCGACGCAGTCGTGCTTGAGCACGTTCAGCCGGTACTCGTAGGTGTGGCCGTTCGTCAGGCCGTCCGACAGCCATGCCGTACCGCCGACGGGGTAGGGAAGCCGGCGCCACTCCTGCCCTGCGGTGACGTCGCGGGTCGAGATCAGGACCGCCGTCCCGCCGGGAGGCAGGTCCCAGGAGAGCGACACGTGGCCGTCGCCGGCGACGCCGGTCAGGACCGCCGGCCGGCGTGGCCCGGGCGGAGGCTCAGGAAGGGGCAGCGGAACGGGCGAACCGATGCCGAGGACCGCCAGGGCGTCCGCCTGGGCCGCCGCGATCCTGACCTCACCGGCCGCGCTGGGATGGGTGTTGTCACATGTGTCCGCCGCGGCGGACCAGCCGGGCGACGGGTCCGAGACGACGACGGGGGCCGTCGGTGTCGCCCACGAGGGCGCTTGGCTCTCGAGGAGGTCGTTGAAGGAGGAGAAGTGGTCGTACTGCACGTCTGGAGCGGTGGACAGCACGACGGCCGTGTCGGGCCTGGCCGCTCTGACCTCGGAGACGAACTGGTGAGCGGTGTCGACGGTCTCCTGGGGAGCCGAGCCGTAGAGGAGGTCGTTGGTGCCCAGCACCTCGATGACGACATCGGGCTGGTAGGTGCCCACGGCCCACCCGATGCTGTCCTCCGGTGACGCAGCGTTCTCGTCCAGGATCGCGTGCAGGCTCTCACCCCACCGCGCGAAGTGATGCTGGTCGAAGTCCGGATCGACGTACTCGTCGCTGTCGTGCAGGTTGTCCGCGAGATCGAGCATCGCGGTGCGCGGGCCTACCAGCTCGTAGCTGACGTCGCTCGCATCGAGGTACTTCGCCAGCCGGTAACGCCAGGTCCAGTCGCCGCTCGAGCCCTCGGTGATCGAGTCGCCGACCAGCATGATGCGCACCGGAGCCGGGTCGGCGGCCGAGGGCGGGGCGACGCTGAGCAGGCCGGCCACCAGCGCGGACACCGCCAGCAGTGGGCCAGCCTTCACCGCGATCCCGAGCACGCGGTCACTCTAGGCGCTGGACTCGTTCCCGGTGCGACGTTCGCCCGAGCACCTGTCGCGGCCCGGCCGCGGACGACGAAGGGCCCGGCCACTCGGCCGGGCCCTTCGTGGTGCTGTGAGTCAGCGCAGTCGGTCAGTTGCCCCCACCGGTGAGCTTCTCACGGAGCGCCTGCAACGCCTCGTCGGAGGCCAGCGAGCCGCCGGTCTCCTCGCCGGTCTCGGCCTCGTCGGCCACTCCGGAGGCGGAGGAGTACGTCGTGGCCTCGCCGGCCTCGACCTCGGCCTGCTTGGCCTCCTCCTGCTGCTTGACGTGGGCCTCCCAGCGGGCGTGCGCCTTCGCGTACTGGTCCTCCCAGGCCGCGCGCTGCTCGTCGTAGCCCTCGAGCCACTCGCCCGTCTCGGGGTCGAACCCGTCGGGGTAGATGTAGTTGCCCTGCTCGTCGTACGTCGCAGCCATGCCGTAGAGCGTCGGGTCGAACTCCTCGACGTCGGTGGCGGTGGTGGTCTCGTTGGCCTGCTTCAGCGACAGCGAGATCCGTCGACGCTCGAGATCGATGTCGATGATCTTGACCATGACGTCGTCGTTGACCTGGACGACCTGCTCGGGGATCTCCACGTGGCGCTCGGCCAGCTCGGAGATGTGGACCAGACCCTCGATGCCCTCCTCGACGCGGACGAACGAGCCGAAGGGCACCAGCTTGGTGACCTTGCCCGGCACGATCTGGCCGATCTGGTGGGTACGTGCGAAGTGCTGCCAGGGGTCCTCCTGCGTCGCCTTCAGCGACAGGGAGACCCGCTCGCGGTCCATGTCGACGTCGAGGACCTCGACGGTGACCTCGTCACCGACGGCCACGACCTCGCTCGGGTGGTCGATGTGCTTCCACGAGAGCTCGGAGACGTGCACCAGGCCGTCGACCCCACCGAGGTCGACGAACGCGCCGAAGTTCACGATGGAGGAGACGACGCCCTTGCGGATCTGGCCCTTCTGGAGCTGGGTCAGGAAGCCGTGGCGCACCTCGGACTGGGTCTGCTCGAGCCAGGCGCGACGCGAGAGGACGACGTTGTTGCGGTTCTTGTCGAGCTCGATGATCTTCGCCTCGAGCGTCTGGCCGACGTAGGGCTGGAGGTCGCGCACGCGGCGCATCTCGACCAGCGACGCCGGCAGGAAGCCGCGGAGCCCGATGTCGAGGATCAGGCCGCCCTTGACGACCTCGATGACGGTGCCCTCGACGACGCCGTCCTCCTCCTTGACCCGCTCGATGGTGCCCCAGGCGCGCTCGTACTGAGCGCGCTTCTTGGACAGGATCAGGCGGCCTTCCTTGTCCTCCTTCTGGAGGACCAGGGCCTCGACCTTGTCGCCGACGTTGACGACCTCGTTGGGGTCCACGTCGTGCTTGATCGAGAGCTCGCGGGAGGGGATGACCCCTTCGGTCTTGTAACCGATGTCGAGCAGGACCTCGTCCCGGTCGACCTTCACGATGGTGCCTTCGACGATGTCTCCATCGTTGAAGTACTTGATGGTCGCGTCGATCGCGGCGAGGAAGTCTTCCTCGGAGCCGATGTCGTTGACGGCCACCTGGGGCGCGTCGATCTCCGAGAGGTAGGCGGTGCTGCTCGTCATAGGGGAATGAGTTCCTTGGATGGATGGAGTTGTCGCGGGCACGCCGGAAGCCCTGGTCACTACCGCAGGATCTCCGCTACCCGCCGAGGGCGGTGCGGCTGGTGAGATAGCGAGCCGGTGTCCGCTCCGTCCGGGACGTGGGCAGACTTCTGGCGCCCGACGAGTCTACGCGGGGCCTCTGTCGTGCGTCCAACCGGCGGAGTCAGGCGGGGACCGCGTGCAGGTCGCCGCTCTCGGCGACGGCCCTGAGATGGGCGGCCGCGCGGCGGGCCACCGGGTTCTCACCAGCCCGCGCCGCAAGGTCAACCAGGGCCCAGAGGTCGGCCGCCCGGGCCAGGTCGAGGGCCTCCACGGGCGTGCTTCCGCGACGCTCGCACCACGCCGAGACCACGGCGCCGGCGTACGCCGGGTGCCGGTCGAAGCGGAGCAGGTTGCCGAGGTCGGTGGCCGGGTGCCCGGAGTGCGCGAACTCCCAGTCGAGCACTCCGGTCACTTCCAGGGTGTCGGGATCGACCAGGAGGTTCTTCGGGTTCAGGTCGGAGTGCACCAGGCAGGTGCGGCCCACGCCGTCGAGCACCTCCTGGGCACGGCGCGCGACCGACGCCGAGGGCGTCCACCTCGGCCTGCTCCCAGCCCTGGCCCAGGAGGGCGGAGGCGTGGTCGTCGACGAACCCCGGGAGACCATCGGCGACGCCGAAGGTGCCGATCCTCAGGTCGGGGTCCACGAACGGGCCGGGCCGCAGCGTGGGCATGCCGGCGAGGTCGGCCGCCAGGGAGCCGAAGGTGCCGCCCAGCTCGGCTCAGCCGAGCGTCGTCGAGGGTGGGCAGGACCAGGTCGCCACGGACCCCCGCCAGGTGGCAGGTGACGAGCAGTCCGGGTCGGTCCAGGGCGGCGACCCCTCGTCGTACCTCCAGGACCTCGGCGACCGGCACCAGCCCGCGGACCAGGCGCAGTACCGCCGCGTCGATCTCGGGCGCGGCGTCGTCGCGGCGGCCGGGACGGTAGATCCGGACCACCGAGCGCTCACCACCCGCCTCGGCCAGGAACGTCTCGCCGGACCAGCCACCGGACAGGGGCGTCAGCTGGGAGAGGTCCACGCGCCCACGCTGCCATATGCGCAGGGCGCCCACGGCACCGGTGACCGTGCGCTGAGCCGGCAGCGACGTCGTAGCCTCACCTCGTGACCGACCACCTCCCGCAGCGCGTGCGGGTCGAGCGCCGCGCGGTCGACGAGGCCGAGTCGCGGCGGGCGAACGGTCCCGACTGGGACCGTTACGCCGACGAGTACCAGGCGACCCACGGCGGCTTCCTCGGCGACACCGGCTTCGTCTGGGGGCCCGAGGGACTCACCGAGGACGAGGCCGGCGTCCTCGGCGAGGTGGCCGGCAAGGACGTGCTCGAGGTCGGCTCCGGCGCCGGACAGTGCTCACGCTGGGTCCGGCTGCACGGCGGCCGCTCGGTCGGGCTGGACCTCTCGACCCGTCAGCTCCAGCACTCTCGTCGGCTCGACGAGGAGACCGGGCTCGTCGTCCCGTCGGTGCTCGGCACCGCGACCGCGCTGCCCTTCGCCGAGGGCAGCTTCGACGTCGTGTTCTGCTCCTTCGGTGCGCTCCAGTTCGTCGCCGACCTCGACGTGGCCATCGCGGAGACGGCCCGGGTGCTGCGGCGCGACGGACGCTTCGCCTTCTCGATCACCCACCCGACGCGGTGGAGCTTCCCCGACGACCCGTCCGAGGCGGGGCTCACCGCGACGTCGTCGTACTGGGACCGTACGCCGTACGTCGAGGTGGACGACGACAGCGGCCGTGTCGCCTACGTCGAGCACCACCGCACCCTCGGCGACTGGGTCTCGCTCCTGGCGGGGAACGGCTTCCGGATCGTCCGCCTGCTCGAGCCCGAGTGGCCGGCAGACCACGACCGGGTCTGGGGAGGCTGGTCGCGCACCCGTGGCCGGCTCACCCCGGGCACGGCGGTCTTCGCCGCCGACCTGGGCTAGACGTACTGATCGCCGCCGGACGGCGTCAGGCGGACGGTGTGGCGGCCTGGCTCGCCGGCGCCTCGGTGGCGTCGGCGGGCCGGCGGCGGCTCCTGCGCAGGAGGAAGATCCCGAGCGCCAGGCAGATCAGTCCGAGGACCAGTCCGACGATCGGGAGCACCTTCGTGATCAGCGTGAGCTGCTTGGCCCCCGCCTCGGCGTCGTCGACGTTGGACTGGATGGTCTCGGGCGTGTACTCGGCCGTGAGGTCGAGCGCGGTGTCACCGCCGTCCTTGAGCGTCCGGACGTCGTGGACCTGCTGGTCGATGATCTTCCCGGTGACGGGGTCGATCGAGTAGGTCTCGTCGAGGTTGTAGATGCCCTGGATGTCGTTGCCGAGGTCGATCGGGGCGTCGGTGATGACCTGGTGGTACTGGTAGACCTTCAGGCCGTCGATCGTGGTCTCGCCGGCGTAGTCGGCCGGCGGTGAGGTCTTGGTGACGTCGTCCCAGACGGGGTAGGTCTTCTTCTGGGCGTGGAACGGCCACTTGTTGACCAGGCCGGACACGGGCACCGGCGTCTCGAGGAGCTTGGGATCGTCGAAGGCGAGAGCGGTCTTGCGGTCGGCGACGAAGTTCAGCTGGGTGACGCTGATCATCCGCGGGTCGGACTTCGGCAGGCAGTCGGCCGGGTCGCCGGTGTCGACGTTCACGCAGGTGGAGGTCACGAACACCACGGCATCACTGGTCGACCTGCCGTGGTCGACCTGGGTGATGTTGGTGATCTTCACCTGGTCGTGGTTGGTCTTCCCCGTCGAGGGGTCGAGCACGTCCGCGGTGCCGGTGAGATACGTGCGCTGATAGCTGTTCAGCGGTGTGCGCTCGGCCGCTCCCTTGGCCCAGAACTGGGCAACCCCCGCTGTCACGAGGAAGAAAGCGCCGAGAAACAGGAGCAGCCAAGCGGGCCAGACCCTCTTCATGACGCGCATTCCCTCCCAGTGGTCCACGTCGGTGGGGGGACAGTAGCAGTTACTCACGAGTCACGTCCGCTGCCGAAGCTCGTGTCCGGAGGGTGCTTCGGGGCTCCGCGTGGACCCCGGGACGCGCCGATCCCTGTGGCATACTCCGCCGCGTGTCAGCCCGGGTCATGCTTCGGCCACGGGCCCGCCGCCGAGTCGGGTCACACGTCCAGCGACTCGGTCTCGTGGTGATCGCGCTCGGCCTGGCGTTCCGGATCTGGTCCCTGGCCGGGTCGTGGTTCTACTTCGATGACCTCGCGTTCCTGTCGGCCGGCACCAACAACGCCCTCAGCTGGGACTTCGTGGGGCGCAACTACGCCGGGCACCTGATGCCCGCCGGGTGGCTGGTGATCAAGGGCCTGTCCACCTGGGCGCCGTACCACTGGTCGGCCTGGGCCGGCTTCCTGGTGCTCGGGCAGCTGGTCGCCTCCCTCGGGATGCTCCGGCTGCTGCGGAGCATGTTCGGCGACACCCGCGTCGTGCTGGTCCTGCTCGCCGGCTACTGCTTCCTGATCTTCACGGTCCCGGCCGGCGTGTGGTTCGCCGCGGGGATCAACCAGCTCCCGTTCCAGATCGCGCTGGTGTTCGGGTTGCACGCCCACCTGGCCTACCTACGCACGCACCGCTGGCAGTCGCTGGCCGCCACGCTCGCCTGGACGGTCTTCGGACTGGCCTTCTACGAGAAGGCCGTGCTCCTGTTCGGCTTCTACGCCCTCTTCGCTCTGTGCTGGTTCGCCCGTGGGACACTGACCGAGCGGTTCGCCGGGGTGTGGCGCGACCATCGCATCGGAGTCATCGCCCACGGCGCTGTCGCCGTCCCCTATGTCGCCCTCTACCTGAAGTTCGGTCTGCACGGCACCCAGCCGGCCGGCACCCTGATCGCCAACGTCGGCTACCGGCTGGTCGCGGTCGCGTTCAGCACCGGCGTGATCGGCGGGCCCTTCGAGTGGCGGTCGATGTCGGCCAACTCCCTGGCCGACCCCAGCGACCTGATCAGCCTCGGCTCATGGGTGGCCCTGGGCTCGCTGGTCTACTACGCCTACACCACTCGAACGGCGAGCCGGCGGGCCTGGAGCCTGATCGTGTTCAGCCTCGCGGCGGACGTCTACCTCCTCGCCTCGGCGCGGGCCAACCTGGTCGGCCCCGACATCGGGCTGGAGTACCGCTACCAGACCGAGTCCGCCGCCATCGTCGTGCTCTCGATCGGGCTGGCCTTCCTGCCGCTGCTGGGCGCCGTCGAGACCAACCAGCTGCGCGAGGGAGTCGACCGGCCCCACGAGCGACCGACCGTGATCCGGACCGTGACCGCGCTCGTGGTCGCCGGCGCGATGGTGTCGACCCTGGCCTACGTCCGGAACTGGCAGGACAACAACCCGACCAAGCCCTTCTTCGACAACCTACGACGCACGGTCGCCGCCACCGACGGGAAGCCCCTCCCGTTGGTGAACCTGTCCCTGCCGCAGGACCTGCTGTGGGCGTTCGGCTACCCCGAGAACACCGACAGCCACGTCCTGAAGGCGCTCGACCTGCCGGTCGAGTACCCCGAGACCTCGATCGACCGCCTGTTCGTCCTCGACGACCAGGGACGCGTGACACCGGCCGCCATCGTGCCGGCACGCACCATGGTCGGCGGCGAGGGCTGCGGCTACGTGCTGCGCCGCACGCCGACCACCATCCCCCTGGACGGGCCGGTGGTCGGTGGTGGCTGGTGGATCCGCATGGAGTACGGCGCACCGCGGCCGTTCCGGGTGCGGATCGACCTCGGCGACACGAGCCGGCGGATGCGCCTGCCGGCGGGTGCCCACACGGCGTACTTCCAGGCGGACGGAAGCTACGACTCGGTCGTGATCGCGAACAGCCCCGCCGGCCGGGGCACCTGCATCACCCAGCTCGTGCTGGGCAACGCCGTGGCTCCCCCCGCGTCATGACGGCGACCATGGTGAGGCCGCGGCCTGGCGGCGCTGGACCCGGCTGTGGCGCGGGGACGATCCCGCGAACGCCTGGGTCCTGCCCGTGGCGGTCGGGCTGATCGTCCTCCAGCTCGCCTACCGCGGCTGGGTGTCGGCCCAGTCGTACTGGGAGGGAGACGACTTCCAGCTGATCTCCCAGACGTTCGGCCCCGGCGGACGGTCGCTCGACAACCTGCTGACCGGGATCTCGGGCCACGTGATGCCGGCCGGGCTGTACCTCTCCTGGCTCCTCAACGTGGTCTCCCCTCTCGACTACGACCTCGCGGCGCTGACGCTGACACTCCTCCAGGCCCTCGCCAGCCTCGGTTTCCTGCGCTTGCTCCTGGTCGGGTTCGGACGGCGCTGGGGCATCGTCCCCCCGCTGGTGCTCTACCTGGCGACAGCCTTCACGGTGCAGAGCGCGGTCTGGTGGGCCACCGGTGTCCAGGCGCTTCCGGTCCAGATCGCCTTCTTCTGGGCCATGAGCTACCAGGTCAGCTACCTGCAGTCGCGCCGCGTCGTCCACGCCGTGGCCGCGACGGCGTGGGTGGTCGTCGGTCTGTTGTTCTACGAGAAGAGCCTGTTGGTCATCGGCACGATGGCCATCGTCACTGTCGCCTACTTCAGCCGGGGCGGCGCGGGTGAGCGGCTGCGAACCGTGTGGCGGGACTTCCGTGTCTCGATCCTGCTCAACCTCGCGCTCGGTGCGTCGTACCTGGCCCTCTACGTCCACTTCGGGCTCAGCTTCGACCCCGGGCAGGCGACCCATACCCCGATCGGGCCCACCGCGGACGTGATGGTGCTGCGATCCTGGGGCACCGGCATCTTCGGTGGCCCGCTCCGCTGGAACCATCCCGCGGGAGCACCCGTGTCGTTCGCCCAGCCCTCCTCGTTGCTCGTCCTGGTCTGCGCGGTCGCCTTCGTCCTGTTCTGCCGGGAGCTGGCCAGGTCACGCACCGCGTCGATGCGCGCCTTGCTGCTGCCCGGCTTCTACCTGACCTGCGACCTGCTGCTGGTGGTGGCGGGCCGGTCGTCGCTGATCGGGCCGATCATCGGCTACGAGTACCGCTACCTCAGCGAGCTCTCCGCTGTGACCGCCGCGGCACTCGCCTTCGCGACCATGCCGCTGCGGGGAGCCGTCGAGCAGGTCCGGCCGCGGCGGCCGAGCGTCCTGCTCGACCGCCGCCGCCCGGCGGTGGTCGCGTGCCTGATCGTGGCTCTCCTCGGCACCACCTCGACCGCCGCCTACTACCGGAACTGGATCGGCGACCAACCCGGCAAGGCGTTCTTCTCCACACTCGTCGCCGACAGCAAGGACCTGCCGTCCGGCAGCGCCGTCGTCGACAGCCAGATGCCGGCCGACCTCCTGTGGCCGCTGGCCTACCCCTACAACACCCTGAGCGTCCTGCTCCGGCCGCTCGACCGCGGCTTCCGCTACGCGACCGAGGCCACCGACCAACTGGCACTGCTCGGTCCCGACGGGCACCTCCGGCAGCTCGACGTGACCCCGGTGCACCACGCACTTCCGAACCCGAACCCCGTCTGCGCCTACCGCGTCGGGCCCGGGATACGCCGGATCAAGCTCGACGGTCCGTTCCTCTTCGGCGGCTGGTGGGTGAAGGTGGGCTACATCGCCACGGCCGACAGCTCGATCACCGTCAGCGCCGGTGGGCTCACCCAGCAGGCGAGCGTGTCGAGCGGGTTGCACACCCTCTACTTCAAGGCCGGGGACGAGCGCTTCGACTCGATCCGGCTCGGCGGCCTGATCGGCGAGGCGACCCTGTGCACCGACGACGTCACGGTGGGCCGTGCGACAGTGGCGGAGCCATCATGAGCCGACTCGGACCGCACGTTCCCGACCCTGAACGCCGTACGCGGCATCGGGGCCCTGATGGTGCTCACCACGCACGCCGCCTTCAACACCGGGCAGATCCTCCGCGGCTGGCCCGGAGCCGTGCTCGCGCGACTCGACTTCGGCGTGCCGCTGTTCTTCGTCCTCTCCGGGTTCCTCCTGTCCCGGCCGTTCTTCCTGGCGATCGGCCGAGGTGAGCGCCACCCGTCACACCGCCACTACCTGTGGAAGCGGGCGCTCCGGATCCTGCCCCTCTACTGGGTGGTCGTGTGCGTGGCGCTGCTCTTCGACCCGGCGAACCAGGGACTCGGCTGGGAGGTGTGGGTGCGCCAGCTGACGCTCACCCAGCTCTACTTCCCCACGCTCCTCCCCCAGTCGTTGACCCAGATGTGGAGCCTCTGCACGGAGGTCGCGTTCTACGTCCTGATGCCGCTGACGGCCTACGTCCTCGCGGCCACGCGACGTCGTACGGGGCTTCACCTGCCGACGATCATCGGCCGCAGCCTCGTCATCGCCACGCTCGGTGTCGCCTGGCAGGCGTGGTTCGCCCACATCCCCGGGCGCGAGGGCCACTACCTGCAGTGGTTGCCGGGCTGGATGCCGATGTTCCTGGTCGGGATGTGCTTCGCGGCGGTCAGCGCAGACCTGACCCTCCGGCCGCGGGACCACCTGCTCGAGCGGATGGGCCACGACCTGACCGGCTGCTGGATCCTGGCGGTCGCCGTCTTCGCCATCGCCTGCACGCCGGTCGCCGGCCCCCGGACCCTGGCCATGCCGCTGGGCTGGGAGGCCGCGACCAAGGTCGTCCTCTACACCGTCGCCGCCGGCTTCTTCGTCCTCCCGCTGATGTTCGGCCCCGAGCTCGAGGGACCGGTACGTCGTCATCTGTCCGGGCGCGTCGCGTTCTGGCTCGGAGACGTGTCGTACGGCGTGTACGCCGTTCACCTGTTCATCATGGGCGTGCTGTTCCGGGTGCTCGACATCGTGCCGTTCACCGGCCACTTCTTCACGATCCTGACCCTGGACGCCGCCCTCACCCTCGCGGTCGCCACCCTGTCCTGGCGCTACTTCGAGAGCCCGATCCTGAGGTTCAAGAACGTGAGCTGGATGGTGCGCCGCGAGCCGCCGGCGACCCAGGCCGATCTCGTCTTCCAGGAACGAGCACAGGAGCAAGGAGCGCGGCGCTGACCGAGGCGATCGCCAGCATCGCCCACGCCTGCGCCCAGTAGACCGACCAGGACTGCTCCTTGATCGGCCCCCATGTCAGCCCAGCCGTCGCGGCCAGCAGCGCCAGCCCGGCCACGTAGGCCCAGCCGCCGGCCACCCGGAACCTGCGGGCCACCAACCAGGTGAGGGCGAGGATGCCCAGCCCGGCCCACCCGGTGAGGAAGCCGGCGGCGGCCACGACGATGACCACGTCGACCCGCCCGACCCGAGCGGCGCGCAGCGGCGGGAGCTCACGGGGAGGCCCGCGGCGCAGCCGGAGCGGGGTGACCGCGGCGATGCAGACGGCGGCGAGCAGGGCTCCCAGGACCAGCAGGCCGGTGAACAACCGGGACGGGGTGAACCGTACGTCGACGGTGCCGGCGGGTCCGGCCGGGAGCACCCACGCCTGTTGCCAGCCGTGGGCTCGTTGCGCGGGCAGCTCTCTGCTGTCCGCGGTGGCCTGCCAGCCCGGGTTGATGTTCTGCGGCATGGACAGCACGGTCGCCGCGGAGCGTGCGGGCACGTCCAGGGACTCCGGCATGCCGGAGCCACTGCGCTTCACCGTGGCCGGATCCGTCGTACCGAGATCCGCTCCCGGACGGGTGAGGGTCAGCGAGTCCACGCGGAGCGCGTCGGTCGGCGCCGCGACCACCTCGGTGCGTCCGCCGAGGGTCACTCGCGGCGACGCCCCGTCGGGCACGCACACCTGCAGGGGGACGGTCGTGCCCCGCAGCAGGCTCCGCGCGCTCGCGGTGAGCGACGTGTCGAAGACCGTGCCGCCGATCTCGAGCCTGGGCCCCTGCCCGCACGGGATCGTCACCGTGGAGAGCACCGCGCTGGTGAGCGAGCGCCCGTTGATCTTGACCTCGGAGATGCCGGGTCCGAGCTCGGCGAACTGCTGGCCGTCGGGGGTGAAGGCCGGGTACGTCGACGCCACGCGCACGGTGAGGTCGCGGACCCGCCAGCCCGGGAGCTGCGCGCGCCCGTTCGCGTCGACGTCGACCACGCGGTGACGGGCTCCGGCCCGCAGCACGAGCCGTTTCGGCAACGAGGCGGGAGCGCCCGGGTCGAGGTCGAGCCGCAGCCGCGACAACGTCGTGCGGTGCGGCAGGCGGAGGACGATACGCGGACGGGAGGAGGTCGCGATCCAGCTCGTCGAGGGGTCTCCGTCGACCATCGCACCGGGCCCCGTCGCGGGGTCTGCGTCGCTCTGGTGGGGGACGACGACCCGCACACCGGAGTCTCCGAGCAGCGTGGGCCAGACCCGGTCCGTGCGACGGAGCGACCCCGACGCCCGGACGGCGTAGCGCGTGGGGTGCGGGACCGTGAGCAGCCGGGCCAGGACGTCGCCGTCCTCCCCCGGCTCGCTCAGCAACGGGTCACACGCGAAGGCGGTCCGCACCTGGACGCACGGGAAGCGCCCCTGGTCACGCGACAGGGAGATCACGTCGACGGGCGCGGTGTCGAGCGGTGCGGGCAGGCGCAGGTAGCGCTCGGGGTGCAGGTTGTCGATGTGTACCTCGCTCAGCCCGACCGAACCCGTCAGCAGGGGCCCGTCGTACACCGGGGTGATGCGCAGCGCCGAGGTACTGGGCAGGCCGACGGCGTAGGAGCCGTCGTGGCCGGGCTTCGGGGCGGGCACCGTGCGCGACTGCCCGCCACCCGAGATCCGCAGCGAGGTCAGCGGCAAGGATCCCGGAGCGACCGTGACGGCGACCCGCGAGACGGCGCGCGCCCCGGCGAAGTCGACCTGCCACCACTGCTGCTTGGGATCCGCGTCGCGGGCCGAGGCCCATGCGGTGCCGGGGTCGTTGTCGAAGACGGCCCCGGGGTGGGAGCCGATGGCCAGCGGAGGCGTGGCGTCCGCGTAGGCCTGGGAGGTGCTCGCCTCGACGCCGGACACCCCGCCCCTCCAGGTCTCGACCGTGTCCCAGCGGGCGTCGTCGTCGACCACGCGGTGCGACTGCTCCTTGCCGCCGAGCCGGAACGACTCGTCGGCGGTGAGGGTGCTGGACTCGTTCCATCGCACGGCCGGGAAGTTCATCTCGCGACGCCTCAGGCCGTCGGTGAGGACCTGCCCGGTGACGTCGGCGGCCGCGCCCGTGGCGTCCGCGGCAAGCAACGGCGGGGTGGGGCCGACCCCGTCCATCCCGCGGTCGAGTGGCGAGGCGGGGTCGCCGAGGAGGACCTCCCCGAGCGTCGTGACGGCGGCGGCGGAAGGATCGCGGACCCGGTAGACGTCGACCGCGCGGGTCACCTCGGAGATGCCGTGGTCCTGGACGATCCGGGTGTTCTCCGGAGGGTTGTCGACGTAGCCGTAGGGAGCCTGGCCCACCGGCGGCCCGAACGACTTCACCAGCGAGATGCCCGGGGTCGCCGCCAGCACGGCCTTCAGGTACACCGGGTCGGGCGCGCCCGTCAGCAAGCGGTCGAGGTCGTTGCGGACGACGAGGCTGCCGACGCCGTTCGCCGCGAGGTACGACGCGAGCTGGGGCTGCGGCAGCCCGGACTCGACTGCGCGGGTGACCGCGTCGAGGAACACCACGTTGCCGGGCTGGGCCAGCGGCACCACGTTGCGCACCGCCCAGGGACTGGTCGCCAGTCCCTGGAGCACGTCGTCATGCACGTTTCCCCAGGTGTAGACGCCGAACGGGGCGGCGGGCAGCTCCAGGGCGACCGACCCGTCGTCGTGGTCGGCGAGGTAGGTCGCCGCTTCGGTCCAGTAACCGGGGACCTGCTGCACCCCGTCACCTGCCGCGATCACGCCGTTCAGCCAGGGCGTGAGCAGGGCGAAGACGGCGAGACCGACCGCCACCCGGTAGACCCGGAGCGCGACCACCGAGCCGAGGGAGCGAATCACCCTGGGCAGCTCGGTGAGCGCGTGCGCGAGACCGAGGATCAGGGGGACCCTCAAGACGACGTCGAACTTGTGGACGTTGCGGAACGGGGCCAACGCGAAGTCGAGGGAGTCCATCCGGTCCGCCGCGAAGAACCCCGGGAGATCGCGGGCGTAGCCGAAGCCGACGAGCATCACCCCGGCCAGCAGCCCCCAGACCAGGAACCTGCGGTGCGGGTTGCCGGGCAGGCACATGCCGATGAGCCCGAGCGCGGCGACCAGGGCCGCGTCGACCAGGAGGTACGGCGTGCCGACCACATGGAGTCCGGCACCGAAGTCGGGACCGCCGAAGTAGGCGACCCAGTCCGAGACGCCCAGCAGGCTGCGGGTCAGGTCGGTGGGCAGGGTGGTGATCGAGGCGTTCTCGATGTAGTCGAGGAACGGCGGCGCGTAGCGGCCGAGGAGCAGCAGCGGGCCGCTCCACCAGGCGGTGGCGAGCACCGTGAACAGGGTCCACCACCCGAGCAGCCGCCACCGCCGCGGGCCGGGTTCGCGGGTCAGCAGCCAGATCACGCCGAGCGGGAGCACGGCCGCGACGGCGACCGCGTTCACGCCGCCGCAGCACCCCACGACGAGCGCGCTGGCCGCGGCAGCACGGCGTACGGACCCCTGTTTCGAGCCCCGGACCAGCGGCAGGAGGACCCACGGCGCCAGCGCCATCGGCCAGACCTCCACGGACACGACGCCGACCAGCGTGGTCAGGCGCGGCGTGAGCACGAACGCGAACGCGGCGACGACCCGCGTCAGCTCGCTGCCCAGCATCAGGCGCTCGCAGAGCCGCAGCATGCCGAAGAACGCGACACACAGGAGCAGGGCCCACCACAGGCGCTGGATCATCCACGGCGGCATGTCGACGAGGTGCCCCAGGGCGAAGAACGGGCCCATCGGCCACGCGTAGCCGTAGCTCTGGTCCGGCACCTGCCCGAACGCCGCCTCGGGGTCCCAGAGCCGGAGACCCCGGGCGAGGAACCGGCCCGGGGCGAGGAGCAGGTCGAACTTGGTGTCGGCGACCATCAGCCCCGCGCCCTGGATGAAGGCCAGCGCGGTGAGCACAGCGGCGTAGCCGGCCGCGCGCAACGGGGACGTGAGCGCGCCGGCCGGGAGCCCGGGGCTGGGTGGATCCTCCGGTGGTGGCAGCCGGGTCTCCGGCCCGTCGAGGGCCGTAGACCGCACTGACATGCGGCACACCTTACCGGCCCGTAACCAGCGGTCAGGGGTGCCCGCGCGGCCACCAGGGGTGGTCCGTACCCTCCTCCCATGACCGATCAGGCCGCCGTCGGCGCGGGCCCGCTCGACGGGCGCGAGGTCGCCTTTCTCAGCTGGCGTGACACCCACAACCCGGAAGGTGGCGGGGCCGAGCGGGCACTCGAGGAGGTGGCCGAGGGGCTGGTCGAGCGCGGCGCCCGCGTGACCGTGTTCAGCGCCGCGCACGCCGGTGCACCGCCGGAGGACGAGATCCGCGGCGTTCGCTACGTACGCCGTGGCTCGAAGCTGAGCGTGTACGCCCGCGGCATGCAGGCGCTGCGCCGCGGCGATCTGGGACGACCCGACCTGGTCGTCGACGTGCAGAACGGGCTGCCGTTCTTCACCCGGCTGGTGACCCGACGCCCGGTGGTCGTCCTCGTGCACCACGTGCACCGCGAGCAGTGGCCGGTCGTCTATCCCGGGACGATGGGCAAGGTGGGCTGGTGGATCGAGAGCCGCTTCGCCCCACGGCTCTACCGGCGCTGCCAGTACGTCACCGGTTCGAAGGCCACCCGCGACGAGCTGGCACACCTGGGGGTGGCCCCCGAGCGGATCGCGGTCGTGCACTACGGCACCGATCGACAGCGGCCGGTCGAGGTCGGCAAGACCGACCACCCCAGCGTCTGCGTCGTCGGCCGGCTGGTGCCCCACAAGCAGGTCGAGCACGCCCTCGACGCGGTGGCCGAGCTGCGCGCCGAGCTGCCGGGACTCACCGTCACCGTGGTCGGCAGCGGGTGGTGGGAGCACGTGCTCCACGCCCACGCAGCCACCCTCGGCCTCGGCGACGCCGTACGGTTCCTCGGCCAGGTCGACGAGGCGACCAAGGAGCAGGTCTACGAGGAGTCGTGGGTGCTCGCCCTCCCGTCGCTCAAGGAGGGCTGGGGCCTCGTGGTCGGCGAGGCCGCCCTCGCGGGCACCCCCACGGTGGCCTACGCCAGCGCGGGCGGCACCCGCGAGTCGGTCCAGCACGGAGAGTCGGGGCTGCTGGTCGACGACCGGACCGGCTTCGTGGACGCCTTGCGCCGGCTGCTCGTCGACGACGCGCTACGCACGCGGCTGGGCGAGGGCGCGCGTGCCCACGGCGGTCAGTTCACGTGGGAGCAGACCAGGGCCGGCTTCGCGGACGTGGTCGAGCAGGCGCTCGCGGGGCGGCGCGTGTCGTCCGACTGACCGCGCACCCGGACCCGGTGGGCGGGTCGGTGGTCACCGCTTCACCCTGGTCACCTGGTGGAGCCCGGGTTCTCGTGGTGAGTTCGCCGGGTGAGCCGAGGGCGACCTACCTCACCTGGCGAAGACGCAGGAGAACTCGCCCCTCGAGAAGCCAGGGGCGGATCGCGTCCCGCGTCGGGGCCGGTCGGCTACTTCGTCGAGCCGTAGGGGACGCCGGCGCTGACGCTGCCGGGTCGGTCGGAGGAGGAGTTCACACCGTTCGAGACGACGCCGACGATCGTGACGGCGGCGATCACGCCGCCGACGACGGCGCTCACGATCGCGCCGATGACAGGTCCAGTCAGCATCCCGCAGGGTCCTCCCCCTCGATGGTCCGGGCGTCATGCTACAGGTACGGGGCCCGTTTGGCTGCTTCGGCCCCGCGCGTCCGTACGGCGTGGGCGATCGCGCCGACCGCTCCGCCCAGCAGTGCTCCCAGGTAGAGCAGCCAGGCGAGCCCCATCGCCACCTCGTGCCAGGCGGCCACGTCACGCGGCGCGGCGTCGCCGTCGAGTCGGTACACCTCGAGGTCGGGGTGGGCGGTGAGGAGGTCACCGGCGAGGGGCGGAGGCCGACGGCCAGCCACGTCGCGCTCGATCGCGACGTGCTGCACGCCGAGCGCGAGCAGCGCCTGCGTCCGCGACGTCGGAGTCGGCAGGGCGAGTGCCGCGCGCACGTCCGCCAGGCGAGGGTCCTCCCCCGCCACGGTCCTGCCGTCGACCACCAGGTCGTCGTCGGCGACGTAGTCGGGAGGGAGGTAGCGGCCCAGCGGGTCGAGCACGGTGCGTCCGTGGTTCCACGTCGGAGCACGGTAGGTGCCCAGCGGGAGCACCAGCAGGTCTCCACCGGAGAAGTCGACGTTGGCGCGGGTCTGGGCCCAGGAGGCCGGGAACTCGACCGGACGCAGTGCCCCCGAGAGACCCCATGCGGCGTCGTACAGGAGGATCACCGGCAGCAGCGCGCCGGCGGCGGCGACCAGTCGTCGTACCTCCGTCTCGCCGCGGGAGAACCGCCCGGCGAGCACCTCGACCCCGACCGCGGGCAGGCATGCGTACACCGGCAGGCAGAGCCCGAGCGTGCGGGTCCCGTCGCGGAGGAGCCCGCCCCCGGGAACGCGTCCGGCGAACCAGTCCACCGGGCCGGGCAGCAGCCAGGTCAGCAGCGCCACGCCGAAGCCGATCACCCAGAGGGCGACCAGGCGACGGGAGTCGGGACGGCCGGCCCACCGGCGCCAGCCCGCCACCGCCAACCCCACCAGGAGCACCAGGGCGAGCCACGACACGAAGGTGGTGCGGGACGCCGGCACGACCTCGGAGTTCCAGATGCCTCCGAGGCCGAGGGCGGCGAGCGGCGCGGGCAGCCCGCCCTCGCCGTGCAGGGCGAACACCGAGGCCCCGTCACCGGTGGCCGACCCGGCATGGAGCAGCCCGGCCATCAGCCACGGCGCGTTCCCCGCCGCGGCACAGGCGACCAGCGTCAGGTCGGTCCGCAGGCGCGCCCGGTCAGCGGTCCAGCCGGTCACGAGGAGTGTGACCGCCGAGACCAGGCCGGCCGACGCGCTCAGGCTGCCGATCGCCACCAGCGCCCAGGCAGCTGCCGGCACCCTGCCCGTACGACGGGTGGTGCGGCCGGCGAGCACGAGCCAGGGCACCACGCCGTAGCCGACGAGCACGGTCCAGTGCCCGATCCCCAGCCGCTCCGCGGTGAACGGGTTCCAGACCGCCAGGGTGACTGCGGTGAGCCGTGCCGTGGCCGACCCGCCGACGAGCCGTGCGGCGCCGACCCCGGCCAGCACCAGGGGCACGAAGAGCGCGGCCTTCTCCAACAGCTGGGCCGGCACCACGTCGTCGAGCACCGCGACCACGGCGTCCGACGGGACCGCCCGGGGCAGCGCCGTGGCGAACCCGAGGAAGTCGCTCCGCAGGTCGAGATGGGGAACCCAGACCAGGTCGTAGCCGAGCACGTACCCCGTGCCGAGAGCCGGCCCGAGCAGCAGGGCGGCCAGCACCACCGCCCAGGCGAGAGGGAGGAACCGCAGCCGTCCGGACATGTGTCAGAGCGGAAGGCGCCGGAAGAGCGGCCTCGGCACGTGCCGCAGCCCGGACATCACGCCTCGCAGCAGGGGCGGCACCCACACCAGCTCGGCGCGACCTGCGACGCCGCGCACCACCGCCTCGGCCACCTCGTCCGCGGTGACCGACATCGGGGCCGGGTCGCGTCCCTCGGTCATCTTGGTGTGCACGAACCCCGGACGAACCACGAGGACCCGGGCGCCGTGCTCACGCAAGGCCTCACCGAGCCCGAGGTAGAAGCCGTCCATCCCGGCCTTGGAGGACCCGTAGACGAAGTTGGAGCGGCGCACCCGCTCCCCCGCCACCGACGACAGGGCGACGATCGTGCCGTGACCCTGGCGCCGCAGCACCCCGGCCAGGCACACGCCCACGCTGACCGCGCCGGTGTAGTTCACCTGGGCCAGACGGACCGCGGCGGCGTGGTCGGTCCAGGCCTCCTCCTCGTCGCCGAGCACGCCGAACGCCACCAGGGCGACGTCGATGTCACGCGTGGCCGCGATCGACTCCACCAGGGCCGGGTGGCTGTCGGTGTCCTCGGCGTCGAAGTCATGGACCTCCACCTCGAAGCCGTCGGCCCGCAGCCCCGCGACCGCGTCGTCGCGGCGAGCGCCGGGTCGGGCGGCGACCGTCACCACCGGTCGGGCGTCGGACCAGGCACGAGCCACCGCCAGGGCGATGTCGCTGGTGCCGCCGAGCAGGAGCAGGGACTGCGGCCGGCCGAGCGCGTCGATCATGGATCCATCCCCCAGGGTCACAGCCCGAGACGTCGGGCCAGGTCGGAGGCGAGGATACGGCCCGGGTCCACCCGGTCGCGCACGCGTGCGAACTCCTCGGCGCGGGGATACATCGCGGCGAACGTCCGCGCGGCCATGCGCGCGTCCTTCGCCAGGTAGACCCGACCGCCCGCCTCCGCCACCCGGGCGTCGAGGTCGTCGAGCACCGCGGCGAGCCCCGGCCGGGCCGGCAGGTCGAGGGCGAGGGTCCAGCCCGCGACCGGGAAGGACAGGAGACCGTCGTTGGCCGGGCCGAACCTCTTGAGCACGGCGAGGAACGATGCGTGGCCGCCCGCGGCCAGCCGTCGTACGGCGCCGTGGACCACGTCCTCGGCGGCGTCCGGCACGACCAGCTGGTACTGCACGAAGCCCGATGGACCGTAGAGCCGGTTCCAGCCGCCGACCCCGTCGAGGGGGTGGAAGAACGCCGCCAGGCTCTGGAGCTCCCCCTCACGACGGCGAGGTGCCCTGTGGAACCACACCGCGTTGAACGCGCGCACCGACGCGCGCGACACGAGGCCGTCGGGCATCCCCGACGGGGCGGAGAGGCGCGGCCGGTCCGGCAGTGGGTAGGGCGTGCGCGCGCGGCGCACGTCGAGGTCGGCGACGACCGCGTGCTCGCCTCGCGACAGTACGGACCGGCCCAGCGCCCGGCCACGCGACACCGTGTCGACCCAGGCGACCGAGTAGGTCCACGCGTCGTCGGACTCGCGCATCGCCGCGGTCAGCGACCGGAGGTCGCCGAAGCGCTCGGTGTCGACGCGGACCCAGGCCGTCTCGACGGGGATCGTGAGCAGCGTGGCGCGGAGGATGATGCCGGTCAGGCCCATGCCGCCGACCGTCGCCCAGTACAGGTCCGGGTCCGCCGTGGGGCTGATCCGGTGGGTCTCGCCGTCGGGGGTGACCAGGTCGGCGGAGACGACGTTCGCCCCGAAGGTGCCGACGCGGTGGTGGCTCTTGCCGTGCACGTCGCAGGCGATCGCCCCGCCCACGGTGACGTAGCGCGTGCCCGGGGTGACCGGGAGGAACCGACCGCGAGGCAACAGGTACCGCATCAGGTCGTGGAGCGACGTACCGGCAGAGACGACCACGTGCTCACCGTCCATCCGCGTCTCGCCCCCGATCGGCAGCAGCACCGTCCCGCCGGCGTTCTGTGCGGCGTCGCCGTACGAACGACCGAGCCCGCGCGCCACCAGGCCGCGAGGCCCGGCGCCGCGGACGACGTCGGGGACCTGGTCCGCGTCGACGCTGACCGTGCGGGACCGCACCGGTGAGGTCCGGCCCCAACCGTGGAGCAGACGCTGCTCAGCCACCGAGCACCCCGAGGCTGACGAGCAGGATCCACGCAGCACCGATCGCCTGGAGGCCGCGGTCGCCCAGGATGATGTCCTCCGGCTCGGCCGCCTGACCCGCGTCGATGTCGACGGCGTAGCGCAGCAGACCGAGCACGAACGGCACGATCGAGATGGACTGCCACGGGATGCCACTCGTCGGCTGCTCGAACGCCCACAGGCAGTACGAGAGCGCCGTCGAGGTCGCCGCGATGCTCCAGACGAACCGCAGGTAGGTGTCGGTGTAGCGGACCAGGGACCGCCGTGTCCCCGCCTCGCTGCCGAGCGTGTGGAGCTCGGAGTACCGCTTGCCGGCCACCATGAACAGCGAGCCGAAGCCAGCCACCATCAAGAAGAACCCGGAGAGCGGCAACCCGGCCGCGAGACCGCCCGCCACGGCGCGCATCAGGAACCCGACCGAGACGACGGCCAGGTCGAAGACCGGCTCGTGCTTGAGCCAGAGGGAGTAGCAGGCCTGGAGGGCGGCGTACGCCGCGAGCAGGAGGCCGAGGTTCCAGCTGACCGCCGCCCCGGCCGCCACGGCGCCCACCCCGAGCACCAGCGCGGCCACGAGCGCCGCCCGCACCGACAGCTCGCCGGCCGCGATCGGGCGCAGCCGCTTGCGGGGATGAGCTCGGTCGGACTCGATGTCGACGACGTCGTTGACCAGGTAGACCGCCCCCGACAGGGCGCAGAACGCGACGAACGCGACCGCGGTCTGCCACCACACGGGGGCGTCGAAGAGCTGCCCGGCCGCCAGGGGCGCAGCGACGACCAGGAGGTTCTTGGTCCACTGCCGCGGGCGCATGGACCGCACGACGGCCTCGATCACGCGCCGGAGTCTAGGCGGTGGCCACGGGATCCAGTGGCGGAGCGGCGAGGCGGGTGCCGCGGAGGGGCACGGATACCCTGCCTGCCGTGAGGGCGAGCGACAGACTGCGCGGATTCGCGCACAGCGGGAGCTCGATGGCCGTCTCGATCAGCATCGCCAACGTCGCGACGTACGGCTTCACCGTGCTCGCCGCCCGGATCCTCGGTCCCCACCAGTACGGCGCGGTCGCGGCGCTGATGGCCACGGTGCTGGTCACCAGCGTGCTGCCGCTGGGTCTCCAGGCCACGGGAGCACGCCGGGTCTCGGCCGAGCCGGAGCACCGGGCCGAGATCGAGCGCGAGGTGCTCCGCGTCGGCTGGATCTCGTCCCTGGGGCTCGGCGTGGTCCTCCTGCTCGCCGCGCCCGCGCTGGAACGCCTCCTGAAGCTCGACAGCCTGGCCCCTGCCCTGCTGGTCGCCGCGACCTCCGTCCCGCTGACGCTGATGGGCGCCCAGTCGGGGGTCCTCCAGGGCGAGCGGCGCTGGGCTCCGCTGTCACTCATCTACCTCGCGCTCGGGATCCCCCGGCTGGTGATCGGGGTGGCGTTCATCGCCTGGGAGCCGACCCAGACCGCCGCCATGCTCGGCATCACGACCGCTGCCGTGTGTCCCGCTGTCGTGGGCTGGCTGGCCCTGCGGCGCCGTCCGCGGCCCAGCGAGGAGGTGCCGGTCGCCGCCGACGCAGAGCGCCGGCACCCGACCACGGACATCCTGCGGGAGACGGCGCACAACTCCCAGGCCCTGCTCGCCTTCTTCGCGCTGTCGAACGCCGACATCGTCGTGGCGCGGCACGCCCTCGACAACCACCAGGCCGGGATCTATGCCTCGGGCCTGATCCTGACCAAGGCGATGCTGTTCCTGCCGCAGTTCGTCGTCGTGGTCGCCTTCCCCGACATGTCGACCGCGGAGGGGCGCAGGCCGGCGCTCCTCCGGAGCCTCGGGCTGGTCGCGGCCCTGGGAGTCCTCGGCATCGCCGGGGTGCTGCTCCTGCCGCGACTGGCTCTCGCCTTCGTCGGCGGGTCGGCGTACTCCCAGGTGTCCGACCAGCTCTGGCTGTTCGCCGTCCTCGGCACCGTGCTGTCGATGCTCCAGCTGCTGGTGTACGCCGTGCTGGCCCGCAGCGGACGCCGGCCGGTCCTCTTCGTGTGGCTGGCGTTCTGCCTGCTGATCGGCGGCGGGCTGCAGGCCGGCACCGTGACCGGCCTGCTGGCGACGGTGCTCACCGTCGACAGCCTGCTGCTGCTGGCCCTGCTCCTGACCGACGTGCTCCGGCCGCGCCAGCTGGCCCCGGCCGACACCGATCTCCCGCGGCCGACACCGGCCTCCTGACCGGACCTGCCTCCGGCCTCAGTGTGCGGCGTCGTGCCAGCTCCGGCCGGTGCCGACCGACACGTCGAGCGGCACCGCGAGCTCGGCGGCCCCGCCCATCTCCCGGCGGACGACCTCCTCGAGCGCCTCGCGCTCTCCTGAGGCGACCTCGAACACGAGCTCGTCGTGCACCTGCAGCAGCATCCGGGAGGCCAGTCCCGCGTCCCGCACGGCCGCGGCGACGTGGAGCATCGCGATCTTGATCAGGTCGGCGGCCGAGCCCTGGATGGGCGCGTTGAGAGCCATCCGCTCGGCCATCTCCCGACGCTGACGGTTGTCGCTGGTCAGGTCGGGCAGGTAGCGGCGGCGGCCCCAGAGGGTCTCGGTGAAGCCGGTGCGGCGGGCCTCGTCGACGACTCCGCCGAGGTAGTCGCGCACGCCGCCGAAGGTCTCGAAGTATTCGTCCATCAGCCCGCGCGCCTCGCCCGGGTCGATCCGAAGCTGCTGGCCGAGGCCGAACGCCGAGAGACCGTAGGCGAGGCCGTAGTTCATCGCCTTGATCTTGGCCCGCTGCGCACCGGTCACCTCGTCGGCGGGGACGCCGAAGACCCGCGAGGCCGTGATCGAGTGGAAGTCCTGGCCGGACTTGAACGCCTCGATCAGCAGGGCGTCCTCGGACAGGTGAGCCATGATCCGCATCTCGATCTGGCTGTAGTCGGCGGTCAACAGGCAGTCGAAGCCCTTGCCGACCACGAAGCCCTCGCGGATCCGGCGGCCCTCCTCGGTGCGGATCGGGATGTTCTGGAGGTTGGGGTCGGTGCTCGACAGCCGTCCGGTGGCCGCGATCGTCTGGTTGAACGTGGTGTGGATCCGCCCGTCGGACTGGACGGTCTTGAGCAGCCCCTCGATGGTCTGCCGCAGCCGACTGACATCGCGGTGGCGGAGCAGGGCCATCAGGAACGGATGCTCGGTCTTCTCGTAGAGGGCCTGCAGGGCGTCGGCGTCGGTCGTGTAGCCGGTCTTGGTGCGCTTGGTCTTGGGCATCGCGAGCTCGTCGAACAGCACCACCTGGAGCTGCTTGGGCGAGCCGAGGTTGATCTCCTTGCCGATCACGCGGAAGGCCTCGCCCGCGGCGTCGCGGACCTCGCCCGCGAAGTGGGCCTCGAGGGTCTCGAGATGGTCGGTGTCGACGGCGATCCCGGTCTGCTCCAGGTCGGCCAGCAGGTCGACCAGGGGCAGCTCGACGTCGGCGAGGAGGGCGGTGCCGCCGGTCTGCTCGATCTCGCCGTCCAGGGTGTCGGCCAGGTCGAGCACGGCCCGGGCGTGGAGCATCGCGGTGTCGGCCGCGTCACCGCCGCCCTCCAGGCCCTCGAGGCTGAGCTGGTCGTCGTCGGTCGAGCCCTGCTTGAGCTCACGCTTGAGGTAGCGCAGGGTGAGGTCGGCGAGGTCGTAGGACCGCTGGTCGGGGCGCACGAGATAGGCCGCCAAGGCGGTGTCGCTGACGAGCCCGTGGAGAGGCCAGCCGCGCGCGGCCAGCGCGAGCATCGGGCCCTTGGCGTCGTGGAGCACCTTGGGCCGGCCCGGGTCGCCCAGCCACGACATCAGCGCCGCGTCGTCCTCCGGCGTGATCTCGGCGGCGTCGACCCAGGCGGCCTGGCCGTCGGCCGCGGCCAGGGCGAGACCGCGCACCTCGCCGGTGCCGGCACCCCAGGAGCCCTGCACCGTGACCCCGGTGCGCACGTCGGGACCGGCGTGGGCGTCGAGCCATGAGGAGAGCTCACCCGCGCCCAGGCGCACCCCGTCGAGGTCGAAGCCGGAGTCGTCGACGAGCGCGGCGTCCTGCACGTCCCACGACTCGAGGAGACGGTCGCGCAGGACCCGGAACTCCAGCGAGTCGAACAGGGTGTGGACCAGGTCGCGGTCCCACGACTGGGCCTCGAGGTCGGCCGGCGTCAGCTCCAGGTCGAGGTCACGGACCAGCGCGTTGAGCCGCCGGTTGCGGATCACGTCGCCGAGGTGCTCGCGCAGTGCCTCGCCCTTCTTGCCGCTGATCTGGTCGGCATGGGTGATCACGTTGTCGAGACCGTCGTACTCGTTGATCCAGCGGGCGGCGAAGCCCGGCCCCACGCCCGGGACCCCGGGCAGGTTGTCGGAGGTCTCGCCCACGATGGCCGCCAGCTCGGGATAGCGATGGGGCGGGACGCCGTACTTCGCCTCGACGGCCTCCGGGGTCATCCGCGCCAGCTCGGACACACCGCGCATCGGGTACAGCACCGTGGAGTGCTCGGTCACCAGCTGCAGCGAGTCACGGTCACCGGTGAGGATCAGCACGTCCATCCCCTCGGCGAGCGCCTCGGTGACGAGCGTGGCGATGATGTCGTCGGCTTCGTACCCCTCCTTGGCGAGGTGGCGGATCCGCAGCGCGTCGAGCACCTCGTTGATCAGCGGGAGCTGGCTGGAGAACTCGTCGGGCGTCTTGTTGCGCTTCGCCTTGTAGTCGGCGTACTCCGCGAGGCGGAACGTCTGGCGGGACTTGTCGAAGGCGACGCCGATGTGGGTCGGCTGCTCGTCGCGCAGCACGTTGATCAGCATCGAGGTGAAGCCGAAGACGGCATTGGTGTGCTGACCGGTGGTGGTCGAGAAGTTCTCCACCGGGAGCGCGAAGAACGCGCGGTAGGCGATCGAGTGGCCGTCGAGCAGAAGCAGCCGCGGCCGGGGCGAGGTCTCTGTCACGGGAGCAGCGTCGGGCACCTGCCGACTCTATCCAGTGGCACCGACAGCCCGGCCCGGCGGACGGTCGGGCACTATGACGCCCATGACGGACGACGAGCTGCTCGCGGCGTTCATCGCCGGCGACGAGGCCGGCATGGGCGCCTTGAACCAGAAGATGGGCGTGAAGATCCTCGAGGCGTCGGCCGAACGGGTCGTGGCGACGATGCCGGTCGAGGGCAACACCCAGCCCTACGGCCTGCTCCACGGCGGCGCCTCGGTGGTGCTCGCCGAGAGCCTGGGCTCGCTCGGATCGGCCATCCACGCCCACCCCGACCGCGTGTCCGTGGGGATCGACATCAACGCGACCCACCACCGCGCAGCCACGAGCGGGACCGTCACCGGGGTGGCGACCCCGCTCCACCTCGGCCGCACGATGGCGTCGTACCAGATCGTGATCACCGACGAGCGGGACCGACGCGTCTGCACCTGCCGGATCACCTGCGCGCTGCTGCCCAAGGACCAGGTCCCGCGCTGACCGCGCCGGGCCTCAGCGCCCGGCGACGGAGCGTGAGCTGCGCAGGCTGCGGCGTGCCGCCAGCACCTGGGTGACCTGGCGACCGGCGGACTGACGCGACGAGAGCTTGGCGCGCACCGCACACGTCGGTGCGACCCTGAGCACCGCCTGCGGCCCCAGCGCCAGCCGCGCCATGAACCGGTTGGCCTCGCGGGAGCCCGACGCCGCCGCGGTCGCGACGTGCCCGATGCCCAGCTCTTCGGCCCAGGTGACCGCGCACTCCAGCAGCGCCTTGCCGATGCCGTGGCGACGATGCTCGGCCACCACGGCCAGGTTGTGCACCTGGAGGACCAGCTCGCTGTTGACCGGGGAGTACGCCGCGGCCTTGAGGAAGACCGCGCCGGCGAACCCACCGTCGTAGTCCGCGATCACCAGGCGCTCCCCAGGCCGGTCGCAGAGTCGTTCGATCGCGGTGGCGACGTCGTTCAGCGGTTCGTCCGCCGGACCACGTCGTAGGAACGGCTGCCAGAGCTCGGTCAGCTGTTCGACATCGGCAAGAGTGGCTTCGCGCAGGGCCACCAAGGACCGACTCATCCGAGGACCTCCCGGTCAACGAAGGAGCGACACCGTCCGGTCCCCCCGTTGGCGTCGCACAGGCAGACTACGCTCAGTCCACCCGAGTTGTCCCAGGAGTCCCGTGATTGTCGGAAGCGGCACCGTCGTCAACGTCGTCACGGTGCTGCTCGGCTCCGCCGTGGGCGTCCTGGCCGGCAACCGGCTGCCCTCGCGCACCCGCGACCTGGTGACCGACGCGCTGGGTCTGGTGACCCTGCTCATCGCCGCGCTGTCGGCACTCGCGGTGACCGATCCGGCGCTCGCCCGCGAGGTGGGCAGCCACGCCCCCCTGCTGATCGTGCTCGCCTCGCTCGTGGTGGGTGGCGTCATCGGGTCGCTGCTGCGGCTCGAGGAGCGGGTGGAGTCCTTGGGTGGCTGGCTCCAGAGCCGTCTCTCGGGCGCATCCGACTCCGTGGAGCGGGCCCGCTTCATCGAGGGGTTCGTCACGTCCTCCCTGGTCTTCTGCACGGGGCCGCTGACGATCCTCGGGTCCCTGTCCGACGGGCTGGGCCACGGCGCCGACCAGCTCTACCTGAAGGCCACCCTCGACGGCTTCGCGGCCATCGCCTTCGCCGCCTCGTTCGGCTGGGGCGTCGCGGCCAGTGCCCTGACCGTCCTGGTCGTGCAGGGCACGATCACGGCGCTCGGCGCGGTGCTCGGCGACGTCCTGTCGGATGCGGGGCTGGCCGCCGTCACCGCGGCCGGCGGGCTGATGCTCGTGGGCGTCGCACTGCGCCTGCTCCGGATCCGGGAGATCGCGGTGGCCGACCTGCTTCCGGGCCTCGTCGTCGCCCCGCTCCTGGTGTCCGCCGTCGCCGCCTTCCGCTGAGTCACGCCCGCCGCCGCGGCGGCTGCGGCGAAAGCCCGTGAACGAGCACGACGCACGCCCGGGCGTGTCGCAGACGGGTTCCGAGTCTTCGCGCCGGGCGACCCGACGGCCTGTCTGATCACTCACAGTGGACGGTCGGAACAGGCCAGGGGTCGGCCCGGTTGGGCCGGTATGACCTCACCCACCACCGTCCATCGTCCCGACACCTTCCGCCTGGGCGGCGACCTCGAGGTACACCGTCTCGGGTACGGCGCCATGCAGATCACCGGCGACGGGGTCTGGGGCCCGCCGAAGGACCACGCGGGAGCTCTCGCCGTGCTCCGGGCCGCCGTCGAGGGCGGCGTGGACTTCATCGACACCGCCGACAGCTACGGCCCGGTCATCAGCGAGCAGCTGATCGCCGAGGCACTGCATCCCTATCCCGACGGCCTGGTGATCGCCACCAAGGCGGGCTTCACCCGTACCGGCCCCGGCGAGTGGGTCGAGGTCGGGAGGCCGTCGTACCTCAAGCAGCAGGTCGAGCTCAGCCTCCGCAACCTCCGCGTCGACCGGATCGACCTGATCCAGCTCCACCGGGTCGACAGCGAGGTCCCCCTGGAGGACCAGGTCGGGGCGTTCGCCGAGCTCCGGCAACAGGGCAAGGTCCGCCACATCGGTCTCTCCGAGGTGTCGGTGACACAGCTGGAGGAGGCCCGCGCGGTCACCGAGATCGCCAGCGTCCAGAACCTCTACAACCTGACCAACCGCCAGTCGCAGGACGTGGTGGACTACGCGACCCGCGAGGGGATCGCGTTCATCCCGTGGTTCCCGATCGCGACCGGTGACCTCGCCTCGCCCGACAGCCCGGTCGCCGACATCGCCCGCGAGCTCGACGCGTCGCCGTCGCAGGTCGCGCTGGCGTGGCTGCTGCAGACCTCCCCGGTCGTGCTGCCGATCCCCGGCACGAAGTCGGTGGACCACCTGCGCGAGAACCTCGGCGCGGCGACGCTCGAGCTCTCCGAGGAGGCCGTGGCGCGGCTGGACGCGCTCGCCTGACCCTGCCCCCGGCCCGGACCCGGGTCCCGAAAGGGTCGTCCGCCCCACAGCCCCTTAGAGGGTGCCGTCAGGCGGACGACCCGGCCTACTGGAAGAGTCGTCCGCCCCACAGCCCCTTAGAGGGTGCCGTCAGGCGGACGACCCGGGTGGCAGAAGGGCCGTACGACGGCTCAGACGTCGCCACCGAGGTAGGCGGCCTTCACCGAGTCGTCACCGGCGAGCTCGGCCCCGGTCCCGGACCTGACGATCTCGCCGGTCTCCAGGACGTGGGCCTGGTCGGCCCGGCGCAGGGCCTGGGCGGCGTTCTGCTCGACCAGCAGCACCGTCGTGCCCTGCTGGTTGATCTCGCCGATGATCGTGAAGATCTGCTGGATCAGCTTCGGAGCGAGCCCCATCGACGGCTCGTCGAGCAGCACCAGCCGGGGCCGCGCCATCAGCGCGCGGCCGATGGCGAGCATCTGCTGCTCGCCGCCCGACAGCGTCCCGGCGCTCTGGTTGATGCGCTCCTGAAGCCGCGGGAACAGCTCGAAGACGCGCTCGAGGTCCTCGCGGTACGCCGCGGTCTTGCGGTCGTTGCGGACGTAGGCGCCCATGTCGAGGTTCTCGCGCGACGGTCATGCCGGGGAAGCAGCCGCGGCCCTCGGGCGACTGGCTGATGCCCAGCTTGACGCGCTCGAAGGACGGCAGATGGGTGATGTCCTTGCCGTCGAAGATCACCTTGCCCTGCCGCACCTTGCGCAGGCCGGAGAGGGTCTTGAGCGTGGTGGTCTTGCCGGCGCCGTTGGCACCGATCAGCGTGGTGATCTCGCCTTCCTCGACCCCGAACGTGATGTCGCGGATCGCCTCGATGTGGCCGTAGTTGACGCACAGGCCGTCGACCTCAAGAAGCATCTTCGTCGTCCACTCCCAGGTAGGCGGCGATCACCGCGGGGTTGTCGCGGATCTCGGCGGGCGTGCCCTCGGCGATCTTGCGGCCGAACTCAAGCACGACGATCCGGTCGGTGACGCCCATCACCAGTCGCATGTCGTGCTCGATCAGCAGCACGGTGTAGCCCTGGTCGCGGACCTTGCGGATCAGGTCCATCAGCCTGGCCTTCTCGGCGGGGTTGAACCCGGCCGCGGGCTCGTCGAGACAGAGCAGCTTCGGCTTGGTGGCCATCGCTCGGGCGATCTCGAGCCGACGCTGGTCGCCGTAGGAGAGGTTCTCGGCCAGCTCGTCGGCGCGCCCCGCGACGCCGACGAACTCGAGCAGCTCGTACGCCGCTTCCATCGGCGGCGCTCTCGGTGCGGCGGTGCAGAGGCGTGCGGAACAGGGCGTTGAGCAGACCGACCTTGCTGCGCGCGTCGGCGCCGACCATGACGTTCTCCAGCGCGGTCATCGCCTTGAAGAGCCGGATGTTCTGGAAGGTCCGGGCGATCCCCAGCCTGGTGATCTGGTAGCGCTTCATCTTCGCCAGCACGGTGCCGTCGAACCGGATCTCGCCACTGGTCGCCTGGTAGACGCCGGTCATCACGTTGAAGCAGGTGGTCTTCCCGGCGCCGTTGGGGCCGATCAGGCCCAGGATCTCGCCCTGCTTGATGTCGAAGCTCACCTGGTCGAGAGCGGTCACACCGCCGAACCGGATGGTGACGTCGTCGACCTCGAGCAACGCCGTCCGCGTTGTCGCACGTCAGGCATCGACGGCATCCCCTTCCAGGTCCTCGATCTCGGCCTCGGCACGGAGTGCGCGTCTGGCGCGCCGCGGTGGCAGCAGGCCCTGCGGTCGCACGTTCACGATCAGCATCAGCGCCAGGCCGAAGATCAGCAGCCGCCAGTCGCTGAGCCCACGGAATCGTTCGGGCAGGTAGGCGACCAGGGCACCACCGACGATCGCGCCCCAGCGGTTGCCGGCACCGCCGATGATGACAGCCGCCACGAACAGCATCGACAGCAGGATCAGGAAGCTGTTGGGGTTGATGTAGCCGCCCTGGCCGGACGCCAGCATGGAACCGGCCAGACCGCCGATCGCGGCGCCGAGCGCGAAGGCCAGCAGCTTGTAGCGGAAGGTCGGCACGCCCATCACCTCGGCGGCGTCCTCGTCCTCGCGCGTCGCCTCCCAGGCCCGGCCGACCCGGCTCTCCTTGATCAGGTAGTCGGCGACCAGCACGATCAGCAGGACGGTGAGCAGCAGCCAGTAGTAGGGGATCGCGTCGAGCACGCCGAAGACGAGGAACGGCGTCTTGTGCTCGTTGTCGATCAGGGGCGTCAGCCCCTGCCAGGCGATGTGGGGGATCTGGAAGAGGCCGTCGTGGGTCGGTCCCGACCTCGTCGGGCCCGAGGCTGGGCGGAGACGGGATGTCCTTGATGCCGGCCGACGCGCCCAGCCAGCTGGTGTTGAGGATGACGATCCGGATGATCTCACCGAAGCCGAGCGTGACGATGGCCAGATAGTCACCACGCACGCGCAGCGTGGGAGCACCGAGGATCACGCCGGTGACCATGGTGACCGCAATCGCGATCGGGAGCACCAGCAGGAACGGCCAGTGCGCGTGCTGCGAGGTGAGCACGCCGGTCGTGTAGGCGCCGGTGGCGTAGAACCCGACGTAGCCGAGGTCGAGCAGGCCGGCGTAGCCGATCACGATGTTGAGGCCGACGGCGACCAGCGCGTAGGAGGTCATCGCGACCAGCACACCGCCGAAGTCGGACCCGGTGGTGGTGAGCACCGGAGGGCGCAGCAGTGGGAGGGCGTAGGCCAGGACGATGCCGCCGCCGATCATCAGCGCCGCGCACCCAGCGCAGGCGCAGCCACGGGAGCTCGATGCGTCGTGGGGTGTTCATACGCGTGCCTTTGCGATCGACTCACCGAGGATGCCGGTGGGCCGGACGAGCAGGATCAGGATCAGCAGGACGAACGCGACGACGTCCTGCCACTGGGTGCCGAACACGGCCGCGCCCCAGTTCTGCGCGACGCCGAGCACGAGGCCGCCCAGGAGGGCTCCGCGGAGGTTGCCGATGCCGCCCATGACCGCCGCCGTGAACGCCTTGACGCCGAGGATGAAGCCGGCGTTCTGTCGGGTCGACCCGATCCGGACCATGTAGAGCGTGGCCGCCACACCCGCCATCAGACCGCCGATGAGGAAGGTCGCCTGGATGATCCGCGTGGAGTTCACGCCCATCAGCGCCGCGGACTCGGGGTCCTGGGCGACGGCCCGGATGCCACGTCCGAGCCGGGTACGACGAACGAAGGTGTCGAGGGCGAACATCATCACCAGCGCCGCGCCGATCACGAGCAGGTCGATGTCGGTGACCTTGTAGTTGACGACGGTGAACACGCCGTGCGGCTCGATGGTGACCGGGCTGGAGTAGACGTTGCGGGCCTGGGAGACGTAGTTGGCGAGCTCGTCCTCGAGACCGAACCAGCCGACGATCCGGTCGCGCAGGCCCATGATCTCCGCCAACGAGAACGACGCGCCGATCGCCGCGATCAGGATCATCAGCTTGGACGCGCCGCGTCGGATCATCGGTCTGTAGGCCACGCGTTCGAGCAGCATGGCTATCGCCGCCGACGTGAGCATGGCCGCGACGAGCGCCAGCGCGAGAAGGCCGAGGGAGCTGCCCAGGCTCTGGTTGGCCGAGGCCGTGCCGTGGACGAAGACCACGACCCAGACCACGGCGAAGGTCCCGAACATGAAGACCTCGGAGTGGGCGAAGTTGATGAGCTGAAGGACGCCGTACACCATCGTGTACCCGAGGGCGACCAGTCCGTAGATGGCGCCGAGCGCCAGCCCGGTGATGGTCAGCTGGAAGAAGTGGTCGAACAGGAACGCGAAGTCCACAGCCTTCCCTTCAGGTGCTGGGCAGACGGTTGCGGCCGGGGTGGTCCCCCGGCCGCAACCGTGCAGCGGTCCTAGCGGGACAGGGTCAGGAGATCGGCGTCGGGTTGGCCGTGTCCAGCTTCCCGTTCTTCACCGTGTAGGCGAAGATCACCGACTCCTTGATGTCGCCGAACTTGTCGAACGAGATCGGGCCGCTGACGCCGTTCCGCTGTAGGAGCCGACGAACGCGTTCATGTCCTCGTGGCTGGACTTCCCGGCGTCGAGACCGGCCAGGAAGATGTTCGCCGCGTCGTAGGCCTGAGTGGAGTACAGGCCCGAGGGGGCGTTGTTCACGCCCTGGTACTTGGTGTCGAAGTCCGCAGGTGCGGGACCGGCGGGAGCCGTGAGGATCGCGCCGTTCGCGGCCTGTGCACCGGCCGCCTTGACGAACGCCGGGTCCTCGGAACCGTCACCGGACATGAACAGACCCTTGTAGCCGGCCTGGCGCAGCTGCTTGACCAGCAGACCGGCCTCGGCGTAGTACCCGCCGTAGAACACCGCGTCGGCCTTCGAGCCGGTGACCTTGGTGACCGTCGCGGAGAAGTCCGTCTGGCCGGTCTGCACCGTGTCGGTGTTCCCACTCTTGAGAGTCGAGCCGAGCCCGTCCTTGACGTAGCTGGCCAGGCCCTTGCCGTAGTCGGAGCCGTCGTCGATGACGAACGGGTTGGTCGACTTCACGGTGTTGAGGATGTAGGACGCGGCGGCGGCACCCTGGGCCGAGTCGTTGCCGATGACGCGGTGCCAGACGGACCAACCCTGCTGGGTGATCGTCACGTTGGTGGCCGACGGGGAGACCACCGGCAGGCCTGCCGCCTCGAACGTCTTGCCCGTCGCCAGCGACTCACCGGAGAAGCCCGGCCCGACCAGGCCGACGATCGAGTCGTCGCCCACGATCTGGGTGGCCAGCGGGGTCGCCTTGTCGGGGTCGCCCTGCGAGTCGAACACCTTGACGCCGACCTTGCAGTCGGGGTTCTTCGTGTTGTAGTCGTCGAGGGCGAGCTTGATGCCACCGACCATGTTCTGACCGAGTGCGCCGTAGTCGCCGGTGGTGGCGCCGAGGAAGGCCAGGTTCTGGCCGGACGTGCAGTCAGATGCCGAACCGGCGCTGCTCGACGACGTGGTCGAGCCACAGGCCGAGAGTGCCAGGCCGGCAGCCGCCACTGCGCCCAGGATGCGCAGGTTGTGCTTGGTGCCCATGTAAGAGTCCTCCGTCGGTGCTTCTGCCGCAGTGGGCGGCGCTTTCGAGATTGCGGCAAGTTAGCACCAAAGGGGGGTCAGTCTCGCCCCTCGGCCCCGGAATGTTGCACAGTTTCATGATTGTGACGTTGCCGGAACGTCGCGGCAACGGCGCGCCCGGCGTCCGTCAGGAGCCCGAGACACCGTGTTCGACGACGCCCTCGGCCACCTCGCGCATCGACCGGCGCAGGTCCATCGCGGTCTTCTGGATCCAGCGGAACGCGTCGGGCTCGGTGAGGCCGAGCTCCTTCTGGAGGACGGCCTTGGCGCGGTCCACGGCCTTCCGGGCCGCCAGCTGCTCGCCGAGGTCGGCGACCTCGGTCTCGAGCGCGCCCAGCTCGGCGAACCTGCTGACCGCGATCTCGATCGCGGGCACGAGGTCGGTCCGGGAGAACGGCTTGACCAGGTAGGCCATGGCACCGGCGTCACGAGCCCGGTCGACCAGCTCGCGCTGGGAGAACGCGGTGAGGATCACGACCGGGGCGATCCGCTCGCGCGCGATCCGCTCGGCAGCTGCGATCCCGTCGAGGACCGGCATCTTGACGTCGAGGATCACCAGGTCCGGCCGGTGCTCCTCGGCCAGCTCGATCGCCCGGGCGCCGTCCGCGGCCTGGCCGACGACGTCGTACCCCTCCTCGGCGAGCATCTCCGCGAGGTCCATGCGGATCAGCGCCTCGTCCTCGGCGATCACGACGCGGCGAGGCTCCGTGGTGGTCACCGGTTCAGGCTATCCGGGGCCGGTCGGGCCCCTTCGATCCGGTAGGTTTGGCGCCCGTCGCCCCGGTATCCCAACCGGTAGAGGAAGCGGTCTCAAACACCGTCCAGTGTGGGTTCGAATCCCACCCGGGGCACCTGGCTCTTTGTCCCGGCTTCACCATGTTCTCGTGGTGGAACCCCGCTTCTCACGGTGAGTTCGCCATGAGAAGCCCTGCTTCACCATGTGAACATGGTGAAGCAGGGGCCAGGGTGAACAGGCCCGGCGGGTGGCCGGTCAGCTGCGGCGGCGGTAGGCCGGGGTGACCTCGTGGATGGCGTCGCCCATCCGGTGGATGCGCAGGGCGTTGGTGGACCCCGGGATGCCGGGAGGTGAGCCGGCGATGATGACCACCTGGTCGCCCTCGGCGACCCGGCCGATCTCGAGGAGCGCCTCGTCCACCTGGCGCACCATCTCGTCGGTGTGCTCCACGTCGGTGATCAGGAACGTCTCGACGCCCCAGCTCAGCGACAGCTGCGAGCGCACCTTGGCGACGGGGGTGAACGCCAGCGCCGGCACGCGACCGCGGTAGCGCGCGAGGCGCTTGGCGGAGTCGCCGGACTGCGTGAAGGCCACGACGTACGACGCCCCGACGCGTTCGGCGACCTCGGCGGCGGCCTTGGCGATCACCCCGCCGCGAGTCCGGGGCTGCCAGTCGATCGCCGCCATCTTGGCCAGCTCGTGGTCCTCGGTGGACGCGATGATCCGCGCCATCGTCTCGACCGTCTCGATGGGGTACTCCCCCACGCTGGTCTCGCCCGAGAGCATCACGGCGTCCGCTCCGTCGAGCACGGCGTTCGCGACGTCGGAGGCCTCGGCCCGGGTCGGTCGTGGGTTGGTGATCATCGACTCCAGCATCTGGGTGGCCACGATCACCGGCTTGGCGTTGCGCCGCGCCTTGTCGATCACGCGCTTCTGCAGGAACGGCACGTCCTCCAACGGGCACTCCACCCCGAGGTCGCCACGGGCGACCATGAACGCGTCGAACGCCTTGACGATCTCGTCGAGGTTGTCGATCGCCTGCGGCTTCTCGATCTTGGCGATGATCGGCAGCATCACGCCCTCTTCGCGCATGATGGCGCGGACGTCGTCGGCGTCGGAGGCGGAGCGCACGAAGGACAGCGCGATGAAGTCCACCGACGTCCGCAGGGCCCAGCGCAGGTCGTCGCGGTCCTTCTCCGACAACGCCGGCACGCTCACGGCCACGCCGGGCAGGTTGAGGCCCTTGTGGTCACTGACCTTCCCGGCGACCTCGACGCGGGTCGTCACGTCGGTGTCGTCGACCTTCACCACGCGGAGCCGGAGCTTGCCGTCGTCGACCAGGATCGGATCGCCCTCCGACACGTCGCCCGGCAGCCCCTTGTACGTCGTCCCGCAGATCGTGGCGTCGCCCTCGACGTCGCGCGTCGTGATCACGAACTCCGAGCCCTTGTGGAGCTTCACCTTGCCCTCGGTGAACGTCTCGAGCCGGATCTTCGGACCCTGGAGGTCGGCGATGATGCCGACCCCGTGCCCGGTCGCGTCGGAGGCCGCCCGCACCATGTCGTAGCGGAGCCGATGCTCCTCGTGGCTGCCGTGACTCATGTTCAGCCGGGCGACGTCCATCCCGGCGTCGACGAGCTCGCGGATCTTCTCTGTCGTGCCGACGGCTGGGCCGAGCGTGCACACGATCTTGGCTCTACGCACGACGCTCAACCTAGCAAGCGTTGGAACGTTCCAAGCAATCACTCGGCCGAGCGAGATTGTCAGGAGCCCGTCGCCACGCTCAGACCACCAGCGGGCGGGCGGTCGGCGGGATCGGGCGCGGCAGGCTGGTCGACCCGGTGAGGTACTCGTCGACCGCGGCGGCCGCCGCCCGCCCCTCCGCGATCGCCCACACGATCAGGGACTGACCCCGACCCGCGTCGCCGGCCACGAACACGCCGTCCACGCTCGAGGCGTACGACGCGTCGCGCGCCACGTTGCCGCGCTCGTCGAGGTCCACCTCCAGCTGCTCGATCAGGCCAGGTCGCTCCGGGCCGGTGAAGCCCATCGCGAGCAGCACGAGCCCGGCGGGGATCTCGCGCTCGCTGCCCTCGACCGGCTGGAACGACGCGTCGACCTCGACCAGGCGCAGCGCCCGGACCCGGCCCGACCCGTCGTCGAGGAACTCCTGCGTGGACACGGCGTACACGCGGTCACCGGCCTCCTCGTGGGCCGACGAGACGCGGAACGTCATCGGGTAGGTGGGCCACGGCTGGCCGGCGGGCCGGTCGACCGGCGGTTGGGCCAGGATCTCGAGCTGCGTGACGGAGGCGGCGCCCTGTCGGATCGCCGTGCCGAGACAGTCGGCACCCGTGTCTCCGCCGCCGATGATCACGACGTCCTGGCCGGTGGCGACGATCTGGTCGGGCACCTCGAGCACCGAGGGACGCGCGGTTGGACTGCGGCAGGTACTCCATCGCCTGGTGGATGCCCTCGAGCTCGCGCCCCGGCACCGGCAGGTCGCGGCCGACGGTGGACCCGACGGCGAGCACCACCGCGTCGTAGCGCTCCAACAGCTTGTCGCCGGGCAGCTCGCCGCCCACGTCGACGCCCGCGCGGAACACCGTGCCCTCGCGCCGCATCTGGTCGAGCCGACGGTCGAGGACCGCCTTCTCCATCTTGAACTCGGGGATGCCGTAGCGCAGGAGCCCGCCGATCTTGTCGGCCCGCTCGTAGACCGCGACGGTGTGACCGGCCCGCGTGAGCTGCTGGGCCGCGGCGAGTCCGGCGGGTCCGGACCCGACCACCGCGACGGTGCGGCCCGAGAGCCACTCCGGTGGGCGAGGGCGCACGTATCCCGACGACCAGGCCCGGTCGATGATCGCGACCTCGACGTTCTTGATCGTCACGGGGTCCTGGTTGATGCCGAGCACGCACGCGGTCTCGCACGGCGCCGGGCACAGCCGCCCGGTGAACTCGGGGAAGTTGTTCGTCGCATGGAGCCGGTCCATCGCGCCGTCCCAGTCGTCGCGCCAGACCAGGTCGTTCCACTCCGGGATCAGGTTGCCCAGGGGGCAGCCCTGATGGCAGAAGGGGATGCCGCAGTCCATGCAGCGCGACGCCTGCGTCGAGATGATCGGCAGGAGGGCCCGCCCCGGACCTCCGGGGTAGACCTCCTTCCAGTCGTGGACACGTTCCTCGACCGGACGCCGCTCGGCGACCTCGCGGCCGTACTTCAGGAAGCCTCGGGGGTCAGCCATGCAGCACCTCCATGATCCGGCGGTCGGCCTCGTCGTCGTCCAGACCGTCGCGCACTGCGTCCGCCCGTGCCTCCAGGACCCGACGGTAGTCACGCGGCATGACCTCGGTCAGCCGGGCGACGGTGCCCGGCCAGTCGGCCAGCAGCTCCTCGGCCACCGTCGAGCCGGTCTCCTCGTGGTGACGCACGACCAGCGCTCGGAGCTCGTCGGCGACGTCGTCCGGCACCGGTCCGAGGTCGACGAGCTCGGGGTTGACCCTGTGGGTCTTCAGGTCGAGGACGTACGCCGTACCGCCGCTCATGCCGGCGGCGAAGTTGCGCCCGGTCTTGCCCAGGACCAGCACGCGTCCGCCGGTCATGTACTCGCAGGCGTGGTCGCCCACACCCTCGACGACGGCGGTCGCGCCGGAGTTGCGGACGCAGAAGCGCTCGCCGACGCCGCCCCGGATGAAGACCTCACCCGAGGTCGCGCCGTAGCCGATCACGTTGCCGGCGATGATCTGCTCATGGGCGGCGAAGGTGGCCGAGCGGTCGGGACGGATCAGGATCCGGCCGCCCGAGAGGCCCTTGCCGACGTAGTCGTTGGCGTCACCCTCGAGCCGGAGCGTGATGCCGCGCGGCAGGAACGCCCCGAACGACTGGCCGGCCGAGCCGACCAGCGTCAGGTCGATCGTGTCGTCGGGCAGGCCCGCCCCACCGTGACGCTTGGTGACCTCGTGGCCCAGCATGGTGCCGACGGTGCGGTTGACGTTGCGCACGGTGAGGTGGGCGCGGACCGGCTCACCACGCTCCAGCGCCGGCCCCGCGATCCGGATCAGCTCGTTGTCGAGGGCCTTGGCCAGCCCGTGGTCCTGCTGCTTGGTGTGCCGCAGGGTCTGGCCGGCGAACTGCTCCCCCACGTCGGCCACGTGGAGGATCGGGGTGAGGTCGAGGCCCGAGGCCTTCCAGTGGTCGACGGCGGGCGCCACGTCGAGGCTCGCCACCTGGCCGATCGCCTCGTCGAGGGTGCGGAACCCCAGCTCGGCGAGGAGCTCGCGCACCTCCTCGGCGATGTACTCGAAGAAGGTGACCACGAACTCGGGCTTGCCGCTGAACCGCCGTCGGAGCACGGGGTTCTGCGTGGCGACACCGACGGGACAGGTGTCGAGGTGGCAGACCCGCATCATGATGCAGCCGCTGACGACGAGCGGGGCGGTGGCGAAGCCGTACTCCTCGGCACCGAGCAGCGCCGCGATCACGACGTCGCGGCCGGTCTTGAGCTGGCCGTCGGTCTGGACGACGATCCGGTCGCGCAGGCCGTTGACGAGCAAGGTCTGCTGGGTCTCGGCCAGCCCGAGCTCCCAGGGACCGCCGGCATGCTTGAGGGACGTCAGCGGTGCGGCCCCGGTGCCGCCGTCGTGGCCGGAGATCAGCACGACGTCGGCGTGGGCCTTGGAGACGCCCGCCGCCACCGTGCCGACCCCGACCTCGGCGACCAGCTTCACGTGGACGCGGGCCGACGGGTTGGCGTTCTTGAGGTCGTGGATCAGCTGGGCGAGGTCCTCGATCGAGTAGATGTCGTGGTGCGGCGGTGGGCTGATCAGGCCGACCCCCGGCGTCGAGTGTCGGGTCTTGGCCACCCAGGGATAGACCTTGGCCCCGGGCAGCTGGCCACCCTCGCCGGGCTTGGCGCCCTGGGCCATCTTGATCTGGAGGTCGTCGGCGTTGGTGAGGTAGTCGCTGGTGACGCCGAACCGGCCCGACGCGACCTGCTTGATGGAGCTGCGGCGCTCGGGGTCGCGGAGTCGGTCGGTGTCCTCGCCGCCCTCGCCGGTGTTGGACTTCCCACCCAGCCGGTTCATCGCGATGGCGAGGTTCTCGTGGGCCTCGCGGCTGATCGACCCGTAGGACATCGCACCGGTGGAGAACCGCTTGACGATCTCGGAGACCGGCTCGACCTCGTCGATCGGGATCGGCGGACGCCCGGTGGCGTCGGCGTCCTGGAAGCGGAACAGGCCGCGCAGCGTCATCAGCCGCTCGGACTGCTCGTCGACGCGGGCGGTGTACTGCTTGAACACGTCGTAGCGTTGGTGGCGCGTGGAGTGCTGGAGGCGGAAGACGGTCTCGGGGTCGAACAGGTGGGGCTCGGCCCCGAGGTCGGAGCGGCGCCACTGGTACTCGCCACCGACGGGCAGCTCACGGTGCGTCGGGCTGATGCCGCCACGGGGGTACGCCGTGGCGTGGCGCCGGGCGACCTCCTCGGCGATGGTGTCGAGCTCCACGCCGCCGAGCTTGGACGTCGTACCGGTGAAGTAGCGGTCCACGACGCTGCGCGACAGGCCGACCGCCTCGAAGGTCTGGGCGCCGGTGTAGGAGGCCACCGTGGAGATGCCCATCTTGGACATCACCTTGAGCACGCCCTTGCCGAGACCCTTGATCAGGTGGCGGACCGCCACCTCGGGCTCGACCTGCACGTAGAAGCCGTCGCGGGCCAGGTCCTCGACGGACTCCATGGCGAGGTAGGGGTTGACCGCCGCGGCGCCGTAGCCGATCAGCAGCGCGACGTGGTGCACCTCGCGGACGTCGCCCGCCTCGAGGATCAGACCGACCTGGGTCCGGGTCTTCTGCCGTACGAGGTGGTGGTGCACCGCGCCCGTGAGCAGCAACGACGGGATCGGCGCCAGCTCGGCGGTGCAGTGCCGGTCGGAGAGCACGATCACGCGCGCGCCGCCGGCGATGGCGGCCGAGACCTCGTCGCAGATCTCGTCGAGGCGTCGGGCCATGGCCTCGCCGCCACCCTCGACGGCGTAGAGGCCGCGGCTCACGTGGGTGATGAAGCCGGGCATGTCGCCGTCGCGGTTGATGTGGCGGATCTTGGCCAGGTCGTCGTTGTCGAGGACCGGGAAGGGCAGGACGATCTGGCGGCAGGCGGCAGGCGTCGGCTCGAGCAGGTTGGCCTCCGGGCCGATGGTGCCGGCCAGCGAGGTGACGAGCTCCTCGCGGATCGCGTCGAGCGGCGGGTTGGTGACCTGGGCGAACATCTGCGCGAAGTAGTCGAACAGCAGTCGCGGTCGGTCGCTGAGGGCCGCGATCGGGCTGTCGGTCCCCATCGAGCCGATCGGCTCGGCCCCGGAGTTGGCCATCGGGGTCAGCAGGACCCGCAGCTCCTCCTGGGTGTAGCCGAACACCTGCTGGCGCCGGGTCACCGAGGAGTGCGTGTGGACGATGTGCTCACGCTCGAGGATGTCGTCGAGGTGGATCTGACCGGCGTGCAGCCACTCGTCGTACGGGTGCTCGGCGGCGAGCTCACCCTTGATCTCCTCGTCCTCGATGATCCGGTGCTCGTCGGTGTCGACCAGGAACATCCGACCCGGCTGGAGCCGGCCCTTGCGGACGACGGTGGCGGGGTCGAGGTCGAGGACCCCGACCTCGGAGGCGAGGACGACGAGGCCGTCGTCGGTGACCCAGTAGCGACTCGGGCGCAGACCGTTGCGGTCGAGCACGGCGCCGATCTGTGACCCGTCGGTGAACACGACGGCGGCCGGCCCGTCCCATGGCTCCATCAGGGCGGAGTGGTAGTCGTAGAAGGCGCGGCGCTGCGCGTCCATCTCCTGGTGGTTCTCCCAGGCCTCGGGGATCATCATCAAGACGGCGTGCGGCAGGCTGCGGCCGCCCATGTGGAGCAGCTCCAGCACCTCGTCGAAGCTCGCCGAGTCGGAGGCACCCGGCGTACAGATCGGGAACAGTCGCTCGAGGTCGCCCGGGATCAGGTCGGAGTCGAGCAGCGCCTCGCGCGCCCTCATCCAGTTGCGGTTGCCCATCACGGTGTTGATCTCGCCGTTGTGGGCGATGTAGCGGAACGGATGGGCCAGGGGCCAGCTCGGGAAGGTGTTGGTCGAGAACCGCGAGTGGACGACGGCCAGTGCCGACGCGACCCGCTCGTCGGCGAGGTCGGGGTAGAACCGGTCGAGCTGGTCGGTGGTCAGCATGCCCTTGTAGAGGAGGGTGCGCGCGCTGAGCGAGCCGAAGTACACCTCGGTCTCGCGTTCGGCCCTCTTACGCAGACAGAACGCCCGCCGTTCGAGCGCCATGCCCGTCAGCCGCGCGCCGGCGGCGGCGACGAAGAGCTGGCTGAACAGTGGCATCACACCGCGGGCGGTCGCGCCGAGCAGATCGGGGTCGACGGGGACGTCGCGCCAGCCGAGGACGGTGAGGCCCTCCTGCTCGGCGAGCTCCTCGACCTGCTGCCGGGTCTTGGCCACGTCGTCGCTGTCGCCCGCGAGGAACGCCGTACCGACGGCGTAGGCGCCGGGTCCGGGAAGCTCGAAGTCGACCACGTCGCTCAGGAACGCGTGGGGGACCTGGAGCAGGATGCCGGCGCCGTCGCCGGAGTTCACCTCGGCGCCGGCTGCGCCCCGGTGGTCGAGGTTGCGCAGTGCGGTGAGCGCCCGGCGCACGATCTCGTGGCTGGCCTCGCCGGTCAGCGTGGCCACGAACGCGACCCCGCAGGCGTCGTGCTCGAACCGCGGGTCGTACAGCCCTTGGGCGGGCGGGCCAGCAGACAAGCTGAAGGGTTGGGCGCGCATCGGCCGGTGCTCCCGTCGTCGGTGCCGCGGCCGCTCGGGCGCGGGCGGTCATGGCAAGTTCCAGCGAGCTAGGCAAGGAGGCAGGGGACGGCATTGGCCCAAGCGCGGTCAGGCTAGCAAGCGGCGTCCCCCTCCCGGCGCTGGTTCTTGCCCTGCGGACAGGTGGGGTGTTCCCGTCGGGATACCCGGCTCGCCGGGGATCCCTGCGCTTCTCAGGGGTTGCAACCCCTGAGAAGCGACAGGAACCGGTACGGCGTGGGGCTGATGTGGCGGGTGGGGCCCGGGACCGAGGGGGTCAGAGGTCCTCGGGACCCCGGTCCTGGTCGGACTCCCCGGCCTCGGACACGTAGGCCCAGGAGTCGCCCTCCTGGCGCTCGATCCGCCGGAAGGCCGGCCCCGAGGTCGCGGTGCGGTGCTTCTCCGCCCAGGCCACGGCCTCGGCGTCGTTCGGCCACTCGGCCTGGTCCAGCGGCTGGTGGTCCTTGTCGAGGAGTCGGTAGAGGTGATGGGTCTGGGGCTCGGCGTCGGTCATGACGACCACAGTCGCACGCCCGGGCGCACCGGACCACACCGGATCGAGCGGAGGGTCAGCCGTCGGCGCGGCCCGGCTCCGCCTCACCCGGCGGTGACTCAGCCACCGCCTCCGCCGACCGAACGGTGGCAGGCTCACCGGCGCCCGGGCCGGCGGCGGACCCCGTGTCGTCCGCCGGTGACTCGGCCACCCCTTCGGCCGGCGAACGGCCGGAGGCTCGCCGCCCTCGGCCGCGCTGGAAGACGTGGCCAGGGCGCGGTCGGCGGCGAGGCGGTCCTCGGTGTAGACCTCGGGCTCTCGACCCGGACTGCGTCGCCCGACGACCACGAAGTACACGGCCGCCAGCACGAACAGCACGATCGAGGTCCAGACGTTCAGCCGGAGCCCGAGCACGTGGTTGTACTCCACGGTGTCGATCCGCAGGGTCTCGATCCAGCCGCGACCGACCGTGTAGACCATCACGTAGAGCGCCATCACCCGGCCGTGCCCGAGCCGGAACCGGCGGTCCGCCCAGATCACGAAGAAGAACGCCGCGACCACCCAGATCGACTCGTAGAGGAACGTGGGCTGGAAGGTCGCGTACTGCTCGTAGCCCGGTGGCCGGTTCTGGGGGTCGATCTTCAACGCCCAGGGCAGGGTCGAGGGCCGGCCGAACAGCTCCTGGTTGAACCAGTTGCCCCAACGCCCCATCGCCTGCGCGATCAGGACGCCCGGAGCCAGGGCGTCGAGCATGGGCGGGACCCGGATCCCCTTGCGGTGGGCACCGATCCAGACACCCACGCCACCGAGCGCGATCGCTCCCCAGATCCCGAGCCCGCCCCGCCACACGTAGAGCGCGTTGATCGCCGATCTGCCATCACCGAAGTAGAGGTCGTGATCGGTGATCACGTGGTAGAGCCGGCCGCCGACCACGCCGAACGGCACTGCCCACAGCGCGATGTCCGTGACCTCGCCCTGGGTGCCGCCGCGGGCGACCCAACGCCGTTCGCCGATCCAGACCGCCGCCACGATGCCCGCGATGATGCACAGCGCGTAGCCGCGCAGGGGCAGGGGTCCGAGATACCAGACGCCCTCAGCGGGGCTGGGGATGAACTGGGTCAGCACGGTGATCCTCACGAGAGCAGCTGGTGGATGTCGTGGGCGAACTCCGGCGCGGTGGCGCCGAGGGTCCAGACGACGGGCACGGTGTTCGTCCCGTCGAGGGCGAGGACCTGGGTGCCGTGGGTGACGTCGTACCCGCCGCTGGGCAGTCGCTTGCCCTTCGAGACCGGTACGCCGAGGGCCTCGGCGGCGTGCTTGATCTTCGGCAGCGGGCCGGTGACGCCGACGAACGACGGGTCGAAGCGGTCGAGCCAGTGTCGGATGACCGGGCCGGTGTCGCGCGCCGGGTCGGTGGTCACGAACACGACCTGCACGTTGTCGCGGTCGGCGGAGTCGAGCTGGAGCATCGCCGAGGCGAGGGTGGCCATCGTGGTCGGGCACTCGTCGGGGCAGTGCGTGTAGCCGAAGAAGATCAGCGTCAGCCGCTTGTCGGTGCTCGAGGCGAGCGAGAACGGCTTCCCCTCGGTGTCGGTCAGCATCGTGTCGGGTGCGTGGTACTGCTCGTGGAGCACGACACCGGTGAAGGTGCTCGCCTGGCTCTTGGCGCAGCCGACCAGCGCCAGCGACCCGAGCAGGAGCAGGACGAGGAGCCTACGCACGGCCCACCCCCCGGGCGAGGTCCTCGGTGAGCGCGGTCAGCGCCTTCAGGGCGGCGCTCCGGTCGTCGTGGTCGAGCAGGCACCGGACGAAGGCCGAGCCGACGATGACCCCGTCGGCGTACGCCGCGACCTCGGCCGCCTGCGCACCGTTGCTGACGCCGAGTCCCACGCCGACCGGTAGGTCGGTGGTGGCACGTGTCCGCGCGACCAGCGGACCGGCGAGGTCGCTGGTGGAGGCGCGCGCCCCGGTCACCCCCATCACCGCGGTCGCATAGACGAAGCCCCGGCAGGCCCCGGTGGTCATCGCGATCCGCTCGTCGGTGGAGGACGGGGCGACGAGGAAGACCTTGTCGAGGTCGTGGGCGTCCGCGGCCGCGATCCAGCCGCGCGCGCTGTCGGGCGTGAGGTCCGGGGTGATCAGCCCGGAGCCGCCGGCCGCAGCGAGGTCGGCGGCGAAGCGCTCGACGCCGTACCGCTCGACCGGGTTCCAGTAGGTCATGACCACGGTCGGGGCGCCGGTCGCCGCCACCGCCTCGACGGTGCGCAGCACGTCGCGGATGCGGACCCCACCGTCGAGCGCCCGTTGCGCCGCCGCCTGGATGGTCGGACCGTCCATGACCGGGTCGCTGTAGGGCAGGCCGACCTCGATCACGTCGCACCCGGCGTCGACCATGGCGCGCAGCGCCTCGATCCCGCCGTCCACGTCGGGGAAGCCCGCAGGGAAGTAGCCGACCAGGGCTGCGCGCTCCTCGGCGCGCGCCTTCTCGAAGGCGATCGCCGTGCTCATCGGTGGCCCCCGTGGGGGCGTGGACCGGAGCAGCGGAGCGGAGGAGCCGCTGTACGACGTGTGGTGCTCATCCGACGGGCTCCTGAGGGTCGACCCCGGCGTCACCGAGGTGGAACCACTCGATGGCGGTGCCCATGTCCTTGTCGCCCCGGCCGGAGAGGTTGATCAGCATGATGTCGTCCGCCTCGTAGCCCTTCGCCACCTCGAGGGCTCCCGCGATCGCGTGGGCCGACTCGATGGCCGGGATGATCCCCTCGGTCCGGCTCAGCAGCGCCATGGCCTCCATCGCCTCGGCGTCCGTCACCGGCGTGTACGACGCCCGGCCGGACGCCGCGAGATGGGCGTGCTGCGGGCCGACCCCCGGGTAGTCGAGACCGGCCGAGATCGAGTGCGACTCGACGGTCTGGCCGTCCTCGTCCTGGAGCACATAGGTCTTCGCCCCGTGGAGCACACCCGCGTCGCCGGCCGTGATGGTCGCGGCATGTCGCCCGGTGTCGAACCCGTCTCCCCCGGGCTCGAAGCCGTGGATCTCCACGTCGTCGTCGAGGAACGCGGTGAACAGCCCGATCGCGTTGGACCCACCGCCGACACAGGCGGCGACGCCTCGCGGAAGGACGCCGTACCGCTCGAGGCACTGCGCGCGTGCCTCGTCTCCGATCGCCCGGGTGAAGTCGCGGACCATGCTCGGGAACGGGTGCGGGCCGGCCGCCGTGCCGAAGAGGTACGCCGTGTGGTCGACGGACGCGACCCAGTCACGCAGCGCCTCGTTGATGGCGTCCTTGAGGGTCGCGCTGCCGGAGTCGACCGGGATCACGGTGGTGCCGAGCAGCTGCATCCGAGCGACGTTGAGCGCCTGGCGCTTCACGTCGACCGAGCCCATGTAGACGGTGCAGTCGAGCCCGAAGTAGGCCGCCGCGGTGGCGCTCGCGACTCCGTGCTGGCCGGCGCCGGTCTCGGCGATCACGCGGGTCTTGCCCATCCGCTTGGTCAGCAGGGCCTGGCCCAGGACGTTGCGGATCTTGTGGGCGCCGGTGTGGTTGAGGTCCTCGCGCTTGAGCAGGATCCGGCAGCCGACCTGCTCGGAGAGCCGCGACGCCTCGTAGAGCGCACTCGGCAACCCGGCGTACTCGCGTCCGATGGTGGCGAACTCCTCGAGGAAGACCGGGTCCGCCATCGCCTCCTGCCACGCGACGGTCAGCTCGTCGAGGGCCGCGACGAGGGCCTCGGGCATGTAGCGACCGCCCCAGCCCGTCTCCTCGCCACCGAACCAGCCGTGCTGGTCGGCGTCCCAGCGCGTCATGCGGTCACTCCTGTCAGCGCGCGAACGGCGGCCTCGGGATCGCCGTCCTTGACCAGGGCCTCGCCCACCAGGACGGCGTCGGCGCCCTCACCGACGAACCGGCGTACGTCGACCGCGCCGCCGATGCCGCTCTCGGCGACCTTCACCACGTCACCAGGCAGCAGCGGCGCGAGCTTGCCGAACGTGGCAGGGTCGACGTCGAGGGTCTTCAGGTTGCGGGCGTTCACCCCGACCAGCCGGGCCTCGACCGCGACGGCGCGCTCGGTCTCGGGCTCGTCGTGCACCTCGACCAGCGCGGTCAGGCCCAGCTCCCGCGCGTGGTCGTGGAGCGACTGCAGCGCGTCACCGGGCAGCGCCGCGACGATGAGCAGGACCAGGTCGGCGCCGGCCGCTCGAGCCTCGAGGAGCTGGTAGGGCTCGACCACGAAGTCCTTGCGCAGCACCGGGAGGTCGACCGCGGCACGCACCGCGTGCAGGTCGGCGAGGCTGCCGCCGAAGCGACGCTCCTCGGTGAGCACGCTGATCGCGGCCGCTCCCCCGCGCTGGTACGCCGTCGCCAGGGCCGCCGGGTCGGGGATGTCGGCCAGCTCGCCCTTGCTGGGGCTGCGGCGCTTGACCTCGGCGATCACCGCCGAGCCCGGCTCCCGGAAGGCCGGCAGCGGGTCGCGGGCCGGCGGCACGTCGAGCAGCCGCGCACGGAGCTCGTGCTCCGGGACCTCCGACTGCCGGCGGAGCAGGTCCTCGCGCACGCCCGCGACGATGTCGTCGAGCACGGACATGAACCGACCTCCAGGCCTCCGATGTGAGCACACGCCAATCGCGGCCAAGCCTCTCACGCGACCCCAGCCGGGCCGCCATCCGCCCGGGAGACGGGCCTTCGTCACGCCGGAAGGCCGCCGCCGCTAGGGTCGCGCCCTCAGGTCATCCGACGGGAGACCGCCGACAGCAGGGATCGCGATGAGCCAGGACGCACCCACGCCGCCGCCGTACGACGGGACACCGCAGCCGTCGGTGGCCAACCTCCGTGCGCGCTGGTCGTTGCTGCTCGGGTTCGTGAGCATGCCCCTGACCTGCCTGTGCGGTGTCGGGGTGGTCCTCGGCATCGCGGCGATCGCGCTCGGCTGGCGGTCCAAGGACGCGCCGACCGGCCGCACCATGGCCCTCGCCGGCATCGCCAGCGGGGCGGTCTCGGTGGTGATGCTCGTCGCTCTTCCTGGTGCTGCACGCGTCGGGCGCGATCAGCGGCCCGCAGAGCGGCTGACCCTCAGGGGGCCAGCCAGCTGCCGGGCAGGTTGCGGGCGATCCAGAAGACGACGACGAGCGCGCCCAGCGCCCACTGGGCCGCGCGGGAGAGGTGTGGCACGACCACGACGTCGCGGCCATGCCAGGACGCCCACGCCCAGCGGACCAGCAGGACGAGCACGACCGGGATCGCCAGCACCAGCAGGAGGTTGCTCGACGCGGCGGCGCCGACGTGGCCGTCGGAGAGGTCGTTCACGCCGCGCAGGCCACCGCAGCCCGGGCAGTAGATGCCCGTGAGCGCGTAGAGCGGACAGAGGCCCCACGAGTGGGTGACGTGAGGGTCGCGCAGGTGGAGCGCGACGGTGGTGGCGGCCAGGCCCGCGACCGTGAGCGCCGGCCCGAGCATCCGCTCCGACCGGGTGGGTCGGGCGTCGACGGGCTCGGTGGCCAGGGTCATCGGCTCAGTGACTCGGACCGTTGAGCCCCATCCGGGCCATCACCGCGAAGACCACGGCCGAGGCGACGCCGATGGCGACGCCCACCCAGAACACCGACATCTTGACGGGGTCGAACATCAGCCCGATGCCGGCCACCACGAAGCCCAGCATGGCCACCGCGACGGCGGCCCAGGCTGCCGGCGTGTTGCCGTGGTTGTCAGACATGCACTGCTCCTCGCGGATCGGGCCGTGGACCGGTCTGTCGGATCGGGCCCGTGGGATCGGGGTAGCCGCATCCTAGTGGTCGGCCGGGTCCGTCGGGTCGTGGCCCTGGTCGATGGCGCGCCACAGGTCGAGCTCGTCGAGATCCTCGGCCCGAGGTCTGCTCGCGGGGGCGTCGTACCGGTTGCCCATCTCGGGCCAGGACGGGCAGAAGCGTACGGCGACCACCGAGGCGGCCAGAGCCAGGACGGAGCCGACCAGGGCCACCCACCACCAGCCGGTGACGTGGGCGGAGGTCGCGCGCGTGTCGAGGACGACGGTCGCCGCGCGGGCGGAGTCGAGCGCCGCCGACCGCCCGAGGACGGCGGTGACGACGAGCGCCGCGGAGACCAGCGCGCCCAGGGCGGCGACCACCCGTCGTACCCGGGCGCGGGTGACCAGGACGACGCCCCAGCACGCCAGGGCGACGAGTCCGAGGGCCCCGGCGAGAGGTACGTGGCCGCCGGAGTGGTCGACCAAGGTGGAGCCGGCCCGGCCGTCGGGCGCGGCCCAGGGCTTGCCCCCGGCCAGCGCCGCGAGGCCGGAGCCGAGGAGGCCCGCGAGGACGGCGGGCCCGAACAGCCGGCGCCCGTCAGTCATGGTCCGCGTCGGGTCGCACCGGCTCCCCGACGAGGTCGGCGTCGAAGCAGGTGCGCGCGCCCGTGTGGCACGCCGGCCCCTCCTGGTCGACCTGGACGAGCAGCGTGTCACCGTCGCAGTCGAGGCGGACCGCCGTCACCCACTGGCGATGGCCGGAGGTCTCGCCCTTGACCCAGTACTCGCGGCGGCTGCGACTCCAGTACGTCGCGCGGCCGGTGGCGAGCGTCCGGGCCAGGGCCTCGTCGTCCATCCAGCCCAGCATCAGCACCTCGCCGGTGTCGTGCTGCTGGGCGATGGCGGGCACCAGGCCGGCGTCGTTGCGGCGCAGTCGCGCCGCCACGGCTGGGTCGAGGTCCATGCCACCAGTCTCCCATCGGGAGGGTCATGCCCGACCGGTCGGTCCGGGCGGACGGCCGGTCCCGCAGCCCGCCTATGCTCGGGAGGCATGACCTCCTTCGCCCGACGCGAACGTCTCGCCCTCTGCGACACCGCGCTGCGCGTCGGCCCGGACGCCCCGACCTTGTGCGACCCGTGGGACGTCAAGGCGCTGGTCTGCCACCTGCTGGTGCGAGAGCGCAGGCCCGTCGCGGCGGCCGGGATCGCGATCCCCCCGCTGTCGGGCCTCACCGAGCACGCCATGCAGCGGGTCGGGCGGACCGACTTCGGCGTGCTCGTCGAGCGCGTCCGCTCGCCGTGGCTGGTGCCGTTCGCCGTACCCGGCGTGGAGCAGCTGTGGAACACCCTGGAGTTCTTCGTCCACCACGAGGACATCCGCCGGGCACAGCCCGGGTGGGCACCGAGGTCGCTGTCCGACTCCGACGAGCAGACGCTGTGGTCCTACCTCAAGGTCGCCGGCCGCGGGCTCGCCCGGCCCGCCGGCGTACCCCTGCGGATGGAGTGGTCCGGCCGGGCGGCGACGCTGCGTGGTGGTGACGAGCCGGTGGTCCTGCGCGGCGCGCCCTCGGAGATCGCACTGGTCCTGCAGGGTCGGGCGCGGGTGGCCGACCTGACGTACGACGGGCCTGCCGCCGCCGTGGCGCAGCTGCGTGGAGCCGACCTCGGGGTGTAGGTGAAGATTCGCACGTTCCACCACGGCCCGGGATATCGGCCAGTACCGTGTGGTGAATGTGGCCACACCCCCCAAGTGCCCATGGCCACACGAACGGCGCTCGCGCTCTCCATGCGAGCGCCGTTCCGGCGTCCTGAGGCCAGCTCGGAGATCCCTTCGCTACGCCGGATCCGGCCCGGGCTCGCGCGGGAGGGGCGAGCCGCCGCGCTCGACGTAGCGCAGCCGGGCGGAGTCGAGGCTCAGGCAGCCGTTCGGTCCGCCCCGGACTACGTCGCTGTCGTGATCGTCCTGGCCGTCGTCGTACCAGCCGCACTCGCGGCACCGCTCGCCGCCGCCGCGCTCGCCCAGGGTGGGGTGTCCGCAGCAGGGGCACGCGAGTGGGCAGTCGACGCCGGGAGCGAGCACGTTGGCCTGGCCGCCGTACCAGGAGGCCCAACGCTCCCGGGCCTCCTCGAGACGTCTCGCCTCGAGCGCAGCGGACGGCTCGCCGTCGGGGACGGCAGTGCACTCGTCGGAGCTGCCCGAGACCTGCCGGCGACGAAACCGTGGCCAGGTCACCGGCACAGTGTCGGACAGACACCGCCCGGGCGGAAGACCCGACGGGGGTCTCACGTGGTTCAGCGGACCGGATGCCCGGCGTCCGCGAGCGCGGACTTCACCTCGGCGATCGACACGGTGCCGAAGTGGAAGACCGTAGCCGCCAGGACGGCGTCCGCGCCGGCGTCCACCGCGGGTGCGAAGTCCGAGGCCGCACCCGCGCCGCCCGAGGCGATGACCGGGATCGACACCGCCGCGCGGACGAGTCGGACCAGGTCGAGGTCGAAGCCCGACTGCGTGCCGTCGGCGTCCATGGCGTTGAGGAGGATCTCGCCGGCACCCAGCTCGACCGCGCGGGTGGCCCAGGCGATGGCGTCCAGGCCGGCCGCCTTGCGACCGCCATGGGTGGTCACCTCGAACCCCGAGTCGGTGCCGGGCGCGCGACGGGCGTCGAGCGACAGCACGAGGACCTGGTTGCCGAAGCGGTCCGCGATCTCCGCCACGAGCTCCGGGCGATGGATCGCGGCGGTGTTGACCGCGACCTTGTCGGCGCCGGCCCGCAGCAGACGGTCGACGTCGTCGACCCCGGCCACGCCCCCGCCCACGGTCAGCGGGATGAAGACCTCCTCGGCCGTGCGGGAGACGATCTCGAGCGTCGTCGCCCGACCCTGGTGGGAGGCCGAGATGTCGAGGAAGGTCAGCTCGTCGGCGCCCTCGGCGTCGTACCTCCGTCGCCAGCTCGACCGGGTCACCGGCATCGCGGAGGTCGCGGAAGTTCACGCCCTTCACGACCCGGCCCGCGTCGACGTCGAGGCACGGGATCACCCGGACGGCGAGCGTCACCGCTCGTCGCCCCGGGTGAGGGTCAGGGCGTCGGCGAGCGCGAAGCGCCCCTCGTAGAGCGCGGTGCCGATGATGGCGCCCTCGACGCCGACCGGGACCAGGTCCATCAGGGCCTCGACATCGACCAGCTCGGTGATGCCACCGCTGGCCACGACCGGTCGTTCGGTCGCGCCGCAGACGTCCTGCAGGAGCTGGAGGTTCGGGCCCTGGAGCATGCCGTCCTTGTTCACGTCGGTGACGACGTAGCGGGCGCACCCCTCGCCGTCGAGTCGTGCCAGCACCTCGTAGAGGTCACCGCCCTCGCGGGTCCAGCCGCGCGCGGCCAGCGTCCGACCCCGCACGTCGAGACCCACCGCCACCCGGTCGCCCCACTCGGCGATGGCGGCCGCGCACCACGCGGGTTGCTCGAGTGCGGCCGTGCCGATGTTGACCCGGCGGCAGCCGGTGGCCATCGCGGCCGCGAGGGAGTCGTCGTCGCGGATGCCGCCGCTCAGCTCGACGCGGATGTCGAGTCGGCCGACGATCGCCGCCAGCAGCTCGCGGTTGTGGCCGCGCCCGAACGCCGCGTCGAGGTCGACCAGATGGATCCACTCCGCCCCGGCCTGCTGCCAGCGCAGAGCGGCCTCCACGGGATCCCCGAAGCGCTTCTCCGAGCCCGCGACCCCCTGGACGAGCTGCACAGCCTGTCCGTCCGCGACGTCGACGGCGGGGAGAAGCTCGAGGTGGTCCGACACGGCGCCGACCCTATCGAGGGGTGTGGGCGCGGTGCCGGTGTGCCGTCTCACGCCGCACGACGGCCACGATCTCGCCCACCGCGAGCGGCCGGCTGGCGTCGAGGACGACGGTCCGCGGCGCACCCCACGCGTCGTACCGCCGGCCGGGTGCCTCGCACCTCACCTCGACCACGTCGTGCCACCAGCCGCGCACGAGCGCCATGATCCGCTCCCCCTCGAGCGGTGGCTCGACCGCGAGGTCCAGGACGGCCGCTCCGGCGAACTCCTTCAGGCGGCGCACGACCTCCTGCTCCGCGTCGTACCGGAGCCACGCCCGCGGCGTGTCCTCGGCGTCGACGGCGAGCTCGTCCTCGATCCGTCCGAGCGACACATGCGCACATCCCAGCCGCTCGGCGAGTGCGACGGCGACCGGGGCGGCCTCGAGCGGCCCGGTCACGACGACGAGGAGCGAGTCGCCGGTCATCGGCGCTGCATCATCAGTCGCACGACGGGGAACACGATCGCGCTGACCAGCAGCGCGCCCAGGCGGGCAGCCCAGTCGGGGCGCACGAGCCAGACCAGCAGGTTCAGCAGGAGGAGCAGGCCGAACGTCGCCATCAGCTCGGTGCGCCGTCGCGCCGCGAGCACCCCGGGCTGGAGACGCGGTCGCGGTACCCATCCCGCCACAGCGTTCCTGCGCGCCCGGGTGCGAGCCCTCCGCTCGGCCTCGCGCTGGCGCGCCGCGGCCTTGAGGGCCGCCTCCTGCTCGCGTTCGGCGCGCCGGCGCGCGCGCTCCTTGCTCATCGCTCGATCCTCACCGATCTCGCGGCCGCTCGCCCCACCAGCCCCACCGGCACCACGACGTAGGCACTCCTGCACTTATCGGGTGTTGCAACGGCTGAGAAGCGCAGGGATCCCCGGCGAGCCGGGTATCCCGACAGCACCACCTCACAGCCCCTCCACCCAGGTGCGGAGCAGGGCGGCGCCGGCGTCGCCGGACTTCTCGGGATGGAACTGGGTCGCGGTGAGGGGTCCGTTCTCGACCGCGGCGACGAACCGGTCGCCCCCGTGCTCGGCCCAGGTCACCACCGGTGCGGCGGTGTGGCCGTCGGTGACCAGGTCCCACGACCGGACGGCGTAGGAGTGGACGAAGTAGAAGCGCTCGTCCTCGACCCCTGCGAAGAGCCGCGAGCCCTCGGGTACCTCGAGGGTGTTCCAGCCCATGTGGGGCACGACCGGGGCCTGCAGCCGCTCGACCACGCCGGGCCACTCGTCGCAGCCCACCGTCTCGACCCCGTGCTCGACGCCGCGCGCGAACAGCACCTGCATGCCGACGCAGATCCCCAGCACCGGCCGGCCACCTGCCAGCCGTCGACCGATGGTGCGCGGACCGTGCACGGCACGCAGAGCGGCCATGCACGAGGCGAACGCCCCGACCCCGGGTACGACGAGCCCGTCGGCCCCCTCGGCCGCCGCACGGTCCGCGGTCAGCTCGACGGAGGCCCCCGCGCGCTCCAGCGCACGCACCGCGGAGCGGACGTTGCCCGACCCGTGGTCCAGGACGACGACGCTCTTGCTCAAAGAGTGCCCTTGGTGGAGGGGACGCCCGTCTCGCGCGGGTCGAGTGCGACCGCGTTGCGCAACGCCCGGGCGAACGCCTTGAACTGCGCCTCGACCAGGTGGTGGGGATCGCGGCCCGAGAGGACCCGGACGTGCACCGCCACCTGGGCGTGGGACGCGAGGGTCTCGAAGACGTGGCGGGTCAGGGACCCGGCGTAGTCACCGCCGATCACGACGTACGCCTGCCCGTCCGGCTCGCCGGTGTGGACGCAGTAGGGGCGCCCGGAGACATCGACCGCGCACTGGACGAGGGCCTCGTCGAGCGGCACCAGCGCGTCGCCGAACCGGCGGATGCCGTGCTTGTCGCCCAGCGCCTCCCGGAGCGCCTCGCCGAGCGCGATGGCGGTGTCCTCCACCGTGTGGTGGGCGTCGATGTGGGTGTCGCCGTCGGTGGTCACGGTCAGGTCCACCAGCGCGTGCCGCGCGAACGAGCCGAGCATGTGGTCGAAGAACCCGACCCCGGTGGTGACGTCGGAGCGGCCCGACCCGTCGAGGTCGACCTCGACGTGGACCTTGGACTCCTTGGTCTCGCGGTCCACGATCGCCGTGCGGGTCATGGTGCTGCCTCCGTCGTCTCCGTCACCGAGGTGAGTGCGTCCCTGAATGCTGCCATCTCCGGGCCGGTCCCGATGGAGACGCGCAGCCAGCCCGTCCGGTCCGGTCTCGCGCACGAGCACCCCCCGGTCGAGCAGCCCCTGCCAGACCGCGTGCCGGTCGGGGAAGGTCCCGAACAACGCGAAGTTGGCGTCGCTGTCGGCCACCGTCCAGCCCTGCGCTCGGAGCCAGTCGACCGTCTCGTCGCGCTCGGCCCGCAGGTCCTCGACCGCACCGAGCAGCTCGTCGGCGTGCCGCAGCGCAGCCCGCGCGACGGCCTGGGTCACGGCCGAGAGGTGATAGGGCAGGCGTACGACGCGCAGCGCGTCGCAGACCTCCGGCGCGGCCGCGAGGTAGCCGACGCGGGCACCGGCGAGCGCGAACGCCTTGCTCATCGTGCGCGTGACCACGAGGTTGCGGTGGCGCGGCAGGAGCTCCAACGCGCTCGGCGTGCCGGCACGACGGAACTCGGCGTACGCCTCGTCGACCACCAGCAGCCCCTCGTCGAGCTCCTCGCACAGCGCCGAGACCACCTCGGGCGCCAGGGCGGTGCCGGTGGGGTTGTTCGGCGACGGCAGGAGTACGACGTGTGGTCGCCGCGCGCGGACCAGCGCCACCGCGCGGTCGGGATCGAGGGTGAAGTCCTCCTCGCGGTGCCCCACCTCCCAGCGCGGTGTGGGTGTCGCGGGCGTACTCGGGATACATCGAGTACGTCGGCGCGAAGCTCAGCGCGAGTCGTCCGGGTCCGCCGAAGGCCTGCAGCAGGTGCAGCATCACCTCGTTCGAGCCGTTCGCGGCCCAGACCTGGTCCGGCGTGATGCCGTGGCCGAGGTAGGACGCGAGCTCCTCGCGCAGCGCGACGAACTCGCGGTCGGGGTAGCGGTTCAGCTCCCGAGCCGCCTCGCCGACCGCCCGCCCGATGTCGGCGACCACGGCCGCCGACGGCGGGTAGGGGTTCTCGTTGACGTTGAGCCGGACCGGGACGTCGAGCTGCGGGGCGCCGTAGGGCTCCAGTCCACGCAGCTCCTCCCGCAGCGGGAGGGGGCTCATCGACCGAACCGGATCGTGACGGCCTCACCGTGTCCCGGCAGGTCCTCCGCGCCGGCCAGGGTCACGACGTGGTCGGCGACCTCGGCGAGCGCGGCGCGGTCGTAGTCGACGACGTGGACCGCCTTGCGGAACGCGCGCACGGACAGGCCCGAGGAGTGGCAGGCGCAGCCGGCCGTCGGCAGCACGTGGTTGGAGCCGGCGCAGTAGTCGCCGAGCGAGACAGGAGCGAAGGGGCCGACGAAGACGGCGCCGGCGTTGCGCACCCGAGCGGCCACCTCGGCCGCGCGCTCGGTCTGGATCTCGAGGTGTTCCGCGGCGTAGGCGTCGACCACGGCCAGGCCCTGCTCGACGTCGTCGACGAGCACGATGCCCGACTGCTGCCCGCCGAGGGCGGCTCGGATCCGGTCGGTGTGCCGGGTCGCGAAGACCTGCTTGTCCAGCTCGGCCTCGACGTCGTCGGCCAGTCTCTCGGACGAGGTGACCAGCACGCTGGCCGCGGCCGGGTCGTGCTCGGCCTGGCTGATCAGGTCGGCCGCGACGTACGCCGCCTCGGCGGTGTCGTCGGCGAGGATCGCGATCTCGGTCGGGCCGGCCTCGGCGTCGATGCCGACGACGCCCTTGAGCAGTCGCTTCGCGGCGACGGTGTAGATGTTGCCGGGTCCGGTGACGAGGTCGACCGGCTCGCACTCCCCCGCACCATGGGCGAACATCGCGATCGCCTGGGCCCCGCCGACGGCGTACACCTCGTCGATCCCGAGCAGGGCGCAGGCGGCCAGGATCGTCGGCTCCGGCAGGCCACCGTGCTCCTTCCGCGGGGAGCTGGCCAGGGCGATCGACTCCACGCCGGCGACCTGCGCGGGGACCGCGTTCATCACCACGCTGGAGACCAGTGGCGCCAGGCCACCGGGGACGTAGAGGCCGACGCGGCGGATCGGCAGGAAGCGGTGGGTGACGCGCGCCCCGGGCCCCAGGTCGGTGACGACCTCCGGCTCCAGCTCCGCCTCGCAGGTGGTCCGGAGCCGCCGGATCGACTCCTCGAGGCCGGCCCGCACGTCGGGGTCGAGGGCTGTCGAGAGCCTCGGTCAGGGCGGCGGCGGGGACCCGGAGGTGCTCGGGAGCCACGCCGTCGAACCGCAGGGAGAACTCCGCGATGGCATCGACCCCGCGCGCCCGGACGGCCTCGCTGATCGGACGCACGACCTCGAGCGCCGCGTCCACGTCGAACTCCGCCCGGGGTACGACGACGCGGTAGTCCACCGGCGCCCCGGCGCCGCGCAGGTCTATCCGACGGATCAGGGACTCAGGCACGCCCCTGATTCTAGGTCGAGTGAGGCCGGCCCACCTCCGGCGGAGCCGGACGTGGACGGCGCCAGCCAGCGGTGCAACGCCCGTGCGCGCGAGTCGACGGTCTCGACCGCCGGTTGATAGCTAGGCTGCCTCCATGGGCGACACGCTCCCGATGTTCCCGCTGAACTCCGTGCTGTTCCCGGGGATGAGCGTGCCCCTCCGGGTCTTCGAGGATCGGTACCGGGCGCTGGTCCACCACCTGCTCCGCGTCGACGACCCGACCGAGCGCGTCTTCGGGTCGGTCGGCATCCGCGAGGGCTACGAGGTCGGCGACCACGGGGCGCAGTGGCTGTTCCGGGTCGGCTGCCGGGTCAAGATGACCGAGGTCGAGGCCTTTCCGGACGGTACCTTCGAGCTGGTCGCGGTCGGCCTCGACCGGATCGAGCTGGAGCGGCTCGACACCAGCGGTGCCTACCCGGTCGGCCACGTCACACATCTGCAGGAGCACGCCGAGAACATCCCCGCCGACGTGGACGAGGAGGCGCGACTCGTGTACGACGCCTACCGCGACGCGCTGCTCGACATCGACCGCGAGCCGCCGAGCGGCGACCTGCCGCAGGACCCGACGTACCTCTCCTGGGCGCTCGCCGCGCTCGCGCCCCTCAGCCTCTCGCAGCGGCAGGCGCTGCTCGAGGCGCAGGACGCCACCGGCCGGCTGCGGATGGTCACCGACGTGATCCGGACGGAGCTGCGCACCATGCGCGTCTTCCCGTCCCTCCCCGCGACGGAGATCGCCCGCACCCGCTGGTCCCCCAACTAGAGCCGGCAGCCGGGTCCGAGGCACGAGGACCGGGCGTCGCCGGCGAAGGTCGAGCAAGCGCACGACCGAGGAACGAGGTCGTGACCGCGTGTCGAGACCCGGCGACGGTGCCTGGGGCCTCAGGCACCGTCGCCGGGTCCGGACACGCTCGACCAGCGGCGTCGATCAGTCCGTCGAGACCTTGAGCGAGGTACGGGCGACGTCGCCGTCGGTCCAGACCGAGAAGCCGAAGGCCTGCAGGGGCTTCAGGTTGTCGGCCACCTCCTGGTCGCCGGCCGACACCTGCGAGACGAGGTCGTCCAGGCTGTCCAGGTCGACGTAGAGGACCAGGCTGGCGTGTCCCGCGTCCGGCACGACCGCACGGAAGCCATCGGTGTCGCCGAGGTGGCCACCGGCCAGGATCTGCTGCCGGTAGGCCACCGTCGGCCCGATCGCGACCAGGTCGCCGGACGTGTCCGAGCCCAGCGTGGCCACGCTGCCGTGGGCCTGGGCCCGCAGCTTCGCGAGGACCTGCTCGATGGCGGCCGGATCGCCCTTGACGGTGACCGCCACCGGTACCCCGTTGCCGTCGTCCGACCTGGCTGCGTCCTGGTAGTCGAAGTCCCTGCTGATCGACAGGGCGACCGAGGACCCGAGCAGCGTCTCGACGTCGCCCGGCAGGTCGAGCCCCGACGCCCGGCCGAGCTGGTCGAGCAGCTCCTGGCCGCTCGCGGTCCCGGAGTACGACGCGAACCGGTCGGCGATCCGGGTCACCCAGCCCGGCCTCAGCCCGACGCCGAGCGCCGCCGCAGTGTCGTCGGGCAGGTTCTGGACGACCGTGCCGCCCTGGTCGCTGGTGGAGCCGGCCTGGGAGAGGGCCGGGTCGCCGGCCGTGGCCAGCTCGAGACCGTCTCCGGTGAAGCGAATGGTGGCCGCGGCGCCCTGGAAGTCCTTCAGGACCTGGTCGAGCGTGCCGTCGTCGTGGACGGTCAGCCTCGAGTGGTAGGCCGCGCTCTGCGCGGAGCCCGTCGCGCTCTGCACGTCGGTGCGGCCGAGAGGCAGCCCGCCGAACGCGCCCTGGAGGGCGCCCAGCTGGTCGGCGAGGTAGTCGCCGGCGGCCGGGGCGGCGTACATGCTGACGACGCCGGAGTCGCCGACGGCCTTGGTCCACTTCTGGTACGTCGGGTCGTCGGCAAGACTGGCCTGGTCGGCCTCGGACACGACGTCGTCGACGGTCTTCTGCGACTCGGCGAGGATCGCCCACCCGTCGTGCACGTCGTAGAACACGTCCGTCGACCCGCCGCACGCGACGAGCTTCTGCAGCGCGTCCTCGGCCTTGCCGTCGTCCGTGACCTGCACCACCCAGATGGGAGCGGGCCTCGCCCCGCCGGTGTCGACCGCGGCGACCGCGGCGCGGTCGCCCAGCCACGGGTCGATGTCGTCGTCGAAGGTGAGCCCGTCGCAGCCGAGGCCCGTGATCAGCTCGTCGCCGAGCTTCTCGCGGACGTCGTCGACGCTGTGGATGCCGACCTCGTCCTGGAACGCAGGGAACTTGTTGAGGGTGCGGAAGGCGTCGATCTTCTGGCTGCCGCTGGGGTCGAGGTCGATGCTCGCGTAGGCGATCGTGGTCGACGGGAGGGCCTCGGCGGGCTGGGAGCCCTGCTGGAAGAAGGACAGCGCAGCCCACGCGCCGCCGCCGACCAGCAGCAGGCCGACCAGGCCGCCACCCACGAGCCACGTCGTACGTCGGCTCCGGCCGCCGGCGGGCGCCTCGCCCATCCCGGTGGCGGACTGCGCCGGGCTACCGCCGGCGGAGTCGAGGTACTCGGGCATGCCGGCGGACGGCTGCTCATCAGACATGGTGGTGCTCCCCGTGACCTGCGCGCCCGACGGCGCTTGCCGCGGGAGCCTATCCCGCCGAGGGCTCCGCCACGTCCGCTTCCGCAGGTTCGCTCGCTGCGTCCACGCCTGCGCGGCGGGTCCGGGCGGCGGGGGCGGCGAAGAAGACCAGGGACAGGACGAACAGCGAGACCATCGGCCACACCAGGTAGGGGGTCTTGCCGTTGACCTCGAGCCGACCCGCGAGGCGGGTGCCGTCGGCGGCGACCGCGGCCAGCTTCGCCGGGTCGGCGGGGCCGAGCGCCACCCCGACCTCGTGCATCGTGTAGGCAGCGGCGAGCGAGCCGACGATCACCGCGCCCAGCGTCAGCAGCTCACGACGGCGGGTCAGGAGCGCCGCCCCGAGCGCCACGAGCGCGCTGGCGACGGCGGACACGAGGGCGTAGAGGCCGGTGCCGGAGAAGACGCGGCGAAGCGAGGCGTAGTCGGTGTAGTAGAGCCGGTGCTGCTGCACCACCTGGGTGGGCGGGCTCCACAGCCGCTCCCAGACCACCCCGGCGAGGGCACCGACGACGACATAGGCGAGCACCACAGCGATCGTCAGGAGGATCGAGCGGCGCAGGTCCTGGGATGCGTCCTCCTCGCTCATCCGCTCAGGCACCCCGGGCCGAGAAGCTGCTTCAGGTCGGCGAACAAGGGCGCGCCGGCCGCCACCCGCAGTCGGTCGTCGACCCGCATCACCGTGGTCTGCTGGCGACCCAGCAGGCGCAGGTGGACCTCCGTCACGCCCGGATGGGTGCGCAGGACCTCCTTGAGCTGGTCGACCACCGGCGGGGTGCACCGGGTGATCGGCATGCTCACCACCACCGGGCCGGTGCGGTCGTCGGTGAGGTCGGGCAGGGTGACCTCTTCGCCGCGGATCTCGGGCTGGTCCTTGCTGCGCGACAGCTTGCCGCGCACGGTGACGATCGCGTCCTCGGCGAGCAGGCTGCCGGCGAGCTGGTAGGTGCCGGGGAAGAGGAGCACGTCGATCGCGCCGTCGAGGTCCTCGACGGTGACCACGGCCCAGGTGTCGCCCTTCTTGGTGATCTTGCGCTGTACGGACGTGATCAGGCCGGTGACGGTGATCGGGCTGCCGTCGGGGCGCTCCTCGTCGAGCATCAGCTGGCCGATGCTGCAGTCGCTGGCTCCGGCGAGCAGGTGCTCGAGGCCGAGCAGCGGGTGATCGGAGACGTAGAGGCCGAGCATCTCCCGCTCGTGGCCGAGCAGGGTCATCTTGTCCCACTCGTCGATCTCGGGGACGGCGATCGCCATCCCGAAGCCGGAGTCCTCGTCGTCGAGGCCGCCGAACAGGGAGTCCTGGCCGATGGCCTCGTTGCGCTTGGTCTCGACGTACTGGTCGACCGCCTGCTCGTGGATCGCGACCAGCGCCCGCCGCCCGTGACCCATCTCGTCGAACGCGCCACCCTTGACCAGCGACTCGATGACCCGCTTGTTGCAGACCAGGGCCGGCACCTTGGCCATGAAGTCGTTGAAGTCGGTGAACCGACCCGCCTCCTGCCGGGCCTCGACGATCCGGTCGACGACGTTCGCACCGACGTTGCGGATCGCGGTGAGGCCGAACCGGATGTCACCGCCGACCGGCGTGAAGGTCGCCTCCGACTCGTTGACGTCGGGTGGGAGCACCTGGATCTTCATCCGGCGGCACTCGTTGAGGTAGATCGCCGACTTGTCCTTGTCGTCCTTGACCGACGTCAGCAGCGCAGCCATGTACTCCTGGGGGTAGTGCGCCTTGAGGTAGGCCGTCCAGTACGACACCAGCCCGTAGGCCGCCGTGTGGGCCTTGTTGAAGGCGTAGTCGGAGAACGGCACCAGGATGTCCCACAGCGCCTTGACCGCGGCCCGGGAGTAGCCGTTGGCCGACATGCCCGCTTCGAACGGGACGTACTCCGCGTCGAGGATCTCGCGCTTCTTCTTGCCCATCGCCTTGCGCAGCAGGTCGGCCTGACCGAGGGAGTAGCCGGCGACCTTCTGGACGATGGCCAGGACCTGCTCCTGGTAGACGATCAGGCCGTACGTCGGCTCCAGGATCTCCGCGAGCGGCTCCTCGAGCTCGGGGTGGATCGCGGTGATCTCCTGCCGGCCGTTCTTGCGCAGGGCGTAGTTGGTGTGGGAGTCGGCGCCCATCGGTCCCGGGCGGTAGAGGGCGAGAACCGCCGAGATGTCGGCGAAGCTGTCGGGGCGCATCAGCCTCAGGAGGCTGCGCATCGCACCGCCGTCGAGCTGGAAGACGCCCAGGGTGTCGCCGCGCGCGAGCAGCTGGTAGGCGGCGGCGTCGTCGAGGGCGAGATCCTCGACGATCAGCTTCTCGCCACGGTTGCGCTCGATGTTGGCCAGGGCGTCGTCGAGGATCGTGAGGTTGCGCAGCCCCAGGAAGTCCATCTTGATCAGGCCGAGGTGCTCGCACATCGGGTAGTCGAACTGGGTGATGATCGCGCCGTCCTGAGGCCGGCGGATCAGCGGGATGATGTCGAGCAGGGGCTCGCTCGACATGATCACGCCGGCTGCGTGCACCCCCCACTGACGCTTGAGGCCCTCCAGGCCGATCGCGGTGTCGACGACGGTCTTGACGTCGTGGTCGGCCTCGTAGAGGGAGCGGAACTCGCCGCCCTCGCCGTAGCGCTTGTGCTGAGGGTCGAAGATCTGCTTGAGCGGGATGTCCTTGCCCATCACCGCGGCCGGCATGGCCTTGGTGATGCGGTCACCCATCGCGAACGGGTAGCCGAGGATCCGGCTGGAGTCCTTGACGGCCTGCTTGGCCTTGATGGTGCCGTAGGTGACGATCATCGAGACCCGGTCCTCGCCGTACTTCTCGGTGACGTAGCGGATCACCTCGGCACGCCGACGCTCGTCGAAGTCGATGTCGAAGTCGGGCATCGAGACACGCTCGGGATTGAGGAAGCGCTCGAAGATCAAGCCGTGCTCGAGTGGGTCGAGGTCGGTGATCCGCATCGCGTAGGCGCAGATCGAACCGGCGCCGGAGCCGCGGCCCGGACCGACCCGGATGCCGTTGTCCTTGGCCCAGTTGATGAAGTCGGCGACGACCAGGAAGTAGCCCGGGAACCCCATCTGGAGGATGACGCCGACCTCGAAGTCGGCCCGCTCGCGCGCCGCCTGGGGGACCCCGCCGGGATAGCGGTGGCGCAGGCCGGTCTCGACCTCGCTCCGGAACCAGGTCTCCTCGGTCTCGCCCGCCGGGACCGGGAAGCGGGGCATGAAGGTGCCGTTGCCCTCGGTGAAGCTGACCTCGCAACGCTCGGCGATCAACAGGGTGTTGTCGCACGCCTCCTTCATGCCGTGCTTGTGCTCCCACAGCTCGCGCATCTCTGCCGCGGACTTGATGTAGTAGCCGTCGCCGTCGAGGCGGAAGCGCTTCGGGTCACTCATCACCGACCCGGACGAGACGCAGAGCAGGTGCTCGTGGGCGGGAGCGTCCTCACGGTTGACGTAGTGGGAGTCGTTGGTCGCGATCACCGGGATCGCGAGGTCCTTGCTGAGCTGGAGCAGCCCGTCGCGGACCCGCTTCTCGATGGCCAGGTCGTGGTCCATCAGCTCGATGAAGTAGTTGTCGCGCCCCAGGATGTCCTGGAAGTCGGCCGCGGACTGTCGGGCCTTGGCGTAGTCGCCGATGCGCAGCCAGGTCTGGACCTCGCCCGAGGGGCAGCCGGTGGTCCCGATCAGGCCCGCGGAGTACTCGGCGAGGAGCTCGCGGTCGGCGCGCGGCTGGTAGTAGTAGCCCTCCATGCTGGCGCGGCTGGAGAGCCGGAACAGGTTGTGCATGCCCGCGGTCGACTCCGACAGCAGCGTCATGTGGGTGTAGGCGCCCGAGCCGCTGACGTCGTCGTCGCCGCCGTCGTTCCACCGGACCCGCTTCTTCTCGAAGCGGCTGGTGTCGGGCGTGAGGTAGGCCTCCATCCCGATGATCGGCTTGATGCCGGCCGCGGTCGCCTTGGCGTAGAAGTCGTAGGCGCCGAACACGTTGCCGTGGTCGGTCATCGCGATGCTGCTCATGCCGAGCTCGCCGGTGCGGGCGAAGAGGTCGTCGAGCCGGGCGGCGCCGTCGAGCATGGAGTACTCGGTGTGCACATGGAGGTGGACGAAGTCGGACCCTGACGGCATGGGCGGGGAGGTCCTCCTCAGCGGTTGCTGCGCGGTCGACGATCAGGAGGTCGGCAGGCGAGACACACGGCCTGGACGGACCAGCTGGGGGAAGAGCGCCAGCCTACGCGACCACCGACCCGATCGTGACAGGGCACACCGACAGTCTCGGCGTACGACGATCGCCTCTGCCGGACCGGTCGGTCAGGAATCGAGAAGCACGCTGGCGCGAGCCCGCCTAGCCTCTTCGTCGAAGGCCGGCTCCGCGCCGGATCCCGTGTCGGAAGGAACCCGAGCATGTCCGCCGAGAGCACCAGCACCCCCACGTCCGACGGCTTCAGCGCCGAGGAGCGGGCCGCCATGAAGCAGCGGGCCGCCGAGCTGCGCGCGGAGGGGAAGAAGGGAGCCAAGAAGGCCGACGGCCTGCAGGACGTCGTCGACGCCATCGCGAAGATGGCGCCCGACGACCGCGCGCTCGCCGAGCGCGTCCATGTGGCCGTGACCACGACGGCTCCCGGCCTGTCCCCGAAGACCTGGTACGGGATGCCGGCCTACGCCAACGAGGACGGCAAGGTCGTGCTGTTCTTCCAGGACTCCGGCAAGTTCAAGTACCGCTACTCCACCCTCGGCTTCCAGGACGCAGCGAGCCTCGACGACGGCGACCTGTGGGCGACGTCGTACGCGCTGGTCGAGTGGACCCCGGCCGTGGAGAAGAAGGTCGTCGCGCTGGTGAAGAAGGCGGTGCGCTGAGCGGCACGACAGGCCGACCCCTCACCACCTCCGGTGACCGAGGAGGCTGGCGGCCGCCAGCGTGCCGATCGTCCCGAGGACGACTCCCAGCCAGGCCGTACCCCGGCCGATCAGCCGCCCGTCGGATGCCTTGATCTCGCTCAGCGCCTGGGCGCCCACGAAGATCGCCGGGATCCCGGTCAGGAAGCCGAAGCAGAAGAGGGAGAAGAAGCCGAGCCAGAACGCGTTCTTGGCACGGCCGTAGGTGAGCCCCTCGAACAGGTGGTCCGATGGGGACGGCTCAGGTGTGGGCATCGGAGGACCTCGACGGTCGCAGGGGTGGGGCGATGCAGTAGACCACGGTCAGGACCCCGCCGTGCACGGGATCGTGCTCCAGCGCGTGTAGTACTCGACCGACAGGAGCCGTGCTCGGACCTCCGGGGACACGTCGGCGACCAGTCCTGGCAGCGCGCCGCGCTCGACCTCGGTGCGGTGCGCCAGGACGGCGGCGACCTTGGCGTCCAGCCAGGGCGTGACGTCGAGGCGGTCGGTCACCTCGCGGTCGGGGACCGTGCAGGCGGCCTTGCGCGGTCCGATGATCTCCGACAGGACCGGCAGCATCGAGTGGGGATGGGTCGCCAGGTACATCTCGCGCGGTCGCCAGGGCGGCCCCGACTCCGGGTACAGGTGCTCGAGACCAGCCGCCTGAACTGCGAGCACCGTCACCCGGTGGGTGTGCCGGTGGTCGGCGTGCCCCGTCACCCCGCCGTACGCGTCATGGGTGACCACGAGGTCCGGACGGAGCTCGCGGATGTGGCGGACCAGCCCGCCGATCGCCTCGTCGAGCGGTACGTCGACCCAGCGCGGGCGACCCGGTGCCGACTCGGGCACCCCCGCATCGGCGTAGCCGAGCAGCCGCGGGTCGCCCGCCCCGAGGATCCGCAGCGCCTCGGCGAGCTCCGTCGTACGACGCGTGTCGGCGGCCCAGGTGGGTGTCACCACCGCGGTCCGCTCACCTCCGGCCGCGTGCCGCGCGAGGAGGCCGCCCGAGGCCAGGGACTCGTCGTCGGGGTGGGCGAACACCGCGAGCACGCTCATGGGCCCATCATGGCCGGTTCCGAGCGCGCAGGGGCCGTCGTCGGGGCACGCCGCGGCTGGCTGCACCGAGACGACTGCTCAGTGCACCGGGAGAGCAGGTGTTCGGGACCGTGGCCAGGTCGGACTCGGCGGCCGGGCGACGGTTGCGCGTGCACCGCTTCCCTCCGGCGGTGGCTCAGTGCACGGTCCCGCTGCCCGCCCGCGCCCCACTCCCGTTCGGCCGCGCGGCGCGCGGCGCGCCCGCCCGGCGTGGAGAGCTACTGTCGGTGGACGTGAGACGACCCCGCACCCGAACAGCCACGCGTCACCGGCGGCCGTGGCGACCGCTGCTCCTCGTGATCGGCGCCGCCACCGTGGTCTCGCTGCTCGCCGCCGATCCCGCGGCGGTGGGCCTCCTGCTCGACGCCGACTTCCTGACGCTCTCGGCCGCGGTGGGCCTGGCGTTCCTGGGTCAGGACGTACGGCTGTGGGCACGCCGAGCCGCCGTGACCCTGCCGGTCCTGTGGTGCCGCGTCGGCGTACGGCTCACCCGCGAGCAGCCCGGATCGCTGCTCGCCTGAGGCGAGCTCAGGCGTGCTCGGCCCCTTCTGAGCGGCCTGCGGGTTGCTGTTCGGGCGCAATTGCGCCGCAACGACAGCCACAACGGCCATCCACCTGCCAAACCGGCGCAATTGCGCTGGTACGACGGCGACCACCGGCCACCCGGACGACCAGCGCGCCGTCGTAGCGACCCCCCACCGTCCACCCGGATCCGGGTTTCACCCGCGCCAGGCCATCCGCAGGTCGGGCGCCTTCTCCTCGTTGCCCGCCCCGTCGGTCCGCTCGACGACGACGAAGCCGCGCCGCCGGTAGAGCCGCTGGGCTCCGATGTTGCTCTCGAACACCCACAGCTCGTAGCCGTCGGGATGGGTCGCCTCGACCACGTCGAGCAGGAGCGAGCCGATGCCCCGGCCCTTGAGGTCGGGCCGGACGTAGAGGCCGTCGAGGAAGGTCGGCGTGCACATCGCGAACCCGAGCGGATCGCCGTCCGCTTCGGCCACCCAGACCGTGATCTCGTCCTCACCGAGCTGTCGCGCGTAGTAGTCGCGGTGCTCCGCGTCGGTGTGCACCGACGGCGGCATCTGCGGCACGGCCGCCCGGCGAGCCTCTGAGTAGAGGTCCGCCAGGGCGCGCGCGTCCGCGGCCGTGCCCATCCGGACGGTGACGTCGGCCGGGTCAGTCGGAGTCACGGATCACCTCGAGCGCGTGGGCCAGGTCGGCGGGGTACGTCGACACGTACTCCACGTGCTCGCCGGTGTCGGGATGCTCGAACCCCAGTCGTACGGCGTGCAGCCACTGGCGCTCCAGCCCGACCCGCTTCGACAGCGTCGGGTCGGCGCCGTACGTCAGGTCGCCCACGCACGGATGCTTCAGGGCGCTCATGTGGACGCGGATCTGATGGGTGCGCCCGGTCTCCAGGTGCACCTCGAGCAGCGAGGCGAAGCGGTGGGCCTCGAGGGTCTCGTAGTGCGTGACGCTGTGGCGGCCGTCGGCCATCACCGCGAACTTGTAGTCGGCCCGCGGATGTCGCCCGATCGGGGCGTCGATCGTGCCGCTCAAGGGATCGGGATGCCCTTGCACGAGGGCGTGGTAGACCTTGTCGACCGTGCGGTGCCGGAAGGCGTTCTTCAGCACGGAGTAGGCGCGCTCACCCTTGCAGATCACCATCACACCGGACGTGCCGACGTCGAGCCGCTGCACGATCCCCTGCCGCTCGGAGGCACCGCTGGTCGCGATCCGGAACCCAGCCGCGGCCAGGTGGCCCACCACCGTCGGGCCGGTCCACCCCGGTGAGGGGTGGACGGCGATGCCGACCGGCTTGTCGAGCACCACGATCGAGTCGTCGTCGTGGATGATCCGGATCCCCTCGACCAGCTCCGGCTCGGCCTCGAGCGGGTCGGCCACCGAGGGGATCGTCACGTCGAGCATCGCTCCGGCATGCACGCGGTCGCTCTTGCCGGCCGTCCGCCCGTCGACCTCGACGTGGCCGTCGGCGATCAGCGCGGCGGCGCGGGTGCGGGACAGGCCGAACATCCGGGCCATCGCGGAGTCGAGCCTCTCCCCCGCCAGACCGTCCGGGACCGTGACGACCCGTTGCTCCGGCGAGCCGGTCACGACCGGTCGCCGCGGGTGGTACGGGCGCCGGTGATGCCGATCCCCCGCCAGGTCTGGATGATGATGAGCACCACCGCGGCGTCGATCAACATGTCGGCGACGTTGAAGACCGGCCAGTGGGGCAGCTCGAGGAAGTCGACGACGTGCCCGCGCAGGACGCCCGGGTCGCGGAAGATCCGGTCGGTGAGGTTGCCGCAGACCCCGGCGAGCAGCAAGCCGAGCGCGACCGCCCAGGTGCGGTCGCCCAGGCGCCGCCCGAAGCGGATCACCACGCCGGCCGCCACCAGCGCGATCACCGACAGCACCAGGGTGTACGACGTGCCGGTGCTGAACGCGGCGCCGGGGTTGCGGACCAGGTCGAGGCGTAGCAGACCGTCGACGACGTCGACCGGGTCGCCCTCGGTCAGGTGGCGCACGGCGAGGATCTTGGTGACGAGGTCGACCAGGTACGCCGTGACCGCGACGACGGCGAAGATCAGTCGGTGGCTCGACGACGAGGTCGGACCTGGCTCGGCTCGGAGCGGTTCGGCACCCGGCTCCTCGGGACCAGTCGCAGCAGGATCGGTGGAAGTCAGCGACGTTCCTCGCGTTGCTTGCATGTCAGACACAGTGTGGCACGCGGGAACGCCATGGCCCGACCCTTGCCGATCGGGTTGCCGCAGGACTCGCAGATGCCGTAGGTGCCGTCCGCGATGCGGGCCAGGGCCCGGTCGATCTGGGCCAGCTTCTCCCGCTCGTTGTTGACGACAGTCAGCTCCTGGTCGCGCTCGAAGCTGGTGGCGCCCATGTCGGCCTGGTCGTGCCCGGCGCCGTCACCGGCGTCGCGCATCAGCCCCGCCAGCTCCTCCTCCTGAGCCGTCAGGGTGCGGACCACCCGGGCGCGGTCGCCGCGGAGGTCGGAGAGGACCTCGTCGATCTCGGCCTTGGTCCAGGGCTTCTCCCCGGGCAGCACGGGGAAGCTCGACGGCGCGGCCGTGCGCTTCGACGGCGCCTTCTTGGCCGTGCCCTGTGCGGCCGTGGCCCTTGGCCGGGGCCGCTGGTGGCGGCCTTGGTGACCGGTGTGGCAGGGGGGCTGTCTTCTTCGCCGGGGCCGACTTGCTCGTGGCTACCTTCTTCGCTGGTCGGGAGGTCGCGGCCTTGCTGGCCGACGTCTTTGTCGCCGGGGTCTTCTTGGCGGGGGCCTTGGTCGCCGGCAGCCTTCTTGGCCGGGCGCCTTCTTGGCCGGGGCCTTCTTGGCCGGCGCCTTCTTGGCCGGAGCCTTCTTGGCCGGGGCCTTCTTGGCGGGCGCCTTCGCGGCCGGGGCCTTCTTGGCCGGCGCCTTCGCGGCCGGGGCCTTCGCGGCCGGGGCCTTCTTGGCCGGGCGCCTTCGCGGCCGGAGCCTTCTTGGCCGGCGCCTTCTTGGCGGGAGCCTTCGCTGCGGCCGCTGTCTTCTTCACCGGTGCCGTCGTCTTCGCCGCGGTCTTCTCGGCGGCGGCGGCCGAGCCCTTGGTCGTGGCCGCGGGAGACCGCCGGGTGACCACCTTGCGGGCGGCCGAGGCGGCCTTGCCGGCCAGGGACCGGGTCGTGCTGCGAGCCATGAGGAACCTTCCGGGCACCCGCGCGCGAACGCGGGAGGGGCGTGGTCGGCGGTCGGGTGTCGGCACCGTCGATGGGGGAGGGTATATCCACCGAAGGCCTCACTCAAAGCAGGCACGCTGGTCAAGACCCGCCAACCGCGTCACGGCCGTCCCGACCTCACCCCCACGGGGGAGACGAAGGCCGGACGGCCGGTACCCCGCGTGGGGTACCGGCCGTCCGGACGAGCGCTGGTGAGGCTCAGGCCTCGTCGTCGCCGAGCACCGACCGCAGCCGCTTCGGCTGGGCGATGCCCGCGTCGTGGGAGGCCGGCGTCGTCGGATCCGCGGAGCCGGAGCTCTCGAGGGCCTCGAGCTGCTGGCTGAAGTACACCTTGAGCCGCGAGCGGTACTCGCGCTCGAAGGCTCGCAGGTTGTCGACGTCTGCGGAGAGCCGGTCGCGCTCGCTCTCCAGGTCGCCGAAGAGCTGGGTGCGGCGCTCGGCGGTCTCGCTGTCGAGCGACTGGGCCCGGCCGCGAGCGTCGGCCTCCAGCTTGTCGGCGTTGGTCTTGGCCTCGGACTCGAGGCGCTCGGCCTTGGTCCGGGCCTCACCGATGATCTTGTCGGCCTCGCCCTTCGCGTCCTCGACCAGCTGGTCGGCGTTGCGGCTGGCCAGCTCGAGGAGGCGGGCGGCCGCGTTGGAGGCCTCGCCGACCGTCTCCACGCGGATCGTCTCCACTCCGGCCGGGGCGATCGAGCCCATGGCCGGGGTCTGCGTCGTCGGAGCCGGCTCGGGCTCCGGGGCCGCTGCGACCGGCTCCGGCTCCGGCTCCGGGGTGGGGGCCGGCGGCTCGGGCGCCGCGGCTGCCGGTGCCTCGGACGCGCCACTCTGGGCGGCGGACAGCTTCGAGCGGAGGTCGTCGTTCTCGCGAGTGAGGCGCGCGAGCTCGGCCTCCACCTCGTCGAGGAACTGGTCGACCTCACCCATGTCATAGCCCTCACGGAGCCGGACAGGAGTAAAGCGCTTGTTGCTCACGTCCTCAGGCGTCAGCGGCATGACCTCACCCAATTCCTAGTTTCGCGTTTCACGTACGTCAACGGATCGAACAATAGCGTCTCACCTGACCCCCAGGTCACTCCCGAGTCGACGCACGGCGTGGACATCTACGACGTTGCCGCAGGTCAACGGTAGTGGTCTCAGCTCTGGTTGAAGAACCCGCCCTCGACCAGACGCTGCTTGTCCTCCGCCGCCACCGTCACGTTGGGCGGGGAGAGCAGGAAGACCTTGGCCGTCACCCGCTCGATCGTTCCGCGGGTCGCGAACACCAGGCCGGCCGCGAAGTCGACCAGGCGCTTGGCGTCGGCGTCATCCATCTCGGACAGGTTCATGATCACCGGGATGCCCTCACGGAAGTTCTCACCGACCGTGCGCGCCTCGTTGTAGGTACGCGGGTGGAGGGTGGTGATCATCGACAGCTCCGCGATGCCGGTCGCGGGCGCGGGGGCGGCCGTGCGGCGGCGCTGGGAGAGGTCGGAGACCGGGGCGGGCTGCCCCTTGGCCGGCTGGGCCTTGGCGGGCACGGGAGTACGGCGCACGGACTGCCGGGAGTCCTCGGGCTCGGCGTACCCCTGCTCGTCGTACTCGTCGTCGTAGACGCCGGTGTCCTCGAGCAGGCCGAGGTACTCGCCGATCTTGCGCATCGCGCTCATGGGATCCAACCTTTTCGTTCCGATGCCCTGCTCAGGCCTCTGGGTGGTTGTGACGCTACTCGATGTGCGGACGTGCACCGAGGATTGCCGAGCCGACACGCACGTGTGTCGCCCCGGCCTCGATCGCGGCCTCGAGGTCGCCGCTCATGCCGGCCGAAAGCCAGGTGGCGCCGGGGCGTTCGGCCACGAAGTCCGCGCGGATCGCGGACAGGCGGGCGAATGCGACACGTGGGTCCTCGTCGAGCGGAGCCACCGCCATCAGGCCGCGCAGGCGTAGCATGCCGGCCGACTCCACGGCATGGGTCAGCGTCAGGAGGTCGGCCGGATCGGCGCCGGCGCGTCCGGCCTGCCCGGGAGGGTCGAGGCTCACCTGCAGGAGCACGTCGACCGGGTGGGACCCCTCGTGGGCGCCGCGGTCGAGAGCGGTGACGAGCTTGGTCCGGTCGACGGACTCGACGACGTCGGCGTACGAGCCGACGACCGCGGCCTTGTTGCTCTGCAGGCCGCCGATGAAGTGCCAGCGCACCGGGAGGTCACCGCACTCGGCGCGCTTGTCGCCGGCCTCCGGGTGGCGGTTCTCTCCCACATCGGTCACGCCGAGGTCGGCCAGGATGCGCACGTCGCTGGCCGGGAAGAACTTCGTGACCGCGACCAAGGTGATCTCGCCGGGGTCGCGGCCCGCAGTGCCCGCGGCCGCGGCGATCCGGCGGCGTACGGCATCGAGCCGGGCGGAGATCTCGTCGCGTCGCTCGGCGGAGCTCACGACGCGATCCTGATGACGCCCGCCTGGCGCCCCGACGCCCGGCCGTCGCGTCGGTAGGAGAACAGGTGGGGCGACTCGCGGGTGCATGACGACACGTCGACCGTCGCGACGCCCTCGCGCTCGAGCTGGGCGCGGACGCCCGCGGCCACGTCGACGGCCGGCGTACCCCACGAGGTGGTGCCCCGGCTGGCCGGCTCGACCGTGGCGACCTCGTCGCGCATCTGCTCGGGCACCTCATAACAGCGGCCACAGATCGACGGCCCGACCCACGCGGTCAGCGGACCCGCGCCGAGATCCCGCATCGCCGCCACGGTGGCCGGCACGATCCCGGCGACGAGACCCGGGCGTCCGCAGTGGGCGGCACCGATGACGCCTCCCCGCTCGTCGGCGAACAGCACGGGGACGCAGTCGGCGGCGCGGACCATCAGGCTGACCCCGGGCTGGGCGGTGACCAGGCCGTCGCCCACGGCGTGGAGATGTCCGTGGACGTCGTGCACCGGTCCGTCCGGACCGACCACCGCCACTTCGCTGCCGTGGACCTGGCTGAGCTGGGCCAGGCTCTCCAAGCCCGATCCCGGTGCGAAGTCGGCCATCACCAGCCGGTGGTTCTCCTCCATCGCCGCGGGGTCGTCACCCCCCGCCCAGGCCAGGTTGAGGGTGTCGTAGGGCGCGCCACTGACCCCGCCGTGCCGGTCGGTGAAGGCCAGCTCGACGGGGCCGTGTGTCAGACGTGCGGCGTACACCGTGCCGACGTTAGTGGGGCTACTTCAAGAAGTCGGGGACGTCGAGGTCGTCGTCGTCGAACGTCATCGCCGGCTGCGCCGCCTTGGGCTGCGGCCGGGCACCCGCACCGACGGGCTCTCGCTCGGGGTCCGGAGCCGGGGCCTCGGCCTTCTTGGCAGCCAGGGCCTGGGCCGCGGCCCGGGTCTGCTCCTGGCTCTGCTGCGGCTGCGGGGTCCGGCGGAAGCCGGACTCGCTCTCGCGCCGCTTCGGCATGCCTCCGTCGAAGCCGGCCGCGATCACGGTGACCCGCACCTCGTCGCCGAGCGCGTCGTCGATCGTCGCACCGAAGATGATGTTGGCCTCGGGGTGAGCCGACTGGGCCACCAGGGCCGCGGCCTCGTTGATCTCGAACAGCCCGAGGTCGGAGCCGCCGGCGATCGAGAGCAGGACGCCGTGGGCGCCGTCGATGCTGGCCTCGAGCAGCGGGCTGGAGACCGCCTGCTCCGCCGCCACCACCGAACGGTCCTCACCGCGGGCCGACCCGATGCCCATCAGAGCGGAGCCGGCGTTGGCCATCACCGACTTCACGTCGGCGAAGTCGAGGTTGATCAGGCCGGGAGTGGTGATCAGGTCGGTGATGCCCGAGACGCCCTGCAGCAGCACCTGGTCGGCTTGCTTGAACGCGTCGAGGACGCTCACGCTGCGGTCGCTGATCGAGAGCAGGCGGTCGTTGGGGATGACGATGAGGGTGTCGACCTCCTCGCGGAGCTTGGCGATGCCCTCCTCGGCGGAGTTGGCCCGGCGACGGCCCTCGAAGGCGAACGGTCGGGTGACCACCCCGATGGTCAGGGCACCCAGCGACCGGGCGATGCGGGCCACCACGGGCGCGCCTCGCCGGTGCCGGTGCCGCCACCCTCGCCGGCGGTCACGAACACCATGTCGGCGCCCTTGATGACCTCTTCGATCTCGTCGGAGTGGTCCTCGGCCGCCTGTGTCCCGACCTCGGGGTTCGCGCCGGCACCCAGGCCGCGGGTGAGCTCGCGCCCGATGTCGAGCTTCACGTCGGCGTCACTCATCAGGAGGGCCTGGGCGTCGGTGTTGATGGCGATGAACTCGACGCCCTTGAGCCCGACCTCGATCATCCGGTTGACGGCGTTGACGCCGCCGCCACCGATGCCGACCACCTTGATGATGGCCAGATAGTTCTGCGCTGCTGCCACGGTTCGCGCCTCTCGGAGATCGGCCGGCCCTGGGCCGGTGGGACTCGGTGGCGCCCGGTCACGCCGGGCGCCGCTGCACGTTGTCTGGGGAAGTCCTCGAGGCCCCGGAACTATAACCCTGAAGTGGAGGGTTATAGTTATGTCAACCTCTCGTTGGCCATGACGTTAGACAGCCGGGGTCCTCGAACCGCGCAGACACGCCGGGCGAGCCCACACGGGGATGGTTCTGCTCGAGGCTCCCCCGCGAGCAAGCTCGCCGCCCGGCTCGCCGGGACGTTCCGCCCCTCCTTCTCGGGCCGGAGCGTCCTCACCCGGGGCTGGTCACCGGCTGGCCGGGGACGCTCACGTCGTAGGTGTGGCCCGGTCGGGTGAGGAGCTTCTGGAGCACCTGGGCCTTGAGGTCGGACTGGGCGTCGCTCCCCCAGATCACCACGGACCCGCCGCGCATCGCCAGCGAGACCTGGTCGACGCCCGCGACGGCGACGTGGTCGACGCGCCGCGCGAGGTTCGAGGGCAGGGCCGCGATCACCCGCGCGGCCTCGGCGAGGGCGGCGCTGCTGGTGCCCTCGGGCGACACCACGCGCGGCATGCCGGCCGGCGGTCGCCGGTAGTCGCGGAAGAGCACACCGTCGACGTCCATCGCGTGGAAACGGCCACCGAGCTCGACCACGGCCACCGGGGTGCGCTCGGTCACCTTGATCAGCACGCCGTGCGGCCAGTCGCGCGAGACGTCGACCCGGCGTACGGGCGCGAGTGCCCCGACCCGCGAGCGGATCGCCCCGAGGTCGAGCTCGACGAGGTGCGCTCCGGCGGGGACGTCGGCGGCGGCCAGGATCTGCTGCCGGGTCAGCGAGGGCGTCGCCGCCCTGCACCTGCACCTGCTGGACGGTGAGGAACGAGCTGATGAAGACGAGCCAGATCGCGCCGGCGGCGAGGGCGACCAGCAGGACCGAGGCGATCACGTAGCGCCACACCAGCCAGCGGCGCAGCCACTGCCGTCGGGCGAACCGTCGGCGCGACGCCGTCGCGGGGTCCGGCCGACCGGTCCCCTTGAGCGGGTTGCGCGGCAGCGTGATCATGCGTCGTCCTCCAGCAGGGCCAGGAGCAGCGGCCCGACGTCGGTGACGCTACCGGCGCCGAGGGTCAGAACCAGGTCGCCGGGCCGCGCGAGGCGGAGAAGTTCTGCGGGCGCATCGGCGAGGTCCGCGACGTAGTGCACGTGCTCGTCGGGCAGCGGTACGGCGTCCGCCACCAGCCGGCCGGTGACCGCGGGGTCGGGGTCCTCGCGGGCGACGTACACGTCGAGCACCACCACCTCGTCGGCCGCACCGAGCGCCGCACCCATCGCGGCACCGAAGATCCGAGTACGGGAGACCAGGTGGGGCTGGTAGCAGACGACCAGCCGTCCGTCCCCGGCGAGCGAGCGCGCGGCCTGCAGGTCGCCGTCGATCTCGACGGGGTGGTGGGCGTAGGAGTCGTACACCCGCACTCCCCCCGCCTCGCCCTTGCGCTCCATCCGTCGACCCGTGCCGGTGAAGGCGGCGATCCCGCGGACGAGATCGGCGAACCCGTGTCCCAGGCAGAGCCCGGTGACCAGCGCCCCCGCCGCGTCGAGGACGTAGTGACGCCCCGGCACCTGAAGGCTGACACGTGGGGTCTGGCGCCCGGCCGTCGTCCCGACCAGCGTGAACGACGACGTGGAGCCGAAGGTCTCCAGGTCGACGACCCGCCAGTCGTTGTCAGGGCCCTCCCCGACGGACTGCACGATGAGGTCGCGTTCGCGCGCCGGCGCCAGGAGCGCGCGCGCACCGGCGTCGTCGCCGCACACCACGAGTGTGCTGTGGGGCTTCATCGTCCCGACGAAGTCGGCGAAGGCCGCGTGGTAGGCCTCCTCGCTCCCCCACACGTCGAGATGGTCGGCGTCGACGTTGGTGACCAAGGCGAAGTCGGGGCGGTAGACCAGGAACGCGCCGTCGCTCTCGTCCGCCTCGGCCACGAAGAGGTCGCCGTGACCCGCGTCGGCGTTGCGGCCCGTGGCGGCGAGCACCCCGCCGATGGCGTAGGTCGGGTCGGCGCCGGCCGCGCGCAGGGCCATGGTCAGCATCGACGTGGTGGTGGTCTTGCCGTGGGTACCGGCGACGACGACGACCTCGTGCCCGGCCATCACCGCCTTGAGCCCCGCCGAACGGGGCAGGATCCGCAGGCCGCGCGAGCGACCCTCGACCACCTCGGGGTTGTCGTCGTGGGCAGCCGTCGTGACGACCAGGGTGTCGGCGTCGCCGACGTGGCCGGCGTCGTAGGACGAGTGGATCGTGACGCCGAGCTCGCGCAGCGACGGGAGGAAGGGCGTGTCGTGGTCGTCGCTTCCGGTGACCGGCACGCCCTGCCGTGCCATGATCCGCGCGATCGCCGACAGACCGGCACCCCCGATCCCGACGAAGTGGACGCGACCGAGCTCGGAGGCCGGCGGGATCTCGTCGGGAACCGGGATCCTCATGGGACCGCTGCTGCGTCGAGGATCATCCGGGCCAGCTTCTCGTCGGCGTCCAGCGGGATCAGGTGGGCCGCAGCGGCGCCCATCGCCTGCAAGCGCGGGGTGTCGGTGAGCAACGTCACGGCGTACGTCGCGATCCACTCGGGCGTCAGGGAACCGTCGTCGACGAGCAGCCCGCCTCCGGCCTCGATCACGGCCCGGGCGTTGCGGGCCTGCTCGCCGTTGCCGAACGGCAGCGGGACGAAGATCGCCGGCAGCCCGACCCCGGACACCTCGGTCACGGTGTTGGACCCGGAGCGGCAGAGCACGGCGTCGGCCGCCGAGTAGGCGAGATCCATCCGGTCGACGTAGCCGACCACCACGTAGGGCACGCCGGTCTCCGGCGGCTGCACCTCGTGGGCTGGACCCGTGACGTGGAGCACCTGGATGCCGGCGTCGGCGAAGGCCTGGGCCGAGGCGAGCACCGCCCGGTTGATCGACGAAGCCCCCTGCGACCCACCGGTGACCAGCAGCACCGGCAGGTCGTCGCGCAGCCCGTACGACGCGCGCGCCTCCGCGCGGTGGGCGCTGCGGTCGAGCGTGGCGATCATCCGTCGGATCGGCAGGCCGAGGTAGGTGGCATGACGGAGCGGGGTGTCGGGGAAGCTGGTGGCGACGTGGTCGGTGATGCGCGCGCCGAGCTTGTTGGCCACGCCGGGAACGGTGTTGCCCTCATGGACGACCAGCGGCACCTTCCGGGTGCGGGCGGCGAGGTAGGCCGGCACCGACACGAAGCCGCCGAAGCCGGCGATCACGTCGGGACGGAACCGGTCGACCACGTCGAGGGCCGCTCGCCGCGCGGCCCGGAGCCGGCCGGGCAGGCGGAGGAGGTCGGCGTTCGGCCGTCGTGGCAGCGGGACGCTCGGCACGAACTCGAGGGGGTAGCCGGCAGCGGGGATGATCTGCGCCTCGATCCGCTCACGGGTGCCCAGACACGTGATCTCGACGCCCGGGTGCAGCCGTTCCAGGGCGTCGGCGGTGGCGAGGAGCGGGGAGGTGTGGCCGGCCGACCCACCTCCCGCGAGCAGGACACGCATGTTCTACAAGTCTCGCTCGGGGACTCTGCCCGCGGTGACACCGGTGTTGCGGGAGCGCTTGCGTTGAGCCAGGGCACGCGCCGCCTCGGGCTCGCGGCGCGCGAAGCCGACGAGCATGCCGAGCGCCACGAGCGACGGCACGAGCGCCGAGCCGCCGTAGGAGACCAGTGGCATCGGGATGCCGATCACGGGGAGGAGCGCCAGGACCATGCCCACGTTGATCATCATCTGCCCGATGATCCAGACCACGATGCCGAAGGTCATGTAGCGGACGAACGGGTCCTTGGTCCGCCGGGCCACGCGGATCGCGGCAAAGGCGATGGTGAGGAACAGGCCGACGACCAGCAGTGTGCCGACGAGGCCCAGCTCCTCGCCGAGGACCGCGAAGATGAAGTCGGTGTGGGCCGCGGGCAGGTTGCCCCACTTCTGCTGGCTGGCCCCGATCCCCTGGCCGAAGAGCCCACCGCTCGAGAGGGCGAACAGCCCGTGGGCGGGCTGCCAGCCGGCGCTGCTGTAGTCGCGCATCGGGTTGGTGAACGTCGTGATCCGGGTCAACCGCTCGGGATCGGCCGCCGCGAGGGCGCCGGCGAAGACCGAGACCACGAGGAACGACAGCGCGAAGAAGCGTGCCGGGGCGCCGACCACCCACAGCATGCCGAGGAGGATCGCGAAGAGGACCAGGGCGGTGCCGAGGTCGTGGCCGAAGACGACGAGTCCGGTGGCCAGGAGCAGGCCCGGCACGACCGGCATCATGATCTGGTGGAGGTTTCCGAGCCGACGGTCCTTGTTGGCGTAGACGTGGGCGGCCCACAGCACCAGTGCCAGCTTGGCGATCTCGGACGGCTGGATCACGATCGGACCCAGCGCCAGCCAGTTGGTGTTCCCGTTGCGGGACACCCCGAAGAACGCGGTCAGCAGAAGGAGACCCAGGGAGGCGACGTAGCCCGGCCAGGCGAGCCGGCGTACCCAGCGCTGGGGCAGGCGGCCGGCCACGAACGCGCAGGGCAGGCCGATGGCGACCCAGGTCAGCTGCTTGACGACGACGGCGTAGGAGTCGCCGTCGTAGTTCTGGAACGCGTAGACGCTCGAGGCGCTGAACACCATGATCAGGCCGATGGTCAGCAGCAGGGCCGAGGCGCCGAGCAGCAGGTAGTACGACGTGAGCGGGCGCCCGAGGGCGTCGCGCAGCGCGGCGTACCAGGACGACACCCCCGACCTGGCCCGGGCGGCTCGCTGGGGCCGGTCGGACGCCGACGTGGTCCGGGACCGCAGCGGGCTCACGATGGCCATCGGTCCTCGGGCCCCCTTCCGCGAACGGGTGGTCAGTCGTCGTTCAGGCGCTGCACCGCCGCGGCGAAGGCGTCGCCCCGGTCGGCGTAGTTCGTGAACATGTCCATGGACGCGCACCCCGGGGCCAGGAGGACCGTGTCACCCGGGTGGGCCAGGTCCGCCGCGGCCACGACCGCACGCTCCATCGCGGCATGTCCGTCGCCAGTCTCGCCGCCGTCGAGCGAGATGACCGGAACATCGGGCGCGTGTCGCGCGAGAGCGGCGGCGATGACGTCGCGGTCGCGACCCAGCAGCACCACCCCGCGCAGGCGGTCGCGCGAGGTGGCCACCAGGTCGTCGAAGCGGGCGCCCTTGGCCAGGCCGCCTGCGATCCACACCACCGGGTCGTAGGCCATCAGCGACGACTGTGCGGCATGGGGGTTGGTGGCCTTGGAGTCGTCGACCCAGGTGACGCCACCGACCGTCGCGACCGTGGCGATGCGGTGGCCGTCCGGCCGGAAGGCCCGGAGCCCGTCACGCACCGCGGCCTGGGAGATGCCGTGGGCGCGGGCCAGGGCGGCCGCCGCCAGCGCGTTGGCGACCACGTGGGGGGCCGGGCTGGCGAGGTCGGCGACCGTGCACAGCTCCGCGGCGCTCGACTGGCGCTCGGCGATGAAGGCGCGGTCGACCAAGATGTCGTCGACGACACCCACCATCCCGACCGCCGGCATGCCGAGCGTGAACCCGACCGCCCGGGCGCCCTCCTCGACGTCCGCTTCACGGACCAGGCGCTCGGTCTCGGGGTCGGCCACGTTGTAGACGCATGCCTGCTGCACGCCGCGGTAGACGCGGCCCTTGTCGGCGGCGTAGGCGGCCAGGCCTCCCGGACCGTCGTACCAGTCGAGGTGGTCCTCGGCGAGGTTGAGGACGGCCGCGCTCTCGGCCTTCATCGAGTCGGTGTAGTGCAGCTGGAAGCTGGAGAGCTCCACCGCGAACACGTCGTACGGCGTGGGGTCCATCACCGCCTCGACGATCGGGAGGCCGACATTGCCGACCGCGACGCTGCGCAGCCCGGCCGCGCGCAAGATCGTGTCGAGCATCTGCACGGTGGTGGTCTTGCCGTTGGTGCCGGTGACCGCGAGCCACGGCGCGGCGTGTTCGGGGTCGCGCAGCCGCCATCCCAGCTCGACCTCTCCCCAGACCGGGACGCCCCGGGCTCGAGCCTGCTCGATCAACGGTGCCGTCGGCTTCCAGCCGGGTGAGACCACGAGAAGACCGGCGTCCTCGGGGAGCGCGGCGGTGGAGCCGGCTCCCAGCCGGATGTCGGCGCCGAGCACACCGAGCAGCTCGGCCTTCTCCTCCTTGCCGTCGGCTGACTCGTCGAGCGCGACCACCGACGCGCCGAGGTGCGTCAGGTTGTCGGCCGCGGCGAACCCGCTGACTCCGAAGCCGGCGACCACCGCCCGGACGCCGGACCAGTCGTCGCGCCGGCCGAGGTCGTCAATCGACAGCACCACGAGACCTTTCGGGGTCTCCGCGGTGTTGGCCGCCGGAGGAGCGAGGCCGACGTGACGCACCACGTCGTGGTGTGGGACTCATGTGACGGCGACCCAGGCTGCGTAGAAGATGCCGAGTCCGGCGGCGACGCAGAGCCCGGTGATGATCCAGAACCGGATCACGATGGTCACCTGGTCCCAGCCGAGCAGCTCGAAGTGGTGCTGGAGCGGCGCCATCCGGAACACCCGATGCCCCGGACCGACGCGGAACACGGTGCGGACGAGCCCCGATCTCCGGGACAGCTTGAAGAAGCCGACCTGCAGCATGACCGACAGCGTGATCACGAGGAACAGGCCGCCGAGGATGACCAGGAGCAGCTCGGTGCGGGTCATGATCGCGAAGCCGGCCAGCGCGCCGCCGAGCGAGAGCGACCCGGTGTCCCCCATGAAGATCTGGGCCGGCGGCGCGTTCCACCACAGGAAGCCGAAGCATGCACCGGTGATGGCCGCGGCCACGAGCGCCAGGTCGAGCGGGTCGCGGACCTCGTAGCAGGCCGGACCGGGACGGGTGGCACAGCTCTGGTTGTTCTGCCAGATGTTCACCAGCATGTAGGCGCCGAACACCATCGCGCAGGCGCCGGTGGCGAGGCCGTCGAGCCCGTCGGTGAGGTTCACCGCGTTGCTGGTCCCGGTGATCATCACCCAGAAGAGCAGGATCGCGGCGAGCATGCCGAGCTCGAACTTCGAGTCCCGGATGAACGAGAGGTGGTCGGACGCCGGGCTGACCTGGCGCGCGTCCTCCAGCATCGGCGAGAGGGCAAGCCACCCGAAGACCAGGGCGATCACCGTCTGCCCCACCATCTTGGCCTTGCTGCGCAGGCCCAGCGAGCGCTGCTTGGAGATCTTGATGAAGTCGTCGAGGAAGCCGACGACGCCCATGCCGACGAAGAGGAACAGCAGCAGCAGCGCGGACGCCGACGGCTCGGTCTGCGTGATCAGGTCGGCCAGGAAGTAGCCGAGGACCGCCGACGCGATGATCACGACGCCCCCCATGGTGGGGGTGCCGCGCTTGGTGTGGTGGCTGGTCGGGCCGTCGTCGCGGATCTCCTGGCCGTAGCCGAGCTGGGTGAAGAGCGGGATCGCCGCCCGGGTGCCGAGCAGCGAGAACACCAGGGCGAGACCGCCGCCCAGCAGAATCGCCTTCATCGGCCCGGGGCCCCGCCTTCCTGTTCCTCAGCCCGCTCGGCGAGCACGTGCTCGACCCCTGGAGCGGCCGCCGGGTGTACCAGCGCCTCGGCCAGGTGCTCGAGTGCGGCGCCTCGCGACGCCTTGACCAGGACGACGTCCCGGGCCACGACATTGTGGCGCAGCCAGTCGACCGCCTGCTCGCGGCCCGCCGTGGGCACGGCCTCACCCTCCCACCCGGGCGTACGACGGGCACCGTCCGCGATCGCGTCTGCTGCCCCGCCGACCGTCACCAGGACGTCGACGCCCAGCTCGGCCGCGTGCGCGCCGACCTCGGCATGCTGCCGGCCGGCGGTCTCCCCCAGCTCGAGCATCTCCCCCAGCACCGCCACGGTGCGCCGGTCGCCGCGCTCACCGATCGCCACGAGCGCGTCCAGCGCGGCGTTCATGGAGGCGGGGTTGGCGTTGTAGCTGTCGTTGACCACGACCAGTCCGTCGTCCCGCTCGTGGAGTGCCATCCGCCACGGCGACAGGGACCGGGCCGAGCCGAGCGTGGTGACGATCTGCGTGAAGGGGACCCCGACCGCCAGCGCCATCGCCGCGGCCGCGGCCGCGTTGGCGACCTGGTGGGCGCCGGTCTCGAGCAGCCGCACCCGCGCCCAGGCTCCGTCGTACCCGAGCTCGAAGGAGGGCCGCCCCAGGTCGTCGAGCGTGAGGTCCCGCCACGACACGTCGCCACCGACCCCGAAGGACAGCACCGGCGCCGACGTCCGCGGCTCCATGGCTGCCACCAGGTCGTCGTCGGCGTTCAGCACCGCCGTCCCCGCGGCGGGCAGGGCCTCGACGATCTCGCCCTTGGCCGAGGCGATCGCCTCGCGGGAGCCGAACTCGCCGATGTGGGCGGTGCCGACGTTGAGCACGGCGGCCACCCGAGGAGGTGCGATCGCACAGAGCTCGGCGATGTGACCGGTCCCGCGCGCGCCCATCTCGAGGACGAGGTAGCGGGTGTCGGGGGTGGTGCGCAGCACGGTGAGTGGGACGCCGATCTCGTTGTTGCGGTTGCCCTCGGTCCAGACCGTCTCCCCCGCGGCGGCGAGCACCTGGGCGAGGAAGTCCTTGGTCCCGGTCTTGCCCTGGGACCCGGTCAGCGCGAGCACCGTCGGCTGCAGGGTGTCGACGACGTGCCGGGCCAGCCGCCCGAGTGCGCGGACGGGGTCGTCGACGACCACCGTCGGCACGCCGGTCGCTCGTGCGCCGAGGACGGCGGCCGCACCTGCCACCACCGCCGCTGCCGCGAAGTCGTGCCCGTCGACGTGCTCACCCGGCACCGCGACGAACAGCCCTCCCGGCTCGACGGCGCGGCTGTCGACGAACGCCGGGCCGGTCACCGCGGCCGTCGCCGTCGGCGTCGGCGACGGTGCCCCCCACGACGGCGGCGATCTCGGCCAAGGTCATCTCGATCACCGGCGGAGCTCCTCGCGCGCGACCGCGCGGTCGTCGAAGGGGTGCACGACGCCGGCGACCTCCTGGCCGGTCTCGTGCCCCTTGCCGGCGACCAGGACCACGTCACCCGGCCGGGCGCGGCGGACGGCCTCGCCGATCGCGGCCCTCCGGTCGCCGATCTCGAGCACCTCGGCCGGCCCGGCGCCCGTCCCGGCCAGGATCGCGGCCCGGATGGCCGCGGGGTCCTCGCTGCGGGGGTTGTCGTCGGTGACGATGAGGAGGTCGGCGCCGCCCGCCGCGATCTCCCCCATCAACGGGCGCTTGCCGGGATCGCGGTCGCCGCCCGCCCCGATCACGACGACGAGCCGGCCCCGGGTCACGGGACGGAGCGCGGCGATGGCGGCCGCGACGGCGTCGGGCTTGTGCGCGTAGTCGACGACGATCTCGAAGTCCTGACCCTCGTCGATGCGTTCGAGCCGACCCGGCACACCGGGCCCGCGAGCGATGGCCTCCGCCACCGCGGCCGCGTCGTACCCGGCGGCCGTCGCAGCGGCGATCGCGGCCAGCGTGTTGGCGACGTTGAACGCGCCGGGGATGGGGCAGGCAGCCATGACCTCGACACCGGGCCCCGACACGTGGAACGAGGCCCCGTCCTCGCGGAGCTCCACCCCGGTCACCTGCCAGTCGGCCTCGGCCCCGGCGGTCGACAGGGTCTCGACGGGCACCTCTGCCCGCTCGACGAGCCGCCGGCCCCACTCGTCGTCGACGTTCACCAGTCCGCGCCGGGCGTGCTCGGAGCCGAAGAGCGAGGCCTTGGCGTCGAAGTAGTCGTCCATGTCGCGATGGAAGTCGAGGTGGTCGCGCCCGAGGTTGAGGAACACCGCCACGTCGAAGGCGAAGCCGTCCACGCGACCCATCACCAGCGCGTGGCTGGACACCTCCATGGCACACGCCTCGACACCGCGCTCGAGCATCTGCCGGAACAGCCGCTGCAGGTCCGGGGCCTCGGGCGTGGTCAGGGCGGAGTCGACGTCCTCACCGAGCATCCGGGTCCCGACGGTGCCGATCACGGCGGCCGGGACGCCGGCGCCGGACAGCCCACCCTCGAGCAGACGTGTGGTCGTGGTCTTCCCCTGGGTGCCGGTGACCCCGACGGTCCGGAGCCGCTCGGCCGGTCGTCCGTAGACCTCGGCCGCCACGGCACCGAGCACCCGTCTCGGGTCGGGGAGGACGACAGCGCTCACACCGGCACCGATCCTGGCCATCCCCTCCGGGTCGGTGAGGACCGCCACCGCCCCGGCCTCGCGGGCCTGCGGCCAGTGGTCGGCGCCGTGCGTACGTGATCCGCGCAGAGCGGCGTAGAGGTCTCCGGTGGTGACCCGCCGCGAGTCGAGGGTGACCCCGCGGACACCGACGTCGAGGTCGCCCAGCGTCTCGGGCTCCGCGCCGGCGGTTGCGAGGCGGCTGACCAGGTCGGCCAGGGTCGGCGTGTGGTCGGTCATGTCGGCCCGAGGTTACCGAGACGCGGACCCGGCCCGATCACCACGTCGTGGGGATCTCCGAGGGCTTGGCCCCCGTCGGCGGTACGCCGTACCGACGCAGGGCGAATCCCATGATCTTGGAGAACGCGGGTCCGGCCACCGAGCCGCCGCCCCCGCCGTTGCGCGGGTTCTGGACGACGACGTACACCGTGAAGCGCGGCTTGTCGGCCGGCGCGAACCCGGCGAACGAGACCGTGAACTGACCGTTGTAGCAGGCGCACCTGGGGCCGACGCGCTGCGCGGTGCCGGTCTTGCCGGCCACGACGTAGCCCGGGACCTGCGCACCCGGCGCGGTGCCGGCGTCGGGGTTGACGACGCGCTCCATCATGTCGGTCATCTGGTGCGCGGCGTCCTTGCTCACGACCCGGTGCGTGGTCGTGTGGTCGGTGCCGATCGACTGGCCGAGGTTGTTGGTCGCACTGCCCTGGATCAGGCTGGGCGAGACGCGCACGCCACCGTTCGCGATCGTGTTCACCGCCGCGGCCATCTGCACGCCGTTGACCGACAGGCTCTGCCCGAAGGCCACGCGGTCCTGGGTCATCCCGGTCCAGGCGGAGCTCGAGGGGAGCAGGCCCGCGGTCTCCCCGGTCACGCCGATGTCGGTGCGCTGACCGAGACCGAACCGGGTGAGGTACGACCGCAGCTGGCCGGGCGCGAAGTGGCGCGAGGCCTTGGCGGTGCCGATGTTGGACGACTGCGCGATGACGCCGGCCAGCGTCATCTTCAAGGTGGGGTGAGCGAACCAGTCGTGGATGACCCGGTCGCCGCTCTGCAGCTGCCCCGGGACGACGAGACGGGTGCGGTCGGTGACCTTGCCGGCATCGATCAGCGAGCTCAGGGTGAGCACCTTCTCCACCGAGCCCGGCTCGTAGGGGCTCGTCATCGCGAGGCTGTTGCGGTCCTTGCGCGGCGAGGCCTGCGGGTTGGTCGCGTCGTACGTCGGGTAGTCGGCCAGCGACAGGATCTCACCGGAGTGCGAGTCCATGACGACGGCGAAGCCGGACTCGCCGCCGGCACCGAGCACGGTCTGCCGCAGCACCCGCTGGGTGTACCACTGGAGGTCCTCGTCGATCGTGGTGTGCAGGTCGGTGCCGTTGTGGGCCGGCACCACCGTGCTGTGCCCCAGCGGGATCCGGTTGCCGGCCCCCACCTCGTACGTCTCCGAGCCGGCCGTGCCCGCCAGCTGGTGGTCGAAGGCCAGCTCGAGCCCCGCGAGCGGGCCGTCGGTGCCCAGGAAGCCGACGAGGTTGGCCGCGACGTCGTGGTCGGGATAGGAGCGCACCGGGTCGTCGCGGGTGTCGAGGCCCTTGAACCCGGCTGCCCGCGCCGCGGCGACCACGTCGAGGGCGAGGGAGGCGGGGACGCGCCGGGCGATGTAGGCGAAGCGGCTGTCCTGCTTCTGCAGGGCGCTGAGGGTCTGGAAGTAGTCGATGTGCAGGCGCTGCGACAGGAAGCGCGCCAGCCGAGGCGCCTTGGCCCGCGTCATCGACGGGTCGGCGACCACCATCCGGCCGTCGACGGAGTCGGCGAGCGGCTTGCCGTCCCGGTCGAGGATCCGGCCGCGGTCCGCGGGCAGCTCCACCGTGACGGTGCCGCCCTCCGAGGCCGCCAACGTCGCGTACTTCTCGGGGCTCACCCCCTGGAGCTGCACCAGCCGAGCAGCGAAGAACGACAGCACGACGGCGATGAACACGAACCCGGTCCGCAGCCGCAGCTGGGCCGCCCCGCGTGCCGCGCGACGCCGACGCCGGGTCCGCGCGGCGATCCCGCCGGGGCGGCGGTTGCGCGCGGCCGTCGTACGACCGGAGGGGCCGTGACCGCGTGGGCTCGTCGGGGCCATCGTTCTGCTTCCTGCTCGTCGTCAGTGGGTGCCGGAGGTGGGGGGATGCAAGGCGTTGAGACCGTGGTGGCGGCCGTCGGGCGTCCATTGGTGGGGGTCGCGCTTGTGGTGGGGGTCGCGCTTGGCCGTGGCACCGCCGTGCTGGTGCTTGGCCGGCGGATGGACGACCGTCACGTGGGCGGGCGGGTTGATCTCGGCGGGCTTGGGCGGCGGCGGCGCCAGCAGCCGGAGGGGGTCGAGCCGTGTCGCCGGGGTGGGCGTGCCGAGCACGCGCCCGGACCGGAGGTCCAGCACGGCCGGGCTGGTGGGCAGGACCATGCCCATCCGCTGGGCCTTCAGGGCAACCGCCTGCGGGTCGCGCAGCTGGTCGAGCTCCATCTGCAGGGTCTGCTGACGGGCCAGCAGGACGTCGGCCTGGTTCTGCAGCGACGTGGCGGCGAACGACGCCTGCTGCATGGAGGTGTTGAAGAGCAGCAGCCCGACGATGCCGCCGACCGCCATCATCGACACGACGAGGAGGAACGGGACCGGGCTGGTGCGGCGTCGGCGCCGCCGCGGCACGACGGTGAGGCGCGCTCGCTCGAGGGCGGCTCCCGCCAGGCGTGGGACCCGGGACCGGAGGGCGGGTGCGGTGCTGCTCATGACGCTGCTCCTCTGAGTGCGGGACGGATCCGTTCGACGGCGCGCAGCCGGACCGACGCGGCACGGGGGTTGGCTTCGATCTCGTCGGCGCCAGCGCGCTCGGCCCCACGGGTGACCAGACGCAGGGCCGGCTCCATGTCCGGCGGCACGAACGGCAGGTCGGGCGGCACGTCGAGCCGGGTGACGGAGGCGAAGGCCCGCTTGACCAGTCGGTCCTCCAGCGAGTGGTAGGACTCCACGACCACCCGGCCGCCCACGGCCAGGGAGTCGATGGCCGCCGGGACGGCGCGTCGCAGCACCCCGAGCTCGTCGTTGACCTCCATCCGCAGGGCCTGGAAGGTGCGCTTGGCGGGATGTCCGCCGGTACGACGGGCAGGCGCCGGGATCGCGCGGTAGAGCAGCTCGACCAGCCGCCCCGAGGTGGTGAACGGCTCCACGTCCCGCTCGCGGACGATCGCGGAGGCGATCCGCGACGCGAAGCGCTCCTCGCCGTACTCCCGGAGGACCCGGGTCAGCTCGGCCTTCGGATAGGTGTTCAGGACGTCGGCCGCGGTGAGCCCCCCGGTCGGGTCCATCCGCATGTCGAGCGGGGCGTCCTCGCGATAGGCGAACCCGCGGTCGGCGACGTCGAGCTGCATCGAGGAGACGCCGAGGTCGAAGAGGACGCCGTCCGCGGCGGCGAGGCCGAGCTCGGCGAGCACGTCGGGGATCGCGTCGTAGGTCGCGTGGACGGCGGTGAAGCGGTCGCCGTACGGCGCCAGCCGCTCCCGCGCCAGCCGGAGGGCCTCGGGATCCCGGTCGATGCCGACCACCCGTGCCAGCTCCAGACGGCCCAGCACGGCCTCGCTGTGACCGCCCAGCCCGAGCGTCGCGTCGACCAGCACTGCGCCTTCGTGGCCCAGCGCCGGCGTCAGGAGGGCGACGACCCGGTCGAGGAGCACCGGGACGTGGGAGGGGCTGGCCATCGTCGGACCTAGCGCCCGGCCGCGTGGGAGACGTGGGCCAGCAGGAGCAGCCCTCCCGCCAGTGCGGTCGACGTGGTCGCCGAGAACGCCATCAGCGCCACCACGTCGCGCGCCTGGTGGCGGACCCGTCGTGGCCCCGTCGCCGGCCCTCCCGCAGGGGCGGCCCCGGCGATCGGCGGCCCCGCGACCGGGGGTGCTGTGGGTGTGAGACTCATCGGTTCGACCCCGCTCGATGGCGCTTGTGGTGCTGTGGACGTGTCCTGCTGGTGGTGTGGAAAAGGGACTCACCCAGTCAGGTCCCTGCCCGCTCCCTGAGCCCGGGCCTCATGGGGTGGCCGGGGTTCGTCGTAGGGAAGGTGTCGTCTGGAACCGGGGAAGGTGCCCCAGAGGACGGGAGCGGGCGCGAGACCTCGCTGTGCGAATCCCTGTGTGTAGTTGTGCGTGGGAGCAGGACCCCGTCAGGTGGCGGGGAGGATGTCCTCGCTCATGTCGGCGAACGTCTGGCTGTGCTCGGCCTCCCAGGCCGCGATCCGCTCCGGGTCCCAGATCTCGACGCGGTTGAGCGCCCCGATCACGACCACGTCGCGGTCGAGGCCGGCGTACTCCTTGAGCAGCGGCGGGATCGTGATCCGCCCCTGCTTGTCGGGCTTGTCCTCGGCCGCCCGCATCGCCAGGAACCGGCCGTACTCCCGGGCCTGACGGACCGTGAGCGGGGCCTCCTGGATGCGGCCGGTCATGGCGGCGAAGTCGGCGCGCGGGAAGACGGTGAGGCAGAAGTCCTGTCCCTTCGTCACCACGAGTCCCTCCGCGAGCTGCTCCCTGAACTTGGCCGGGAGGAAGAGCCGGTTCTTCTCGTCGAGCTTCGGGGTGTAGGAGCCCACGAACATCCGGGCACCTCCACCTCGGTCGACCCATCCTCCACTTCGCGCCACTGTACTCCACTTTGCTCCACCGTCAACCACATTCACCCGAGTCGCAGCGCCGATCCACGCTCAGCGCCTCCTCCGTGGCGGGCCGGGACGGACGCCTGGGCGGGCGCCCCCCGCGCCGGCGACGTCACCCCTCGCGTCGCATCGCCGCAGGTCAGACGCTCGCGGGCGCCGCGCGCACCGCCACGCAACAGGCGCCGGGGGGCGGAGTGGAGGGCGGTGGGAGGATCGTGGTGGAGCGGAGGTGGAGGAGCGGCGACGGGTCCGCCCTCGACGGAGCGCAATCCGCAACCAAACCGTGACCCCGGGAGTCAGAACCAAGGACGGGGGCTCCGCGTAGGTTGTCCTGCACGACCAGTCCGGCCGGTCACCTGACCGCGCCCCGGACCCGGTCGCACGAGTGGGCGCCACGGCGCACAGAACGACGGGAAGGACGTCTCGTGGCAAGTCCTGCTTCTCAGGGCGCGGACCTCGACACCCTCGGCCGGGTGGTCGACCGGGTCCGCGGCAACATCAAGCGCGTGATCGAGGGCAAGCCCGACGTCATCAGCTCTGCGGTGACGGTGCTCCTCGCGGAGGGACACCTCCTGATCGAGGACGTGCCGGGGGTCGGCAAGACGATGCTCGCCAAGTCGCTCGCGCGGAGCATCGACTGCTCGGTACGCCGGATCCAGTTCACGCCGGACCTGCTGCCCTCCGACGTCACGGGCGTCTCGGTCTACAACCAGGAGAGCCGGCAGTTCGAGTTCCGCCCCGGCGGCGTCTTCGCCAACATCGTGGTCGGCGACGAGATCAACCGGGCTTCGCCCAAGACCCAGTCGGCCCTGCTGGAGTGCATGGAGGAGCGGCAGGTCACCGTCGACAACACGACCTACCACCTCGACCAGCCGTTCATGGTGATCGCGACACAGAACCCGATCGAGATGGAGGGCACCTACGCACTCCCCGAGGCCCAGCGCGACCGCTTCATGATCCGGCTCTCCGTGGGCTACCCCGTCGAGGCCGCCGAGATCGCGATGCTCGACTCGCACACCATGACCAGCCCGCTGGACGACCTCGAGTCGGTCACCGACGCAGGCGAGATCAGCAAGCTGATCGAGATCGTCGGCCAGGTCCACGTCTCGCAGGCCGTGCAGCGCTACACCGTCGCGCTCGCCGCGGCCACCCGCCGTACGACGGAGCTGGCGCTGGGCGCCTCGCCGCGGGCCTCGCTCCACCTGGTGCGTGCGGCCAAGGCCTCCGCGGCCATGCAGGGGCGCGACTACGTGCTGCCCGACGACGTGCTCGGGCTGGCCTCCTCGGTGCTGACCCACCGGCTGCTGCCGAGCGTCGAGGCCGCCATGGGTGGCCGGACCACCGCCAGCATCCTCGACAGCATCATCGCGTCGGTGCCCGTCCCCGAGGGGACCCGTGCGTGAGGCCCTCTCTGCGCTGACCGTCCGCGGACGGGCGTTCCTCGCTGCCGGGATCACCGCCGTCGTCTGCGCGATCCTGTTGGGCCAGCCGACGCTGACGCGGGTCGGCATCCTGGTCGCCGCACTGCCCCTGATCACGGCGGCCACCCTCGGCCGCAGCCGCTACCGGCTCGCCCTGGTCCGCAGCGTCGGACCGCAGACCGTCACGGCCGGACAGCCGTCGACGGTGAGCCTGACGATGACCAACGAGGGACGCACACCGAGCGGCGTGCTGATGCTCGAGGACCACGTTCCCTACGTGCTCGGCACGCGGCCGCGCTTCGTGCTCGACGGGATCGGGCACGGATGGCGGCGCCACGCCGTCTACCAGGTGCGCTCCGACGTCCGGGGCCGCTTCGAGATCGGCCCGATGAGCGTGCGGGTCAGCGACCCCTTCGGTCTCGTCGAGCTGGGCCGCTCCTTCCGCAGCACCGCGACACTGACCGTCACGCCGCGCACCGTTCCGCTCCCGCCGATCCCACTCGGCGGCGCCTGGACCGGGAGCGGCGACAACCGGCCCCGCGCGTTCGCCATCGGCAGCGCCGAGGACGTGACGGTGCGCGAGTACCGCCGCGGCGACGACCTGCGTCGCGTCCACTGGCGCAGCTCGGCGCGCGTCGGTGAGCTGATGGTGCGTCGCGAGGAGCAGCCGTGGCAGTCGCGTGCCACGTTGTTCATCGACAACCGGATGATCGCCCACCAGGGACAGGGCATCGCGTCGTCGCTCGAGTCGGCGGTCTCGGCCGCCGCGTCGATCGCCGTCCACCTCGGGCAGCGGGGCTTCAGCGTCCGCCTGGTCACGGCCGCCGGTGACGACCTGAGCACCACCTGGCACACCCGCGACCCCGAGCTCAACACCCGCGCGATGCTCGAGGCACTGGCGGTCGTGCAGCCGGTGACCAGCCACCGCCTCTCCACCGGCTGGCTGGCCGAGTCGACCCACGGAGGCCTGCTGCTCGCCGTCATCGGCGCGATCACCGAGGCCGACGGCCCGATGCTGCGCCGCATGCACCACCACGCCGGATCGGCGCTGGCCCTGGCTCTCGACGTCTCCGCGTGGTCACCGTCCAACGCCGGGCTCGGGGCGGTCCCGAACTCCGCCCGCCCGATGCTCGTCCGCCAGGGCTGGCGGGCCGTGACCCTACGCCCGCGCGACCGGCTCGACCTCGTCTGGCAGGACCTCGGCCGCACCAGCGCCCACGCCGCCCGGTCGGGTGCCGGGGCCGACGAGGTCCGCGCCGTACCCCAGGAGACCACATGAACCACCCGAGGGCGTGCTCCGTCTCCGCCACCTCGTTCCTCCGCCGTACGACGCAGCGGGGACTCCGATGAGCGGCCTGCCCGCCGACGCCCGCCGCGACCTGCCGCTCGCGGCAGTGGCCGCCGCGACCACGTGGGTCACCATGCTCTCCTGGCGTGGCTTCTCCAGCCTGTGGGGGCAGTACCTCGGCCCGCTGCTCCTGGTTGCCGTGATCGTGGCGGTCGGGGGCGTGCTGCTCCGCTCGGCGCCGCTCCCCCGGCGCGTGTCCCTGCTGCTCCACGTCCTCGTCGTCGCGCTCGTCGTGTGGCTGATGATGGGCGGCTCCCTGATCCACCCGATCCAGGGCGCCCACCACGTCGGTGACGCGCTGGCCGACGCGTGGACGACGTCGGAGAACTTCCAGCCCCCGGTGCCGGCCACGGTGCCGAGCATCGCGCCGCTGATGATCCCGTGTGGCGCACTCAGCCTGCTGGTGGTGGACTTCCTGGCCTGCTGGCTGCGTCGGGTCTCGCTGGCCGGCCTGCCGCTCCTGGCCGTGTACTGCGTGCCGATCAGCCTGCTGGGCAGCGGCGTCTCCTGGGTGGTCTTCGTCCTCGCGGCCGCCGGCTTCCTCCTGATGATGTACCTGCAGGAGGCCGCCCACATCATCCGCTGGGGCCGCCCCCTCGGCAGCACTGCCGCGACCGTCGACCCTCAGGGCTTCGGGGTGAACACCGGCGCCAGCAAGACCAGCGCCGGCGCGGTCGGCGGGGCCGCTCTCGTCCTGGCGGTGCTCCTCCCGGCCTTCATCCCGACGCTGCACCTCGACGGGCTCGGCCTGTTCGGGCCGGGCGGCAGCGGCGGCGGGGACGTCAAGGTGATCAACCCGACCATCGACCTGAAGCGCGACCTCAGCCGCGGCGACAACGTGCCGCTGCTCGACGTCAAGACCAACGACCCCGACCCGTCGTACCTGCGGATCGCGGTGCTCACCCAGTACAACGGCATCGAGTGGACCCCCGGCAACCGCCAGGTCGTCAGCGACCAGGTCGCGGACGGCCTGGTCCCGCTGGAGGTCCCCGGGCTGAGCAACAACATCCCGGTCGACTCCTACAACTACACGGTGACGGCCAGCCGCGACTTCCAGTCCACGTTCCTGCCGACGCAGTTCCCGGTCTCCAACGTCGTGGCGCAGGGTGACTGGCACTACGACACGACCACGATGGACTTCCGCTCCAAGAGCAACAGCTACGTCGCCGGCCTCACCTACTCGATGACCGCGGCCAAGCCGCAGTACTCCGGCCGGGCGATGGCGGACTCGCTGAGCGCACGGCTGCCGATCCAGAGCCCCTACACCGCCGTGCCTGCGAGCCTGCCGGACTCGATCCGGGGCCTGGCGCAGCAGGTCACGTCCGGCACCACGTCGCGCTACGACAGCGCGGTCATGCTCCAGCAGTGGTTCCGGACCAACTTCACCTACAACCTGAAGCGGCACCTCGACGACGGCGTCGGGAACGAAGCCCTGCTGCACTTCCTCGGGAAGCCCGCCGACGGCGGGCGGGTCGGCTACTGCGAGCAGTTCGCGGCGGCGTACGCCGTGATGGCGCGGACCCTGGGCATCCCTGCCCGGGTCGCGATCGGCTTCCTGCAGCCTCACCGGGGTGCTGCGACGGACGAGTGGGTCTACAAGGCGCACGACCTGCACGCCTGGCCCGAGGTGTACTTCGAAGGCTCTGGCTGGGTGCGCTTCGAGCCCACCCCAGGGGCGCGGTCCGGTGGCGCGCCGTCGTACACCCTCTCGGCCGGGACCAAGCCCAGCGCTCCGAAGACCGATCCGGCCGGTGGCGGCCGCGTCTCGGACGAGCCGAGCGCCAGTGCCTCCACGCTGCCGCACAAGGACCAGACGGCCTCGACGTCGGCCTCGTCGGGCACGCGGGTGCCGTGGCTGCTCCTGCTCGGCACGCTCGTCGTCGTCCTGGTGCTGGTCGGTCTCGCGTTGCTGCCGGGCCTGGTCCGCCGCTCGCGGCGTACCCGACGGCTGGCGGGGGGCGCCGAGGACGCCTGGGAGGAGCTGCGCGACAGCGCCGTCGACCTCGGGGTGAGCTGGCCGGCCGGGCGGTCACCCCACGAGACGGGGCATCGGCTGGCCGGGTGGTTCGGTCCCGAGCCCGACGGAGCACCCGCGGTACGCCCGCCGCGCGGACGCGGGCTGGCTCCCGAGGCGGAGGACGCACTGGACCGGATCGTGCTGACGCTCGAGCGGGTGCGCTATGCCCGCGAGCCCCGCGATGTGCCGGGCGCGCTGGCCGAGGACGTGCTGACCTGTGTCGCCGCGCTCGAGCACGGGAGCATGCGGTCGACCCTGCGTCGCGCGGCGTGGCTGCCGCGTTCGCTGTTCGGTGGCCGGCGTCGGGCCGCCGCGCAGGCCCTGCGCGACCGGGAGCCGGAGGCCGTGGCGGCCGGTGGCGTGGTCGACCACGTCGGCTGACCGGTCCGGGCACGGGGGCAGCCCGGCCCGGCCTGATGGTCAGGGACGCTGGGTCCTCGTTCAGGACTCGTTGTCGTGGCGGCGACGCCACGGGGTGCCGAACCGGTCGAGCATCGAACCGGTCGGAGCGCCGGGGGTGCTCGGCGTACGGCGGGCGCTGCCGGAGGTGCCGCGGATGGCGGCCAGGGCGATGGTCGCCGAGACCAGCATGACCACGAAGCCGAGGATGCCGACGATCGTCTGGCGAGCGACGGCTCCGGCCATCAAGATGGCGAGACCGGCCGCGAAGCAGACGCCGGCGAGGATCGCGCGGCGCCGTGCGGCGCGGCGCAGGTTGGTCCCGCGGAGGGTGGAGGCGAGCTTGGGGTCCTCTTGGACCAGAGCGCGCTCCATCTGCTCCAATGCTCGCAACTCTTCCTCGGAGAGCGGCACAGGATCCTCCCCTCGCACGTTCGGTTGAGGCCAGTGTAGGCAGGCCCGGGGACCTGCGGTAGGCGGGCGGATGAAATTGTGATGATCGTCGGTCACAGAAGCAGGCTCGCGGGGCGGACGGTGCCGGCTCCGAACCGCCGGACGACCCGGTCAGCGGCCCGGTCGGCCTCCGACCATCCGCGGTCGCGCTCGCCGAGCACGAGCTGACGATGGACTCGTTCGCGAGGGATCAGGCCCTCGACCCGGACCCCGACCAAGCCGGATCCGAGCCCGCTGCAGCCCCAGAGCGTCGTAGGAGCGGACGGCCTGGTGGTAGACCTCCTGGGTGACGTCGGTGGCCTCGGGCAGGGTCCGCGACCGGGTGATCGTGGTGAAGTCGGCGAAACGGACGGTGAGGGTGACCGTGCGGCCGGCCACCCCGGCCACCCGCATCCGGGTGGTGACCCGATCGGTGAGACGGAGCAGCTCGCGCACGATGGCCGCGCGGTCGTCGGTGTCGTGACCGAAGGTCTCGTTCGCGCCGATGGACTTGTCGGGGTCGCCGCCGAGCACCCCGAAGTAGCCGCCACTGGTCCGGGCGACGACCTGGCGGTCGTCGACACCCCAGGCCAGGTCATGGAGATGACGGCCGAGGTGGTCACCGACCGCACGCTGGAGGGTCCGGACCGGGGTGTGGGCGAGGTCGCCGACGGTGACCAGCCCGAGCCGGTGGAGCAGCTCGCGGGTCTTCTCCCCCACGCCGTAGAGCTCCCCCACGTCGAGGGGATGGAGCAAGGTGGTGACCGACGCCGGCGGACAGACGAACACCCCGTCGGGCTTGGCCCAGCGGCTGGCCAGCTTGGCCATCGTCATCGAGGCGGCGAGCCCGACCGAGCAGGTGATGCCCTGCTCGTCGTGGATCGTGGCGCGCAGCCGCTCGGCGATCTCCACCGGCGAGCCGAGCCTGCGGGTCGAGCCGCGCACGTCGAGGACTGCCTCGTCGAGCGAGAGCACCTCGACCAGCGGGGTGATCCGGCGGAAGGTCTCCATCACCGAGGACGACACCGTGGAGAAGGTCTCGAAGTCGGGAGCGACCACCACGGCGTCGGGGCACATCCGGCGGGCGCGGGTCATCGGCAGCGCGGACCGGACCCCGGTGGCCCGGGCCAGGTAGTTGGCCGAGAGCACCACTCCCCGGGAGCCACCGCCCACGATGACCGGAACGTCGGCCAGCTCGGGACGCCCCCGGACGGCCACGCTGGCATAGAAGGCGTCCATGTCGACGTGGAGGATCGGAGTCCGCCCGGAGTCGGTCATCGCGCCTCCCCCGGGCGTACGTCGGCCCGACTGCGCTCAGGCGGGTCGGTGGGCGAGCAGGTGGAGCTGGGTGGCCAGCGGGAGGTACTCCGGTCGGGTGGCCACCGCCTGCTCCAGCTCGACCAGCGCCGTGGTGGCTCCGGGCTCGAGGTCGAGCAGCGAGCCGGGCACGAGGTCGGTGAACACCCGGATGCCGTGCACCGCCTCGACGGTGAGCCCGACGTCACCCACCAGCGCAGCCAGCTCGTCGTGGGTGTAGCGACGGGCCCGACCCTGCGGGGCCGGAGAGCGGTGTCCTGAGCCGGTCGTGGGGTCGAGCATCGCCAGCGCCTGCTGGAAGTGACCGGCCATGGCCCGGGCGACCACGGCGGCATAGCGCTGGGCGACGAGGAGGCTGAGCACTCCCCCGGGCCGGACCACGCGCGCCAGCGTGGCCAGTGCGGTGGCGGGGTCGTCGACGACCTCGAGGACGCCGTGGCACAGCACCAGGTCGGCGCTGTCGGGGCCGACCACGTCGAGCAGGCTGGACAGGTCGCCCTGGCTACCGGTGACCGCGACGTCGTGCTCACGGGCCCGGCGGTCGAGGGCGGCCAGGGCGTCGGGGCTGGGGTCGACCACGGTGACCCGGTGGCCGAGCCCGCCGATCCGGACGGCCAGGCCTCCGGTCCCGCCGCCGATGTCGAGGACGTCGAGCGGGTCGTGGCCCAGCACCGGCTCCAGCGCGGACCACACGACGGCGGTCCGGGTGTTGCCGCGTCGCTCGCTCGCCATGTGCCGACCCTAGCCGGGCACGACGGAGGAGTGCACGGCGTGGGGAGGCAGGTTGAGCGAGCCTGCGACCGAGCTCGCGAGGTCGCAACGGCGCGTCGGAATCCGGCCTCGGGCGACCGCGAGGTGGAGCGAGGCCAACGGCTCATCCCGGGCTCCCCGGGGAGCGGTGCCACAGGTTTCGAGACGGTTGCTTCGCAACCTCCCCGACCCAGGGCTTCCCGCGCACCTCCTTGACGGACTCGCCGGCCGGCTTGACGTCGGCGTAGGGAGACATCTGGAAGCCGCTGGAGTGGACCAGCACCCGGCGGTGGTCTGAGCCAGTCGACGGGGCCGTCTCGACCACGGCCAACCGGGCGCGGACCGCCTCGATGCCTCCGTCGGGACCGGGCCTGCCCCAGAGGTCGTGGAGATCGGGCAGTGACCAGGCACCGGTGGCACGCAGGGAGACGCCGCGGTGACCGGTCCGGCGTACGACACCGCGGACCACCATCAGCCACGAGTCGAACACCGTGGCGGCGTAGGGGCCCTGGACGTCTTCGAAGAAGGTGGCGTCGACCGGGCCGGTGCCGTCGTCGAGGGTCAGGAACACCACCCGCCGCCCCGACCGGACCGGCGGGGTCTGGGTGGCGACCTTGACTCCCGCGACCAGGATCTCGGCTCGGCTGCGCACGGTCAGCAGGTCGCGGCTGCGGACCGCACCGAGGGCGTCGAGGAAGTCGGCGTAGGTGTCGACGACGTGGCGGCTCGCGTCGAGCCCGAGGATCTCCAGCTCGGCCCGCATCCGCTCCTCGGGACTCATCTCGGGAAGACCGCTGACCTGCTCCTGGGGCTCGTCGCCGAGATCGAGGGTGAGCTGGACCGAGGTCACGGGCCGCGGGTCGGCCGCCGCGCGGGACTGGGCCGCCGCCCGGGCCCAGACACCCTGTGCGGCCAGGGCGTGGCGCTCCACCGGAGCCGCCGCGTCGCGGACGGACGGGTCGGTGCTGGCGCGTTCGGCGGCCTGGGCTGCGCGGGTGTCGGCCGCCCTCCGGGAACCGACCGCCGGCGTGCGCGAGCCGCGACCGGCGGCCAGGCCCCGGGCCCGGCCGGCCCGTTGGACCGCTCGGGCGTGCCGGTCGAGCTCGGCCACCTGGAGCAGCAGGTCGCGCCGGGTGACCTGGGTCCGGCGGCGTACGGCCGGCAGACCGCCCAGCGGTGAACCGAGCCCGTAGACGGAGTCGAACCCGCCGGCCAGCACCAGCCGCTCGGCGATCGGCCGGGACACCTGCGCGCGGTGCCAGAAGTCGGTCAGCGAGTGGTAGGGCCTGGCCGAGACGATCCGCTCGATCTCGCCGGCGTTGATGCCCTTCACCTCGGCCAGGGCGAGCCGGATGCCCCACGCCCGTCCGTCGGGCCAGCCGCGCTCGGTCGGGTCGGGGCGGGAGGTCTGGCCGAGCACGATCGGCGGGGGCTCGTCGAGCGACGACATCCGCTCCACGACGTAGGCCTTCTCGGAGGAGTTGACGTCGAGACCGAGAATGGCGATGCCGCACTGGCGGGCGTCCTCGAGGATCAGCCGCTTGGGGTACATCCCCGGGTCGTGGGTCAGCACCCCGGCCAGGAAGTGGGCCGGCCAGTGGGCCTTGAGCCAGGCCGACTGGTAGGTCGGCAGCGCGAAGGCCGCGGCATGGGCCTTGCAGAAGCCGAACGACGCGAACGCCTCGATCACCTTCCAGACCGACTCGACCACCGGCAGGGAGTAGCCGCGCCCGAGCGCCGTCGGGAAGAACCAGAGCTTGGTCTCGGCCATCCCCTCGGTGTCGCCGAGGGCACGCCGCCTCTCGTCGGCCTCGGCGTTGGTGATGCCCGCGAACCGGGCGATCATCTCGATCACCTGCTCGTGGAAGACCACGACGCCGTTGGTCTCCTCGAGGATCGGGCGCAGGTCGTCGTGGAGGTAGGTCACCGGCGACCAGCCGTGCTTGGCCTCGAGGTAGGGCGTGATCATGTCGCTCTTGACCGGCCCGGGCCGGAACAGCGAGATGTCGGTGATGATGTGGTCGAAGGTCTCGATGCCGGACTTGCCGACCAGCTCGCGCTGACCGGGCGACTCGATCTGGAAGACCCCGAGGGTGCGCGCCTGGCTGATCATGTGGAACGTCGCCGGGTCGTCGAACGGCACCTGCTGCTCGTCGTCGAGGTCGATCACGACGTCGTCGGTCTGCCGGACCAGGTCGACCGCGTGGGCCATCGAGGACTGCATCCGGATGCCGAGCACGTCGAGCTTGAGCAACCCGAGGTGCTCGACGTCGTCCTTGTCGAACTGGCTCATCGGGAAGCCGACGAAGCTGGACTCGACCGGCGTGCGGTCGAGCAGGGTGGCGTCGGACAGCAGCACCCCGCACGGATGGACGGCGATGTGGCGCGGCAGCCCGTCGAGCCGCTCGACGAGGTCGAACATCAGGTCGAGCCGCTCGTGGTCGAGCCCGGCGGCCCGCAGCTCGGGCAGGTCGCGCATGGCCATCCGGGCGTCGCGGGCCCGGATGTGGGGGAACGCCTTGGCGATGGCGTCGGTCTCGCCGGGTGGCATGCCGAGTGCACCCCCGACGTCGCGGACGGCGTGGCGCACGCGGTAGGTGTCCATCATCGAGACGCACACGCACCGCTCACCGCCGTAGCGGTCGAGGATCGCGCGGTAGATGTCTTCGCGCCGGGCGGACTCGACGTCGACGTCGATGTCGGGCAGCGAGGCCCGCAGCGGTGAGAGGAAGCGCTCCATCAACAGGCCGTGGCGGATCGGGTCGACCCCGGAGATGCCGAGCAGGTAGTTGACCAGGCTGCCCGCACCCGACCCCCGCCCGGCGGCGCGGACCCCCATCTCGCGGATCAGGTCGGTGACGTCGCCGACGGTCAGGAAGTAGGACGCGTAGCCGAGGCCGCGGATCATCTCCAGCTCGTCGTCGAGCCGCTTCCAGATGCGCTGGCGCGGGGCGCTGCCGTAGCGGCGGCCGATCCCGGCCTCGCAGCGGGCCCGGAGCAGGTCGTCGGCGGGCGAGCCGGTGGTGGAGGAGGGTCGCAGACCGGCGCCTCCTCGCTGGTCGAGCCTGTCGAGACCGAGCTCGAACTCCGGGAAGTGGACCTCGCCCAGGCCGAGGTCGGCGCGCGGGTCGAGGGCGCACCGGTCGCCGATCGTCCGGGTGTGGGCCAGCAGCCGGCGGCCCTCGCGGTCGGTGTCGCCGAGCCCGGCCAGCCGGGCGATCTCCTCGGCCACCTCGTGCATCTGCTTGCCGGACTTGAGGAAGCCTTCGGCGTTGCCCCGATCGACATGCCTCCTGTCGAGGGCGACCAGGCGGCGGGCGGCGTCGAGGACGTCGACGACCGGTGCGTCGCGGCGATCGGCGTAGCGCACGGCGTTGGTGAGCACCGCACCCAGCCCGGCGGCGCGAGCGAAGCCGGCCATCCGCGCCGCGTGCGGGGTCGTGCCGGGACCCCAGACGGAGCCGGACCCGGGCAGCCGGTGGGAGACCAGCTCGACGAGGAGGTTGGCCCGCGGGACGACCTCGAGCCAGGGCTGCAACGCGGCGTGGGCCAGACCGTCTCCCTGGCTACGACCGGGCCTGGCCAGGGCGGCGCCGACCTCGGAGGTCGGGCCGAGCAGGACGGTCACGTCACCGCTCTCGAGCCAGGGCGCGACCAGCGACAGGTCGACCACCGGCTTGCCCCGCTCACCGGCCAGCTGGGTGGCCGAGACCAGCCGGCAGATCGCCGCCCAGCCGGCCCGCCCACCCCCGGCACCGGCGTCGGCCAGGAAGGTCACCCGGGGCAGCCCCCGGTCGTCGCGGAAGGCCCCACCCCGCACCGGGGTGCGCGCCCGCTGGACCGTCGGCTGCGGCTTCCCCGCCACCGGCGAGACCGCCAGGTCGACGCCCAGCACCGGGCGGATCCCCGCCGCCCGGCAGGCCCGGGCGTGCCGGACCGCGCCGTAGGTGCCGTCGCGGTCGGTCAGGGCCAGGGTGTCCATCTCCTGCTCGGCGGCCCGCTCGACGAGGACGTGGGGGTGGGACGCCCCGTATTGCAGGGAGTAGCCCGACGCCACGTGCAGGTGGACGAAAGGGTCCATCCGGCTAGCCGGCCCGGCGCGGTGCGGAGCTCGTCGACGCGGGGATCACGCACCGCTGAGGGGCGGAGCGGTGGGGAGCCAGCCCCAACGCCTGCTCGACCACGCCCAGGAACCGGTCGGCGTCGCGGACCAGGTCGTCGGCCTCGCGCTCGGTGACCGCCCGGGTGGAGCCCGCCTCGGCCGCCGCCCGCTTGGCGGCGCCGGCGGCGAAGAAGGTCGCCCACTCGGTCAGCTCGGGAGCGACCTCGGCGAGGAGGACCCAGGCGTTCTTCTGGCGACGACGTCGGCTCGGCGCCGGTCTGGCCCGCGCCGCCAGCAGCGCGGCAGCGGCGCGCAGCGCAGCGACGTGGGCACAGGCATAGCGGGTGGGGACGTCGACCGCGGCCATCGCCTCGCTCAGCGACTCGGCGGCCCGGGCGAGATAGGCGTGGGTCGTCGCCGGCAGCGAGAACGGGCCGGTCGGCTGGTGGATCGTGGTGGACCGGTGACCTGGCATCGGCTCGCCCGTCAGTCCGCGCAGCCGACGAGCGCCCAGCGCCCGTCGCTCCAGTCGAAGGCGAGCTCGAAGACCCCGCCCCCGTCGGGGGCGCCGTCACCTCCGCCGGGACCGCGCCCGGCCTCGACCCGCCACAGCTCGCGCTCCCCCAACAAATCGCCGCGCAGCCCCCCGGCATCTCGGTCGGCGCCCGCGGCCATCGGCTCGTCGGACCCGATCACCGCCCGGGCTCCGCCGGACTGCCACCAGGGGCCGGTCTCCACCCAGTGCGCCAGCACGGCCCGGACCTTCCACAGCCGGCCTCGCCACAGGAACTGCTCGGGCCCCTCGGTCCCCGACACCTGACCCATCCGGGTCTCGACGGGGTCGTCGTATCGCCTCATGCGCTCTCCCCAGTGCTCCGTCGACCCCACGGACCCGCTCCGGTGAGAGCGGGGGTCGAGGTCGCCCTCACCGGAGTCGGGTGATCGAACAGGTGTTCGAACACGAGGAACGGTACACCGCCCCACCGACCCCGCGCCAGGGGTCGGTGGAACCTGGGGAGAACTCGGCTCCGGCCTTGGCTAGAGCACGGTCCGCAGTGCCGCGATCGCGCCGTGCAGGTAGCGGTCCACCGCCGCGCGCTCCCCGTCGTCCAGGCCCCGGTCGAGGGCGGCGAGCGCGGCGAACATCGGGGCCAGCTGGGCGAAGACCTCCCGGCGCCCCGAGTCGGTGATGACGACCTCCGTGCGTCGGCCGTCGACGCCGTGCGGCCGGCGTTCGGCATGACCATGGGAGACCAGCCGGTCGACGACCCCCGACGAGGCGGCCGACGTCACCCCCAGCAGACGAGCCAGGTCGCCGGGGCTCTGCGGCGCCTCCATGAGGTGTCGCAACGAGTGCAGCTCCGAGGTGCTCAGGCCGGCCCGCCGGGCCACCGCGGGCGTGACCGCACCCGCGACGTCGACCAGCTCCTGCAGCGCCTCGAGGGTGGCCGACCTCTGCCACCCGGGCACGACCGACTCCACGCCGACACCCTCACCCGGCGATGCAGCGACCGCACCCGGACTTGAGCGGCGCTGCCGTCGGTCCGTAATATCACTCACCTACTTAGTTACTCACTGAGTAATCCGCCGAACTACCCTATCGGAGTCGACGATGACCTGGCTGGCACGACACCTCACCGCACCCCGCTGGTCCGGCGCCGTCGCAGCGCTCGCCCTCCTCGCCGCCGGCGCGGTGATCGGGATCGTCGGGACCGCCTCGCACACCGCCGCACCCACGGACAGCCTCCCGATCGGGAGCGACAGTGCCGCGGCGGCCGAGCTCCAGCAACGGCTCCCCGCCGCCGACTCGACCACCGCGGTGGTGGTGTTCACCGCCGACTCCGGTCAGCTGTCGAAGGCGGACGTCCGCGCGGCCCAGGCCCGGCTCCGGACCGTTCCCGGCGCAGTGCCGGCGCCCCTCACCGTCAGCGAGGACGGGACCGCCGCCCTCGGGATCGTCCAGCTGCCGTCGAGCGACGACTCGGTCGTGGCGGACGACGTGACCGCGATGCGGGACACGCTGTCGTCCGGTCTCCCGTCCGGGGTCACCGCCCAGGTGACCGGCCCGGCGGGGATCCAGGCAGATCTCGCCGCAGTCTTCGACGGGGCCGACGTACGCCTCCTGCTGGCGACGGCCACGGTGGTGGCCGTCCTGCTGATCATCACCTACCGCAGCCCGGTGCTGTGGCTGATCCCCCTCACCGTCGTCGGCGTCGCCGACCAGCTGGCCGCCGTGCTCGCTACCCACGCGCTGGCCTGGTTCGGTCTGGCCTGGGACGGCTCGACCACCGGCATCTTGTCGGTCCTGGTGTTCGGCGCCGGGACCGACTACGCCCTGCTCCTGATCTCGCGGTACCGCGACGAGCTGCACCGTTACGACGACCGCAGGGCCGCCATGCGCCACGCCCTCCCGCGGACGGCCGAGGCCGTGCTCGCCAGCGCGGCGACCGTGGTGGTGGGGCTGCTGACCCTGCTGTTGTCCCTGATCCCGACCACACGCGCCCTCGGCGTCGCCTGCGCGATCGGTGTGGTGACCGCCGCGGTCTTCGCGCTCGTCGTGCTGCCGGCCGCCCTGGTGGTCTTCGGCCGCTGGATCTTCTGGCCGAGGGTCCCCCGGGCCGGCACCGCGGCCATCACCGACGCCCGCAGCCCCTGGCGTCGGGTCGGCGATGCGGTCGCCCGGCGCCCGATGACCTACATCGTGGCCTCCTGCCTGGTCCTCCTGCTGGGAGCGGCGGCCCTGTTCCAGCTCCGCCTCGGTCTGTCGCAGTCCGACCAGTTCCTGCAGAAGCCCGAGTCGATCGCGGCCGCCGAACGCATCGCCCGGTCCTTCCCCGCCGGGACCTCCGACCCGACTCGCGTGCTGACCACCGCGCCGCCGGCACGCGTCGAGGAGGCCGTGACCGGGCTGCCCGGCGTGGCCGACGTACGACGTGCCGAGCAAGGAGAAGGCGTCACCGCCTTCGACGTCGTGCTCGACGCCGCGCCGAGCAGTCCGCAGGCACGTCGGACCGTGGACGCCGTCCGCGACGCGGTGGGCCAGATCCCCGAGACCTACGTCGCCGGGCCGGAAGCCGAGTCGGTCGATCTGTCAGCGGCGTCCGGCCACGACCGGGCCGTGATCTTCCCGCTCGTGCTCGGCTTCGTCCTGGTCGCCCTGATCCTCCTGCTGCGCTCCCTGGTGGCGCCGGTCCTGCTCGTCGCCACGGTCGTCGCGACGTACGTCGCCGCTCTCGGCTTCTCGTGGCTCGCCTTCACCCACGTGCTCGGCTTCGACCGGGTCGACGACAACGCGCCGCTGTTCGCGTTCGTCTTCCTGGTGGCACTGGGGGTCGACTACAACATCTTCCTCGTCACCCGAGCCCGCGAGGAGGCACGTGAGCACGGCAGCCGCGAGGGGATGCTGCGCGGCCTCGCCGCGACCGGAGGTGTGATCACGAGCGCCGGCATCCTGCTGGCGGCCGTCTTCGCGGTACTGGGCGTGCTGCCGCTGGTGGTCCTGGCGCAGCTCGGTGTGATCGTCGGCATCGGCGTCCTGCTCGACACGTTGCTGGTCCGGACCGTCCTGGTCCCCGCCCTCGCGCTGCGCCTCGGCGACGGCTTCTGGTGGCCACGCGCCGTGGGCACGCCGCAGCCTCAGCCCGCGGTCTCCTCCACCGGGCCGTCGACCCAGGGCCCCGCCAGGTAGCGGAGCGTGTCGGGGTGCCACAGGGCGACCAGCAGCACCCCCTCGACGAGCAGCGACACCACTGCGATCACCACGAACACGGGGGGCGGGTCGAGCAGGAGCCCCAGGTCGACGCTGGCGAAGACGCTGACCGCCACCAGACCGGTCAGGCCGATCTGGCCCCAGCGGTGGCCCTCCCGGAAGAAGATCGTGAGCACCCAGACGAGCATCGCGGCCACCACGAGCATGGTCGCCCCGACCGGCAGGAACGCCGGCGGCACGAACCCGGCCCGGTCCAGGCCCTCTCGGCCGCCCTGCGCGAACGCCTCGCGCGCGCCGTCGTGGCGCCGCGCCCACGAGCCCACGACGTCGTCGTGGAACACCGCCATCAGCAGCACCGTCAGGGCGATCACACCCACCAGCCCCCACGCCGCTCGGATGGCGAGGGCCACCGAGCCAGGCAGTCGCCGATCCACCGTCATCCCTTCCGGCTAGGGTCGGCGCATGCCCGACCCCGAGCCCGCAGCTGTCACCAGGTTCAAGGCGGCCCACTCCGCCCAGGGAGGCGGGGGCCGCGTCGTCATCCTGCCAGACACGGTCCACACGGCCGTCCTGGCCGCCGAGGCGCTCGGCTGCGAGGTGGGTGCGATCGCCAACAGCCTGCTCTTCGACGCCGCCGGCTCCCCGGTCCTGATCCTCACCTCGGGCGCCCACCGGGTCGACACCGCCGCGACCGCGGAGCGGATCGGCGTACCCACGCTGAAGCGGGCCACCCCCGAGTTCGTCCGGGAGCACACCGGCCAGGTGATCGGCGGGGTCTCACCGCTCGGGCACCCCTCCCCCGTGTCGACCTGGATCGACGTCGACCTGCAGCAGTACGACGAGATCTGGGCGGCGGCAGGCCATCCCGCGGCCGTCTTCTCCACGACGTACGACGAGCTGGTGACGATGACGGGGGCCACGCCCACCGACGTCGACTGAGACCGCGCTCGCCGGCGATCGGCGCGCCACTGCCTAGACTCCCGGGCGTGTACCCACTCGCGCTGGTGTTCTCCAGCGGCTGGGCGAGCGGCCTGAACTGCTATCTCGTCGTGCTCGTGCTCGGCATCGCCGACGACCTCCACGACACCCCGCAGATCCCCGACGTGCTCGGGCGCTGGGACGTGCTGGCCGTGGCGGGGTTCTTCTACGCGATGGAGTTCGTCGCCGACAAGGTCCCCTACATCGACTCCACCTGGGACGCCATCTCGACCTTCATCCGACCGACAGCCGGAGCCGTGGTGGGCGTGCTCCTCGCCGGCCAGGCGGACTCCCTCAACGGGGCGGTCGCGGCCGTCGTCGGTGGTGGCACGGCCCTGCTCTCCCACTCGGTCAAGGCCGGATCGCGGCTGGCGATCAACGCGTCGCCCGAACCACTGTCGAACATCGGCGCGAGCCTCACCGAGGACGCCGCGGTGCTCGCCGTCGTGTGGTTCGCGATCGACCACCCGCGGGCCGCCGCCGCGATCGCAGCGGTGTTCCTCGTCGGCGGGCTGGCGCTCCTCTACCTGCTCGGCAAGCTGGTCCGCCGCGGCTGGCGGCGGTGGAAGGGCAGGACACCCCTCACCTCCGCCGAGCCCGGCTCCGGGCCGCCCGGCCAGCGCTCGACCTAGGGTGCGGCCGTGGCGAGGGTGGTGGTGATCGGCGGCGGCTTCGGCGGCCTGGCATCGGCCCTGCGGCTGGCCAAGCTGGGACATGCGGTGACGCTGGTGGAGGAGCGGGCCCTGGGCGGCGCCCTCACCCCGCTGACCGCCGACGGCTTCACCTGGGACACCGTCGGTCACACCCTGCTGCCGGCCGTGGTGCGCGACCTGTTCCGCAAGACCGGCCGTCCGCTGGAGAAGGAGGTCGAGCTGGTCCCGCTCGACTGCGTGCGTGAGCACTGGTTCGACGACGGGTCCGCCCTCGTCCTGCAGGTGGGCCGGGCCGCCCAGCTCCAGGGGTTCGAGTCGCTCGGCCCGGGGGTCGGGCAGGCCTGGCTCGACCACGTCGCGGCGTACGCCGACGACTGGGAGGTGCTGCGCCGCGGCTATCTGGAGGTGCCCTGGGAGCCCGACCGCCTGCCGCGCGAGGTCGCGGCGCTGCTCGACTCCCGCGAGACGCTGCACCAGCGGCTTCGCCGCTCGTTGCGCGACCCACGCGCCCGGTTGGTCGCGGCGTACCCGTTCCTCGTCGACGGTCACGACCTCCGCGAGGTACCCGCCTGGGCCGGCCTCACCGCGTACGTCGAGCAGCGCTTCGGTGCCTGGGCCGCGGCCGGCGGGACCGGCGTGCTGCTGGAGGCTCTCGTACGACGACTGGGCACCCGCGGCGTCGTCGTCGTGGCGGCCCGCGCCACCGATGTCGTGGTCCGCGGCGGGCGCGCGGTCGCGGTCGGCACGACGGCCGGCGAGCTCGCGGCGGACGTCGTGGTCTGCGCCATCGATCCGCGGCGGCTCCCCGCCCTGGCGCCCTTCGTCGCGCGGACCACCCCGGTGGCGCCCCCGGCACTGTGCCACGTCGGCTTGGAGGGTGAGGTGCGCGATCTGCCGCACGAGCTGGTGGTGCACGGCGATCCCCTGCTCGTGGTCCGTACCGGTGGCCAGGCTCCCGACGGCCGGCACGCGTGGACGGTGACGGGGCGCGGGCGGGTCGCCGAGGACCTCCTCGCCTCGCTCGCCCGGCACGGGCTCGACGTCCGTGCCCAGGTGGTGACCCGCCTGGACCGCTCCCCGAGGGAGCTGGTCGAACAGTGGGGTGGCACGCCCCTGGGTGTGCAGTGGCGGGGGCGCGGCACGGTGCGGCGCCGGCTCGGCCCGCGGACGCCGGTCGCCGGGGTGTACGCAGCCGGGAGCCACGCCACCCCCGGCCCGGGTCTCCCGTTCGTCGGGCTCTCCGCCGCGCTGGTCGCGCAGGTGGTCGGGCCCGCGTAGGCGGAGCGCCGGGGTGGCCGGTCGACCGGCGATCCCGCGGCATGTCAGCCGTGGCAACTCCGACGAAGCGTCGGGAGCGCCGCGGCGATGCGGCTGAGGCGCAGCAGAGAGTCGGCGGTCCCTCAGCGCAGCTGGAAGGTGACCGTGACCGACGCGCCGATGGCGGTCTCCCCCGGCTGGAACGACGCGGACTCGCTGAGCGCCTTGGCGACCCTGGCCACGGGGGTGCCGACCCCTCCCCCCTCGACGACCTCCTGGACGTCGCCCAGCTGGGCGCCGGCGAGCCCGGCGAGATGGGTGGCGCGGTCGACGGCGTCGGTGTACGCCGCCTCGCGGGCCGCGACCACCGCCCCCGACTGGTCGGCGACCTCGAGCGAGACGCCCTCGACCTCGAGCCGGTCACCCACGGCGCCGGCGAGCGCGGTGAGCAGGCCGCCGGCGGCCTCGATGTCGGGGCAGCGGATCACCAGCGAGTGGCGGGCCTGGAAGCCGGCCGGCCGGCCGGACTGGTCGTGGTCGGTCCAGATCTGCAGCGACGTCGTGCCGACCCGCTCCGGCGTCGTGAACTGCCGGGCCGTCGACGCGATCGCCTCGGCTGCGCTGTCGGCGCCGGCGAGCGCCGCGGCCACACCCGCGGCGCGATGGACCGCCGAGACGCGGACGACCGCGGAGTCGGGGGCGACCCGGGCCTCTCCCTGGCCGGTGACGGTGACGGTGCGCATGCGAGCACCGTAGCCGTCGCCGTCAGGTGGTGATCTGCAGCGCCTCGAAGATCTCGAGCGTGGCGCGGGACCGGTTCAGGGTGTAGAAGTGCAGGCCCGGCGCTCCCCCGGCCAGCAGTTCCTGGCAGAGCTCGGTCGCGACCCGCACGCCTTCCCGTCGTACGTCGGCCGGCTCGGTCAGGCCCTCGAAGCGCGCCAGCACCGACGCCGGGACCTCCGCGCCGGAGAGCTCGGCCATCCGGCGGACGGAGCCCAGGTTCGTGATCGGCATGATCCCCGGCAGGATCGGGATGTCGGAGCCGGCGGCGCGGACCCGCTCGACCAGGCCGAAGTAGTCCTCGGCCCGGAAGAAGAGCTGGGTGACCGCGAAATCGGCGCCGGCCTCGGCCTTGCCGACGAGCACGCGGGCATCGGCCTCGCGCGACTCGGCGGCCGGGTGACCCTCGGGGAAGGCGGCCACACCGATGCTGAAGGCGCCGATCCCGCGGACCAGCGCGACGAGCTCCGAGGCGTAGGTGAGCCCCCCGGGCGTCGGGGTCCACGGCGCGCTCGGTCCCTCCCGCGGGTCACCGCGCAGCGCCATGATGTTGCGGACCCCGGCCGCCCGGTAGGACTCGACGATCTCCTGGAGCTCCTCGCGCGTGTGCCCGACACAGGTGAGGTGCCCCATCGCGCGCAGCGAGGTCTCACGCGCGATGCGGCCGGTGATCTGCACGGTGGTGTCGCGGGTCGAGCCGCCCGCGCCGTACGTCACGGAGACGAACGTCGGCCGGTAGGGCTCGAGGTCGCGGATCGCCTGCCAGAGCTGCTCGACGCCGGCCTCGTCGCGCGGTGGCATGAACTCGAACGAGATCGAGCGCTCGCCGTCGCGGATCAGCTGGCCGATGGTCGGCAGATCGGGCATGGCGGGAGTCTAAGGAGAGCATGCGGCACGCCGGGCATCGCCGTCCGCGTGCTGGGTGGGCCGCCGCGGCGACCCTGGGGACTCCACCTAGGCTCGGCGCGTGACCAGCACCGTGCCCGGGTGGGACCCGTCGGCGTTCCGCATCCGCGTCCAGGCGGCGTTGGACGTCTTCCTCGACGAGCAGGGTGACCGGCTCGCCCCACTCGGCGCCGACGCCGCCCGGCTGCTCGGCGAGGCGCGGGCGTCGGTGTCCGGGGGCAAACGCTTCCGCGCGGCGTTCTGCTACTGGGGATTCCACGCCGTCGCCGGGGTGTCCGAGGACGCCGACGACGCCCTCGTCAGGGCCTGCGCCTCGCTCGAGATGCTCCACGCGAGCGCGCTCATCCACGACGACTTCATGGACGCCTCCGACACCCGCCGGGGGCGCCCGGCGACGCATCGGGGCTTCGAGGCCGAGCACCGGGCCGACCGCTGGCGCGGCGATCCGGAGCAGTACGGCGCCTCCGCGGCGATCCTGCTCGGCGACCTGCTGCTGAGCTGGTCCGACGAGCTGCTCCGTCGCTGCGGCCTGCCGCAGGACCGCGTCGCGCCGGCGCTCGACGTGTTCGACCGCTGCCGGAGCGAGGTGATCACCGGCCAGTTCCTCGACGTCTCCGTGCAGGCGCGAGGCGTCGCCGACGTCGACACCGCGATGACCGTGCTGCGCTACAAGTCGGCGAAGTACTCCGTCGAGCGACCGCTCCACATCGGCGCCACCCTGGCCGGCGGGACCGAGCGCCAGCTCGCCCAGCTCGGCGCGTTCGGCCTCCCGCTGGGCGAGGCCTTCCAGCTCCGCGACGACCTGCTCGGGGTCTTCGGCGACCCGGCCAGGACCGGGAAGCCGGCGGGCGACGACCTGATCGAGGGCAAGCGCACCGTGCTCGTCGCCCTGGCGCTGGACGCCGCACCACCGGCAGCGGCGGCTCGGCTCGACGCAGCGCTCGGCCGCCCGCTCGACGAGGAGCAGGTGGAGGCGCTGCGGCGGATCATCGACGAGTCCGGGGCCCGCGCCCAGGTCGAGGAGGTGATCGGCCTGCTGGCCGACCGGGCGACCGCCGCTCTGCGCGAGGCAGAGGTCGAAGGCCCGGCCCGCGCCGTACTCCTGGAGCTCGCGACCGCCGTCACCGAGCGCCACCACTGACGGGCCGGGGACCTGGGCCTCCGCCACCCGTCATTGCCGCGCAATCGCGCCGTTATGACAGCCGAGGTGTGCCCGATCCCGTCATTGCGGCGCAATCGCGCTGTTGTGACAGCCGAGGTGTGCCCGACCCTGTCATTGCGGCGCAATCGCGCTGTTATGACAGCCGAGGTGTGCCCGACCCTGTCATTGCGGCGCAATCGCGCTGTTATGACAGCCGAGGTGTGCCCGACCCCGTCATTGCGGCGCAATCGCGCTGTTGTGACAGCCGAGGTGTGCCCGGCCCTGTCATAACGGCGCAATTGCGCCAGAACCGCAAGCCACGCACGACAGATCAGTCGAGACTGGGGACACCCTCGATGTCGGGGCCGTCCCCGCGCAGGAGCACCGCGAAGCGGCCGCCCTTGTCGGCGTTCACCCGGCCTCCGAGCACCGACAGGGCCACCGAGAAGGCCCGCTCGTCCTCGCGCGCCAGCGGGCCCCAGCCGTCCCAGAGCAGCACCCATCCCTCACTGTCGCCGGCCGTGACGTCGGCCAGGCAGTCGGCGAGCGCGTCGAAGTTCTGGCCGTAGTAGTCGGGGAAGGCCAGAGCCTCCCCCACGGCGGCCAGGAACTCCGCCTTGGTCGGGTGGTGCCACCCGTCGATCGCAGCGAACTTCCAGCCGGCGTGCTCGACGGTGTGGCGTACGTCGTGCACCTCGAAGGCGCCGTGCCACCGGTAGATGCCCGGCTCGACGTGGTGTGCCAGCAGCCCGGCCAGTCCGCTCATCTCGCGATCCTCTCGAAGGATTGGTAGTGGTCGTCGGTCCAGTACATCTCACGCGCGCTGCCGGTGATGATCCTCCGGGCGCCACGGTCGCTCGAGCCCGGGGTGGGCACGGTGTACTCGTGGTAGTAGCCGCTCGGCTCTGCGGGGAGCAGGTGCTCGCGGTTCTCGAACACGACGCCGTCGCGGGCGTAGGGGAAGGGCCCACCGGCGTCGATCAGGGCGACCGTGTCCTGCGCCTCCGCCGGCAGCGACGCCAGCGCGACGGCCGGCAGGTTCGCCGGGTCGGTGTCGCCGTCGCGCCCACCGCCGGAGAAGCCACCCTGGTTCAGCGCCCAGGTGACGACCGCCAGCACGAGGACCCCGAGGACGGCGAGCCACAGCCCGCCCTTGCGCGGGGTGGGCTCAGAAGCCCATGGCCTGCGCACGCCGCTTGACCTCCGAGCCCCTGTTCTCGCGCAGCGCGTCGATCGGCCGGCCCGGCAGGTCGGCGTCGAGGAACAGCCAGGCGATGCACTCGCGGTCGTCGAAGCCGTTGTCGTGCATGAGGGTGAGGAGGCCACTCAGCCCCTTGACGACGAGCCCGTCGTCGTCGAAGAACGCCGCGGGCACGAGCTGACCGGCGCCCGGGGTCGGTACGGCGGAGGCCAGCTGGTGCTCGCGGATCATCGTGCGGACCTTGGCGGGCGTCACCTCGAGGATCTCGCCGGCCTGGGTCCAGTCGAGCCACTCGTCGACGAGCTGGGCGAGGTCGGCATCTGCGAGCGATGTCATGGCCCAACTGTGTCACCCGCGCGCGGTCGGGCTCCACCGAGGCCCTTCGACCGGACGGCGGCCGAGGAGCGGTTGGTCCCGGGGAGAGGATGCCTGCTGCCCGAGCGAGGAGGCCGCGCTCGGGCGGGACCTTGGTCACCGGGCACAGCGTGGCGGCGCGCCGGGATCGCCGTGACTCGGGCGGATCGCCCGCGATCCGTAGGATGGGCGGCGCCGGGGCACTTCCCCGACCGGCGATGGAGGGTCGACGTGGAGCCAGACACGCGCGCCCGCGCGGGCAGCGCCATGCTCGCCGACCCCTTGACCGGGCGTCTCCTCGACGGTCGCTACCGGATCGGCCCGCGGATCGCCCGCGGGGGCATGGCCGCCGTCTACGAGGCCGTCGACATCCGCCTCGACCGGGTCTGCGCGGTCAAGACCATGCACCGCAGCCTGGGTGACGACGCGGAGTTCATCCACCGCTTCACCCGCGAGGCACGGGCCGCAGCCCGGCTCTCCCACCCGAACGTCGTCAACGTCTTCGACCAGGGCGAGGATCCCGACGTCGAGGGCGGCACGCTCTACCTCGTCATGGAGCTGGTTCCCGGGCACACCCTGCGCGACGTGATCCGGGCCGAGGCCCCGATGGCGCCCGTGCAGGCACTGGCCCTGCTGGAGCCGGTCGTGTCGGCGCTGGCCGCGGCCCACCGGGCCGGTGTGATCCACCGCGACATCAAGCCCGAGAACGTCCTGATCGCCGATGACGGCCGGGTGAAGGTCGCCGACTTCGGGCTGGCCAAGGCCGTGACCACCGACACCCGGCACACCGCCACCGGCGGCGTCCTGATCGGGACGGTCTCCTACCTCGCCCCCGAGCTCGTCGTCGACGGGACCAGCGACGCCCGCGCCGACGTCTACGCCGTGGGTGTGGTGCTCTACGAGCTGCTCACCGGCAGCAAGCCCCACGAGGGCGAGTCGCCGATCGCGGTGGCCTACAAGCACGTCCACGAGGACGTGCCCCCGCCGTCCGAGGCCGCCCCCGGCATCCCGCCGTACGTCGACGCGCTGGTCGCCCGGGCGACGGCCCGCGACCGGGCCCAGCGGCCCGCCGACGCCGGCGTGCTGCTCCACCAGTTCCACCGCGTGTCCCAGGCTCTGGCCGGTGGCGTCCAGAACGACGAAGAGCTGACCGCCGACCTGGCCCTCCCGGCCCGGGCGACCGAGGACACCACGATGCTCGACGTCGACGTGGTGCCGATCGCTCCGGCGGAGCTCGTCGCGGAGGCGCGCGAGCAGCACGACCTCGTCGACAGCCTGATGGCGGCCGGACCACCGCAGCCGCTCTCGCCGACAAGCCGGCCCACCCGGTCGCGACGCGGACCCGTGATCCTGGCCGTCGCGCTGGCGATCGCCCTCGCCGCCGGGGTGGGCGCGTACTGGTTCGGCTGGGCCCGCTACACCGCGACGCCCGGCGTGCTCGGGATGACGCAGGCCGCCGCGACCCACAAGCTCGACCGAGCCGGCTTCGACGTGACGGTGGCGCCCGCGGCGTACTCCGAGAGCGTCCCGAAGGGAGAGGTGGTCAGCACCGACCCCGCACCAGGCTCCAGGGTGCTCGACCACGGCACCATCGCGCTCACCCTCTCGCTCGGCAAGGAGCGGTACGACGTCCCCAAGCTCGCGAACCTGACCGTCGACGAGGCCCAGGACGCGCTTGCGAAGGCGCACCTGAGCTATGGCCGGTCGGTCAAGCGCTGGTCCGACTCCGTCCCCCGGGGTGCCGTCATCGACAGCGACCCGGCCCCCGGCACCCGCCAGCGTCCCGACACGGTCGTCGACCTCATCGTCAGCCGCGGCCCGGCCCCGGTCCATCTCACCGACTGGACCGGTAAGAGCGCGTCGCGCGCGTCGCATGCCCTCACCGGCCACCGGCTGCAGGTCGAGACGAGCGAGGAGTACTCCGACCAGGTCGCTGAGGGCCTGGTCATCTCGCAGGACCCCGCGACCGGCGTCGTCCATCACGGCGACACCGTGAAGCTCGTGGTCTCCAAGGGCCCCGAGCTCGTGGAGGTGCCCGGTGGTCTCCCCTCCATGGGCGTCGAGGCGGCCACCCAGCTGCTCGAGAGCCTGGGCTTCCATGTCGAGGTCGACCACGCCCGCATCTACCTCGGGCTCGGCTACGTCGCCAGCTCGAGCCCGGGCGGCGGGAACAAGATCCCCAAGGGGAGCACGGTCATCCTCCGCATCGTGTGACCACTAGCGTGGGCCGGGTGTCTCCAGCCCCCAGCTCGCGTCGTACGACGTTGCTCGCGACCGGGGCTCTCCTGGCGGTCACCGCGTGCTGGGGCTCGACGTTCTTCTTGATCCACGACCTCCTCGCACGCGTCCCGACGCTCGACTTCCTGGCCATCCGCTTCGCGATCGCCAGCCTCACCCTGATCCTCCTCGCTCCGCGAGCGCTCGGGCGCCTGACCCGGGAGTCGCGTCGCCAGGCCGTCGTGCTCGGCTGCCTCTACGGCGGCGCGCAGATCCTGCAGACCGCGGGGCTCGCCGAGACCCCGGCCAGCGTGTCGGGGTTCATCACCGGGATGTACGTCGTGGCGACGCCGGTCTTCGCCGCCCTCATCCTGCGTACGCGGATCGGAGGCGTCACCTGGGCAGCCGTGGCCGTGGCGATGGTGGGGCTGGGCGTGCTGACGCTGGGCGGCCTCTCGGTCGGGTACGGCGAGGCGCTGATCTTCGTGGCGGCGATGATCTACGCACTCCACATCGTCGGACTCGGCGCCTGGTCCACGCCGCAGGAGGCACTGGGCATGTCGATCGTCCAGCTGATCGTGATCACGGTGATCTGCACGCTGTGCACCGCGCCGAACGGGATCGTGCTCCCCACCCGGCTCGACGACTGGCTGAGCATCCTCTACATGGCGGTCTTCGCCGGCGCCGCGGCGATGATCGGCCAGACCTGGGCGCAGGCCCACCTGCCGCCCACCAGGGCTGCGATCATCATGAGCATGGAGCCGGTCTTCGCGGCGCTGTTCGCGGTGCTGCTCGGTGGCGAGAGCATGACTCTTCGGATGGTGCTCGGTGGCCTGCTCGTGCTCACCGCGATGGTGATGGCAGAGCTCGGTCCGCGGGGCAGGGTCGAGGCAGAGGTCCAGCACCTCGTCGTCTGAACCGTCTCACTCCCGGACGGACGCGCCGTCGCACGGGTGACTCCTTTACATTGAGGCACCATGGACGGCCGGACGACCTCGTGCGCGCAGTGTGGTGCGCCGTTGCGCGGTGGCCGCTTCTGCACCAACTGCGGTGCCCCGATCGACGCGCCGCCGACGCCACGCGAGCCGTCGTACGACGACACCTCGACCCACGAGCGGCTGTACGCCGTCCCCGACGAGCCGGCCCACGCCGTCGTCCCTGAGCCTGCGGCCGCCGAGCCGGACCGCCCGCCGCCGCTCTTCCGCGACGAGGTCCAGCCGCAGCCGACGCAGGTTTCGCCGATCTACGCCGAGCCTCTCCCGCCCGAGCCGGTGCCACCTCCGCGGCGCGCTCCGGGGATCGGCCTCTGGATCGGCGCGGTGGTCGGGCTGGTCGTGGTGCTGGCCCTCGGCGCGTTCCTCCTCCTGAGCGGAGGAGGCGGCAACGACCCGTCCGCCTCCTCGTCGCCGCCGCTGATCCCGAAGAGCCACCACTCGAAGTCGAGCGCCCCTTCGTCAGCCGCGACCTCGTCGGCGGCCACCTCCGGTCCGTCCTCCGAAGGCTCCCCCACCGACGTCGCCGGTCTGGCGGCCGCGAGTGCGCCTGCTCACGCTCCGGCCGGGGTCGACTTCGCCGGTCGCAAGGTCACCTACGTCGCGCCCAACATGGTCGACGGCGACGTGCACACGTGCTGGCGCACGCCGGGTGACGCCACCGGGATGGTCCTGACCTTCCGGCTGGACCAGCCGACCCGGATCACGAAGGTCGGGATGGTCAACGGCTACGCGAAGACCGCGGTCGCCGGCGGACGTACCTACGACTGGTACCGCGGAGACCGCCGCGTTCTGGCCGTGGAGTGGGTCTTCGACGACGGCTCGACGGTGAGTCAGCAGTTCGCGCAGCGTCCGGACGATGCAGACCCACCGTGTCCCGCCCGTGACCACCTCCACGGTGCAGGTCCGCATCACCGCCGTCTCCCGCCCCGGGCACGGCCCGGCCGCCCGCAACGACACCGCGGTCAGCGAGGTGTCACTGGTCGGCACTGCGTCCTGACCCTCAGAGGCGGGCGAGGACCCCCGCGGCCTTCTCGGCGTCCTCGGCGCTGACGTCGAGGTGGGTCACGAGCCGGACGGCGCGCGGCCCGACCGGCGACACGAGCACGCCGCCGGCCTTCGCCCCGGCGACGAACGCGGCCGCATCGTCGCGCTGGACCACCACGATGTTGGTGTCGACGGTCTGCGGGTCCACCCCGCAGGCCTCGGCCAGCAGGCGGGCGTTCGCATGGTCGTCCGCCAGACGGTCGAGGTGATGGTCGAGTGCGTGCAGCCCGGCGGCCGCCAGCACGCCGACCTGACGCATCCCGCCGCCGACCCGCTTACGGCGTACCCGCGCCTCGGCCATGGCGTCGCTCGCGCCCACGACGAGGGAGCCCGCGGGCGCCCCCAGGCCCTTGGAGAGACACACCGCCAGCACGTCGGCGCACGCGCCGTACGCCGTGAGGGGCACACCGGTGGCAACGTGCGCGTTCCAGATCCGCGCCCCGTCGAGATGGATGCCCACACCCACCGACCCGGCCCAGGAGTGCAGCGCCTGCAGGTCCCCGAGCGGAAGGACGGCGCCGCCCGCGAAGTTGTGGGTGTTCTCGACCGAGACCGCCGTGGTGCGCACGAAGAACGGCCCCAGGTCGGGCGCGTACAGGTCCTGGATCGCGGCCAGGTCGACCTGCCCGCGTGGGTCGCGCCAGGTGCGCATCGTCACCCCCGTGACCGCCCCGTGGGCACCGAGCTCGGCCCGCGCGATGTGAGCCGACGCCTCGCACAGCACCTCCTGGCCCGGCGCGACGAGCGACGCGACCGCCAGCACGTTCGCCATCGAACCCGTCGGCGTGAACAGCGCGTCCTCGTGGCCGAACAGGTCCGCCACCCGGCGCTGGAGCTCGAGCACCGTCGGATCCTCGCCGTAGACGTCGTCACCCACCTCGGCCGCCGCCATCGCACGCCGCATGGCGTCGGTCGGGCGGGTCAGGGTGTCTGAGCGCAGGTCGACGGTCACGGACCCACGCTAGCGGCGAGCGCTCGATCACTAGTCGAGGTGATGCAGGCGCGGCCAGAGCACGTCCCAGCCCGCGGTGGGCCCGGTGCACACCGCGATCGGCAGGCCCTGCTCCTCGTTGTCGACGTCGACCCCGTTGTCGAGGCGGGCGCGGACGCTGCAGCGGTCGAACAGTCGGCGGACGTCGGGGTACTGGCCGCCGACGACCACCAGGGTCGTGACGGATGCCGGCGGCCGGGCCTGGTCGTAGAGCGCGTTCTGGGCGCTGAAGACGGGCACGTCGGGCCGGTCGTGGTGGACCGCGCCGGCTTCGCCGTAGTTGGAGGTGAACACAGCGGCGTCCGCGCGGTCCGGCAGGGCGTCGTACACCTCGGTGACCTGGCGGACGTACGCCGGCCAGCCGACGGAGTCCTGGGCCAGGAGGTTCACGTCGGGCACCGGCGTCGCTCCCACCGACCCGACCGGCACGAGCGGCAGACCGAGCACGAGCGACACCGCACCGTTGAGGGCGAAGAGCGCGCCCCACACCCGACCGAGATGTCGCTCCATGGCCACGATCCCCGCTGCGAACGGGAGCGGGAGGATGAAGACGGGGTAGTGCGGCTGCGCGCCGGAGACGAACGTGAACAGCACCACCACCACGAAGACCACGACGAAGAACCTCACTCGGCGGTCCTGCCAGAGCCGGCGCAGTCCCGCCGCCCAGATCACCGCCAGCGGAGGACCGAGCAGCACCAGCAGGAGCACCCACATGTCGACGCGCACGTCGGCGGAGTTGTTCTCCGACAGGGCCCGCCCCATCCGCACCTGCGGGAGGTCGTGGGACACCTGGTAGACGAGGTTCGGCAGGCCGAGGAGGAGCGTGAGCGCCGCTCCGCCCCACACGTACGGCGACAGCAGTCGGCGGCGCGGACCGACCACCGCCAGGCCCACCGCGATCCCGGCGAGCAGCACGAGCACCAGCAGCTTGTTGTACGTGGCCAGCCCGGCCACCCCGCCGGCCGCCAGCCACCATCGGGGCTCGGCGCGCACCTCCGCACGGATCACCAGGAGCGAGACCAGCGGCCAGACGACGAGGTCGAGGGAGGAGGTCAGGAACACGTGCCCGAACAGGAGGACGGCCGACGTCGTCGCCATTCCCCAGGCCGTCCAGGCCTGCGCCTTCGCGTCTCCCCCGAGCTCCCGCGCGACCAACGCGGTGACCACCAGGCACCCCACCGCGCACAAGGTCGCCGGGATCCGGATCAGCCAGGGTCCCCCGTCGTACAGGGACGCGAGACCATGGGCGACCAGGGGCGTGAGAGGCGGCTGGTCGACGTAGCCCCAGGCGGGCTTCAGCATCGCGAAGTAGAGCTCGTCGCGGTCGTAGCCGTAGCCGTTGCTGAAGACCGTCAGCAGCACGGCCACGAGGACGGCCGGCGGCGTGATCCGACGCCAGGCGATCCGAGGCGGTGCTGCCGGCCCGCCGATCGATGCCGCCCCGTGGGTCGAGCCTGTCGAGAGCACCCCTACGCGGTGCGGAGCATCTCCGCGACGAGGAAGGCCAGCTCGAGCGACTGCACGCGGTTCAGGCGCGGGTCGCAGACCGACTCGTAGCGCGAGCCGAGGTCGATCTCGGCCACCTCCTCACCCCCGCCGACGCACTCGGTGACGTCGTCACCGGTGAGCTCCACGTGGATGCCACCCGGCCAGGTGCCGAGCGAGCGGTGCACGTCGAAGAAGCCCTGCACCTCGGCGATCACGTCTTCGAAGCGACGCGTCTTGTGGCCCGTCGACGCCTCGAAGGTGTTGCCGTGCATGGGGTCGCAGACCCACGCGACGTCGAGCCCGGCGGCCGCGACCTTCTCGATCAGCGACGGCAGCGCGTCGTGGATCCGGCCGGCTCCCATCCGCGTGATGAAGGTGAGCCGCCCCGCCTCGTTGTCGGGGTTGAGCTTGGCGGCCAGGGCGATCAGGTCGTCGGGCGTCGAGCGCGGGCCGACCTTGACCCCGATCGGGTTGCGGACACGGCTGAGCAGCTCGGCGTGCGCACCGTCGAGGGCGTTGGTGCGCTCCCCGATCCAGACGAAGTGTCCCGACACGTCGTACGGCGTGCCGGTGCGGCTGTCGATGCGCGTCATCGCGTGCTCGTACTCGAGCAGCAGCGCCTCGTGGCAGGTGTGGAAGTCGACCCGGTGGAACTCGTCGGGGTCGGCGCCGATCGCGGACATGAAGCTCATCGCGCGGTCGATCTCGTTGGCGATCTTCTCGTAGCGGCGGCCGACCGCGGAGCTGACCACGAAGTCGGTGTTCCAGGTGTGGACCTGGCGCAGGTCGGCGTAGCCACCGGTGACGAAGGCACGCACGAGGTTCAGCGTGGACGCGCTGGAGTGGTACGCCTCGATCAGTCGCTCGGGGTCGGGCACCCGGGCCTCGGGAGTGAAGTCGAAGCCGTTCACGGCGTCGCCGCGGTAGGCCGGGAGGGTGACGCCGTCGCGGGTCTCGAGGTCGGAGGACCGCGGCTTGGCGTACTGGCCGGCCAGCCGGCCGAGCTTCACGACCGGCACCGAGGCGGCGTACGTGAGGACGACAGCCATCTGCAGGAGGACGCGGAGCTTGTTGCGGACGTTGTCGGCGGTCGCGCCCTCGAAGGTCTCGGCGCAGTCGCCACCCTGGAGCAGGAAGGCCTTGCCGTGGGCCACGTCGGCGAGCTTGCCCTTCAGCTCGTCGCACTCCCCGGCGAACACCAGCGGAGGCATCCGGCGGAGGCGGGTCACGGCGGCGTCCACCGCGGCCGTGTCGGGGTACGCCGGCTGCTGGGCCGGGCCCAGCGCACGCAGCGTCTCGAGGTCGGGGACGGCGCTCGTGCCGTCGGGGGTGGTCACCCCGCAAGGGTACGGCGTACAGCCTCCCCGGCCCGCGTCGGCGACGTCATCCGGACGCCGGCCGTGGAATGCCCGTCCGAGAAGCGGGGTTGCGCGGACATGAGCATCTCGAGCCGACGTGTCGTGGCGGCCTCCTTCGGTGGCCCGGAGTCCCTCGTGGTCGAGGAGTGTCACTCTCCCCGATCCCGGACCGCACGAGGTGCACGTCGAGGTGCGTGCCAGCGGCGTCAACCCGGCCGACCTGAAGTCGTACCGCGGCCCGGGCGACCCCTCGAAGCTGCCGCTCCTGCTCGGCTTCGAGGCCGCCGGCGTGGTGGCGTCGGTGGGCGAGGGAGCGGCCGACAACGAGGGTGGGCTCTCCGTCGGCGACGAGGTCATCGTCTTCCGGACGCGTGGCGCCTACGCCGCCGACCTCGTGGTGCAGGACTCGACGCTGACGCGGAAGCCGGCCGGGCTCGGCTGGCCGGAGGCCGGCGGGCTGATGCTCGCCGGAGCGACCGCGGTCCACACGCTGGAGGCGACCGGGGTCGGCGAGGGCGACACCGTGCTCGTGCACGGCGCGTCCGGCGGCGTCGGCCTGTACGCCGTGCAGCTCGCCCGTCTGCGCGGCGCCCGGGTGATCGCCACGGCCAGCGAGCGCAACCACGACCTGTTGCGGGAGCTCGGCGCCGAGCCAGTCGCCTATGGCGACGGGCTTCTCGACCGTGTGCGTGCACACGCACCCGAAGGCGTGGACGCCGCCCTCGACCTGATCGGCAACGACGAGGCCATGGACGTGTCGCTGGCGCTGGTCGACCGGGACCGGATCGCCACCATCGCCAACTTCTCGCGCGGCCCGCGTGAGGGAGTGAAGCTGCTCGGGGGAGGTCCCGGCGCCGACGCGGGTGACGAGCTGCGCGCCGCCGCCCGACCCGAGCTGGCCCGGTTGGCCGGCACCGGACAGCTCCGGGTGCTGGTCGCGGCGACGTACCCCCTCGACGAGGCTGCCGACGCCCACCGCCAGATCGCCACCGGCCACACCACCGGCAAGCTCGCCCTCATCCCGTGACTGCCGGATAGTCCCCGACAGTTCGGCTGCCGAAAGGGCCCCTTCCACAACCAAATGGTCGGGGACTATCCCGCAGGTCAGCCGAAGAAGACCTCGGCCTCGGCGTACTCCTCGGCGCTGACCAGCTTCAGCTCACCGGTGCCCTCGAGCAGCGGGACCCGCACGATGTCGGCGCCGCGGAGGGCCACCATGGTGCCGAAGGCCTGCTCCGCGACGGCGTCGACGGCGTGGAGGCCGAACCGGGTGGCGAGCCACCGGTCGAACGCCGTCGGCGTGCCGCCGCGCTGCACGTGCCCGAGGACGACGGCCCGCGCCTCGGCACCCGTGCGCTGCTCGATCTCGCCGGCGAGCCGGTCGCCGATGCCACCGAGGCGGACATGGCCGAACGCGTCGGTCTCCCCCGAGACCAGCGTCATGTCGCCGCCCTCGCGCGGCATCGCGCCCTCGGCGACGACGATGATCGGTGCGTACTGCGTCTCGAAGCGCTTCTTGACCAGGTCGCAGACCTGCTCGATGTCGAAGGGCTGCTCCGGGATCAGGACGACGTTGGCGCCACCGGACATGCCGCTGTGGAGCGCGATCCAGCCGGCGTGCCGGCCCATCACCTCGACGACGAGCACCCGGTGGTGGGACTCGGCGGTGGTGTGGAGCCGGTCGATCGCCTCGCTCGCGATGTTGACGGCGGTGTCGAAGCCGAAGGTGAAGTCGGTGCCGGAGAGGTCGTTGTCGATCGTCTTCGGTACGCCGACCACGTCGACGCCGAGGTCGGCGAGCTTGGTGGCGACCCCGAGCGTGTCCTCACCACCGATCGCGATGAGGGCGTCCACGCCGTCACGCGCGAGGTTGTCCTTGATCCGCTCGACGCCGCCCTCGATCTTGAACGGATTGGTGCGGCTGGAGCCCAGGATCGTCCCGCCGCGGGGAAGGATGCCGCGCACCTGAGGCACGCCGAGGTCCATGGTCAGACCCTCGAGAGGGCCCTTCCAACCGTCGCGGTAGCCCACGAACTCGAAGCCGTGCACGCCGACGCCCTTGCGGACCACCGCTCGGATCACCGCGTTGAGTCCCGGACAGTCGCCGCCTCCGGTGAGCACTCCGACCCGCATGCTGACTCCTGATCGTTCGTTGGATCGTTACAAGGGCGACCGTCAGCCTAGGGCCACGCGCGAGGTGCGCGCCACCGGGCCCACCCCGGCACGGACCGTCGCCCTGGGTGGACTCGCGGGCACGACCGCCCCGGACCCACCGTGGGTCCGGGGCGGTCGGTGCGCACCGGTCAGCCGAGGAGCGACATCCCGGGATGGACCGGCCCGCGGCCCGGCTTGGCTGCCGCGACCGCCATGACCTGCTTGGCGCGGCCCCGTGTGAGGTCGGCGCTTCCGGCCTGGCTGGCGATCACCGAGCAGGTTCCCCGCTGCGTGAAACGCACCAGACCCTTCCGGCCGATCGAGCAGGCACCGACGGCGGTGAGATGGACCGGCCGGCCGTTCGGGTTGCCCGTCGCAGCCGCGTGGTAGGTCGCGCCGACCTCGGGATGGCGCGGCGCCTTGGTGGTGAAGGTGACGGTCTGACGGGCCCGCAGCACGGTCACGTGCTGGACCGCAGATCCTGCGGCATGGTCCTGGTCGCCTGCCTGTGAGGCCTCCACCCAGCACGACATGGCGTGCAGGAGGTGCACCTGGCCCGTCGGACTCACCGTGCAGCTCGCCGGGCTCCCGGGGGCCAGCGCGAACGTCACCGGCTCGTCCGAGTCACCGCCCGTGGCCGTCGCCGGGTAGGTGTCCCCGACCCGGACCGCACCCGGGGTCGAGGTGAAGCTCACCTGCTGCGAGAACAGGCCCACGGCCACGGTCTGATGGACCTGCTCAGCAGCGGAGAAGTCCCCGGAGCCCGCCTGGTCGGCGTCGATCACGCAGTCACCCGCGTGGTCCAGGGACACCTGAGCGGAACCGTCTGCGTGGTCGGAGACCGAGCACACGCTGGACTGGGTGGAGAAGGTCACCGGGTTGCCGGAGTCGCCGCCCGTCGCGGAGACGGTGTAGCCGTCGCCGGGCAGGGCGTCGGCCGGGGCCGGCGAGGTGAGGGTGACCGACTGGCCGAACCGTGCCACTGACACGGTCTGGTGAGCCTGCTCGGCCGGCGCGTAGTCCTCGTCGCCGGCCTGGTCGGCGTCGATGACGCAGTCACCGGAGTGGGCCAGGGAGACCTCCGCGGTGCCGTCGGCGTTGTCGGAGACGGTGCAGACGTCGTCGGACAGGGTGGAGAGCCGGACCGGGTTGCCCGAGTCGCCGCCGGTCGCGCGCACGGTGTACGCGTCGCCCGGCAGGGCGCGCTTGGGCGCCTTCGAGGTGAAGGTGATCTGCTGAGGTGTGACGGGCGGTCCGTCGACGACAGCGACGTCGTAGGGCATGACGTCGCCGGCGATGGTGGTCCGGGTGGCGTCCGTGGCCACCCGGTAGGCGCCGCCGGAGATGTCGGCGATGTAGACGTTGCCTTCCTGGTCGACCTCGGTCCCGGTCGGCGCACCGGTGTCGGAGCCGGCGACCGCGGACTGCGTGCCGTCGCCGGCGATCCGCGTCACCTGGTTGTGGCCGTACTCCGCGACGAAGACGGTGCCGCCCGTGTCCACCGTGACGCCCGTCGGGCTCGCCAGGTCGGTGCCGACGGTGCTCACCGTGCCGTTGGGAGCGAGCTCGGAGACCGTGTTGCCACAGTAGTTGGCGGCGAGCACGTCGCCTTGTGCGTCCACCGCGATCCCGTTCGGGCAGGAAAGGCCGGTGAAGGGCAGCACGGTCTGGGTCCCGTCCGTGTCGACCCGGACGACCTTGTTGGCGGCGGCGTCACTGACGAACACCGTGCCGGACTCGTCGACGGCCACGCCGACGGGGAGACCGAAGCCGGACGCGACCGTGGTCTGCGTCCCGTCCGGTGTGACCTCGACGACGGCGCCGAGGCCGCCGTCGGCCACGAACACGTCACCTGAGGCGTCGACGGCCACGCCGTACGGCTGCGACCACCCGGTGCCAAAGGTGCTCTCGCTCCCGTCAGGAGCAACGGCGACCACACGGCCGTTGCCGGTGTCGGCCAGGTAGACCGTGCCCGCGACAGCTGCGGCGAAGCCCTCCCCCGGCAGGGACATCGACGAGTGACGCGGCTGTGGCGATGCGACCGGAGCGACCACGCCTCCGCGGTGCTGGGGCGCTGCCGCCCGGGCCGTGCCGGTCAGCGCGGTTGGAGTGGCGACCGAGAGGGCGGCCACGGCTGCCAGGGTCGCGAGTGAGGCCACGCCGTTACGGCGCGACCGAGAGGGAGGGTGGCACATGCCGGTTCCTTCGTTAGGACTGGTGTCCGCACCGAGACAGAAGGGACAGCACCAGGGGGGAAGGCGGTGATCACCGCCGGACCCGAAGCGAAGCACGTGACCGGTTCACGCAGGGGTCCCTTCGCCGGGCGCACCGAGAAGGACCAGAGAGTCTGACCGATCGGCTACACCCGGAAGGGTGGAGTGGGCCCGCAAGGTCGTGTCCGGCAGGGCGGGACGTCGTCCGCGGACCCGCGTGGTCGACACGGGCCCGCGGGCCGGGGTGAGCCTCCACCCGACGCCGGGCGCTCTCGCCGGGCGCTCTCGACGGGCGCCGGGCCGACCGCCCGATGAGGTGCTGCGCTTCGCCGCCCTACACCCACAAGAGAGCGTGTCCCGACCACAGATACGGCTCGCCGGCGTCACGGAGTCGGTGCCTCGGATGCCGGGTCGACCACGGCCGGCTCGGCCCCCTCGGCGACGTTGGTGACGGCGCGGCCGGCCAGCGGCATCCGGGCTCCGAGCATCTGTACCAGCCCGGACCACACCACGCACAGCACCAGCGAGGCACCCCACGCCGCCCAGGCGCCGCGCGCGAGCAGGAACGACCAGAGCAGGGGCCCGATCGCACCCGCCGCGCTCCACGCGAGCTGGGTGGCGGCCATGTAGCGGCCGCGAACGGCCGAGGGCGCCGCCTCGGCGGAGAGGGCCGCCACGACCGGGCCGGCGGTCAGCTCGCCCAGCGTGTAGACCACCGCGCCGACGAGCACGACGACCACACCGACCTCGACCGACACGACGTCGGCGGCCCACAGCAGGACGAACGAGACCGCCGTGAAGCCGACGGCCGCCTGCAGCACGCGGCGTCGTACGACGCCCGTCATCCGGCGTACGACGAGGCCCTGGCCGACTCCGATCATCACGGTGTTGATCACGTAGACGGTGCCGGGCATCCACCCCGGGAGGGCCAAGCCGTCGACGAAGTAGACCGGCATGGCGATGCTGAGCACCGTCCCGGTCAGGGCGTAGCAGAGGATCACCGCGACCAGCACACGGTACGAGCGGTCGCCGAACGCGACCCAGGGGCTCGACCGGTCCGCTCGCGCGACGGCGACGCGGGCGCCACCGGCGACCCCCAGCATCAAGACGAACGCCGCCACGTAGGAAGCCGCGTTGCCGAGCACGACGGACTGGTACGCCGCGTCGCTGCCGATCGTGAGCGCGACCGCGGCGAGCACGCCGCCGACCCCGAATCCGGCGTTGCGCATCGCCTGGAGGAAGCCGAACCAGAGCTCGCGCTCACCCGGCGCGGTGATCTGCGTGACCATGGGTCCCAGCGCCGACCAGAACGCGGTGCGGGTCAGCGAGGCGGCGAACACCAGCACGGTGACGGCCACCAGCGAGTGCGCGAACGGGTAGAGCAGGAACGCCACGGCGGCGCCCGCGTTGCCGAGCTGGATCACCCGCTTCGGCCCGACCCGGTCCACGAGCGCGCCGAGGTAGGTGACGAGCGGGATCACCAGGGTGTTGGCGATCGTCATCGCGAGCCCCAGCCGGATCAGTCCGAGCGAGGTCTGGTGGAGGAAGTAGAGCATCGAGAGGGGCATCCAGATGCCGCTCCCGACGGCGTCGAGCGCCAGGGCGACCACGAAGCGTCGGTGAGGGCCGACGTCCGGGAACCCGAGTCGCTGCAGCACCTCGCCATCCTGCAACTTCAAGGCCCCTTGAGGGCAAACGGTTATGGCTAGGCTCCGCGCATGACCTTCTCCATCGTGGCCCGTTCCGCGGACGGTGAGTCGTGGGGTGTCGCCGTCGCCTCGAAGTTCCTGGCCGTCGGCGCCGTCGTACCGGCCGCCGTGGCGCAGGTCGGCGCCATCGCCACCCAGGCCGACGCCAACGTCGCCTACAAGGGCCTGGCCCTCTCGCACCTCGACGACGGAGCCACCGCGTCGGTGGCCATCCTCCGACTCCTCGAGGAGGACGACGGCCGCGACGACCGGCAGGTCGGGATCGTCGACGCCGAGGGCGGGGCGGCGACCCACACGGGCCACGCCTGTCTCGACTGGGCGGGCGGGGTGACGGGCGACGGCTACGCGATCCAGGGAAACATCCTGGCCGGTGAGTTCGTGGTCTCCGCCATGCAGGACGCGTTCGAGGCGAGCGACGACGACGAGCCCCTGGGTCGCCGGCTGCTGGCCGCGCTCTCGGCCGGCGACGACGCCGGCGGCGACCGACGAGGCCGCCAGTCCGCGGCACTGCTGGTGGTCAAGGAGGGAGCCGGGTACGGCGGCCGCGACGACATCGCGGCCGATCTGCGTGTCGACGACCATCCCGACCCCGTCACCGAGCTGGCCCGGCTGCTCGACCTGAACGACCTCTACCTGACGGCCTCGACCGAGACGGAGCGGGTCGAGATCACGCCCGCCCTCGCGGCCGAGATCGAGCACCTGGTCCACGAGCGCGGCTTCCCCGACCTGAGCTCCTGGGTCGGCACGGAGAACTACGAGATGCGCGTCGACCCCCACGGCGCCTGGATCGACGAGAAGGTGCTCGAGATCCTCCGGTCCGTGAGCGAGGACCGTTGAACATCCCACGAAGTCGACCGCAGCGCTCGCACGTCCGAGGGCCACTCGGATGAGCGTCCTGGCCATCGACGCCGGCACGACCGGCGTCACCGCCCTCGTCGTCACTCCCGACGGCCGGATCGCGGCCAAGGGATACCAGGAGTTCGCCCAGCACTTCCCCCAGCCGGGCTGGGTGGAGCACGCGCCGGAGGAGATCTGGCAGGCCACGCTCGAGGCGACGCGCGAGGTGCTGGCGTCGTACGACGCGTCTGACCTGCAGGCCGTGGGCATCACCAACCAGCGCGAGACCGTGCTGCTGTGGGACCGCGAGACCCTCGGCTCACCCCGTCGGGCGATCGTCTGGCAGGACCGGCGGACCGCCGCCATCTGCGAGCGTCTCCGACACGAGGGCCACGAGGACCGCGTCTCCCAGCTGACCGGGCTGCGGCTCGACCCCTACTTCTCCGGCACCAAGCTGACCTGGCTCCGCGAGCACGAGCCGCACACGTGGGCGCTCGTGGAGTCGGGGCGCTACGCCGTCGGCACCGTCGACTCCTACCTGATCGCACGGATGACCCGCGGCACCTGGCACGTCACCGACGTCTCCAACGCCTCGCGGACGCTGCTGATGGACCTCTCCACCGGCGACTGGTCCGACGAGCTCTGCGCGCTGTTCGGCGTACCGCGTGACGCGCTGCCGGAGCTGGTGCCCAACTGGGGCGAGATCGCGACGACCGACCCGTCGTCCTTCGCCGGGCTCTCACTGCCGATCGCCGGCGTCGCGGGCGACCAGCAGTCAGCACTGTTCGGTCAGACCTGCTTCGACGCCGGAGACTCCAAGTGCACCTACGGCACGGGTTCGTTCATCCTCACCAACACCGGCACCTCCCTCGAGCGCTCCGACGCGGGGCTCCTGTCCACCGCGGCCTGGCGCTCCCCCGACGGTGAGCTGACCTACGCCCTCGAGGGCGCGATCTTCGTCACCGGCGCGGCGGTGCAGTGGCTGCGCGACGGGCTGCAGATCGTGGGCTCGGCGGCGGAGAGCGAGGCGGTCGCCGCCACCGTGGACTCCTCGGAGGGCGTCGTCTTCGTCCCGGCGCTGACCGGGCTCGGCGCCCCACACTGGGATCCGCACGCCCGCGGCACGATCCTCGGACTCACCCGCGGCACGACGCGCGCCCACCTGGTCCGGGCGACCCTGGAAGCCATCGCGTTCGAGGTGCGCGACGTCCTCACCACGATGCCCGGCGCGGACTCGTCGCCGTTGCGCGTCGACGGCGGCGCCAGCGCCAACGACCTGCTCTGCCGGATCCAGGCCGACCAGCTCGGCGTACCGGTGGAGCGGCCGCGGATCGTCGAGACGACGGGTCTCGGGGCCGCGTTCCTGGCGGGTCTGGGAGTCGGGGTGTGGCAGTCGACCGAGGACCTGCGTGAGACCTGGCAGCTCGACCAGCGCTTCGAGCCCGCGGGCGACCGCGCCGTCGCCGACGCGGCGTACGCACGCTGGCAGGAGGCCGTCGAACGCGCCAAGGGCTGGGCCTCCGACTGACCCCTCCCCTCCCCCTCGTCCCGACGCCCGCGTCGGGGTAGTCCGTGACGTTTCTGTCGCTCGCAGGCCTGAAGAACGACCGAAACGTCACGGACTACCCCGACAAGCTCCTCGACCCGGGTGGGTGGGTGGGGTGGTCAGTCGAGGGCGTCGAGGGTCTGCCGCGCGGTGTCGCGGGCCTGAAGGGCGTCGGCGTGGGCCTGCTCGGCCGCGCGGTGGGTGTCCTCAGCCTCCACCAGCTCCTCGTCGGTCTCCTCGGCCTTCGCCTCGCGCTCGGCGAGCCGGCGGCGGAGCTCGTCGATCTCCGACTGGAGCTGGAGACCGCGCGCCTGGAGCTTCTCGGCCGCCTTGCGGGCCGTGCGCAGCTCCTTCTCCGTCGTCCGCACCGTCCCCTCGGCCTCGGCGAGCGCCGCCTCCGCCTCCTCGCGGCGGCGCGCAGCGGCGTCCCCCTGTACGACGTGCAGCTCGGGCGGCGCGGGGGTCGCGGCTGTGGTCGGTGAGGCCTCGAAGCCGAGCGCATCCGGGAGGGCCACCGCGGCCGCGACGTCGACGACGTCGACGCCGGTCGTCTTCAGCGACCGCACCAGCAACCCGCTGCGGACGGCGCGCGCGGCCTCCGGGTCCACCAGGCCGGCGGTCAGTGTCGCCTCCACCTCGTCGGACACCGACTGGGTGACCCGCACCCCCTCGTCCGCTGCCAGTGCGCGGGCCTGGCCGGTGACCGCCGACGTCAGCTGCCGACGCTGCTTGGTGAGCGCCCGCAGCTCCGCACCGTCCATGCCCTCCTGCGCCTCACGGAGGGCAGCACCGATCGCCAGCACCTGCTCGACCTGCGCCGACTCGCGGCGTACGAGCAGGTTGACGACCCACGCCGCCAGCGACGGCTTGCGGAGTGCCTTGAGCGCGGCAACGAGCTCCTTGTCGCCCTTGGCCTCCTTGGCGCGGGTGTCGCGTGCCGGGGTGAACCGGTCGAGCGGCAGCGCGTACAGCTCGTCGGCGACCTCCAGCAGCGAGTCGGTCATCGGGCGTACTCCATCTCGCGAGGGTACGGCGGCCAGATCGCGGCCTGCTCGCGACCGGTCGGGCGCCACCCGAGGTGGTCGTAGAGGCCACGCGCGCTGTGGTTCTCGACCAGGCACCACAGGCGGCTGACACCGGCGGCGCGCTCGATCGCCTGTCGCGCCAGACCCTGCCCCCACCGCTCGGGACGCACCGCCAGGTGCCGCAGGGTCGTCGCGTCCCAGCACACGTAGCAGTCCAGCCTCGTCGGTGGACCGCAGAGCTCCACCCGGACCTCGGGATCGAGCAGCGTCCGCTCCCAGCGCTCGCGCACCTCGTCCTCGGGGTACGGCGTGTCCGGGAACACGTGGGCGAGGGCGACGAGGTTGGCGTCGCGCTCGAGGTCGGTCAGCGCCGCCGCGTCGGACGTCGCAGCTGCGCGGAAGAGGGCCATCCGGGTCTTACTCGTCGTCGTCGTCGGCACCGAGCCCACGCTCGAGGGCATAGCGGGTGAGCTCCACACGGTTGTGCATCTGGAGCTTGCGCAGCGTGTTCTGCACGTGGTTCTGCACGGTGCGGTGCGACAGCACCAGCCGGTCGGCGATCTGCTTGTAGCTCAGGCCCTTGGCGACCATCTTCAGGATCTCGGTCTCGCGGGCCGTCAGCTCGTTGTCCTCCTCGGGCTCCGGTCCGGTCTCCGCCATCTGCCGGAACTCCCCGAGCACGAGACCGGCCAGCCCGGGCGTGAACACGGCGTCGCCGGCAGCCACCCGGCGTACGGCCTCGATCAGCTCCTCCCGCGAGGCCGACTTCACCAGGTAGCCCGTCGCGCCGGCCTTCATCGCCTCCAGCACGTCGCTGTGCTCCCCGGACGCCGACAGGATCAGCACGCGCGCGGACGGGTCGCGGCCGAGCACGTCGGCGGTGACCTCCACGCCGTTGGGGCCCGGGATCTGCAGGTCGAGGACCACGACCTGCGGACGGGCCGCCGGGAACCGGGCGATCGCCTGGTTCCCGTCGGCCGCGACGGCGACCACGTCGAAGCCGGCCCCCACCAGATCGCGCTCGACCGCGTCGCGCCACATCGGGTGGTCGTCGACGACCATCACGCGCACGGCCGGCTGGTCGACCCCCTCGGACATGCGGCGACCCTAGTCGAACGCGACGAGGGGGTGCGCGACGTCGGGGAGCCGGGTCGAGGACGCCCGCGACCGAGCCGACCAGGTCGCGACGGTACGTCGGGACCGAGGGACCTAGCGCCCGAAACGACCGCGACGGTGCCACAACGGATCGTCGTCGTCGCCGACCTCGAGCCGCTCCACCACGGTGGTGACGAGGGTCGACCAGCCGACCTGTTGGTCCGCCTCCAGCCGTACGCCGGCCCAGGACGTCGCGTCCGCGAGGCGGGGGCCCCAGTCGGTCTGCTCGAACTCCGCATGGCTGAACATCCCGCCGGGGGCCGGCGCCGTGCCGGCGAACATCTCGGCCAGGTCGCGGTGCTGCCACGCCACCAGCTGGACGACGCCGCGGCCGGTGGCGAGCAGGGTCTCGGTCAGGGCGGCGTCCGGGTCGAGCAGCGCCAGCAGCCGCGCCTGCTCACCGGCCCCGACGAGGAACGAGGTCACCGTCAGCCCGGCACGGAGGGCGTCCGCGCCGGAGGTCCACAGGCTCACCGTCCCCCCGACCCGCCCACGGAACCGCCGGACCGGGTCGGGCTCGGGGTCCGCGAACGGATGCTCGTCGTGGATCGTCACGCGCCGAGCCTAGAAGCGGGGCGCGGGACGTTGATCTCCCACTCCGTCCCGTCAGGGCCCGTGGTCAGCGTCGCCGAGCCGCCGAGCTCCGCGACCCGACCGCGGATCGACGAAGCGACGCCGAGCCGGCCCTCGCGCTCCGCCTCCTCGAGCCGTCCGGGCGGGATGCCCGGCCCCTCGTCGCGGACCGTGACCAGGATCGCCTCGGAGGTCTCCTCCAACAGCACCCAGGCGGGGGCCGTGGGTCCGACGTGGGCCACGACGTTGTCGAGGCACGACGAGACCACCGACACGACCTCGTCGGCCACGGTCCTCTCCAGGAGCACTCCGCCCGACGGTGCCGCGACGGAGACCCCGGCGCGGCGTTCGAGCGACGAGAGCGCGCCGACCAGGTCCACGACCCCCGGAGTCGGGTCGACCGCATCCTGCTGCCGGATCAGCGTCCGCAGTGCGGCCTCCTGCTCTCCCGCCAGTCGACCGAGCTCCGCGCCCTCCGCACCGAGGCCGGGCCCCTGGCGTTGGACCAGGGCGAGCACCTGCAGCACGCCGTCGTGCACGGCGCGCGACAGTCGAGTGCGCTCCGCCGCGGCCGCGGCGGTCCGCTCGGCGATGGCCGTCCGCGCCGCCGAGCGCAGCAGCGAGTCGACCATCAGGCCGACGATCGGGCCACCGATCAGGAGCAGGAAGAGGTTCCCGTAGATGGTCTCGGACAGGTAGTGCCGCGTCAGCACGTCCGTCACCGACAGCACGACCGCGGCGACCAGCCCACCCAGCGCCCGCCAGTGGATCGCCCATGCGAACATCGCGGCCATCACCCAGAAGCCCGGGACGGTCGCGTGGTAGCCCGGCTCCTTGACCACGGCGGTCAGGGCGATCGCGGCGACGGCCACCGCGAGGTCGCCGACGACCCAGCCCGTCGTACGTCGGGCGTAGGAGTGGTAGGCCCAGCTGACCACGCACGTCCAGACCACCATGCCGGCCAGGAGACACGCGCCCCCGACCGGGTGGGAGAAGCCGCCGCGGTAGAGGTTGAGCCCCACGGCGTTGGCCACGAGCACGAACCGGAGCACCGCCAGCCAGCGGTACAGACGATCCTCGACCGCGATCGCGGCCGGCTCGGTCGGCCGGGCCGGGAGCCGGAGGCGCCGGGTCAGGATGCCTGCTTCTGCTCGCCGGAGTCGGCAGCGAGCACCTCGCGTGCCTCACGCTCGGCGCGCTTGGCCTCCGCCGCCGACTTCTGGGACAGCTCCTTGGCCTTGGTCGCGTAGAGGTCGACGTACTCCTGGCCGGAGAGCTGCATGATCTCGTACATGATCTCGTCGGTGATGGCCCGCAGGATGTAGCGGTCGTTCTCCATGCCCTCGTAGCGGGAGAAGTCCAGCGGCTTGCCGAAGCGCACACCCGGGCGGGTGAAGGTCCCGAACGTCTTGCCGGGCGGTGCCACCACGTCCGTGCCGAGCACGGCCACCGGGATCACCGGCGCGCCGGTCTCGAGCGCCAGGCGAGCGACGCCGGTCTTGCCGCGGTAGAGGCGGCCGTCGTGGGAGCGCGTGCCCTCGGGGTAGATCCCGAAGAGGTCACCACGCTCGAGGATCATGCGAGCCGACGACAGCGCACCCTCGGCGGCCGAGGCGCCGGAACGGTCGATCGGCACCTGGCCGGCGCCGGAGAAGAACTTCTTCTGGAACCAACCCTTCAGGCCGGGTGTGGTGAAGTACTCCGCCTTCGCCACGAAGGTCACCCGGCGCGGCAGGGTCAGCGGCATGAACATCCAGTCGGTGTACGACAGGTGGTTGCTGGCCAAGATGGCGGGGCCGGAGGCGGGCACGTTCTCGGCGCCCTCGATGTGGGGGCGGAAGACGATCCTCAGCCACGGACCCAGCGCGATCCACTTCATGAACCAGTAGAGCAACCCGACCCCCTTCCGACCCGGCCCGAGCGGCTGTGCGCGCGACGGCCAGCCTTCGGCACACCCTAGTCCCACTCACCGGTTGGGCTCCTGACACCGCGCTGCGCCGTACGGCAGGATGCGCGCATGCCCGACGACGCACCCGCCGATCCCCTGTCCCTCCCGGCCCGCCCCGAGCTCACCGGCGGGAAGAGGATCGGGGTGCTGCTCAGCCACGGCTTCACCGGTTCGCCGTTCTCGATCAAGCCGTGGGCGCGCGCCCTCGCGGAGCAGGGGTACGCCGTCGAGGTGCCGCGCCTGCCCGGCCACGGCACCACCTGGCAGGAGATGAACACCACCACCTGGGCCGACTGGTACGGCGAGGTGTCGCGTGCCTTCGCGAAGCTCCGCGCGGAGAACGACGCCGTCGTGGTGGGCGGGCTGTCGATGGGCGGCGCCCTGGCGCTGCAGCTCGCCGCCGAGCACGACGCGGAGGTCGCCGGCGTCGTGGTGGTGAACCCCGCCGTGGCGACCAAGCGGAAGGACGTCAAGCTGCTGCCGGTGCTCAAGCACGTGGTGCCGTCGTTCCCGGCCATCGCCAACGACATCAAGAAGCCGGGCCAGGACGAGTACGCCTACCCCAAGACCCCGCTCAAGGCGGCCCACTCGATGATGTCCTCGTGGCCGGGGGTGGTCGACGGGCTCGGCCGGATCACCAAGCCGGTGCTCTACCTGCGCTCCACCGAGGACCACGTGGTCGACGAACTGTCCGAGAGCATCATCAGGGACAGACTCGGCTCGACCGACGTCACCTGGTGTCGGCTCGACAACAGCTATCACGTCGCCACGCTCGACCACGACGCCGAGCGCATCGTCGAGGAGTCCGCGGCTTTCATCTCGCGGGTGACCGCCTAACCTTGGTCCGGTGAGCACGCGGGATGACGACGCTGCCTGGCAGCAGATCGTCGAGAACTACGGCGAGCGGCCGGAGGTCCCGTCCGCCGACGCGCCGTTGGTGGACTCGCCCGCCCCCGAGGGGCCCGAGCCCTTCCGGCTCGAGCTCTACGACGAGCAGTTCGTCCCGCCGCCGCTGCCGCCGCCGCCGGTGATCCGGCCGGAGCGCCGCCTGGCCTGGGTGGGACTCATCGGGGCGCCGGTCCTGCTGATCGCGTTCACGTTCCTCGACTACGCACTACCGACCGCGCTCACCGGTGGGCTGGTGGTCGCCTTCCTCGTCTCGTTCGGCTACCTCGTCGCCACGATGGAGCCGCACGACCCCGACGACGACGGCGCGCGGGTCTAGCCGGCCGCCCCGGGGCGGCCGAGCAGCACGTAGCCGTCGTCGGTGCCCTCGACCGTCCAGCCCTTGCTCTCCAGGCCCGCTGCCGCCGCGGAGTCCGCCCGCAGCAGCGCGACGGCGGCACCGGAGCTCCGCACCACGTCGTACCAGCCGGGCGCCTGGGAGACCACGCGGCCGTAGCCGTCGACGTGGGGCACGGAGTACGGCGTGACCAGGCCGTCGATGTAGTGCTCGAGGTCGGGATGTCGCCACACCATCCAGCCGCCGAGGTCGTAGTCGTTGAACACGCGGGTCCCGGCCGGCAGCCGGTCGAGCGCGGCATCGAGGCCGATCGGTACGTCGGCCGGTCGGTCGGAGGTGGTCGGCGCGGCCACTGCCACAGCCACCAGGCAGAGCACGGCCCAGCCGCCCACGACGCGCAGCTCCCACGGCGAGACGCCGCGCGGCTCGCACGCAACATCGCCCGCACTCCGCTCGACGAGGGTCGTCAGCGCCCGAGCGAACAGCGGCGAGACCACCAGCGCCGCCACGATCACCAGCCGCACGGCGTCCCAGACCAGGAAGCAGGCGCTGAGGAGGATCAGCACCCGTGCCCAGGTGACGCCCTCACGTGTCACCGCCCAGATCACGGCGGTGCCCACGATCATCGCCACCGCACCCAGGGGCCAGATCAGACCCAGGTCGGTGCGTGACCACTCGGCGATGTACTGCGAGGTGCTCCGCACCACGAACGGCGCCTCGAGCACCCGCAGTCCGACGGGGTTCAGGGCGACCACCGCCCCGGAGGCGGCGGCCACGCCCAGCAGCCGGAGCGTCGTAGGACGGTCCGCCCGGCGCGAGAGCAGGATGCCGAGCCAGACGATCAGCCCGTAGGCGACCCCGAACAGCCAGAACCCGTGGCACAGCGACCAGAACCACAGGACCGGCACCAGCCACCAACGGGGACGGAGGTCGCGCTCGGTCCGCAACCACGCGCCGAGCACGATCGGCAGCAGGACGAAGCTGACCAGCTGCGGGCGCGAGGTCATCGAGCCGACGGATGCCAGCGCGGTGAACACCGTGGCAACGGCGGCCGGCAGCACCGCAGCGTCCCACCGGTTGGTGACGTAGACGGCGAGAACCACCGCCAGTCCGGCCGCGCAGAAGAGCACCGCGAGCCCGGGCAGCCCGAACCAACGCTCGACGTACGCGGAGACGATCTCGGGCAGCGGCTCCGTCGGCACCCACGGCAGGGTGGCGAAGACCGACCAGTGGTCGGGGGCCGACAACGACCGCTGGGCGATCAGGTCGTTGCCGAGGCGCAGGTGCCACCAGTCGTCGGGGTCCCTGATCGGTGCGGCGGCGCGGCGTGCGACCCAGGCGAGGGCGCCGCACACCAGCGCCAGCGGGAGCCAGCGCAGGACCCGGTCGACCATGGGGTGATGGTGTCAGTGATGCGCCGTCGGCGAGCCCGAACCGGCTATCGCGTGGCCCCTTCAGTGGCGGGTCAGGTCCGCCGCGCCGATCAACCCTGCCCGGTTGCCGAGCCGCGCCTTGCGGATCTCGAGCATCGGGCGGTGCCCGCGGCCGGTGAGCTGGGCGGCGAACGCCTCTCGCACCGGGTCGAGGAGCAGGTCGTCGGCCGCGCTCACGCCGCCGCCGATCACCACGACGGCGGGGTCGAGCACCGCCGTCAGGGAGGCGATGCCCTCGCCGAGCCAGCGACCCACCGATCCCAGCTGCTCGCGGGCGAAGACGTCGCCGGCGCGGGCGGCTTCGGTGATCAGCGGTCCGGTGATCGCGTCGACGTCGCCGCCCGCCCGGTCGAGCAGGTCGGCGGCCAGCAGGGATCCGGCCCGCGCGGCTGCCCGCGCCTCGCGCACCAGCGCTGAGCCGCTGGCATACATCTCGAAGCACCCACGGTTGCCGCAGCCGCACAGGATGCCGCCGGGCACGACGCGCATGTGTCCGATCTCGGCACCCACGCCGAACGCGCCGCGGTACAGCGTGCCGTCGAGGACGACCCCACCGCCGACGCCGGTGCCGACCGTGACCAGGAGCAGGTCGTCGACGTCATGGCCGGCGCCGAACTGGAACTCGCCCCAGGCCGCAGCATTGGCGTCGTTCTCGACGACGACGTGCAGTCCCAGCGTCGACTCCAGATCGGCCTTGAGGTCGAGGTCGCGCCAGGCGAGGTTGGGGGCGAACAGGACCACGGCGCGGGCCTTGTCGATGTAGCCGGCTGCGCCCACACCGACCGCCGCGATGTCGTGTCGCGTCGCCAGCTCGGTGACCAGCTTCTCGATCGCGGCCTCGATGGCGTGCGCATCGGTCGCCGGCGACTCGACGCGCAGCTCCTCGAGGACGGAACCGGACTCGTCGACGACGCCGCCGGCGATCTTGGTGCCACCGACGTCGATGCCGATCGCGAGACTCATGCGTCGTCCTCCGGCCAGTCGTCATCGAGCGGGATCCGCTCGACGCCCTCACGGCCGGTCTGGGGGGGCGCCATCATCCCGGCGACCGCCAGCATCAGCGACGAGGCCGCGGTCGTCAGATGAGCCATCACCTCCGGACTGGTCTGGCGGATCGCTGCGACCGTACGGCACACGGGGCACCACGCGCACTCCGGCGACCCGGTCGCCACATGCTCGTGCAGGCCGTCGGTGAAGGACGACAGGCCGTCGCCGTGCTCCTTGGCCCAGCCCGAGAAGGCCCCGAGCAGCTTGGCGGCCTCCTCGGCCACGCTCCCCACAGGTTCCGGGCCACTCGGGTCCGCACCGTCCGTCTGCCCTGACACGTCAGTCCTCGTTCCGTTCCGCGGCGAACCTCACCAGCAGCTCTCCCCCGTCCACGCGGGCTCCGGCCACCTGATGGCGGGCCAGCCCGGCGGGCAGGGTGAGGAGACGACGATACGACGCCACGGTCACGACCAGATCGTCGCCGTCCCTCGCGAGATCCACGTCATTGCGGCCGACGAACGGCAGGCGGAGCCGGAGCACCGCCCCGCCGCTGGTCCGGGTGATCCGGAGCGGATCCTGCGCCGGAGGTACGGCGAGCGGGTCGTGGTCGCCGTACAGCTGCGCGCCGAAGTGCTCGAGCGCCGCGAGCCCGACCGGCTCGGAGGCGCGGTACTCCGACCGCCACACCTCGAGGTCACCGAAGGAGTCCGTGACCTGGTCGAGCACGTCGGCCTGCGCGGCCACCCACCCCGCCCGCCACGGGTCCGCGTCGTCAACGGGGAAGACCCGGTTGGCCACGACCCCGTCCACGCGATAGCCGAACAGCGACAGCGTCGTGAAACTGCGTCGCGCCTCGGCCAGGACCACCTGCTCGGGGGTGAGCACGAGACGGACACTGGCCTCGCGTCCCGTCAGCAGCGCGCGCACCTGGTCGAGCTCCGCGTGCAACCGCTCCACCGCGGAGAACACGTCGTCCTCGGGCATCGGGATCCCGGCCGCGCGCGTGAGCACCGGCCGCAGGGCCTTCACGATGCGGCGCTCCACGGGAAAGACGCGGCTCATGTACCACCCGAGTGCCTCCGGGAGGGAGAGCAGGCGAAGGGTCTCGGCGGTCGGCGCGCAGTCGACGACGATCACGTCCCACGCGTCGGACAGGGCGTGCTGGCGCAGCTCGAGGAGCGCCAGCACCTCCTCCGCGCCGGGGATCACCGTCAGCTCCTCCGCGGCGACGGGATCCACGCCGGCCACCTCGAGCACCCGGAGGAGGTAGCCCTGGATCTCGGCCCACGACTGCTCGAAGCGGAGCTGGGCGTCGACCTGGTGGACGAACAGGTCGCGGGCGACCCGCTCGGGCTCTGCGCCGACGGTCACGCCGAACGCGTCGGCCAGGGAGTGGGCGGCGTCGGTGGACAGCACGAGCGTGCGCTGTCCGGCCGCTGCCGCGAGCGTCGCCGTGGCGGCAGCCACCGTGGACTTGCCGACACCGCCCTTGCCGGTGAAGAGGAGGATCCGCACGAGCCGTCCGGTCGTCGGCCCTTCAGGCGAGGGACTCGACGCGCTTCTTCAGCCCCTTCAGCGCCGCGTCGATGAGGATCTTCTCGCCCTTGCGCTTGAGCATCCCGATCAGCGGGATGGAGACGTCGAGGGCCAGGCGGTAGGTCACGTCGGTCGAGCCGTTGCCGAGGTCGGTGAGGATGTAGGCGCCGTCGAGCGCCTTCAGCATCTTGCCCTCGTCGAGCTCCCAGGTGACCTGCTCGTCACCCGACCAGACGTAGACCAGCGTGTACTCGTCCTTGATCGGCGACACGTCGAGCTCGAAGAAGACCTTCTCGGCTCGGCCGTCGGGGAACTCGGAGACGACGTCGGCCGTGGCCACGCCCTTGGCCCAGGTGGGGTACGCCGGGAAGTCCGCGATCACGTCCATGACGGCGCTCGGGTGGGCGTCGATCACGATCGACGACGTGGTCTGGTCGGCCACCGTGACCTCCTCGGCTTCGGCTGAGTGGCGCGCAGGGACACGCGCAGCAGGGAGCGCGCGGAGCGCTCGGTGAGCCTATCGGATCACGCGGGCCCCGCTCGGCGGTAACCTCCCCGGGAAACGTCATCCGTCCCGTGCTGGAGGCACCCTTGCGTGAGTACTCCTCCCCGCTGACCGTCGACATCCCGACGACGGGGAACCTCACCGACGACGTCGTGCGCAACGCCGCGGAGGCGCCCGACGCCGTCGCGTTCTCGCGGCGCCGAGCAGACGACTGGGAGGACGTCACCGCCGCTAGCTTCCTCGACGAGGTGCGTGGCGTCGCGAAGGGCCTGGTGGCCGCCGGGATCCAGATCGGTGACCGGGTCGCGCTGATCTCCAAGACGCGCTACGAGTGGACCCTCGTCGACTACGCGATCTGGTTCGCCGGCGCGGTCACGGTGCCGGTCTACGAGACGTCGTCGTCCGAGCAGATCGAGTGGATCCTGAGCAACTCCGGCGCCACGGCCGTGGTCGCGGAGGGCCCGGCCCACACGGCTCGGATCGCCGAGCGGCGCTCCACCCTCGACTCCCTCAACCACGTCTGGTCGCTCGAGGACAACGGGATCGAGGTGCTGCGCCGACTCGGCGAGGACATCGCCGACGGGGACCTCGAGGCCCGGCGCACGACCGCGACGCCGCTCGACCTGGCCACGATCATCTACACCTCCGGCACCACCGGCCGGCCCAAGGGCTGCCTCCTCACCCACGGCAACTTCATGTTCGAGCTCGGCGTGGCCGTGCCCGAGCTGCACCAGCTGTTCGAGCCCGACGACGCCTCCACCCTGCTGTTCCTGCCCCTGGCCCACGTGTTCGCGCGGATCATCCAGGTCGGTGCGATCAAGGCCCGGGTCCGGTTGGGGCACAGTGCCGACATCAAGCACCTGCTTCCAGACCTCGACAAGTTCCAGCCGACCTTCGTCCTCGCCGTGCCGCGGGTCTTCGAGAAGATCTTCAACACCGCCTCCCAGCGGGCGACCGCCGAGGGTCGCGGCGGGATCTTCGAGCGAGCGGCTGAGACGGCCATCGCCTACTCCCGCGCCCTCGACCGCGGCAAGGTGCCGCTCACCCTGCGCGCCCGCCATGCGCTGTTCTCGCGGCTGGTCTACGGGCGCCTGCGCGCCGCCCTGGGCGGTCACTGCGCGTACGCCGTCTCGGGCGGAGCGCCCCTCGGCGACCGGCTCGGCCACTTCTACCGCGGCATCGGGCTGGTCGTGCTCGAGGGCTACGGCCTGACCGAGACGACCGCCGCCCTCACCGCCAACCGCCCCGACGCCCTCAAGATCGGCAGCGTCGGCCAGCCGCTGCCCGGCACCGAGGTGCGAGTGGCCGAGGACGGCGAGCTGCTGTTCCGTGGCGGACAGGTGTTCGCCGGCTACTGGGAGAACGAGCAGGCCACGGCCGAGGTGCTGCGCCGCGACGGCTGGTTCCACACCGGAGACGTCGGCGAGATCGACGAGGAGGGCTTCGTCAGGATCACCGGCCGGAAGAAGGAGATCCTGGTGACGGCCGGCGGCAAGAACGTCGCCCCGGCGGTCCTCGAGGACCGCGTCCGGGCCCACGCGCTCGTCAGCCAGTGCCTGGTGGTCGGCGACGGTGAGCCGTTCATCGCGGCGCTCGTCACGATCGACGAGGAGTCCTTCGCCGACTGGGCCGCGGCCCACGAGAAGACGGGCGACGTCCGGTCCCTGGTGGACGACCCCGACCTGCGTGCCGAGGTGCAGCTCGCCGTCGACGACGCCAACGCGGCGGTCTCCCGCGCGGAGTCGATCCGGAAGTTCGTGATCCTGCCCGAGGACTGGACCGAGGAGGGCGGCCAGCTCACCCCCAGTCTCAAGCTCAAGCGCAACGTCGTCGTCCGCGAGCGCAAGGACGACATCGCCTCGCTCTTCGCCTGAGCGACTCCTCGTCCGTCGGCAGCCGGACCCTCCTGAGCACGACGGGTCGCCTTTCTTTGCCATTCCGCCACGCGCCCGGGTTTCTCACTCATACCATCTGTCTCGCGTGTTTCGGGACCTGAAGGGCCGCCAGGCCCCTCGATCCTCGGGGCCGTCAAATGCCCGGCCGATCCCTACGGACGGCAGGTGTCCGAGCGAAAGGTAACGCCCGAATGGACCGCCGCCGACTGCTGCTGATCCTCGCAGTATTTGTCGCCGTGATCGGCACGGCACTCGTCTTCCTCTACGTCAAGGGTGCCGACAAGCGCGCCAACAACCAGTACGACAACGTGTCCGTACTGAAGGCCACCTCGAACATCGCGCCCGGCGAGACCTACGACTCGGCCCTGTCCGCGGGGAAGGTGTCCCTGCAGCCGGTCCCCAAGAACCAGCTGATCGAGGGCTACCAGACCACGACCACGGCGCTGAAGGGCAAGATCTCCTCCGTCCAGATCTTCGCGGGCCAGCAGGTCATCAGCAGCCAGTGGGGCGACGGCAGCAACGTCTCGGCCAGCACCAACCTTCCGATCCCCAAGGGCATGATCGCGATCTCGGTGCAGCTGTCCGATCCCGACCGCGTCGCCGGCAACATCTACAACGGCTCCCGCGTCGCCATCTTCACCACGGGTCTGGGCGGCCCCCGCGCACCCGTGCCGGCCCCGACCAACGGCAAGGGCGACCAGACCGCGCTGATGCTGCCGAACGTCCTCGTGCTGAACGTCGGCGACCCGGCGCAGAGCACGGCGACCACGACCACGACCGACGGCACGCAGACGACCGAGACCCTGCCGCGGACCCTGCTCACCGTCGCTCTGTCCCAGGCGGACGCCCAGAAGCTCATCCTGGCCTCCAAGTCGGCACCGGACGGCGTCACGTTCGGCCTGCTGACCGACACCAGCCAGGTCCACAAGGGTCCCGGAACCCAGATCCAGCAGCTCTTCAAGTGAGGTCCTGATGCCCGTCATCGTCGATCCCGACAGCACCACAGCCCGACGGCTGCTCGGCGCCCTGCCGCCCGGCTGCCAGTCGGTGGACACCACGGAACGTCTCCTGCCGTGGCTGGCCCAGCACCCCGAGGAGTACGTCGTGGTGCTGGGACCGAACATCTCGTTCGGCGACGGGGTCACGGTGTGCGAAGGGCTGCGCACCAGCCGTCCCGCCACCAGCGTGGTCTTCGTCCGCCCGGCGCTCGACACCGCTCTGCTCGCCCGGGCGATGCAGGCCGGGGCTCGTGAGGTCGTCGCGATGGACGACCTCCACCTCGTCGCGGGGGCCGTCTCGAGGGCGCACCAGTTCTCCCAGGCCCTGCGCGGCCCGGAGGCCTCGCGCCACAACGGTCACGTCATCTCGGTCTTCTCCCCCAAGGGCGGGGTCGGGAAGACGACGGTCGCGGTCAACCTGGCGCTCGCGCTGACCGACAAGGGCGCCCGCCAGGTGTGCCTGGTCGACTTCGACCTCGCCTTCGGAGACGTGGCCATCACGCTGCAGCTCTTCCCGTCGCACACCATCGAGCACGCGATCGGCTCCGAGGAGGACCTCGACACCGCGATGCTCAACTCGCTGTTGACGCGCTACCAGGACTCCCTCAAGGTGCTGGCGGCCCCGAGCCACCCGGACGTCCGCGAGCGGATCAGCCCGCTGCTCATCTCGAAGGTCCTGCGGACCCTGCGGACCATGTACGACTTCGTCGTGGTCGACACCGCACCGGCGTTCGACGAGCAGACCCTGACCGCCCTGGACGAGACCGACGAGTGCATCATCGTGGCGACGCTCGACGTGCCGACGCTGAAGAACGTCAAGGTCGCGCTGGACACCCTCGAGATGCTCAACATCGGGCGTGGCCACCGTTACCTGCTGCTGAACCGGGCCGACGACGCCGTCGGCATCGGGGCGGAGAAGGTCGAGACGATCCTGGGCATGAACGTCGCGTCCCAGATCTCGACGTCCATCGACATCGCCGCCGCGACCAATGCCGGGACGCCCATCATCGCGGCCAGTCCCAACCACCCGTCGAGCACCGCCTTCCGCAACCTGTCGGCCCTGCTCGTGGGTGAGCCCCAGGGTGCAGCCGTCGAGGGAGACGGACGCCCGGCGGACGCCGACAACGACCGCTTCGCCAAGCTCTTCCGGATCAAGAGGTGACATCGTGAGCAGTCTCGCCGAACGCCTGGCAGCCGCCCGTGCCCAGACCGACAGCGGCGGTGCGCCGCCGATGCCTCCCCAGCCCAAGGGCCCCGACGGTCCGGAGCCGTCCCAGACCCCGCCCCCGCGGGCGAACGCGGGCGAGGACGCCGGGAGCCGGCAGCGCGCGGCCGCCGTACAGACACCCACCACGTCGTCGCCCACCACGCGCGTGACGAACCGGCGCGGGAACGCCGAGTACGAGCGTCTGGAGGAGCTCAAGCACGAGGTCCACACCGAGCTGCTCAAGCAGCTCGGCCCGCAGCTGTACGACGCGAACCTCGACCAGGCCGACCTCGACCAGAGGGTCCGGGCGGTCCTCGCGCAGCTGATGAGCTCGCAGGAGCGGCCGATCAGCAACGCGGACCGCAACCGACTCACCCAGGAGATCAGCGACGACATCCTCGGCTACGGCCCGATCGAGCCGTTCCTGCGTGACACCGACGTCTCCGAGGTCATGGTCAACGGCCCGGACTCCATCTGGCTGGAGCGCGACGGTCGCCTGCAGAAGGCGAACGCGACGTTCAGCGACGAGGCCCACATCCGGCGCACCATCGACAAGATCGTGTCCCGCATCGGCCGTCGCGTCGACGAGTCCAGCCCGATGGTGGACGCGCGCCTCCCCGACGGGAGCCGTGTCAACGCGGTCATCCCGCCGCTGGCGATCGACGGCTCGACGCTGACCATCCGCAAGTTCGCGGCCGACCCGCTGACCGCCGACGACATGATCGCCTTCGGCACGCTCAGCGAGCGGTCCGTGGAGTTCCTCAGCGCCTGTGTCCGCGGCCGCCTCAACATCATCGTGTCCGGCAGCACCGGCGCCGGCAAGACCACCACCCTCAACGTCCTGTCGTCGTTCATCCCCGAGGACGAGCGCATCGTCACCATCGAGGACGCAGCGGAGCTCCAGCTCAAGCAGGACCACGTGGTGCGTCTCGAGTCGCGCCCGGCGAACATCGAGGGTCGAGGCATGGTCACCATCCGCGACCTGGTGAAGAACAGCCTGCGTATGCGCCCCGACCGCATCATCGTCGGTGAGGTCCGCGACGCTTCGGCGCTCGACATGCTCCAGGCCATGAACACCGGTCACGACGGCTCGATCTGTACCCTGCACTCCAACGGCCCCCGCGACACCCTGGCCCGCATGGAGACCATGGTGCTGATGGCCGGCATGGACCTGCCGGTGCGCGCCATCCGCGAGCAGGTGGCCTCCGCGGTCGACCTGATCGTCCACCAGACGCGGTTCCGCGACGGCTCCCGCCGGATCACGTCGCTGACCGAGGTCGAGCGGATGGAGGGCGACATCATCACCCTCCAGGACATCTTCGTCTACGACCACTCGGCCGGGTTCGACGCCGACGGCAAGGCCCAGGGGTACCTGCGCTCCACCGGCCTGCGCCCGAAGTTCCTGGACAAGATGGAGCACTCCAACGTGCAGGTCGACCCGATGCTGTTCGCGACGGAGGGACTGCGGTGACCACACTCGTCACCACGGTGACGCCCCTCGCGGTGGACACCTCGTGGATGATGTGGGCCGGCCTCGGAGCGCTCCTCGTGAGCCTCCTGGTCCTGCTCGTCATGTCCGTGCCCCACGAGCGCAGACTGACGACCGAGGAGCGGGTCAAGCAGTACGCCGACCGAGCCGGCCGTGGCGCACCCGCCACCGGCGCCGTGGCCGTGGCCGCGCCGCCCCGTCCGGAGGAGTCGGCACTCCAGTCGGCCAAGACGGCGGCCGGTGCCGTGCTCAAGCGCAACCACGGGCTGGAGGTGCGGATCGCCCAACGACTGGAGGGCGCCGGCAGCGCCTGGCGTCCGGCCGAGTGGCTGCTGTTCCACTCCGCGCTCTTCATCGGCATCTCGATCCTGGGTCTCCTGATCGGGGGCGGCAGCCTCGTCATCGGCGTCATCTTCATGCTGATCGGAGCGCTCGGCCCCTGGTGGTACCTCGGGTTCCGACGCAAGCGTCGGAAGAAGAAGTTCGAGGGCGCGCTCCCCGAGACGCTGCAGCTGATGTCCGGCTCGCTGGCCGCCGGCCTCTCGCTGGCCCAGTCCGTGGACACCATCGTCCGCGAGGGCACCGAGCCGATCGCCGGAGAGTTCCGCAAGGTCCTCGTCGAGACCCGCCTCGGCCTGTCGCTGGAGACCGCGCTCCAGGGCGTCGCCGACCGGTTCCAGAGCAAGGACTTCGACTGGGTCGTGATGGCCATCAACATCCAGCGGCAGGTCGGTGGAAACCTGGCCGAGCTGCTGAACACGGTGGCGGCGACCATGCGCGAGCGCGAGTACATCCGGCGCCAGGTCGCGGCACTCGCCGCGGAGGGCAAGCTCTCCGCGATGGTGCTGGGGGGCTCCCGCCCGCGTTCATGGTCTACCTGCTGCTCGCCAACCACGACTACGTGATCGTGCTGTTCACGCGTCCACTGGGCATCCTGATGCTGGTCGGCGCCGCGGTCATCCTCTCCGTGGGCATCTTCTGGATGTCCCGCATCATCAAGGTCGAGGTGTGACGTGACCATCCTCCTGATCCTCGGCGGCGCCCTCGTCATCCTGGCGGTGGTCCTCGTCTCGGCAGCGGTCGGCACGACCGCCTCCGGGCAGGCCGTCTCCGGTGTGGACCGCTCGGTGGCGCTCGTCCAGGCGCTGAGCAACGCGCCCACCGAGCTCACCAAGGAGTACGACGAGTCCTTCGCAGACCGGGTCATGGCGCCGTTCCAGGCCCGCGCCGTGCTGGTCGCGCGGCGCCTGTCCGGTGGCGATGCCGCCGAGCGCATCCGGCGTCGGCTCGACGTGGCCGGCAACCCGGTGGGCTGGACCGTCGAGCGCGTCCAGGCCGGCAAGGTGATCGGTGCGATCACCCTGTTCCTGATCTCGCTCGCCCTCACGACCGTGATGGGTGCGTCGTTCACGCTGCGGATCGTGCTCATCCTGGCCGCGACCGCGATCGGCTGGTTCGGCCCCAACCTGTACCTCTACCAGCGCGTCTACGAGCGGTCGAAGCTGATCCAGCGCGCCCTGCCCGACGCCATCGACCTGATGACGATCAGCGTGGAGTCCGGACTGGCCTTCGACGCCGCCGTGCAGCAGGTGGCACGCAACACCGACGGCCCCTTGGCCGACGAGTTCTCCCGGGTGCTGCGCGAGATGCAGATCGGCCAGGGTCGTGCCGAGGCGCTGCGCGGTCTCGGTGAGCGCACCGAGGTCGACGACCTCAAGGGGTTCGTCACGTCGATGATCCAGGCCGACAGCTTCGGTATCCCGATCGCCAACGTGCTGCGGATCCAGTCGTCCGAGATCCGCATGAAGCGCCGTCAGCGCGCGGAGGAGCAGGCCCAGAAGGTGCCGGTCAAGATCACCGTCCCGCTGATCTTCTGCATCCTGCCCTGTCTCTTCATCGCCGTCATGGGGCCGGCCGTCATCCACATCATGGACTCCTTCGCGGGGAAGTGAGCCGAGTCATGAACCGGAACGATGATCTGGGGTAGTCCCCGCCGTCAGTACACCTGGCTGGCGGTGGGAGCGCGCACGTTCGCGCTGCTGACCCTGGCCATGCCCTTGTTGCTGTCGCAGAACCCCCAGTTCACGTTGCTGGCCCTGCTCTCCATCGGCGCGATCTGGGCCGCGGTGACCGCCGGTGAGCTGCTCGAGCTCCCGGCGGGCGGACTCCTGATCCTGGACGCCGCACTGGTCGGCACGGTGGCCGGCCTGGCGTCGTCCACGCAGAACACCGCCATCCTCGGCGCGCTCGCCGTCCCGCCCTTCACCGCCGGCCTGGCGCGCGGCACGCGGGGGGTCGCCCTCTCGCTGTCCGCCGAGCTCGCGATGTTCGTCGGGGTCGGCCTGTTCGGAGGAAGCCTCACCCCCGAGCTGGGCAGCGCCGCGTTCACCTGGGCCATCACCGGGCTGGGTCTCGGCCTGATCGCGTCGTTCGTCCGGAGCAACTACCTCGACGCCACGGACCCGCAGCGGGCCTATCGCGACGCGCAGGCCCTGATCCGCGAGCTGATCGGCCTGTCCGGCCGCCTGAGCTCCGGCCTCGACCCGGTCGCGCTCGGCGGCCAGATCGAGAGCGCCGTCCGTGACGAGCTCCCGGTGGCCGCGTTGACGGTCCACATCCCGCGCGGCGAGGTCCTCACTCCCCTCGTCGGTGACACCGGGGTGGGCGACCCGGACCTCGCGATGGCCGAGGAGCTGGCGCAGTACTGCCTGGTCACCGGCAACGTGCGCGTCGTCGGCCACTGCTTCGCCTTCCCGCTCAACAGCGGCGGCGGGGTGGCGGCGGTCGTCTCCGGTGTCCTGGCGCCCGGTCTCGACCCGCACGCCATGGACCTGCCGCGGCGTCTCTCCGCGCTCGACCGCAAGCTCAGCCCCGCCACCGTGCGCCTCGACACCGCCGTCCTGTTCCTCTCGTTCCGCGACTCGGCAACGGTGGAGGAACGACGCCGCCTCGCCCGCGAGATGCACGACGGAGTGGCCCAGGAGATGGCGTCGCTCGGCTACTTCGTCGACTCGCTCGTCGAGCAGGAGCCTCAGGGGTCCGACCGGGCCCGACAGCTGCGCATGCTGCGCGAACGGCTGACGATGGTCGTCGGAGAGGTGCGCCGGTCGGTCCAGACGCTCCGCACGAGCATCGGCGAGAACGACTCCCTCGGTACGGCGATCGGGTCGCTGGCCCGCCACCTCAGCGCCAGCAGCGGCACCCCGATCCACGTCACCCTCGACGAGTCGACCACACGGCTGCGTCCCGAGGTCGAGAGCGAGCTGCTGCGGATCGCCCAGGAGGCCATGACCAACGCGGTGCGGCACTCCGGCGCGCAGGCGATCAACGTGCAGTGCCGCGTGGCTCCTCCGACCGCGGAGATCGTCATCCGCGACGACGGCCGGGGTCTCGGTCGGGGCCGCGACGACTCGCACGGCCTGGAGATCATGCGCGAGCGGGCCGCCCTCATCGGGGCCGACCTCGACGTCACCGACAGCGTTCCGCACGGCACGTCGGTGACCGTGCGTCTGAGCGGGATCGGCGTGTCGAGGCAGGAGCCGGTGCCCGAACCGGACACCCTGCTCGCATGAGCACCGAGCAGGACATCCTCCGCGTACTGATCGTCGACGACCACGAGCTGATCCGCGAGGGTCTGTCCGGGGCGTTCTCGCGCGAGCCGGCGACCGAGGTGATCGGGTCCGTGGGCACGGTCTCGGAGGCGATCGCGGTCTACGACGCGAACCGGCCCGACGTGATCGTCACCGACCTCCAGCTCGAGGACGGGACCGGGCTCGACATCATCCGTCAGATCCGCACCCACGACGAGGGGATCGGCCTCGTCGTGGTCACGATGCACTCCGGAGACGACCAGATCTTCGCGGCCATGGAGGCCGGCGCCTCCGCGTTCGTCGGCAAGGACGCACCGTCGACCGAGGTGGTGCGCGCGGCGCGACATGCCGCGGTGTCGCCCCGCTCCTTCCTCTGTACGGGGCTGGCCGGCGCGATGATGCGCCGGATGAGCGCTGAGTCGACCCGCCTGTCCACGCGCGAGCACGACGTCCTGCTGCTGCTCGCGGACGGCGCGAACGCCGCCGCGATCGGTCAGCAGCTCTACATGAGCGAGTCGACGGTGAAGTCCCACATCGCGCGGATCTACCAGAAGCTGGGCGCCAGCAACCGCGCCCAGGCACTGGTCACCGCGATGCGCATCGGCCTGCTCTCCAGCGTGCAGCGCAAGGAATCCTGAGAGCACACGCATCCGGTGCGTGGGGGCGTTTTCCACGATTTCCTCCCACTGCGCGCCCCTGAATGGTCCGAATTGACTAGGACGCTCGGATCGAAAGCGGGATCCCTCAGCGGGGCTGAAAGGGAATCATTGTGTCCGGAGGCCTCCGGCCTTCTCGGCTCTCAAACGCCTATTCACCACACCTGTAGGAGAAACGAAATGCTGGACTACCTCCGCATCATGCTCAACGCTCAGAAGGCGAAGATGGACGAGCGCGGCGCCTCCGCCGTCGAGTACGGCCTGCTCATCGCCGGCATCGCTGCTCTCATCGTCGTCGTCGTGTTCGCCTTCGGTGGCGTGCTGACGAACATCTTCAGCTCCACCTGCGACTCGGTCGGCCAGAGCTCCGGCCAGTCCTGCTGACGCTCTCAGCCAGACGATGGCCGCGGACCCTTCGGGTCCGCGGCCATCGTGCGTCTCGGAGGTAGTTCCCGCTCCGCCGCCCGGCGCTGGACACCGTCCACGGCGCGCGTGCCGCACACTGTCCCACCCCGAGGTCCGGCGATCTAGTCCGTACGGGTCATGACCTCCCGTGCTTTCGCCTGATCCGCTCGGCTCCCGGCATCCGTCACACTCGGACTGTCGCCGCCCCCCGTCCTGACCAAGGAGTCACCGACATGCTGGACTTCCTTCGCATCATGCTCGACGCCCGCCTCGCCAAGATGGACGAACGTGGCGCCACGGCCGTGGAGTACGGCCTGCTGATCACCGGCATCGCCGCCGTGATCGCCATCGTGGTGTTCGCCTTCGGGGGTGTGCTCAGCAACATCTTCAACAACACCTGCGACAGCCTCGGCACGAGCGCTGGCGCCGGTACCTGCTGAGCACCTCAGCGCACCTGAGCCCGGCGAGGGCGATGGCACGGGCGATGGCCGCGGATCCATGGGGGGTTCGCGGCCATCGCCTTCTCCATGCCCGCAGAGGGCGGCACCCGAAGGCGATCGGCCTAGCGGCTCGCAGCCTGTTGCTCGCCGAGCCGGCGGGCGATCGCGATCCGCTCCAGAGTCGTGGGATGGGACCCGAACCAGAACTGCGACCAGGCGGGCGGTTGGTCGCTCAGGGAGTGCAGCGCCAGCTCGCGCTGCATGTCGATGAACGCCGCGGGGTTGCGCGTGGTCTGCAGCGAGTCGACGTCGGCTCGGGTCTCGATCAGCCGCGAGAGGCCGTTGTTCACCGGGCTCGACAGCAGGGTGCCGATCGCGACCAGGGCGGCGACCAGCGGCACCACCGTGGGATCTCGCAGGGCGCCGGGACGCCGTCGTAGGAGTGGGACGACGAGCGCCAGCAACCCGATCCCGAGCGTGGTGCCCAGCGCCGCCAGGATCGATCCGGTCAGCACGTCGTCGTGGCGTGCGTGGCCGAGCTCGTGGGCCACGATCGCCAGGACCTGGTCGCGGGGCAGGTCGCGGACCACGGTGTCGTAGAGGACGACGCGGCGGGTGCTTCCGTAGCCCGACACGTAGGCGTTGAGGGTCGTCGTACGACGCGACGCGTCGGCGACGAGCACGTCGTCGAGGTGGACGTGCTCGTCGTCGGCCAGCTGCAGGATCTGGGAGCGCAGCGGGCCGTCCGGCAGTGACGTGAAGTCGTTGAAGGCGGGCTCCACCAGCACCGGGTAGACGAACGAGCCCACCATCACCAGCCCGCCGAGGACGACACCGGCCACCGCCGGCCACGCTCGCGACCAGGTGCGGGCACAGCCGACCAGCACGAGCAGCAGGAGCCCGGAGATCACCACCGAGAGCAAGAGCCCCTTCACCTGGTCGACGGCCCAGGGACCCCACGCCTCGTCGCTCAAGCCGTAGTCCAGCGAGCGTTGGTGTCCGATGAGCGCGAAGGGGAGCGTGACGAGCCGCCCGATCAGCGCCAGCATCAGCACGGCCAGCAGTACGCGCACCCACCACCAGCCTCGCAGCCGCGCCACCAGGCGGGCACCGAGAGGCGTGAAACCGAGCACGAGCGTGACCACCAGCGAGACCGCCAGCGACGCCCAGGCCAGGTGGCGGGCCGGGTCGGTGTAGGCGTTGGCGCGGGCGACCTGCTCGGGGCTGAAGACGGTGTCGGCGGCCGCCGGGGCCGGCATACCTCCCGGCACCGGGTGCCACGGTATCCGCCACGCCGCGACCGCCACGAACGCCGCCGTGGCCACCAGGAACGTGGCCAGGGCCCACCGGCGTTCAGTCACGCCGGCAAGTGTGCCGGACGGGACCTGAGGCGGGCCTCACACCGCCTGACGAGAGCCACACACCACACCGCGGACGACGAGTAATCGCTTGCCGGGTGGTCGGGGCGGCTGTGAGCATCGACTCGTGTGCCCGTTGCCTGCGCTGTACCTGACCGTGGGGTTGCCGGGATCGGGGAAGACCACGTGGGCGCGCCGCCTGGCCGATGAGGAGGCGATCCTTCGGCTGACGCCGGACGAGTGGATGGCGCCTCTCTTCAACGACAGTGATGCCGGCGGTCGGCGGGACATCCTCGAGGGGCGGATGATCTGGGTCGCGCACGAGGTCCTGCGAAGCGGCGCGTCGGTGGTACTCGACTTCGGATGCTGGTCACCGGAGGAGCGGTACTCGATCCGCGTCATCGCGGAGGCGACCGGCGCACGTTTCGTCCTCCATCACTCGAGCATCGACGAGACCGTACGCCGCGCTCGTGCGACGTTGCGCTGGGAAACGGCTCCCGAGACGACCTTTCCCATGAGCGACGAGGACCACGACCGGTTCGTGGACCTCTGCCTACCGCCCTCGCCCGCGGAACTGTCCTACGCCCCGATCCCGGCCGCTCCGCCGGGCTACGACAACTGGTTCGACTGGGCGAGTCGACGCTGGCCGACGCTGCCACGCCTCGACCGTCCTTAGACAGGCACACACGCCGCCGTCGGGGTACCCGCGGTGTCCTTCCGGTCGGGCCGGACCACCTGCTCGGGCCGGGTGGCTGGTCGGCCAGGGCCCCGGGTCTAGCCCGCCGGCAGGTCCGACAGGAGGGTCCGCCACCTGTGCGTCAGTGCGCGGAGGCCGAACCCGACGTGGGAGCGCAGGGCTGGGCCCACCGGTTGCCCCTCGTCGACGGCCCGGTAGAAGGCCACCAGGGCATCGGGACCTGCCGCGTCGGCCAGCATGCGGCAGGCCAGCCACGCCCCCTCGTAGTGGGCCTCGAGGTGCCTGGCCCCGGTCGCGAAGGCGTCGTCACCGGGAAGGTGCGTGGGAACACCGGACGAGCGGTCCAGCGCGATGATCCGGGCCGCGGCGGTGCGGAGCGGGATCCGCTGGGCGTGCAGGGCGACGTAGTCGGCGAAGCCCTCCACCAGCCAGGTCGGCGACGGGCTGGTGGCGGCGCGAGTCGCGACGTGCGTGGCCTCGTGGGTGAGGACGACCTGGGCGCCGTCCTGCCTCAGGGGCAGGAACGCCTGCGGGTTCACGAAGACGTGGACCGGGGCGCGTCGGGACGGGGAGCCGTCGACCGAGGTGGTGACGGCGGCGATGCCGTCGTACTGGCCCGGGTCGGCGTGCAGCGCGCGCTCGAGCCGTTGCTCGGTGGCCGGAACCTCCACGACGAGGTGTCCTCCCCAGCGCGGCAGCACGCGGCGTACCTGGGGGACGGCGCGCGCGGCCACCCTCGCCACCCGGTCGGCCTCGGCCGCGTCCCCTTGGACCACGACCAGCGCCGAGGGCGGGCGGCGCACCTGGACCGGACCCGAGAGCCACAGTGGCGAGCGGCGGTCGCCGCCGCCGATCCCGGCGATCGCCAGGTGCCCGTCGTGGGTGGCGAAGCGGACCCTGACCTCCATCCGTTCGGGTCGAGGGTCGAAGCCCGCGAACCGCCACGAGGCGCGGACGTACGCCGTGAACGCACCGTCGGGGGCCACTCCCCCGGCCTGGGCGACGTAGCGGAGCGACAGGCCGCGGACGTGGAGGGCTCGGCCGTTGCCGACCACCTCGGTCAGGCTGTGCGCGGCAGCTGTGTCCGCACCCAGGAGAGCGGCCGAGGCCGGCTCACCGCGGCGCACAGCGGTCTGCAGGTCGTCGAGCAGAGCGGTCGCCTGGGCCGGCGACGCCTGCGCCTGCCGGGGCGCGCTCAACGGCGCGTCGTGCGTCGGTTCGCGGTGCGTCAGCCAGACCACGGCGCCGACGACCACCGACAGCGAGAGGCCGGCCACCCACCAACGGGGGTGACCGGCCACTGCGTGCCGGGTCAGGGCGTGCTCGGGACTGGTGCTGCGGCCGGGGGTCAGCCCGGGCGGACCGCGCCGACGAACGGCATCATGTAGAGCGGAGCGACCCGGATGCCGGCCGACGGGTTCTCGGCGTTCACGATCATGCCGTGGCCGATGTACATGCCGACGTGGCTGATCGGGCTGTAGTAGAAGACCAGGTCACCGGGCTGCAGCTGGCTCGGCGAGATGTGCGTACCGGAGCCGTACTGCGCGCCCGACGAGTGCGGGAGACCGACCCCTGCAGAACCCCAGGCTGCCATGGTCAGACCGGAGCAGTCATAGGCGTTCGGGCCGGCGGCACCGTAGACGTAGGGCTTGCCGATCTGGGCCATCGCGAAGTGCACGGCGGCCGCGGCGCGACCCGAGACCGGGATGTCAGCCGACGAGATGCGGCTGGTGTCGCCGCGCGACGCCTCGATCAGGCGGTTGCGCTCGGCGGTCTTCATCTTGTCGAGCACGGCCTTGGCCTCGGCGAGGTTCTTCGAGATGGTCGCCTTGCTCTCGGCGGCCTCCTTCTCGAGGCTCGCGACCTTGGCCAGCTGGCTGCTGGTGGCGTCCTGACGGATGCTCAGCGCCTTGGCCTGGGTGAGGTAGGTGGAGTACTGCCCGGCCTGCATCGTGTTGAACGCCGACATGGTGTTCAGCTGCGAGACGAACACGCTCGGGTCGCTGGCCACCACGGCCTGACCGACGGCCGAGAGCGAGTCGCCCTCGTACTGACGGACGATGGAGTCCGCGACGAGCTGCCGAGCCTTCTCGGTGCGGTTCTGCTGGCGCGCCTGGTCGGCGCGCAGAGCCTGCACGTCGCCGCGCATCTGCTCGAGCTGGACGTGGATCTGGTTGTAGCGCTCCGAGGCCTGCTCGGCAGCGTGGTACAGCCGGTCGACTCGGTGCTGCACGTCGTCGATGGAGGGGTTGGCCTGCGCCGAGCCGCCGGGGATGGATCCCACGGTGAGGACCAGCGCGGCTGCGGCAATGACGGTGATGAGGCTTTTCCGGCCGTTGAGCACGAGCGGAAGGTCTCCCTTGCATGTCGTACGCCTACCAGGTGAGCTGACGGGTTCGGGCACGACAGGCCCTACTCCATCTCCTCGGAGGTCGAGACCTCCGCCTTGATGGCGATTCACCCCAGATGGGTTGGTTCCCCGGCTCTTCGTCGTGGCCCGAGCTGCCACGATTTGGGACTCGGCGCGACCCCCGCATGAACCTCGGACTGGTCCATGGGTACGGGCGTCTGAGGCGTCACCCTAACCACAGCCGCGGTCACTGACCAAACTTTCAACCGGGTTGTCGTGACAATTTCGTGACCCGACGCGGCGCGCCGACCGCCTGTGTCACACAGGTCACATCCACCACAGCAGTCACGCACTTGTCCACCACTCTCACGCCGACTCGATCGCCGGCCCGTCGACGGGGGTGACCAGCCGCAACGGAGGCACCAGACCACCGGCCGCGAGCGTGTCGAGGGCCCGGCACTCCTCCTCGGCCAGGGTCAGCTCGGGCGGTGGTCCGAGCAGCACGGTCACCACGCAGTCGTGGCAGGCCTGCCCCCGGACGAGGCAGGTGTCGCAGTCGATTCTCGTCGTCATGCCGCTGACGCTCCCAGGCACCACCGACAACGCGGCTGCGCGACGCCCTCCAGCGTGTCCGTCACCGGCCTGTCGGCGCACAGCCCTACCGTCGAGAACGTGACCACGACCGCCTCCCGACCCCACTGGGAGGCCCAGCGCACCTTCGACGAGCTCGGGCGGCCGCTGCGCGAGCAGACGTTCTGCGTGGTCGACCTCGAGACGACCGGCGGGTCGGCCGAGGGTGGCTCGATGATCACCGAGGTCGGCGCGGTGAAGGTGCGCGGCGGCGAGGTGCTCGGCGAGTTCCAGACCCTGGTCAACCCTCACGCCCAGATCCCGCCGTTCATCGCGGTGCTCACCGGCATCACCAACTCCATGGTCAGCGACGCCCCGTCGATCGAGTCCGTGCTCCCCGCGTTCCTCGAGTTCGCCGCGGGCTCGGTCCTGGTGGCCCACAACGCGCCGTTCGACGTCGGCTTCCTCCAGTGGTTCGCGGCCAGGCAGGGTCTCCCCTGGCCGGCGTTCGAGGTGCTCGACACCGCCAAGATCGCCCGCCGCGTCGTGACCCGCGACGACGCCCCCAACTGCAAGCTCTCCTCGCTGGCCAAGACCTTCCACGCCACCACCACCCCCAACCACCGGGCGCTGTCCGACGCCCGGGCGACGGTGGACGTCCTCCACGGCCTGATGGAGCGGCTGGGCGGGCTCGGCGTCCACACGCTGGAGGAGCTCTCCACCTTCAGCGCCAAGGTGTCGACCGCCCAGCGGCGCAAGCGCCACCTGGCGGAGGGCCTCCCCCACGCGCCGGGGGTCTATCTGTTCCGCGACGACCGCGCCCGCGTCCTCTACGTCGGAACCTCCCGCGACCTGCGCACGCGTGTGCGTTCCTACTTCACCGCGTCCGAGACGCGGTCGCGGATGGGCGAGATGGTCGGCCTCGCCGAGACCGTCACCGGCATCGAGTGCGCGACGCCGCTCGAGGCCGAGGTCCGTGAGCTGCGCCTGATCGCCGAGCACAAGCCGCGCTACAACCGGCGCTCGCGTTTCCCGGAGAAGGCGCACTACCTCAAGCTCACCCGCGAGGTCTGGCCCCGGCTGTCGCTGGTGCGCCGCGTCGTCGACGACGGCGCCGACTACGTCGGCCCGTTCGGCAGCAGGCGCACGGCCGAGAAGTGTCTGGCCGCCCTCCACGAGACCTTCCCGCTCCGCCAGTGCACCCAGCGCCTCGGCCGGCAGCCGCAGGTGTCGCCGTGCGTGCTGGCCGAGATGGGCCGATGCCTCTCGCCGTGTGACGGAAGCGTCGACCCCACGACGTACGCCGCCGTGGTGCGCCAGCTGCGCGACAACCTCCTCAGCCGACCCGACGACGTGGTCGAGCTGATCACCCGACGGATGGCGGTCCTCGCCGACGACGAACGGTTCGAGGAGGCGGGTGTCCATCGCGACCGGCTGGCCGCGTTCGTTCGTGCGGTGGCCCGCACCCAACGACTCTCCGCGCTGACCCGGATCCCCCACCTCGTGGCGGCCCGGCGTGAGGACGACCGGCGCGGCGGGGTCCGCTGGGAGGTGCACGTGGTCCGCCACGGACGGCTCGCGGCGGCCGGGGTCATCCCGCCGGGGGCCGACGCCCACCGCTACGTCGCCGACCTCGTGGCCAGCGGCGAGACGGTGCGGGGCGGTCCCGGTCCGGCCCCGGCGGCCACGGCCGAGGAGACCGAGCGGATCCTGCGCTGGCTCGAGGCGCCGGGGCTCCGGCTGATCGAGGTCGACGGTGAGTGGACCTGCCCGGTCGGCGGCGCCACCCGTCACCTCGCGCTCCACGACGCCGCCAGCCAGTCCCGGCTCGACCTGGTGCCCTTCGACGAGCGGCGAGACCTGCCGGTCGTGAGCCGTCCGGTCCGCTGAGGCCGACCAGGTCCGAGGGACACCGGCCAGGTGTTGTCGACGTGCCCTCCCGGCTCGCTCGGCCTCCCTCACCACGCGGAGCACTCCGTCGTCGTGCTCCACTAGGGTCGGGGCATGATCACCGCCATCGTCTTCGTGAAGGCCGACGTCGCCCGGATCCCGCAGGTCGCCGAGGCGATCGCCGACCTCGAGGGCATCAGCGAGGTCTACTCCGTCACCGGCCAGATCGACCTGATCGCGCTGGTCCGGGTGCGCAACCACGACGACGTGGCGAACGTGGTGGCAGACCGCCTCAACAAGGTCCCCGGCGTGACCTCGACCGAGACCCACATCGCGTTCCGGGCGTACTCCCGCCACGACCTCGAGTCGGCCTTCGCGGTCGGCATCGACTGAGCCCTTCCGGCCCGAGCCACACGTTCGAGCACAATCTCGCCAAACCGCGAACCTCGCTGCCTCTCCCGCCTTAGGCTGCCTCGTCAGTCGTTTCGGGTAAGGGGCCCTTCGTGCTTGGTCGTCGCCGTTCGTTCCGTTCGCCGCTCGCCGTGGGCGTCGGTCTCGCCACCCTCGCTGCGCTCGTCGTGATGGGCACCGTGGCGCCGGCCCAAGCGCTGTCTTCGCCCCGGGGGCTCACCGTCTCCCAGCCCAATCAGAGCACCCACGTCCTGGGCTGGTCGCCGGTCGGCCAGGCGACGGCGTACGAGGTACAGGTCGACTCGACGAGCAGCTTCTCCTCGCCCGACTTCAACACGACCACGGTGAACACGAAGGTCGTGCCCACCACGTCGCTGCCGTCGGGCACGACCTACTGGCGCGTGCGCTCACTGGTGAGCGGTCACCAGTCCGGTTGGTCCACCAGCAGCTTCACGATCGCCCCCGTGGCCTCACCGACGCCGCTGTCACCCGCCGACGGCACCCATCTGCAGCAGCCCCAGGACCCGCCCCTCCTCGAGTGGAGCAGCGTCCAGGGCGCCACGTCGTACACCGTGGAGGTGGATGGCGACGTCGACATGCTCGGCGCCAAGACCTACAGCACCAAGGGCACCTCGTTGGTCGTCCCGGTGCCGTTGACCAGTGGTGACTGGTACTGGCGCGTCACCGCCAGCAAGGGCACCGGACTGATCAGCGAGCCGTCGGACACCCTGCGGTTCGACGTCGACCCGCTGCCGGCGCCGGACATCACCTACCCGGTCGACGACGTCGACCAGAGCCTCGAAGACGTGACCCTGGACTGGACGCCGGTGCCCGGCGCGGCGTCGTACGACCTGCAGGTGGCCTCGGACGCGGACTTCAACAACATCGCTCTCACGGTCAGCAACGTCAAGAGCACGCGCTACTCGCCCACGACCACGCTGAAGAACGACCAGTTCTGGTGGCGGGTGCGGGCGGTGGACCTCGCCGGTCAACCGACTCCGTGGACCGCCTCCCTGAACGGCTTCCAGCGCGAATGGCCCGAGACCCCGCAACCGGTCTTCCCGCTGGGCGCGACCGACTCCCCCGCCAGCATCACCGACGCGAAGCAGTACTACGAGTGGACTCCGGCCAAGCACGCCACGGAGTACGAGCTCCAGGTCTCCACCAACATCAACTTCTCGCCTGCGGTGACCAAGACCTGCACCACGGCCCAGACGACGTACACGCCGCGGACGAACGACTGCGCCTATCCCGCTGGCTCCACCGTCCTCTACTGGCGGGTCCGACCGATCGACTACCCCTACTCGGGTGGGCTGCCCGGCTTCTACTCAGCGACCCAGGCCTTCACCTACGCACCCCCGGCTCCCCCGGCGGGCAGCTGGGACCCGTCCACGCCTGTGACCGGTCTGAAGGTGGCCACCGACGGCAGCGGCATCGAGAACGGCGCCACCGGCTGTGCTGCCAGCGTCTGCTCGGCGATCCCCACGACGCCCGTGCTCTCCTGGGATCCCGTCCCCGGCGCCGGGGCCTACATGGTCTACTACGCCCCGGACGCCAACTTCACGACGAGTCCCGTCCCCACGATCCCCATCACCACGAACACCATGTTCCAGCTGAGCACCGCCAACAGCACCAGCGCGCTGCCCGACAGCCAGGCCGGCTCGGCCTACTACTGGCACGTGCGACCGTGCGTGAACCTCACCTTGAGCGATTGCGGGCCGGACCCCGAGTCGAACAGTGCCATCCCCGGCACTGCCTCGTTCCAGAAGCAGTCGCCGCAGGTGACCGGGCTCACGAGCTCGGACCCCGGATCCAGTGAGATCTCCTTCAGCTGGGACGACTACTACGACACGAACGTCGCCACCGAGTGGGCCGGTGAGACCTCGAACCAGACGGCCAAGAACTACCGGATCCAGGTGGACGACGACCCGTCCTTCGCGACGCCTCTGGACACCCGGGTGGTCGACCAGACCACCTACACCGCCTTCGACAAGCTGTACCCCGACGGCACGTACTTCTGGCGGGTCCAGGCGCTCGACGACAAGAACCAGGGCCAGGCCTGGTCGCAGGTGCAGACCTTCACCAAGTCCAGCCCACCCGTGGTCGCGACCTCGCCTGCCAACGGCGCCTCGGTGCCCGGCACGACCCCCTTCCGTTGGTCTGCCGCGGCGTTCGCCTCCTCCTACACGGTCGAGGCCTACCGCAACCACGACCTGACCTTCAGCGCGGCGAACCGGGTGTTCAGCGCGACGGTCAAGACGACGGCGTACGCCCCCAGCACACCGCTGCCCGCCTCCAGCAGCAGCTACGTGTGGCGAGTCCGTCGCACCGATGCGTCGGGGAACCCCGGCCCCTGGTCCACGCCTCGTACCTTCTACTCGACCGGCGCCGCGCCCACGCTGCTGACCCCGAAGAACGGCGTCTACGTGTCGAACCGCAGGGCTGTCTTCCAATGGACCGAGGTGCCCGGCGCGACGTCGTACGCCCTCAACCTCGGGGGGGCGCACTCGTCGAAGATCACCACGGTGGCCACCGCCTGGGCGACGACGTCGCAGCTCCGTGACGGTGCCTACACGTGGAACGTCACCGCGCTGGACGCCGCCGGGAACGCGATCGGGACCAGCAGCGGCCGCTCGTTCAAGGTGGACGGCACGGCGCCGATCGTCGTGTCGGTGACGCCGCAGCCGTTGAAGCCGACCTCGACGATCAAGGCGACCTTCAGCGAGAAGGTGGCCGGCGTGTCCGGCAAGACCATGCGGCTGTACCGGGTCAAGGGCAAGCACCGGACGCGGATCTCGGCCGTGGTCAAGGTGCTCAAGCACGGCAAGGTGGCGACCCTCGATCCCAAGCCCCGACTGAAGCCCGGGCAGTACCTCGTCGTCTTCGTCGCCGCGAAGATCAAGGACGTGGCGGGCAACGCCCTGGCGCCGAGCAGCGCGACGCCGCCGCTCCGGTCTCGCGGTTCGACGAAGGCCCCGAGTTGGCGCACGCATCGGTAGCCGTCCCCGAATCCGAGGCGACTCACGTGCCGGCGACGGCAGCGAGGCGCACGGATGCCGTCGGCGTCGCCCTGCGGTGGCTGCCGGCGGTGCTCTTCGGAGCCGTCCTGCTGTTCATCGTGCGGACCGTCGCGGTCCCGCTGGACAACATGGACACCTACTTCCACCTGCGCTTCGGCTCTGAGTTCTCGAACGGTCACTGGTCGTTGTGGCACCCGGGCTCGGTCACGCCCTATGCGACCTCGTCATGGGTGCCGACCCAATGGCTCCCCGAAGTGGTGATGGCCCGCGTCGAGGGCGCGTTCGGCCTGGCGGGGGTGGCATGGCTCTCGGGCCTCCAGCAGGTGGCCCTCGTGGTGACGCTGTACCTCGTGACCCGCACGTGGGCGAGTCCGACCCTGGTCGCCTTCCTGCTGGTGCCCACCCTGATCGCCGCCTCGATCGGCCTGAGCATGCGACCACAGGTGCTCAGCTACCTGCTGGTGGTCGTCACCCTGGGCGCGTGGCTCCGCACCTGGGACGACCGGCGACTGCGCTGGTGGCTGGTCCCTGTGACCTGGCTGTGGGTGATGCTGCACGGCATGTGGCCCATCGGGATCGCCCTGGGAGTGCTCGGTGTCATCGGGCTGGCTCTCGACCGGCGGATGGACCGGCGGGGCCTGGGCCTCGCCCTGCTGATTCCCGTCGGGTCGGCAGCCGCCGCGGCCCTCACCCCTCTCGGGCCGTCGGCGTACCGCGGCGTGCTCGGGGTAGGTGCACGGGCCCAGTTCTTCGCCGAGTGGAACCCTCCGTCGTACCCATCGATGCCGACCTGGCTCGTGCTCGCCGCCATGCTGGCGGTCACGGTGGTCCTGCTCGTCCGTGGCCCCGTCCCGCCCTGGACCGACGTCGTCTTCATCCTGGTCGCAGCCGGCTGCGCGGTGTGGTCGCTGCGCACGGTGCCGGTCGCCGCGGTCATGCTCATGCCGCTCGTCGCCCGTGCGGCACGCCCGCTGCTGCGGACGCAGCCGGCTCCACGGCAACGGCTCGAGCTGTACGGCGTGGTCGGCTCCGCCCTTGCCGCACTCGTGGTGCTGGCCGTGATCGTCCCCCACACCTCCGATGCACCGGAGCCGCAGCCGGCGTGGGTGGACTCGGCCCTGTCCGGGTTGCCGGTTCACGAACCCGTGATCAGTGACTGGGCCTATGCCGGCTACCTGATGTGGAAGTATCCCGATCTCGACCTGGTCATGCACGGCTACGGCGACACGTTCACCGTCTCGGAGCTCCAGCGGAACGAGGACATCCTCACCGTCGCTCCCGGGTGGGACCGCCAGCTGCGCAGCACCCACGCCGAGGTGGCGGTGCTGCCACCCAGCTACCGCCTGGCCTACGAGCTCGAGCACCACGAAGGCTGGCGGGTGGCCCACCGCTCGCCGGACCTCGAGATGCTGGTGGCGCCTCCCGGTTGGTCGGCCTCCGGCGGCTGAGTCCGGCGGCTGAGTCCGCTCAGGCCAGGAGCTCGCGGACGACCGCGTCCGCCAGCAGCCGGCCCTCGCGGGTCAGGACGAGCCTCTCGGCGACCAGGTCGACCAAGCCGCGAGCCCGGAGGTCGGCCACGGCCCGCCGGCCGTGCTCGTCGAGGGCCAGCACCGGCAGCCCGTCGCGCAGCCGCAGCTCGAGCAGTACCCGTTCGACGCGGCGGGTCTCGGCGTCGAGAGTCTCCCTCGCGGCGGCCGGGCTGGTGTCGGCGGCCAGCCGACCGGCGTACGCCGCGGGGTGCTTGACGTTCCACCACCGGACGCCGCCCACATGGCTGTGGGCACCCGGACCGACGCCCCACCAGTGGCCCCCGGTCCAGTAGAGCTCGTTGTGCCGGCACCGGCTCGCTGGGTCGCGCGCCCAGTTGGACACCTCGTACCACTCGAGCCCCGCCCGGCCGAGCTGCTCGTCGGCGTGGAGATACTTGTCGGCGAGGTCGTCCTCGTCGGGCATCGGCAGCTCGCCGCGGCCGACCCTGCGGGCCAGGGCGGTGCCGGGCTCGACGATGAGCGAGTACGCCGAGACGTGGTCGGGCGCGCACGCGAGCGCCGCCTCGACGGAGAACTCCCAGTCCTGGAGGGACTCCCCCGGGGTCCCGTAGATGAGGTCGAGGCTGACCTGCTCGAAGCCCGCCTCGCGGGACCACTCGACCACGGCAGGGACCCGGAGGGGGTCGTGGGTACGGTCGAGCGTGGCCAGCACCGAGTCGACGGCCGACTGCATCCCGAAGCTGAGTCGGGTGAACCCGGCCTCGCGGAGGGCCGCCAGGTCCCAGGCGGCCACGCTGTCGGGGTTGGCCTCGGTCGTCACCTCGGCGTCGGGGGCCAGTCCGAACTCCGCCGCGATCGCAGCCAGCACCGAGGCGAGGTCACCGGCGCCGAGGAGGGTCGGCGTACCTCCCCCGAAGAAGACCGTGTCGACCGGCAGGTCGCGGTCGCCGAGCACGCGCCGCGCCATCCGGACCTCGGCGATCGCGGCCTCGGCGTAGGTCGCGCGCGAGGCCCCGGGTTGGTCGCCGAGCTCCTCGGCGGTGTAGGTGTTGAAGTCGCAGTAGCCGCACCGCACCGTGCAGAACGGCACGTGGACGTAGAACCCGAACGATCGCGTGCCGAGCTCGTCGAGCGCGGACGACGGCAGCGACCCGTCGGCCGGGGCCGGGTCGCCCGGGGGAAGCGAGGACGGCACCCGGCCATCCAACCACCCCACCCCCACCCCTCGGCCCCCTCGGGTCGTCCGCTCCACGTTCACCTAGAAGTGATCCGGAGGCGGACGACCCGCAGCGCGGGAACGGTCGTCCGCTCCACGTTCACCTAGGAGTGAACCTCAGGCGGACGACCCCTGACGCACGGCCTGTGGATGAGGCCGTACGCCGTCCGCTGATCGCAGTCAGGCTGTGACCGTGCCCCGTCGACGCGTGATCAGCTGGCGAGAGCCGGCCGCACTCCAGGCCGGGGTGCTGGCACGCAGGCAGCTGCTCGCGCTGGGATACGGCGCCCGCTACGTCGACGGCCAGCTCGCCGCCCAGCGCTGGCAGCTGGTCTCCGACGTCGTGGTGTGTACGACGACCGGCCCGCTCAGCCGGGCTCAGCTGATGTGGGCTGGGCTGCTGCACGCGGGGCCGAACAGTGCCATCGCCGGCCTCACCGCACTCGAGGTGCGTGGTCTGCGTCGTTGGCAGCGCGAGGAGATCACCGTCCTGCTGCCGAAGTCGCACAACCTCGAGCCGCTGTCCGGCGTTCGGTTCGTGGAGACGCGGCGACCGGTGATGCTGTTCGCGACCGGAACGCCGCCCGTGTGGCGGACCGAGCCGGCGGCGCTGCTGTTCGCGGGCTACCACCCGAGCACGCGGACGGCCCTCGGCCTACTGGCTGCCGTCGTACAACAGCGACTGAGCTCGGCCGACCGGCTGCTCCATGAGCTCCCCCACCTCCATCCGCTACGACGGTCCCGAGCCTTTCGGACCACCCTGGAGGAGATGGCGCGCGGGTCCCAGTCGGTCAACGAGCTCGACCTGGTGCGCATGTGTCACCGGGAGGGTCTGCCGCTCCCCGAGCGACAGACTCCTCGGCGCGACGGCTCGGGACGGTTGCGCTACACCGACGCCGAGTGGCGACTGCGCGACGGCCGAGTCGTGATCCTCGAGATCGACGGCGGCTTCCACATGGAGGTCGAGCACTGGGAGGACGACATCGTCCGCGAACGCGACCTGGTCACCACGGGGGTGATCGTGCTCCGGTGTACCGGTCGGGAGCTGAGGGACGAATCCCCGCGCCTCGCCGCCTCCCTCCGCGCCGTCGGCGTCGGCCGGTCGTCCGCCTGAGGTTCACCTAGAACCGACCGTGAGGCGGACGACCCCGTCCGGCGCGATCGGTCGTCCGCCTGAGGTTCACCTAGAACTGAACGTCAGGCGGACGACCCGGGGAACGAGAAGGGTCAGGAGTAGAAGGACTCGATGAGCGAGGCGTAGTTGTCCTCGACGACGTTGCGCTTGACCTTCATCGACGGGGTGAGCTCGCCGGACTCGACGGACAGGTCGTGGTCGAGGAGCTTCCACTTCTTGATGGTCTCCCAGCGGTTCAGGCGCCGGTTGAGCTCCTCGACGTAGCCCTGCACCATCTTCTCGCAGGCGTCGGACGCGACGATCTCGGCGTAGTCGCCGCCGACGCCGTTCTCCTTGGCCCACTCGGCGATCGCGTCGGGGTCGAGCGTGACGAGGGCGACGACGAAGTTGCGCTCGTTGCCGAAGACCACGAACTGGCTGGCGTAGGGACAGATCGCCTTGAACTTCGACTCGATGGCCGGGGGCGCGATGTACTTGCCACCCGAGGTCTTGAAGAGCTCCTTGATCCGGCCGGTGATCCGCAGGAAGCCGTCGTCGTCGAGGTGGCCCTTGTCGCCGGTGCGTAGCCACCCGTCCTCGGTGAGGGTGTTCGCGGTCTCCCCCTCCAGGTTGTGGTAGCCGTCCATCACGCCGGGACCCTTGATCTGGATCTCGTCGCCGTCGCCGAGCCGCACCTCGCTACCGGGGAACACCAGACCGACGCTGCCCATCCGGTAGTTGTCGGGGAGGTTGACGAACGAGCCCGCCGACGACTCGGTCAGGCCGTAGCCCTCCAGGATCAGGATGCCCGCGGCGTGGAACCACTCCGCGATCTCCTGGTTGAGGGCGGCGGCCCCGGAGATGAAGAAGCGGACGCGGCCGCCGAACCGCTCGCGGACCTTGGCGAAGACGAGCCGGTCGAACACGGCGTGCTGCACGTTGAGCACCAGACCCGGGCTGCGTCCCTCGCGCTTGGCCTTGTCGACGGCCAGCCCGACCTTGAATGCCTGCTTGAAGATCGCCTCCTTGGCACCGCCCTCCGCGGCCTGCATGGTGACGATGCGGGCGTGTGCCTTCTCGAAGATCCGCGGCGCCGCTCCCATGAAGGTCGGCTTCACCACCCCGAGGTTGTCGACGATCCTGTCGACACGCCCGTCGATCGCCGCGGGATATCCGATCGCGAGCTGCGTGGACAGCAGCACCTTGCCGAAGGAGTGCGCCATCGGCAGCCAGCGGAACTCGAGGTCGTTCTCGCTGAGGATGTCCTTGGCCTGGATCGCCGAGCCCTCGTAGACCCACGACCGGTGCCGCAGCCGGACACCCTTGGGCCGCCCGGTCGTGCCGGAGGTGTAGATGAGGGTGGCCAGCTGGTCGGGACCGATCGCCTGGGCGGTCTCCTCGATGACGCCGGGGTGCTCGGCGAGGTAGGTGTCGCCGAGGGCGGCGAGGTCGGCGAGCCCGATCACCCAGTCACCGTCGGTGGCGCCGTCGAAGGTGACGATCTTGAGGAGGTGGGGAAGCTCGGCCCGGTTGTCCCGGAGCTTCGCGATCTGCTCGTCGTCCTCGGCGAACACGACGCGGCACTCCGAGTCGCTGAGGATGTACGACGTGTCCTCGGCGTTGGTGGACGGGTAGACGGTCGTGGTCGCACCCCCGGCGCACATCACGGCCAGGTCGGCCAGGATCCACTCGTAGCGCGTGCCCGAGGCGATGCCCACCCGCTGCTCGGGCTGTAGCCCGAGCGCCAGCAGGCCCGCCGCCAGCCGCGAGACCTCGGTGCCGGCCTCGGCCCAGGTGACCGACACCCAGCGCTCGCCATCGGGGTAGCGGAACGCCTCGCCGCGCGGGCTGCGCGAGACCCGGTCGAGGAACTGGAGGGCGACGTTGGCGACCATGTCGTCGACGAAGCTGGACTCTGCGGTGACGGACATGTCTCTCCTGGAAGCGGGGACGGCTGGATCGCGGCGACCGAGGCCAGGACCCAATCTAGTTCACGAAGTTACGCACGGGTAGCCGAGCGCCCGGACGTCGGCCGGTCACTGCGGCGCGCGGGCCGGCTGACGGCCGAGCACGCGGAGCCGCCCCTCCTGGTCGAGCGCGCCGGTGTCGCCGGAGTGCCACCAGCCCTGCCTCAGGACGGCGGCGGTGTCCGCGCGGCGTCGGTGGTAGCCCTCCATCAGACCCGGACCCGCGACCAGGATCTCTCCGTCGTCGGCGACCCTCACGTCGGTCCCGGGCAGCGGCAGGCCGGCGGTGCCGGGGTGGTCGTCGGGCCGTGCGATGCAGGCCGCGCCTCCCGTCTCGGGACGGCCATAGGCCTCCACGACCCTCACCCCGGCCAGGGCGAAGAACTCGAGCAGCTCGGCGTCCAGCCCAGACCCGGCGGTGACCACGAAGCGCAGTCGGTCGCCGAAGACCTCGCGGACGCCGGAGACGACCCGGCGCTCGGCTCGCCGACGCAGCAGCCGGGGGCGGTGCTCGTTCTCCGCGCGCAGGCGCACCTCCGCGAGCTGGGCGGGCGTGAGGCCGACCACCGTCGGCCTCACCAGCGCCAGAGAGTCGAGGAGCCGGTCGGACCGGTTCTCGAGGGCGACCGGGAATCCGCACGCGAGGTGGGCGGCCAGCAAGGTGCGACCGAACGTCCGGTCGAGGGGCAGGCAGAGATAGAGCAGGTCCGGTTCACCGACCAGACCCAGGGACGCGATCGCGGCGCCCTGGTAGGTCAGCGCGGAATGCGTCAGGCGGACGCCGCGCAGCCAGCCGTCCTCGTCCGGCTCGTAGACGATCGCGGCCAGGCCCTGGCGCCGTACGGCGTAGAGGCGCTGGGCGATGACGCGGGGCTCGCTCTCCAGCCGCTCCGCACCGAGGGCCAGGAGTCCTTCCAGCGAGAGGACCCGCGCGTCGGGGTAGTCGCCGTCGATCTGCACCACCTTCGTCACGTCGCGGATCCGGGCCCGGATCCGCCACAGGGCACGGGTGGCCTCGTAGTTCTCCGCGATCACCACTCGCGCGCCGGAGTCTCCCAGGACGTGGGCCACCTCGGCATCGCTGGCGGTCGGGTCGACGAGCGTCACGGCGGCACCGCTGAACTGCACCGCAAGGAACGCGAGCACCCACTCGTAGCGGGTCGACGCCATCAGCGCGACGCGCTCCTCGGGGCGGATCCCGAGCGAGACCAGCCCGGCGGCCAACCCCTCGACGAGGTGGTGCGTCTGCTCCCAGGACGACTCCTGCCAGCCACCGTCGACCGGGTAGTAGTAGGCGTCGGCGTCGGGGGTCGTCTCGACCCACTCGAGGAACATGTGCGCGAGCGACCGTGGGCGTTTGT
>CAWDUA010000015.1:0-160035 GCA_963805345.1 uncultured Actinomycetota bacterium
GCCGAGAGCTGCTCGACGCGGGCCGTCCCTCCGCCGTCGTCGATCGCCGACAGGGCGGCCGCCAGCGCGGGCAAGCCGTTCAGGCAGGGCCCGCACCGACGGGCGCTCTGGCCGGCGAGGTAGGCCACGATCCGTTGGGTCCAGACGACCGGGCAGTCGTCCACGGCCATGACCAGCCCCGCGCCGAGCGCATACCCGGCCTCGCGCATGCCCGCGACCGACACGGTCAGCCGTCGGGCGGTCTCGGGCGTCGTCCAGGTGCCGTGGAAGCCTCCGACCAGGACGGCCGCGTCCTCCTGAGGCAGCACCGAGCGCAGCGGCGTGCCGTACTCGACCTCACGCACGGCCACCCGCGCCCCCGGCAGCCGCAGCGTCAGCAGCGTCGTCCCCGGCTCCTCGTCGGTCCCGAGGCCCGTCGGCGGACCGGTGTGCACCAGGTGCCCGACATGTGCCCAGGTCTCGGCGTTCGAGAGCAGCGTGGGATGAGACCGGTGTCCGGTCACGGCCTCGGGAGCCCACGCCGTGACCGGCAGGTTGGGCCGCCCGGCCATCAGCTCCAGCACGGCGCGGGCCTGCCCCGCCACGAACTTCGGCGACGCGACGTGCCGCACGAGGCGAACGCGGCGGTCACGACGCTCGGCCATCGCGGTCTCCATCGCCGCCGCGGTCTGCGGTCGGTCACCCGGGAGTACGACGTGCACCTGGCGAGCCCGGAGGGCGCGAGCCGTGGCGACGGCGCCGTCCAGCACGAGGTGCGGACGTGTGCGTGCCAACGCACTGTCCTTGCTGCTGGCCGGCTCGCCCTCGCTGAGGTTCACGACCACGACCGGCCGAGAGCCCGCGGCCGCCGTGCGCAGCTTGATCGCGAAGGGGAACGCCGCGCCGCCCCGGCCGCGCAAGCCGACGTCGTCGACGGCTTCGACGAGGTCGTCGAGGGTGAGGCGGGGGAGGTCGCCGTACTGCTCGCGGTGGGCGACCAGGGACGGTCCGGCGGCGAGGCCGGCCAGCAGGGCCGGCCCTTCGTGGACGTCGGGGTCCTCGCGGACCGCGACCGGCGAGGTGTTCATCGTGCCTCTCCCAGCGCATGACGCGCGCCCGCTCCGACCAGTCGCAGCAGGGCGATGCCGGCCACGAGCGCGACCGACGCGTAGACGGCGTTGCGCTCCCAGCCGGGCTGGCGGAGGTCGGTCCCGATCCCGAGGCCATGTCCGACCGCGATCCCCCACGCGGCGTACGACAAGAGGTGCACCAGTCGCCAGCTCCGGTGCCGCATCCGGGCCCGCAGCAGCGACGTGACGATGACCAGCACGATCAGGTCGAAGGCCACCGTGCCGAGCCCGAGCCACATCGGCAGGTACGTCGAGCCCACCCAGGGCACGACGGCCTGCCACCAGCGGATGTCGACGTAGCTGTCCACGACGGCGGTGGCCACGTGCAGCACGAGCAGCACCACCGACCACAGGGCGAGATTGCGGTGCAGCACCTGACCCACGAACCGGGGGAGCAGGCGTCCGCCCTGCGCAGTCGCGAGCACGCCGAGCACGGCGGTCACGGTGAGCAGGGCGAGCACCACGAGACCGGTGCTGCGGTTGAGGTACCACAGCAGAGGTCCGTGCAGGACGTCGTTCATGCCGCGTGCTCCTCGCCGCACGGCCAGCCGCCGATGTGGACCACCGACCCGTCGGCCGCGACGAGGCGGGCGGCGACATCGTGCCCGGAGAGCCAGGCGGGTGCGTCGTCGCCGAGCACGATCGCTGCCGTGCTGGCCGTGTTGGCCGCGACCGCGCTGCCACCCGCACAGCTCGCCGTGGTCCAGACGGCGGGCACCGGAGCACCGGTACGCGGGTCGAGCAGGTGGTGGTACGACGTGCCGGCGCGGCGCCAGCGCCGCACGCGGGTGCTCGAGGTGGCCAGTCCGCCCCCCTCGAGCCAGACGTTCTCGCCGGGCTCGCCCGGGCGCTCGGAGACGGCCACCGCCCACGGTCCCCCATCGGGACGTGAGATCGCGAGATCACCGCCGACGCTGACCAGCGCGCTGCCGGCCAGCTCGCCGGCGAGGGTCGCGGCGACGAGGTCGGCGGCGAAGGCCTTGCCGGTGGCGCCCAGGTCGAGCGCCGTGCCCGCCGGCACCCGGACGGCGTCGTCGGCGAGGCCGATCAGCCTCCAGGAGGAGGGGTCGGGGGCAGGCACGGCGATGGGGTCGTCGGTGTCGACCAGTGCCCCGAAGTCGCGGTCGTAGCCCCAGGAGACGAGGTGGCGACCCAGGAGCGGATGGACGAGGCCCTCGCTGACGCCGGCCGCGTCGACGGCGACGCCGACGGCCGCGACGAGCAGCGGGTCGACATGGGTCCAGCGCCCGGCCGCCGCGTTGGCACGCGACAGGTCGGAGTCGGCCCGGAACCGGCTGCACGTGCGGTCCACGTCGCTGAGCACGGCCTCGGTCAGCCGGCGCGCAGCCGGGAGCTCGGCGGCCTCTCGCGTGGCGACGTAGACGTAGGTGCCGAGCGCGCCGAAGGTCTCCGACGGCATGTCACGACCCGCTCGAGGGCGCGGGCGGGGGCGGCGGGGGCGGCGGGGGAGGCGCCGGCGCGGGCGCGGAGTGCGCCGGCGGGTGGTAGGCCGGGGCGGGGGCGGGCGGGGCCGAGCCGGGCTGGGTCACCGTGGTGCCGCCGACGGTGACCGGCGTCGTCGCCGCGTGCACGTACTGGGTGTGGACCACGGTCCGGTGCGGCCGGGGTCGGAGGATGACGCGGCGGGGGAGCGACGCGGACTTCGCGGCGGCGACCGCGGCGTCGTACGTCGCCTTCGCGCGCGCCGCCCGGGCGTCGGCCAGGGCGCGGGCAGCGTCGTCGTGGGCCTGCTTCACCTCCTGCTCGTGGGCGGCGCTGCCGGCGAACCAGCCGACCGCGGTCAGGCTGCCCGCGGTGACCAGGGCGGTGACGGTGGAGACGCCGAGACGGAACCGGTCCCGGCTACGGGGGGTGGGAGTCATGCGACCAGGTTGTGACAAGCGCCGCCAAGGGGGCCTCATCCCTCCTTCAAGTTCACGTCATGGAGGCCGACGGACGCCTTGACCAGGGCTTGACCTCGGCGCGAGGCGCGGTTAGGCCGGGCGGGGCCACAGTGGGTCCATGAAGCTCTTCGCCGTTCTCCTGGGCGCTCTCGCCCTCGTCGCCGGGTTCACCGGCGGCCTCCGCGCCTACTCCGCGTCGTCGGACGCCGGCTCACCGGTGCCCGCGGCCCAGGTGCGGGTCCACCACTACCCCCCGGCGCAGGTCGTCCGGCCCGGACCGGTGCTCAAGTGGGCGCCGTGCGTGAAGCCCGCCGTCCGGGTCGGACGCGCCTGTGTCACGCACGTGACGCACACCGTGACCATCGCTGCGCCGCCGACCTCTGCCCCGCCCGCGTCGCCCGCACCGTCCGCACCTGCGTCGACCACGCAGTCCCCGCAGTCCCCGCGGCACACGCAGGCGCCGAGCCACCCGACGTCGACGCCGTCGGACGACACCGGACACCACGACGACGGCGGTGACGACGACGGCGGCGGTGACGACGACGGTGGCGGCGACGACTGACGCCTCAGCCGACGAGCGGCAGCGCCACCTCGACCTTCGCCCCGCCGGTGGCGGTGGTGCTGGTGACCAGGTGTCCGCCGCAGTCTTGAGCCGTACGACGAGCGATGTCGAGGCCGAGCCCGGTGTGCCCGGGACCGGCGTTGCGCTCCGCCGCCCAGCCCTCTCCGTCGTCGGACACGCTGAGCACGCAGGTGCCGCCGCCGGCGTGCAGGGTGACCGCGAAGCCCGTTCCGTCGGCGGTGTGGGCGAACACGTTGTCGATCAGCACGTCGAGCAGGTCGGCCAGGTCGCTCGCGGAGACCGGGACCAGCAGGGGAGCCCGTGGGACGTCGACCCGAAGGGCTCGCCCGTCGTCCTCCGCGAGCGCCGACCAGAAGGCCACCCGTCCCGCGATCGTGGCGGCCGCGTCACAGCGGGCGGCCAGGTTGCTCTCGACGGGTCGGCGGGCCTCCTTCACGATCTGGTCGACCGTCAGCTGCAGCACGGTGATGTGGTCCTGGAGCCGCTGCGCCACGGCATCATCCGACACCGACTCGGCGTCGAGACGCAGCGCCGTGACCGGCGTGCGCAGGCGGTGCGAGAGGTCGCCGACGTTGGCCCGCTCGGCGGCGAGGAGCTCACCGGTGCGCTCGGCCAGTCCGTTCAGGGCCTGGGCGAGCTCGATGGTCTCCGGCGTACCGCCGACCTCGGCCCGGGCGGCGAGATCGCCCTCGCGCAGCTGGTGTGCGGTCTGGGCCAGCCCGCGCAGCGGCTCGCTGATGCGTCGCCCGAGCTGACGCGCGATCACCCAGCCGAGCGCGATCAGCACGAGGCCGAGGGTGACGATGCCGATCCAGGCCGGCATCACCCCCCGCTGCAGGTCCGCACCGGTGACGCTGGCCCGCACGACGGTCGTCCCGTGCTCGCCGGCCACCGGCAGGAGGACGGCGCCGCTGTCGTCGCTGGTGACCCGGAGCCCTTCGCCGGTGAGGGCCTGGCGGACATCGGGATCCTGGCTCAGGTCGTCGGTGGTCCCGAGACTCTTGCCGGCCGGGGTGAGCACCGAGACCTGCGGCACGATGCTGCGGTTGAGGTCGTCGAGGTAGCCGTTGAGCTGGGCGGTGTTCGGCACGCTGGTCACCACGAGCGCGACGTTGCGGGCCGTCTGGTCGGCCGCGCTCATCGCCCGGTCGGCCGCGAGCGTGCGGACCAGGAGGCACAGGGGGATGACGAAGGCCATCACGATGGCCGACGTGGTCGCGAGGACCAGCCATGAGATCCGGCTCCGCATCAGCCGGCGTCCGGGTCGACCAGCCGTACCCCGACACCACGGACGCTGATCAGGTAGCGCGGCTCGGCCGCGGTCTCGCCGAGCTTGCGCCGCAGCCACGACAGGTGGACGTCGACGGTGCGGTCCGAGCCGCCGTACGCCTGGCGCCACACCTCCGCGAGCAGCTCGCGCTTGGTGACGACCTCACCGGGTCGCTGGGCCAGGGCGACGAGCAGGTCGAACTCCTTGCGCGCCAGCTCGAGGGGCTCGCCGGCGAGCGTGACGGTGCGCGAGCGCTCGTCGATGACGAGGTCGCCGACCCGGATCGGCTCGTACGACGTGGGCACGCCGCCGCGCCGCAGCACGGCGCGGACCCGGGCCGCGACCTGGTCGGCGCCGAACGGCTTCACGACGTAGTCGTCGGCGCCGCCGTCGAGGGCCTGGACGATGGTCGCGTCGTCGTCGCGGGCGGTGATCACGATGATCGGCACCGAGCTGGCGGCGCGGATCATCGGGATCATCGTCAGGCCGTCCACGTCGGGCAGGCCCAGGTCGAGCATCACCACGTCGGGACGGTCGTTGATCACCGCGTCGAGCCCGGGCAACCCGCCCGACGCGACCGCGACCGCATGGCCGCGCTCGGTCATCGCGCGCTGCACGGCGGAGCGGATCGCCGGGTCGTCCTCGATGACGAGGATGCTGCTCATGACGCAGAACGTAGCCCCCGAACCTGTCCGTCAGGCCCCGATCGGCTGTGGGTCGGCGAGATGATGGGCACATGACCCGGCTCCGTACGGCGGTCCTCGCCGCGCTCGTGTGGTGCGGAGTGGTCGCTGTCGTGGCGACGCTGGTCTGGGTCGTGATCTCGCGGGCGGGGGAGGGCGTCCTGCCCGTGACGCAGCCGCAGGCCGACGTGACGGGCTCGTTGCCGGTGCCCGGCGGCGACGACGAACCCGTCCTGCGCACCAGCCACGGGGTCACTTTGTCTCCCCGGCCGTCGCGGTCGCCGTCGCCGTCCAGCGGTGCGCCACCGGCGAGCGGCTCCACCCTCACGCCGTCGTCACCACCCTCGTCCGCGCCCGCCTCGCCGCCCGCCTCCTCGCCCGCCTCCTCGCCCGCGTCCTCGACCGCCGCGCCGACGACGCAGCGCCGGTCCTGGAGCGGGGCGGCCGGTCATGTGGTCGTCGAGTGCCGGGGCCGGGCAGCCGAGCTGGTGTCGGCGTTTCCCAACACCGGCTGGCGCTACGTGATCGGGTCGCGGGGCCCGGCCCAGGTCAGGGTGCGCTTCACCCGCACCAACGGGGACGACACGTCCGTCGCCGTGGATGCCCGGTGCGTGGCCGGGGTGCCGCACTTCTGGCTGCCGGGCGACGACGGAGGCGGCGACGACTGAGCCTGGGGCGTCAACCCCAGCTTCACCATGAGAACGTGGTGGAACCCCGCTTCACACGGTGAGTTCGCCATGAGAACCCGGGTTTCACCATGTGAACATGGTGAAACCGGGAAGACCCCGCCCCGACGTACGGCACCCTCCACGGCGCTTCGTGCACCGCACCGGCGAGCAATGGAGAGCCCCGTCGGGGCCCGCGGATAGGGTGCAGCGGTGCCTGCGCCCGCTGACCCGTCGCGACCCCCCGTCCGGGAGGTGCTCGCGGCCGCGGTGGAGGCGCTCGGCGGCCAGGAGCGGCCGGGTCAGATCGCGATGGCCGAGGCGGTCAGCGACTCGCTCGGCGGCCGGCGCCACCTCGTCGTCCAGGCCGGGACCGGTACCGGCAAGTCGCTCGCCTACCTCGTGCCGGCCCTGCTCCACGACCGCCGCGTGGTCGTCGCCACGGCCACGCTCGCACTGCAGCACCAACTGGTTGAACGAGATCTGCCCGCGGTGACCAAGGCCGTCGCCCACCTGTTGCCCCATGACCCCTCGTACGCCGTGCTGAAGGGCCGCTCCAACTACGCCTGCCTCCACCGCATCCGCGAAGGCGTGCCCGACGAGCAGGGCGCGCTGATCGAGGTGCCCGAGGGCTCCCTCGGGAAGAAGGTGCTCGAGCTGCGGGCCTGGGCCGAGAAGGAGGCCGAGGGCGACGGCAGCGGCGAGCGCGACCACGCCCCCCGCCACACCGACCGCGAGTGGCGACAGGTCAGCGTCAGCCATCGCGACTGCCTGGGCGCGGCACGCTGCCCGTTCGGCGAGGAGTGCTTCGTCGAGCAGGCGCGCGAGAAGGCGCATCGCTCCCACCTGATCGTCACCAACCACTCGCTGCTCGCGATCGACGCGATCGAGGGGGTGCCGATGATCCCCGACTACGACGCGGTGGTGGTCGACGAGGCTCACGAGGTCGTCAGCCGGGTGACCCAGGCGGCCACCGACGAGCTGTTCGCCGCCGAGGTCGAACGCGCCGCGCGGAGCTCGCGGCGCTGGGTGAACGAGGGCGACCGCGAGTCGTCCGCAGCCGACGACCTCGCCGATGCCGGCGACGCGCTCGCGGCGGCGATCGCCGAGTGCGAGCCCGGCCGGTTCGACGCGGTCCCCGAGGTCCTGGCCGATGCGCTGGTGCTGGTGCGGGACGCGGCGCGGGCGTGCCTCTCGGCGTACCCCAAGGAGGGGGACGACGTCGACGCCGCCCGCACCCAGGCCCGCGGCGCCGTGCAGGAGGTGTTCGCCACCGTCGAGCGGATGGCCGCGGGGAGCGAGGCCGACGTGCTCTGGCTGACCGAGGGCACCGACCCTTCGTCGGGTCCCGGACAGCGCCGGCTCCCGCCGCGGCTGTGCGTCGCGCCCCTCGAGGTGTGGGGCCCGATGCGCGAGAAGCTCCTCACCGACAAGACCGTGGTGATGACCTCGGCGACCTTGATGCTCGGCGGCGACTTCGACGCCCTCGCCACCTCGGTCGGGTTGAAGCCGACCGAGCGGGTCGACGTGGTCGTCGGCGCGACCGTGCCGATGACCGATGAGTCCGACCAGCGGGACGTGCGAGAGCGCGACGTCCTGCCCTGGGTCGGCCTCGACGTCGGCTCGCCGTTCGACTACGGCCGGCAGGCCATCCTCTACGTCGCACGCCACCTGCCGCCGCCCGGCCGCGACGGGCTCGGCAAGGCCCAGCTCGACGAGATCGTCTCCCTGGTCGATGCCGCGGAGGGCCGCACGCTCGGGCTCTTCAGCTCGCGGCGGGCCGCCGAGACCGCGGCCGAAGAGGTGCGCGAGCGGCTGCCCCACCTGACCACGCTGGCGCAGGGCGAGGCCCAGCTCCCCGAGCTGGCCCGGCAGTTCGTGGGCGACCCCCACACCTGCCTGTTCGGCACGCTCAGCCTCTGGCAGGGCCTCGACGTCCCCGGCGACACCTGCCAGCTGGTGATGATCGACCGGATCCCGTTCCCGCGGCCCGACGACCCGTTGATGAGCGCGCGCCAGCGCGCGGCCGACCGCGAGGGCCGCAACGGGTTCATGCAGGTCGCGGCCACCCATGCCGCCCTGCTGCTGGCGCAGGGCGCCGGCCGACTGATCCGGACGACGTCCGACAAGGGCGTCGTCGCGATCCTCGACCCGCGCCTGGCGACGGCGCGCTACGGCAGCTTCCTCAAGGCGAGCCTGCCGCCGATGTGGACGACGTACGACGGCGACCTGGTGCGTCAGGCCCTCACCCGCCTCGCGGCCGGCGAGGGCTGACTCAGCGGTCGGGGTCGGACCGTGGCCGGCACTCCTGCACGGGCCGCTCGCGCGGCGCTGCCGCCACCGGTGCGGACGGCTCGGGCGACTCGACGATCCGGTCGCCGAACACCACCCGCACGTCGCCGGGCCGGCGAGGGTCGAGGAAGTAGGGGTCGACCAGCCACATCGCCACGATCACCACGGCCCACCCGACGGCGACGTCGAGGATCCAGTGGTTGCCGGTGCCGATCACGACGACGGCCGTGAGCAGGGCGTGCATCCAGGCCAGGCCGCGCAGCCAGAGGTTCGTGGTGTTGCGGCGGACCACGAGGGCCACCCAGAGCGCCCAGCCCGCGTGCAGGCTCGGGAAGGCGGCCAGCTCGTTGGTCAGCTGACCCATGCCCTTCGGTGCCGACGCGTCGGCGCCCCACCAGCCGGCGCCGGAGTGGACGCTGAGGATGTCGACGTACTCACCACTGAACAGCCGGGGCGGAGCCGTCGGGAGCAGGAGGTAGCAGGCCAGCGCGATCAGGCAGGAGACCACCAGCGCCCAGCGGGCCGGCGAGTAGTGGGCGGCGCCCTTGCGGAACAGCCAGACCAGCACGGTCAGGGTCACCACGTAGTGGGCCGCGGCGTACCAGTAGCAGGCCGGCACCGCCGCCCAGCTGTGGTCGGCGAACCAGTGGTTGAGGGAGTACTCCCAGTCGAGGTGGAGAACCCGCTCGAGGTGGAGCAGGTCGCCGGCGCGGTCCTGGGCCGGTGCGAGGTCGTTCTCGGCGAAGGTGCGCGTCACGCAGTAGAAGAGGTAGAGGACGCCGATCAGCGCGATCTCGCGCACGCCACGTCGCCGGAGGAACTGCCCCCCGGCGATCGTCGGCACGACCGACCGCACGCTCATCCCGTCATCCTCTCAAAAGGCGCGCCGAAAACGCACCAGGGTTACGACGCCCCAGGAGTGCGGGATATTCCCTCAGATACGTCGCAGGACCGCCGTGACCTTGCCCAGGATCGTCGCGTGGGTGCCGTCGATCGGGTCGTAGGACGGGTTGTGGGGCAGCAGCCAGACGTGGCCGTCCTTGCGCTGGAAGGTCTTCACGGTGGCCTCGCCGTCGATCAGGGCGGCCACGATGTCGCCGTTCTCGGCGGTCTGCTCCTGCCGCACCACGACGTAGTCACCGCTGCAGATGGCCGCGTCGACCATCGAGTCGCCGCGGACCTCGAGCATGAAGAGCGTCCCCTCGCCCACGAGCTGCTTGGGCAGTGGGAACACCTCGTCCAGCGTCTCCTCGGCCAGGATCGGGCCACCGGCGGCGATCCGGCCGACCATCGGGACGTAGGTCGCGGCCGGCATCGCGTCGCCCACGCCGGTCTCGTCGTACGACGGCTCCGCCTCGGCGGGCGAGCCCATCGAGCGCCGGGCAGCGAGCACCTCGGGCAGGAACACCTCGAGGGCGCGCGGACGGTTGGGGTCGCGCTTGAGGAACCCCTTCTCCTCGAGCACACGCAGCTGGTGGGCGACGCTGGAGCTGCTGGTCAGGCCGACCGCCTCACCGATCTCGCGCATGCTGGGCGGATAGCCGCGCTTCTCGATGGAGTCCTTGATCGACAGCAGCACCTTGGTCTGGCGCGGGGTGAGCCCGGACGCGTCGGGCGGGCCGTCGGGCAGCTCGCTGACCTTGCGGCCGCTCTTCTTCGTGGCAGGGGTCATGGACCGAACCGTACGGCGGCGGCGGGCCGAGAATCAAACACCTGTTCGAACGGCGTGTCGCCCGACCGCTGGTCCAGCGCGTTCGCCGGTCGAGCCGGTCGAGCCCCCCGCCCCCGCGCCTGGTTGACTCCGGCGCCATGGACAGCTGTGTGGTGACCGGCGGGGCGCGCGGGATCGGGCGGGGGATCGCCGAGCGGCTGGTCGGCCGGGGGTACGCCGTGCTGGTGACCGACGTCGACGGCGACGCCGCGCGTCGTACGGCTGACGAGATCGGCGCTGCGGCGTGGCTGACCCACGACGTCCGCGACCCGGAGGCCCACGCGTCCGCCGCCGCGCAGGCGCAGTCGCACGGCCCGCTCGCGGTGTGGGTGAACAACGCCGGCGTCGGTACCGACGGGCGCCTGGCCGACCTGACCGACGAGCAGGTGCGACGTCTGGTCGAGATCAACCTGCTCGGCTGCCTGTGGGGGATGCGAGCCGCCCTCGGCGCCATCGAGGGCGGAGGCGACATCATCAACGTCGCCTCCCTGTCGGGGCTGGGGCCGGTGCCCGGCTACACGGTGTACGCCGCGACCAAGGCCGCGATCATCTCGGCGACGATGTCGGTCTCGGCCGAAGTGCCCTCCGGCGTGCGGCTGCACGCGCTGTGTCCCGACGGTGTCCAGACCGCGCTGCTCGACGCCCAGGACCCGAGCGGGCTCGGTTCACAGCTGACCCATTCCGGGGGACGCATCCTCACCGTCGACGAGACGGCCGACGCCGCGGTCGCCCTGGTCGGGAGCGGCCGCGTGATCCGGACCCTGCCCGCGTGGCGCGGTGCCCTCAGCCGGGTCAGCGCCCTCGCCCCGTCGCTGGCGGGGCCGGCCGCCACGCTGTTCGCGGCCCAGGGTCGCCGCCGGATCGAGAAGAGGGCCGCCCGACCCCGCACCTGAGTGCGGAGCCGGGCGGCAGGCGTGCTGGCTCAGTGAGCCGCGCCGCTGCGGTGGGGCGCCGAGCGGCTGACGGTGCCCGACTTGATCGCCACCTTGCCGACCTGCGTGAAGGACACCTGGCTGTGAGTGTCACTGGCCGAGACCACCGAGGTGGCCGAGTTGCAGTTCAGGACCATCGGATGGCCGGCCCTGACCGTGACCAGTCCGGCGCCGTTGACGACTGAGAAGCCGGACAGGTTGGGGCCGTAGCTGAGCAGATCCGTGGGCGTCACGCCGTCGCTGAGGTAACAGACGGCCACCGTGGTGGCGTGCATGACCACGCTGAAGCTGGCGGTGTAGTTCCCCTTGCCGAGGCCGTTCAGCGTGAGGGCGAACGGCACCGTGGCGTTGGGAGGCACCGTGTAGGTGATCACGTTGGTGGTCAGGGCGCTGGCGCTCTTGCCGTCCACGCTGTCGGCGTTCAGGTGCGTGACGACCTTGGAGCTGTTCACGGCCAGTGGCGGCGACTTCTTGCTCGTCTTCAGCGAGATCGCGGGGCCCTTGCCGGTGTTGGTGACCGACGCGGTCTTGGTCTCGCTGTTGCTGCCGCCGAGGAGCAGGGGGTGGCCGTTCGCGGCGTACGCCGCCAGGTTGGCGCCGCCGACCAGGACGACGGCGGCGAGTGCGACGGGCAGGACCCGTCCACGCAGGTGGGGCATGTCTTCTCCTCGGGTGGCGCGCAGAGTCGGACACCCCGCGCATCCCGAGCGTGGCCTGTCCGACCCCCGTCACTACAGACCCGAACGGGCCAGGGGTCGGCGCGCCAGCTTGTTCGAACATCTGTTCGTGTCGCGCTTGAAATCGTTCGAACAGGTGCTCTACCGTCGTACATGTGTTCGATCGAACGTCTGATCGGGCGGCCGGCAGGAGTCACTGTCGGCGGTCGCGGTTAGACAAGGAGCAGACACAGGAGCCGACGGCCGCTGAACGCCAGTGGCACTTCCCCAGGAGGATCCGATGAGCAGCATCACCGCCACCCGCACCACCCGGTTCGCGCCGCCGGTCGAGCCGACCCGCACCAAGGCCGGTGCGCGACGCACGCTCGCCGGTCGGGGCTCCACCGTGGGTGGTCGCGCCGAGCGTCCGGTGCTGCGGATCGTCGCCGACGGTGAGCGGGCCCCGATCTTCACCCGGGTCCCCCCGACCTCGCTGGTCGAGCCGGCTCCGCGGGTCGAGCCGGTCGAGCCGGTCGAGACCCCGCTGCGCCGCGTCAGCCTCGACGACTTCTTCGCAGCCGAGTACGACGGCGACGACCAGCGACTCGAGGTCGCCCCGGCCCGTCGGAGCACGGTGCGGCTGACCCGGCGGGGCCGCCTGGTGGTGCTCGGTCTGGGCCTGGCCGCTGCGCTCGGCCTCGGCCTCTACGCCGCCTCGGTCTCGACCGCCAGCGACCACCCCGAGCAGACCCGCACGATCACGGTGCAGCCCGGCCAGACCCTGTGGGACATCTCGTCCCGTGCGGCGGCCGCGACGGGCAGCGGTGACGTGCGCTCGATGATGAGCCACCTCGAGGCGCTCAACCACCTCGACTCCGGCTCGCTCCAGATCGGTCAGCGCCTCCGCGTGCCGCAGTAGCCGACACCGAGCCGCCCGCCGAGCCCATGAACTTCCACAGGCCGCTTCGACCCCGGCCTGGGGAGACCGGGGAAGAACGGGGGCAGCGTCAACCCCATGCGACGCTGCCCCCGCGGTCCCCCCGATCGTCTTCGTTGCGGGTCGGCGCTCGGTTGGGTCAGCGGTCGGCCAGGCGGCGTACGAACTTCTGTCCCGACCACGTCTCGTCGATCGCGGCGACCTTGACGTCCACCCAGCCCAGCGCGAGACCGACGGCGCGGACCACGGTGTCGTCGAGATCGGTGGTCAGCCCCAGCCGCTTGACGGCCGCCTGCTTCGGCCAGGCCACCCACACCATCCCGGCCGTCACGGTGTGGCCGAACAGCGCCGGCAGCCGCCGCTCCAGGTCGGCGCGCCTGGTGTGGAAGGTGACGGTGAGGTCGAGTCCGTCCCGGAGTCGGCGTACGACGTGCGCGGTCGGCGGCAGGCCCAGGTCGAGGCCGTCGGGGAGACGGTCGAGGAGCACGACGTGACCGTCCTCGACCCCGAGCTTGCGGGGGAGCGGGGTCCCCGAGTAGCCGGCGCCTGCTCCGCTGGTCGAGCCTGTCGAGACCATCCCTCAGCGCGCCGCGCGCCGCCCACCGGGCGGGCGCGGAGGGCCGGGCGGCGGCGTGCCGGCCTTGATCCGGGCGACCAGCCGGGTGCCGAGCATCATCGCGACGAACAGGCACGCGATCGCGCCGATCGTCGACAGGGCGAGCAGCCACCAGCCGGTGGCGTCGCCGTCGCGGGCCGACGTACCGAAGTCGATGGCGAGGTAGACCAGGTAGCCCCAGGCCACCACGGCCGCGGTGATCCCGAGCGCGAGCAGCAGGAGCGGACCGTTCGGAGCGCGGGATGCGGAGGCGTCGGGGCCCTCCAGGCGCGCCGGCCCCGAGTGCTTCGGCGCCGCCCGCTTCCCCGTGGTCACGGGGCCCATTGTGACCGATCCACGAAGCCGCGACACGCCGACGCCCCGAGGTCGTTTCCAGGGCACTGCAGGCCGCTGACCTGTGCGAATGCGCGCGCACGCGGATCGCCGCGAACCCGTTGTCCGAATCCCTTGCCAACCCCCGTCGCACCGACGTACGGTTACCACTACATCTAGTAGTTACACCGTTGTGGTTTTCCACATGTAGTCCACACCGACTGCCTCCGGAACCCACAGGAGAGCGCGACTTCCCCACAGGCCAGGCCGAGATATCCCCAGCCCGGTCCACAGGAAAACACCCCCGTCGAGGGGGCATTCGGCGCGCCCTCACGGTGTTGAGGAAGAGGGGAGAGGAGGACCCGACGATGCACTGTCCGTACTGCCGGCACACCGACACGAAGGTCCTCGACTCCCGCGTGTCCGAGGACGGCGCGGCGATCCGCCGCCGGCGCCGCTGCGAGGGCTGCGACAAGCGGTTCACGACCGTCGAGCTCATGCAGCTGACCGTGCTCAAGCGCTCCGGCGCGACGGAGCCGTTCACCCGCGACAAGGCGATCGCCGGCGTCCGGAAGGCCTGCAAGGGGCGCCCGGTCTCCGAGGACGACCTGGCCTGCCTGGGCCAGACCGTCGAGGACGCGCTGCGCACCGAGGGCGCCGCCGAGGTCCCCGCCCACGAGATCGGGCTGGCGATCCTCGGCCCGCTGCGGGCGCTCGACCCGGTCGCCTACCTGCGGTTCGCGAGCGTCTACAAGGCGTTCAGCTCCGCCGACGACTTCGAGGACGAGATCGCGCTGCTCCGCATGGAGCAGGCCGTCGCGCCGGCCGAGCCTGTCGAGACCACCCACGCCGTACCCACCGGATAACCCACAGACCACCCGGCGCGTAGTGGGGAAGCTGCGCGCCGGGTGCACCACCGTCGGTGGTCGCGGAGACCATCAACAGCACGACGGCCACCTCGGTGGTCGAGCCAGTCGAGACCAGCGCGAACGACACGAAGGACCAGAGGAGCTTCCATGACCGAGACGGTGAACAAGGCCTTGGGGTCGTCCGCCAAGGGCGCAGCCGGTGAGGGCCTGACGATCGAGCGTGTGTTCTCCACGCCCGGCACCCACCCCTACGACGAGCTCACCTGGGAGCGCCGTGACGTCGTCCAGACCAACTGGAAGTCCGGCGAGACGGTCTTCGAGCAGCGCGGCGTGGAGTTCCCCGACTTCTGGAGCGTCAACGCCTCCACCATCGTGACCACCAAGTACTTCCGCGGCGCGGTCGGCACCGAGGCCCGCGAGTGGAGCCTCAAGCAGCTCATCGACCGGGTCGTGAAGACCTACACCAAGGCGGGCGTCGACCACGGCTACTTCGCGAGCCCGGCCGACGCCGAGACCTTCGAGCACGAGCTGACCTGGCTGCTGGTCCACCAGTACTTCTCGTTCAACTCCCCGGTGTGGTTCAACGTCGGTACGCCGTCGCCTCAGCAGGTCAGCGCCTGCTTCATCCTCAGCGTCGACGACTCGATGGACTCCATCCTCAACTGGTACAAGGAGGAGGGCTTCATCTTCAAGGGCGGCTCCGGTGCCGGCCTCAACCTCTCCCGCATCCGCTCGTCCAAGGAGCTGCTCTCCTCCGGCGGTACGGCGAGCGGTCCGGTCTCCTTCATGCGCGGCGCCGACGCGTCCGCCGGCACGATCAAGTCGGGCGGCGCCACCCGTCGCGCGGCCAAGATGGTCGTGCTCGACGTCGACCACCCCGACATCGTGGAGTTCGTCGAGACCAAGGCCAAGGAGGAGGACAAGATCCGCGCGCTGCGCGACGCCGGGTTCGACATGGACCTCGGCGGGGCCGACATCACCTCCGTGCAGTACCAGAACGCCAACAACTCCGTGCGCGTCAGCGACGAGTTCATGCGCGCCGTCGAGGACGGCACCGACTTCGGGCTGCGCGCCCGCAAGACCCACGAGGTGATCGAGACCGTCGACGCCCGCGAGCTGTTCACCAAGATCGCCGAGGCCGCGTGGGCCTGCGCCGACCCCGGCCTGCAGTACGACGACACGATCAACGACTGGCACACCAACCCGGAGACGGGCCGGATCACCGCGTCCAACCCGTGCTCGGAGTACATGTCGCTCGACAACTCCTCGTGCAACCTCGCCAGCCTCAACCTGCTGAAGTTCCTCAAGGACGACGACACCTTCGATGCCGCGCTCTTCGGCAAGGCCGTCGAGCTGATCATCACCGCGATGGACATCTCGATCTGCTTCGCCGACTTCCCGACCGAGGCGATCGGCGACACCACCCGCGACTACCGCCAGCTCGGCATCGGCTACGCCAACCTGGGTGCGCTGCTGATGGCGATGGGGCTGGGCTACGACTCCGACGGCGGCCGGTCCATGGCCGCGACCATCACCTCGCTGATGACCGGCGCGTCGTACAAGAGGAGCGCGGAGCTGGCCGGGATCGTCGGCCCCTACACCGGGTACGCCCGCAACGCCGAGGCGCACAAGCGGGTGATGCGCAAGCACCAGGCCGCCAACGACACCGTCCGCACCCACCACGTCGCCGACGCGCAGGTGCACACGTTCGCGACCCAGGCGTGGGCCGACGTGATCAAGCTCGGCGAGACCAACGGCTTCCGCAACGCCCAGGCCTCGGTGCTCGCGCCCACCGGCACCATCGGCTTCATGATGGACTGCGACACCACCGGCATCGAGCCCGACTTCTCGCTGGTCAAGTTCAAGAAGCTGGTCGGCGGCGGCTCGATGCAGATCGTCAACCAGACCATCCCGCGGGCCCTGAAGAACCTCGGGTACGACGAAGAGAAGATCGAGGCGATCGTCGCCTTCATCGCCGAGCACGGCCACGTGATCGACGCCCCCGGGCTGAAGACCGAGCACTACGAGGTCTTCGACACCGCGATGGGTGCGCGTGCCCTGAAGCCGATGGGCCACGTGCGGATGATGGCGGCCGCCCAGCCGTTCCTGTCCGGCGCGATCTCCAAGACGGTCAACCTGCCCGAGAGCGCCACGGTCGAGGAGATCGAGGACATCTACCTCCAGTCGTGGAAGCTCGGCCTCAAGGCGACCGCGGTCTACCGCGACAACTGCAAGGTCGGCCAGCCGCTGTCGGACGGCAAGAGCGAGTCGTCGAAGAAGGACCAGGGCCTGTCGGGTTCGCCGGTCGAGACCCAGGTCGAGACCAAGGAAGTCATCGTCTACCGCCCCACCCGCAAGCGCCTGCCGAAGTCGCGCACCTCGCGCACCACGTCGTTCACCGTCGGCGGCGCCGAGGGCTACATGACCTCCGGTGCCCACGACGACGGCGAGCTCGGCGAGGTGTTCCTCAAGCTCGGCAAGCAGGGCTCCACCCTGGCCGGCGTGATGGACGCCTTCTCGATCGCGGTGTCCATCGGCCTGCAGTACGGCGTCCCGTTGGAGACCTACGTCTCGAAGTTCTCCAACCTGTCCTTCGAGCCCAACGGCCTCACCGACGACGCCGACGTCCGGATGGCGAAGTCGATCATGGACTACATCTTCCGCCGCCTGGCGCTGGACTACCTGTCCTTCGAGGACCGTCAGGCCCTCGGCATCTACTCCGCCGACGAGCGCCAGCGCTACCTCGAGACGGGCTCCTACGAGCCGATCTCCGAGGTCGGCAACGCCGCCGAGGTCATCGGCGACCTGAGCGCCCCGGTGGACGCCGAGCTCGTCGACGAGTCGCTGGTCGAGCCTGTCGAGACCAAGCCGGCCACCCAGGAGGCCCACACCTCCGCCGAGCTCCTGGAGAAGATCACCGGCACCGCGGTCGACACCCCCCTCTGCATGACCTGCGGCACCAAGATGCGCCCCGCCGGCTCCTGCTACGTCTGCGAAGGCTGCGGGAGCACCAGCGGCTGCAGCTGACAGCACTCGGAGAAGGGCGGGACGTCGCGGAGGTCGTCCCGCCTTCTCCACAACACGCCAACCCGTTCGCACTTCCCCTCCGTAACACCAGGCAGATCCATGAGTGCTTCGGCCCTCTGGCGGGGACTGTCGCTGTACTCGCGGGGGTGGGACGGCGAACGAGTCCGGTTCGTGGCGTCGACGACCGCGGAGGCGCTCGGCGCAGCCGAGGACGAGGTGTTGAGGCTGCTCGAGGACGGACGGGAGCATCGCAAGATCGCCCTGTTGACGACCGGTCACCGACCCCCCCAGCAGCAGGTGAAGACCGAACAGCCCGGTCAGGACGGTTGCTGGAGCAGCTTCTTGGAGGGCGAGGACGTCTTCTTCGGCCACGTCCTCGGCAGCAGGGGCATGGAGCGGGCGGCCGTCGTGCTGCGCATCCACGAGGCCGGCGACCGTGACCGAGCTGGCGAGCGGCTGGGTCTCGGACCGTGAACCAGCCTCAAGTTTGCGAAAACGGCGCTCCGGGCGAGGACGTCTCCTTAGGATCTCGACCGTGGCTGTGGAGAAGGTTTCGGGCGCTGCCCTTCTCGTGTGCCCGCTGTGTGGTTCCGATGTCGGTGGCCGAGGGTGCGCTGCCTGCCACCTGAGTGCGGCGGACATCGCGCGACACGGCCGCCGATCGGGTCGGTGGGCAGAGCCCTGGGGCCGTGGAGTCTTCAGCCGTCTCATCGGACTGGTGGTCTACGCCGGCCTTGTCGCCTGGAGCTGGTACTTCATGCCGTCCGCATTCCTGTTCGTCCTCCCCGGCGCGATCGTGGGGGCCTACATGCAGACGGTGCGGGCGCGGCCCCTCCTGGGAGCCGTGCTCTGTGCGTTGATCGTGGTGGTGGCGCCGCTGCTGCTCTGGTCCGCGGGGTTGACCGGCGTGTTCGCCGACTTCACGGGCGGTGGCTGAGCCTCGCTGAGGCCCGTTGTGCCGCGGATGTCGATGATGGAGAGGTCGTCGGAAAGGTCCCGATCCGCACGCGGCCATCCTGGCGCTTGGCGAGCACAGCCGGGATCGATCGAAGCAAACATCCGAACCCTCTGTGGGCTCGCTGGCCGCGACGGCACCATGGCGACGTGGACCACGACGTCAACGATCCGCTGGATCCGCGCTGCCCGCCCTACTGGGGTGAGTGGATGTGTCCGGACTGCGGTGAGGACGGGGACCGGCCCCAGCTCACCGACGACCGGTTCTGCCCGAACTGCGGCGCAGCGGTCGACCGACTGGAGGGCTAGCCCACGACGATGGTGTAGCCGCCGACCAGCCCGCCGGTGGGGTCGGTGAGGACGAAGCGCAGCGGGTGCAGGGCACCCTCGCGACCACCGAGGCGGTCGGCCAGGTCGCGGGCGCTGGCGTCGGCGGAGGCGTCGACGAGGCGGCCGAGACCTTCGGCGAGGGCCTGGTCGAGGGGGCGCTCGGTGACAGTGGCGCCGAGGCGGTCCCAGCCTTTCGGGCCGATCTCGTCGAGGAAGCGGCGGAGGCCGCCGGGGCGTTCGAGGACGCGGCCGCCGCCGAGCTCCACCAGGCGGTCGGTCGGCACGACGACCGAGCGCTTGTCGGAGGTGAACGCCGTGAGGAGGTGGCGGCCGAGGGCCTTGGTGGGGACGCCGACGCGAAGCTCCTCGAGCGAAGGAAGAAGGATCTCCTCGCGGCCTTCGAGCGTGCCGCCGGTCAGCGCTTGCACGGTCCCGAGCATCTCCGGGCCGGCGTGCATCAGCTCGAGGGTGAAGCCGTCCGGCACCAGGCCGCCCAGGGTGCCGACCAGCGTCATGGGGCTGGCCGAGCCGGTGAGGATCTCCAGGTTCCGCTGGCCGACGTGGCGGTCGGCGTTGGAGAGGAGCAGCCCGCCGGCGGGATCGAGCGGGCAGCCGACCTCGGCGAGCATGCAGTGGTGGCCGATCTCGGAGGAGTCGATCTTCCACGGCTGGTCGAGCTCGACGATCGCCGTACAGTCCGGGCGGGTCCGATCGGACAGCTCGACCCAGCGGCCACCGATGAGATGCTGCTGGTAGTACGGGTCGTTCTGGTTGAACGCCCCGAAGAAGCCGGGGTTCACCGCCCACGCCTTCACGTGCACGCCGTAGGCCGGGAAGAGGCCGAGGTTCCAGATCCGGACGAACACCCGGTAGGACCGCCCGGCCGTCGGGGAGGTGACCAGCCGCGAGGGGTCGAACGGGCCGGTGTACGACGCGTCGATCAGCAGGATGTCCGGCGACTCCCAGCAGGGGGTCGGGGGCCAGGTCGGGCGGACGCCGCGGTCGCCGACGACGGCGCGGATCATCAGGTAGGGGTAGACCTGCTCCCGCGGCGGTCGTCGTTCGCGTCCCATCTCGGCGGCCAGCTTGCGCCACTCGTCGGCCTGGCCGGGGTCGGGCGTCCAGCCGGGGTCGGGGTCGCGCCGCTCAGGCTGTTCCTTGTCGGTGCCGACGACGACGGCGGGGTCGGTGCCGCGCTCGGTGTCCTGCGCCGAGTCCCGGTCGGTGTCGCGGTCCGGGCCGCTCATCGGTCCCCACCCTCCGCCTGGAGGCGGCGCTGCCAGTCCAGCCCGGTCTCGAGGTCGTGTGGCTTCCCCGAGTGCTCCTGGCACGGGTCGTCGCCGTACGGCTCGGGCCTCGGGATGCCGGCACGGTCGAGGTAGTGCACCTGGAGGTCGAGGTGCGGGTCGTACCACTGGGAGTCGAGCGGTACGCCGCCCGACTCCTGCCGCGGGTTGTCGTGGTCGGCGTGGAACTGCTGCGGCGGCGTGCACGGCTGCGCGTAGCTGAAGTCCGACTGCTGGGTCGCGGTGAAGTCCGGCACGCACTCCCACGCGCCGCGGGCACCCGGGGCCGCTGGGTTGCGTTCGAGGTTGTGCCTGCTCCAGTCCCAGGTCTTCCAGGCGTAGCCCCGGTCGGCGTCGAGGTTGAAGTCCGGGACACCGAAGTCCTCCTCGTCGCGGTCGCGCAGGATGCAGGCGACCAGGTACGTCGAGTAGTCGACCGGGGCGCCGAGGTGCCGGTCCTGGGCGAGCAGAGCGTCGAGCTTGCCGAACGTGTCGGCCGGGCTGGTGGCCCTCTCCAGCTCCTTGCGGGCCGTCTCGTCACCGGCCACGGCCGAGAGCAGGACGGTGCTGTCGGTGCCGGCGACGTACGGACCCGCATGCGTCGCCTCACCCTCCTGCGGCACACCCTGCCCCGCCTGGTTGCGCAGCGGGTAACGCCACGGTGCGATCCACTCGCTGGGCTTGAACTCCTGGCCCGCGTCCCCGGCGTACTGCATCTCCGACGTCAGCCCCAGCGCGCCCACGAGGTCGGGTCGCGACACGTCGGCTGGGTGGTCGCGGACGACGTTGCGCGGGTACGCCGGGTCGAGGTCGTGAGACGACGTGCTCGACAGACGACCCGACGGCTCGTCGATCACGAACGTCGAGGAGCCCAGACCGAACGGATCGTCGAGCGCGTCGGCGATGCTGAACGCGCCGGTCGTCCCGAGTCGGGTGAGCCCGAGGGCGACCTCCTCCGGCTTCGGCATCAGGAAGCCCGACATGACGAGGGCTCGGCGGGACAGCAGGTAGAGGTTCCAGGCCGGGATGACGACCGTCCAGTAGATGACCTCGCGCGCCGGGAAGGTGGCGATGTCGATGATCAGGCCCGGCAGCACGGTGGCCAGCCAGAGCGCGACCTCCGCGAGGTACACCGCCCACGCGAAGATCGCGAGCAGCAGGTCGACCAGGCTGAAGTCGTCGTCATCGTCGACATCGGCGCCACGCGACGGGTCGTCGTCCACACCGCCACCGCCGCCCCCCGGCGGCGTCGGGAACGAGTGGTCGGTGAAGACGTCGGGCGGCATGGGCTTGCGTGGCGAGAGGCCGTCGCGGCTCGTCATCTTCAGGTAGCCGTAGACGATCGCCCACATCTGCGCCATCGCGTCGGCGTTGGGCCGGCCGTCGGGGTGGCCCGAGGCGTCGTCGGCGGAGTACTGCGGGTCCTGGGTCAGGATCTTCGGCCCACGCGGATGGACCTCGGCCATGGCGTCGAGCAGCGCGTCGGTCAGGTGGCCGGGCAGCCCCCCGGAGTCGAGGTCGAAGTACGCCGCGCGGTTGGCGTCGTGCGTCGGCCCGTCGGCGTTGTCATAGGCCGGGAACCCGGTGAAGTAGTCGTACGCCGGGGCGTCGTCGCGCCCGCCGTACGGCGTGTCGTCGCGGTGCCGGAGGGCGACCCAGAAGTGCAGGGCACTGGTGCCGTACTCACCGAACAGCGGTCCGGGGTGGGTGGCGTCGTAGTTCTGCGAGTCGAAGTGGTTCTCCACCAGGTGGTGGCGCTGCCAGTGGTCGCGGTAGGGACCGCCGCACTTGGCGTTGGTGAAGGGGTGGCCGGTCACGTCGGTCGCGCAGTGGCTCATCCACCCGACTGCGAAGGCCAGCCGAGCCTCGGCGTCCTGGCGGGCGTCGTCGTCGCCGGCGTGGTCGAGGGCCTCGCGGGCCTGGCGGTAGAGCACGAAGGGGAACTGGTAGGTCTTCCGGTAGTGGAAGACGTCGCTCCAGTAGAACGCCTCGTCCGGGTAGGCCTGCGGCGGGCCGGAGGTGAGCACGCCGAACCAGTCGCCCATCGTGGCCAGCAGGCCCTTGAACGCGGTCATGATCGCCGACGCCAGCTCGTTCAGGATCTGGCCGAGCTGGGCGGAGAGGCCGCCGGTCAGCTGCGAGGCGAGCTGGGAGGCGTTGGTGCTGATCGGCTCGATCCACTTCTCCCACCGCGCGATGAACTCGGAGTCGATCTCCTCCCACACGTCGAGCGCCCACTGGATGACCTGCCGGATCACGCAGCCCTTGGTGTTGGCGAAGTCGGGGAGCATGTAGAAGAGGTCGGGACCGAGCGCGCCGAGCGCGAGGTAGTTGCGCCAGGTGTGGCACAGCTCGCCGAGCTGCTGGGCGTCGGCCGGATCGACGCCCAGCCCGGGCGGCACCTGACCGGCACGGAGACGCTCCGCGGTCTGACGAGCGGCGTCCATGTGCACGTACCAACCCGGCATGGCGGGCCTCCCTGAGCGTGGTGGTCTCGCTGTGGAGGAGCCTGCTCCGGTGTCGGGTGATACAGCAAGGGGAGCGCCGTTCCTCAACCACAGGGTTGACAAAGGTGGAGGTCTGGCCCTAGGTTCGTCTGCAACCACATGGTTGAGGAGGGGTGATGTCCGACCAGCTGTCCCGGGTGTTCGCCGCCCTCGCCGACCCGACCCGCCGCGACCTGGTGGCACGGCTGACCGATGGTGACGCCACGGTCGGCGACCTCGCCGCGCCGTACGACGTGAGCCTGCAGGCCGTGTCCAAGCACCTCAAGGTGCTGGAGGAGGCCGGCCTGGTGAGCCGCAGCCGCGACGCGCAGCGGCGCCCGGTGCACCTGGAAGCAGAGGTGTTCGACCTGATGACGAAGTGGATCGAGCGCTACCGCCAACGGGCCGAGGAGCGGTTCAGGCGCCTCGACGCCGTGCTGGCGGAGCTGAACGAGCAGACCGACGAGAAGGCAGAGACCCCGATGGAGGGAAGCGCATCATGAGTGCTGCACAGACAGACATCCGCTACGACCAGGCTGCGATCGAGGCCGACGAGACCCTGCCGATGATCCACATCTGGCGCGACTTCGCCGGTACGCCGGAGCAGCTGTTCCGAGCCCACACCGACCGCGACCTCTACGAGCGGTGGGTCGGCCCCGCCGGCAGCACCATGGCCATCGACCACTGGGATCCCAGCGACGGCGGTTCGTTCCGCTTCCACGGCGAGAGCCATGGCGTCGACCACGCCTTCCGCGGCTGCTTCCACACCGTGCGTCCCGACCGGATCGTGCAGACCTTCACCTGGGAAGGCATGCCCGACGACGTCGCCCTGGAGACGCTGACGTTCACCGACCTCGGCGACGGCCGCACCCGGCTGCACGCGACCTCGCTGTGCGACAGCTTCGAGGCCCGCGACGCCTGGCTGCGCAGCGGCATGGAGGTCGGCGTCAACGACGGGTACGCCGCCATCGACCGGATGCTGGTCGATGGCACCCTCTGAGCTCCTCACCGCGGAGCCCGCCCGGCGGCACCGGCTGATCGCCGACGGCTTCGCCCGCCGGGTGCACGGCACCCGCGACTGGTCGGCGCCCGCGCCGGTGGAGGGGTGGGTGGCGCGCGACGTCGTCGCCCACCTGGTCGAGTGGCTGCCGGCCTTCGTGCGGGGCGGCTGCGACGTGCCGTGGCCGACGGTGCCGTCGCCCGCCGAGGACCCGGTCGGGGCCTGGGACGCCCACCAGCGCGCCGTCCAGGACATCCTCGACGACCCCGCCAAGGCCGGCGCCGACTTCACCAACCCGCACACCGGCTCGATGCCGCTGGCGCAGGCGATCGACCGGTTCTACACCTCCGACGTGTTCATGCACACCTGGGACCTCGCCCGCGCCACCGGCCAGGACGAGACCCTCGACCCCGAGGCGTGTGCCGGGATGCTGGCCGGCATGCAGCCGCTCGAGGAGCTCATCCGCAACTCCGGCCAGTACGGCCCGGCCGTCCCGGTCCCCGAGGACGCCGACGCGCAGACGCGGCTGCTCGGGTTCATCGGCCGCGACCCCGACTGGGCGCCGGCGACGCTGCGCTGACGCCGGGTGCCCACAGGGCGTGGAGACGTCGAGGCGTTCGAGTGGCTCTCTCGGCTCCTCGCCTCGCCTGCCGGCGTCGTGCGTGGCGACCTCGCGCATGAGCTCCGGGAGGCGGGATGAACGCCTGCTCGGGTCTGGGCCCCTGGGGACGAAGGGTTGACACGGACTCGAACATCTGTTCGAATAGTGGTACGCCGAGGCGATACTGATAGCTGGGGTCTCGGCGGGGCCTCGGGGAGCCGAGGCCGCCCCGCTCACCGGGCAGGCTGCCATCGACACGTGAGATCCGAGTCGCCGTCGATGCCGGGAGGTTCCGGTGGAGCAACAGCCAGTGAGGGTCCATCCGGTCCTGGCGTGCGCGGACCTGATCGAGCGGGCGTTGAAGGACGTCCGCGGGGTCGACCCCGTCTTCATGACGACGGAGGAGAAGGCGGCCGCGCTGACTCGTCTCGACCGGCTGGGCGACCAGGTGACGGCGTTGCGGCTGCGCGTGATGGCCGGGGCCGGCGACGTCGCGGAGAAGACCGCAGACCACAGTGTGGCGACCTGGCTGGCGGCCGAGACCCGCACCGACCCGCGGGACCGAGCTGGTGAGCTGTCCCTCGGCCGATCGCTGGAGCGGCGCTGGGCGCAGCTGGGCGCCGCGGTCGCGGAGGGGTCGGTCACTCTCTCCCAGGCACGGGTGATCACCCGTGCGTTGGAGGACCTCCCCGCCCAGGAGGTGGGCGCCGATGCCGTGGTGCGGGCGGAGGAGACGTTGATCGAGTACGCCGCGTCATACGCGCCGCGCGAGCTGCGGCGGCTGGGGCGACGGATCCTGGAGGTCGCCGCACCCGAGGCCTGTGACCTGGCTGAGGGACGGGCGTTGGAACGTGAGGAGCGACGTGCCGCAGCGGTCGCGAGCCTGTCGCTGCGCCGGCTCGGCGACGGCACCACCCGGATGAGCGGCCGACTCCCCGATGCGGTGGCCGACCGGCTGCGGACCTATCTGGAGGCCCACACCTCGCCGCGTCATCGCGGCGTCGGCGAGGCTGATCAGGTCCCACCCCGGCGGCGGTGGGCGGAGGCGTTCGGCGCCTTCCTGGAAGCGGCGGACCCCGCCCGGATGCCTCTGCACGGCGGAGACGCGACCTCGGTGCTGGTCACCGTCAGCGTGGAGACACTGCGGTCCCAGCTGGCCGGAGCCGGGCTGGTCGGCGAGGAACCCATCAGCGCCGGCGAGGTGAGACGACTCGCGTGCACCGCCCGGATCATCCCGGTCGTGCTCGGTGGCAGGTCCGAGGTGCTCGACCTCGGGCGCTCACGACGCCTGTTCTCCCCGGCGCAGCGCAAGGCGATGGCCGTGCGGGACCGACGTTGCCGCGCCGAGGGCTGCACCGTCCCTGCTGCCTGGTGCGAGGCCCACCACGCCGGCACTCCGTGGGCGCTGGGCGGCCGCAGCGACCTGGCCGACGGCGTACTCCTCTGCTCGTGGCACCACCATCGCGCCCACGACCCGCGCTACGACGCGCGCCGACTACCCCAGGGGGACTTCCGCTTCCACCGGCGCACGTGAAGGACACACCGACGAGCGACACCGGTCTCGCCGGGAAGGCTAGGTTGCCGCCATGGACCTCGAGGTGATCCGCAAGGGACGGCGCACTCCCGAGCGGCCGGTGCCGTTGATCTTCGTGCACGGCGCCTGGCACGGGGCGTGGTGCTGGGACGAGCATTTCCTCGACCATTTCGCCGGGCTGGGGTACGAGTGCCTGGCGCCCAGCCTGCGCGGCCACGGTGGCAGCCCGGGTGGGGCAAGGCTGAACCGGGCCCGGATCGCGGACTACGTCGACGACGTCGCGCAGGTCGCCTCCACTCTCGACACCCCGCCGGTGGTGATCGGGCACTCGATGGGTGGGCTCGTCGTCCAGAAGTATCTCGCCGAGCACGACGCCCCGGGGGGTGTCCTGCTGGCGTCCGTGCCGCCGCGCGGGGCGATCGGGGTGACGCTGAGGATCCTGCGTCGCCACCCGTGGCTGTTCGTGAAGGGCAACGCGACCCTCGATCTCGGCAAGCTCGTGGCTACGCCGGCGCTCGCTCGCGAGCTGTTCTACTCACCGGGGCTGCTCGAAGAGGACGTCGAACGGTATGCCGCGTCACTCGGCGGAGAGTCCTACCGCGGCTTCCTCGACATGCTGGTCCTCGACCTGCCGAAGAAGGGTGTCGTGAACTCGCCGATGCTGGTGCTCGGCGGCGAGCTGGACGCGATCTTCTCAGCGGACGAGGTACGGAAGACGGCGCGGCTGTACGGCACCGAGGCCACGCTCTACCCCGACACCGCACACAACCTGATGCTCGAGCCGCGCTGGCGCGACGTGGCCGACGACATCGAGGACTGGTTGGCAGCCGGTCCCGGCCGGGGACGATAGAGACGAAGCCCGATGCGGCCAGGCCTCGGTTTGGTCGCACGGCTCGACGTCGGCGAGTGCTTGGCCTTGGCTCTCGCGGTTCCGAGCGGAGGGCCGCTTCTGTTCCCGAGCGCGACGCCGTGCCCCGGGCTCAGCTCGCGGTCAGGTCGACGCCGCAGTTCTTCTTGGCGTCGGCGGCGATGTTGTTCGCCGCGGTGGACACGTCGCCGCTGCTGAGGGCCTGCAGCTTGGGTGCCAGCTCCTGGAGCTTCGACAGGTCGACGCCCTTGGGGACCTGGCCCTTCTGCATGGCCTCGAGGTCACTGGCCTTGATGCCGGCGTCCTTGAAGGCGGTCTCGATCGTGGAGATGGCGTCGTCGAGGGTCTGCCAGTCGTCGGAGACGCTGTCGGGGGCGTCGTCGGCCAGCGCGTGCACCTTGGTGAACACCGCGTCGAGGTTGCTCAGGTCGGCGTTGCTGCCGCTCAGGCTCTCGAAGTACGTCTTGTCGGCCTTCAGCTCGTCGCAGTAGTTGCCCGACGAGCTCGAGCTGCTGCCGTCCGAGCCGCAGGCTGCGAGCAGCGTGGCGGCGAAGGCGAGGGTCACGGACCCGATGAGAGCGTTGATGCGCATGGCGGTTCTCCCCGTAGACGGCGGTGTGAGGGCCAGTCTGCCCGGGGGACCGCTGCGTCGCGAGAGTCTGGGAACTTTCGCCCGAGCGTGTCGGCGTGCTGCTCACGCGTATCGGTCGCAAGGATGAGCTCTGAGCCGAGCGAGAGAGCCGCCACACAGCTGTGCGGGAGCGACGGTGAGCGGCGTCGTGCGGCAGGCGCGCTCGACCGTCCGGAGTAGGCCCTGGGGCTGATGACGTACCCGTCCCGCCACGTCATCGTGAAGATCATGGATCGGCTCCCCGTCGTGATCGTCGGTGCCGGCCTGGCCGGCCTCGTCGCGGCTCGCGAGCTGAGCAGGGCCGGGGTCGCGTGCCGCGTCCTCGAGGCCTCCTCGCGCGCCGGTGGGCGGGTCGAGACGGTCACGTTCGCAGACGGTCGCACGGCCGAGGCGCACATGGAGGAGTACTGGTCCGGGAGCCCAGCGTACGCGCTGCTCCACGAGCTCGGCCTTGCCCTGGAGCTCGACGTGGCGCACTCCGCGGTCGTCCTGGACGGACGGCTCTGCCCGTACGCCGGTTACGGTGGCCGCGACGACTACCTCGCGGGGGTCTTCTCCGCCACGGAGGCCGCCGCATTCCTGCGGTTCGGCGAGCGGGCCACAGCCACAGCCAGGAGTCTCGACCTCGACGAGAGGCCGCCGAGCGGCCTCGCGGGCCAGTCGTTCGCCTCGTTCGTCGAGCATCTGGTTCCCCAGCGACGGGTCACGGAGTGGATCCGCGTCGTCGTGGAGTCCGAGACAGCCGTCGCATGGGACTCGATCGCGGCGGCGGACGGCGTGGTCGAACTGCTGCCCTTCCTCGACACCCCCGAGGGGTTCGGCGAGGTCAACGCCCACGTGGTCGGCGGCAACGAGCGGTTCGTCGAAGCCCTTGTCGCAGAGTTGCCCGACGGCACGGTGCGGACCGGCCAACCGGTCACCCACGTGCGCGATGCCGGGGGTCACGTCGACGTGACGCACGGCGAAGGGGAGGTGACGCGTTGCGACCAGGTCGTGGTCGCCGTGCCCCTCTGGTCGCTGCCGACCGTAGGCCTCGAGTGGGGGCTACCGCGAGCGGCGGTGGCCGCGATCGAGACAGCGGCTGCGGGGAGCTACGTGAAGGCGCTGCTGCGGCTACGACCCGACGCGCGACACCTCTGGGAGCGGCACGGTCCGGGCGTCTTCACGCTCCTGACGGACTCGCCGGCCGGCTGCCTCTACCTCGTCGACGACACTCCGGACGCCGATCCTCTGATCACCATGCTCGTGCCCGGGCACCATGCGAGGTCGCTGTGCTCGGCCCCCGCCTCGCTGAGGGGTGCCCGTCTCCTCGACGCCCTCGACCGAGTCGGCAGGGACGCACCGCTGTGGCCTGGACTGTCGGACCTGGTGTCGGAGGCCCGGGTCTACACCTACCCCGAGGCGGTCGCCGCCTGGCCCGTCGCCCGAGGGCGCTCCCGCTTCGACGAGCCCGCTCGCGCCCTACGGCGTCCGCACGGCCGGCTCCGCTTCGCCGGCGACAGCCTAGAGAGCAGCCACTCCGACGGTGCCGTGCGCTCGGGCCAGCGCGTCGCGCGGGACATCGTGGCCCAGCTGGGCGGGTCGCGGCTGGCCGTCGAGGCGAGGTCGTGGTGAGCGACCAGCACGTCGTACTCCCGGAGGAGACGTCCAAGCTGCGGCGCGAGCTGAGCCGCTTCGACACTGTGCTGTTCCTGATCTCCGCGATGGTCGTCGTCGACACGATCGGGGCCATCGCGATCGGCGGGGCCGAGGTCTTCACCTGGCTGGTCGTGCTGTTCGTCTTCTTCTTCATCCCGTCGGCACTGATCAGCGCCGAGCTGGGCGCGGCGATCCCCGAAGAAGGCGGGGTCTACATCTGGGTACGACGCGCCTTCGGCCGCTTCGCGGGCGCCCTCACCTCGTTGTTGTACTGGGCCGGGACCCCCCTGTGGCTGGGTGGCTCGGTCACTGCTGTCGCGCTGACCGTCTACGAGCGTTTCCTCGGACACCTCACCCGGCCCGAGACGTACCTGTTCGGCACGATCTTCGTGCTCCTGGCGACGATCGCCGCCGTGATCCCGCTGCGTTGGGGGAAGTGGGTGCCGAGCAGCGGCGCGATCGGCCAGATCCTGCTGTTGGTGCTCTTCACTGCCAGCGTCGTGGTCTACGGCGTGCACCACGGCGTACACGGGTTGAGCGTGGGCGAGCTCGCACCGTCGGGAGCGGTCTTCATCGCGGTCGCGCCGATCCTGCTCTACTCCTTCGTCGGCGTGGAGCTGCCCACCACCGCGGCGGAGGAGATGCGCGACCCTCGGCGTGACATCCCAGCCGCGATCGGCCTCGCGGGGGTCGGCCAGGCACTGATGTACGGCGTCCCGATCCTGGCCGTGCTCTTCGTGCTGCCCACCGAGCAGATCACCTCGCTGCACGGGCTCATCGACGCGATGCGAACGGTCTACACGGTCTACGGCGGCAGCGCCGGCCCCGACGGCGCCACGCTCTCCGGCGCCGGTCTCCTGCTCGGCCGGCTGAGCGCCGTGCTCTTCATCTGGGTCCTCTTGGCTAGCGGCGCCGCCTGGATCATGGGTGCCGGTCGCGCCCAGGCCGCGGCCTGCCTCGACGGCGCTGGACCGCGCGTGCTCGGCCGGATCTCCGACAGCAGTGGCGTACCGGTCGTGATGGGCCTGGTATCCGGCGCCGTCTCCCTCGCCATGATGTGGACGAACCTGTGGGTCAGCGGCGGGGACGCTCAGGCGTACTTCTCGGTCGCCCTCAACGTCTCGATCGCCGTGATCGTGCTCGCCTATCTGCTGATCTACCCGGCGTTCCTCAGGCTGCGCCACCGCGCACCCGAGCTGGAGCGCCCCTTCCGGGTCCCGGGTGGCGCACCGGTCGCCTGGGCGCTCACGCTCCTCGCGACCGCATGGTCGCTGCTCGTGGCCGCCTGCCTGCTCTGGCCCGGCTTCGGCACCGCCCATCCCGACGACCACCTGCCCAGCGGGTTCGAGGGGCAGCGGCTCCAGTTCGAGGTGCTGACGCTCGTCCCGCTCCTGCTCGTGGTGGTGGCCGTCGCGGCGTACGCCGTCACCCATCGCGACGGCGCGCTCACCGCTGCCGCGTGGGAGCCGACAGGCGGGCCTCGGCGTCGTTCGTGACGACGGCCCTGCGCCGAGGGGCGCCCGCGTTTCACCCGGCCGGGACGGGACGAACCGCCTCCCGGGTGAGGTCGGCGATGCTCGGGTAGCCGTCGATGGCCATGGTCAGGTCCATCTCGGCGAGCAGGCAGCGGACGACGTGCTCGATGCCGGCCTGACCGCCGACGGCGAGCCCGTAGGCGTACGGCCGGCCGATGGCCACCGCCGAGGCGCCGATGGCGAGTGCCTTGAGCACGTCCGGTCCGCTGCGGACGCCGGAGTCGAAGACGACCGGGAGGCCGTTGGCCGAGCCGAGCACCTCGGCCAGACAGTCCAGCGCCGGCAGACCGCCGTTCGCCTGGCGGCCACCGTGGTTGGAACAGTAGATCCCGTTCATGCCCGCATCGACCGCGCGGCGCGCGTCGAGCGGCGAGCAGATCCCCTTGAGCAGGATCGGCAACGTCGTCAGGGAGCGGAGCCAGGCGAGGTCGTCCCAGGTCAGGCTCTGGTTGCCGAAGATCATCGCCCAGTGGCCGGTCGCCGCCCTCGGGTCCTCCTCGGGCGGCGCCACCAGCTGGGAGCGGAAGACCGGGTCGCTGAAGTAGTTGGCCAGGCACAGCCCCTTGAGCTGCGGGAAGCTGGCCAGCGCGAGGTCGCGCGGGCGCCAACCCAGGGTGAGGGTGTCGAGAGTGACCACGATCGCGCGGAAGCCGGCGGCCTCGGCACGGTGGACCAGGCTCTCGGTGAGCTCGCGGTCGTCGGGCGGGTACAGCTGGAACCACCCCGGCGTCTCGCCGAGCTCGGCCGCCACGTCCTCCAGCGGGTCCTGCGACAGCGTGGACGCGATCATCGGTACGCCGGTCGCGGACGCCGCGCGGGCGGTCGCGAGGTCGCCGTGCCCGTCGTCCGCACAGAGCCCGATCACCCCGACCGGAGCGAACATCAGCGGCGTCGGCAGTCGCTCACCGAGGAGCTCCACGGACACGTCGCGCTGGGCCGCGCCGGCGAGCATCCGCGGCACCAGGCCGTAACGTGCGAATGCACGCACATTCGCGTTCTGCGTCGTCTCGTCGCCCGCACCCCCCGCGACGTACGACCACATCTCCGGAGACATGACCTCCTCCGCGCGCCGCGCGAGCTCGGCGTAGTCCATCGGCAGGTCGGGCCGCACGCCCTCGAGGCCTGCGAGGTAGATCCCGAGCTGCCAGTCACCGTGGTTGGGCATGTCTCCTCCGACATCCGCGCGCGTTAGCCACCGTCATCGGTCGCTCGGGGGAGCATGCCAGCCGAGCCGTCTGGCTCGCCATCGCCGGAAAGCCTCCGCTGGTGCCATCCTGTTCTGTACCGTCCCTGTTCTGTACCGTCGGCGCGCTGGTCGCTCGCACCGCGCACCCGAGCTCAGGAGACGACATGACCGACTCACAGGTCCCCCCGCCCGCTGACAGGCCCGCCGACGGGCCCGACGCCGTGGCCGACCAGTCGGCCTTCGCGCAGGGACTCCCGTCGTCGCCGCCGCCTCCCGCCGCCGCTCCGCCGAGCGGCGCGATGCTCCCGACGGCCACGGCGACCGGTGAGATCGGCAAGATCCGCAACACCGGCACCTGCTTCCTGCTGATGATCGTGACCCTCGGGATCTACGGGATCTACTGGTACTTCGCGACGCACGAGGAGATGAAGCGTCACACCGGGCAGGGCATCGGCGGTCTGGTCGCGCTGCTGCTGGCCGTCTTCGTCGGCATCGTGATGCCGTTCCTGAACTCCAACGAGGTCGGCCACCTCTACGAGCGCCGCGGCCAGCGGCCGCCGGTCACCGCCCTGACCGGCCTGTGGGCGCTGCTGCTCGGCTGGTTCTTCTTCCTCGGCGTGATCGTGTGGTTCGTGAGGACGAACGGCGCGCTGAACGACTACTGGCGGTCGCTCGGCGCTCGCTGAGCTGGCTTCGAGACGGTCGCCGAGCGAGCTCCTCGACCAGCGGAGGTACGCCGGGCGTGACAGGATCGGGACCGTGGCACGCAACAAGGAGGAGCCCGCCGACGCCCTGGCGGGGCTGCGCCCCGACCTGCGTACGGCGGCTGCCCGGCTCGGCTCCCGCTTGCGCGACCCGGGTGAGCTCGCGCCGGTCCCGTCGTACCTGGGCGACGACGAGACGGTCCGGTTCGTCGTGCTCGGCACCCACGAGCGCGGCGGCGGCGTGCTGGTCCTCACCGATGCCCGGCTGCTGTTCTTCCTACGGCGGGTGAGGAAGCCGTCGCTCGACCTGCCCCTGGGCAGGATCGAGTCGCTGATGACCTCGTCGGGGCTCTCGACCGGCGAGGTGGCGATGCGGGTCGGCGAGAACGTCGTGACCGTCTCCCGGATCGTGAGGGGAGACGTCGAGCCCCTCGCGGACGCGATCCGCCGGGCCCGCGAGGTGGCGCCCGACGTACCGGTGCCGACACCACAGGGCGAGTCCGTCGACCCGTTCGAGGCGATGGCGAAGCTGTCGGCGCTGCGCGACAGCGGCGTGCTCACCGAGGCGGAGTTCGCGACCAAGAAGCAGGAGCTGCTCGACCGCCTCTGAGGCACTCCCCCTTCGCACGCCGTCTTTCGGCGCGGCGCTGCGGACGGGCTCCGAGCAACCGCGGCGCCCACCTCGCGTCGAGGTGGCGGCGGTCAGCCTCTGCGCCGGCGCGCTTGCCGCCCGGCAGCCTTCCGAGGACATTGGGAACCATTCCGCGGGGTCACAGCGACAGGTGGGTCATGCAGGATGGCGCCGAGCGCTCCGACGCGGAGCTGATGCGGGCCGTCGCCGACGGCGACTCCGGCGCGCTCAGGGTGCTCTACGAACGGCACGCACCGTGGCTCTCGGTCCGCCTGACCCGTCGCTGCAACGATCCGGGCCTGGTGGCCGAGGTCCTCCAGGACACCTTCGTCGCGACCTGGCGGGGAGCGGGCGGGTTCCGCGGTGACGGCGCGGTGGGCGCCTGGCTCTGGGGAGTCGCGATCAGGCGACTGGTCTCACGCCTGCGCAAGCGTGGTCCGCGCGACGAGGTGCCGTCACCCGACATCCGCTCGGGCTCCGAGACGAGCGCCGAGGAGCGGGTCCTCGCCGGGGTCGAGTACGGCGACGTGGGGCTGGCGCTCGCGCGCCTGTCGCCGGAGATGCGAGCCGTCGTCCAGGCCACCGTCCTGGACGGCCTCACCACCCGCGAGGCCGCGCAGCTGCTCGGCATCCCGCGCAACACGGTCAAGACGAGGCTGCACCGCGCGAAGGCGCAGCTGCGTCGCGAGCTGATGGAGGAATGGGCATGACGCACCCGGAGACGACCGGCGCCTGGCACGCGGACCCCGCGCTGCTGCGCGCCTGGGTCGACGGCACGGCCGGGGCCTTGGCCGGCTCGTCGGTCGAGCAGCACGTCGCGTCCTGCGGGCGGTGCCAGGCGGCGGTCGCTCCCCTGGTCGCGCCCGACCTCCTGGCCGCCGTCTGGGCAGACGTCCTCGAGCGTGTCGAGACCCCGCAGCCGACGCGGGTCGAACGGGTCCTCCTGCGGTGCGGGGTCGCGCCCGCCGATGCCCTGGTGGTCGCCTCGGCGGCGACCTTCCGGCTGGCCTGGACCGCTGCCGTGATCGGCATGCTCGGCTTCACCCTCCTGGCCACGGTGGTGGGCGGCGGCGGTGTGGCCCTCTACCTGATGGCCGCTCCGTTGATCCCCGTCGCGGGCGTCGCGATGGTCTACGGCCCGGCGGCCGACCCGTCGTACGAGGCAGCTGTGGCCACGCCGTACGCCATGATCCGCCTGGCTCTGCTGCGCACGGCCGCGGTGCTGGTGACCTCCGTTCCGCTGACGGTGGTCGCCGGTCTCCTGCTGCCGCCATCGACGGAGACTGCTCTCGCCTGGCTGCTGCCCGCGGCCGGGTTCACCGTCGCGGTGCTCACGGCCAGCAACTGGGTCGACCCCGAGCAGGCGGCAGTCGTGTTGTCCCTGGGTTGGATCTCGGCGGTCGGCCTGGCCGGCTGGAGGGGTGACCCGTTGCTCGTCCTCCAACCGCTGGCGCTGCTCGGGTACGCCGTGCTCCTGATCGGCTCCGCGGGCGTCCTGCTCCATCGGCTGCTCGCCGACGAGCCTTCGTGGCGGCTCCGCTAGCCCCACGGAGGCCGTCCACCCACGACCGTCCTCACTCCACACCGGAAGGCTGACCATGACCGAAGCGTCCATCCGTCTGCGCAACCTCGGACGATCGTTCCGCGGGGTCCCGGCTCTCGATGGCCTCGACCTCGACCTGTACCCAGGCGTCGTCGGCCTGCTGGGGCCCAACGGAGCGGGGAAGACCACCCTGCTGCGGATCCTCGCCACCGTGCTCGGCCCCGACCGGGGCAGCGTCGACATCCTCGGACGCAACCCGGCCGACGGGAGCCAGCGCACCGACGTCCGACGACGTCTCGGCTACCTGCCGCAGGAGCTCGGCTACCCGCGCGGCTTCACGGCGTACGGGTTCGTCGACTACATGGCGGTGCTGAAGGAGATCGACGACCCGGAGGTACGACGGTCCGAGGTGCGCCGTGCCCTCGCCGATGTCGGGCTCGGCGACCGGGCGGCGACCCGGATCCGGAACCTGTCCGGGGGACAACGGCGCCGGGTCGGCCTGGCCCAGGCGCTGCTGGGGTCCCCGGAGCTGCTGGTGCTCGACGAGCCGACCACCGGACTCGATCCCGAGCAGCGGGTGTCCCTGCGCCAGGTCCTCGCGGAGACCGGTCGGGGGGCAACCGTGGTCATCGCCACCCACCAGACCGAGGACGTCGCCGCCCTGTGCGAGCGCGTCATCGTCCTGGACGGGGGGTCGGTCCGGTTCACCGGCACGGTGCGGGAGCTGGTGTCGCGGGCCGAGGGTCGGGTCTGGCTGGCCGACGCGGCCGACCCCCGCGCGCTGGTGTCGTGGCGCACCGCGACCGGCCGCTACCGCAACCTCGGCGAGCAGCCGCCACCGGGTGCACAACCGGCGGAAGCGACCCTCGAGGACGCCTACCTGCTCCTGCGCGGGTCGACTCCCGAGCCGGAGGTGGCCGCATGACCGCGCTGGCCTGGACCACCTCGGAGGGCGCCAGGCGGGGGATCGTGCCGCTGGCGCGGATCGAGGCCGCACGCTACGCGCGGCATCCTCTCTTCCTGACCGGCTTCGCCCTCGCGCTGCTGGCGAGCGCCGGAGAGTTCGGCCCGATCGAGCTCGACCACCAGGTGGTGCCGGCGTTCTTCATCGGGGTCCTGGGCCTCGTGGTGGCGGCGCGGCTGACCGGGTCGACCCGCACGTCCGAGGCCGTCGTGGAGTCGGCGCCGCTCTCGGAGACAGCACGGACCGCGGCGCTGTGCCTGGCGTGTCTCGTCCCGGCAGCGGCGGGGCTCGTCGTGGTCGTCTTCCACCAGGTCTTCGTGCGGATGCACCCGTTCCCCGACTACGTCTACGGGACCTACGGCACGGCGGACCGGCTCGCGATCACGGTCGTCGTCCCGGTCGTGGCCTGCGCCGGCGGGCCGTTGCTCGGGGTCGCGGTCGGACGGTGGTGGACGTTCCCGGGCGCGACCCTGCTGGCAACGCTCGGACTGCTGCTCTGGTCGATGCTCGGCGCCTATGTCCCGGAGCAGAGGATGGACAGCTCCACGCTCGTGGCCCGCACGGTGCACATGGTGACGCCGTACACGGCGTTCGGCTCCGGCAACACGAGCTCGTCGGCCCTCCCCTCGGAGATCACCTCCTACACCGGCTCGGCGGTGTGGTTCGCCGTCTGGACCGTCGCGCTGTGCGGACTCGCGGTGGTGGCGGCGCTGCTCCACGGCGCGTCGGGCCCGGTACGACGCACCGTCCGGTCCGCGGCCGTCGGGTGTGCCGCGGTGGGGCTGATCGCGTTGGTGCTGTCGATCTCCTTCGGCAACCATCGGCTGGTCATCACCTCGGAGGACGGCGCGTCCGCCGCGGGGGTGGGCTCCCTCCATGGCTGACCTGCGCACGCCACGGCCGACCACCCTGATCCGCGCCGCGCCGTGGTCGGCGCTCCTGGGTGCCGCGACGGCAGCCGCGGCCCTGCTGGGTCTGGCCGTGATGGCACGCCGTACCGAGCTCGTCGTGCCCCTGACCCTGCTCGGCCTGGGGGCCTGCGGTGGCGCAGCGGCCTACACGCTGGACGAAGCCGCGGCCGAGATCGCCGACGCGACACCGACGTCCCGACCTCGCCGCCTGGGTTGGCGGCTCACCGTGGTGGTGGTCCCCGGCACCGTGTCGATGCTCGGCCTGCTCGCGGTCGTCCAGGGCGCGAGCTGGGGGCGCACGCTTCCGGTGGCGCTCGGAACGGTCGCGGTCGGGGTCGCCACCGCTGCGGTGCTCCGACGCGCCGGGCGACCGGCTCCCGGTGACCTGGCCGGCCCCGTCGCCCTGGGAGTCATCCTGCTCACGGTCGCCACCGACCCCTTGCGGCGGTGGTTCACGCTGGTGCCGCTCGGTGGCTCCGCGCCCACGTCTCGGACGGCGCTGGCCTGGGGCGTGACCGCGGGGGTCTGCCTCCTGGTGGTCCTGGGCTGCGAGCGGGACCCGGGTCGTCACGCTCGGCACAGGGTCGCTCCCGGCCCCGTGCCGTTGTCGACACTGTCAGGGAGGGGAGAGGCATGAGGATCTATCGGATACTGGCCGCGCTGGTGGCCCTCGAGGTGGTCGTCCAGGCGGCCGCGATGGCCTACGGCATGTCGGGCCTGGGGCACTGGGTCTACGACGAGGGGCACGTCGCGACGAAGGCGACGTTCGAGGAGGGCGGCGAGCACTACACCGGGGCCGGCGCATTCGCCCTGCACGGGCTCAACGGGGCCCTTCTCATCCCGATCCTGGCCCTGGTCTTCCTCCTCGTCGCCGTGCTGACCCGGAAGTCGGTGCCCGGCGGTCTGAGGTGGGCCGCGATCGTCGTCGGGCTCGTCGCGCTCCAGGTGTTCCTCGGATTCATGACCCTCGAGCACTATCGGCTCGGGGCGCTGCACGGCGCGAACGCCCTGGCGCTGTTCGGGGCGGCGTCGTACGCGGCTGTCCGGCGGCCGGTGGCGTCGTCACCGGCCACCTCCGGCGCGGTCTCCGCCTCTTCGGCAGCGCTGACGCAGGAGCGGTGATCGCCCCGTCCAGCTGATCACCCGTCCTGCTGATCACCCGTCCTGCTGATGGGCCCGCTCTGGTGAGGGGCCCGCTCTCCTGGGTCGTCTCCGGGGCGTCCGATCGTCCCTGGTCGCCCCCGGAGGGCCGGCGCCGGTGCGCACCGACGACCGCCGGGGCGCTCGGCCTCGCGCGACCGGAACTTCGGCGTGTGCTGACACCCCTGTGGGTGAGAACGTCCACCCGATCCTGGGAAAACGGCTGAGAACGTCCCGTGGAACGTCCCCGAGGTGCCACGGTCCGGGGGTGGGTCACGTTAGGGTCTGCTCGCGCTCGTGGCGCTTACACACAGCGTCGCGAGTGGGGGGCTTCTCCACGGGGAGAGCCACGTCATCACACAAGGAGAAGAATGAAGCTCATCACCAAGGGTGCGGTCGCTGCCGTGTCCGCCGCGGCGCTCGTCAGCATCGCCCCGGCCGCCCACGCCAGCAGCACGACCACGCTCCGCTCGGGCGACGTCGACACGAGCGACACGCGGGCCAACGGTCACGTCGAGTTCCTCAAGGACGGTCTGCACGTCTGGACCGACGGCAACGGCGACACCGGCGCCAACGGCAACAACGGCACCTGGAACACCGACAAGGCCGCCGGCTACTTCGCGTTCGACGACACGCTCGCGTCGGTCGCCGCCGGCGCGGCGCCGTCGATGGCGTGGTACGGCACCAGCGGCTCCTGCGTCTCGGGTGCCGAGCCCGGTCTCCAGCTCGCCTTCGACAAGGACGGCGACGGCACCTGGGACGGGTTCCTGGTCGGCGAGAAGGTCTACGGCGGAGACTGGTGGGGCAGCAACGCCAACCTGCAGAACGACCCGAACTCGCCCACCGTCGGCGGTGGCGGCTCGTCCGCCAACGGCACCCTGGCCGACTGGGCCACGGCGTTCCCGAACGGCAAGATCATCGGCGCCGGCTTCTCGCTCGGCTCCGGCTGCTACGGCGACGGCATCCTTCGCAGCATCACGATCGACGGCACCCGCTTCGGCTTCACCAGCGACCCCGCCACGACGGTCGTTCCCGTCACCGGGACCGCCACGGTCACCACGGTCGCCCGCAAGCACGTCACCGTGCTGAAGGCGCACTTCGTCACCGACGCCCTCGGTGCCAACCAGGTGCAGGGCGCCAAGCTCCGCTTCCGGGTGACCGACAACGGCAAGGTCGTCTACCGCAACCACATGGGCGCCGGCCAGAAGTCGATGGCCAAGCTGCGCCTCGCCCAGGGCTCCGGCAAGCACAAGGTCGTGGTCTGGAAGAACGGCGTCGTGGACTCCCGCACCGTCGTCAGGACCGGCCGCTGAGCGGTCACCACCAGCACGACGTCGTCGGGTTCCGCCGGGGTGATGCCTCGGCGGGACCCGACGTCCGCGTCCGGGCCGTCGGTTCACCCCGGTCGGGGGATACCCCAGCCGCCCGCGGTTCGGCATTGTGGGGTCCGGACGAAGGGGAGGCAGCATGCCGACGACAGCCGACAACACCGAGCCGCGCCGGGCGGACGTCTTCGTGGTCTTCGGGATCACCGGTGACCTGGCGAGGGTGATGACCTTCCGGTCGCTGTACCGGCTGGAGGCCCGTGGCCTCCTCGACTGCCCCATCGTGGGGGTCGCCGTCGACGACTGGTCGCTCGACCAGCTGGTCGAGCGTGCCCGCTCCTCGATCGAGGGGACCGGGGAGACGATCGACGACGAGGTCTTCAAGCGGTTCGTCGACCGGCTGTCCTACGTCAGCGGCGACTTCACCGACCCGGCGACGTACGCGCGCGTCGGTGACGCGATCAAGGGTGCGACCACGCCGGTCTTCTACCTCGAGATCCCGCCGTTCCTGTTCGGCAAGGTCGTCAAGGGCATCGCCGACGCCGGGCTCAGCCAAGGGTGCACGCTTCGTGATCGAGAAGCCGTTCGGCCACGACCAGCAGTCCGCACACGACCTCGCCGAGGAGCTGCACGAGCACGTCGACGAGGATCAGCTGTTCCGGATCGACCACTACCTCGGGAAGATGGGTCTCGAGGAGATCCTCCACCTCCGCTTCGCCAACGCGATCCTCGAGCCCATCTGGAGCCGCAACTACCTCGACAGCGTGCAGATCACGATGGCGGAGGACTTCGGGGTCGACGACCGCGGCAGCTTCTACGACCCGGTCGGTGCGCTGCGCGACGTGGTGGTCAACCACCTGATGCAGCTGGTCGCCGCTGCGGCGATGGAGCCGCCGTCGCGCGGTGACCTGCACACGGTCAAGGAGTCGCAGGTCGCGCTGTTCCGGGCGGTGGTCGAGGCCGATCCGGCGCACTACGTGCGCGGACAGTACGACGGCTACCAGGACATCAAGGGCGTCGCCGCCGGCTCCACGACCGAGACGTACGCCGCGCTGCGGCTCGAGATCGAGAACTGGCGCTGGGCCGGCGTCCCGTTCTTCATCCGCACGGGCAAGCGGCTGCCGGTCACCCAGACCGAGCTCCGCCTGGTGTTCAAACGCCCGCCCAAGCTGGGCTTCTGGCCCGATCACCACAGTCCCGAGCCCAACCAGCTCGTCATCAAGCTCGACCCGTCGACCGGTATCCGGTTCCAGGTCGACGCCCGCCGGACCGATCTGGGGCGGATCGGGCCGATCGAGCTCGACATGGAGTTCGCCGACGAGGGCGGCGAGGGCGCCACGCCGTACGAGGTCCTGCTCCACGCGGCGATGCTCGGCGACAGCACCCGGTTCAGCCGCCAGGACGGGATCGAAGAGACCTGGCGCGTCATGCAGCCCCTGCTGGACGCGCCGCCGCCGGTGCATCCGTACGCCCAGGGCACCTGGGGACCGGAGGCCGGCAACACGATCACGGCGGGCATGGGCGGGTGGCGCACCCCCTGGCTGCCGGACTGATCGGCCGAGAACGGCCGAGCCCGACCTCGCAACGCACCCCCCGGAAGACCCTGCCCGGGAGGGTGCGGGGAGGATCGGAGGTACCGTCTGAGCGTGCAGGGGAAGCACGGGGACGCCCCGTCGATCGAGCTCGTTCCCCAGCGGCGGAATCGTGGGGCGGGCACATCGCCCCTGACGGACGCGGCTGCACAGTGGCCTGCCCTCGTGGAGAGGTCGGGGCTGCTCGCGTTGATGCTGGCGGCGTCCGAGCCGGTGATCTCCGTGGTCGGCCCCCCGGGATACGGGAAGACGACCCTGCTGTCCCAGTGGGCACGTCGGCGGGGCTCGCACGTCGCCTGGGTGTCGTGTGCCCACCTCACCGAGGACGACCCCCTGTCGCTGTGGACGTCGGTCAGCGCGGCGCTCGTGCCCGACCAGCCCCCGCCGACGGCGCAGGAGGCGCAGGACGGGCGCCGGATGGTCGCCCACCTGGTGCGGGCTCGTGGGGACAGCGCCGAGCCGGTCACGATCGTCCTGGACCAGCTCGACGCACTCCGGAGCTCGGCGGCGAGTCGCTCCGTGGCAGCGTTCGCGGCGTCGGTGCCGCTGGACTGGAAGCTCGCCTTGGTCTCCCGCGCCGAGCTGCCCTTCGGCGAGGCACGGATGAGGGTCGACCACCGGCTGCTCGAGATCGGACCCCATGACCTGGCCATGTCCCTGGCCGAGGCCCACCAGCTGCTCGTCGGCGCAGGCGTCGACGCGTCCGACGCGCTGACCCGGCGCCTGCTGACACAGACCGAGGGGTGGCCCGCGGCGCTCTACCTCGCCGCCTTGGCCGTGCGCAGCGGCGAGAGTCCCGACGGCGACGGGTTCACCGGGACCGATCGGCTGATGAGCGACTATCTGCGGTCCGAGGTCCTCGAGCCGCTGACGGGCGCCGAGCACGAGTTCCTGGTCCGTACCTCGATCCTGGAACGGCTGAGCGGCCCTTTGTGCGACGCCGTCACGGGTGAGACGAGCGGGTCCCGGCTCCTCGCCCGGCTCGAGCGCAAGCACGTCCTGATCGCGCTCGACCGACACGGCGACCTCTTTCGCTGTCACCGCCTCCTGCGCGAGCTGCTCGAGACCGACCTCCGTGCCGAGCACCCGGACCTGGTCCCGCAGCTCCACCTGCGAGCGGCGACGTGGTGCGGCGCCAACGGCGATCCGGCACGCGCGATCGACCATGCGTACCTGTCGGGGGACCCGGAGCAGTTCGGGCGGCTGGTCCTCGAGGGGATGCAACAGGTCTGGGCGGACGGTCACATCGACACCGTGCTGGACTGGATGGAGCGGCTCGGGCGACGATCGCCGGCACCTCACACCCCCGCGCTGATCACGCACGGAGCGCTGATCTTCGCCCTGCTCGGCCGGGCCGGGGACGCCGAGCGCTGGGCCGACGTCGCCGAGAGCCTCCCGCGCGGCGGGACGCTGCCCGACGGCGGCACGGTGGCGGGGACCCTGGCCTACCTGAGCGCCAACCTGTGCCGGAACGGGCCGGCGGCCATGCGTCGGGATTCCCTCGACGCCCTGGCCGGCCTCGGGCCCACCAGTCCGTACCGGGCCACGATGCTCCTCACCGAAGGGATGTCGTACTTCCTCGAGGGTGATCTGGATCGGGCCGACGCGTCGCTCGCCCATGCCTACGACGTGGCGACGAGCGTCGACACGGCACCCCTGGCCGGGCTCATCCTGGCCGAGCAGTTCCAGGTCGCCGTCGAGCGCGACGAGTGGACCTCCGCCCGGTCGCTGATCAAGCGGTCGCTGGAGACGGTGGCCCTCGGTCCGTTCGACGACTACTGGACCAGTGCCCTGCCCTTCGCCTCCGCCGCCCGGTCCGCCGCGCATCGGGGCGACATGGCGGAGGCGCGCGAGTACGCACGACGGGCGGCGCGGCTGCGCCCGCTGCTCACCTACGCCCTGCCCGTCGGATCGGTACAGGCGCTGGTGGAGCTCGCCCGCGCCTACCTGGCGCTGGTCGACCCGGCGGGAGCGGTGGCGGTGCTGGAGCAGATACGCGGCATCCTGCAGCAACGCCCCGACCTCGGGACGCTCGCGGTGGCCGCCGAACGGCTGGACGAGCGGGTCCGTCAGATCACCGCGGCCACGCCGATCGGCGGCTCGTCGCTCACCAGCGCCGAGCTGCGCCTCGTGCCGCTGCTCCCGACGCACCTGACCTATCCGGAGATCGGCGAGCGGCTGTTCATCTCCCGCCACACCGTGAAGACCCACGCGGCCTCGGTCTACCGCAAGCTCGGCGTCACCTCGCGGGCCGAGGCGGTGGAGCGGATCGCGGAGCTCGGGCTCGGCTAGCCCAGCCGGGCCGTGAGGTGGTCGCCGACGCGGAGCGCGTTCGCGATCGCGGTCAACGCGGGGTTCACCGCGCCGATGCTGGGGAAGAAGCTGGTGTCGACGACGTAGAGGTTGTCGACCTCGTGGGCCTTGCAGTCGGTGTCGAGGACGGAGGTCGCGGGATCGGTCCCGAACCGCACCGTGCCGGCCTGGTGCGCGCACCCCGCGATCGGGATGTCGTTCTTCATGTAGACGTCGCGCGGGATCAGGTGGTGCGGGTGCATCCCGAGATGGCTGAGGTGCTTCTTCACGCGGTGGTAGAGCTGCTCCATCGGCTCCTGGTTGTTCGGCGTGTAGCTCAGCACGACGTTGCCGTCGCCGTCGAGGGTGACCCTGTTGTCGGGGCTGGGGAGATCCTCCACCGACAGCCAGAAGTCCACGGCGTGCGTCGCGACGTCCTTCAGCGCGAGCGTGGGCGCGAGCTTGGTCTCCAGCGGCTTCTCGCCGCGATACATCGGAGCGGACGACTTCCCGACCATCTGCACGTTGCCCATCGGGAAGTCGAAGTCGGCGTCGCCGAAGTAGTAGTCGTTGAGCCCGAGCGTCTTCTGGAAGCGGGTGTCGTTCGGCTCGGTCGACACGGCCAGGAAGGCCCGGCTGTTGTGGAAGACGTAGTTGCGTCCCACCTGGTCCGAGCCGTTCGCCAGACCGTGGGGGTGACGGTCGTTGGCGCTGGCGAGCAGCAGCTTGGCCGAGTTCGCCGCTCCGGCGGAGACGACGACGATGTCGGCGGAGAACCGCTGCTCCTCGCCGTCCACGTCGGCGACGACCGAGGTCACCGTGCGACCGGAGTCGTCGGTCTCGAGCCGGCGTACGACGGCGTTGCGGACCAGGTGGACGTTCTCGTGCTCCAGCGCCGGGCGTACGGCGACGACCTCGGCGTCGCTCTTCGCGTGCACGAGGCACGGGAAGCCGTCGCAGGTCGCGCACCGGATGCACGCGCTGGCAGCCGGCTCCGCCTCGTCCAGCATGATGCCCGAGGGGGAGTGGAAGGGGTGGAGCCCGACCTGGGTCAGGTCGTCGAAGAGCCGTTGGATGCGGGGCTCGTGCGAGACCGGGGGATACGGGTAGGGCGCGGAGGCCGGTGGCTCCGTGGGATCCTCGCCCCGGGCGCCGTGCACCTGGTAGAGCTCCTCGGCCTGCGTGTAGTACGGCTCGAGCACGCTGTAGTCGATGGGCCAGGCCGGTGAGATGCCGTCGTGGTGCTTGAGCTCGCCGAAGTCGCGCTCGCGCAGCCGATACAGCGCCGCACCGTAGAACTTCGTGGCGCCTCCGACGAAGTAGTGGACCTGCGGCTGGAAGGCGTTGCCCTTCGCGTCGAACCACTGGTCGGCCGACACGTAGCGGTTGTCGACGAAGACCGCCGTCGCGTCCCAGTTCTCCAGCTCCCGCGGCAGCCAGTCGCCGCGCTCCAGGATCAGCACGCGCTTGCCGGAGGGTGCGAGGCGGTGCGCGAGCGTGCCGCCGCCGGCCCCCGAGCCGATGATCACGACGTCGTAGTGGTCGGTCAGGTCCCGGTTCGTCATGTCGTGGTCCCTTCGTGGGCGTGCGCCGATGAGTGGGTCTGCGCGGGCGGGTCGTCGAGCGAGATGTGCGGCACGTCGTCCTCGTGGTCGCCCCAGGCGATGCGCTGCGGTGTCGCGGACGCCTCGACGGTCGCGGCGTGGTCGCGGTCGAAGTAGTCCCAGGCCCAGGTCAGGAAGGCGTCGGTCCTGCTGTGCGCTCCGCTGAGGAGCGTGGCGTGGACGCCGAGCCAGGCTGCGAAAGCGATCGGCCCCTCCACCTCGTGGCGGCGCTTGCCCACCTCGGCGACGGCCGCGTTGCGGCCGATCATCGCCATGATCCCCTTGTCCTTGTAGCGGAACGGCGTTGCGGGCTCGCCGTTGCGCTCCCGGAGGATGTTGCGAGCGGCCCAGACCCCGGCCTGCTGGGCGACCGAGCCGAGCTGGGGGAGCGTCGTACCGCTGCGGTCGGGGATGTTGGCGACGTCGCCGACCGCGTAGACGCCGGGGAACCCCTCGACCGCGAGGTCCGGTCGTACGTCGACCCGCCCACCACGCCCGGTGGGCAACCCTGCGGTCCCCGCGATCGCGGCGGCCGACTCACCACCGCCCCAGACCACGGTGCGGGTGGGAATCGTCGTCCCGTCGGCGAGCTCCACCCGATCGTGGTGGACCGAGGCGACGCCGGTCTCGAGACGGATGTCGGCCCCGTGCTCGGTGAGCTTCTGGTGGGCGTAGGAGTGGGACTTGTCCGAGAACGCACCCAGCAGGGCCGTGCCCCGGTCCACCAGGAAGATCCGCCCGGGACGCGGGATCTCACCCAGTGCAGCCAGCGCCCGGGTCAGCTCGGCCAGCGCGCCGGTCACCTCGACGCCGGTGGGCCCACCACCGACCACGACGACGTCGAGGCTCTCGTCGAGGGCCTGCGCGTCGTCCCCGGCCGACTCGACCAGCTCCTGGAAGTGGAGCCGGAGCCGCTCGGCGTCGGCGACCGAGTAGAGCGGGAACGCGTGCTCGGCCGCCCCCGGTACGCCGAAGTACTCGGCCTGGCCGCCCGCAGCCAGCACCAGGTGGGACCCGGTGATGACGGAGCCGTCGCCGAGGGTGACGCTCCGGTTGTCGGGGTCGATCGCCGTCACCTCCGCCGTCCGCACCTCGACGGTGGGGTACTTCGAGAAGATCGTCCGGTGCGGCCGGGCGATGTCCTCGGCGGGCAGCTGCGAGGTGGCCACCTGGTAGAGCAGGGGCTGGAACTGGTGGTAGTCGTTGCGGTCCACGAGCACGACGTCGACGCCCTCGTCCCCGAGGGTGTGGGCGCAGGCGACACCGGCCAGGCCTCCTCCGAGCACCACGACGCTCACAGCGAGAGCTCCTCCAGACGGTCGTTGAGGATGATCCGCGCGGCCGCCTGGATCAGGGCGAGGTGCGAGAAGGCCTGCGGGAAGTTCCCGAGGTGCCGCGAACGCTCGACCTCGTACTCCTCGGCGTACAGACCGAGCGGCGAGGAGATCCGGAGCAGGCGCTCCATCAGGCTGGTCGCCTGCTCCATGTCACCGATCGCCCCGAAGGCCGACACGAGCCAGAACGAGCAGATCAGGAACGTGCCTTCCTTGCCGGACAGGCCGTCGTCGGTCTCGTCCGTGCGGTAGCGCAGGACGTAGCCGTTCTCCGTCAGCTCCTCCGAGATCGCGGTGACGGTGTTGCGCATCCGCTCGTCGGTACCGGGGAGGAAGCCGAACAGCGGTGCCAGGAGCGTGGAGGCGTCGAGGGCGTCGGTGTCGTAGTGCTGGCGCAGCACGCCGCGCTCGCTCACGCCGTGGGCGAGGATGTCGGCCTTGATCTCGTCGGCGATCGCGGACCACTCCTGCTCGCTCGCGCCGTCGTCGCGGATCGCGGCCAGCTTCGCCGCCCGGTCGAGGGCGACCCAGCCCATCAGCTTCGACGACACGTAGTGCTGGGGCTTGCCACGCGCCTCCCAGATGCCCTGGTCGGGCTCGCGCCAGGCGGCGATCGCTCCCGCCGCCTGCGACTGGACGAGCGGCCACAGCCGCCGCGGCAGGTGCTGGCTACGCCGGGTGTGCAGCAGGATCGAGTCGAGGACGGCCCCGAACACGTCGTTCTGGCGCTGGTCGAAGGCGCCGTTGCCGAGGCGCACGGGTCGCGCTCCCTCGTAGCCGGTCAGGTCGTCCCGGATCGACTCGGTGAGGTCGCGCCGGCCGTCGATGCCGTACATGATCTGGAGGCCGCCGTCCGGGTTGGGCTCGAGGTCGGCGACGAACTGCATGAACTCGTCGGCCTCCCAGTCCAGGTTCAGGTAGTGCAGTGCCTGGAGGGTGAACGTCGTGTCGCGCATCCAGGTGTAGCGGTAGTCCCAGTTGCGCTCCCCTCCGGGCGTCTCCGGCAACGACGTGGTGAGTGCGGCCACGGTCGCCCCGGTCGGCATGTAGGTGAGCCCCTTGATCGTGAGGGCCGAGCGCTCGAGCGGGTGCCGCAGGGCGTGGTCGGGGATCCGCGCCCGCGCCAGCCAGTCGCGCCAGAACCGGACGGTCTCGTCGACGTGGACGGCTGCCTCGACCGCGTCGGTCGGGGCGGCGAAGTCCTCCGCCCAGGAGAGGGCGCAGAACGCGCGCTCGCCCTTGTGGAGCACGTGGCGGGCGCGGGCCGTTCCGCCCTCGACCCCGACCAGCATGTCGGTGCTCAGCCGGAACTGGGCGGAGGTGCCGTCGGACGCGTCCGCGCGATGGCCCTCGTCGTCGGCCAGCGTCCACGCCGCCTCGATCCGCCCGTAGTCGAACGCCGGCTCGCACACCATCTCGACCTCCACCGTGCCCTCCAGGCACACGACGGTGCGCACGAGCAGGTGCCTCGCGTCGTCGTCGGCCGGTGGTCGGGTGTGAGGCGTCACGGTGTCGGGACCCTGGCGTGGACCCATCACCAGCGCGTCCTGCACCTGGATCCAGCCGCCGGGGGTGTGCCAGGTGGTCTGCAGCACGTTCGTGCCGGGCACGTAGGTGCGGGCCGTCGGCACGTTGATCCCGTACGGGCCGAACCGGAACGAGCCGGCGCCCCGGTCGAGGATGTTGCCGAAGACGCTGGCGGAGTCGAAGGACGGGAGGCACAGCCAGTCCACCGAGCCGTCGGGTGCGACCAGGGCGCCGGTGTGGCAGTCGGAGAGGAAGCCGTAGTCGGCGATGGGTGGGAAGGGAGAGGTCGTGCTCACGTCGCCGTCCTTCGAGTGGTCATCGGCAGCACCGGTGCTCCGCGGTGTCTCCAGCCTGGTCCGGTGGGGGCCACGGGGCATCACCCCACCGGGATGATCTGCGCTGTCGGCCGCTCAGCCCCCGGCCGCCAGACCCAGCCCCGACCCTCAGCCCTCGGCCCCGTCGGCGAGGTCGTGCACGCCCTCCTCGGGCAGCAGGCTGCGCTGGTCGAGCACGTAGAGGAGGACGAACGCCGGCCCGACGGTCACCGCCGCCAGCACGACCACGACGACGAGGGCCTGCAGGGTGCCGGTCGGCGCGGCCGCGTCGGACACCGTGAGGCTCTCGGGCAGCAGGTAGGGCCACTGCGCGACTCCCCACGAGATGACGATCCCGGCCACCGCCAGCACGGCGAGCAGACGGGCACCGCGCGGGGCACCTCGCGCCAACAGGACCAGGGCGCCGAGCCCGCACAGCACCCCGACCACGACGACGGGGAGCGCCTTCCCGGTCATCCCGTCGAACAGGTACGGCGCGTCGCTGTGCAGCACGACCATGCCCACGGCGGCGACGACGGCGACGAGCACGGCGGAGACGAGAGCCCGCCGTCGGAAGTACTCGGCCAGCTCCGGGTCGTCGTCGCGACGCGCCTCCCAGACCAGATAGACCGCCGCGAGGTAGGCCACCGCGACGACGGCGAGCACGCCGGTCACCAGCGACGTCGGGTTGAGCCAGCTGTCGATCCAGTCCCCTGCCTGGCCGCCCGCCGGGACCCGGCCGGACGCGATGCCACCGGCGACCGTGCCGAGGAAGAACGGCACCAGCACCGAGGAGGCGGCGAACGCGGCCCCGAAGAGCCGGCGGTGACGCAGGGTCACGACCGACTTGCGGAACGCGAAGCTCGCCCCACGGAAGACGATGCCGAGCGCGGCCAGGGTGAGCGGCACGAACAGGGTGAGCATGATCGAGGCGTAGGCCTCGGAGAAGGCGGTCCACGACACCACGAAGACGAAGATCAGCCAGACGTGGTTGGCCTCCCAGACCGGACCCAGGGAGTGCTCGATCAGCGCCCGTGGGCGGGCTCCGCGCTCCGGAGGGCCAGCGGTCAGGTCCCACAGGCCGGCACCGAAGTCCGCGCCGCCCAGCACGGCGTACGCCGTGAGGCCCAGCAGGAGGACGACCGCCACGAGGTCGCTCATCGGGCCGCCCCCTCGGTCTCCCTGACGTCGTCGTCGGAGGGTGCGTACGGGCTGTCGACCCCGGCGAAGCCGCCGGCTCGCCGGAATCGGCGCGCCATCCCGAGCAGGACCAGGATCGCGGTGACGCCCAGGGCGAGGTAGAGCAACGTCACCACGATGAAGGTGATCCAGACGCCGGTGTTGGCCGTCGCCGCGTCCTCGACCTTCATGTAGTTGTAGACGATCCAGGGTTGTCGGCCGACCTCGGTCACGACCCAGCCCGCCTCCATCGTGATCACGGCCAGCACCCCCGAGGCCGCGGCCAACGAGAGGAAGACGCGGTTGGTCGGCATCCGGCGGCGTATCGCCCAGCTCGCGCCGTACCAGAGCGAGAGCAGGAAGAGGAGGGTCCCGAGACCGACCATGACGTCCCAGGCGAGGTGGACGACGTTCACCTCGGACGTGGTCGGCCGGTCGGCGACCGGGACGCTGTCGAGGCCCTTGACCACGGTGTTCTTGCCGGTGCTGGGATCGGACAGCCACGAGGCGAGGCCGGGGATCGGGATGCCGCCCTGCACCTGGCCGTCCGCGTTGAGCTTGCCCAGCAGGGTCTCCGGAACGTCGCTGGACGTCTGCGGGACCAGCTCGATGGCCGCGAACTTCTCCGGCTGCTCGTTGTAGACCCAGCGGGCCAGCGCGTCACCCACGCCCATCTGGATCGGGGTCGCGATGGCGGCGACGGTGAAGGCGATCACGAAGCCCGTGCGGTGATAGCGGTCGCGACGGCCCTTGAGCATGGCCGCGGCGTAGACGGAGGCGATCATGAAGCCGCCGACCAGGTAGGCCGCGACGAGCATGTGGGCGGTCTCGAGCGGCATGGCCTTGTTGAAGATGACGCCCACCGGGTCGACGTCGACGACGTTCCCGGCCGAGTCGAGGGTGAAGCCCTCGGGCGAGTTCATCCACGAGTTCGCGGCCACCACCGACGCGGCGCCGAAGATGCCGGCGACCACGATCGGTACCCCGGTCCAGAAGTGCGCCCAGGGGCGCATCCGCCGCCAGCCGAAGATGTAGATCGCGACGAAGATCGCCTCGGTGAAGAAGAAGATCCCCTCGAAGCCGAAGGGCACGCCGAACGCCTCGCCCCACTGGCCCATGAACTTCGGCCAGAGCAGTCCGAACTCGAAGCTCAGGACCGTGCCGGTCACCGCGCCGACAGCGAACGTCACCGCCATGTACTTCGACCACCGCTGGGCGAGCAGCAACGCGTCGGCGTCGTCGTGCCTGAGCGCGCGGTAGTTGGCGATCAGCGTCATGAAGGCCCAGGACACGCCGAGCGGCACCAAGATGATGTGGAAGGCGAGCGTGAACGCCATCTGCGACCGGGCCCAGGGCACCGGGTCGACAGCGAGCGCGCCGAGGGTCTGGACGGCTGCGTTCACCACCACGTGGCGGCCTCCTCTGGTCAGCGGACAGTCCGGCAACGCCTCCGAGTGTGGCGGTCGTGGTCCCCCTCGGCATCACCCGGTGCGGATGAGGTGGTGGGGGCGGTGACGCTCCGGGGGCAGGCCCCGAGCCGTCTCAGTCGCCGGCGCTGACCCCGCCACCGGGCGGAGCGGCGGCGGCGATGAGCGCTCGCAGGCCCCGCACGTAGTCGTCTCTCGGCTGGTGCTCCACCCCGATCCGGTCGCGCGAGGCTGCCAGGACGGGCGCCTGGAGGGGATCGAGGTCGTCCAGGGCCCGGCGACCGCGCACGACGTCGTAGGTGTCGGACGTCAGCGCGCAGCCGACCGTGAACATGTAGAAGGTCCGGTGGGACCGGACCATCTCGTCGAGGGTGAGTCCGGCGGCGAGGCTGGTCGCGAGCGCCGGCTCGGAGAAGCGGCGCATCATCTCGGCGCCGAGCCACGGCCGACCGCGCTGGAGCGCGACCAGGGACGAGTTCGCGCTCATCAGGTCGTAGAGCGCGGTGAAGCGTTGCTCACTCGCCTCGGCCCACGGCAGCGCAGGGTCGACCTCGGGCAACGAGGCAGCGAGGTGGTCGGCACAGAGGTCCAGGAGGCCGTCCACGTTGCGACAGTGTCGGTGCACCGTCATGTGCGACGTACCGAGCACGGACGCGACGCGCCGGAACGACAGCGCCCCGGGTCCGCCCTCGTGGAGCACCCGCAGTGCGGCCTCGGCGATGGCGGCGCCGTCGGGCGATGTGGGGGCCGAGGAGGAGCGGGTCTGCGGGGGTGGACGGGCCATGTGTTACAGCGTAACGTCGCGCCAGCACACGAAGGGGGAGCACCGTGTCGGTCCCGTCTCGCTACGTCGCGCTGAGCGCGATGTTGTTCGCGGTCGCGATGACGTTCATCGACCAGACCATCGTGGCGATCGCCTCGCCCAGCATCCAGGCCCACCTGGGCCTGACCCGGTCGGGGACGACCTGGGCCGTCAACGCCTACCTGCTCGCCCTGGCTGCGACCTTCGCGCTCGGCGGTCGCCTCGCCGACGTGCTCGGCTCGCGTCGGATGGTGACCATCGGCATCGTCGGCTTCGCCGCGTCGTCGGCCCTGTGCGGCTTCACCCCCGAGACCAGCATCGCCCAGACCTGGCTCGTCGTCTTCCGGGTGGCCCAGGGCGCCTCGGCAGCGCTGATGGTGCCGGCTGCGCTGGCCATCGTGGTCGCGGCGTTCCCGATCCAGGAGCGGGGCCGGGCCCTGGCTCTGTTCTTCGGGATCAGCGGAGGTCTGACCGCGATCGGCCCGATCGCCGGTGGCTTCTTGACCCAGTGGACATGGCGCGCGATCTTCTGGATCAACGTGCCGGTGGCCCTCGTCGCGCTGGTGCTGCTGGCCAGGTCGCACGTCGTCTCGCCCCGCCGAGCCGAGCGGATCGACTGGACCGGTGCCGCGCTGGTGGCCTTGGGCATGGGGCTGTCGGTGATCGGCTTCGAGCAGGCTGCTCCGTGGGGGTGGGACAACCCGGCGACCTGGCTGTGCATCATCGGCGGCCTCGCCGTGCTGGCGGCCTTCGTCGTCTTCGAGATGCGAGTCGAGGTGCCGTTGATCAAGGTCCGGATCTTCGGCGACCGGGCCTTCGTGGTCGACAATGCGGTGCTGCTGCTGTCCAACGTCGCGTTCGTCCCGCTGTTCTTCTTCGCCAGCATCTACGCGCAGCTCGTCCTCGGGTACGACGCCGACCAGGCCGGCCTCTACCTGTTGGTGATCTTCGCCGGGTTCGCTCCGGCCGCCCAGGTCGGCGGGCGGATGCTCGACCGCGGTGGTGCGCGTCGTCCGCTCATCGTGGGCAGTGCGCTGTCGGCGGTGGGCTTCGCGCTCTGGAGCACCAAGGTGCACGACTACAGCCTGAGCGCGCAGTGGCCCTACATCGTGATGGCCTCGGCCGGCATCGGGCTGGTGCTCGGACCCGCCAGCACCGACGCTGTCAACCGGTCGATCAACGCGTCGTACGGCGAGGTCACCGGCATCACCCAGACGGTGCGCAACTACGGCTCGACGTTCGGTCTGGCGGTGCTCGGCACGGTGCTGAGCACCGTGTTCAGCGATCGGCTCTCGACCGCGCTGGCACGTCTCGGCGTTCCCTCGTCCGGGCTGAAGGACGTCACCCAGGCGTCGGGTCCACCCTCACAGAGCTCGCTGCAGTCGGCTCCGGCCGCACTGCGCGCACCGATCGAGGCGGCGGTGCGGCACGACTTCGCGACCGGGACGCAGGCCGTGCTCATCGGGATGTGCCTCGCCCTGGCCGCCTCGTTCCTGTGCGCCCTGCGGCATCCCGGCCGGCAGGCGTACGCCTCTGCGGTCGTGCCCGGGCCGATGAGTGCCGAGGAGCCCGTCACCGACGCGGAGCACTGAGGCCCCGGCTGCCTCAGAGGTTGCCGAGCAGGTCCTCGAAGGGCGTGGGGTCGGCGAAGGGGTCCTCGGGCAGGACGGTCCCCCGACGGAGCGCCTGGTCGGCGAGCTCGGTGGCGGCGCGGTCGATGCGGGCCGACAGGGAGCCCGTCGTACCGACCGAGCCTGCTCCGAAGTCGGAGCTGGCCGCGAAGACCCCGGTCGGGACGACGTCGGCACGGAGGTAGGCGAACAGCGGGCGCAGGGCGTAGTCGAGCACCAGGGAGTGGCGAGCGGTGCCGGCCGTCGCGGCCACCAGCACGGGCTTACCTGCCAGGGCGCCCTCCTCGAGCACGTCGAAGAACATCTTGAAGAGCCCGGAGTACGACGCGCTGAAGACCGGGGTGACCGCGATCACGGCATCCGCCTCGGCCACCCGTCGTACGGCGTCGACCAGGGCGCCGGACGCGAACCCGGTCAGCTGGTTGTCGGTGATCAGGTGGGCGAGGTCTCGCAGCTCGATGACCTCGACCTCGGACTCCTGGCCGAGCGCGTGCAGGGCGCGCTGCGTCGCCGCCGCGAGGGAGTCGGCGAGAAGGCGCGTGCTCGACGGGACCGAGATGCCGGCGGAGACCACCACGACGTCGGTCATGCCGTCACCTCGGTCTCGACCGGGTCGACCGTCTCGACCGGGTCGACCGTCTCGACCAGCGAGGCGGCGACGAGGCTCCGATGGGTGGGCGCGTCGGGGACGTGCGCCGGCTTGAGCGCGGCGAACTCGCGACGCAGGACCGGGACGACCTCCTCGCCGAGGAGGTCGAGCTGCTCGAGGACGGTCTTCAACGGCAGCCCGGCATGGTCGATCAAGAAGAGCTGGCGCTGGTAGTCGCCGACGTACTCACGGAAGCCCAGCGTGCGCTCGATGACCTGCTGTGGCGAGCCCACCGTCAGCGGGGTCTCGCGGGTGAAGTCCTCCAGCGACGGGCCGTGGCCGTAGACCGGTGCGTTGTCGAAGTAGGGGCGGAACTCGGCGACCGCGTCCTGGCTGTTGGCTCGCATGAAGACCTGGCCGCCCAGGCCCACGATGGCCTGGTCGGCGGTGCCGTGGCCGTAGTGCTCGAAGCGGCGGCGGTAGAGCTCGACCATCCGCTGCGTGTGCGACGCCGGCCAGAAGATGTGGTTGGCGAAGAACCCGTCGCCGTAGTACGCCGCCTGCTCGGCGATCTCAGGCGAGCGGATCGAGCCGTGCCAGACGAACGGGGGTACGCCGTCGAGCGGCCGGGGCGTGGACGTGAAGCCCTGGAGCGGCGTCCGGAACTTGCCCTCCCAGTCGACGACGTCCTCACGCCAGAGCCGGTGGAGCAGGTGGTAGTTCTCGATCGCGAGCTCGATGCCGTCGCGGATGTCCTTGCCGAACCAGGGGTACACCGGCCCGGTGTTGCCGCGGCCCATCATCAGGTCGACGCGGCCGTCGGAGAGGTGCTGGAGCTTGGCGTAGTTCTCCGCGATCAGCACGGGGTCGGTGGTCGTGATCAGCGTGGTCGCCGTCGACAGGACCACTCGCTCGGTCTGCGCAGCGATGTAGGCGAGCGTCGTGGTGGGCGCGGAGGCGATGAACGGCGGGTTGTGGTGCTCGCCCAGTGCGACGACGTCGAGGCCGACCTCCTCCGCCTTCCTGGCGATCGCGACGGTCGCCTTGATCCGCTCGTGCTCGGTCGGCGTCCGGCCCGTGGTGGGGTCGGGCGTCACGTCGCCCACGGTGAAGATGCCGAACTGCATGTCTCTCATCCTGCCTCGGTCGTTGCGAATTCAACTACGTGTTGAACGCGCCGGCACCCCGGATCATTCCGCAGGGGCGCCCGTGGCCGGGTCAGGCGTCGAGGGCCTTGACGAACTCCGCAGAGGTCATCGACTCGGAGAACATCGGGTAGTCGTACTTCAACGCGTTCTCGTGCTCCTCGGGCGACGTCGCAGCGACGCAGTCGCTGAGCGTGATCACCTGGTAGCCGTTCTCGTAGCCGCTGCGCATCGTCGACTCGACGCAGCAGTTGGTGAGGAACCCGCCGAGGACCAGCGTCTCGATGCCCTTGCTGCGCAGCATGAAGTCGAGGTTGGTGCTGGCGAAGGTGTCGAGGCCGCGCTTGCCCTCGACGACGATGTCGCCGTCCTGCGGGGCCAGCTCGTCGGTGATCGCGGCACCCCACGACCCCTTGACGAACGCCTTGCCGTCGACGACGCCCTTGAGGATGCCGTAGGGGTGGTCGGAGATCTCGTGGTAGCCCTCGGCGAACGTGATCGGTGCGTGCATGATCGTGGCGCCTGCCTGGCGCGCGGCCTCCGCCACCTGGCGGGTGTTGCCGAGCATGCCGGTCTGGTCCATGACCGTGGCGACGGCGTCGTGGAGCACGCCGCCCTCGGTGGTGAAGTCGTTCTGGTACTCGATCAGGACGACGGCCGTCTTCTTCGGGTCGATGCTCTTCGGGTCGATGGTCTTCGGGTCGATGGTCTCGGGCATGAGCGTTCCTGTCCTCGGGGTCCGATGCTCCGGACGCTAGACCGGCGGCGTACGCCGGACAAGGCCGGTCTCAGGGGAGCGCCCACCAGGTGTCCATGCGGGCGACGGCCTCGGCCGCACGTCCCTGCTCGAGCACGCGCGCGAGCCGGAAGAGGTAGGCCGCAATGCCGGCGGCGCCCTGCATCCAGCCCGGACCCGGTGGGTTCAGTGGGTCGGCGTTGCGGTGCTCGACGAAACGCCAGTAGGTCCGGTCGCCGGCCTGGATCGCGCGGTCGACGAGGGCGTCGCCGAGCCTGGTCGCGAAGGCGAGGTCGTCGTGGAGACCCGAGCGCTGCCAGACGTTGAGGACGACGTCGCCGACGCCCGCCGTACCGCAGCAACGCCCGTCGTTGTCCCAGAAGCCGGGGTGGAGCCGCTCGGGGATCCCCGAGACGCGGAGCGAGTGCAGGCACGCGCGCTCCCAGTCGTACGGCGATCGGTCACCGACCGTGCGGACCCCGGCGCGGTCGAGGGCAGCGAACAACAGCGACGTGCCGGCCGGTCCGTGGCACCACGTGTAGGTGAAGGTGTCGAGGTCCTCCTGGCCCGGCATCCGGTGCTCCAGCCGGAGGCCGCCGTCGCTGGTGTCGCCCAGCGAGAGCAGGTGCTCGGCCCCACGCGCGGCTGCCTCCACCAGGTCGGGCCGGTCCAGGGCGGCACCGGCGGCGGCGAGCGAGCCGGCGATGCCGGCCTGGCCGTGCGACCAGTTCGGCATCACCACGTCGTCGCCGAGCAGGAACCGCAGCGGGACGAACGGCCAGTAGACGCCGGTGTCGCGTTCCTCGCCCTCCGACACGAGCAGATCGGCGGCGTGCGCGGCGAGCTCGGCCGCGCCCGGCACGCCGTACCGCAGCGCCCAGACGGCGCCGAGCAGCACACTGGCGGTCCCGAGGGTCGCGTCGTTGCACCGCCCCTCGGCCACGGCTCTGGGCGGGGCGATCCACGAGGCCTGCCAGCCGTCGGGCGTGGCCAGCTCGCGAAGCCGGGCCACCGCCGCCTCGGGGCCGGGGACGCCGAGCGACGTCAGGATCCCGACGGTGCTGACCAGCCCGTCGAAGTAGTCGTACTCGGTCTCGTCGGGGATCCGGCGGACCAGGGTGTCGGCGATCCCGGCTGCCAGCTCCTGCTCCTGCGCGGTGAGCGCCCGGGTCAGCTGCACCTCGGCCAGGGTATGGGCGAGACCGCCGACGCCGGAGTGCATGCCGTACGGGTAGTCGCCCGGCTCGGTCTGGTCGGGGCGCTCCGGGAGCCACAGGCCGGCGTCGCCGTCGCGCACCTGGTCGAGGACCCAGCGCCACGACGACTCGGCCAGCGCACGGTAGCGCTCGGGACTGGTGCTCACCCGGGGATCCTGACACCGCGGTCGATCCTGAGAAAGTGCGAAGAAGTTCCGGGCTCGGCCGGACGCACCTATCGGTAGACGATGCATCGGGTCTAGCGTCCGAGCGTCCGTCCCGGTCGGCGCACCATCGCCCTCACCGAGATCGAAAGCCACGGCCGGCCGGGGGCCACACACCGGAAGGTGACGGTCCGCTGAGGGTCTGACCCGGGGGCTCGGCGCCCGCTCATCACGGGCGGGCGCCGGGGTTTCCGTCCACGCGTCCCCGCTGCGGCACCGCCTCAGGTCAGCGCGCTCGGGTCGGGCGGGACGTCGACGGCGTGGTCCCGCAGGACCGACAGCGGGATCACCTCCAGGGCCCGCTCGTTGGTCGCGGCGAGCACGACCGGTGGCGCGACCCCGTCGCGGTAGGCCTGCAGCCACCGGGCCGCGACCACGCACCAGCTGTCGCCGGGCGTCAGCCCCGGAAAGTCGTAGGCCGGTACGGGCGTGGACAGGTCGTTGCCGACCGACCGCTGGTGCTCGAGGAACTCCGCGGTCACCACCGCACACACCGCGTGCAGCCCGAGATCCTCGTCGCCGCACGTGCAGGTGCCGTCGCGGAAGAAGCCGGTGACCGGATCGGTGCCGCACGGGTCCAGCGGCCCGCCGAGGACATTGCGCTCGCTGGTCGGGCTCGGCATGACCCACATCATGCCGGGTGGCTGGCCAGCAGCGGTCCGGGGCCAGCAGCGGTCCGGGGCCAGCAGCGGTCCGGGGCCAGCCGCCGTCCGGAGCCAGCACCTGGCGTGGGGTGACCACGCCCCGATGGCCGATCGGTCGAGGTTGGGGCGATCGAGGGACAGCGGGCCGTCCGCCCGCCTACAAAGGAGACCTCGCGAGGGGGTCCACGACATGTCGCACAAGGCCACGAAGGACGAGTTCGTCCTGCTGCGGTGGCGCCGCCACGGCAAGGACTGGCTCTACGTCGCCCGGGCGGACGGCACCAAGGTCGGCTACTGGGACCTGCTCGCCGACGAGGCCCACCCCGAGAGCCCGGAGCTCGCCGACCTGCTGGCGGCCGCGGTGACCACCTCCAGCTGGCCGCCGCCGGACGTGTTCGCCTCCGACGGCGACACGGTCGAAGCGGCGATCTGGCGACCCTGACTCCGCCTGCTCACTCCCGGTCCCACGGGGCGTCCTCGCCCAGCTTGGCGTAGTACTTCGCCAGGTGGCTCTTGACCCGGTCGACGTCGTGGTCGGGGAGGTCGACGCCGCCGCGTCCGCCCTCCATCACGTTCGCCGCGGCCATCACACCGTGGGGCACCGCGGTCAGCCGACCGTCGATCACATCGGCGATCAGCAGCTTGTACGCCGTGAAGTTCCCCTTCTTGTCGGCGTCGTACCAGACGTGGGCGTCGCGGTACTTCTCGTTCGGCTCGTCCTCCGCCCCCGCCCAGGCCCGCACCCGCTTCTCGGCGGCATCGCCGTCCCAGTCACGGTCGCGGTCGGCGAGGGGAAGATCCTGGAAGCTCGTCACAGCCATGTCGTGCCCGTACCCCGCCGGTCGGGACGGAAACCGGAGCCGGGTCAGCGCTCTACGGCGTCAACACGAGCCGGGTCAGCGCTCTACGGCGTCAACACGAGCCGGGTCAGCGCTCTGCGGCGTCGAGTCAGGCCGCGGAGATCTCCACGTGCTGGGGGTAGAACGCGACGTGGTTCGCGATCTCGGCGACCGCGTCGTAGGGCGCGACGTAGGTCCAGACGGCGTCCTCGATGACGGTGTCGCCGTCCAGCAGGGAGTAGTAGGAGGCGTCGCCCTTGAACGGGCAGTAGGTCTCGTGCGACGACGGCCGCAGCACGCCGTCCTCGACGTCCTCCAGAGGCAGGTAGTGGACGGCCGGATAGCTCGCCTCCTGGAGCACGAGCGCCCGATCGGTCTTGGCGATGGTCCGCCCGCCGAGGCGGACGGTCACGGTGACGCCGGCCGGGGTGACGGCGATCGGGTGGTCCGGGCCCGGGACGAGGACAGGCTTCTCGGTCATGGAGGGGCAACCGCGACCGGCCGCCTCCGATTCCCGGTCGGCGGCTCGCGGACGACCCGAACCGGCCCAGATCCCGCCCAGATCCCGCAGAAGGCGGCCTCGACCCCCTACCATCGACGTGTCTCTTGTCAGGGGACCCGAAACATCGACAAGGACCGACATGGCCCGCACCCGGGCGCGAACCGCCGCCAGGCGGCCGGGGGTGGGCTGATCGGAGCAGGGCAGGCACCCTCCGTCTCGAACTGCCTCCGTCTCGAACTGGTGGCGACTCGATCGCCCAAGAGGGTGCGCAGGTCGGTCGCGAGTGGCACGATCCGCTCATGCCTCGTCGTACGCCGATCGGTCGCGCCCTCCTCACACTCCTCGCCGCCCTGGCTCTCGGGCTCGCCGCGCTCACGGTGGTCGGGTCCGCCTCGACGTCGGCCTCGGCCGCGCCGCCGCCGAGCGCGATCCTGCGCCCCGGAGCCACCCAGCTCGAGGTCCTGAACGCGACGCCCGGGGAGAACCTCGAGCTGGTTGCTGCTGACGACTCGGTGGCCGGCACGGGAACCGTCGATGCCCAGGGCAGCTTCCTGTGGCGGATGCTGGCGCCCGGGACCTACAGCGTCCGCGACGCCGACGACCACACGGTCGTCCTCGGCGCGGGCGCGGAGGTGACCGCGTTCGAGGCACCGGCTCCGGGACAGTCGTTCTACGACAACCAGAGCCTGAAGGCGGGCTGGAGCGGCGACGGTCTCGGCGCCTACTCCGGCTTCAACGAGATCGAGACACGCGACGGCACCACCCTGTCGGCCAACGTGCGGCTGCCCGGACCGGCAGCGAACGGGCCCTACCCCACGGTCGTGGAGTACTCCGGCTACGACCCGAGCAACCCCGCCGAGACGACGTTCCCGAGGCTCTTCAACCTCCTCGGGTTCGCCTACGTGGGCGTGAACATCCGCGGCACCGGCTGCTCGGGGGGCTCCTACGAGCCGTTCGAGCCGGTGCAGAGCCTCGACGGGTACGACGCCATCGAGGCGATCGCCGCGCAGCCGTGGGCGAAGTTCCACAAGGTCGGCCTGGTCGGCATCTCCTACCCCGGCATCTCGCAGCTCTACGCCGCGCGGACCCAACCGCCTCACCTGGCGGCGATCACACCGCTGTCCGTCCTCGACGACAGCTACCGCGCCACACTCTGGCCGGGCGGCATCCTCAACACCGGTTTCGCCGTGCCGTGGGCCAGCGCGCGCTACGAGAACGCCAAGTCCTACGGCGAGGGTTGGGAGCACGACGCCGTGAACGCCGGCGCCGACTGGTGCGCGGACAACCAGCTCGTCCGTGACCAGAACCCCGACCCCGTGGCGTTGATCAGCGACAACCACTTCTACAACAAGACCTACTACGCACAGATCGACCCGAGTCGGTTCGCGAGCAAGATCAACGTGCCGGTCTACCTCGCCGGCGCGTGGCAGGACGAGCAGACCGGTGGGCACTTTCCCGACTTCCTGAACAGGTTCACCCACTCACCCGCCTTCTACGCGACCATCTCCAACGGCGGCCACGTGGAGTCCCTGGCGAACCTGACGTCCTTCAACCGCTACGTCGACTTCCTCGACCTCTACGTCGCGCACAAGGTGCCGTCCACCGGCCTGTCGAGCCTCGTCGGACCCACGCTGGCCGCGTCGGTCACCGGCATCACCGGGCTCAAGAGTGTGCCGGGCATCAACTACAACGGCCTCACCTACGCGCAGGCCCTGAAGAAGTACAGCTCCTCAGGTCACATCCGGATCATGTTCGAGAGCGGTGCCGCGAAGGGGGAGCCGACCGGCGCCCCCGCGGCGAGGTTCGTGAGGACCTTCTCGTCGTGGCCGATCCCGGGCCGCAAGGTGACCAGGTTCTACCTCCACCCGGGCGGCAGGCTCTCCGGCAAGCCGGTGAAGGTGGGTCGCGGCAAGGCGCCGGCGCGCTCGTTCTCCGCCGACCCGAAGGCGCTGCCGACCACCGACTTCGACCCGTCCGGGGGCAACAACATCTGGGGCGCGAAGCCGACGTACGACTGGCGGCAGATCCCGAAGGGCAAGGGCCTGGGGTGGATCACCTCGCCGTTGAAGCACAACGCCGTGACCATCGGCAGCGGCTCCCTCGACGTGTGGGTCAAGACCCCGGCGCGCGACGTCGACCTCGAGGCGACGATCACCGACGTCCGGCCCAACGGCAAGGAGGTCTACGTGCAGAGCGGGTGGCTGCGGGCCAGCCATCGCCGGCTGGACGCGAGCCGCTCGACGGTCGTGAAGCCGGTGCACACCGACCTGGAGCGCGACGCGCGTGACATGCCCTTGGGCTCCTACCAGAAGCTGCGGCTGGAGATCTTCCCGTTCGCCCAGCCGTTCCGGAAGGGCGACCGGATCCGGATCACGCTGGACGCGCCGGGCAACGCACGGCCGTCGTGGGCGTTCGACACGCTCGACCGCGGGCAGAAGGTCACGGTCGCCACCGACAAGCGGCACCAGTCGCTGCTGGCGCTGACCGTCGTACCGGGGATCTCCGTGCCGAGGCACGCTCCCGCGTGCGGCACGCTGCGCTCGCAACCGTGCCGCACCTACGGGCACTGAGCACAGCCTCGAAGGATGGTTTGACGGAGCCTCGAAGGATGCTTTCGCCAGCCGGGTAAAGAGATTCCCCTGGCCCGTCTACGTCAGGAAATGTGTCGATCGGCGCGACTAACATTTCCTTCAACATCTGGGGGGGTGTGGCGAATGGCTGAGTCCGACAAGGTCATCAGCGCAGTGATGAAGGCGACGGGGGAGTCCTACGACAGGGTCTCCAGACTGTGCACGATCGCGCACGAGACCGTCGACGAGTGCGTGACTGATGACATCTCTGTCGTGGCTCCGCCACTCGTGATCGGGCGTCTCGGGTGTCCGGTGCTCGACCGGTTGCTGCTCCGCCTGGGAGACGGACAGTGGCGGCTTCCGGAGAGCGTCGACGTGACGGAGTCCGAGCTGGCCACGACCTTGATGCTGCCGACCGAAACGGTCGGTCGGTATCCCTTGATCGGCCGGTTCGGTCTCCTCGCCCGATGCATGGACCGCCTGGGGATCGACGACGCGGACGCGGAGCGGTCGCTGGTGGTGCTCGACGCGTGGCTGGCTCTGTTCCGTCCCGACGCGGACGGGCGGGCTCGCCCGTACCCGATCTGGGCCCTGCCCGGCCGGGACGCCTTCGAGGGGTGGCTGCTCGCACGCCTCGACCTCCTGCACAAGCTGGGGTACGCCGTACGACTGGCCAACGAGGACATGGACGGGGTGCGCGGTCAGCAGCACATGTTCGTCGACGGTCGTCGCGCCGATCTGCTGCTGCGCTTCACCGCCGACTGCGCCAAGGGTGCGGCCGACGACTGGCTGGTGCTGGAGAACAAGACCACCGCCGTCGGGATCGGTGCCCTCGACCAGCTCGCCCTGGCGGTGGACTGGCTGCGCGCCGAGGCCCGGCCCGGTGAGGTGCACGGCATGCTGATCGCCGACGGCCTCAGCCTCGAGGTCGAGCGTGGCCTGCGGGAGCGCCGGTTCGACTACCAGTCGATGACCGGGATCGGCTACCGGCGCTGGGTGCGCCAGCACTCGCCGCTGCATCCCGAACCGCACTTCGACGCGACCACGATCAACTACCCACGGAACTTGTCGGTGCGCACCCTGGCTCCCGCGCTCCGCTGACAGATCTCCTGAGAGGAGAGGCCCCCGCCGGTACCCCATGACCGGCGGGGGCTTGTCCATGTCCGGCCGGTCTGGGGGCGAGCGTGGGGCGGAAGACGCCGCACGGATGCTGTGCCCCGGTGGGCGTGTCCGCGACACGATCCGCGGTTCCGCGACGAGTCGCCCACAGAGCACGGCTCGGGGCATCTGACATTTGTCGTGGCCGACTGTCCACATCCGGCTCTGCCGTGCGGCCGAAGCCCTTCCTAGCGTGGTGATCGTCGCTCGGAACCGGGCGGGAGTGGAGGACGACGATGCGTGGGCTGGTGCAGGAACGGCAGTCGCGGGCGGTCGGCTCGTGGCGGGACGACGTGCCGGTGGCGATGGCCTCGGCGGGAGGGGCCGCCCTGGTGTGGGCTGCGGCCCGACTGGTCGGGCGTGCGGCTCGCCGTGCACTCGGGGTCGGGCACCCGGGAGATCGGGCTCGTCTCGGTGCTGGTGACCGCGACGGTCGTGACGCTCGCGGCGGGCGGCCTGCTGCGAGTCCTCGAGCGCCGTACGCCGAGGGCGGAAGGGCTCTGGACCGGCTTCGCGCTGGCGGCGCTGGCCGCGTCGCTTGCGGGACCGGTGGGTGCCGTCACCCTGGCTGCGGGGCTGGCCCTGGCCTCGATGCACCTCGTCGTGGGTGGCGTCGTGATCGTGGGGCTCCGGCGCCGGCACGCGGCGTGCCCCACCGTGCAACCCGCCGAACGCGTAGCGTGATCGCCGTGTTCGAGCGGCTCGGCTGCGCCTGGCAGCGCAACGCATCGGTGCTGGTGTGGACGGGCTTCCTGCTGCTCGCCCCGGTGCTGGACGTGCACGGCACGCCGGGCGAGGTGGTCTTCCAGGTCGTGCTGATCCTGGTGATCGCGGGCTCCGCGGTGACGATCGGTCTGACCGCCGGACCCCCCTGGCGCGATGCGCGCGCCTACGTCGCGTTGTCGACGATGGTGGCCGCCACCTTCGCCGGGGCCACCCACGGCAGCAGCCAGTGGCTCCCCACCTGGGTGCTCCTGGCGAACGCGGTCTCCGTCGTGCTGCGTGGCCGCGTGCTGGTCCTGGCGATTCCCGCCGTGACCGCCGCGTCGATGTGGGCGGCCTGGATCGTCGAGCCGCACCGGGGGAGCCGCGTCTACACCGAGGCCGTCGTGGTCCTGCTGGCCGGCCTGGCCAGCGCCGCGTTCGCGGCGCTGCTCGACACCGTCTCCGAGCTGCGCCGGACCCGTGCCGAGCTGGCACGGGTGGCCGTGGCCGAGGAGCGCGAGCGGTTCTCGCGCGACCTGCACGACCTGCTCGGCCACACCCTGTCGGTGATGGTGGTCAAGGCCCAGGCCGTACGACGGTTGGCGGCGCGGGACCCGGAGGCGGCGGCCGAGCACGCCACCGACATCGAGCGGATCGGGCGGCAGGCGCTGCTCGACGTACGGCAGGCGGTCGACGCGATGCGGGCACCGACCCTGGCCGAGGAGCTGGACGGTGCGCGGCGCGCTCTCGACGCGGCGGGGATCGAGACGGTCATCGAGACGGTCATCGAGGAGTCGGCGTCACCGGCGTCGGCCGTGGACGAGGTGCTGGCATGGGTGGTCCGCGAGGGTGCGACCAACGTGCTGCGGCACTCCGGGGCGAGCGCATGCCGGATCGCCCTCACCGATCTCGACGGTCGGATCGCGCTGACCATCGCCGACGACGGCGTCGGCGGCACGGCTGCGCCGGCGTTCCGTGCCGGCGGCCTCGCAGGGCTCCGCGACCGCGTGGTCTCGGCCGGTGGCGAGCTCGACGTGGCGCCGAGCGACGGAGGGGTTCCGGCTGGTGGCCACCCTGCCCGGGGGCGGCGCGTGATCCGGGTCCTGCTGGCCGAGGACCAGGCGATGATGCGAGGCGCCCTCGCCGTCCTCCTCGACCTCGAGGACGACCTCGAGGTGGTGGCCCAGGTCGCCGACGGTGCCGAGATCGTCCCGACCGCGCTGGAGGTCCGGCCCGACGTCGCGCTGCTCGACATCGAGCTTCCGCACCTCTCGGGCCTCGAGGCCGCGGCGGCGTTGGCCGAGGCGCTGCCCGCGTGTCGGGTCGTGATGGTGACGACCTTCGGGCGAGCGGGCTACCTCCAGCGCGCGATGGCTGCGGGTGCGGCCGGGTTCCTGGTGAAGGACGGGCCGGTCGAGGGGTTGGCGGAGGCGATCCGGAAGGTGGCCGGCGGCGCGACCGTCGTCGACCCGGAGCTCGCCGGGACGGCGCTCCGGACGGCCGTCAGCCCCCTGACGCCGCGGGAGCGCGACGTCCTGACCGCCGCCGAGGACGGGTCGACGGTCGCCGACATCGCGTCCCGGCTGCACCTGTCGGCGAGCACGGTGCGCAACTACCTCTCCGACGCGATCGGGAAGACGGACACCCGCAACCGCACCGAGGCCGCTCAGCTGGCGCGTCGCAACGGCTGGCTGTGACTCACTCGTCGTACGGCGGCCAGGTGGCGGCGTGCACCCGCAGCTCGACGTCGCGGTCGCGATAGGTGGCCTGGACGGGGGGCAGTCGTTCGTCCTCGAAGCCTGCGTGCACCGCTGCGGCATCCAGTACCCAGCCCTCGACGCGATGTCGCCAGTGGCACAGCACGACCACGCCGTCGGACGCCAGGCTGCCCGCCACCCGCGTGACCAGACGCTCGAGGGAGGCCGGGCTGAGGAAGTAGCCGACTTCCGACACCACCACGAGGTCGAAGCTCTCGTCGGGCCACTCGGCCGGCACGTCGAGCCGCGCGACGTCGACCCGGGGCTCTCCGGCGAGTCGGCGGCGCGCGCCCTCGAGGGCCGTCCGGGAGCTGTCCACCGCCAGCACGCGGTCGGCGCGCGTCGAGAGCGCCGCGGTGAGGGCGCCGGTGGAGCAGCCCACCTCGAGGGCACGCTCGAAGCGGGCGCGCGGCAGCGCTGCGAGCAGGAGGTCGCGCTTGCGCCTCTCGTACCACCGTGAGTCGACCCCCCACGGGTCCTCGGCGTCGCGATGGACCGCGTCCAGCTCCTGGTCGGGTGACTCGGCGCCGGGCACGACGACGAACCACTCCTGGTCGTCGCGGTCGTCGCGGCGGTCGGGTGCCGCGGTGTGCGCTCGCGCCCGGCGGACCCGGTCACCGAGGGGGAACGGGCGCAGGGTCCGGATCCTCCGGTCGTCGGGAGCCGCCCAGCGCCAGAACCACACGGGGAACTGCCAGTGCGTGGCGTCCGTACGACGCGCCGCGGCGGCCGCAGCCCGGCCGACGGCCTCGTGGTCGGGGTGGCCGTCCTCGGCCCAGGTGGACGCGAGGACGGTGTCGCGCCCGTCGCCGATGAGGTCGACCAGGGTGGTGGTCAGTGCCGCGCCGTCGATGAGCCGGCCCTTCGTGGTGGCGTTGCCGTCGCTCGCGCAGAGCAGGTGGACGTCGAGGCCAGCCCCGGTCGCCGTGGCGATGAGACCGCCGGCGCCGAGGGCTGCGTCGTCGGGGTGAGCAGTGAGCACGACCACCCGTCGCACGCCGTCGAGGGTGAGCTCGCGACCGGTCACCACCAACGCCAGCCACCGACGTCGCCGATCACCTGCTCCCCCTGCCGCGCGAGATCGCGCTCCGCGTGGTGCTGGCGCAGGTACACGGTGAGGTCGGCGACACGACGGGCGTGGTCCTCGTCGCCGGTCAGCGGGGCCGGGCCGAGGGCGTGGCCGACGCGGGTGAGGATCTCCTCGGCCGAGTCGGCGACGACCTGCCGGGCGCGCTGGGTGACGAGCGCCGCCTCGGGGGCTGCGGTCTCGGGGTCGTCGCCCACCTGGGCCGCCTCGACCAGGACGGCGCGGGCCCGGGCCAGGGCGGTGTCGACGGCGCCGAGGTGGAGGTGGGCGATCTGGTCGGGGTCGCGATGCTCGGCGGCGGCTCGCAGCGTGCGGGCGAGCCCGACGGAGGCGCCGTACCAGATGGCCGCGACGCCGGCGCCACCCCAGGAGAAGCCCGGCCGGGTGAGGTACCACTGCGGTTGGCAGATCGACACGGCCGGGGCCGCGTCGAACCTGATCGGCGTGCTGCGGACCTGGTCGAGACCGCGCGCCGCCCACTGGGGCGACTGGTCGCTCGCGTCCGCGGAAGGGGAGACATCCGCGTGGACGAGGTCGACCGCGAAGAGGCCACGCTGCTCGTCGTCGACCCAGGCCGTCACGAGCGCATGGGTGGCGCGGTCGGCCAATGAGCACCACGGCTTCACTCCGGAGAGGGTCCAGCCGTCGTCGGTCTCGGTGGCGACCAGGCGCTGGCCGCCCTCGGCGGCGTACACCTGCCAGAGGCGGGCGGCACTCCAGTCGGGCGATCGCGCCTGCCAGTCCTCCTCGCGCACCTGACCGTGCCGCCGCGCCTCACGGAGGATGGCGAGGGCGTCGAGGTGGGGCTCGGCAACCCGGGCGATGGTGAGGTCGACGGCGCCGAGGCTGGCCAGGCACTCCCACAGGGTGAGGGTGTCGCCCTGCATCGGGAGCGGTACCCACGGACCGAGGTCCTGGGCGACCTGCTGGGCGCTGGTCAGGTCGGGAGGAGCGTCGGGCGGCGCGGCCGTGCGGGCGCGCTCGGCGGCCAAGCGGGGAAGCGGGCCCGCTTCCTCCCGTCGGAGTGAGACGGCCTCCGTCGGCACTCGGACCTCCTCGGGGTTCGACTGTCCGTGCTCAGCGTAGGGCGTGCGAGGTGCGTGGGGGCCCATCCGCACGGATGGTGCGCCACGGTCCCCGGACCGGTCGCACGGAGCCCTCAGCGGGGACGGAGCCCTCAGCGGGGACGGAGCCCTCAGCGGGGACGGAGCCGGCTCCGCCGCCGCTGCCAGCCGAACGCGGCGCGCCAGCCGAGGAAGAGCGCGCCCAGCACGACCAGGGCGACGACGATGAACGCGACCGCGGTGCCCTCACCGAGGGAGGCGCGCACCACCATGCCGATCACGACCGTCCAGAGCCACACGCGTAGGCCGGCCCCCAGGCTCACCGGGTCGGTGCGCGTGAACGCGCTGAGCGTCAGCGCGATCGCCGTACCCAGGAGGAACGGCCACGCGGTGTGCCACACGCCGCTGATCCCGTCCGACTCGTGGTGGTTGGACCGGCCGACCGCGGCGAACACGATCACCACGACGACATCGGCGACGACCGCGATCGGCCAGGCGTTCCGGCGGCTGCTCCACGACATTCGGCGAGTCTCGCATCCTCGGCGACCCACGAGATCCCGGGAGCCGGTGTCGGGAGCCACCGGAAGAGCGGACGGCGCGGAGCGGATGCTCCGTGCGCAGCCGTGACGCGCGATCCGTCGCGCGTCCTCTGCCACGCGGACTCAGTAGCCGACCAGGTGGGGGGTGGCGCTGACGACCTGGAGGTCCACGGGGGCGCCGGGGACGGTGAGGGTGTTCGGGATGGCGTGCCAGGGGCCGTTGCGCACGCGATACCGACCGGCGTACGTCGTGTCGAGGCTGGGCTGGACCGCGCCGACGTGCAGGTAGCGGTGGGTGACGCGGAGGTCCGGGTACGGCGCGCCGGGGTCGGAGGTGCTCAGGTCGCTCTCGCTCGTCCGAGCCGAAGTGCCAGCGGTACTGCGCCGGCGTCGCCTCGATCGTCACCGGCTGGCCGATGAGGGTCACGGTCTGCGTGGTCGGGGCCGTGTTGGTGGTGTAGAAGTTCGTGTCGAAGTTGACCAGGGTCTGGCCCTGGGGCGGCTGGACGATGAGCGGCGACGCGGGCCAGGCGAGACGCTCGAAGGCGCGCTGCACTGCCCCGGGGGTGATCCCGCCGAGGTGGGTGGCCTCGTCGTCGGTGAGGCAGGCCTGCCAGGCGAGCGGCTCGGGATCGTCGTCCCGGTAGATGTTGAACAGGCTGCCCTCGTGCCCCTCGATGTTGCAGTGGCCCGGCTCCGCGCACAGCGCCAGGCCGCCGATCTCGCAGGCCGGCCGGATCGAGTACGTGTGGTCGGAGTGCGCCGAGATGTAGCCGTTGGTCTCCGAGCCGGACTTGATACAGCCGATTGCGCACGCGTCTCGAGATCGCCTCCAGCCAGAGCAGTCCGGAGTCGCCGTCGGCGGCTGCAGCTGGACGAAGATGCGGCAAGGCATTGCACAAGGTGCCAATGGCGACCGGCACGCCTTCATGACGCGGCGACCTGGACGAAGCTCACGACTAGCCAGGTCGTTGCCAGTCGGGATGTCAGACGGACCTGAAAGTGTCCAGGTCCCCCTTCGAAGTGCCTTGACGCGGCGCTTTGCGAGAGGTCTTGATAGGTCGTAGGAGCGGAATGAACTCGCAACTCGATGTACTTGCGTCCGCCGGTTCCAGAACGCTGAGTGACTCACGAATGGTCCAGCCGTCCAGTTCGTAAACCGCCCCGTGCGCGTAGATCCGCGATACCGTCCTGGCGACGGCGACACAGTCCCGGCAATCCCGGCTCATCGACAGGTAGGCGTCGTGTTCGCCGCTGTTCTGCATTCGCGTGCTCTGCCTCGGCCCACCTCCGGATGAAGTGCTCGGCGGTCTCGTGTGCCGGCGGGTCGCTGGTCGCCACGCTGTGGGGTGCGCTGTGGACGGGCGGGTCGGCGACGGAGGAGTCGCCGCCGCAGCCGGTCAGCCCGAGGAGGGGCGCGGCCAGCAGGCCGGCGAGCGCGCGACGTGGGGCCATCGCAGTGCCTCCCGAGACGGATGCCATCGATGCAGCCCCACGCTACCCAAACCGGGCGTCCCTGGCACCCGCCTCGAGCGACTCTGTGGATCACGCCGGGCGGGATGACACGGAGTCCGGGCGGTTGTCCACCGGTCGCCGCCCGGCCACTGGCGGCGTCGAGGCCCACGGGGAGAGACTCCGGCTCCCACGAGGAAGGAGACCGGATGACGACCGAGTTCGCCGGAGCCATCGAGATCGAGCCGCCCCTCACCCGCCCGGAGATCGCCTACGTCCGCCGGCTGGGCGAAGGAGGCAGGCTGGAGTCGATGCCCTGGGCCGCGTCGCGCGACGGCACCCTGCTCCGGGCGCGTGGTCACGCCGCGGTCGCGACCGCGCTCGCGTCCCTGCGGATGCTGGTGGGCAGCATGGAGCGGTCGAGCCGGTTCCGCGGCACCGTGGCGGTGTACGACCCCGGGTCCCGGGAGCTCGTCGCCCTCACCGTGGCCAACGGCCGGGTCACCGTGCGGCTGCTCCGCGGGTCGCGCGCGGCGACCGGTCGGTCGAACGTGATCGACCTCGCGACCCGCCGGCGCGCCGTCTCGCGCGCGATCGGCTAGTCCGCGGTCCCGGGCCGCCAACGACGGTGTCCGGCCTCCGACCCACGCGACCGGATCAGCTCGAGCCGCGGCTTCGGACCGTCCGAGCGGCCCGTCTGCGGCTTGCGCCGGCCCGCCCGCCACGGCATCGGCCAGACCGCACCCGGCCCGTCGTAGTCCTGCTCGACCGCGGCGTGGAGGGTCCACATCGGGTCGTACAGGTGCACCCGTCCGAGGGCGCACAGGTCGGCACGACCGGCCATCAGGATCGAGTTCACGTCGTCGTACGACGAGATCACGCCGACGGCGATCGTCGGCACGCCCAGCCGGTTGCGGATCGCGTCGGCGTACGGCGTCTGGTAGCTGCGCCCGAACGCCGGTCGCTCGGCCTTGGTCACCTGTCCGGTCGAGACGTCGATCGCCGCCGCGCCGGCCTCGGCGAACGCGGCCGCCACGGCGAGCGCGTCGTCGAGCGACTGGCCGTCCTCGACCCAGTCGGTGGCGGAGATCCGCACCGTCATCGGGCGGTCGGCGGGCCAGACCTCGCGCATCGCGTGCCAGACCTCGAGGGGGAACCGGAGCCGGCCGGCGACGTCGCCGCCGTACTCGTCCGTACGACGGTTGGTCACCGGCGACAGGAAGCCGGAGAGCAGGTAGCCGTGGGCGCAGTGCAGCTCGAGCAGGTCGAAGCCGGCCTCGGCTGCACGTCGCGCGGAGCCGACGAACTCCTCGCGGACCGCGTCGAGGCCCGCGCGGTCGAGCTCCTGGGGCGTCTGGTTGTCGGGGGAGTAGGGGACCGACGAGGCGGCGGCCACCGGCCAGTTGCCCGACGGGAGCGGCTCGTCCATGCCTTCCCACATCAGCTTGGTCGATCCCTTGGCGCCGGAGTGGCCGAGCTGGCAGCCGATCGCGGCCGCCGACTGGGCGTGCACGACGTCGACGATGCGAGCCCAGCCGTCGCGCTGCTCGTCGGTCCACAGACCACCGCAGCCGGGCGTGATCCGACCCTCGGGGGAGGTGCAGATCATCTCGGTCATCACCAGCCCTGCGCCGCCGAGCGCCTTGCCGCCGAGATGGAGCAGGTGGAAGTCGGTCGGCCTGCCGTCCTCGGCGACGTACTGGTCCATCGGCGAGACGATCACCCGGTTGTGGAGCGTGAGCCCCGGTCCGGTCGCGGCACGGAGGGTGACCGGCTGGAACATGGGGGGTGTGTCCAGCCGGCCACCTCCGTTCGCTGCGAACCACGACTCGCAGCGCGCGATGAAGCCCGGGTCCCGCACGCGGAGGTTGTCGTAGGTGACCCGCCGCGAGCGGGTCATGATGTTGAACGCGAACTGCGTGGCGTCCTGGTGGACGTACTGGCCGAGGTTCTCGAACCACTCGAGGCTCGCCTGCGCCGCACGCTGCGTGGAGAGCACCACCGCGCGGCGTTCCTCGTCGTACGTCGCCAGCGCCTCGGCGACCGTCGGCTCCTCGTGCAGGCACGCGGCCAGGGCCAGGGAGTCCTCCATCGCGAGCTTGGTGCCGGAGCCGATCGAGAAGTGGGCGGTGTGCGCGGCGTCGCCGAGCAGCACGACGTTGTCGTGCACCCAGGACTCGTTGCGGACGGTGGTGAAGCTGATCCAGCGGGAGTTGTTCGCCCTCACCTCGTGCCCTTCGAGGACGTCGGCGAAGAGCTCGCGGACCAGGGCGATCGACTTCTCGTCGGACTCGCCGGGCGCCCACTCCCGGTCGGCGTACTCCGCGAAGCCCGCGCGCCGCCACACCTCGCTGGTCATCTCGATGATGAACGTCGAGCCGGTCGCGTCGAAGGGGTAGGCGTGGATCTGCATGACGCCGTGGGGCGTGTCGCGGACGTGGAAGGTGAAGGCGTCGAAGACCTTGTCGGTGCCGAGCCACATGTAGCGGCAGTCGCGCACGTCGAGGGTCGGGCGGAAGGTGTCGGCGTACTGGGCGCGGACGACCGAGTTGAGCCCGTCGCAGGCGACGACGAGGTCGTAGGACGCGGCGAGCTCGCGGACGTCGGGCGCCGTCGTCCGGAAGCGGAGGTCGACCTCGAGCTCGCGACACCGCGCCTGGAGGATCTCGAGCAGCCGACGCCGGCTCATCGCGGCGAACGCGTGACCGCCACTGGTGACGACCTCGCCCTTGAAGTGGACGTCGATGTCGTCCCAGATCGCGAACTCTCGCTGCATCTGCTCGAAGATCACCGGGTCGGCGTGCTCGATCCCGCCGAGGGTCTCGTCGCTGAACACGACGCCGAAGCCGAAGGTGTCGTCGGGGGCGTTGCGTTCCCAGACCGTGATCTCATGGCGTCCGCCACCCGCCTCGCCCCTCGTCGCGGCGAGCTGCTGGGCGAGCGCGCTGAAGTAGAGGCCGCCCGGGCCGCCACCGATCACCGCGATCCGCATGCTCGCCTCCGCTCCGGGCTGGGTTCGTGCCGGACTGATCCAACATAGCGCTTTCCTGACGAGCGTTGTCAAGACGCAATAGTGGGACCGGTAGGGTCGGGGTCGTGGGTGAGCGCAGGCCCGACTTCGGGCTGACCGAGGGGCAGCAGGACTTCTGTGAGTGGGTACGGCGGGTGGCCGGCGATCTCGCGGATCTCCCCGCCGTGCACGGCGCGGTCAACCGACCGCTGGTCACGCGGATGGGCGAGCTCGGGCTCCTCCGGCGACTCTTCGGCGGCACCGACGACGAGGCCCCGCGCGATGCCGCGGCGATGCAGCTGTGCCTGCTCCGCGAGGGGCTCGCCACCGTCAACACCGAGGCCGAGACCGCCCTGGCCCTGCAGGGCCTGGGCTCCTACCCGATCCTCCAGTCCGGGAACGACGCCACCCGCGACCGGTGGCTCCCCGGGGTGGCGAGCGGCGACGTCGTACCGGCCTTCGCGCTGTCCGAGCCCGACGCCGGGTCCGATGCCGGTGCGCTGGCCCTGGAGGCGCGACCCGACGCCGACGGCTGGACCCTGCACGGCACCAAGACCTGGATCTCCAACGCCCCCGATGCCGACGTCTACTCCGTCTTCGCCCGGACGACGGCCGGCGCCAAGGCGCGCGGCGTCACCGCGTTCGCGGTGGCCGGCGATCGCCCGGGCCTGACCGGCGAGCGGCTCGACATGGTGGCCCCGCACGCTCTCGGCACGCTCCACTTCGACGGCGTCCGGGTCTCGCGCGACGACCTGCTGGGCGAGGTCGACCAGGGCTTCGCGGTCGCGATGCGCACGCTCGACCTGTTCCGACCGAGCGTGGGTGCCTTCGCGGTCGGGATGGCCCAGGCGGCCCTCGACGCGAGCCTGGTCTGGGCGCAGGAGCGCGAGCTGTTCGGCGGGCGCCTGATCGACCAGCAGGCCACCCAGCACACGCTGGCCGAGATGTCGACGCGGATCGAGGCCGGCCGCCTGCTCGTCCGCCGGGCGGCGGCGGCGTACGACGGCTCTCGACAGGATCGGCCGGCAGAGGCGGGGGCTCGACCCGGCGGCGAGGGTGCCCGGCCGACGGACAGCGTCGAGATCACCACCAGCGCGGCCCAGGCCAAGCTGTTCGCGACCGAGACGGCGCAGTGGGTGGTCGACCAGGCGGTCCAGCTGCACGGCGCGAGGGGGCTCCAGCGTGGCCACCTGCTCGAGCGCCTCTATCGTGAGGTGCGGGCGCCGCGGATCTACGAGGGCGCCTCCGAGGTGCAGCGGACGATCATCGCCCGCGGGCTGATGAGGGGACACACGTGACGCGGTACCGCGCGAGCGCGAGGATCACCGACGACTGGGAGCACTTCGACTTCTCCGTCGCCGACGGCGTCGCCACGGTGACCCTCAACCGGCCCGAGAAGCTCAACCCGCTCACCTTCGAGTCCTACGCCGACCTCCGCGACCTGCTGGCCGAGCTCCCCCACCGCGGTGACACGCGCGTGCTGGTGATCCGCGGCGCGGGCAAGGGGTTCTGCGGCGGCGGCGATGTCAACGAGATCATCGGCGAGCTGATCCGGATGGACGCCGAGGGCCTGATCGGGTTCACCACGATGACCGGCGACGTGATCCGGGCGATGCGCGAGTGCCCGATCCCGATCATCGCCGGCATCCAGGGCATCGCGGCCGGCGCCGGCAGCGTGATCGCCATCGCCGCGGACTTCCGGATCTGCACGCCGCAGGCCAGGTTCGCGTTCCTGTTCACCAAGGTCGGGCTGTCCGGCGGCGACATGGGTGCGGCCTACCTCCTGCCCCGGCTCGTCGGCTACGGCCGCGCCACCGAGCTGCTCATGCTCGGCGACACCATCGACGCCGAGACCGCCGACCGCTACGGACTCGTGACGCAGCTCCTGGACGACGCAGCCGACCTCGACGGCGCGTGCGAGATCCTGGCCAGGCGGCTGGCCGACGGGCCCTCGCTCGGCCTGCAGCAGACCAAGTCGCTGATCACCCGCGAGCTCGACATGCCGCTCGGGCCGGCCATGGAGCTCGACGCGATGACCCAGGCCCTGCTGATGACCAGCCACGACCATGCGGAGTTCCACGCCGCGTTCAACGAGAAGCGCAAGCCCGACTGGAAAGGGCGTTAGACCATGGCCCACGACTTCCTGCACAACGACGACCTGCTGACCGACGAGGACCGCGCGATCCGCGACACCGTGCGCGACTTCGCCCGGAGCGAGCTCGCACCGCACGTCGCCGAGTGGTACGACGAGGGCACGCTGCCCGATGACCTCGGTCGGCTGTTCGGCAAGATCGGCCTGCTCGGGATGCACCTCGAGGGCTACGGCTGCGCCGGCACCAGCGCGACGGCGTACGGCGTGGCCTGCCGCGAGCTCGAGGCCGTCGACTCGGGCCTTCGCTCGTTCGTGAGCGTGCAAGGGTCGCTGGCGATGTTCGCCCTGCATCGGTGGGGGAGCGAGGAGCAGAAGGAGGAGTGGCTGCCGCGGATGGCGACCGGCGAGGCCATCGGCTGCTTCGGGCTGACCGAGTCCGACGCCGGCAGCGATCCCGGTTCGATGAAGACGCACGCCAGGCGCGACGGCGACGACTGGGTGATCAACGGTTCCAAGATGTGGATCACCAACGGCACTCTCGCCGACGTCGCGATCGTCTGGGCGCAGACCGACGACCCTTCGACAGGCTCAGGACACCAGGGGATCCGTGGCTTCGCGGTCCCGACCGACACGAAGGGCTTCGAGGCCCACCCGATCAAGCGCAAGCTGTCGCTGCGTGCCTCGGTCACCGCCGAGCTCGCCTTCGACGACCTGCGGCTGCCGGCCGACGCGGCGTTCCCCGAGGTGCGCGGGCTGAAGGGTCCCCTCTCGTGCCTCAACGAGGCTCGGTACGGGATCGTCTGGGGCGTGGTCGGCGCGGCCCGTGCGTGCCTCGAGGAGTCGCTGGCCTACACCGGCGAGCGCGAGCAGTTCGGCCGGCCGCTGGCGTCGTTCCAGCTCACCCAGCGCAAGCTGGCACTGATGGCGGTGGCGGTCAACAACGCCCAGCTGGTCGCGTGGCGGCTCGGCGCCCTCAAGGACGCCGGCACCCTGACGCCGATCCAGGTGTCGTACGGCAAGTACGCCAACGTACGCGCCGCTGATCGACGTCGCGCGCGAGGCGCGCACCACCCTCGGCGGCGCCGGGATCACCCTCGACCACACCGTGATGCGGCACATGAACAACCTCGAGACCGTGATGACCTACGAGGGCACCGAGGAGATGCACCTGCTCTCCGTCGGCGCCGACCTCACCGGCATCCCGGCGTTCCGGTGAGCGTCCCCGGACGTCATACGGACGGAGCCTTCTATGGCTCTCTCCGTCTGACGTCGTGCGGGGTACGACGATGATCGCCCTGGTCACGGGTGCCTCGAAGGGGATCGGTGCGGCGTGTGCGCTGGCCCTGTCGAACGCCGGGCACCGGGTCGCGCTCGTGGCCCGCGAAGAGGCTGCCCTGCGTCGGGTGGCGGACGCCCTCCCCGGCGAGGCACTCGTCGTCCCGGCGGACCTGCTCGATCCCGCTGCTCCCGACGCGGTGTTCGCCCGCGTCGAGGAGGAGTGGGGGCCGGTCGAGCTCGTGGTGGTGAACGCCGGCGCGTCGATGTCGGCGCCGCTGGTCGAGACCACCGACGAGGACTGGCAGCAGATGATCGACCTCAACCTCACCGCGCCGTTCCGCTGCCTGCGCCGTGCGCTGCCCGCGATGACCGCGGCCGGGTTCGGCCGGGTGGTGGTGATCGCCTCGGTGGCGGGCAAGGTGGGCAGCGCCCGGATCGCGGCGTACACCGCGAGCAAGCACGGCGTCCTCGGCCTGGTCCGGACGGCCGCCGCCGAGGTCGCCCGGACGGGAGTGACCGTGAACGCCGTGTGCCCCGGCTACGTCGACACCCCGATGACCGACGCCTCGGTCGCGAACATCGCCTCGGGCACCGGCCGCTCGGAGGCCGACGCCAGACGGATCCTCGAGAACATGCAGCCGATCGGCCGGCTCGTCACCGTCGAGGAGGTCGCCGCTGCGGTCATGCTGTGTGTCGACAACGGTGCGATCAACGGGCAGGGTCTCAACGTCGACGGAGGAGCGGTCCAGAGCTGATGGGTGACTTGAACCGGATCAACCCCGACTCGCTCGCGAGGCCTTCGGGCTTCTCCCACGCCGTCGTCGCGCGGGGGACGACCGTCTTCCTGGCCGGGCAGACCGGCATGGACGCCTCCGGCGAGATCGTCTCGGGCGGGGTGGTGGCGCAGTTCGAGCAGGCGCTGGCCAACCTGCTCGTCGCCCTCGGCGCGTGCGGCGGCACCCCCGACGGGCTGGCCTCGTTGACGATCTACATCGTCGACATGGACGACTACCGCGCCCATGCCCGCGAGATCGGCGAGGTCTGGCGGCGGCTGTGTGGCACCGACTACCCAGCCACGGCCGGCATCGGGGTCTCTCGCCTGTGGGACGCCGACGCACTGGTCGAGGTGCAGGGGTACGCCGTCCTCTGAGCCACGGCCGTCGAGGCGGGGCCTCAGCTTGCGATCAACCCGTGCGCGTGCCGGGCGGCGGGCTCGCGCAGGCGCCGGTCGAGGGTCGCGAAGAGCTCGCCGGCCTTCTCCCCGGGCCAGCCGTCGGGCAGAAGGGCCAGGGGGATGCCGGGGTCGAGGTAGGGGAGGCGGCGCCAGGCGGTGAGCATCGGGACGTACGCCGCGAAGGCGCGGGCCGGGTCGGGATCGCGGAGGCGGGTCAGCCCGCGGTGGTCGGTCAGGAACGCCTCGTACCGAGCGGCGATCGAGCCGAGGTCCCACCACTGGCCGACGCGGGCGGTCGGCGCCCGGGAGCCGAGGTAGTCGCCGCGGAAGAGCTCCGTGTACGACGCCAGCCCCTGGCGCTCCAGGGCCGCGAGGGTCTCGTCGTACGCCGTGCCGGGGGCGATCCAGACGCCCGGGGCGGCGGTCCCGAACCCCAGCCGGGTGAGCTGCGACCGCAGCTCGTGGCGCTTGCCACGCTCGGCCTCGGGGACCGAGAAGACCACGACCAGCCAGCCGTCGTCGACCGAGGCGCGCGGTCGCGACCAGATCCGGGCGTCACCCTCGCGGAGCACGGCGAGCGACGTGGGCGAGAGGGCGTAGCCCGCCTGCCCGTCGGTCCGCGCCGACTCGAGCACGCCGCGCTTCTTCAGCCGCGAGACCGACGAGCGGGTGGCCGCCGCATCGACCTCGAGGTCGCCCATCAGGGCGATCAGCGAGCGCACCGAGAGGGCGTGCGGCCGCGCGTAGAGCCCGAAGAGAGTGAGGATCAGGTGCCGCGGCGAGTGGTCAGGCATCGGGGGTGGTCTCGACCAGCGGGTCGATCGCGCGCAGCCGGAAGCGTTGCAGCTTGCCGGTCGCGGTCCTCGGCAGCTCGTCGACGAACTCGACGGCGCGCGGGTACTTGTACGGCGCGATCTCGGCCTTGACGAAGTCCTGCAGGTCACCCGCGCCGATGTCGTGGGCGCCGGCCGCGACCACGACGTACGCCTTCACGAGCATCCCGCGCGCTTCGTCGGGAACCCCGATCACCGCGCACTCGGCGACGGCGGGGTGCTTGAGCAGCGCCTCCTCGACCTCGGGGGCGGCGATGTTGTAGCCCGAGCTGATGATCATGTCGTCGCTACGGGCCTGGTACCAGAAGTAGCCGTCGTCGTCGCGGACGAACGTGTCGCCGGTGAGGTTCCAGCCGTCGCGCACGTATGCCGTCTGACGCGGGTCGTCGAGGTAGCGACAGCCCGTCGGGCCCTTCACGGCCAGCCGGCCCGCCTCTCCGGCGGGCAGCTCGTGGCCGTCGTCGTCCACGATCGTCGCGATGAAGCCCGGGACCGCGCGCCCGGTCGAGCCGGGCCGGATGTCGGCGCCGGCGGCCGAGACGAAGATGTGGAGCATCTCGGTCGCGCCGATCCCGTCGATGATCTCGACTCCGGTGGCGTCCCGGAACGCCTCCCAGGTCGCCTTCGGCAGGTGCTCGCCGGCGGAGACCGCCCTGCGCAGGGTCGGCACGGTCTTGCCGGCAGCCAGCATCGCCTTGTACGCCGTCGGAGCGGTGAAGCAGATCGTCACGGCGTGCTCGTCGATCAGGTCGGCGAGCTCGGCCGGTGTCGCCTTCTCCACGAGCAGGGTCGAGGCGCCGGCATGCAGCGGGAAGAGCAGCACGCCGCCGAGACCGAAGGTGAAGGCGTACGGCGGCGTGCCCGTGAAGACGTCGTCCGCCGACGGCTGCAGCACCCGCCGGGAGAACGTGTCGCAGATGGCGAGCACGTCGCGGTGGAAGTGCATCGTCGCCTTGGGGCGACCGGTCGTGCCCGAGGTGAAGGCGAGCATCGAGACGTCATCGCTGGACGTGCGGACGTCGTCGAACGTCGCGGGCTTGGCTGCCACCCGCTCGGCCCACCCGTCGTCACCGAAGGCGAGGGTCGGCACGTCGAGCGGCTCGACGGCCTCGAGGAACCGGTGGTCGACCAGCGCCGCATCGAGGTGGGCTATCTCGTGGATGGTCTCGAGCTCGCCCGTGCGCAGCAGCGGCATCGTCGTGACGAGGACGGCACCGGCCTTGAGCACGCCGAACCAGGCCGCTGACAGCCACTGGTTGTTGGGCCCGCGCAGCAGTACCCGGTTGCCCGGCACGATCCCGAGGTCCTCGACGAGGACGTGCGCGATCCGGTTCGCGGCCGCCAGCAGCTCGTCGTACGACCAGGTCGGGAGGCCCGGCTGGTGCAGGCACGGCCGGTCACCACCGTGGCGGGCAATCACGTCGTCGAGCAGCGCCGTGGCCGCGTTGAGACGGTCGGGGTAGTGGAGCTCGGGCAGCGTGAACACCAGCTCGGGCCACTGCTCGTCCGGCGGCAGGTGGTCGCGACAGAAGGAGTCGACGTGGGCCGTCGGCAGCAGCTCCATGGTCGACAAGGTATGCCCTGTTCGTGACGACGAGCAAGAGCGCACGATAGGCCGTGGTCCGGGACCCGCGTGGCTCGCGCCGGGTCAGACCAGGGCCGCGTAGATCGCCTTCGTCTGCTCGGCGATGGCCGTCCACGAGAACGACTCGATCGCGCGCCGGCGACCGGCGCGTCCCATCTCGGCAGCTCGGTCGGGGTCGGACACCACCGTGGTGAGCGCCTCGGCGAAGTCCGCGACGTAGCGGTCGGGGTCCAGGGGCGTGCCGGTGCCGTCGATGGCCTGCTCGATCGGCACGAGCAGCCCGGTCTCCTCGTGCACCACCACCTCGGGGATGCCACCCGTCGCCGTGGCGACCACGGCCGTCTCACAGGCCATCGCCTCGAGGTTGACGATGCCGAGGGGCTCGTAGATCGACGGGCAGACGAACGCGGTCGCCGCGGACAGGAGCGCGACCACGTCGGGGCGCGGCAGCATCTCCCGGATCCAGACCACGCCCGCGCGGGTCCGGGCGAGCTCGGCGACGAGGCCCTCGACCTCGGCGAGGATCTCGGGGGTGTCGGGAGCGCCGGCGCAGAGCACGAGCTGGACGTCCGGCGGGAGCTCGCGACAGGCACGGAGGAAGAGCGGCAGGCCCTTCTGCCGCGTGATCCGGCCGACGAAGACCACCGATGGCTTCTCGGGGTCGACGCCCTGCCGGCGGACTCGCTCGGGGTCGTCCACCCGGGACCAGCCCTCGGTGTCGATCCCGTTGTGGACCACGTGCACCCTGCCGGGGTCGACGTCGGGGTAGGCGTGCAGCACGTCGTCGCGCATCGCGGCCGAGACCGCGATCACCGCCGCCGCACCCAGGTACGAGGTGCGCTCGCAGAACGACGACAGCGCGTAGCCGCCGCCGAGCTGCTCGGCCTTCCACGGTCGCAGGGGCTCGAGCGAGTGGGCGGTCACGACGTGAGGCACGTCGTACAGAAGCCCGGCCAGGTGTCCGCCGAGGTTGGCGTACCAGGTGTGGGAGTGCACCAGGTCGGTGCCCTCGCACCCGCCCGCGATGGCCAGGTCGACGCCCATCGTCTGCAGCGCGGCGTTGGCCGCGCCGAGGTCCGGCAGGTCGGCGTACGCCGTGACCCCGGGCTCGTCGCGCGGTGCGCCGAAGGCCTGCACCCGCACGTCGAGATCGGCGAGGCCGCGGAGTGCGCGGACCAGCTCGGCCACGTGGACCCCCGCGCCGCCGTAGATGGCCGGGGGGTACTCCTTGGTCAGGATGTCGACGCGCATGTCGCGGACGCTACCCCTACACGCACGACGCCCGACATGGCTAACGTGACGGACATGAGCCCCGCCAGCCGCAAGAGAGTCCTGGCCATCGTCCTCGCCGGCGGGGAGGGCAAGCGGCTGATGCCACTCACGGCCGACCGGGCCAAACCGGCAGTGCCGTTCGCCGGCATCTACCGGCTGATCGACTTCGCGCTCTCCAACGTGGTCAACAGCGGGTATCTCCGCGTCGTCGTGCTCACCCAGTACAAGTCCCACTCCCTCGACCGCCACGTCACCACGACCTGGCGGATGTCCGCGCTGCTCGGCAACTACGTCGCCCCGGTGCCGGCCCAGCAGCGCGTCGGCAAGCACTGGTACCTCGGCAGTGCCGACGCGATCTACCAGTCGCTGAACCTCATCCACGACGACCAGCCCGACATCGTGGTGGTGGTGGGTGCCGACCACGTCTACCGCATGGACTTCTCGCAGATGGTCGAGCAGCACGTCACCAGCGGGGCGCCGTGCACGGTCGCCGCGATCCGGCAGCCGATCTCGCTGGCCGACCAGTTCGGGGTGATCGACGTCAGTGCCGAGAGCCCCGGCGCCATCCGCGAGTTCCTGGAGAAGCCGAAGAATCCCGTGGGCCTGCCCGACAGCCCCGACGAGGTGCTGGCCAGCATGGGCAACTACGTGTTCGACGCGCAGGCGCTGCTCGAGGCAGTCACCCGCGACTCGGACATGACCGGGTCCAAGCACGACATGGGCGGCGACATCGTGCCTGCGTTCGTACGGCGCAACGAGGGCGGCGTCTACGACTTCAAGGACAACGAGGTGCCCGGCGCGTCCGAGCGCGACCGCGGCTACTGGCGCGACGTGGGGACCATGCGCTCCTACTACGAGGCCCACATGGACGTCGTGTCGCCGCTGCCGATCTTCAACCTCTACAACTCCCAGTGGCCGATCTTCACCGACTACGGGCCGCAGCCACCGGTCAAGCTCGCCAAGGGGGCCGACGGCACCCCTCCCGTGGCCGAGGAGTCGCTGCTGTCGCCGGGAGTCGTGGTGTCCGGGGGTCAGGTGCGCCGATCGGTCCTCTCGCCGGCCTCGCGGGTCGAGCAGGGCGCTGTCGTCGAGGGCTCGGTGCTGATGAACGGCGTCAAGGTCGGGGCCGGCGCCGTCGTGCGCAACGCGATCCTCGACAAGGGGGTCGTCGTACCGGCGGGAGGCGAGATCGGCGTCGACCTCGACCTCGACGCCAAGCGCGGCTTCATGGTCGAGGACGGCCTGACCGTCCTCGGCAAGGGCCAGCCCTACCTCGACGTGTGAGGGAACCGACGACCCGGCCCGCACGTCCGATCACCATGCGACGCATCCTCGGGACCCTGGTGGCGACGGCTGCAGTGATGATCACGGCCGCCTGCGGCTCGGGCACCTCCTCGACGGCCCAGGGCCCGGACAGCCCGTCCCCGGGGCCGGTCACCGGGGCCGAGGTCCTGCCGCTGATCTCGCTGACGGGGGCGGGGGGTCAGGTCTCGACGGCGGCCACCTTGCTCGACACGCGGGCACACGTGCGGGAGTTCTCGCAGCAGTTCCGGGCGGGGGCCCTCTACGGACGGATCCTGGCGTCCGTCGAGCAGGCCGAGAAGAGCGGCTATCTGGTCTTCGGGGCCGTGGTCGCGGTCGGCTGCGACCGGCCCCCTGGTGCGGACGTGATGCTGGACGCGAACGGCGACGTCCAGATCGTCGCCCACGAGGTGGCCAGTCCTCTCCCGGAGTGTCTGGCACCGGTCACCACCGTGGCGATCGCGACGGTGCCGGGAGCCCAGTAGCGCAGGGGCTCGCGAGCCTGGCCGGTCCTGGGGAGCGGCACCGTTAGCGTGGCCACGTGGAGCCGTGGAACACGTTCGTCGAGGGCGACAACCTCGACGTCCTGCCCCGGCTCGCGGCAGCCGGCCGGCGCTACGACGTGGTGTACCTCGACCCGCCGTACAACACCGGGAACCCCTTCGCCTACCGCGACAAGGTGCCGGGTCCACGGGCCGACCGACACCGTGCGTGGGTGGAGATGATGCGGCCCCGGCTCGAGGCCGTGCGGTCGGTGACGGCCGAACGCGGCGCGGTCTTCGTCAGCATCGACGACCACGAGGTCACCCGGCTGCGGCTGCTCCTGGACGACGTGTTCGGGGAGGACTGCTTCCTGGCCCAGATCGTGGTCAGCCTGAACCCGAAGGGCCGTCAGCTCGGCAGCGGCTTCGCCACCTCTCACGAGTACCTCCTGGTCTACGCCCGCTCGCCGAGCAGGTGTGCGCTCGACCCGACGAGCCCGTCGACCGTCGACCCGCGCGACTTCCCGCTCACCGAGGAGGACGGTCGCCGCTACCGGCGCCTTCCGCTGCGCAACACCAACAAGAAGTTCAACCCGGTCACCGCGCCGACGATGCACTTCGTCGTCCACGGGTCGCCCGAGACCGGCCGCGTCGCCACCGAGCCGTTCCCCGGCGCGATCGAGATCAAGCCGGTCTTCGGCGACGGCTCGCCCGCGGTCTGGCGGTGGTCGGCGGCGCGGATCGACGAGCGACCCGACGACCTGGTCTGCCGCTGGGTCGGCGGACAGCTCGGCCGGCGCGCCGACGTCTTCCAGAAGGACTGGCTGCACGAGGGGCGTCGTAAGAAGCTGCGGACGATCTGGCTCTCCTCCGAGGTCGGCTCGACCGACACCGCGGTCGCCGAGCTCAAGGCGCTCGTCGGGCACCTCTTCGAGTCGCCGAAGCCGACCGGGCTCCTGCAGCGGATCCTCGAGACCATGCCGGACGACGCGCGGGTCCTCGACCCCTTCGCCGGCAGCGGTACGACGGGCCACGCGGTCGCGCTGCAGAACACCGCCGACGGGGGTCGGCGTACCTGCCTCTCGATCAACGCCCCCGAACGCGTCCGCCCCGGCTCCAACGCCGACCTGGCCGGCTACGCGCTCGTCAGCGACGTGACGAGGGCGCGGCTCCGGGCCGTCGCCGACGCGGTCGGGGGCGGGTTCGCGGAGGGATTTGTCACCGACCAGAATTCTTGACTCGTTCAAGAAAGCGGGCCAGGATCGGAGCGTGCCGATCCCCGACGTGCCGCAGCTCCTGCGCGGTGCCGGGCTGCGGGTGACCAGGCCGCGCTCGGAGGTGCTGGCGTCGGTCTACTCCCGACCCCACGCCGACACGGACTCCATCATCGGGGCGGTGCGCGCGAGCATCCCCAGCGTGTCCCACCAGGCCGTCTACGACTCGCTGCGCGCGCTGACCGATGCCGGCCTGGTGCGCCGGATCCAGCCCGCCGGGTCCGTGGCTCGCTACGAGGCGCGCGTCGGCGACAACCACCACCACCTGGTCTGCCGATCCTGCGGGGCCGTCGTCGACGTGGACTGTGCCGTCGGCGAGGTGCCGTGCCTGACCGCTGCCGACGACCAGGGCTTCGTGATCGACGAGGCCGAGGTCACCTACTGGGGCCTGTGCCCCTCCTGCGCTGCCCATGCTCCACAACCCGCCTGACCCCACCGATCGGAAGGAACCCCATGGCCACCGAGCACGACGCCAAAGTCGGCGACATGAACGTCGAGTCCGCCGAAGGACCCGTGAGCACCGACGAGGCCGGTGGCTGCCCGGTCGCTCATGGCGAGGCCGTCTACCCCGTCGAGGGTGGCAACAGCAACCAGCGCTGGTGGCCGACCCGGCTCAACCTGAAGATCCTCGCCAAGAACCCCGCCGAGACCGACCCGATGGACGACGGGTTCGACTACGCCGCCGAGTTCGGCTCGCTCGATCTCGCCGAGGTCAAGCGTGACATCGAGCAGGTCCTGACCACCTCGCAGGACTGGTGGCCGGCCGACTTCGGTCACTACGGCCCCTTCATGATCCGGATGGCCTGGCACAGCGCCGGCACGTACCGGATCAGCGACGGCCGTGGGGGCGCGGGTGCGGGGCAGCAGCGGTTCGCACCGCTCAACAGCTGGCCCGACAACGGCAACCTCGACAAGGCCCGGCGGCTGCTGTGGCCGGTCAAGAAGAAGTACGGAAAGAAGCTGTCCTGGGCCGACCTGATCGTGCTGACCGGCAACGTCGCCCTGGAGTCGATGGGCTTCGAGACCTTCGGCTTCGGTGGCGGTCGTGAGGACGTCTGGGAGGCCGACGAGGACGTCTACTGGGGCCCCGAGCAGACCTGGCTCGGGGACCAGCGCTACTCCGGCGACCGGGACCTCGAGAACCCGCTCGCCGCCGTCCAGATGGGGCTGATCTACGTCAACCCCGAGGGCCCGAACGGCAACCCCGACCCGGTGGCGGCCGCGCGCGACATCCGCGAGACCTTCCGACGGATGGCGATGAACGACGAGGAGACCGTCGCCCTGATCGCCGGCGGCCACACCTTCGGCAAGACCCACGGTGCCGCCGACCCGAACGAGTACGTCGGCCCCGAGCCGGAGGGCGCACCGCTCGAGGCGCAGGGCCTCGGCTGGGCCAACACCTTCAACAGCGGCAAGGGCGAGGACGCGATCACCAGTGGCCTCGAGGTCACCTGGACCGCGACCCCGACCCAGTGGGGCAACGGGTTCTTCGACAACCTGTTCGGCTACGAGTGGGAGCTCTCCACGAGCCCCGCCGGAGCGCACCAGTGGGTGGCCAAGGACGGGGCCGGAGCCGGCACGATCCCGGGGCCGGCCGAGACCTCCGCCAGGCGCGCGCCGACGATGCTGACCACCGACCTGTCGCTGCGCATGGACCCGGTCTACGAGGAGATCTCGCGCCGCTTCCACGAGCACCCCGACCAGTTCGCGGACGCCTTCGCCCGGGCGTGGTTCAAGCTGACCCACCGCGACATGGGCCCGATCCAGCGCTACCTCGGCCCGGAGGTCCCCTCCGAGGTCCTGGTCTGGCAGGACCCCGTCCCGGCCGTCGACCACGGGCTGGTCGGAGCCGACGACGTCGCCTCGCTCAAGCAGCAGGTCCTCGACGCCGGGCTCAGCATCTCCGAGCTGGTGTCGACCGCGTGGGCGTCGGCATCGACGTTCCGCGGCAGCGACAAGCGCGGCGGTGCCAACGGGGCGCGGATCCGCCTGGAGCCCCAGAGCGGCTGGGAGGCCAACGACCCCGACCGCCTGGCCACCGTGCTGCGGACCCTCCAGGGGATCGTGGACACCTTCAACGAGCAGGACGGCGACACGCGGGTCTCGCTCGCCGACCTCATCGTGCTGGCCGGCAACGCCGCGGTCGAGAAGGCGGCGGCCGAGGCGGGGTACGACGTCCAGGTGCCCTTCACCGCGGGCCGCACGGACGCGACGCAGGACCAGACCGATGTCGAGTCCTTCGCCGCACTCGAGCCGACCGTCGACGGGTTCCGCAACTACCTCGGCAAGGGTCAGCATCTGCCTGCCGAGTACCTCCTGGTCGACCGGGCCAACCTGCTCACGCTGACCGCGCCGGAGATGACGGTGCTCGTCGGTGGATTGCGCGTGCTCGGTGCCAACCACCAGCAGACCTCGCTCGGGGTCCTCACCGACCGGCCCGGCACCCTGACGAACGACTTCTTCGTCAACCTGCTCGACCTCGGTACGACGTGGCACCCCACGTCGGAGGACGCCGAGACGTTCGAGGCGCGCGACGCCTCGGGCGCGGTGACCTGGACCGGCAGCCGGGTCGACCTGGTCTTCGGCTCGAACTCCGAGCTGCGGGCCCTGGCCGAGGTCTACGCCAGTGACGACGCGGGTGAGAAGTTCGTCCGCGACTTCGTGGCCGCCTGGGCCAAGGTCATGGACCTCGACCGCTTCGACGTCTGAGCGAGGACATTCCGCCCCGGCCTCGGCCGGGGCGGAACGGCCGCAGTGAACGGCGCTGCGAGCTAGCTCGCGAGCCGGCCTGACACCGGCAGCGCCATGATGGGGGCATGACGACGCGAGTGGCCCTGGTGACCGGCGGATCGAGCGGGATCGGTGAGCAGACGGCGCTGCAGCTACGCACCGCCGGTTTCACGACGTACGCCGTGGCGCGACGCGTCGACCGGATGGAGACCCTGGCGAGCGCCGGCGTCACCACGTTCGCCATGGACGTCACCGACGACGCCTCGATGGTGGCCGGCATCGAGCGGGTCATCGCCGAGCAGGGCCGGATCGACGTGCTGGTCAACAACGCCGGCTACGGCTCCTACGGCTCGGTCGAGGACGTCCCCATCGACGAGGCTCGCCGCCAGTTCGAGGTCAACGTCTTCGGGCTGGCGCGGCTGGTGCAGCTCGTCACGCCCCACCTGCGCGAGCAGGGGAGCGGCCGGATCATCAACGTCAGCAGCATCGGCGGCAAGTTCTACGAGCCGCTGGGCGCGTGGTACCACGCGACCAAGTTCGCCGTGGAGGGCTTCAGCGACAGCCTGCGCATCGAGCTCGCGCCGTACGGCATCCGCGTGGTGATCATCGAGCCCGGTCCGATCCGGACGGAGTGGAACACGATCTCCCGCGAGAGCCTCGTCGAGGCGAGCCGCGGCACGGCGTACGAGGACCAGGCCGAGAGGGTCCGGGCGCGCATGGAGAAGGCGGACCAGCCGATGAGCTCCAGCGGCCCCGACGTGGTGGCGAGGAAGATCGTGAAGGCGGCGACGGCGGACCGGCCCAGGGCGCGCTACCCGGTGGGTCGCGGCGCCGGCACGATCATGGGCGCCCGGCGGGTGCTGCCGGACCGCGCCTTCGACGCGATCGTCTCGAGGCTCTACTCCTGAGACCGACACCGATCACAGGCGTGGCGTCAGATCCCGGCTGCCCGTTCCAGCGCGTCCAGCTCGGCGTCGAGATGGAGCAGGAGGCGCTGGAGGTGCGGGACGGTCCGGCGGCAGCCGGTCAGCCCGAACGCCATCTGGTCGGCGTAGGAGTTGCAGGTGATGTTCAGTGCCATGCCGTCGATCGGGATCGACAGCGGGTACGTGCCCTCGAGCCTCATCCCGTTGAAGTACTGGGTGGTGCGGGGCCCGGGCACGTTGCTGATGATCAGGTTGTACGGCGGCTTCACCAGACCGCTCATCTTCAGCATCGGGCCGAGGATCGCCGGTGCCTGTCCGAGCGCGCTCATGGCGAGGATCTGCATCGGCGTCATCTGGGCCAGCGCGCGCTTGCCGTCGGCCATCGACTCGTGGACGGCCCGGAGGCGGTCGGCAGGATCGTGGAGGTCCGTGCCCAGCTTCACCATCACCGCGCCCACCGCGTTGCCGCCGGAGGCCGAGGCGACGTGGGACTCCTTGGCCTTCAGGCCCACGGGGACCATCGAGACGAGCGTGTGCTCGGGCAGGGCGTCGAGCTCGAGGAGGTAGGTGCGCATCGCGCCGCTGCACATCGCGAGCACGACGTCGTTCATGGTGGTGCCGGTGGCCTTGCCGATCCCGCGCAGTCGCTCCAGCGGCCAGTCCTGGGCGGCGAAACGCCGGGCGGCCGTGATCGGCTGGTTGAGGATGGTCCGCGGCGCGTAGAGCGCGAGGGCCGAGGTCTCGTTGCGGACCGAGCGGTTCAGCGTCTTGACCAGCGCGCCGGGCAGCCCGGCCGCCTCGGCCCCGATGGCCAGCGCCGACTGCATCGCCTGGTGTGGCAGGTCGGCGAGGTTGGTCTCGCTCTGCTCCCGCGGCTTGCTCGACGGGCGACCCTCCCACGGCGCCGGCATGTCCCTCCGGTCGGGATCGCTGCTGAGGATGCTCTGGAGGAGGCGCATCGCAGAGACGCCGTCGACGAGCGCGTGGTGGAGCTTGCAGTACATCGCGACCCGTCCGTCGCGGAGGCCCTCGATCAGGTGCCACTCCCACAGGGGTCGTTCGGTCGCCAGGCGCGAGGAGTGCAGGCGGGAGCACAGCTCGAGGAGCTCGCGCACGCGACCCGGCTTGGGCAGTGCGCTGTGCCGGACGTGGTACTCGATGTCGAAGTCGTCGTCCTCGACCCAGACCCACTGGCCCGCCGTCCTGATCGACCGGTGCGGGTGCTTGAGGAAGAGCGGCCCGATGTCCTCGCTGTCGATGAGCTGGGTGTAGAGGTCGCGGACGAAGTTCCGCCCTGCGCCCTCGGGCTTGGTGAACAGCTGCAGCCCGCCCACGTGCATCGGCATCCGCCGGTTCTCCGCCAACAGGAAGCCCGCAGCGGTCGGGTCGAGTGGGTGCACCATCCTGCGATCCTCGCGGAGCGGTGCCCCAGTCACAACCCTGGCGCGGACTCCTAGGATCGAGCCATGCCGACGCAGCCGTTCGAGGTCGTGCTGGGCCGCGGACGGACCTCGCTGGCCACGCGCCTCGACCGCTGGCGCACCAAGCGCTGGGCGATCGCCCAGTGCGCGATAGCGGCGGGGGTGGCGTGGTGGCTCGCCCAGGACGTCATCGGTCACCCCGCGCCGTTCTTCGCGCCGGTGGCCGCCGTGGTCTCGCTGGGCACGTCGTACGGCCAGCGCCTGCGTCGCGTGGGCGAGGTGGCGCTCGGGGTGGCGCTCGGGGTGTTCGGTGCCGACGTGCTGGTGCAGCTGATCGGGAGCGGCGGCTGGCAGATCGGCCTGATCGTCGGCCTGTCGATGACCGCCGCGATCCTGCTCGACAGCGGTCAGGTGTTCGTGATCCAGGCAGCGGTGCAGTCGATCGTGGTCACCACGCTCCTGCAGGACACCGGCGCGGCGTTCGTGCGCTGGACCGATGCCCTGATCGGTGGCGCCGTCGCCCTGGTCGCCGCGACCGTCGTACCGGCGGCCCCGCTCCGTCGTCCGCGCGAGGAGGCGGCGAAGGTCCTGCGCAAGACCCGCGACCTCCTCCTGACGGCCAGCGACGTCATGGTCGACGGTGACGTCGACCGAGCCGTCGCCCTCCTGGCGGAGGCGCGCTCCACCGACCACATGGTCCGGGAGCTCCAGGACGCAGCAGACGAGGGGCTCGACGTGGTGGCCTCGTCGCCCTTCCGGGTGCGGCACGCGCCGGGGCTGCGCAAGATGGCCGAGCTGGTCGAACCCCTCGACCGAGCCCTGCGCAGCACGCGGGTGCTGGTGCGCCAGTGCGCGGTGGCGGCCTACCGGCGCAGGGAGATACCGCACCCCTATGCCGTGATCGCCGCCGAGCTGGCCGCGGCGGTCGAGGTGGTGGCGACCGAGCTGGACGCCGACCGCCTCGCCACAGCGGCCCAGCCGGCCCTGCTCGCGGTCGGCAAGGCGACCGGCGACGTGGAGCGCAGCGACGATCTCTCCTCCGAGGTGGTGCTCGCGCAGATCCGGTCGATCGTCGCGGACCTCCTCGTGCTGACCGGGATGGACGCCTTCGAGGCCACCGACGCGATCCCGCCGGTGAGGCGCGACTGATGGCCTCCAGCGCGGACCGGACGTGGGTGCTGCACGTCGACCTCGACCAGTTCATCGCGGCCGTGGAGATGCTGCGCCGGCCCGAGCTGGTCGGGCGGCCCGTCGTCGTGGGCGGACGCGGTGACCCGACCGAGCGCGGCGTCGTCGCGACCGCGTCGTACGCCGCTCGCGAGCACGGCGTGGGGTCCGGCATGCCGCTGCGGATCGCGGCGCGGAAGATCCCCGACGCGGTGTTCCTGCCGGTCGACCGAGCGGCGTACGACGAGGCGTCAGCGCGTGTGATGGAGACGTTGCGCGGGCTGGCGTGGGGCGGGGTCCCGGTGGTGGTCGAGGTGCTGGGCTGGGACGAGGCGTTCCTGGGACCGGGCGAGGGTCACGGTGAGCTCGGCGACCCTCGCGCGTTCGCCCAGCGGATCCGCGACGCAGTGCTCACGGCGACCGACCTGCACTGCGGCGTGGGCATCGGCGACAACAAGCTGCGGGCCAAGATCGCCACGGCGTTCGGCAAGACAGGGGAGGGCGACGGCTCCGGGGTCGGCTACCTCACCGAGGCCGAGTGGTTCGACGTGATGGGCGACCGGCCGACGACCGCGCTGTGGGGGATCGGTTCCAAGATCGGCCGACGTCTTGCCGCGCTGGGGATCCACACCGTGCGCGAGCTGGCGGACTCCGATGCCCGGATGCTCGCCGAGGCGATCGGCCCGACGATGGGGCCCTGGTACCACCGGCTCGGCCGCGGTGCGGACAGCAGCCCCGTGGACGCGACCCCGTACGTGCCGCGTGCCCACGGACGTGAGGAGACCTACCAGACCGACCTCACCTGGGACGCCGTGCCCGACGAGGTGCGCAACCTGACGGCGCGAGTCGTCGACGACATCGACCGCGAGGGCCGTCCCGCGGCCCGGGTCGGCCTCAAGGTGCGCTACCGCCCGTTCATCACCGTGAGCCGGTCGCTCACGCTGCCGGCTCCGACCAACGACCCCGACGTCCTCGCCGACGCCGCGGTGTCCCTGCTCGACCGCGTCGAGCACGACCGCCCGGTCCGGTTGCTCGGCGTCCGGCTGCAGATGGTCGAACCCGACGGGGGCTACCCGCGGTGACGAGCACCGGCCGGCGGGAGTGCAGCGAGACGTCGCACCGGCTGGTTCCTCGGCGCTGGGTGCCTCGATCCTTTCCCCGATAAAGGTAAAGAAATCCCTCTCCACCCGGTCTAGCGTCGGCCTAGACCCGGTCCCCGGATCATTTCAGGTGGGAGTCCGCCATGAACATCCGTGCCCGTTCACCGCGTAGCTGGACGCTGGTCGTCGCTGCGGCCCTGAGCATCGTGTCGAGTCCGGTACTCCTGGACCAGGCCGCGCACGCGGCCGCCTCGACCGTGTCGATCAACGAGCTGATGTACAACCCCGTCTCCGGCAACGACGGTGACGAGTTCGTCGAGCTGGCGAACAGCGCGGCGTCGGCCGTGGACCTGTCGGGATGGTGCTTCACCAGCGGCATCACCGTGTGCTTCCCGCAGGGGACCTCGATCGCGGCCAACGGCTACCTGGTGATCGGGGAGGACGCCACCCGGTTCCAGGCGACATACGGCTTCGCTCCGGCTGCGGTGTACGCCGGCAAGCTCTCCAACAGCGGCGAGACGGTGACGCTCTCGGACGCCTCGGCGACGGTGATGGACAGCGTCACCTTCGGCGACCACGACCCGTGGCCGACCACCCCGGACGGCACGGGTGACTCCCTGGAGCTGATCGACCCTGCGCAGGACCACAACGACCCGCTGAACTGGGCCGGATCCACCGCTGCCTCCGGCAACACGATCCGTGCGCGCAACTCGGTGATCCGCACCGGGCTCGTCCCGCGGATCTCGACGGTCTCGGCGAGCCCGCAGGTGCCTGCGGCCAACCAGGCCGTGACCGTGACCGCGACCGTCACCGGGCAGAGCGGCGCCGTCACGCTGTTCTACCGCACCGACTTCGGGACCGAGCAGAGCGTGGCCATGACCTCGACCGGCGCGGACGGCTACTCGGCCAGCGTGCCGGGTGTGGCTGCCGGGCACCTCCTGCGCTATCGGGTGCAGGCCGGCAACGCCTCCGGCACCGCCAGGGTGCCGCGTGCCGACGACACGATCGTCTACCAGGGCGTGGTCGCGGCCGACGGGATCACCAGCGCCATCCCCGAGCTGCAGTGGTTCATTGCCGACTCCGACTATGCGGCGATCACCAGCAACCCCACCGCCGACATCGAGCGTCCGGCTGTCCTGGCCTACGGCGGAGTCGTGATCGACAACGTGACCGCGAGCCTGCACGGCGGCGTGACCCGGACGGCGCCCAAGCCCAACTGGCAGTTCAAGACGCCGCAGGGCCACGACCTCGACATGCCGGGAGTCGTGGCGGCTCCCGTGGACAACTTCTTGATGCAGGCCGAGTGGAGCGACCACTCGTACGGCCGGTCTCTCCTCTCGTGGGACGCCTACCGCAAGGCGGGGGTCATCGACACGCAGTCGATCCCGATCCGCACCCAGCGCAACGGCAGCTTCATGGGGTTGTACAAGTACCAAGACAACTACGACGGCACCTGGCGCGACCGCAACGGGTTGAGCGACGCCCAGCTGTTCAAGGCCGAGCACAGCGCCTTCAGCGAGAACACGGCTTTGACGAGCCGATTCACCAAGCAGAACCCGGACGACGGGGACTTCTCCGGTCTGCGCGCCTTCTTGACCGGTGTCGAGTCGACCGGCACTGCGCAGCGCAGCTACCTCCTGGCCAACGCCGACCTGCCGGAGATCATCAACTACGCCGCCGTCGACGCGATCATCCGCGCGACCGACCAGGCCACCCACAACTTCTACTTCTCCCAGGATGCGACCACGGGCCGGTGGAGCATGATCCCCTGGGACCTCGACCACACGTGGGGCAACGACTGCTGCAGCGTGAACAGCACCTTCGTGACCCCGGACGAGCCGGGTGACCCGAGCAACGCGCTGCTGCACGCCATCTTGACCCAGCCGGACTGGCGACAGATGTACTTCCGCAGGCTCGAGACCCTGGTCGGCCAGATCTTGGCGACCGGAGCGCCCGAGAGCGTCTACGACACTGCGTTGGGCCCGGCCCAGGTGACCGCGGCGCTCGACTTCAACGCCTGGCCCACGCAGTCGTGGATGGCCTACAGCCGGCAGCGGACGGCGCTGTTCTCGGCCATCCAGGCCCGACGCACCGCCTTCGCGAACGACTCCAGGATGCCCGCGCCCCAGTCGGCCGACCCGAGCGTCGTGGTCAACGAGATCCAGCACTCGCCGTCGGTCGGCAACGACGGCGAGTTCATCGAGCTGTACAACCCGTCGGCCACCGAGGCGGTTGACCTGTCGGGCTGGACCTTCAGCGACGCCGTGGACCTGGTCATCCCGCCGGGAACGGTGATCCTCCCCCACGGATACATGGTCTTCAACTCCAGCGACACCGTCTTCCGCAGCACGTACGGCGGGCTGATCTTCGACGGCGGCACCTACTCCGGCCATCTCTCGGCCGCCGAGACGCTGGTCCTGACGCGGGCTGACGGGTCGCTCGACGACTCGGTCGCCTACGGCGGCACCGGCTGGCCGCAGGCCACGGCCGGTCAGTCCCTGGAGCTGCTCGACCCCGCGTCGGACAACAATGACGGCGCCGCCTGGGCTCTCTCGCAGGCTCCGTCCGGGACCCCGGGCGCGGCCAACCAGCAGCCGGTCGCGACGAGCCCCGGTGCACCCACGATCGGTACTGCGACGGCCGGCGACTCGTCGGCGACCGTCACGTGGACGCCGCCGAGCTCGAACGGCGGATCTCCGATCACCGGCTACCAGGTGCGGGTGCTCGACGCGGTGACGAGCCAGCAGGTCGGAGGTCTGGTGGCCGCGCCGGCCTCGGCCACGAGCCTGACGGTGAACGGTCTCAGCAACGGCACGTCGTACCGGTTGCAGGTCGCGGCAGTGAACGCGGTCGGCACCGGGCCGCTGTCGGCCCTGTCCAACGCGGTGACGCCCCAGGGCGCCATCTCGGGGGCGGTGGGCTTCGTGGGGGTCGGCCATTCGGCCGACGGCTCGAAGAAGTTCAAGAGCGTGGCCGTGCCGGCGGCGACCAAGGTCGGAGACACGATGGTGCTCTTCGAGACCAGGGGCACCGCCGACGGATGGACCGACCCCACCGGGATCGCGAGCTGGACGCAGGTCTCGTCGGTGTCGGGGAGCTCGAAGACCTCGACCGTGTGGGTCAAGCGGGCCACGGCGAGCGACCTCGGCTCGACGATCACCATCACGAACGCCGCCTACAAGAAGGCCCTGCTCGGCCTGGGGGTCTACTCCGGGGTCGCGGCCACCAGCCCGGTCCGAGCGGTGAGCTCGGCGACCGACTCGTCGAGGGCGTCGCACACGTCACCGACCGTGACGGCCGGGTCCGGTGACTGGGTGCTCACCTACTACGTCGACTTCTCGTCCACGACGACGTCGTGGTCGAGCCCCGGTGGCACCACGACGCGGGACTCGTCCACGCAGACAGGTTCTGGACGATACGCGTCGTTGTGGGTCGACAGCGGAGCCCCGGTCCCGGGCGGCAGCTACGGCGGTCTGACCGCCAGCTCGAACGCCGCGAGCTCCCGCGCTTTCGCGTGGACGATGGCCCTGCAGTCGGGCTGACCCGGCGGAGGCGCCGTCTCGACGTCAGCCCAGTCGCGCGAGGGTGTGCTGCCAGGGTTCGTGGCAGCCGTCGTACGGCGGGTCCTGCTCGAGCACGATCGCGGCCTGGACCCGGTCGCGACTGGTCTCTGCCAGGGCGACGATCTCGGCCGGGTAGCCGAGCTCGACCTGGTGCTCGGCGAACTCGTCCTCGTCGTCGACGAAGACGCGGCCCCCGGTCTCACGCACCACGTCGAGGTCGAGGTCGACGGCACGGAGCACCGGGCCGTCCCAGACGGGCGGGGTCGTGATGTCGACGTACACCGACAGCCGTAGCGGGGATCCGGGTCCGTGGAAGGTGGCGACCCAGCCTCGCTCGAGGTCGGCGGCGTGGGGCGGCGGGACCAGCCCGACCTGAGCGTTCCGCGACACCACCTCCATGCCCGGCCGGACCATCCGCGTTCCCGGTGGGATGCCGACCCAGTCGCCGTGCTCGTCGCTGCCGAGCCAGTGGCCGGGGATGTGCCAGTGCGGCCGGTCGCCCCACTTGGTCATCTCGATCCGGACCGGATCACCGCGCTCGAACGCCATCGCCGCTTCCTCAGCTCTTGGGGGGCTTGGTGCGCTTGGCGACCGCCGCGACGACGTCCTGGTAGCGGGAACCGGTCAGGCGGGCGAAGTGGTGCAGGGCATGGGCGTCGAGCCCGACGAGCACCCGTGCCCGGCCGCCGAGCACCCCTTTGGACACGATGATCTCAGCCGCCCGCTCGGGCGACATGGAGGCCAGCTTGTCGTCGAAGACCGCCGCCGACGCGGCGGCGTCCTCGCGCGCGGAGTAGCGCCCGTTGCGGGCGATCGCCGTCTTGATCCCGCCGGGGTGCACGGCGGTGACGCCCACCGGGTGGCCGGCCACGAGCATCTCCTCGCGGAGCGCCTCGGTGAAGCCGCGTACGGCGTACTTCGAGGCGTTGTACATCGACTGGCCGGGGACCGAGATCAGTCCGAACAGAGACGACAGGTTCACCAGGTGGCCGTCGCCGGAGGCGATCAGGTGGGGCAGGAACGCCTTGGTCCCGTGCACGACACCCCAGAAGTTGACGCCGATGATCCAGTCCATGTCGTCGTAGTCGAGGTCCTCGACGTCGCCGGACAGCGCGACGCCGGCGTTGTTGACGACCACGTCGACGCGCCCCAGCTGCTCGGCGACGGCCGCGGCGTACGCCGTCATCGCAGCGCGATCGGCGACGTCGACGCGGTCGCTGCGCACCTCGCGCGCACCCGCGGCCTTGACCAGGTCGACGGTCTCGGCGAGACCGGCCTCGTCGACGTCGGAGACGGCGACCAGGGCACCGCGGCCGGCGACGTCGAGCGACAGGGCGCGGCCGATGCCGGACGCCGCACCGGTGATCACGACGACCTTGTCGTCGAGGGTCTTCATGCCGACACCGCCGCGGTCTGCTCGGCCTCGACGTCGTAGGCCTCGGGATCGAAGCGCGAGAGCAGTCTGCGGAAGGTGTACGTCGTGCGCGGCCAGAGCGTGGTGTTGCGCCCTTCCGCGTCGAGGTACCACGACGTGCAGCCACCGGTGTTCCAGACGGTCCGCTTCATCCGCCGCTGCAGGTCGGCGTTCCAGCGCCGTTGCTCGTCGGCGCGCGGCTCGAGGGCGGCGTAGTGATGGCTGCGCAGGGTGGCGACGGCGTCGCGCAGGTAGGCGACCTGGGACTCGATGATGAACACCATGCTGGTGTGCCCCTGGACGGTGTTGGGGCCGACCAGCAGGAACAGGTTGGGGAAGCCGTGGACCGTGGTCCCCTTGTAGGCCGCCATGCCGCCGTCGGCCCACGTCTCGGCGAGACTGCGGCCGTCGCGGCCGACGATGCGCTCGGCGATGGGGAGCTCTGTGGTCCAGAACCCGGTGGCGACGACGATCACGTCGACCGGGTGCTCGGTGCCGTCGGCCGTCACGATCGCGGTGGGCGTGACCCGGGCGATGGGGTCGGTCACGAGGTCGACATTGTCGGCCGCGAGCGCGGGGTAGTAGCTGTTGGAGCGCAGGATCCGCTTGCACCCGATCCGGAAGGTGGGCGTCACCCGAGCGCGCAGCTCCGGGTCCTTGATGCCCTGATGGATGTTGAGGACCGCGGCCTTCTGGGCGGGTGCGGCGAGGCGCGGCTGCCAGGTGAACGCCGGAACGTAGCCCTCGTGGGACCAGTAGACGCCGGTCCGGTAGAGCCGCGCGAGAGCCGGCAGGCGGCGGAGGGCCGCACGCTCGGCCCTCGGGTACGTGCGGTCGTTGCGAGGGACCACCCACGGGGCGGTGCGCTGGTAGACGTCGAGGTGCGCGGCCACCCTCTGCACCTCGGGGACGATCTGGATCGCGGACGCGCCGGTACCGACGACGGCGACGCGCCGGCCGGTGAGGTCGACCGAATGGTCCCAGCGGGCGGAGTGGAAGAGGACGCCGCCGAACGTGTCGAGGCCCTCGATCTCCGGGAGCCGAGGCGCGGACAGGCCGCCCGCTCCGGACACCAGCGTGCGGGCGGTGACCTCGCCGGACGTCGTACGGACGTGCCAGCGCTGGGTGGCGCCGTCCCAGGCGGCGTGCTCGAGCTCGGTGCCGAAGACGGTGCGCGCCGTGACGCCGTACTCCCGGGCGACGCGCTGCAGGTAGGCCTGGATCTCGGGCTGCGGGGAGTACGACGACGACCAGTCGGGGTTGCGGGCGAAGGAGAACGAGTAGAGCTGGCTGGGGATGTCGCAGCACGCGCCGGGATAGGTGTTGTCGCGCCAGGTGCCGCCCACGTCGTCGGCCTTCTCGATGACCACGTAGTCGGTCTCGCCGGCCTCGGCGAGCTTGATGGCTGCGCAGATGCCGGCGAAGCCGGACCCGACGATCAGGTGGTCGACGTGACGGGGCAGGGGCGGTGCGGCCATGGGGTGACGCTAGCCGCTCCCCGCCGGATGCGGTGCGTGGCCTTGACGGGATAGTCCCCGACGTTTTGGTGGTGGAAAGCGAAGTTCTCCACAGCCAAACTGTCGGGGACTATCGGGAAGTCAGCCGGTGGTGAGGTCGTAGACGGTGACGCCGTCGACCGTCTGCGCAGCGAACGTGTCCTCGACCCAGCTGCTGATCTGCGACGAGGTGCTGCCGCCGGCGCTGATCCCGCCGCCGATCCCGCCGCCGATCCCGCCGCCGAACCCACTCGAGCCCTGGGCGATGAAGTAGTGGATCCTGCCCTGGGCGACCCATTGCTGGAACTGCACAAGGGTCGGGCTCGGGTCCGAGCCGTTGAACCCGCCGATCGCCATCACCGGCTGCTGCGTCGCGAGCTGATAGCCGGCCGCGCTGTTGGAGCCGATCGCAGCGGCCACCCAGGTGTACGACGACGCGTCGGTCTCCAGCAGGGTGGTCAGTGCGGCACTGGAGGTGCTGCCGTCGAGCAGTCCACCGGTGTTCGCCCCGCCGGTTGTCGGAGCGCCGTTCGTCATCCCGGTCGGGGGCCGGCCGCCGCCGAAGCCGCCGCGCCCGCCCGGGCTGAACCCACCGGCCGACGAGGGGCCGGCGCTCGGGATCGAGCCGGTGTGCGGGGTGGCCGCCGTCGCGACGGAGTACGCCGCGGGTCCGGCCAGCCCGGCGGTCAGCGCGCCGGCCGCCACCGCCGTCGCCAGGCGCGCCGGCAGGTGGCGCACCCCGACGATCAGGGCGGCGCCGGCGAAGCCGACCACGAGCACGAGCCACCGCAGCCACGGGTGCCACGAGGCGTCCCGAGCGAGGAGCTCGAAGGAGAACGCCGTGGTGAGGGCGGCTGGTGAGCCCGAGCACCCCGGTGGCGACCAGGGAGTCGCGGTGCCGCCACAGCACCAACGCGCCGGTCCCGACGAGGGCGCCGAGCGCGGGTGCCAGGGCCACGGTGTAGTACGGGTGGAAGATCCCGGCCATGAAGCTGAAGGTGAGGCCGGTGACGAGCAGCCAGCCGAGCCAGAGCGTGAGTCCAGCGCGCACCGCCAGGGCGCCGCGGCCGCGGGCGAACCAGAGCCCGGCCCCGCCGAGGACCAGCGCGGCGGGGATGATCCAGGCGACCTGGGTGCCGACCTCGGAGCCGAACATCCGGAACAGCCCGGTCGAGCCCCACTGGCCACCCGACGTGCTGCCGGCGCCGACCGAGCCGGTCTCCGCACCGTTCAGCCGGCCGAAGCCGTTGTAGCCGAGGGCCAGCTCGAGGACCGAGTTGTGCTGCGAGCCACCGATGTAGGGGCGCGCCGCCGCGGGCCAGACGCTGACGACCGCGATCCACCAGCCGGCCGCCAGGATCGTCCCGGCCGCCGCGCCGAGCAGGTGGAGGAGCCTTCGGCGCCAGCTCGCGCCGGCGTACAGCGCGTAGACCGCGACCAGTGCCGGGATCACCAGGAACGACTGCAGCATCTTCGCCAGGAACGCGAGGCCGACCAGGACGCCGGCGAAGGCGAGCCAGCGAGCCGCACGGCTGCCGGCATCGGTAGCGGTCGTGACCGACGCCTCGACGGCGCGCAGGGTGGCGTACGCCGCTGCCACGAGCAGCAGGACGAGCATCGCATCGGGGTTGTCGAAGCGGAACATCAGCACCGCGACCGGAGTCAGCGCCATCACGGCACCGGAGACCAGCGCGGCCGCCCACGAGCCCGTCGTACGACGGACGGTGGCGTAGAGCAGCCCCACGGCCGCCACGCCCTCGAGCGCCTGCGGCACCAGGATGCTCCACGACGAGAGCCCGAAGATCCGAACCGACAGACCCATCGGCCACAGGGCGAGGGGCGTCTTGTCGACGGTGATCGAGTTGGCCGCATCGGAGGAGCCGAAGAAGAAGGCCTTCCACGACTCGGACCCGGCCTGGGCAGCGGCGGAGTAGAACGAGTTGGCCCAGCCGGACGCGCCCAGGCCCCACAGGTAGAGGACCGCGGTCGCGAGGAGCAGGCCGGCGAGCGCCAGCGCGCTCGGGCGGCACGGGGAGCCGCGAGAGCGGGGCGCCCGCCGACCCTCGTCCCCGGTCCGCCAACGGCAGGGCGGCCCGGGGCCGTTCGGTGACCTGGGACTCCGGGTTCAGGGAGTCCCGGGACAGGGCTGGTGAGGTGGTCTCCGAGGTCATGCCGCGACTGTCGTGCGCCGGACTTTCAACGTCCCCTCGCCCGCCTGTGCCCGCTCTGTGAACCTCCCCACCCCGCCCACCTGTCGACAACGGCGGTGTGGTCCGTGACGTTCTGCAGGTGATTTCGGCCGGAGACGCCTGCCAGACGTCACGGACCACCCCGACCGTCCACGGGGTCAGGGGAGGGAGACCGTCACGACGGTCGAGCCGGGGCGGGACCGGAGGGCGACCGAACCGCCGTGGGCGGTGACGATGGCCTGGACCAGCGCCAGGCCGAGGCCGGCGCCGCCGGCGTCGCCACGGGTGCGGGCCGCGTCGCCGCGGGCGAAGCGCTCGAAGGCGTGCTCGGCCAGCCCGGGCGGGAAGCCGGGGCCGTCGTCGTGCACCGAGAAGCCGCCCGGCTTGGCGGAGACCGTGATCGTCGTACCGGCCGGTGTGTACTTCCGGGCGTTGGTGAGCAGGTTGGTCACCACCTGGTGCAGCCGATGTACGTCGCCCACCACCTCGATGGACTCCTCGGGCAGGTCGAGCTGCCAGCGGTGCTGCGGATCCACGACGCGTGCGTCCGACACCGCCTCGACGAGCAGACGGGACAGGTCGACCACCTGGCGCTCGAGCGGCCGTCCCGAGTCGAGGCGTGCCAGCAGCAGGAGGTCCTCGACCATCGAGGTCATCCGCGCCGACTCCTCCTCCACCTTGTCCAGGGCGGTCCGCGTGGTCGCGGGGTCGTCGGGGCGACGGCGGGCCAGCTCGGTGTAGCCGGCGATCGTCGTCAGCGGGGTGCGCAGCTCGTGCGACGCGTCGGCGACGAACTGCCGCACCTGCTGCTCGCTCTCGTGCCGCGCGGTCAGGGACGACTCGACGTGGGCGAGCAGGGTGTTGAGGGCGGAGCCGACCTGGCCCACCTCGGTTCTCTCGTCGGTCAGCCGCTCGGGTACCCGCTCGGCGAGCTCGATCTCGCCGCTGGCCAGCGGGAGCTCGGCGACGGCATGCGCCGTGGTGGCGACTTCGCGCAGGGGCCGCAGCTGACGGCGTACGACGAACGCGCCCGCGGCGCCGGCGGCCGCGGTGCCGGCGAGCACCAGCGCGAGCTCCCAGACCACGAGGGAGGAGATGGTGTCTGTCGACGTCGTGGGTCGGCAGCCCGACGACGAGACGGCCCGTGGCGTTCCCGACCGCGGCCACCCGGTAGCGGCCGAGGTCGTCGATGGAAACCGTGTGCAGATGCCCGTCGACCGGGACGTCCTGCAGGTCGTGGAGCTGCTCGGACGAGAGGTGAGGTGAACCGTCGTCACCGAGCAGCTGGCCGTCGGCCGTAGTGCCGGTGTAGATCGCCGTGACCGTACCGATGCCGTTGCCGCGCACGTCGCCGTCACCGTCAGGGTCGGCGGGTGGAGCACCCGGGCCCTGACCGTCGTGGTTGTAGAAGTCCACGGCTCTCTTCAGCGAGGCGTGCACCTTCTGATCGAGCTGGTCGGTGAGGTAGTTGCGCAGCACGATCGTGGTGGCGGTCCCGAGCAGCAGTGAGACGACGGCCACCAACGCCACGGTGATCAGCACCAGGCGTGAGGTGAGGGAGGCGAAGGCCGAGCGCATGTGGGTGACGCGCCTCAGCCGGCCGGCTTCAGGACGTAGCCCGCGCCGCGCATGGTGTGGATCATCGGCTCGCGGCCGGCGTCGATCTTCTTGCGCAGGTAGGAGATGTAGAGCTCGACGACGTTGGCCTGGCCGCCGAAGTCGTAGTTCCAGACGCGGTCGAGGATCTGGGCCTTGGACAGGACCCGCTTGGGGTTGCGCATCAGGAAGCGGAGCAGCTCGAACTCCGTGGCGGTCAGCAGGATCTCCTCGCCGGCCCGGCGCACCTCGTGGCTGTCCTCGTCCAGCTCGAGGTCGCCGACGCTCAACAGGGCCGACGACTGCGCACGACGCGCCCCGGCGCGCCGCATCAACCCGCGCAGCCGAGCGACGAGCTCCTCGAGGGAGAACGGCTTGGTCACGTAGTCGTCGCCGCCGGCGGTGAGCCCCGCGACGCGATCCTCGACGGCGTCGCGAGCGGTGAGGAACAGGACGGGTACGTCGGGATCGGCGGCGCGCATCCGGCGCAGCACCTCGAGGCCGTCGAAGTCGGGAAGCATCATGTCGAGCACGACGGCGTCGGGGTCGAAGGTCTTCGCGGCTGCGACGGCGCGCGTGCCCGTGTGGGCCGCGGTGACCTCGAAACCCTCGTAGCGCAGGGCCATGCTGATCAGCTCGGCGATGTTCTGCTCGTCGTCGACGACGAGGACGCGCAACGGTGATCCGTCCACCCGGGTGAGCTCCATGACAACAGTCTGGCCACTGCGTCTGTGCGTTTGCTGTGGACCCCCTGTCCGTGAGGTCTCGACAGCTCCTGAGGGGTTCCACAGCGTCCCGACAGCCACTGGGCGCACACTGGGGGCATGAGCGAGTCCGACCCGACCAGCACCCTCGACCCGCAGGCGCCGCCCCCGCCGCCGCCGTCGCTGCCGGCCCAGCCGACGCCCCGCGACTACGACGCGGCGTACGCCGCCCCCACCAAGCCGCGGTTCCTCGACCAGGTGCTCGGGATGCGGGCCGTGATCGCGGTGGCGCTGGCCGCGCTGATCATCGGCGGGCTCTCCGGCTTCCTGCTCGGCGAGCACACAGGGGGCGGGGACGACCGGTTCGGCCGCGGTGGTCCGGGCGGCTTCCCCGGCGGACAGGGCTTCCAGGGCGGGCCTCAGGGCATGCCCGGCCCACCAGGCCGACAGGACTTCGGGCAGGGGCAGGCGGCGCCCGGACAGAGGTGACCGCGCCCAGCGGTAACGGTGAACCTTTACCCAATTGGAGGGGGGGAGTTGACCCCCACCGATGACATGATGCTGGCACGCACACGTTTGGGGGGCTTCACATGTCATTTCCTAGGGATCGGCGCGCCGCTTTTCTGGCCGCAGCGGCTGCGTCCGTGATGGGGGCGCTCTGCCTGCCCGGGCCGGCGCACGCCGCGAGCAGGAGCGTCGGCGACGTACCGGACCCGATGTACCAGACGAACGGGCACGTGGACGCCGTCTTGTCGGTCGGCGACACGATCTACATCGGCGGCACCTTCACCTCGGTGCGGCCCGCGGGTGCACCCGCCGGCACGAATGAGGTGTCGCGTACCAGGCTCGCGGCGTTCTCTCGCAGCACGGGAGCCCTGCTCGCCTGGAACCCCGGCGTCGGCCACCAGGTCAATGCCTTGGCGGCGTCGCCCGACGGCCGCACGATCTACGTCGGAGGACGCTTCCATCGGCTCGGTGGAAAGCCCCGCAACAACATCGGCGCCGTCCGTGCCTCCACCGGGCACGTGACGAGCTTCCGGGCGAACGCGAACCGCAGGGTCTCCGCCATCGCGACGAGCGGCCACGTCGTCTATCTCGCCGGCCACTTCACCCACGTGGCGGGTAGAGCGCGGTACTCGATGGCCGCTGTCCGGTCGAACGGTCACCTGTTGCGGTTCGGTTCCTGCCGGACGACCGGTGCCGCCCTGTCCATCGCAGTGACCGGCAAGGGCAAGAAGGTGTACGTCGGTGGAGGTTTCACGCGCGTCTGTGGTCACAAGAGCAGGCACCTCGCTCTGATGTCGTCGGCGGGACGGCTGAGGCCGTTGAAGTCCCACCCGTCGTACCCCGTCACCGGCCTCGTGGCCTCGGCCGGTCGCGTCTACGTCTCGGGCACCGGGCCGGGTGGTCACGTCGGGTCCTACACGGCGAAGGGAGCCAGGCGCTGGGTGGTCCAGACGGACGGCAACGTCCAAGCACTGGCCGTGATCGGGGCGAACGTGTACGCCGGGGGCAACTTCGACCACGTCTGCGCCTCCAACACAGGAGGACCCGACGGTGGTTTCGACTGCCGGAAGAACCTCGCGACTCGTCACAAGGTGGTGGCGCTCGGGACCTATCGGGGGACGCTGCGGGCGTGGGCTCCGAACCCCAACAGCAGTCTGGGCGTGACCGCGATGGCGCGGTCGGCGGGCAGCCCTCGTGGTGGGGGGATGGTTCACAGTCGTCCACGGGCAGCCGTGCCAGGGTTTCGCTCGGTTCAGCCGGGCCTGAGCAACGCGCTGTCTGCTGGACCACTCGTGGGCGGCGCCTGACGCTGGTAACGCGCCGGAGGGGCGGCGTGGCCGCGGACGAACGTACGACGGACATGCGGCGCGGGTGAGTGCGATCGGGTCGGCCCGGTGCAGGACGAGCTCGCGGCCGCCGACGCCCGGCTGAGACTCCGGGCGTACCTTGTGCTGAGGTCAGCTCGCGGCGTCGTACAGCCGTAGCGCCATCAGCGGGCAGTTGCGGACCGCATGTCGAGCGGCCTCGTCGTCACGAGCCGGCACGACCGGGTCGCGGTCGCCCGAGCGGGAGACCGGGAAGCCGAAGTCGTCCACGTCGAGCAGGCGGGGCAGGAGCTCGGCGCAGCTGCCGTGACCGTCGCAACGGGTCCAGTCGACGTGGAGGCGCGTCTTCACGACACCCTCCGGATCCGGCTGGGGCACCAGCCTGCGAGATGGGCCGACACGTGGTCGCGGAACACGTCGAGCGTGGAGGCGACGAAACGAGCGCTGCCGTCCGGGTGGGCGCACGCACCCCGACCGCTGATCTGGGCGCCCATCCGGGCGATCTCGTCGGGCAGACGGGAGTCGCGGACGCCGGCGGCGAGCCGATGGAGGCTGTTCGCCAGGTGAGGTAGCCCATTCAGGCAGGGACCGCACTGACGGGCGGACTCCCCGGCGAGGTAGTCCACCACCTCGGCGGCGAAGCCGAGCGGGCAGGTCCCCTCGTCCAGCACATGCAGCACTCCGGCGCCGACCGAGGCGTGGAAGGGCACCAGGTCCTCCCGGGTGAGCCGGACATCGAGGCTCGCCTCCGGCACCCAGGCGCCGTGGTAGCCCCCGACGAGGACGGCGGTGGGCCGGACGGGGCGAGCCGCCGCCAGGACGTCGCGCAGCATGCTGCCCCGCTCGGCCTCGACGACCCCCGGGCGGCTGACCGCACCGGTGACCGTGAACAAGGAGGTGCCGGGGTCGTCCGTCGTACCGGCGGTGCGGAACCACGCCGAGCCGTGCCGGGCCACCAACGCCACCTGGGCCAGGGTCTCGGCGTTGAGGACCAGCGTCGGGCGTCCGCCCACGCCCGACTCGGTGACCCGGGTGAAGGGGTCACGCGGCAGGGCAGGTCGCCCGTCGAGCTGGTTGACGAGCGCGGTCTCCTGGCCCGCGATGAAACCTCCCTCGAGCGGGACCACCTCCACCTTGCGCCCGCGCGCGGCGGCGCGGGCGGCAGTGGGATCGATCTCGGGGCCGATGGCGAGGATCGCTCGCTTGGCGTGCATCGCCCTGGCCAGGATCTCGAGGCCGTCGAGCACGAGATGCGGGTTGCGGGTCAGCAGGACGGAGTCCTTGTGGCTGAGCGGCTCGCCCTCCATGCCGTTGCCGACGACGACCGGCTTGCGCGCGCCGGCGGCCACCGAGCGGACCTTGATCGCGGTCGGGAAGCCGGCGCCGCCCCGGCCGGTGAGGCCGCTGTCGGTCACGGCCTCGAGGAGCTGGTCCAGGCCGAGCCGGGGCAGCGATCCGCGATGGTCGGGAGCGTCGAGGAGGCGGCGGGTCGTGGTGCGGATCGTGGGCGTGCTCATGCGGCTCTCCTCGGGTGACGGCTCCAGCCGCGGTGGGCGTACGACGGGGTGAGCCGCCAGCCGACCGCGGTGACGACCGCGCTGATGCTGAGCACGGCCAGCGCGCGGAACCAGGTGGATCCGCCGTTGGTGCCGTTGCCGAGGGCGTGGAGGAGCGCCACGGGCCACAGAGCGTAGGTGGCCCAGTGCACGGTCCTGAAGACCCGCGGCCCCACCCGGTGCCGCAGCAACGAGACGACGGTGACGACGCCCAGCAGGTCGAGCGCAAGCGTGCCCAGGCCCAGCCACAGTGGCTTGTACGCGCCGAGGAAGGGGAACACGAAGTCCACCAGTCGTAGCTGCGCGTACGGGTCGAAGTACAAGGTGGCGACGTGTGCGGCCACCAGGCCGGTCCCGGTGAGCGCGGCCGTACGGTGCAGGTCGCTGGTGCCGAAACGGCCCAGCCACGGCACCGGTCGGCCGGATCGGGCGACGATGCCGAGGACGAGGGCGACCGTGAAGAGCACGAGCGCGACCACGCCGGTGCCGCGGCCGAGCGCCCAGAAGGCGGCGCTCATGCTGCGGCCTCCCTGGGCCAGTCGCCGACGCGCACCACGCGGTGCCGCTGGTCGACGAGGCGCGCGATGTAGCCACGCTCCGCCAGCCAGCGAGGGGCCTCGTGGCCGAGGATCACCGCGGCCGTCGAGGCGGTGTTGGCCTCGGTACAGGTGGCTGCGGCCACGGTCGCGCTGCGCCACACGGGCGCGGCCGGGGCCGCAGTTCGGGGGTCGACGATGTGGTGCAGGCGTACGCCGCCACGGCGCCAGGCCCGTCGTACCGTCGAGGACGTGGCCACGGCCCACCCGGGCTGCAGCGTGACCCGGCCGGCGCGGTCGTCGGCCGTGTCCTGGACCAGGACCTGCCAGCCGCCGGCGGGCCCGGGACCTGCGGTGGCGACGTCGCCGCCGAGCTCGACGAGCACGCCCACGCCCACGGTGTCCGCGGCACGGTGCGCGGCGAGATCGGCCGCGCGGGCCTTCGCCGTGGCGCCGAGGTCGAGAGTGATGCCTCGCGGCAGCTCCAGCTTGTCGCCGTAGAGGTGCACCTGCCGCCAGCCGGGCACGTGGTGGACCAGGCTCACCGGCGGGCCGTCGGCCGACAGCAGCTCGATGCTGCGGTCGTAGCCGAGGCCGTGTACGACAGACCCGACCGTGGGGTCGACCAGGCCACCGCTCGCCTCGGCCGCGTCCAGGGCCGTCCCGACCAGGTCGGCCAGCATCGGCGAGAGCCGGTTCCGGCCCGGGGTCAGACCCGAGATCTCCGAGTCCGGGCGGAAGCGCGAACACGCGAGCTCCACGTCGTCGAGCCCGGCCCGGACGATCTCGACGACCGACTCGAGGGCCGTCGGGTCGGTGACGACCACCGTCCCGGTCGTGCTCCACAGGTCGAAGCGGTACGTCGTGTCGCCGTGCGTGCTCATGTCAGGAGCCGCTCGTGGTCGCTTGGGGGGCGGAGCTGGTCGGCGGTGTGACGGGGCTGGACTGCTTCGAGGACGACTGGTTCGACGAGGTGGTGCTCGACCTCGTGCTGTCGTCGTCGCCCTCGCCGCCGGCGTGTGCCCCGGCGTTCGTGGAGCCGGAGGAGCCGCCGTTCGTCTGGGTCGCCGTGGTGCTGCTGCTGGTCTGGGTGGTCAGGCCGAGACCCACCGCAGCGCCGAGAGCACTGACGACGCTGAGTCCGGCCAGGCCGGCCTGGAGGCGACGACTGCGAGTGATGTGTGTCATGGCTTCACCGTGCGCCCACGCCCTGTGCCTTCCCTGTGCAGACCCTGGGACCGGGGTGTCGGTTCCCGCCGGGCCCCTACCGGACCCGCCGCGCACGGCGGGTCGGCCGGTCGGTCGGTCGTTCGGTCGGAGGACGCCGCACAGATCGCCGACCCGCCGTGTACTCGGGCGGATCCGGTCCGCGCTGTGCGAGGTCTGGCCGGTAACTGGGTGGGAGGGCCGGCGGGCGGTGGGGAAGAATCGGGCGCGTTGTGGACATCTCCTTCCCGGCCGAGCTGCCGATCAGTCAGCGACGCGACGACATCGCGGCCGCCATCCGCGACCACCAGGTCGTGGTGGTGGCAGGGGAGACCGGGTCCGGGAAGACCACCCAGCTACCCAAGATCTGCCTCGAGCTCGGTCGTGGCGCGGGTGGGCGGGGCGGCATGGTGGGGCACACGCAGCCGCGCCGGATCGCGGCTCGGTCGGTCGCCGAGCGGCTCGCCTCCGAGCTGAAGATCCCGCTGGGCGGGGAGGTGGGCTACCAGGTCCGCTTCACCGACCGCACCTCGTCGCAGACGCGGATCAAGGTGATGACCGACGGCATCCTGCTCGCCGAGCTGCAGCGCGACCGGCTGCTGCGCCGCTACGACACGATCATCATCGACGAGGCCCACGAGCGCAGCCTCAACATCGACTTCCTGCTCGGCTACCTCAAGCAGCTGCTGCCGCGTCGCCCGGACCTGAAGCTCGTGATCACCTCGGCCACGATCGACCCCGAGCGGTTCGCGCGCCACTTCGCCGAAGTCTCGACCGGCTCGACCGGCTCGACCGGCTCGAGCGGTGGACGGGCCTCGGCCACGGGGACGGCAGGAACCAGCGGGACGGTGCCGGCGCCGATCATCGAGGTCTCCGGGCGGACGTATCCGGTGGAGATCCGCTATCGCCCCTTGGTGCTCTCGGCGGGCTCGACCGACGAGGAGGTCGACGCGGAGGGCGAGAAGCTCGTCCGCGACCAGACCGAGGCGATCATCGAGGCAGTCCGTGAGCTCTCCGGGGAGGGTCCCGGCGACATCCTCGTCTTCCTGCCGGGTGAGCGCGAGATCCGCGACACCGCCGACGCCCTCGCCGATCTCGAGCGGGTCGAGCGCGGTCGTAGGCTCGAGATCGTTCCCCTGTACTCCCGGCTCTCGGCCGCCGAGCAGCATCGCGTCTTCTCCTCCCACCCGTCCACCGTGCGCCGCGTGGTCCTCGCCACGAACGTGGCCGAGACCTCGCTGACCGTGCCCGGCATCCGGTACGTCGTCGACACCGGGCTGGCGCGGATCTCGCGCTACTCGCTGAAGACCAAGGTGCAGCGGCTCCCGATCGAGGCGATCAGCCAGGCCTCGGCCCAGCAGCGGTCGGGCCGCTGCGGCCGGGTCGAGGCCGGCGTGGCGATCCGTCTCTACGCCGAGGAGGACTTCGAGGCCCGACCCGCGTTCACCGACCCGGAGATCCTGCGCACCAACCTGGCGTCGGTCATCTTGCAGATGACCTCGCTCGGACTCGGCGACGTCGCCCGCTTCCCGTTCGTCGAGCCGCCCGACCGCCGTCACGTCGCCGCGGGCGTGCAGCTGCTCGAGGAGCTCGGCGCGTTGGTCCCGACGGGCTCGACCAGCCGGCGGGGCGACCTCACCAGGATCGGCCGACGCCTGGCGCGTCTGCCCATCGACCCTCGCCTGGGCCGGATGATCCTCGAGGCGGAGCGCCTCGGCTGCGTCCGCGACGTCCTCGTCATCGCAGCCGCCCTGTCCCTGCAGGACCCGCGCGAGCGGCCACTGGAGGAGCAGGCGCAGGCAGACCAGCTCCATGCCCGCTTCAAGGACCCGACGTCCGACCTCCTCACCCTGCTCAACCTCTGGCGGCACCTGCGCGCCCAGCAGCGGGACCTTTCGTCCAGCGCCTTCCGTCGGATGTGCAAGCGGGAGTACCTCAACTACCTCCGCGTCCGCGAGTGGCAGGACTTCGAGTCCCAGCTCCGCCAGGTCTGCCGGGAGCTCAAGGTCGACCTCGGCAAGAACCCCGCGGGACGTCATCCGGAGGGAGCCATAGATGACACCGCCCGTATGACGTCCGAGGGTGGCGCGCCGTACGACGCCGACGGGATCCACCAAGCGCTGCTGTCGGGGTTGCTGAGCCACATCGGCGTGCTCGAGGAGCGCGACCGGGTCTCGACGGGCTCGACGAGCGGCAAGGCGGGCTCGACCGGCGGGCAAGGGCCGCGGTCCGCGGGAGTACCTCGGCGCGCGCGGTGCCCGGTTCGCGATCTTCCCCGGCAGTGCCCTGCGCGGGAAGAACCCGGCGTACCTGATGGCCGGCGAGCTGGTCGAGACCGGCCGGCTCTGGGCGCGCCAGAACGCCGCGATCAAGCCCGAGTGGGCCGAGCGGATCGGCGCCCACCTCGTCAAGCGCAGCTACAGCGAGCCGCACTGGTCGCGCAAGCGCGCCTCGGTGATGGCCTACGAGCGCGTCACTCTGTACGGCGTGCCGCTGGCCACCGACCGGCTCATCGCGTTCGGCCGGATCGACCGCGAGCTGAGCCGTGAGCTCTTCATCCGGCACGCCCTCGTCTACGGCGAGTGGTCGAGCGGGCACCGCTTCCTCGGGGAGAACCAACGACTGCTCGAGGAGGCAGAGGAGCTGGAGCACCGCGCGCGCCGGCGCGACATCGTCGTCGACGAGCACACGCTCTTCGACTTCTACGACGAACGGGTCGGGCCCGAGGTCGTCAGCGGCGCCCATTTCGACCGGTGGTGGAAGCAGGAGCGGCGCGCACACCCCGATCTGCTCACCTTCGACCCGGCGATGCTCACCCACGACACCGCCGAGGAGGTGCGGGCCGACGACTTCCCCGGGGCCTGGCAGAGCGAGGGTCTGACCTTCCCGATCAGCTACCACTTCGAGCCGGGCGCAGCCGACGACGGGCTGACCATCGACGTACCGGTCGCCACCTTGAACCGCGTGGCCGCCGACGACTTCTCGTGGAACGTGCCGGGGGTGCGGCACGAGCTGGTCACCAGCTTGATCCGCAGCCTGCCCAAGAACCTCCGGGTCAGCTTCGTGCCGGCTCCCGACAAGGCTCGTGAGTTCCTGGCCGCCACCCCGCCCGGAGACGAGCCGCTGCTCGACGCCCTCGAGCGCTGGGCGCGGTCGACCACCGGAGTCGTGGTGCCGCGCGACGCGTGGGACTGGTCCAAGGTCCCGGCGCACCTGCAGCCGACGTACCGCGTCGTCGGCGAGACCGGCGACGAGCAGGGCCGCGGCAAGGACCTCGAGGCCCTGAAGGCCCCGCTGCGCAGCCGGTTCGACGAGGCGCTCGCGGCCGTCGCGGACGACAGCGGGCTGGGCGCCACCGGCCAGACCGCCTGGACGTTCGGGGAGCTGCCCGACGAGATCCTGCAGACGCGGGCCGGTCACGAGGTGCTCGCCTATCCGGCGGTCACCGACGAGGGGACGACCGTCGGCCTCGGGGTCTTCGGGTCGCGGGAGGAGGCCGAGTCGCGACACCGACTCGGCGTACGACGGCTCCTGCTGCTCCGGCTGCCCACGGGCGACCCCACCGCCGGGCTGGACACCACGGCGCGACTCGGGCTGGCCGGTTCGCCGTACCCGAGCGTGGCCGAGCTCCTCGACGATCTCCGCGCCGCGATCCTGGCCGACGTCGTCGACGGGCGCCCACCCGTCCGCACCCCGGAGGAGTACGACGCACTGCTGGTGGCCGGCGGCGAGGCACTGGACGCGCGCACCCAGCCGGTACTGACCGAGGTGCTGCGGATCCTGTCCGACTGGCGCGACACCGACCGGATGCTCAGCGGCCGCGCCGAGCTGACGACCCTGTCCGCGCTGCAGGACATGCGCGAGCAGCTCGCCCGGCTCGTCGGTCGCGGCTTCCTCGGGGAGGCGGGCGCCGACCGGCTGCGCCGATTCCCGACGTACCTGCTGGCGATCCGCCGTCGTCGCGAGCGGCTGGACGACGACGTGCTCCGCGACCGACAGCTGATGGACCAGGTGACGAGCATCGAGGAAGCCGTCCTCCATCGGCTCGCAGCGCTGCCCGCGGGTCGTCCCCCCCATGAGCGGCTGCGGCGTGCACGCTGGATGGTGGAGGAGTACCGGGTCTCCCTGTGGGCGCAGCAGCTCGGCACCGACGGGCCGGTCAGCGACCAGCGGATCCGGACCCTGCTGTCCGCCTGAGCTGGGACGGCACCCCCCGACGGCCGGACATGCCGCCGGCCGGTCGGCGCGTCAGAACCGTGCAATTGCGCCGCAATGACATGCGCACGCCCGTCGGGCCGGTCACAACCGTGCAATTGCGCCGCAATGACGCGCACCGGCTCGGCGGACCTGTCGGAGCGGCGTACTGGCGGAACGTGACATCCACCGGCTCGGCGGACCTGTCGGAGCAGCGCAATTGCGCCGCAATGACATGCACCGGCCGCTACGACCTGTCACAACGGCGCAATTGCACCACTTCAGCAGCCACGGGGAGTCGAGTGGTTCGCTCCACAGGGCCGGCGTGCCGCGACTACCGTGGAGCGCGTGACCCAACGCCCGCACCACCGCCCGCTCACGCCGGGCGACCGGTTCTTCGCCGGCCTCGACTCCGGCGACGACCCGGTGCTCCTGGCCGAGGCAGCGGACCGGGCGGCCGAGCTGCTGGTCCGTGGCGCCCGGGAGTCCGGCGACGACCAGGTCGCCGAGCGGGTGCTCCATCTCGCCGACACCGAGGGCATCGAGGTGATCGCCCAGGCGTGGGCGCACCGTCCGGCCGACTCGGTCGCGGGCTGTCTGTGGCGGCTCTACCTGTTGCGCTCCTGGGTGTACGCCGACCCGGTCGGCGTGGCGCGCGAGTTCGACGCCGGGCGCCGCCAGGCACCGGTCGACGGCGTGGTCGCGGGTGTGGCCGACCCGCCCGGGCCCGACGAGCTGCGCGACATGGTCGACCAGGTGCTGCGCGGGATCACCGTCGGCGACTTCGCCGACGTGCTCCTGCGGGCCGCAGCCTTCGCCCGCGTCGTCGCGACCGGCCGGGCCCTCCTCGCCGACACCGACGCACTCGCCGCAGCCCGGATCCAGTCCGTGGCCGAGCAGCTCGGCCGGGCGGCCCGCCTCGAGCTCGCCGGCCGGCTCACCTAGACCCGGTCACGCCGTTCGGAATGTCTGGCGGCGTCCGGCCGTTACACTGGTCACGTGCGCCGGACCGCGGCAGCCCCGGGTCCCACATTCAGCCGCTACGAGCGGCCACGCGCCGTGAGGCGCTCCCGGTCCGGCGCACGTCATCCTTGTCGGTACGGCTAGGGTTTCGGCCGTGCAGAAGCGAGTCGGGCGCAGCAGCAGAGCGGTGTCCGGGCTCACGGTCCTCACCCTTCTCGCCGGTGGCGCCTTCCTGGCGGCCTGTGACTCGTCGTCCTCCTCGGGCGCGACGCCGACCAGCCCACCCACGAGCTCGTCGTCGTCCGCGCCCACCCGTCTGCCCCGTGAGACGCTCACCTTCGGCGTGGCCGGCCCGAAGGACGAGGTCGAGGCGTACCGCCAGATGGCGTCCCTCTTCGCGCCACTGAACCGTCGAGTCACGGTCAAGGTCAGGTCCTGGCCCAACGAGGCCGTGATGATGGCCGCCCTGCGGGCCGGTACGCCGCCTCCGGACGTGTTCCTCGCGCCGCGCCACGACCTGCTCTGGCTGAACCAGCGGCAGGTGATCCAGCCGATCGACCAGCTGCTCGACGACCGAGGGGTCGACTTCGGCGACGACTACCCGCGCAGCACGCTCACGGCGTTCGGACTCGACAACCGGCTCGACTGCATGCCCTACGGCGTCGAACCGTCGGTCGTCTACTACAACAAGCGGCTGGTCAAGCTCCGTCAGGTCTCCACCGACCCGCCGGTGACCCCGGGCGAGGGCTGGTCACTCGACCAGTTCGCGGCGGCCGCTCGCTGGGCGGTGAGTCGGCATCCGCGGGCTGCCGGGGCGTACGTCGACCCGACGCTGGGTGGTGTCTCTCCGTTCGTGCTCTCGGGGGGCGGCCAGGTCTTCGAGAGCGCGAACCCACCGACCACGCTCTCCCTGTCCAGCGACGCCAGCCAGCAGGCCCTCGTCCGCACTGTCCGGGTGCTCCAACGGCCCGGCATCAGCCTGACTCCCGCGCAGCTGAACCAGAAGTCCCCGCTGGAGTGGTTCGAGAGCGGCCGCCTGGCGTTCATGCAGGGCTCCCGGCACCTCGTGCCGGAGCTGCGGGACCGCCTCGGTTTCGAGTTCGACGTGATGCCGATGCCCGACCTCGGCACACCGGCCACGGCCGGCGAGCTCACCGGTCTGTGCATCTCCGACAAGGCCACCGACGCCGGCACGGCCGCCGACTTCCTGGTCTACGCCAGCTCTCCCGACGCGTTGGGGTACGTCGCCTCGCAGGGCTACCTCCAGCCGGCCAACCAGGCTGTGGCGCTCTCCGACGACTTCCAGCAGCCTGGCCGCAACCCTCGGCATGCGTCGGTCTTCACCTTCAGCGTCAAGAGCATGCAGTTCCCACCGTTGATCGAGGAGCCGGACGCCCTCGACGCGGCGACCGCACCGACCCTCGCGGAGATGCTCTCGGGCAGGGCGTCGCAGGTGCCGCGGCTGACCCGGCAGATCGACCGGGCGTCACGCAAGCCGCTGCGCGTCCCGCCGAGCGCATCCGCGAGCCCGACGGATCAGCCCTCCAGCTGACCCGGGTCGTTCGCGACCACCTCGTCGTCCGGGGCCGCGGGCTCGTCGGCCGGCTCGGCTGCGGCGATCGCGTCCACCAGCAGGGGCGTGACGAGCTCGACCTGCCAGGCGCGGGCGCCGTACGAGCCCAGTCGCTCGGCGACGGCGGCGGCATCGGCTGCCGGCGGCGTCCACATCACCCGCCGGACGGCGTCGGGCGAGACGAGGTTCTCGGCCGGCACGTCGAGCTCCTCGGAGAGAGACCCGATGGCGTCGCGAGCGCGCGTGAGTCGCTCGGCCGCGACGGGATCTCGCTCAGCCCACGCGCGCGGGGTGGGCGGGCCGTCCGTGCGGGGCGCCCGCACCGGCAGGTCGTCCTCCGGCATCGTGCTCGCGCGCCCGAGCGCCTCGAGCCACCGTTCGGAGTAGCGCTGCGCGCCCCGCCCGTGGAACCCGCGCGTGCCGAGCAGCTCGGAGCGGGTCGTCGGCATCGCGAGCGCAGCTGCGACGATCGCGGCGTCGCCGATGATCCGGCCGGGGGAGACGTCGCGCTCTCGGGCCAGCTCGTCGCGGGTCTCCCAGAGCTCGCGCACCGCGCCGAGAGGACGGCGCCCGCGGACCCGGTGCAGGCCCGAGGTACGACGCCACGGCTCCGAGCGGACCGCCGGCGTGAAGCTCCGCAGTGCGTCGAACTCCTGGCGCGCCCACCCGTCCTTGCCGGCCTCCACCAGCTCGGCGGCGAGCACGTCGCGCAGCTCGACGAGCACCTCGACGTCGAGGGCGGCGTACTCCAGCCACGGTCCGGGTAGGGGCCTCGTCGACCAGTCGGCAGCCGAGTGCTCCTTCTTCATCGAGTAGCCCAGCAGGGTCTCGACCAGCGTGGCCAGGCCGACCCGCGGGTAGCCCAGGAGCCGCCCTGCGAGCTCGGTGTCGAAGAGCGACGACGGGATGAGGCCGACCTCGGCCAGGCAGGCGAGGTCCTGGGTCGCGGCGTGGAGGATCCACTCGGTGCCCTCGAGGACCTCCTGGAGCGGCGCCAAGGAGTCGAAGCCGATCGGGTCGACGAGGAACGTGCCGGCACCTTCGCGCCGGAGCTGGATCAGGTAGGCGCGCGGAGAGTAGCGGTAGCCGGACGCGCGCTCGGCGTCGATGGCCACGGGGCCGCCGGCTGCGGCCAGGGCTCCGCAGGCCTCGACGAGGCCGGGAGGGGTGTCGGTGAGCGGCGGCAGGCCGTCGCGCAGGGACAGGAGCGGAGCGGGGGGAGCCGCCGGTGCGGCCTCGGGTGCGCCGTCCGCCGGCGTCGCATCGCCGTCCGGCGCAGGAGGTGGGGTGGTGGGCTCGGAGCTCATCGTCAGGGACCGGCTCCGCGCCGGCCACGACGACTGGCCCCGCGCAGACTGGGCATGGCGGTCACGCCCTCCGGGACAGGCGGCAGGCCCGCGGCCGTGCAGAGCAGCTCACCCCAGGCCTCGACGTGGTTCTCGATGTCGAGCTTCCCGTCGACCACCTGTGGAGTCCAGGAGGCACGGATCTCGATCTGGGCACTGCCCGTGTCGTCGGCCATCGCGCCGAAGCTGTCGGTGGCGACGCGGGTCACCGTGCCGGACGCCGAGGCGTACGTCGCACCGTGCGCCGCGAGTGCCTCGGTCAGCCAGGACCACCCGACGTCGGCCAGGGCGGGGTCGGTGATCATCTCGAGGTCGATCTCGGCGCGGGCGTAGCCGACGCACCGGAAGGTGCCGTCCCACGAGTCGTTGCCCGCGGGGTCGTGGAGCAGGATCAGGCGGCCGGTGCTGACGTCGCTGCCGTCGACGGTGACGTCGGCGCTCAGCGCCGCGGCGTACGGCGCGATCCGCTGCGGCGCCGGCATCGGCTCGCAGAGCACCTCCGGCCGCATCCGGGCGTCGCTCATGGCACGCACTGCCTCCTGGAACTCAGGAGGGCTCGGCGGCGCACCCGCTCCGGGGCGCGGCTCGGGACCGACGACCATGACCTCACAGTAGGCCGGGTGCCCAGGGTGGAGAGGCGCACACGCCGGATGGAGGACGAGCGGTCCAGGGGACGGTCCCGGTCAGAGGACCGTGGAAGGCCCGGATCCGCAGCCATCCGATCGGGGACTGTGGGCTGTGGCTTCTCCGGTCGCGGATTTCGGCGGTGCCGCGCGGACCTGGGACGATGCGGCCATGACCTCCCCCCACGACAGCGCGTTCCTCCGGGCGGCCAGGGGTGAGCCGGTCGACCACACTCCGGTGTGGTTCATGCGGCAGGCCGGGCGTTCCCTGCCCGAGTACCTGAAGCTGCGCGAGGGCGTGGGGATGCTCGAGTCGTGCATGAACCCCGAGCTCACCGCGGAGATCACGCTGCAGCCGGTGAGGCGCTACGGCGTCGATGCCGCGATCTTCTTCTCCGACATCGTCCTGCCTCTCAAGGCGGTCGGGGTCGACCTCGACATCAAGCCCGGCGTCGGGCCGGTCGTCGCGCAGCCCGTGCGGACGCTCGACGACGTCGCCGCGATCCCCGACCTGACACCCGACCACGTGCCGTTCACGACCGCCGCCATCACCGCGCTGGTGGCCGAGCTGGGCGCGACGCCGCTGATCGGGTTCGCGGGCGCGCCGTTCACGGTGGCGTCGTACCTCGTGGAGGGTGGCCCCTCGAAGGAGCACGCGAAGACCAAGGCGATGATGTTCGGCGCCCCCGACGTGTGGGATGCGCTGTTGCGCAAGATCGCGGGCATCTCCGCGGCCTACCTCCGCGTGCAGGTCGAGGCCGGCGCGTCCGCGATCCAGCTCTTCGACTCGTGGGCCGGCGCCCTCACCCCGGCCGACTACCGCGCGTCGGTGATGCCGCACTCCGCCCGGGTGCTGGCCGCCGCCGGCGAGCTGGGCGTCCCGCGGATCCACTTCGGGGTCGGGACCGGCAGCCTGCTCGGCCTGATGGGCGAAGCGGGTGCCGACGTCGTCGGCGTCGACTGGCGTACGCCGCTCGGCGAGGCGATCCCGAAGGTCGGCGACCGAGCGGTGCAGGGCAACCTCGACCCCACCCTCGTCTTCGCACCCACCGACGTGATGACCGCACGGGCGGCGGAGATCATCGAGGCCGGCCGCGGCGCGAGAGGTCACATCTTCAATCTCGGCCACGGCGTGATCCCGTCGACCGATCCCGACCAGCTCGCCCGGCTCACCGAGTTCGTGCAGGGCTACTGACCCCCTCGCTCACTCGGCGGAGCCCGCCTCGGCCGGGGTCGCCGGTCGGGCGCGTCCGTGACGCCGTACCCACCACCACACGGGCACGCCGAAGGCCGCCAGCAGCAGGGTGAAGGGAAGCACCGCACCCAGAGCCGTCAGGGCGACCACGACGGTGTCGCTGAGGGCGGTCCACCCGTGCCGCAGACCGGTCAGGAACCCGGCGTGCCGGTCGTGCGTGGCGGGTGCCGCGTGCGAGGGCGGCACGGACACGTCCAGGTCGATGGTGGACATGGCGGTCTGGTTCACCAGGTGGTCACGCTGCGCCTTGAGCGACTGGTACTGCCCGCGCCGCAGGGTGATCGCGTTCTCGAAGCGGAGCAGCTGGTCGATGGTGGTCGCGTGCTGCTGGAAGGAGTTGAGGTCGCGCAGGCTGATCCGCAGGGTGCGGAGCCGCTGCTGGACGTCGATGACCTGCGTGGTCACGTCGGTGCCGCTGCTGCTGGAGTGCACGACCGTGCCGAGGTGCTCGAGGGCGTCCATGGCGCCGCCGAAGGTCGCCACCGGTACCCGCAGGACCAGTCGGCTCTCCTTGATCCGGCCCGACGTGTCGTAGACGGTCTGCTCGTCGTCGAGGGAGCCATGGAGCCGGGTGAGGAGCCGGTCGACGCGGTCGCGCACTTCCTGCGGGTCTTGCGAGTGGAGGGTGAGGTCTCCCTTCTTGATCACCGCCTTCTGCTCCACGGCCGCGCCTTGTCCGCCGGCACCCTTCGCCTCGAGGTCCTGGGCAGAGGCCGCCTTGGGATCGGCCGCCTGCCGGTCGCTGAGACTGCCGGCCGCTGCGGTGTCCCCGGCGGCCGAGGCGCTGCCGTGTGCTCCGCCGCTGCAACCGGTGAGAACGACGAGGCCGAGGACACCGGCGAGGGCCGCGAGGCGCGGACGTGTCAGGTTCATGCCGGGTCGGACGGCGCGACGCGGCCGACGGTTCCCTACGCCGGCGGCCCGGTCGCGCCCTGCTCGGCAGCCACGGCCTCGACCAATCTCTCGATCGCGTCGTCTCCGGCGACCGGTCCGCCGGCGACCGTCCGGTCGGTGTCGAGCAGCGCGGCCCCCGGTGAGGCGGCGCCCAGTCGGCTGCGGAACGTCCCGTGCAGGTCGAGCAGCACCAGTCCGTCCTCGGTCGGCGAGCCCTGCTGCGTCACGACGTGCACCCGCACGGGGGCCAGCCGGAGGGCCCAGGACGACGCGCGGGCCACGAGGTGTGCATCGCGCTCCGGGTCTCCGAAGACCAGCAGCCGCGCGGCCACGTCGGTCAGGTCTCGCACCGGTACCGGTCCGTCGGTTCCGTGGAGCATGCCGTGGGGAGCGGGGGCCGCCAGGTGGCCGGTCGGGTCGAGCCAGTCCGGCGGGGTGCCGCGTCGCCGGACGCGCGCAACGAACGCGACGGCGGCAGCGGCGAGGGCGAGACCCGCCGCCGCCCAGGCCCAGCCACCGAGGTCCCCCAGCCGGTCCGCCACACCCTTTCCGTCCCACGAGTCGACCCACGTCAGGAGGGCCAGCGCCAGCAGGACGCCGTTGCGGGCCAGCGTCCATCCCGTGACCTCGCCCAGCCCGAGACGCCCGAAGCAGCTGCAGCTGACCGGGTAGGGCAGGCGCACGGCACGGAGGATCACCAGGAAGTACGCGGCGAACAGCAGCACGGAGACCGTCGCTGCGATCACGTACCAGGCGCCGGAGGCCAGCAGGAGGAAGACCGCCAGGACCAGTTCGCCGTACGGCAGGAGGCGCGGGACGCGCAGGCGCAGCAGGAGCCGCGGGAGTCGGAGCTGGACGAACACCGAGGAGGTGTCCCGCGGGTCGCGGAGCTTGGCGACGGCGCTGACGACGAGGGTCGCGATGAGCAGCAGCGGCGGTACGACGAGCGGCGCGCTGGGCACGCGATCAGCATAGGGCGGACGACCCTGGGCGACGGGGGACCAACGCCCCTCCGCGTCTGCGGGAGCCGGGTGGCAGAGTGGCGGGCGTGACCGACGCCCGACCCGACGCAGTAGTGGTCGGCGCCGGTGTCGCCGGACTGACGGCCGCCCGCGAGCTGAGCGGGGCAGGGATGACGGTCCTGGTCCTGGAGAGCTCGCCGGTCGTGGGCGGAAAGCTCCGCCTCGGGACGGTCGGTGGCGTCGTCCTCGATGTCGGTGCCGAGTCGATGCTCGCCCGTCGCCCCGAGGCCGTCGACCTCGTCACGGAGCTCGGCCTGGAGGTGGTCCACCCCGCCGCCGGTTCGACCCAGCTCTGGACCCGCGGTGCGCTCCGACCGCTCCCTCGCACGCTGCTCGGCGTACCCCTCGACCTCGACGCGTTGGCGACCACCGGCGTGCTGTCCGACGACGGTCTCGCCCGGGCCAGGACGGAGACGGTGCTCCCGCTGGGCGACGAGGACGTGTCGGTCGCGGAGCTGCTCGGCTCGAGGCTCGGGCACGAGGTCGTCGACCGCCTGGCGGAGCCGCTGCTCGGCGGCGTGTACGCCGGCCATGCGGCGACGCTGTCCGCGCGCGCGACCGCGCCCCAGGTCGTGGCCATGCTCCGCGAGCACGGCTCGCTGTCGGCCGCCGTCGCCGCACTGCCGCCGGTGTCGCCGTCCCCGCCCCCGATGTTCGCGGGGCTCGTCGGGGGGCTCGGCCGCCTGCCACTGACCCTGGCGGAGACCGACGGTGTGGAGGTCCGCACCTCGTCCACCGTGCATCGTCTCGAGCGCACGCCCACGGGCTTCCGACTGACGGTCGGGTCGAGGCAGGCGCCGCAGACCATCGAGACTGCGCGCGTCGTGCTCGCCGCCCCCGGGCCACCGGCCGCGCGGCTGCTCGCGGACGTGGCTCCGGCGGCGTCCGAGGAGCTGGGCGCGGTCGAGTACGCGTCGATGGCCGTGATCACGCTCGCCGTCCCCGCGCTCGACGTGGGGGACTCGTCCGGCTTCCTGGTGCCGTCCGTGGACGGTCGGCGGATCAAGGCGTCGACGTACTCCTTCAACAAGTGGGGCTGGGTCGGCGACGACGTCCGACCTGCGCTTGTTGCGTGCCTCGATCGGACGGCACCGCGAGGAGGCCTCGCTCCAGGCGTCCGACGACGAGCTCGTGGCCCATGTCGTCGCGGACCTGTCGCTGGCCACCGGTCAGCAGCTACGCCCCGTCGACGCCCACGTCCAGCGCTGGGGCGGAGCCCTGCCCCAGTACGCCGTCGGCCATCTCGACCGGGTGGCCAGGATCCGGACAGCCATCGACGCCGTCCCCGGGCTCGAGGTCTGCGGCGCGGCCTACGACGGGGTCGGCATCCCGGCCGTGATCGGCTCGGCCCGGCGCGCCGCCACTTCTCTACGAGAGGCAGAATCGACCCCATGAGCGAGCAGAGCAACGCTTCCCGCACGCGCGAGATCAACGAGATGGTGCGCTACACGATGTGGTCGGTGTTCCGGCTCGACGTGCCGCTCGGGCCGGACGACGGAGGAGCAGACCGGGCTGCGGAGGCGGCCGAGGTCACCGACCTGTTCGACAAGCTCGCCGCCGACGACGTCGTCGTCCGCGGCACCTACGACGTGGCCGGCCTGCGCGCCGACGCCGACGTGATGGTCTGGTGGCACGCGCCGTCGAGCGAGCAGCTCCAGGACGCATACCACCGCCTGCGTCGTACGGCGTTCGGTCGCCGCCTCGCGCCGGTCTGGTCGCAGCTCGCGCTCCACCGCCCGGCGGAGTTCAACAAGAGCCACGTCCCGGCGTTCCTGGCCGAGGAGGAGCCGAAGGCGCACCTGTGTGTGTACCCGTTCGTCCGCTCCTACGAGTGGTACCTCCTCGAGGAGACCGAGCGACGCCGCCTCCTCGCCGAGCACGGGCAGATGGCGCGCGGCTATCCCGACGTCCGGGCCAACACGGTGCAGAGCTTCGCGCTCGGCGACTACGAGTGGATCCTGGCCTTCGAGGCCGACGACCTCGGGCGGATCGTCGACCTGATGCGCCACCTGCGCGGCTCGGAGACTCGCCGTCACGTGCGCGAGGAGATCCCGTTCTACACCGGCGCCCGCACCCCTGTCGCCGACCTCCTCGCCCGCCTGCCCTGACTCAGCGGTCGGCGGGCTGGCTCGAGCTCGCGGGCGAGCTCGCCTCGCGGCCTCCCGCGGGCTCGAGCGTGATCGCGATCGAGTTGATGCAGTAGCGGTCACCGGTCGGCGTGCCGTAGCCGTCGGGGAACACGTGACCGAGGTGTGAGCCGCAGTTCGCGCAGCGCACCTCGACCCTCTTCATCCCGTGGGTGGTGTCCTCGATGTACTCGACGGTGTCGGTGACCGGCTGGTAGAAGCTCGGCCACCCGCAACCGGAGTGGAACTTGGTGTCGGACTCGAACAGCACGTGCTGGCACGCCTTGCAGCGGTAGACACCCTTGGTCTCGGTGTCGGTGTACTCGCCGACGAACGGCCGCTCGGTGGCCGCCTCGCGCAGGACGGCGTACTCCTCCGGCGAGAGCTGCTCGCGCCACTCCTCGTCGGTCTTCTCCACGTCGTAGCTCATGTCTCCACGGTAGTCGGGCGCACCATGCCGTGAGCGCTCCGATCATGACGGTTCCCTGACGGGGCGAGCGGTTAGCCTGGCCGCATGCCGAAGACACCTGCTGCCGAGGTGCAGGTCCCGGGCCCGGACGGTGAGCGTGCGGTGCGGGTGAGCAGCCCCGATCGGGTCATCTACGAGGCCACCGACCACACGCCCGAGGTCACCAAGCTGATGGTGGCCGAGTTCTTCGCGAGCGTCGGCGAGGGACTGATGCGGGCACTGCGCGACCGCCCGACCGCTCTCGAGCGCTGGACGTCCGGCGTGCGCCCCGGCATGAAGCTCGCCACCGGGCCGCAGGACCGCGACGCCGACGCGTTCTACCAGAAGCGCGTGCCGAAGGGGGCCCCCGACTACCTCGAGTCGGTCGAGATCACCTTCCCCAGCGGCCGGAAGGCGGAGGAGATCTGCCCCACGGAGATCGCGGTCCCGGTGTGGTGCGCCCACATGGGTGCGTTGACCTTCCATCCCTGGCCGGTGCGCCGCGACGACGTCGACCGGCCCGACGAGCTGCGGATCGACCTCGACCCCCAGCCCGGTACGACGTTCGCCGACGCAGTGCGGGTCGCGGGGGTCGCGCGGGAGCTGCTCGAGGAGCTCGGGCTGCGCGGCTGGGCCAAGACGAGCGGCAACCGCGGTGTCCACGTCTTCGTGCGGATCGAGCCGCGCTGGGAGTTCGTCGACGTCCGGCACGCCGCCATCGGCTTCGGGCGCGAGCTCGAGAGGCGGGACGACGGCGTCACCACTGCGTGGTGGAAGGAGGAGCGTGGCGAACGGATCTTCGTCGACTTCAACCAGAACTGCCGCGATCGCACCATGGCCTCGGCGTACTCCCTGCGCCCCATCGCCGGTGCGCCGGTGTCGACCCCGATGAGCTGGGAGGAGCTGGCCACGGTCACCGACCCATCGTCGTACAACCTCTTCACGGTGCCCGAGCGACTGGCCGACGGCGACCCCTGGGCCGGCATCGACGACACGCACTACTCGATCGAGCCGCTGCTGCGGCTCTTCGAGGAGCAGGGCTCGGTCGAGCTCAACTACCCGCCCGACTACCCCAAGATGCCGGGCGAGCCGCCGCGGGTGCAGCCCAGCAAGAAGGTCGCTGCGCATTGGGACGACCAGGGCAACCGGCTCCCCGACTGACCGCCGGCGCGAGGACGCGCACGCACCCTTAGGCTCACGCCATGCAGACGCCGGCGCCGGCAGGGCGCATCTCGGTGGCCATGGCCACCTACAACGGCGAGCGCTATCTACCGGAGATGCTCGACAGCCTGGCCTCCCAGACCCGGCTGCCGGACGAGCTGGTGATCCGCGACGACGGCTCCACCGACGACACGCGCGCGGTCGTCGACGACTTCGCCGGCCGGGCGGGCTTCCCGGTGCGGGTGCTGCCGCCCGGTGAGCGGTTGGGTTATGCGCAGAACTTCGTGACGGTGAGCCGTGCCTGCACCGGAGACCTGCTGTTCTTCGCCGACCAGGACGACGTCTGGCACGCGGACAAGCTGGAGATCGTCGAACGGGCGACGCCGGCCGGCGAGGCGGCCGCTGTGTTCCACGACTTCTCGCTGCAAGACGGCGACGGCTCGCCGTTGTCGCCGTCCTTCTTCGGCGTGCTCGCCGAGCGCGGCTTCGGGCCGACGGTGGCGCTCAAGGGCTGCACGATCGCGGTCACCCGAGCCTTCGTCGACGCGTGGGACTGGCCGCAGCCGCGGTCGCGGGTCTCGCACGACTTCTGGGTCGCACTGCTCTCCACCGCGTTCGGGCAGCGCCGGATCCTGTCCGACACACTGATCGACCACCGCCTCCACGAGGGCAACACGTCGGGGTGGATCCCGAGTCCGGAGTCGCGCACCTTCACCAGCCCGGGGGACGGGGCCTCCGACGTCGACGTCCTGATCGACCTGGTGGTCAGACGACGCCGGCTGGGTGCGATGACGAGGACCCTGCTCGAGGTCGTCCGGGACCGGGGCGAGGCCGTCGACCCCGTCGCAGCACAGCGCCTTCGCAGAAGCCTGCGAGTCAACCGTCGGCGCTACCGCGAGGCGGCCGACCCCGTTCGGCCGCGGTAGGCGGCGCGCAGGTCAGGTCCGATCTGTCGGCGGCCGGAGGTTCTTGGACTTCTTCGTCCAGACCCGCACGCCCGGCTTGACCGGGTGGTAGAGCAGCCCCGGCCGGTCGAAGTCTTCGGGCGCCTCCCGGAAGTAGCGAGGCCGTGCTGGCCGGAAGACGAAGGTCGCCTCGTCCGACCGGCCACCGTTGGGCGGGTGCGGGATGTAGGTCTGGCCCCGCCGCTCGGGCGGCGTGAACGGCCCGTCGCCGCCGAGGTCCTCGATCCGGGCGCCGGCCGCGAGAGCGCTGGTCGGAAGGGTGAACTCGTAGTGCCCGCCCCAGGCTCCGTCGGACATGGCGGTGGGATACCAGTTGACCAGGTCACGAGACAGCCGCATCAGGGGGTGCAGGCCACGGACCATCGAGTCCTGAGCGACCCAGGGGGGCGCGGTCGCCCTCTTCCAGTGGGGCCAGTCCGGGCACTGCTCGCGGTAGGTGAGCGTCGTGGTGAGCAGGTCGGCGTCGTTGTCGGCGAACGGTGCGAACAGGTCGTTCCACGGGCCCGCGAAGTCGACGTCGTACTCCATCACCCAGAGGTGGTCGGCGCGGAGCGCGCGCAGGAGTGGGAACAATGCGGTGTCGAGGAACCCGCCCTGGATCCCCCCGTGGCGCAGCATGGCGCCGTAGCGGCCGGCCATCACCTCGGCCGGGTCGTCGTAGGCGAACGGTGCGTGCGGTCGCGCCCCGGCGTCGGGATTGAAGATGAGATGCCAGGTGATCTCACCCCTGGTCTCCGCGACCAGACGCCGGAAGTGGCGCCGCACCCGGGGCTTGCGCACGTGGGTGAAGAAGATGCCGGCGGCGGTCACGACTTCCTGCCGCTCACGGCTCGCAGGAAGCCGTCTCGTCGACGCCGCCCCCGTGCAGCGTCGACCCAGCGCCGACTCCTCGCAGGAAGCCCACGGTGAGCGTTCCGCGCCGGGTCGTCACCGAAGATGAGCAGGAGCGGGCTCTCGTCGACGTCGACGACCACGCTGCCGGCGCGGCCCAGCGGTCGTGCGCGCACTCGAGCGAGGGGTACGTCGAGGACGACGCCGTCGGTCCCGGTCGGGCGGAGGCACAGTGAGCCCGAAGCGACCGTGACGCGGTAGCGGACGGCCCACCGGGTCGGCGACGAACCACTCGCCACTCGAGCCCAGCCGTCGAAGCCGGCCACGGTCACAGGCCTGTGACGCCCTCGCCGCTCCCGGCCTGCTCGTCGAAGTTCTCGTGCTCGAGCAGGTGGAGCACCGGGACGCCGACCGCGCGCCGAGCGCGGGACGACCAGTCACGGTGGAAGAACTCCGAGACCACGTGCGGACGGGTCAGGATGATCGCCTCGCGCCCGTCCACCGCCTGCACGGTCGCCGCAAGGGCCTCCACCGGATCGTCGTCGACGACCTCCCCCTCGGCCTCGGCGCCGGCGAGGTGGAGCGCCTCGAGGGTGGCTTGGAGGTCGCGGCTGGTCTCTCGCTCGCTCTCCTCGCGGACCATCTCGATGGTCTCGGGGTCGGGCGGGAGCGAAGGGGCGCCGGTGATGGAGTCGTTGCCCAGGGTGCCGATCGCGGCCTCGACCCGGGCTGCGGCGTCCTCGGCCGGGAACAGCACGTGGTAGCGCACCTCGAAGTCGAGCCCTTCGTGGAGCGACCGGATCTGGGCGGCGTCGGCCGCCGAGAGCGCCTGCTCGACCAGCAGGACGACGGTGTAGGTCTCGCTCATGTGCAGCTCCCGGGGCGGTGGATCGTGGCGGCGAAAGCCTACGGTGTCAGCCGCCGAGCACGTCGGTCAGGTCGTAGGAGACCGGCTCGTCGAGCTGGTCGTAGCCGCAGCTCTGCGGGTCGCGGTCGGTGCGCCACCGGCGGAACTGCGCCGTGTGGCGGAAGCGGCGCCCTTCCATGTGGTCGTAGGCGACCTCGATGACCAGGTCCGGCCGCAGCGGGATGAAGCTGAGGTCCTTGCCCTGGCTCCAGCGGCTCTGCGTCCCGGGCACCCGGTCGGGGTTTGCGGTCAGGTACTCCGACCAGCGCCCCCACGGGTGCTCCTCGAGGGGGACGACGAGTGGCTGGAGCTGCTCGATGAGCTCGGCCCGGCGGGCCTCGGTGAAGCTCGCGCTGACGCCGACGTGCTGGAGCTCGCCCCCTCCTCCGAGGCCGTCGTAGAGGCCGAGCAGGAGACTGCCCAGCAGCGGTCGTTCGGGGGTACTCGTCTTGTGCTCGCGGTAGCCCGCGACGACGACGTCAGCGGTGCGCTCGTGCTTGATCTTGAGCATGGTGCGGGCGTTCTCGACGTACGGCGCGCCCAGCGGCTTGGCGACGACACCGTCGAGTCCCGCGCCCTCGAACTGGTGGAACCACTCCTCGGCCACGGCTCGGTCGCTGGTGGTCTTGGTCAGGAAGCACGGGCCGTCGGCGCCCGCGAGCGCCTGCTCGAGCGCGACCCGTCGCTCGGCGAACGGCCGCGCGACGTACGACGCGTCGCCGAGCGCGAGCAGGTCGAAGGCCACGAACCCGGCCGGCGTCTTGTCCGCGAGCATGTCGATCCGGCTCTTCGCCGGGTGGATGCGCTCCTGCAGCACCTCGAACTCCAGCCGGTCGACCCCGTCGTCACCCCGGAGGGCGACGAAGATCTCGCCGTCGAGCACGCACCGGCCGGGCAGCTGGGTGCGCATCGCCTCGACGACCTCGGGGAAGTACCGCGTCAGCGGCTTGGTGTTGCGGCTGGCCAGCTCGACCTCGTCGCCGTCCTTGAACACCAGGCAGCGGAAGCCGTCCCACTTCGGCTCGAAGCTCAGCCCTTCGATCCCGTCGACGATGTGCTTCGCGGGATCGGGGATCCCCTTCACGCTCTTGGCCAGCATCGGTCGCACTGGCGGCATCACGGGCAGGCGCATGGGACGACGCTAGCCAATCTCCTGGGTCCGCGCGTCTCCCGACGTCCGTGCTCCGGCGCCGGACGCACCCGGCGGGGCGCGGCGATACGCTCGCTCGGTGTCGAGCGCCGAGCCCGACCCTGACCCACGAGGTGCGAGAGCGACTGCGCGCACTCGAGCCGGGGACCATGGGTGAGGCGGAAGCGGCCGCCGTCTACGACGGCCTGCGAGCAAGACTCCAATCGGTGCCGAGGGACAAGCGCTTCCGCACGTGGCGACAGACCAGTGTGCTGCTCGACGTACGGTTTCGCAGACGGCCCGCTCAGACCCTGCGACGGCTCCAGCAGCTGCGGACGTCGATGACCCGGAACGGGCGAGCCGGCGAGTTCGAGCAGTTCTACGCCCACGTCCGGCGACTCCTGGGCGACCTCACGCTCACACCTCACGGCTACGCTCCGAGCCTGTCGACCGTGAACGAGAAGGAGCTGTGGGGGCGGGTGGCGGGCCTCGGTTCGAGGCTGGAGGACGTCGGGGCTGACGTGGTTCGTCACCTCTGGCACGTTGCTCGGACTGGTGCGCAACGGCGGCGTGATCCCGCACGACGACGACGCCGACCTGTGCGTGCTCCTCGACGACGCTGTGGACGAGCGCTCGGCCGCCCGCTCATGGCTTCGGGCCCGCGGCGCCCTCGCCGATCTCTTGCGACCGCAGCGGTTGCACCGAGTGGCCAAGGTGGACGCGGACGACGGCCCGACCATCGACCTGTTCCCGGCCTGGATCACCGCGGGGCGGTTGTTCGCGTGGCCGTGGTCGTACGGCGACGTCGCGGCGGGTGACGTGAGTCCCCTCGAGAGGCGGGTCGTCGCCGGTGTCGACCTCCACCTGCCCAGACATCCGGAGCGGCTGCTCGAGGTCAACTACGGCCCGGACTGGCGGACCCCCGACCCTCTGTTCACCTTCGACTGGGCCGGCGCCCGCACCAGGTTCGCGACGTTCGTCCATGCGGTGGAACAGCCGTGAAGGAGCTCTGGCTCCACTGCGGCAGCTACAAGACGGGCTCCACGAGGATCCAGAACCTTGCCTGGGCGCACCGCGAGCAACTGCTCGACGAGGGGTGGCTGTACCCGACCAGCGGGATCGTGCACGACGAGCCCGATGTGGGCTACCGACACTCCCGCCTCGTCTACGAGCACCGGACTCCGGAGCTGTGGAACCAGACCGTCGAGGACCTCATCGCTGAGATCGCGGCCTCTCCCGCACGCGGGGTGCTCCTGTCGGCGGAGGCGTGGAGCCGCCCTGGCTTCTCCGGGTCCCTGGTCGATCTCCTCGCGCGGCTGCGGCAGGCGGGAGTTGTCTCGGCCCTCGAGGACGGAGTGCACGCGGTCCTCTATCTGCGCAACCGCTCCGAGTACGCCAGGGCGTTCTACCGCGAGTTCACGCGCCGCCGCGGCAACCGTCTGAGCTTCCCCGACTTCGTCGACGCCTCCCGAAGGCCGCTCGACCCCTTGGCCGCCGTGACGGCGCTGCGGGCCGCGGTCCCCGAGCTCACGGTGGTCCCCTACGAAGAGGCCGGCGACGTGGCGCGTCACTTCTACGGCCTCCTCGGCATCGCGACGCCCGGTGCCGTCGACGGACTGGGTCAACCCGGGTCTGGACGCCGTGAACGTCGAGGGGATGCGCCAGCTCAACCTCGTGGCTCCCGACCTGACCGAGCACTGGCCGGGCACCCAGCTGTACCCCGCCGACCAGCTCGCCGGCTACGCCGAGCAGCCGCGACCCGGACAGCTCGCGGTCGACGACGCCTGGGTCGCGAGGTTCCGGGAATGCACCCGTTGGTCGCCCGAGCAGGTGCGACGCTTGGTTGCGCCGTCCCGTCCCGGTGCTCCCGACCCCGCCACCCTCATCGGAGTGCTGCACGGCGAGATCCTCGCCTGGCTGGCGCGCCATGCCGCCCCCACGGTCGAAGTCGAGGTCCACCCTCACCCGGCCGTGGCCGAGTTCGGCATCAAGGACGTCGACCCGCTCCAGAGCAGGCCCTGGATCTCCGGCTTCCTCCTGCTGCACCCGGATCGATGCCTCGGTGTGGACGGCTGGCGCCTGCTCGCGGTGGATGACTACGGGGAGCGGGAGATACCCGTCGACCGCCCGTCGCCCAGGTTCGCCGCGCGCCATCCCGGGCGGCCCGAGGCCGCCACCGCCCGGTGGGGGACGACGCACGTGGGCTACGGCCTGCACGGGCGCCTCGAGATCCAGCTCGTCCACGCCGAGGGTGAGCGCTGCGTGCTCGCGACCCTGCGCCGCCGTTGGCGGGCCGTGTGATCTGCCCGCCTCCAGGCCGGCGTCGGTTCCGGAACGACCGGCTGTGTCCTTCGTGATGCGTCGCCTCGGAGACCTGCAGGCTCCCAGCGACCAGACGTGCGACCAGACGTGGCGACCCACGAAGCCGGACGTCGAGACCACCGTGAGACCCCGCCGCCCCCCGGATCGACGGGGCCCTCGTGGCCCGCACACCACCCCAGTCATCAGGAGTCAGGCGCGAGCTCCCGTGACCTCGGGGTCCGGTGTGGTGTGCAGGGCAAAGTTTGTACAGGCCGAACCTTGGGGCCTGCAAGTCTCTCGCCACGCGCCTGAGCGGGCCACCCGAGACCGCACCGAAACTGTCACAGAACTGACATCCGCCTGGCCGAACCGTTGTCACATCGCGACAGCAGCGTGATGTCTCGGCTGAGCCGGTCGACCCTGGGGGGACCTGACGTCCGGCGGGGACATGAAGAAGGTGGAGCGTCGCCACGTCGCGCACGCACGGGCGGGCGCCTCTCCAGCGATCTGATGCTCCTACCGGCGCCGGCACGGCCGCGGCCACACGCCGAGAACAGCAACGGGGGAACTGATGCGCAAGGCCATGGGAATGTTGGCATCGATCGCGATGCCACTGGGCGTCATGGGGCTGGTCCTGGCCCCGAGCGGCCCGGCGCACGCGGTCCAGACACACCAGAACCGTCTGGTGTCGCAGACCCCGGTGTCGTGGACGCCCTCGGCGGTGGACGGCAGTGTGCAGTCGATCGTGCAGATCGGGAACACCATCGTGATGGGCGGTGACTTCACCCAGGTGGAGGCGGCCGGCAGCAGCACGCCGGTCAGTCGCCCCAACATCTTGGCGTTCAACGCCACGACGGGTGCGCTGAGCACCACGTTCCTGCCCCAGATCGACGGGAAGGTGGAGGCGCTCCTGCCCTCGGCGGACGGCAAGTCCGTCTATGTGGGTGGTGACTTCCACACGGTCAACGGAAGTGCGACCAAGTCGCTCACGGAGCTGTCGCTGTCCGACGGCACCACGGTCACGGCGTTCAAGACGCCCTCGAACAACGGCAAGGTCAAGGACCTCCGTCTCGCCGGAGGCAACCTGTGGGTCGCGGGCTCGTTCACCATCATGGGTGGCGTCAGCCAGACCGGGCTCACCACGCTCGACCCGATCACCGGAGCGCCCAGCCCCTACATGCGCCAGCAGGTCGCCGGCACCTGGAACGGCGGCACCACCACGGTGGTCAAGATCGACGTCACGCCGGACGGGTCGAAGCTCGTCGGCATCGGCAACTTCAGGACGGTGGGCGGGCAGCCGCGGGCCCAGGTGTTCATGCTCGACCTGAGCGGCTCGTCTGCCCAGCTGGCGAACTGGCAGACGGACTTCTACACCAGCACCTGCTCGGCCTCCTTCAACAGCTACATGCGCGACCTGGACATCTCCCCCGACGGCTCCTACGTCGTGATCTCGACGACCGGGGCCTACCACGGGAGCACCTCCGCGTGCGACGAGACGTCTCGATGGAACCTGTCGGCGACCGGCAGTGGGCTCGCACCGGCGTGGACCGACTACACCGGTGGCGACACCACCTACGCCGTCGCGGTGACGGGCACAGCGGTCTACGTGGGTGGCCACATGCGCTGGGAGAACAACCCGTACGCCGGTGACCGCCCGGGCCAGGGCGCCGTCTCCCGCACGGGGATCGCCGCCCTCGACCCGGAGAACGGCCTTCCCTACAGCTGGAACCCGACGAGGGCGCGCGGGGTCGGGGTGTTCGACATGCTGGCGACCGACCAGGGCCTGTGGGTGGGCAGCGACACCGACCGGATCGGCAACTACGCCTATCACGGCAAGCTCGCCTTCCTGCCCTTGGCGGGCGGCGAGGTCGTGCCTCCGACGGGCACGGGTGTCCTGCCCGGTCACGCGTACCTCGCCGGAAGCGCCAGACCGACGAACCCGAACATCCTCTACCGGGTCGACGCAGGCGGTCCGGCGCTGCCGTCGTTGGACGACGGCCCTGCCTGGGCCGAGGACGACGGCGCCCTCACCAGCTCACTGCACAACTCAGGCAGCTCCACGGCCTCCTACGGCTGCTGCGTGACCCGGGGTGCGTCACTCCCCGACAGCGCACCGACCGGGCTGTTCAACACGGAGCGGTACGACCCCAGCGGCGGCAACGACATGACGTGGCAGTTCCCGGTCCCGGCCGGCGAGCACGTCGACGTACGGCTGTACTTCGCCAACCGCTACTCCGGGACCGACAACCCCGGCCAACGCGTCTTCGACGTCTCCATCGACGGCACCGGCGTGCTCGACAGCTACGACATCGTCGCCGATGCCGGCGACCAGACCGGGACCATGAAGTCGTTCCCGGTGGTCAGCGACGGAACCGTCGACGTCTCGTTCGCCCACACCGTGGAGAACCCTCTGCTGAACGGTATCGAGATCGTGCGCACCGACGGTCCGACGCCGCCCAGTCCCGACCTGGTACAGGACGTCGGCTTCTCGGGTACCCAGGTGCTGGACTACCAGACGCTTCCCGACACCGGGATCTCGTGGCATCTGGCCCGCGGCGCCACGATGATCAACGGGAAGGTCTACTACGGCTACACCGACGGGCAGCTGTACTCGCGCGCGTTCGACGGCACCACCTTCGGGCCCGCGACACCCGTGGACGGAATGGACCAGCTCGTCCCGTTGGCCAGCTTCCACAACGACGTGCCGAACATCACCGCCATGTTCTTCGACAGCGGGCGCCTCTACTACACACTCAGTGGCGACAGCGCACCTCTACTACCGGTACTTCACCCCGGAGAGCAACGTGGTCGGTGGCCTGAGGCTCACCGCGCCCGACACCAGCACGGGCATGGACTTCGCGCACGCGGCCGGGATGTTCGTCGCGGGTGGCGAGCTCTACCTGGCCACCTCCGACGGGAACCTGCAGAAGTCGGACTTCACGAGCGGCGGCCCGGCCGGGACGGCGACCGTCGTGTCGGGGCCCGACCTGGACGGCACCGACTGGTCGAGCCGAGCCATGTTCCTGTACGCCGGCGAGGGCGGCGACGGCCAGAACCAGGCGCCCACCGCCCGGATGTCGGTCGACTGCCAGGACCTCGCCTGCACCATGACCGGCGACGGGTCCAGCGACCCCGAGGGCCTGCTCGCGTCCTACCACTGGGACTTCGGCGACGGGGACACCAGCACGCAGGCCGACCCGAACCACACGTACGCCACGGCCGGCACGCTACACCGTGTCGCTGAAGGTGACCGACGCCGGTGGGTTGTCAGACACGACGACCCAGACCGTCCACGTGGGATCCAACGCGTCCGGGATCGCGTTCGTCGGGTCCGCGGACTCGCTGGGGAACGCGGCACAGCGGTCGGTCACCATTCCGTCAGCCGTCTCGACCGGCGATGGCATGGTGCTGGTCAGCACGGTGGCCAGCGACACGGTCGACGCGAGCGCACCAGCGGGGTGGACGCAGGTCGGGCAGACCACGTCGGGCAGGACCACGTCGACGGTCTGGCAGCGCGTGGCGACCGCCGCGGACGCGGGCGCCTCGGTGAGGTCACCTACTCCGCCGCCGCCAAGTCCGCCGTCTCGTTGTACGCCTACAGCGGCACCTCCACCACGGCCCCCGTGCTCGCCCTGCAAGGCGCGGGTGAGACCGTCAACCGGGCCGCCCATACGACACCCACGCTGCCGGTCTCCGACAACCAGGCCTGGGGGCTCTCGTACTGGGCCGACAACTCCTCCTCCACGTCGAGCTGGGATCTGCCGTCGGGCGTGACCTCGCGCAGCACCACCTGCGGCACCGGTGGCGGCCACATGTGCGCCGTCGCGGCCGACAGTGACGGCCCCGTCGGCGGCAGCCAGTACGGCGGCCTCACCGCGACCGCAGACGGGGCGTCGGCCAAGGCGGTCACCTGGACCGTCCTGCTGGCCGGATCCTCCACCGCGAACCAGCCGCCGACGGCGCGGCTGTCGGTCGACTGCCAGCAGCTGGACTGCTCCATGACCGGCGACACCTCGACTGACCCCGAGGGGCCGATCGCGTCGTACGCCTGGGACTTCGGCGACGGAGGGACGAGCGCCCAACCGAACCCGACCCACACCTACACCGCCGCAGGCACCTACCAGGTGACGTTGACCGTGACCGACTCCGGCGGGGTGACCGACACCGCGACGCAGACCGTCCATGTGGCATCCCAGGCGACCGGGATCGCCTTCGTCGGCTCCGACGACTCGCAGGGCAACGCGGCGCAGCGGTCGGTGACCGTTCCCTCGGGAGTCACGCCGGGTGACGGGTTGGTCCTGGTGGCCACCGCCGCCAGCGACACCGTCACCGCAACGGCACCGTCCGGCTGGGCCCAGGTCGGGCAGACCACCTCGAACCGGACCACCTCGACGGTGTGGCAGCGGGTCGCCACCGGAGCCGATGTGGGCTCCAGCGTGCGGGTCGACTTCTCGGCGCGGACCAAAGCGACGCTGTCGTTGTTCGCCTACAGCGGGACCTCCACCACGAACCCGATCCTGGCCCTCGAAGGTGCCGGCGAGACAGCCAGCCGGGCGGGTCACACCACACCGACAGCGCAGGTCACCGACAACCAGGCCTGGGCGCTGTCCTACTGGGCCGACAACTCCTCGTCCACGACGAGCTGGAACCTCCCCGGTGGGGTGACCTCGCGCGGCACCGTGTGCGGCGCCGGCGGCGGCCACATCTGCACCGCAGCAGCCGACAGCAACGGCCCGATCGCCGACGACCACTACGGCGACCTCACCGCCACCGCCGACTCTGCCAGCGCCAAAGCCATCATGTGGACGGTCGTCCTCCGCGGCAGCTAGTCGATCATCGATGTCGATGGGGAGGCTGACCGCCACGGCTCTGCGAGGCCGACGCAGGGCGCGCGCTGGACGCCGCTCTGCGGCCGCTGCGTCAGACCAGCCGGCGGAGGCGCCGGGCCACGAGGAGTCGACGTTCGGCTCGCGCGGCGGCACGGCGCCGAGAGGCCAGGATGATCGCTCGCCGACTCGACGGGCGAGCGTCCAGGCCTGTCACCGAGGCTCCTTCACCACGAAGTGCACTCGTCCGCTCCGTTCGCGCAGCGCGTGCAGAAGGCGACCGCGAAGACGTCGGACTGCTGCCGGGCCGAGGAAGATCCTGGCCCCGTCACGCTCCACGACTTCGTCCTCCGGTCCTGGACCGGTGGCGGCGCCGACCCGGAGCGATGCCTCCGAGGCTTCGCTGGCGGCAATCCGCAGGCCGGAGTTCTTGCCGATCCTCGGGTGCGCCGTCACCTTGCGGACGACAGCCAACGCACTCGGCGTCATGGTGAGCATTTCCCCTCCTGGAGATGCGGTGGTGCGCCCGTGATGGCGCCTGCATCCCTCCCATCCAGACACGCGTCCGGGCCGTCGACAACGACCTCGACCAACCTGGTCCCAACCCGTCCGCCTGTGGTCGCACGTTGATCACCCAACGGTCATGTAGGGGAACGGGGACCAGGGGCCGGGGTGGCCGTGGTCGGGCGACATGTCATCAGGCTGCAACATGGTGGACGGACTGCTCGTCACCTGACGCTGCCAGCGTCGTGGTCATGACAGGGCGTAGGACAGGGCCGGGTCGCTCGGGAGTGGCGACGCATGTCTCCGTCGGCTCGGAGCCGACCTCGACGAACCCCGAGGTCGTGGTCGAGCTCGGCGACACCAACGTGGCGGAGGCCCTGCGAGAGCTGCGGTGGCGCCTGCCTCTGCTGCTGAACCGCAGCCCGGCCACGGTGATCGTCGATCTGTCCGAGATGACCCAGCTGTCGTCGGCCACGGTGGCCTCGCTGCTGTGGATCAGGCGGAGATGCCGCATGCGCGGGGTGATCGTCGTACTCCGGAAGCCGTCACGTCGCAGCGTGGAGATGCTGCGCCGGACCGGTCTCCAGGGCGCCCTCCCGGTGGAAGAGACCAACGCCGACTGCGGACAGCGACACCGGGTGACATCCGTGGCCGGCCGAGCGGGCCGATGACGAGCGGTGGTGCGCCGGACCGGAACCTCGAGGACGGCGCGGCGGACCGCGTCCCCGGAGTCTCGAGGTTCGACCTGATCTGCGGTCCGCGAGTCAGCGAGACGTGTGAGCAGCTGGTACGGCGCTGGGCGCAGGATCGCGCGCTGCCTGCACGAGCCGCCGACCGACTCTGCGCGCTCTCGTCGGCAGCCCTCGGTCACGGGCTGGGCTACGGGCCACGGGGTGTGAGCGTCATCCTCCGGTGGGCGGACGTCGATCGGGTCCGGGTCGACGTGCGCTGGCACGGGTGTACCCCCGTGTCACGGAGGACGGTCAGCAGCCAGAAGCTGCAGTCCACCATCGCCCTCTTCGACGCTCTGGCGGAGAGCTGGGGGTTCGGCCACGGCTCCCCGGGGTCCCAGTGGATGGTGGTGGACTCGAGCAGGTAGGCCGGTAGGCCTCGGTCGCTGCGAGGTTCGTCGGTCCGAGGTCGCACGTGAGGGCCATCGCTCTCCTACCCGACTCGACAGCCGATGCCCGCAGCCAGCGTCGGCTCACCGCCGGTGGTGACGCGGTATCGGTCGACGAGCAGGTCCGCATAGTCCGCAGCGGAGACGGCTCGCGTGGTCAGGGCTCCGCCGGGGAGGGGCACCTGTACGGGCTCGCCGGAGCTGAGGAGGGTGACCTCGTCGACCCCCGGGGCCGAGGTCAGCGACATCACCACCTGGCCGACCGCGAGCGGGAGCAGATCGGCACTGATCGCCGTACTGGGATCCCACTCGACGTGGGCGGTCCCGTCGACGACCCCGATCAGCCGGAGGCCGGGAGCCGGTGGCAGCGCCGAGGATCGCCCGGCCGCCCGGGTGTCTCCGGCCGGGCCCGCGGCCAACTCGGCGAGCAGCCGTTTCGCCAGCTCCTCCGGTGGGTCCGCGCACGACACACCCGCCGCCGCCGGCACGAGGTGGTCTTCCCCGACGAGCCAGAACACGACAGGCACCGCGTGTGGCACCGAACCGTCATCGGTCGGGGTGTTCGAGGGCGGGTTCACCTCGAGGAGGTGGTAGGGAACCGCGTCGTCGTCGACGGTGCGCGCGTCGCCGTCACCGGGAACTCCGCATCCTGTCAGCAGCGACGCGCAGCCCCAGGACGGCGAGGATCGGCCGGCCATCGGTACCGCCGCGGCCGTCGAGCGGCTCGGGCACGAGAGGTCATGCGTCTCCCGCCGTGCGGTCGACCGTCGGCAGGCGGAGGACGAACTCGGCGCCCCCGTCGGGCCGGTTCGCGCACCAGACGCCTCCGCGATGACGGCGCGCGATCTGGGCCACGATGCTCAGCCCCAGCCCGCTGCCGGTGCCTGCCTTCGCTCCACCGGCTCGGGCGAACCGCTCGAAGATGCGATCGCTGTCCTCGGGCGGCACCCCGGGCCCTCGATCCTCGACATGGAAGTCGACGTACCCAGGCCCCTCGACGACCCGAACGCCGGTCACGCCGCCGGCGTGAAGATCGGCGTTGTCGAACAAGTTGGTCAGGGCACGCAGCATCTGGCGCCGGTCGACGTTCACCAGTGGTCCGGGTGTCGCCTCGTCCGGCCGTGCCAGCAGCTCGGGCGAGCGTCCACTCGCGACCAGCGCCTGTCTCACGAGCTCGCAGGCCTGCGTCGCGGAGAGGTCTGGTGTGCCGGCCGGCGCGTCCAGTCGACCGAGCGTGAGAAGGTCCTCGAGCGCGCGACGGAACCGTGCCAGTTCGGCGCTCATCAGCTGTACCGCACTCGCCGTGTGGGGCGTGAGACCGTCGGCACGCTGCAGCACGCTCAGGCTCGTCGTCAACGTGGTGACCGGAGTTCTGAGCTCGTGGCTGACGTCGGCAGCGAACCGCGCATCCTGCTGGATCCGTTCGTGGAGGGCGTCGACCATGTGGTTGAACGCTCCCACCAGCGCGACCAGGTCAGGGTCCTGCGTGTCGCTCAGGCGGGCCTGCATGTCGCCCGAGGACACCCTGACCGCGGCGACCGTGACGTCGCCGAGCGGGGCCAGGACCCGTCTGCTCGCAGCGCGGCCCAGCAGGGCGCCCGCGAGTGTGGTGAAGGCGGCGCAGATCGTCAGCGCGACCGCGAGCGTTCGCAGCGTGCCCGCGAGCTCCTCTGCGACCGACACCTCGTAGTACTCGGCGTCCACCGCGGGAAGCGGGACCCCGACGACCACGGCGTTGGGGTCGGTCTTCCCGGTCCAGGCGAGTGCGACCGACCCGCTCTCGACGGCCGGGCGGACCGATGCCGTCAGCTCATCCCCGGGGCGGTCCAGTGACGAGGAGTACCACCGTCCCGACCGGTAGACGTAGATGATGGCGCCGGCAGGTGGGGAGATGGAGCCGAGCACGTCGCTGACCTGGGTACCCGACGTCAGCAGGTTGTCGCGGACCAGGGCGGCGTCGGTGTAGGCCTGCCGCAGGGCAGTGCGCTCCCGCTGCTCGACGAGCAGGTGTCGGGCGGAGAAGTAGGTCCCGAGCGCCAGGGTCGACGACAGGGTCAGCGCACCGAGCGCGAAGGCCAACGTGACGCCCGACCGCAGGCCGCGCGGTCGCCACCCGATCACCCGCCAGGTCACCTGTCACTCATCGGACGTCCAGCCGGTAGCCGAGCCCGCGCACCGTGACCAGGGTCGAAGGAGAGCTCGGGTCGCTCTCGATCTTCTTCCGCAGGCGCCTGACATGCACGTCGACGATCCGTTCATCTCCGAAGAACCCTCGCTCCCAGACATGCTCGAGGAGCGAGTCGCGACTGAGCACCCGACCGGGGTTCTCGGCCAGGACCGACAACAGCCGGTACTCGGTGATCGTCAGGTGGATCTCGCGCTGGCCCCTGGTCAGCGTTGCGGCGCCGCGGTCGAAGACGAGGGGGCCCAACTCGCTGTCCAGGACGAACACCTCATGATTCCGGTCCGCACTCCCATCGCCGCGGCTCGCGGGGTCGGTGTCCATCGTCGGCCGGCGCAGCAGCGCGCGAAGCCTTGCCTGGACCTCCTCGACATCGAAGGGTTTGGTCACGTAGTCGTCCGCACCGACCTCCAGGGCGTGGACGATGTCCTGGACGCCGTCCCGGGCACTCACGACCACGATGGGCGCATCCGTCAGCGGACGAGCACGCTGGATGAAGGTGAACCCATCCATGCCGCGCAGCATCAGGTCGACCAGCATCAGGTCCACGCCGGGGTCCGCCACCGTCTCCAGGGCCTGCTCGGCGTCGGCGGCCTCGACGACCTCGTAGCCGCTGCTCTCGAGCACCAGACGGAGCGACGTGCGCAGCCCGTCGTCGTCCTCGAGAACCAGCAGTCGCGCGGCCATTCCTGTCATGGTCCCATCGTGGACCAAACGAGGCACGGGCCACGGCCGGGGTCGCATTGTCATGAACCTGCAAAGGTCCCGGCCGCGCACCTGTCATCACCGCTCGACACCCTGGACGTTCGACTCAGCGAAGGGAGAAGTCATGACAGCCGGGCAGATCGGCATGGTCGCCCTCGGCGACAGCGACCTCGTCCTCGCGAACGAGGAGGACGACGTCAGGGGAATGAGCGTCCTGGACCCGAACGGACATCGGGTCGGCGAAGTCGGCGAGATCGTCGTCGACGAGGAGGAACGACGGGCACGGATCTTGGTGGTGACCTCGGGCGGCATCATGGGCTTGGGCGAGGACAAGCGCCTCGTGCCCGTAGAGGCCGTCGCGCACGTGAGTGAGGACGTCCACCTCCACCAGACCGACGATGTCGTGCGTGACGGAGGGGAGTACGACCCGGTCCTGAAGGATGCACCGGACTATGCCCAGGTCTACGCCCGCTACGGTTATGCGCCGTTCTGGTACGTCGGCTACACCGTGCCCTACTTCCTCGATCGGTGAGCGGAGCGTCGACGCAGCGCCTCGCGGAGCGGTGAGCACTCACCACGGCTCCGCACGCAGCTGGCAAGGGCCGGTCGGGACCGTCGTTGGTCACCCGGAAGCCGAGCGGTTGCCGACTCCGCGCTCGGCACGCCGGAGCCTCGGGCGAGGTGCTGCGCCGACCTGGGCGCAGGTCACCCCCGGTCGGCGGCGTTGCTCCCCGGGTAGGAGTCGAACCTACGTCGCTAGTCCTGATTCAAAGTCAGGCGGGCCCTGCCGGCAGACCAACCGGGGAATGCGTAGGAAAGCGTAGGGCCCGTGGTGAGGGTCGTGTGCCCCAGCCCGCGGTGGGGCGCGGTGTCAGGCACACGACCACCCAGCGAGATCACTCCCGAGGACGATGGCAGGGGGAGGGTCGGCGGGAGTTAGGTTGGACCCCATGTCGAGCGACCTGACCGTGATCGTGCTGGCGGCGGGTGGCGGGACCCGGATGAGGTCCAAGACGGCCAAGGTGCTCCACGAGATCGCCGGGCGCAGCATGATCGACCACGTCCTGCGGGCCGTCCAGGCGCTCGAGCCCCGACAGGTCGTCGCCGTCGTCGGTCATCAGCGCGACCAGGTCGGTCCGCACATCCAGGCCGTGATGCCCGACGTCGCCCTCGCGGTCCAGGAGGAGCAGAAGGGCACCGGGCACGCCGTACGGATCGCCCTCGAGGCCGTCGGTACGACGAGTGGCACGGTGCTCGTGGCGGCGGGCGACACCCCGCTGCTGCAGGGAGAGAGCCTGCGCGGCTTCGCCCAGGAGCACCGCGCCGCCGACTGCGCGGTCAGCGTGCTCAGCGGGATCGTCGAGCTGCCCCACGGCTACGGCCGGATCGTGCGCAACGACGAGGGCGACGTCGAGGGGATCGTCGAGGAGAAGGACGCAACGGTCGAGCAGCGCGAGATCCGCGAGATCAGCTCCGGCATCCTCGCCTTCGACGCGGAGTTCCTGCTCGAAGCGCTCTCACGCGTGGGCAACGACAACGCGAAGGGCGAGTACTACCTGACGGACGTCGTCGGGCTGGCCCGCGAGGCCGGGCTCGCGGTCGGTGCGTTCCCGCTCGGCGACGTGATGCAGACGCAGGGCGCCAACGACCGGGTCCAGCTGGCGGAGCTCGGGCGAGAGCTCAACCGGCGCATCGTCGAGGGGTGGATGCGCGACGGGGTGACCGTGACGGACCCCGCGACCACCTGGCTCGACAGCGACGTCGTCCTCGCCCCCGACGTCACGCTCCTGCCCGGCACCCAGCTCCTCGGCGCCACCGTGGTGGGCGCGAACGCCGTGATCGGCCCCGACACCACCCTCAAGGACTGCGAGATCGGTACCGGAGCCTGCGTGGTGCGCACGCACGGCGAGCTCGCGGTCATCGGTCCGGACGCCACGGTCGGCCCGTTCTCCTACCTGCGTCCCGGCACGGTCCTCGGCGATCGCGGCAAGATCGGCGCCTTCGTCGAGACCAAGAACTCCCAGATCGGCGACGGCGCCAAGGTGCCGCACCTGTCCTACGTCGGCGACGCCGAGATCGGCGCCGGCACCAACATCGGTGCCGGCACGATCTTCGCCAACTACGACGGGGTGGCCAAGCACCGCACCACCGTCGGCAAGGGAGCCAGGACGGGCGCCAACAACACCTTCGTCGCCCCGGTCACGATCGGTGACGGAGCCAGGACCGGTGGCGGCACCGTCGTACGCCGGGACGTGCCGCCTGGCACACTCGCGGTCTCCGGCGGACCCCAGCGCAACCTCGATCGGGGCAGGCCCGCGGGCGAGGACACCTCGATTGGGGAAGGCGCCGACGGTGGGGGAGAATCCTGACCTGTGACCTCCAAGACCAAGCGGACCACGAAGAAGCACCTGATGGTCTTCTCGGGGCGGGCCCATCCGCTCCTGGCCGCCGAGGTCGCCGCTGAGCTGGAGATCGGCCTGGTGCCGATGCAGGCCTTCAACTTCGCCAACTCCGAGATCTACATCCGGTTCGACGAGTCCGTCCGGGGCTGCGACGCCTTCGTGATCCAGAGTCACACCGCGCCGATCAACGAGTGGATCATGGAGCACCTGATCATGGTCGACGCGTTGAAGCGCGCGTCCGCCAAGCGGATCACCGTCGTGATGCCGTTCTACGGCTACGCCCGGCAGGACAAGAAGCACCGCGGCCGCGAGCCCATCTCGGCCCGGCTGATGGCCGACTTCTTCAAGACCGCCGGCGCCGACCGCCTGATCACCGTCGACCTCCACGCCGACCAGATCCAGGGCTTCTTCGACGGACCGGTCGACCACCTGATGGCACTGCCGATCCTGGCCGACTACGTCCGCGACAAGTACGGCGACCAGCGGCTCGCCGTGGTGTCTCCCGACGCCGGCCGGATCAAGGTCGCCGAGCGCTGGTCGGCCCGCCTGGGCGGCGCGCCACTGGCGTTCATCCACAAGAGCCGCCGCACGGACCGCCCCAACGAGACCGTCGCCAATCGGGTGGTCGGCGACGTCTCCGGCCGGATCTGCGTCCTGGTCGACGACATGATCGACACCGGCGGCACGATCGTGCAGGCCGCCGAGGCTCTGATGAACGACGGCGCCGCCGGGGTGGTCATCGCCGCGACTCACCCGATCCTGTCCGGCCCCGCCGTCGATCGGCTCAAGAACAGCCCGGCCACCGAGATCGTGGTCACCAACACGCTGCCGCTCTCCGACGAGCAGCAGTTCGACAAGCTCACCTGCCTGTCGATCGCGCCCTTGCTGTCCCAGGCGATCCGCGAGGTGTTCGAGGACGGTTCGGTCACCAAGATGTTCGACGGCCACGCGTGAAGGCCCTGCTGACCCGGCGGAGCCCGGCCAGCAAGCCGCTGCGCGTCGCGCATGGCTCGCTCACTCGCCGCTGGTCGGCCGCCGTACGCCGGTCCCTTCTCTCACAGCTCCATCATGTGAAGTGGTCGAACATCGGCCTCACACGGTGAACTCGCCATGAGAGGTCGGGATTCACCTACTTCTCATGGTGAACCGTGATCCGAGCCCCGCGCCGCTCACCCACCGCTGCTCGCCCGGACCCGCAGCGCGACGTCGTAGTCGTCGACGGTGTCGCGCCACCCGCGGCGGAGGACCTTGTTGTCGGTCTGCTCGGACGCGGCGTCGAGGTCGTCGCGCAGCTGCTGCAGCCGGTCGAGCGTCATCGGCATCCGCGGAGCGGCGAAGCCGACCTCCTGGGCGAAGGCCTGGCCACGCTCGGCGATGCGGGGAGCGTCCTCGAGGTAGCGGGTGACGTACGGCGCGACCAGGTCGTGCTGACCGGGCGTCCACAGCCCGGCGACGAGCGCCTCGAAGTCACGGTTGGACACCGCGGGGTCGGCGATCCGCTCCCAGGCGTCGGCCTTGGCGGCCGGGTCGGGCCGGCTGGCCAGCGCCGTCAGGGAGGACTGGTGGCCCGAGGAGGACCGGTCCGCGGCCGCCTCGGCCGCCACCAGGTCCGCCCCGGCGGCTCCGAGCACGACCAGTCGGCGTACGGCGAGCCACCGGGTGTCGCGGTCGACCTCGAGACCCGGGCGCGCCTCGCCGGACTCGAGCCAGCGGCGCAACAGGTCCGCATCGGTGCTGGTGCGTGCCAGGCCCCGCATCGCCGAGAGCGCTCGGTCGGCGTCGCCGGACGCCAGCGCAGCTGCACACACCTCGGCGACGATCTGCTCCGCCTCACGATGCGTCTCGGGTGAGGTCCACTGCGGCAGCACCTGGCGCCACAGCCGGCGCACCACGCTGTCGAAGACGACCGGGTCGGTCTCGGCGGCGAGGTGGCGCCGAGCGATGGTCAGGTAGTCGCCGAGCGGCGCCTGGCCGGTGCGGACACGGGTCGACGCGTTGGTCCACGTCACGGCCCGCAGCAGCGGGTCGGGCAGGCCCGAGAGACCGTCGATGGCGGCCTGCCACGAGTGGTCGTCGAGGAGCACCGCGGCGTACGCCTCGTCCCGGGCATTGGGGAGCACCGCCTGTCCCGCGAGCTCCGGCAGCGCCAGCGGCTGGGCGTCGTCGAGGTCGACCACCCGGGTCTCGCCGACCCGCGACCCGTCCAGGCCGACGACGCTGAACCGGTGTGGCCGCGATCCGGAGCGTTCCAGGACCGGTACGTCGCCGTCGCGGGTCACCCGGATCGTGTCGAACCCGGTGGTGCGCAGATAGACCTCGGCCCAGCCGCGCACGTCACGATCGGTGACCGAGTCGAGCGCCTCGAGGTAGTCGGCCAGCTCGGCGTTCCCGAAGCGGTGCCGGGTCAGGTAGACGTTCGTGCCCCGGACGAAGGTGTCCCACCCCAGCCAGGTCACCAGCTGGTGCAGCACCGAGGCGCCCTTGGCGTAGGTGATCATGTCGAAGTTGTTGAACGCCGTGTCGACGTCGACCAGGTGCTCGGCGTCCTCGGCGATCGGATGCGTCGAGCGGCGTCCGTCCGCGACGTACGCCGTGGGCTTGCGGTTCAGCGAGAAGTCCGGCCAGGAGCCCAGGACGCCCGCCTCGTGGGCCACGTGGTAGCCCATGAAGTCGGCGAACGACTCGTTGAGCCAGGTGTCCTGCCACCACTTCATGGTCACCAGGTCGCCGAACCACATGTGCGCCATCTCGTGGGCGATCACCGTGGCGCGGTCGACCAGCTCGCCCGCGTCGGGCTCGTTGCGGGGCAGGTACTCGTCGCGGAACGTCACGCAGCCGGCCGTCTCCATCGCACCCCAGTTGTGCCCCGGGCCCATCACCTGGTCGTAGGAGTCGAACGGGTAGGGCTCGTCGAAGGTCCGCGTGTAGAAGTCGAAGCAGGCCTCGGTCACCTCGCGCATGTTGTCGAAGTCGCGGTCGAGCTCCGCGGCGAGCGACGCGCGGGCGTGCCAGCCGAAGGGGATCCCGGCGTGCGCCCAGGTCCGGGAGTGCCAGGGGCCGGCGCAGACGGTGAAGAGGTAGGTCGAGATCGGGGGCGTCGTGGTGAAGGCTCCACGCGTCGCCCTCGTGGGACTCCAGGCGCCCGTTGCCGATCACCGTCCAGTCGCCGGGGGCCTGCACCGTCATCGTGATCGGCGCCTTGAGGTCGGGTTGGTCGAAGCAGGCGAACACCCGGTGCGCGAGGTCCATCCCGGCGTACGCCGCCACGTAGGTCGCGTCGTCGGCCGGGTCGGTGACGGTGTGCATCCCGTCGCCGTCGTTCACGTAGGGCATCCGCGCGTCGACGACGACCTCGTTGTGGGCGGCCAGGTCTCCCAGGGTGATCCGCTTCCCGTCGTACGACGCCTCGACGGGAGCGCCGTTCACCGTCAGCCGGAGGTCGGAGGCGTTCGCGAGCTCCAGGAACGTGTCGCCTCCGTCGGTCAGGTCGAAGGTCACCGTGGTGCGGCAGCCGTACGACTCACGCGAGGTCAGGTCGAGGTCGATCCGGTAGGAGACGTCCGAGATCCGGGCGGCTCGGGCAACAGCTTCGGCGTAGGTCAGAGACACCCGACCGACCCTATGGGAAGACCTCGCCGCCGCGAACAGCGTCGGCAGGAGTTTTCCGGCCAGGGCCCGGGAAGCCGGCCGATCGCGCCGCCAGCGGCGATTGGGCACCGGGCGCCCGGACTGTCTAGACTTCTGCAGTTGCCTCGGCGAGGGAGCCCGGTAGGTCCGGGTGTCCGTGATCGACAGGGCGGCGGCCGTTCACGCCGCGCGACCCGGTCGCGCGGCGTTCTTGCGTCGTGGCCCACCGACATCCCGGTCGCGCCCTCGACAGCGGGGACGACCACGAGAGACGAGAAGGACGAGATGGCCGAGAAGATCACCGCTGAGCTGCGCACCGAGTTCGGCAAGGGTGCCGCCCGCCGGATCCGCCGCGAGCACAAGATCCCGGCCGTGGTCTACGGACACGGCAACGACCCGATGCACCTGACCCTGCCGGGGCACAGCACGATGATGGCGCTCAAGCACGGCGGTGCCAACGCGCTGCTCGAGCTCGACATCGAGGGCAAGCCCCAGCTGGCCCTGGCCCGCGAGATCCAGGTCGACCCGCTGCGCCGCGTCCTCGAGCACATCGACTTCGTCGCCGTCCGCAAGGGCGAGAAGGTCACCGTCGACGTGCCCGTGCACGTGGTCGGCGACGCCGTCTCCGAGACCCTCGTGGTCACCGAGAACTCCACGGTGCAGGTCGAGGCCGAGGCCACCAACATCCCCGAGTACATCGAGGTCTCCGTGCAGGGCGCCGATGTGGGGACCCAGATCCACGCCTCCGACCTCGAGCTCCCCGAGGGCACCACCCTTCTCGTCGACCCCGAGACACTCGTGGTCAACGTGACCCAGGCGCAGAGCGCCGAGGCGGTCGAGGCCGAGCTCGCCGAGGCCGAGGCCGACGCCGGCATCACCCACGAGGCCACCGACGAGGCTGCCGAGGGCGGAGCCGCCGAGGCCGCGCCGGCCGCGGGCGACGGCGCGCCGGCCGAGGGCGACTCCGCCGAGTGAGGCTGCCGCGCCGACCGGGGTGGCTGCGCACGCGGCACCCCCGGACGGCCGCGGATGCGGCGGGGACCACGGACATGGCGACAGGTGAGGTGTGGCTCGTCGTCGGGCTCGGCAACCCCGGACCGACGTACGCCGGCCACCGGCACAACGTCGGCTACCTGGTGACCGATGAGCTGGCCGGCCGGATGGGCTCACCCTTCCGCGCCCACAAGTCGGGTCGCGCCGAGGTGGTCGAGGGCCGGCTCGGAAGTCCCGGTGACGACGGACCACGGATCGTGCTCGTGCGCCCGCGCACCTACATGAACGAGACGGGCGGCGCCGTGAAGCAGCTGGCGTCGTTCTACAAGGTGCCGATCGATCGGATCGTGGCGGTCCACGACGAGCTCGACATCCCCTTCGACACGATGCGCGTCAAGCTCGGCGGTGGCGACAACGGCCACAACGGCGTGCGCTCGATGCGAGCCGCGCTGGGGACCGGCGACTTCTACCGGGTCCGGGTCGGCATCGGCCGTCCCGCCGGTCGTCAGGACGTGGCCGACTTCGTCCTGTCGAACTACTCAGCGGCCGAGCGCAAGGCACTGCCGCTCCAGGTCGTGACGGCTGCCGATGCGGTCGAGTCCTTGGTGACCGCCGGGCTGGCAGCCACCCAATCGAGGTTCAACTCCTGAGTCACGTGGCCCGAATGGGTGATATTTCCTAGTCACCCGGGGTTATTTCGATAGTTTTCCGTCCTGGACTGGCGCGTTCGTGCCTCCTACGTGAGAATGGTCGTAACAGCCGAGGGGGGCTTCCAACCGCCACGAGCGGATGGGCGAAAGCTGTCGGGGGGACACGCTTTTGCGGCTGTGTGGCATTGCCACAAGTGGTTCGGGGGAGCCGCATGAGAAATGACGTGGGTGACGCCCGTGCCTGGAGCACGGGCGTCCAGGTGACGCAGTTCGTGGGGCCGCCGATGGCCGTGCCCGGTGCGGCGGCGCCGTCCTTGCGGGCGGTGACCCCCGCGGCACTGGCGGCCGTGTCCCCGCCTCGCTCCGAGCCCCGCGGGCTCGAGAGCCCTCTGGTCAGCCAGGCGCTGACCGTGACGGTCCTCGGGCTGGCCGCCTCCCTGTGGCTCCACCTCACCGTGCTGGTCGTGGTCTGGCTCGCCGCGGCTTCGCTGGCCATCGTCTACCGCCGGCGGGGAGCGATGACCCGCCACGGTCGTCCCGAGCTCGGGTCCCTGGTCGGAGAGCTGGCGGTCGCCTACGCCGTAGTGGCTCTCGCGGTCGGGCTCGGGCTCACCGGCAGCGCCGCCCTGACCGACTCGGCCGTCGTGCTCGGTGGTCGCGGGTGTCGCGATCGCCGCGACGACTGCCCTGCGGTCCGCTGCGCGCGCACCCGCCAGGGTCCTGGTCGTGGGTGACCGTTCCGCGATCAGCCGCAGCGCGATGCGCTGGGCATCGGGGGACCACGTCCACGTCGTCGGTGGCCTGCTCACCGAGGTGGATGAGGACGGAGACGATCCGCGCAGCATCGCAGGGGTACCCACGGTCCTGGGTGTCGAGGACGTCGCACACTGGGCGGCGGTCTGGCAGGCCGATCTGGTCGTCGTCGCGCCCGGTCGCGGCGTCCACGGGTCCGATCTCAGGCGTCTCGGTTGGCTGCTCCAGGACTCCTCCGCAGGGCTCGCGGTCGTCGACGTGGCGGACTCCGCCGCGCCCCACCGCCTCCATGCCACGTCGTACGCCGGTGCGACGTTCGTCCACATCGACGATCCCGCGCCGTCCGCTCTCGTCCAGGGCTGCAAGGCAGTGGCCGACCGGATCGGCGCCGCGCTCCTTCTCGCCCTGCTCTCGCCCGTGCTGGCGCTGCTCGTCGTGACGGTCCGTGTCGACTCGAGGGGTCCCGGCTTCTTCCGGCAGACGAGGGTCGGAAAGGACGGCCGGCCCTTCCGGATCTTCAAGCTACGGACCATGACCGTGACCGCCGAGCGGGACAAGGTGGCGCTGCTGGACCGCAACGAGGGCTCGGGCCCGTTGTTCAAGCTGCACGACGACCCCCGGATCACCCGGGTCGGACATTTCCTCCGCCGGACGTCTCTGGACGAGCTCCCGCAGCTCCTCAACGTCGTGCGCGGCGAGATGTCACTGGTCGGACCGCGGCCGGCCCTGCCCGCGGAGGTGGAGGAGTACGACGACGTGGAGCTGCGCCGACTGGCGGTCAAGCCGGGGATGACCGGACTGTGGCAGGTCAGCGGACGTTCGAACCTGTCGTGGGAGTCGGGGCTTGCCTACGACCTGCACTACGCCGACAACTGGCGTCTGGTGGACGACGCCCTGATCTGCATGCGCACCGTGGATGCCGTGGTGCGCGGGAACGGGGCCTACTGATCATGTGCGCGCTTCGGCGCCGCACCACAGCTTCGGGTCATGGGGCCCGTGGTACAAGTCAAGGGGGAAACTGCTCGTTCCGAACCACCAGGCCCAACCGGGCGGACGTGGGGACAAGTCGTCGGGGGACGACGGAGCGGGCACATCGGGCCGGTGTGGACCGGCGCAGTGGGGGGAACACGAGATGAACAGAACGACCATGGCCCGCGGACACGCGAAAGCCTCGACTGACCGGGGCCGGCGTCTGCGCAGGGCCGACCGATGGTCACACGTCCCGCAGGGGCGTGCGGAGCGCGACAAGGCGGTCCCCCCTCAGGGGATCGAGGACCAGCTCCATGCGATCAGGTCCGGCTTGGCCGCCCTGTCCGGGGCCATTCACGTCCTGACCGACGATGCGTCGGCGATCCCGGAGGACTCGCGACGCAAGCTCGAGTCCATGCTGGTGACCGAGGTCGAGCGCCTGCAGCGGCTGGTTGCGGTTCCAGGTACCGAGGCTTCGGCAGGCCACGCCGAGCTCCTGGATCTCGACCGGGTGATCGAGGACGTGGTGCTGGCCCGGACCGCGGCCGGACAGCAGGTGCTCTGGTCCCCGAGCCGTCACCAGGTGCGCAGCCGTCGCGACGAGCTGGTGGAGGTCCTCAACATCCTTCTCGTGAACGCTGCGCGCCACGCCGGCACGCCGGTCCGGATCGATGTCACCGAGGTCGGAGGACACGTACACGTCAGCGTCAGCGACCGCGGTCCCGGCGTGCCCGTCGCGTTCCGGCAGCAGATCTTCGAACGCGGAGCCCGGCGTCTTGACTCGCCGGGCCAGGGGCTCGGGCTGTCGATCGCCCGGGATCTGGTGCAGGACCTGGGCGGCACCCTCGTCCTGGATGCCGAACGCGAACGTGGCGCTCGCTTCGAGGTCGTCCTTCCCGCGACCGAGCTGGGAGGTGCGGCATGAGCACGCTTCCCTTCCGGGTGACCGTGGTCGACGACCACGCGCTGTTCGCCGAGGCGCTGGTGATCTCCTTGCGCAGCCAGTCGGTCGACGCGCGCAGCGTCGTGCCCGAGGCGGCGACCACGTTCCCGCAGCTCGGTCGGGCCATCGTCGACAGCCGTCCGCGCCTGGTCCTTCTCGACCTCGACCTGGGCGTGGTGGGCGACACCATGCGGTTGCTGTCGACGCTGGCCGGTCGCAACATCGCCCGTCGTCGTCGTCACGGGCTCGGCAGACGTCGTACGCCGGGGCGAGGCCCTGGCCATGGGCGCGCGAGCGGTCATCTCGAAGTCTGCGCCGTTCTCGCAGATCCTCGAAGCGGTCGAGCGCACCCGCAGCGGCCTGCCGGTGATGTCGCGCACGGAGCGGGACGAGCTGCTCGGCGCCTACCACGAAGTCATCGAGTCCCGCCGTGAGCTCCACGCCAAGTTCAGTCTGATGACGCGACGCGAGGCCGAGGTCCTCGGTCGGCTGATGGCCGGCCAGCAGGTGACCGAGATCGCTCGCACGCGCTTCGTCTCGGAGTCGACCATCCGAACGCAGGTCAAGTCGATCCTGTCCAAGCTCCAGGTGAGCTCGCAGCTGACCGCTGTCGGGCTGGCTCACCGGATCGGCTGGACCCCCCCGGTCGCCGAGGAGCTCGGTCGCCGCGGGAGACCGCAGGGTCACGCCCGACGAGGAACCGATGGCCAGGGCCGCCAGCACCCCACGCGGGTGGCGGTCGGCTGAATCCAGGTGCACGGGATCCCGGCTGGTGGCCGGGGTCCGTGACCACTGGCGGACGCGCCCGCCTCCTGCATGCGCGCCACTAATCAATTTTGAGGTTCCCATGCGCAACGCGCCACGGGAGTCTCGAGGAAGGAGAGTCGGGATGAAGACGGCCCGCCAAGAGTCTGGAATCGGAGGCTTGACCCCGGACATGTTGCAAGACCGTATCGAGGCGATCGAGGCCGAGCTCCTCGTCGACGCACCCGAGCGCATCGCGCCGACTGTTCAGCTGGGGCCGTTCCAGGTCTCGGACACCTCCAAGGAGGAAACGGCCCAGTGCCTGGTCGGGTTGGCCGTCGGTCCTGCTCGAGACCGGGTGGTCCTGGCCTTCGCGTTGCACGTGGGTGGCCTCAACGCCCTCAACGACAGCCGGTTCGTGGAGGCGATGAACGCAGCGGACGTCGTCTACGCCGACGGGGGCGCGGTGGTCTGGCTGGGCAAGCGCAACGGTGCGGAGCATCTGAGTCGGGCGGCCACAACCGACGTCGGATGGGATGTCTTGCGTGGGGTCGGCGAGCGGATCGGCCGGGTTCCACGGGTGGCTCTGGTCGGCGGCCGTCCGGGGTTGGCCAAGCGCGCTGCCGCCACCCTCGAGGACGCCGGCGTCGCTGATCCCGTCCTGATCGTGCACGGCTACCACGAGGACTGGGCGGACCACATCGACCGCGTGCGAGAAGCACGGCCGGACGTGATCCTGGTCGGGATGGGCGCCCCCAACGAGATGGTGTGGGCTCACGAGTGGTCGTGGCGCCTCGAGCGAGGGCTGGTGCTGACGTGCGGTGGCTGGTTCGGTTTCCTCGCCGGTGAAGAGCGTCGTGCGCCCCGGCTGATCCGTCGCCCGGGCCTGGAGTGGATCGGCCGTGTCGCGCAGCAGCCCCTGCGCCTCGGCCCTCGCTACGCGAGGGGTGTCGTGACCACCGCCAGCCTGTCCCTTCAGTCGTCCCGCAGCTCCGCAGACAGTCGGTGGTGACGGCATGCTCGGAGGGAGAACGGCGCTGGACGAGCCGGTGCATGCTCCACCCGCGCCGCGTGAGTGGCCATCGGTCTGCGTGGTCCTGCCGACCTATCAGCGGCCCGGTCCGCTGCGCGAGGCCTTGGCCTCGGTCCTGCGGCAGGACTACCCGGGGGAGCTCGAGGTGGTGGTGGTCTTCGACCACACCACGCCCGACCTGAGCCTCGAGCAAGCCGGGCCGCAACACCGGGTGCGGGTCATCGCCAACGCGAGACAGCGCGGTCTGGCCGGGAATCGCAACACCGGGATCCTGGCGGCGAGCTCCGACCTGGTCGCCTTCCTCGACGACGACGACACCTGGCTCCCGGGTAAGCTGACCCGCCAGGTGAGCGCCCTCGTGAGCGTGCCGACCGCGCAGTTCGCCACCACGGCGATGCAGGTCGACTACGACGGGAGCCTGCGCGAGCGGCGGGCAGGGCTGTGACCGCATCGTGCACCGTGACCTCCTCAGGTCCCGGATGGCCATGCTGCACTCCTCCTCCTTCCTGGTCTGGCGTGAGGCGCTGATCCAGGAGATCGGGTTGGTCGACGAGTCGTTGCCGCAGAGCATGGCGGAGGACTGGGAGCTGCTCCTTCGCGCGTCGCGGACGCAGCCGATCGTCCACCTCGACGAACCGCTGGTGAGGGTGACCTGGGGGGCCAGCTCCTACTTCAGCGGTCAGTGGGCAGTTCGAAACGCCGCTCAGCACTGGCTGTTGGACAACTACGGGGAGATCGCAGACGACAAGCTTGCTGCCGGGCGGGCCTACGGCAGCCTGGCTTTCGGCCATGCTGCGCTCGGTGAGCGTCGAGCAGCGATCTCCTGGATGGGGCGTGCGCTTCGTGCCAACTGGCGCGAGCCGCGGACGTACCTCGCGGCGTTGGTGACGATCAGGGTCGTCAAGTGGCAGTGGCTGGTCCGCCAGCTGAACGAGCGCGGCCGCGGGTTGTGAGTCGGGTCTCGGTGCCAGGGCTGTCCCGGTCTCGAACCGCGGTGCTCCTGGGCTTTCTCGGCACGGCGGCCGCCGTCGCGGGCTGTGGCGACAGTGGACCCGTGCCGGAGGCGTCGGAGGCGTCGGAGGCGTCGGAGGTGGCCGAGACCGAGGGACCGCAGACCTGGATCACGTTCACCGGAGTCCCGGGTGCCGCCCTGCGGCCCTCCGACGTGCACGTGGCAGGAACCGTCGACGTGGTGACCAAGGTCGTCTCGTCGGGTGGTGGCCGCGTGCGTGTGGAGGCGGTCGAGGCGGGTGACGCGGGAGATCGGGCGGCTCGTTTCCCGAGCTTCGACGCGGCCCCTGGTGGACGTGCGTCGGCGGTGCTCGTCAAGAGCCGCGGCACGAACGACGAACTGGATCCCGGCGAGCGCGACTTCACGTTCGGCGCCGATGTCCGCTTGGACGACAGGTCGGAGTCGGACACCGCCGGCTCGACCGACAATGGCAACAACGTTCTGCAGCGAGGCCTCTACCTGGATCCGGCGCAGTACAAGCTCCAGGTGGACCACGGGTTCGCGAGCTGTCGCGTGGCGGGTAGCGAGGGGGCGCTCGATGTGAGGTCGAAGGTGGAGATCCGACCCGGGGTCTGGTACCGCCTGGCTTGCGCACGATCCGGGGATTCGTTGACGATGACGGCAGACGAGCTGACCCCGAAGGGATTCGAGAACGTTGATCACCAGGTCTCGCACGGCAACACCGGCCGGGTCCGCACCGGGTCGCGATCGGAGTTCCTCTCCGTGGGAGCGAAGGTCGGTCGCGACGGAGCCATTCCCACCGGCTCGACCGACCAGTTCAACGGTCTCGTCGCGACGGTCTTCGTCACCATCGGTGGGCATGACTAGCGCTCTCCGCGTATCGGTGTCCGGACGACGGCGTCCATGAGCCTGCGGGTTCTCTTCGAGGCGTGGCGCGGTCGGTACAGCGACAGTCCCAGGGCCGTGTCCGAGGCCCTGGCCGCAGCGAGCGCGGACGTTCGCCTGACCTGGGTGCTCGATGTGGCGACTCCCGCTCCCCCCGGTGTGGAGCGCGTGGCGCGTTACGGTGCCCGACACCTGGCGGCTCTGCTGTCGTCCGACTACTGGATCACGACCGACATCGTCACCAAGCCGGTCCCACGCAGACCGTCCTCGGTCTACATCCAGACCTGGCACGGGAGCCCGATCAAGAAGGTGGGTCTGGACGAGACCGTCACGGTCTACCCGGGCGCACAGGCACATCGCCGGCGCATGGTGCGCGACGTTCGACGATGGGACTATCTGGTGTCGCCCAGCGCCCGTTACACCGAGATCTTCCGGGGTGCCTTCGGATACGACGGTGAGGTGCTGGAGATCGGGAATCCGCGCAACGACATCCTGGTCAACGACGACGGCAGTCGACGGGAGGCGGTCCGCAGCTCGTTGGGGCTGCGGCCCGACGAGCGAGTGATCCTCTACGCCCCGACCTGGCGGGAGGATGCAGGCGACGGGGAAGGGTCGTTCCGTCAGCCGGACATGGTGGACTGGGAGGTGCTCGCGCGGAGCCTGCCCGACGACGTCGTCGTCCTGTCGCGCATGCACGCCAACGTCCGCCCTGACAGCCGGGCCGCCCCCTCGTTGGTCCGGGACGTGAGCACCTACGGAGATGTCTCGGAGCTGCTCTTGGCGGCCGACGGACTGATCACGGACTACTCCTCGATCGTGCACGACTTCGTGGTGACCGGGAAGCCGGTGTACCTCCATGCACCCGACGTGGACCGGTACCGCGAGTCGGTCCGCGAGCTGTACGTGGACTACGAGGCCTGGGCCCCGGGACCGATCAGCCGGGACACCGACGAGCTCGTCGCGAATCTGCTGGGCTACGAGGTCGACACCACCGAGCGGGCGGCCTTCCTCCAGGAGTACTGCACCTACGACGACGGTCGTGCGACCGAGCGGCTCGTCACGATGATCCTGGGCGCGGACTCGGGTCTCGCCAGCTGAGGGGTCGGCCGAGCAGCTCGGAGAGCTCTTCGTCGTACGGCGCGAAGTAGGCGGTCAGCTCCGCTCGTCGCTCCGACGAGAGCGGGTCGCGAGGCTGGGCGTTCCACTGCTCGCCACGGACGGCTGTCGGAGGGTCGATCGCCAGCCATTCGCACAGCCGAGCGAACTCGCGCTGGGGATGGGCGAAGAGGGCTTCTGCGTCCATGACCATGACGCGGTCGCGGCCGAAGGTGTCGAACAGCCGCCGCACCTGCTCGACGTAGCGGCTGCGGGCGAGATAGGCGTGGTGCTGGTGCTCGAAGCTGTACGCCGTGGGGTCGTCGACGAGGCGTTGCTCCTCGCCGCGGAGCCGCTCTTCCTCGCGCGCCAGGGCTTCGTCGAAGTCGAGCGTCTCGAAGCCGCGGTTGAGCTCGTGCCGGTGAGCGGAGTAGGCCCGGTCGACGGGGTCCCTGAGCAGGACGACCACGCGCACGTGGGGGAGCTCCCGCGCGATCCTGCCTGCCGCGAGAGGATGGAACATGTAGTAGCCGCAGCTCTCGAACGTCATCCGATGCCGGCGAGGACCACGCGCCCAGGCGAGCGCCTTCAGCGGGAAGTGGGCCCGGTACCACCGCATGCCACGATCGTGGTGGAGATCGAAGTACGCCGTTCCCTTCGACAGCGTGGGCCTGACGACCTGCGGATGCTCGCTGAGCATCCGGAACAGGGTCGTCGTGCCTGATCGCTGAGCACCCACGATGATCGTGTCGGGCAGCATGCGGGCCGGGGCCGTCAGCATCCCCCAGCGCAGCATCACCCGGCGGACCGCCGCCTCGGCCCGTTTCGGAACCCGCGCGCGGACCTGGTACGTCATGCGCCTGGCTGGATTCACCGGATCGCCCCCTCGCCGGTCGTCGTGCCCAGCCACTGCTCGAGGCAGCGCGCCATGGTGGCGGCCCGGGGCGCGATGAGCCATCCGTTCTCGGAGTGGGCAGCCACCTGATAGCGAGAGGTGATGGCGGCGAGGTACACGGCCTTCACCAGCGCCATCCGCGCTCGGCCGTCGCAGGGCTCTGCGACCTCGAGACGGCGGACGATCTCGTCCGGGTCGTCCGTGGCGGTCGGAATGCTCACGGCGAAGTGGCAGGCGTCGAGCCCGACGGGCGCGCCGACCTCGAAGCGCTCGAAGTCCCACAACAACAGCCGTCCATGTGACCAGCCCATGTTCCAGGGGGTCCAGTCGCCGTGCCAGGCACCCAGGCGCAGGCCCAACCCGGCCCACCGCGACGTGATCGTCTCGATGGCCTCGAGCAGCCGGGTGCGTTCGTTGCCTTCGGGAAGCCGCGTCACCGTCTCCGTGATGGCCGCCCACCAGGGGCTGTCGGTCAGGGGCGCCTCCTGAACACCGAACGCCCGACCGAACGCCTCCATCTGCGCATGCGGAGGCCGCGCCCCCCGCCGCGCAGTCTCCCAGGGTGACGGCGTCAGCGGGCTGATCACCAGCACCGGGTGCCCGTCCCAGGGGCTGAAGTCGAGGAGCCCGGGTACCCGCACGCCATCGATGCGATGCCGGTGAAGCTCCTGCAGTGCGTCCCGCTCGCGGGTGACCTGCTCGTCGGTGAACGGGTCGACACCGATCTTGGCGAACCCGAGCCTGGTGCCGTCGGCTCCGAACAGAGCGAGCACGGGCTTGCGGTTCGCGCGCGCCGTACCGATGCCGAAGCCGAACGTGACGTTCCGGCCGAGGACAGCGGAGAGGTGGTCTCGCAGTCCGTCGGTCGTCTCCCCGCTCACGACGACCCTGTGCCGGAGCAGGAACCGTGGACCTGCTGCCACAGCGAGGGCCGACATCAGACGCGTCGCCACCTGGCGAGGCGGCAGCGCCGAGCTGAACCGCATGATCGCCCGTGCCGCGCCCCTGCGGGAGTCACCGGGAACACAGATCCGCGGCGACGTAGGGCCCGGAAGGAGAATCTGGGTGCCGACGGAGCCCCTGTGACTCGCACCACGCACGTACGCCACGTCGAGGGGTGGCGGCCAGAGCGTCCGTGCCGATCGGAGGACCTCGCTCAGGCCGTCCTCGGGCGAGGTCGCGCTGGCGGCAGGCTGCGGCGAAGTCACAAGGCGACATGCTAGGCGCAGGCCCGGGCCCGTACGCCGGGCGTCACGCGTTCCTCCGCGTGACGAGAGTCTCGGAGCGATCTCCACAAGATCAATGAAGACGTGGCGTGCGGTGTGGTTCATCGTGGCCCTCGTGGCTGTGCCGTCGGGGGCAGTGGGGGGCCACCGCGAGCTGTGGTCACGGCCACGCACAAGCATGGGAGATCCCGCATGGCGAAGTTCGTTCGGATGCTGTTGGTGATCGCAACCGCACTGGGCGTCGGCGGGCTCGTGCTGTTGCCGACCAGCCCGGCCCTGGCGGTTCAGACGCCCCAAGACCGTCTGGTGTCGCAGATCCCGGTGTCGTGGACGCCCTCGGCGGTGGACGGCAGTGTGCAGTCGATCGTGCAGATCGGGAACACCATCGTGATGGGTGGTGACTTCACCCAGGTGGAGGCGGCCGGCAGCACCACGCCGGTCAGTCGCCCCAACATCTTGGCGTTCAACGCCACGACGGGTGCGCTGAGCACCACGTTCCTGCCCCAGATCGACGGGATGGTGGAGGCGCTCCTGCCCTCGGCGGACGGCAAGTCCGTCTATGTCGGCGGTGACTTCCACACGGTCAACGGCAAGAAGACCAAGTCGCTCACGGAGCTGTCGCTGTCCGACGGCACGACGGTCACGGCGTTCAAGACGCCCTCGAACAACGGCAAGGTCAAGGACCTCCGTCTCGCCGGAGGCAACCTGTGGGTCGCGGGCTCGTTCACCATCATGGGTGGCGTCAGCCAGACCGGGCTCACCACGCTCAACCCGATCACCGGAGCGCCCAGCCCCTACATGCGCCAGCAGGTCGCCGGCACCTGGAACGGCGGCACCACCACGGTGGCCAAGATCGACGTCACGCCGGACGGGTCGAAGCTCGTCGGCATCGGCAACTTCAGGACGGTGGGCGGGCAGCCGCGGGCCCAGGTGTTCATGCTGGACCTGAGCGGCTCGTCTGCCCAGCTGGCGAACTGGCAGACCAACTTCTACACCAGCACCTGCTCGGCCTCCTTCGACAGCTACCTGCGTGACCTGGACATCTCCCCCGACGGCTCCTACATGGTCATCTCGACGACCGGGGCCTACCACGGCAGCACGAGCGCCTGCGACGAGACGTCCCGCTGGGAGACGGGCGCGACGGGAAGCGCGCTGACGCCGACGTGGACCGACTACACCGGTGGCGACACCACCTACGCCGTGGCGATCACGGACACGGCGGTCTACACCGGCGGGCACGCACGCTGGCAGAACAACCCCTTCAAGGGCGACTCGCCCGGTCAGGGTGCCGTCTCGCGCCCGGGGATCGCTGCGCTCGACCCGGTCAACGGCCTTCCCTTCAGCTGGAACCCGACCCGCGAGCGTGGTGTCGGTGTCTTCGACCTCCTGGCGACCGACCAGGGCCTGTGGGTGGGCAGCGACACCGACCAGATCGGTGACTTCAACTACCACGGGAAGCTCGCCTTCCTGCCCTTGGCCGGCGGGGAGGTCGTCCCCGCGACGACGACCGGCGTCCTGCCGGGCAACGTCTATCTGGCCGGCAGCGCCCAGCCGACGAACCCGAACATCCTCTACCGGGTCGACGCAGGCGGCCCCGCGCTGCCGTCGTTGGACGACGGGCCTGCCTGGGCCGAGGACGACGCCGCCCTCACCAGCACACTGCACAACACCGGTGGCACCGCTACGTCGTACGCGTGTTGCGCCGCACGAGGTGCATCCCTTCCGGACAGCGCACCGACCGGGCTGTTCAACAGCGAGCGGTACGACCCCAGCGGTGGCAACGAGATGCAGTGGCACTTCCCGGTGCCGGCCGGGCAGCAGGTGGACGTGAGGCTCTACTTCGCCAACCGGGCCACCAGTACCAACACCCCCGGCAAGCGGACGTTCGACGTCACGCTCGACAACACCACCGTACTCAGCAGCTACGACGTGGTGGCGGACGCGGGCAACGCGACCGGGGTGATGAAGTCCTTCCCCGTGGTCAGCGACGGCACGGTCGACGTCTCGTTCGCCCACAAGATCAACAACCCGCTCATCAGTGGCATCGAGATCGTGCGCACCGACGGTCCCACGCCGCCCAACGCCGACACCGTGCAGAACGTCGCCTTCTCGGGCACCGGAGTGCTGGGCTACCAGACGCTTCCCGACACCGGGATCTCCTGGCACTCGGCCCGCGGCGCCACGATGATCAACGGCAAGGTCTACTACGGCTACACCGACGGGCAGCTGTACTCCCGCGCGTTCGACGGCACCACCTTCGGGCCTGCGACGCCCGTCAACGGGATGGACCTGCTCACTCCGCTGACGGACTTCCACAACGACGTGCCGAACATCACCGCCATGTTCTTCAACGGAGGTCGGCTGTACTACACGCTCAACGGCGACAGCCACCTCTACTACCGCTACTTCACCCCGGAGAGCAACGTGGTCGGCGCGTCGAGGTTCACGGCCAGCAACGGCGTCACGGGCATGAACTTCGCGCAGGCGTCCGGCATGTTCGTCGCCGGGGGCGAGCTCTACCTCGCCACCTCCGACGGGAACCTGCAGAAGTCGGACTTCGTGAACGGCGCGCCGTCCGGGACCGGGACGGTCCTGTCGGGTCCCGGCCTCGACGGCACCAACTGGTCCAGCCGGGCCATGTTCCTCTACGCCGCAGCGGGCGGGAGCGGGACCAACCAGCCGCCGACCGCCCGGATGTCGGTCGACTGCCAGGACCTCGCCTGCACCATGACCGGCGACGGGTCCAGCGACCCCGAGGGCCTGCTCGCGTCGTACCACTGGGACTTCGGCGACGGTGACACCAGCACGCAGGCCGACCCGAACCACACGCTTCGCCACGGCCGGCACCTACACCGTGTCGCTGAAGGTGACCGACGCCGGTGGGTTGTCAGACACGACGAGCCAGACGATCCATGTGGGATCGACGGGTCCCACGGTCGCCTTCGTCGGCTCCAACGCCGTACAGGGGAACGCGACCAGTCTGTCGGTGACGGTTCCGTCAGGGGTCTCCACGGACAACGGCCTGGTCCTCGTCAGCACGGTGGCCAGCTCCACGGTCGCCGCGACGGCCCCGGCCGGCTGGACGCAGGTCGGCCGGACCACGTCGGGAGGAACCACCTCCACGGTGTGGCAGCGCGTCGCCGCCGCAGGGGAGGCGGGCTCGAGCGTCAAGGTGACCTACTCGGCGATCGCCAAGTCCACTGTCTCGGTGTTCGCCTACAGCGGGACCTCGGCCACGACGCCGGTGCTCGGCCTGCAGGGTGCGGGAGAGACCGTGAGCCGGGCGGCCCACACCACGCCGATCCTGCCCATCAGCGACAACCGGACCTGGGCGCTCTCGTACTGGGCGGACAACTCCTCCTCCACGACCACGTGGACCCTTCCGGCCGGGGTGACCTCGCGCAGCACGGCGTGCGGCACCGGTGGCGGCCACATCTGCTCGGTGGCGGCCGACAGCAACGGCCCCGTCACCGGCAACCAGTACGGCGGTCTGAGCGCCACGGCCGACTCGGCAGGAGCCAAGGCCGTGATGTGGACGGTGCTTCTCGCGAGTGCCTCGGCGAGCAACCAGCCGCCGACGGCGCGGCTCTCGGTCAGCTGCCAGGCCTTGACCTGCTCGATGACCGGAGACACGTCCAGCGACCCGGAGGGGCCTGTCGCGTCGTACTCGTGGGACTTCGGTGACGGGGGAACCAGCTCTCAGGCCAACCCGAGTCACACCTACGCCGGCGCCGGCAGCTACCGGTGTCGTTGAAGGTGACCGATGCGGCGGCGTGTCCGACACTGCGACGCAGACGATCCAGGTGTCGGCCGCTGGGATCGGGTACGTCGGCTCCGATGCGGCCCAGGGCAACGCGACGAACCTGTCGGTGACGATCCCCTCGGGCATCTCCGGCGGCGACGGCCTGGTCCTGGTGACCACGGTGGCCAGTGCCACGGTGGCGTCGACGGCCCCGGCCGGCTGGACGCAGGTCGGACAGACCACGTCGGCTGGTACGACGTCCACGGTGTGGCAGCGCGTTGCCGTCGGTGGTGACGCCGGCGCGAACGTGAAGGTCGACCAACTCGGCTCTGGCCAAGGCGGCCGTGTCCTTGTTCGCCTACACCGGGACCTCGACGACGGGACCGGTGCTCGCCGCGCAGGGTGCGGGAGAGACCGTGAGCCGGGCGGGTCACACGACGCCCACAGTCGCGGTCGATGACAACCGGAGCATGGGCGCTGTCCTACTGGGCTGACAACAGCTCGGCCACGACGTCTTGGAACCTGCCAGGGAGTGTGACCTCGCGCAGTACCGTGTGCGGTACGGGAGGTGGCCACGTCTGCGCGGCCGCAGCCGACAGCAACGGACCGGTCTCCGGCAGCCAGTACGGCGGCCTCACTGCCACGGCAGACTCGACCGGGGCCAAGGCCGTCATGTGGACGGTCCTCCTCGAGCCCAGCTGAGCCCGCCCAGGCGCCCGCCGATGGAGAGGTGAGGGAAGTCCAGCGGTGACTGCCGGTCTCGATCCCGTCAACGGCGGCTCGGGCCTCGCAACACAGTGGCACCCGGGTCACAGCACGGACGACTGCTGAGGCCCGGGTGGCCGCTTGCTGTCCTCTTCTACGGGTTTCCGCTCTGGTGGGCGCTCGGACTTGCCCACTTCGCCTTCTTCTTCGCCTCGGTCCCGATGGCGATCGAGCTGCTACGCCGGTCTCCCGTGCGAGCACCACGCTGGTTCGGGATCTGGCTCGTGTTCCTCGTCTGGGTCCTCTTCGGGACTCTCACTCTCTGGACGCACGCGCCCGGTACGCAGTACGGAGGCGGGATCGGGCGGCTGGTGAACTTCGGGATCGACTACCTGTGGTATGATCGCGGCGACGGTTGTGCTCCTCTACATCTACAACCTGCGCGAGAGTGAGCTGAGCACGACGCGGGTGCAGCGGATGGTCGGATGGATGTTCATCGTGACCGCGCTGTTCGGGTTGGCGGCCACGCTCGCCCCGTCCTTCGAGTTCACGTCGCTGATGGAGCACGTCATGCCGGGCGGACTCAGTCACGCGGACTTCATCCATGCGATGATCCACCCACAGCTGGCCAGCGCCAGCGACTTGCTGGGCTACGAACAGCCGCGCCCCATCGCTCCGTTCATGTACGCCAATGCGTGGGGCAACAACCTCGCCTTGTTCGCTCCGATGTTCATCGCGGCGTGGTTCGGCGGCGGGGATCGCCGGCGGCGTATACGCCGGCGTCGTGATCCTGCTCCTGGCGGCGATCCCGATCATCCACTCGCTCAATCGCGGCATGTGGCTGG
>CAWDUA010000016.1:0-66372 GCA_963805345.1 uncultured Actinomycetota bacterium
GAGTGAAAATCGTGGGCACGCTATGGGCACAGTAGAGGTCCTCTGAACACAAAACCCCAGGTCAGGCGAGGTGAAGCGGAGGGGCTGGTCTGTAGGCCGGGTTCTGTTCCCGGGCGCCTTGCGACGCTCCGTTCGGCGACCATCCATCTCGGACCGCCGTTACCGACGGCCTCCTGCGGTCCACCCGCGCACTCGGGCGGGCAGCCCTCGAGCGTGCGCTGTTCGACCTTGCTCCGGACGGGGTTTACCGAGCCGATCCGGTCACCCGGATCGCTGGTGGTCTCTTGCACCACCGTTTCACCCTTACCTGAACCACCGCCGACCCCGACAAGCGCGACCAGCGGCGGCGACCAGGCGGTCTGTTCTCTGTGGCACTGTCCCGCGGGTTGCCCCGGGTGGGTGTTGCCCACCGCCCTGCCCTTCGGAGCCCGGACCTTCCTCGACCCACGTCGTACGACGTGTGCCGCGGCCGCCCGACCAACCCCTCCGCGCTGGCCATCGTAGGGCACGGCGACGAGGTCTCGACAGGCTCGACCCACGAGGAGCTCTACCAGCGAGGGCTCGACCAACGAGCACGCCGGGCCGGCCCGGATGGGCCGACCCGGCGTACCGACTCGGTCAGCTCGTGGTGAGCGCCGTGTCGTCGACCACGAACGAGGTCTGGAGGGACGAGTCCTCCGTGCCGCTGAACGAGATCGTCACGGTCTGCCCTGCGAAGGACGACAGGTTGAACGACTTCTGGCTGTAGCCCGTGGCCTTGTTCAGGTTCGAGTACGTCGCCAGGGTCGTGGACCCCGCCTTCACGGTGAGCTTGTCGTACGCCGTCGACGTGGTGGTCTCCGCACTGTCGATGTGGAGCCAGAAGGTGAACGTCGCCGCGCATCCGGCCGGGATCGTCACCGACTGCGTGAGCGTGTCGGTGTGGGACGTGCCGTAGCCGTCCATCCAGGCCTTCCAGCTGCCGCTGTGTGCAGCCTCACCGGTCGAGTGGTCGATCACACCGGCCGATGCCGTCCAGGGCGCCGCCGTCCCGGTCTCGAAGCCGGGGTTGCCGAGCTTCTGGCCGGGGCTGGAGCAGCCGCCACCGCCGCCGCCACCGATCGTCCAGGTGAACGTCGCGGAGCCGGTCGCGTTGGTGGTGTCCTTCGCCGTCACCGTGGAGCTGAACGTGCCCGCCGCGGTCGGCGTACCGCTGATCAGACCGGTCGAGGCGTTGATCGACAGCCCGGTCGGAAGCCCGGTCGCCGACCACGTCAGCGTCTGGCCCGAGCCCGAGTCGGAGCCGGTCATCTGCAGCGACCTCGCCGTGCCGACGGTGCCGGTCTGGGCGCCGGGGTTCGTCACGGTGACGGTGTTGCCGCCCGTCGTACAGGTCGGGTCCGCAGCCTGGGCGGGCACCGACACGGCGTTCCAGGCGGCCTTGACCGAGTTGAACGTCGCGCAGCTGGCGTCCAGGTTCTTCGCCGCGGTCAGTGTCCACGTGCGGTACTTCAGGTACGACGAGGTACTGGTCTTCATCAGCATCGCGTTGTACATGACCTGTTCGGCCTTCTGGATGCCGACGCCGGTGACCGACGAGCTGTTGCACGTCGGGCTGGTCGGCTGGCCGTTGGTCGGGTTCGAGCCCTCCGCCAGCAGGTAGAACCAGTGGTTGCCCGGACCGGCGGCCGCATGGACCTCCTCGCTCGGGATGGACGACGAGTAGCAGTTGTCGTCGCCGGCAAGGGACGGGTTGTACATGTAGCGGATCGGGCCGGAGCCGACCAGGTTCACCCGCTCGCCGACGGTGAAGTCGGGGGTGTCGGTCGGGTTGCCGGCGTACCACTCGGTCGCGGCACCGAAGGTGTCGGCGACGAACTCCTGGGTGTTGCCGTTGGAGATCCCGCCCGGGGTGTGGTCGTCCACGCCGTGACCGAACTCGTGGGCGACCACGTCGGTCTCCGCGATGTACTCGCCGGTGCTCTGGGTGTGGCCGACCTGCACCTGGGTGCCGTCGTAGTAGGCGTTCACGTCGTTGAGCCCGACCCGGATGGGGACCCAGCCGCCGGAGCCGTTCATGCCGCTGCGGCCGTCCCAGCTGGACAGCATGAGCCGCTCCTGCTCGGTGACGTACATCGCGTCGGCGCAGTCGGTCTCGCGGTTCGTCTCGTTGCCGTTGCCCCAGGCGTCGTCGGGACCGGTGTAGGTCACGTTGCCGGTGGCGTTCTGGCAGACCAGGTTGGTGGCGTTGGGGTTCTTCATCGAGTACGTCGAGCCGCTCAGCGTGGTGGGGAAGGAGACGTTGCCCTCCCACTTGGTGTTGCCGGTGCCCTCCATGACCCGCTCGCGGGCCTGGAGCACGCGGCCGTTGCGGGCGTCGACGACGACTGCCTTGATGTCCGGCATCGCCCCGCGATGGCCGGTGACGGTGGTCTGCCAGCCGAGGCGGGAGCGTGCCCCGCGCTGCCACACCACCCGGTGGGCGGGGGTGGCCTTCGCCGGGTGGGACACCTGGTGCCGGGCCGTGCGGACCGCACGTTCGCGCCCGATCGTGGGGGTGAGCGAGGCGAGCCTCACCTGGTGGGTCTGGGCGACCGAGGTGCTCAGGACCTGGCCGTCGGCGTCGGTGACGACGACGAAGTCGCCGCCGACCACCGGGAGGCCTCGGTAGTCGCGCGTGTAGGCGGCGTACTGGAGGCCGTGCGAGGACTGGACCGGCAGCGCACGGAACGTGTCGTGGCTGCTGATCTTCAGCGCCGGGGCGTGGCCGGCGATCATGCGATGGGCGGATGCAGCGGCCAGTGCCCGGGCGTTCTGCCCGTGCGTCGGCGCGGCGGCGACCGCGCCGTGGGGCGCCGACGCGAGCGCCGTCCCCACCAGAGCGGCGGCAGCGAGGCCTCCGAGATGTCTCCTGCTCATGCTGTCTCCTGGATCCGGGCCGAGGCCCCTTCGGACGGCGGTCTTCGCGGGGGGAGTGCCGTCAGCGATGGCCACGCCGGATGTCGGGCGGCCGCGACCCTGCCCGTGGTGGGGGAGGGTCGGAGCGAACACTCGCAACGGCGGAGGAGGGGGTCAACGAGACGGGGGCCTCATGTTTGTGCATTGCACGAACATGAGTGGGCCCGCCGACTAAGGGTTCGTGAGTACTTCCGCGCCGTCCGCGGTGACCAGGAGCGTGTGCTCGAACTGGGCACTGCGCCGGCCGTCCGCCGTGACCACGGTCCAGCCGTCGTCCCACATCACCCACTCGTGGGTGCCGAGGTTGAGCATCGGCTCGATCGTGAAGGTCATGCCGGGCAGGATCTCGTCGTCGAACCGCGGCTCGTCGTAGTGGGGGATGATCAGGCCGCTGTGGAACGCCGTGCCGATGCCGTGGCCGGTGAACTCGCGGACGACGCCGTAGCCGAACCGGCGGGCGTAGGACTCGATGACGCGGCCGATCACGCTGACCCGGCGGCCGGGACGCACGGCCTTGATCGCCCGGTCGAGGGCCTCGTGGGTCCGCTCGACGAGGAGGCGCGTCTCCTCGTCGACGTCGCCGGCCAGGAACGTGGCGTTGGTGTCGCCGTGCACGCCGTCGAGGTACGCCGTGATGTCGATGTTGACGATGTCGCCGTCCTCGATCACGCGTGCGTCGGGGATCCCATGGCACACCACCTCGTTGACGCTCGAGCACAGGCTCTTGGGAAAGCCCTTGTAGCCCAGGGTCGACGGGTAGGCGCCGTGGTCGCAGAGGAACTCGTGACCGACCCGGTCGAGCTCGTCGGTGGTGACGCCCGGGGCGACGTGGGAGCCGACCAGCTCGCGGGCCTGGGCGGCCAGCCGGGAGGCGGCCCGGATCCGCTCGATGGTCTCGGCGTCCTTGACCTCGCTGCCGGTGAACGGCGCCGGCGCCGGCCGGTCGACGTACTCCGGCCGGGGGATCGAGTCGGGGACCGGTCGACGAGGCGAGATCGCGGCCGGGGCGATCGCGGTCGAGGTCATGCGGGCAGTCTAGGCGGCGCCGTACGACGGCTCACCACCGTCGGCCGAGTCGTAGGGTGCAGGCATGGCCAAGTACTGGTACTGCGTGAAGCACCACCGGGTCGAGCACGACGATGTCTGCCCGCCGATCGACCGCCTCGGTCCCTTCGCCACGGAGGACGAGGCGAACCACGCGCTCCAGAAGGCGCAGGAGCGCAACGAGGCCTGGGACAACGATCCCAACTGGAGCGACGAGCCCGACTGGGCCGGACAGTCCAAGCGCCGGACGCCGCCCAGCGACGGCCAGTGACCGCCGGTGACGACTGAGTGACCGCCCGCGCACCCTCGCGACCGACGCCGTCGCCCGCGCGCGGCCTGGTGGTGTGGGTGGGCGTCGTCGGCGCGAATCTCGTCCTCGGTTGACGATGTCGCGTCAGAGCCAGCCGCGGGAGGTCGCGATCCGGACCGCCTCGGAGCGGTTGGCCGCTCCGGTCTTGCCGATCGCCGACGACAGGTGATTGCGGACGGTGCCCGCGGAGAGGTGCACCCGCCCGGCGACCGCGGCGACGGCCGCGCCGTCGGAGGCGGCCCGGAGGACCTCGGTCTCACGTTCGGTCAGGGGGGAGTCACCGACGGCGAGACTGTCCATCGCCAGCGCCGGGTCGACCACCCGGAGGCCCTGGTGCACCCGGCGTACGGCGTCGGCGAGCTGGGCCGCCGGGGTGTCCTTGACGATGAAGCCGTCCGCGCCCGACTGCATGGCGCGGCGCAGGAACCCCGGACGACCGAACGTGGTCACCATCAGGACCCGCGTCTGCGGCGCGATCCGGCGTACCTCCGCCGCCGCGCTGATCCCGTCGAGGCCCGGCATCTCGACGTCGAGCAGGGCGACGTCGGGCCGGTGCGCGAGCACGGCCGGTACGACGGCATCCCCGGACGCCACCTCCGCCACCACCTCGAGGTCGGACTCCAGGCTCAGCAGCGCGGACAGGGCGCCCCGGACCAGGGCCTGGTCGTCGGCGAGGAGGAGCCGGATCGTCATGGGACGACCACCTTGAGGGAGAAGCCCGGCTGCAGGCGCTGGGTGACCACGGTCCCGCCGACCGCGGCTGCCCGCTCGCGCAGCCCGGTCAGCCCGTTGCCCGCGCCGGTTGACTCCGCACCGCGTCCGTCGTCCCGGATCTCGACCTCGTGTTCCCCGAGCAGCACGGTGCAACGCCGGGCGCCGCTGTGCCGGATCACGTTGGTGATGCCCTCGCGAACCGTCCAGGCGAACAGCTCCCGACGGTCGGTCGGCACGTCGTCGGTGGAATGGGGCAGGTCGGCGTCGATCTCGGCGGCCGACAGCGCCGTGCGGGCGCGGGCCAGCTCGCCGGGGAGGGTCAGGTCGCGGTAGCCGTCGACGGCCCGCCGTACGTCCGTGAGCGCGTCGCGCGACAGGCGCTCGAGGTCGGCCAGCTCGGCCCGCGCGCGCTCGTGGTCGACGTCGAGCAGGCGGTTGGCCAGCTCCGCCTTCACGGTGATCACCGTCAGGGAGTGACCCAGGATGTCGTGGAGGTCACGGGCGAAGCGGTTGCGCTCGTCGTCGAGGGCCAGCCGGGCGTTCTCCTCGCGCACGGAGAGCACCTCGATGTTGCGGTTGATGGCCTGGGTGATGCCCCAGATCGCCAGCGTCGCGACAAGCGTGCCGAACAGGATGCCCGGGTCGCGGTGCCAGCCCGGCACCCACACCGTGGCCGCGAAGGTCGCCAGACCGACGGCGACCGACACCAGCCAGGCCCAGCGCGTCTGCAGGCACATCACGCAGGCCACCGCGATGTAGACGGCGGCGGCCGTGCCCTCCTGGCCGATGGTCAGGCACATCACGACGCCCAGGGCGATCAGCGCCACGACGATCAACACGCCCTGCGGTGCCCCCAACGGTGCTCGGAACGGCGAGAACGTGCGCCGCCACCGCATCGCGACGAAGACGCTCAGGTAGAGCGCCGCGAAGACGAGCGTGGCGACCATCCCGATCCATCCGCGTACCTCGTCGCGTTCGGCCCAGGCCGCCGCGAGCGGGGACAGCAGGTAGAACAGCCAGATCCCGGCGAAGAGCAGTCCCCAGCGACGCGGACCGCTGGGGTGGTCCGCGTCCGCGGGGGTGGTGCTCGTGGTCGACACGCTAGGCAGGCTAGTCACACGCGGGCGGTGTCCTTGCTCATCCGCCACGCTGCGCCGGCCACGAAGATCGTGAACCAGCCGACGGCGTTGACGACGGCGTACCAGGGCAGCTCGTGGGTGAGGGGGGCCCGGGCGATCTCGGCCACGCCGTACATCGGAGTCCAGTAGGCGATGTCGCGGACGATCTGTGAGTACTGGTCGATCGGGATGAAGACGCCGCCCAAGAACGACAGCAGGGCGAGGCCGGGGCCGAGGATCTGCATCGCGTTCTCGCCCGGCACCACGTAGCCGACGAAGACGCCGAGGGCGGCGAAGGTCAGCGTGCAGAACAGGGTGACGATCGCGCTGAGGATCCAGACGTCCGTGGGCATCTCCGCCTTGCCCTGCAGGATGCCGACGGCGTTCACGGCGGCGATCGCCAGCGCGCCCATCGCAAGGGCGACGACCGCCTTCATCAGGATGTAGGCGACCGGGTTCAGCGGGGTGAGTCGCAGCTGGCGTGACCAGCCCAGCGAGCGCTCCAGGGCCACCATCGATCCGCCCGCAGCGGCCGTGAGCGCGGCGCCGTACAGCGCCATGGACACCAGGATGTACGCCGCCACGTTGCCGGAGCCGGCCTTGTCCTGCCACCCCGTCTGGCCGCCGAAGACGAGCAGCAGCGAGGCCGGCAGCACGAGGGTGAAGACGATGGTCCGACGGTTGCGCAGCATCCGCTTCAGCTCGATGCCGAGCACGGTGAGGTTCAACCCGCCCAACGGTGGGACGCGGCGGGTGGCCGGGTCGATGGTCTGCGTGGTCATGCGTCGTCTCCTTCGGCGTCGTGGTCGCCCGTCAGGCTGAGGAAGGCGTCCTCCAAGCCGCGGGCGGTGATCTCGAGGTCGTGGGCCGGGGTCTCGGTGAGCAGGTAGCGCGCGACGGCGTCGGTGTCCTTGGCATGGACGTAGACCGCGTCGCCCCGCAGGTCGACGCTCTCGACGCCGGGCAGCTCGGAGAGGCGACGAGCATCCGCACCGGGCAGCGTCGCGCGCACGGTGCGGCCCGCGGCGAGCGCCTTGATCTGGCTGCCGGTGCCGTCGGCGACGATCCGGCCCTGGCTGATCAGCACGATCCGGTCGGCGTACTGGTCGGCCTCCTCCAGGTAGTGGGTCGCGAAGAGCACGGTGCGACCCTTCTCGGCGTCCGCGCGGATCGCGGACCAGAACGCACGACGCCCCTCGACGTCCATGCCGGTGGTCGGCTCGTCGAGCAGCAGCAGGGCGGGGTCGGACAGCAGTGCCATCGCGAACCGCAGCCGTTGCTGCTCTCCGCCGGAGCACTTGCCCACCTTGCGGTCGGCGATCGACTCGATGCCCGCGGTGCGGAGCACCTCCGCGACGGGGGCGGTGTCGGCGAAGAGGCTGGCGGTGTAGGCGACGGTCTCGCGCACGGAGAGGTCCTTGAGCAGGCCGCCGGTCTGCATGACCGCCGAGACGAGCCCCCGCGCGATGGCCTGGCGCGGGTGCAGGCCGAGGACCTCCACCGAGCCGGTGGTCGGCTGGGACAGGCCGAGCACCATGTCGATGGTCGTGGTCTTGCCGGCGCCGTTGGGGCCGAGGAAGGCCACGATCTCGCCGGGCTCCAGCGAGAGGTCGATGCCGCGGACGGCGTGGACGGGGCCGAAGTCCTTGGTCACCCCGGACAGGAGGACGGCAGGGACCGTCGCACCTCCCGGGTGGCCCGAGACGGCCGGGTTCGAGGTGTGGGTCTGGGTCATGTCCCGATCGTCCCTCGGCAGGTCGGCCCGGGCCTCACACACCCATCACGACCTGGACATGACGTTTGTCAGGGGCGCACGCGCAGGATCCGGTCGGCGCCGCTCGCCGTTGTCGGTGGTGACGAGCAGATCTCCGTCGGGAAGGGTGGTGACGGCCCGGACCCGTCCGGCACGCGTGAGCTCGTCGGGCACCTCGACCCAGCGCAGGTGACCGGTGGCGTCGAACTTCATGAAGAGCACGCGCGACGCCTTCAGCGCTGCCACCGCGAGGGTGCCGCGGTAGCCGCCCCAGCCCGAGGACTTCGGGACGGGCAACCAGTCCGCCCCGCTCGTCGCCACGGTCGGGAAGCCGGAGCTCCACCGCGCGGGCACCTGGTGCCCGGGCAGCGACTGGTCGGTCATCGGGACGGACTCGTTGTAGCCGGGCACGGGGTTCCAGCCGTAGTCGGCACCGTTGTGCAGAAGGTTCACCTCGTCGTCGCGGTCGGGTCCGTGCTCCACCGACCACAGCGTGCCGTCGGCACGCTGGGCCAGGCCCTGCACGTTGCGGTGGCCCCAGGTGTGGACGAAGCGCTGCGCGCGGTTCGCCGCATCGGCCCAGCGGTTGCCCGGCCACGGCTTGCCGGTGAACCGGTCCAGCCGGAGCGTCTTGCCGCCGTACGACGTGAGGTCGCGCGGGTTGGTCCCGGTCGCGGCGTCACCGGTGCCGACGATCAGGGCGCCGTTGCGCGAGATCAGCAACCGGCACCCGCCGTGGCGGCCGGTGCTCGTGGGGAAGCCGCCGAGGAGTGTCGTGATCCGGGTGACCTTCCGCTCAGCCACGCTCAGTCGCCACGCGGTGACGTGGACGTCGTGGCTGCCGTCGCGCAGGGTCCCGCCCTGGCACAGGTAGACGCGGTGGTTGTGCCGGAACGCGGGGTCGACGGCCATCCCGAGCAGCCCCGTCTCACCCGACACCCAGACCTCGCTGCTGGGGAAGGCCACCGTGTGTCGCTTGCCGTGGGCGACGAGCGACAGTCGCGCGCGATCGCGCTCGGTGACCAGCAATCGGCCGTGGCCGATCGGCTTGACGTCCCACGGATGGTCGAGCCCGCCGACCACGGTCGAGACGCGGAGGGAGGGAAGATCCCGGTCGGGTGGTGGTCCGATGCCGGAGCGCGACTCGGAGTCCGAGCAAGCGGTCAGGCCGCCGGCGACCGCCAGGGGCAGCGAGGCGAGAACGATGCGGCGCATGCCACAGCCTAGGCAGGGTGAGGTCGACCGCGGATGGAGCGGCTGCTCAGAACGTGTGCTCGGGCCCTGGGAACGTGCCGCCCTTCACCTCGGCGTCGTATGCCTGGGCGGCACGCAGCAGCTCGCCGTGGAGATCGGCGTACTGCTTGACGAAACTGGCCATCCGGCCCGTGCGGAGGCCGAACGCGTCCTGCCAGACCAGCACCTGGCCGTCGCACTCGACGCCGGCGCCGATGCCGATGGTGGGGATGTCGAGCTCCTTGGTGATCTGGGCGGCGACGTCGCCGGGCACCATCTCCATCACGACCGCGAAGGCCCCCGCTTCCTGGACGGCGTGGGCGTCCGCGAGGACCCGCTCGGAGGCGTCACCCCGGCCCTGCACGCGCGGGCCGCCCAGGGCGTGCTCGCTCTGGGGGGTGAACCCGATGTGCGCCATGACCGGGATCCCGCCCTGGCTGAGCCGCGTGATCTGGGGTGCCATCTCGACCCCGCCCTCGAGCTTCACGCAGTGGGCCAGGCCCTCCTTCATGAAGCGCGTGGCGGTGAGGTAGGCCTGCTCGGGTGAGGCCTGGTAGGAACCGAAGGGGAGGTCGCCCACCACGAGCGCGCGGCTGACCGACCGGCTGACGGCGCGGGTCAGCGGCAGCAGCTCGTCGACGGTCACCGGGACGGTCGTGTCGTTCGCGTAGACGTTGTTGGACGCCGAGTCGCCGACCAGCAGGACGTCGATGCCGGCCTCGTCGAAGGTGGCGGCGGCGTACTGCTCGTAGGCCGTGAGCATGGAGAACTTCTCGCCGCGCTCCTTGAACTGGCGCAGGTGGTGGGTGCGGACCCGGCTCATGACGGTGCTCCTCGAGGGTGTCGTCGCGGCTCCCTGCTGGAGTCCACGCAACTCCTCAAGGCTAGTCAGGTGCGGCCGCGCGGGAGTGTGTGTCGCTGGTCACGCGCGCTCCAGCTCCTCCAGCAGACCGTCGAAGGCGATCTCGTCGTCGGCCGTGCCGGCATGGGGTGCGGCGAACCACGCGGCGTACTCGCTGATCTCGTCCAGCCGCCACTCGAGGTCGAACAGCTCCAGCAGCTCGGGGTCGGCGTCGGTCTCCACGCCGTCGTCGGCCAGGGTGCGCAGGTCGCGCTCGGCCGGGGCGAGCTTGAGCGACTCCCAGTCGACGAGGAGCCGGCCGTGGGCGGTGAGCAGCTGGTTGTGGTTGCCGGGCTCGCCGTGCGTGGCGACCCAGGTGCGGTGGCCTGCCGCCTCGGCCAGGTCGTGGTAGCGCGCCGTCCATCGGGCGAGGTCGTCCAGGTGGCGGCGTACGGCGTCACGGGCGGCGTCGGCGTGTGGACCCGGGCCCCACTCCCGGCGGGTGAGAGCGGCTGTGGTGTCGGCGAAGTCGGTCCCGACGAGCGGCCGCCAGCGCGGGAGGTCGGGTGGTGGCGGTGCCGCGTGGAGCCGGGCGAGTGCGGTCGTGGTCCACGCCAGGTCGACCGCCTCGTCCGTCTCGCCGTCGCGCCACGGGGTGCAGCTGAGGGCGCCCGTGCCGAAGGGCGCGGTCAGGGTGTGCTCGCCCGTGGGGAGGGAGGCGAGGACGAACTCGAGCCCGGCGTCGTACAGGCGCAGCGCTCCCGCGTACGCCGCTTCCAGCTCGGTGGCGGTGCGTTGCGGGCCGAGGGCGTCGAGGGTGACGAAGAGCCGGGCGCGTCCCTCGGCGTATGCCGCCCAGTGGTGCGCACCGAAGCCCAGCGCCAGGTGCTCGACCCGGTCGACCCGGGCGTCCCAGTGCCGTCGTACGGCGGCCAGGACCTCGCCCGCGGTCGACCCCGGTCGGCGCCTCACGCATGGAGACGCCGTTCCCGGAGCCGGTCGAAGGCGCGGTCGGCCGGAGGTCGGCGGATCAGCTCGAGGACGGCCGCCGTGGGCTCGTCGGGACCGTGGGTCGTGTCGACGGTGAGGTCGCAGTCGGCGTGGGCGAAGACCAGCCGCTGCTGCGTCCGCGCCGTGCCCGGCTCGCGGTCGCCGCGCGCCTTCTCGCGCCGGGCGAGCTCCGCGGGTTCGCAGGTCACGTGCACCAGCAGGACGTCGAGTCCCGCGCTGAGGCGCAACAGGTCGTCGAGGCGCCAGGGCTCACTGAGCACGTGGTCGCCGAGCACGTCGCACCCGCAGGCGGCGGCGCCCACGAGAGCGCGGTGGTAGGCCGCACGCGTGCGATGGAAGATGTCTTGCCACTGACGGTCGGAGAGGTCGGCGTCGGGGCGGGTGCGGATCTGGTGGAACAGATCCATCGGGAGCAGGAGCCAGGGGGAGCGCAGCCGACCGACGACCGACTTCGCCAATGTCGTCTTCCCGGCGCTGGAGGGCCCGTTGAGGAGCACGAGGCGGCCGGATGGCATGTCCAGAAGGTAGCGAGGCTCGCGCGGGGCGTCTCGGGTTCCCCCGGGTCAGCCGCCGATCTCGGCCAGACGGGGGAGCACCCGCTCGCACATCTGCTCGGTCCAGCCGACGGGGTCGGCGGGGTCCGGGCCGACCCAGACCTGGGCGACGCCGAGGTCGGCATACGCCTCCATGGTGGCGAGCCAGCCGTCGACGTCGTCGAGAGGACGGTTGAGCGTGCCGAGGATGGTCTTCCCGACCTCGTCGTAGTCCCGGCCCACGTCGTCGCAGTGACCGCGGAGGACCTCGAGCTTGTGGGCGACCTCGTCGAGGCTGGTGGCGAAGAGGTTGCAGGCGTCGGCGTACTGCGCGACCAGGCGCAGCGTCTTGCGCTCACCCGTGCCCCCGACCACGATCCGGGGCCCGGGCACCTGGAGCGGCTGCGGCACCACGGTGAGGTCCTCGAGGGTGTAGTGCGCGCCGTCGTACCGACCACCGTCTCCCCATGCCTGCTTGACGATCTGCAGGGTCTCCTCGAGGCGCTCGAAGCGCTCCTTGGTCGGCGGATAGGGGATCCCGAAAGCGCGGTGCTCGCGCTCGTACCACGCGGCGCCGAGTCCGAGCATCGCCCGGCCACCTGACAGCACGTCCAGGGTGGTGACGATCTTGGCGAGCAGGCCCGGGTGGCGGTACGTCACGCCGGTCACCAGCAGTCCCAGCTCGAGCCGGCTGGTCCGGCCCGCGAGGAAGCCGAGACTGGTGTAGCCCTCGAGCATCGGCTCGGGCGGGCCGCCGAGGTGCTCCATCTGGAAGTAGTGGTCCATCAGGGTCACCGTCGTCACCCCGCCCTCGTCCGCCGCCCGCGCGACGCCCGCGAGCGTCGCCCCGAGGGTGTCCGCTCCGCCGGGCCAGGTCAGGTTCGCGCAGTGCACTCCGAGCTTCATGCCTCCAACGTACGCCGGTACCGGAGGCGGCCTCCGCTGGTGGTGACCAGGGATGCGGAACCGATGGCGCCTCCGCCCCCCGGCTGTCGTCTCGGTTCGCCTTTCCGTCCCCGGGACCCGGCCTCCCTAGACTGAGGAGGTGGAGTTCTACTCGGCGTATGCCCAGGGGTTCGCGCGGGTCGCGGCGTGCACGATCCCGATCGCGCTGGCCGACCCCGCCGACAACGCCGAGACCGTGCTGGCGCAGGTGCGCGCATGCGATGCCGAGGGCGTGGCGGTCGCGGTGTTTCCCGAGCTGTGCCTGAGCGGCTACTCCATCGACGACCTCCTCCTGCAGGACACGCTGCTGACGGCGGTGCAGGACGCCGTCGCCGTGCTGGTCGCCGGCTCGGCCGGCCTGCTGCCGGTGATCGTCGTCGGTGCCCCCTTGATGCACGGCACGCGCGTGCTGAACTGCGCGGTCGTCATCAAGAACGGCCGCATCCTCGGGGTCGCCCCCAAGTCCTACCTGCCGAACTACCGCGAGTTCTACGAGCGGCGCCACTTCGCACCCGGGGACGACCTCAGGGGTGCCACGATCCGGGTCGCCGGGGTCCGAGGTGCCGCTCGGGCCCGACCTGGTCTTCGCGGCGACCGACCTGCCCGACCTCAGGCTCCACGTGGAGATCTGCGAGGACATGTGGGTGCCGGTGCCGCCGAGCGCCGAGGCGGCGCTGGCCGGCGCGACCGTGCTGTCCAACCTGTCCGGCAGTCCGATCACGATCGCCCGGGCAGAAGACCGCCGGCTGCTGGTCCGCAGCGCCAGCTTCCGGAGCAACGCGGCGTACGTGTTCGCGGCGGCCGGCCAGGGTGAGTCGACGACCGACCTGTCGTGGGACGGCCAGACGATGGTCTACGAGTGCGGAGACCTGCTCGGTGAGAGCGAGCGGTTCCCCGACGGGCCGCGCCGGACGGTCGTCGACGTCGACCTCGACCGGATCCGACAGGACCGGATCCGGCAGGGCACCCACGACGACAACCGGCGTGGTCTCGACTCCGCGCGGGCGAGGTCGACCTTCCGGACGATCGGGTTCGAGCTCGTGCCGCCGACCGGTGACATCGGGCTGCGCCGTCACGTCGACCGGTTCCCCTTCGTGCCCGACGACGTCGAGCGCCTGGCCCAGGACTGCTACGAGGCCTACTCCATCCAGGTCGCGGGGCTCGTCCAGCGGTCGCAGGCGATCGGTCAGCCCAAGGCCGTGATCGGTGTCAGCGGCGGGCTGGACTCGACCCACGCCCTGATCGTCGCGGCCAAGGCGATGGACCGACTCGAGCGGCCGCGCGGCGACGTGCTGGCGTTCACGATGCCGGGCTTCGCCACGGGCGACACCTCCAGGTCCCTGGCCACCCGGCTCGCGAAGGCCCTCGGCGTGACCTTCGAGGAGATCGACATCAAGCCGGCGGCCGAGCAGCTGCTCAAGGACCTCGACCACCCGGCCGCCGACGGCGAGGCGGCGTACGACGTCACCTACGAGAACGTCCAGGCGGGCCTGCGCTACGACTACCTCTTCCGTCTCGCCAACCAGCGGGGCGGGATCGTCGTCGGCACCGGCGACCTCAGCGAGCTCGCCCTCGGCTGGTGCACCTACGGGGTCGGCGACCAGATGTCCCACTACAACGTCAACGCCGGCGTCCCGAAGACCCTGGTCCAGCACCTGATCCGGTGGGTGATCGAGAGCGGCCAGTTCGACGCCGAGGCGAACGCCGTCCTCGGCGAGGTGCTCGACCAGGAGATCACGCCCGAGCTGATCCCCACGGTCGAGGGACAGAAGGCGCAGTCGACCGAGGACACGGTCGGGCCCTACGCGCTCCAGGACTTCACGCTCTTCCACGTGCTCCGGCGCGGCTACCGACCGAGCAAGATCGCGTTCCTGGCCTGGCACGCCTGGCACGACGCGGATGCGGGGGAGTGGCCACCGGGCTACCCACCGGAGTCGCGGCCGGCCTACGACCTCGTCGCGGTGCGGCACTGGCTCCAGGTGTTCTGCCGACGCTTCTTCGCCAGCCAGTTCAAGCGCAGCGCGCTCCCCAACGGGCCGAAGGTCAGCGCCGGCGGCACGATGAGTCCCCGCGGCGACTGGCGGATGCCGAGCGACGTCGCCGCCACCGCCTGGCTGGCCGAGATCGACGCGCACGTGCCCGAGTCCTGACCCGGTCGGCAACCTTTCCGGTCCCCGGGGAGTCGAAGGGTCAGACGGCGGCACCGACGGGGGGCCGCCCCGACCCTCGGGGGACATCGATGACACGAGTACGACGAGCGCGGGGCATCACCGCGATCCTGGCCACGTTGGCCGCCGCGGCCCTGGCCACCACCGTGCCCGGCGACGCCCAGGCGACGGCCGGTCCGGCCGCGAACTCGGCGTCCGCGTCGGCCAAGCCGGCGCACACGCGCCTGGTGCTGCACGTCACCGGCTGTGACCGGTGCTCGATCGCGCCGCAGCAAGCCTTGAACGGCAGGCTGCACGTCTGGACACGGCCGCTGCAGCGCATCGGCAGCGACCATCGCGCCGTCTTCCGGGTCCGCACGGCCCGCACGCACGGCATGTCGTTCGTGCTCCGCGCGCCGTGGGAGGGCAACACCGGGGCGGTGCCCAACATCGTCACCGCCTATCGCGGGCACGCGGTCGACTCGTTCGTGAGTCGGGACAGCGCGCGCAACGGGGCCCGGGCCGAAGGCTGCTGGGCCGGTACGACGATCGACGCGGTGCGCCTCGACTTCCACGTCTCACGGGTCAAGGGGAAGACCCTGGACGGCCGACCGACCCGGATCCCGCTGGTCTACGCGACCCACACCATGTCGAGCTGGAGGCCGATGGTGAAGGCCTTCAAGGGCACCATCGGGAACCAGGACGCCTTCTACTGCACCCGGCCGCCGACCACGAAGGTCACCTTCCGGACGCCCGGGTGCAACGGCTGCGAGATCGGGGTCATGAACGGTGCAGCCCGGACCGAGAACACGTGGGCGATCGCTCCCAAGACCGTGTCCGGAGGGTCGGTGACCTTCCGCGTGCCCCGACCGCTGACGCGCGGCATCAGCGCCACCGTGCTCGGCCCCTGGGAGGGCGCGACCGGCTACACGACGGTGCTCGCGTGGCGCTACGCCGGCCACCGCGTCGGTGACCCGGTGTCCTTCCGGGACGCCCGGTCCCAGAAGCACGGCACGCCGTGCTGGGGCGGCACCACGTCGAAGGCGCTCACGATCCCGCTGACGATCCGCAAGGTGACGGTGCCCGGCACCACGGGTCCTGCGGCCGGGACGATCGCGTTCGCCCACGTGACGCAGGCCTGGACCCGCCCGATGCTGCGCGCCGGCAAGGGTGTCCTCGGCTCGCAGGAGGTCATCACCTGCCGGAAGTGACCCGGCCGTGAACGGGTCGTGTGCCTGAGACCGCGCCAGGGCGCGGGCTCAGGCACACGACCCACTGGGGCCGCAACACCGCCGTAACACGCCTGCGACACACTGGCGCCCATGGGCAAGCAGGAAGACTTCGTGCTGCGCGCGCTCGAGGAGCGCGATGTCCGGTTCGTGCGGCTGTGGTTCACCGACGTGCTGGGCTTCCTCAAGTCGGTCGCCGTGGCGCCGGCCGAGCTGGAGGGCGCCTTCGACGAGGGCATCGGGTTCGACGGCTCGGCGATCGAGGGGTTCGCCCGCGTCTACGAGGCCGACATGCTCGCCAAGCCCGACCCGTCGACGTTCCAGATCCTGCCGTGGCGCAGCGGCGACGGGCCGTCGACGGCCCGGATGTTCTGCGACATCGTGATGCCCGACGGCTCGCCGTCGTACGCCGACCCGCGCCACGTCCTCAAGCGCACGCTGAGTGCCGCGGCCGAGCAGGGCTTCACCTTCTACACCCACCCCGAGATCGAGTTCTACCTCTTCAAGGACTCGCCGGTACCCGGGGGAGAGCCGGTGCCGGTCGACCGCAGCGGCTACTTCGACCACACCGCGCAGAGCCAGGGCGCCGACTTCCGGCGCGAGGCGATCACGATGCTCGAGTCGATGGGGATCTCGGTGGAGTTCAGCCATCACGAGGGTGGTCCGGGCCAGCAGGAGATCGACCTGCGCTACGCCGACGCCCTCTCGACGGCGGACAACATCATGACCTTCCGAACGGTGATCCGGGAGGTGGCGCTGGGCCAGGACATCTGGGCCTCGTTCATGCCCAAGCCGTTCACCTCCCACCCCGGGTCGGGCATGCACACGCACGTGTCACTGTTCGAGGGCGATCGCAACGCGTTCTTCGAGGCCGGTGCCGAGTACCAGCTGTCCAAGACCGGCCGCCGGTTCATCGCCGGCATCCTGCGTCACGCCAGCGAGATCGCCGTGGTCACCAACCAGTGGGTCAACAGCTACAAGCGGCTGCTGGGCGGCGGCGAGGCGCCGTCGTACATCTGCTGGGGCCACAACAACCGCTCCGCCATGGTCCGGGTGCCGATGTACAAGCCGCAGAAGGGGGTCTCGACCCGCGTCGAGCTGCGCACCATCGACTCGGCGTGCAACCCCTACCTCGCCTACGCCGTCGTGCTCGCGGCGGGCATGAAGGGCATCGCCGAGGACTACGAGCTCCCGCACGAGGCGGAGGACGACGTCTGGACGCTGACCGAGCGGGAACGCAAGAGCCTCGGCATCGCCCCGCTGCCGAGCAGCCTGTCCGAGGCGATCTCGGTGGCCGAGGACTCCGAGCTGCTGGCCGAGACGCTCGGGGAGCACGTCTTCGACTTCTTCCTCCGCAACAAGCGCGCCGAGTGGCGGGACTACCGCACCCAGGTCTCCACCTTCGAGCGCGACCGGATGCTGCCCGTCCTCTAGGTTGGGCGCGTGAGTCACCCGATCCTGGTCGTCCAGCACGAGGACGACGACCCGATCCACCTGATGGGCGAGTGGCTGCGGCTCGACCTCGACGTCCGCTGCCCCTATCTCGGTGACGAGCTCCCGCCGTCGCTCGAGGCGTACGCCGCGTTCGTCGTGATGGGTGGCGCGATGGGCGCCAACGACGACGACACGTCGCCGTGGCTGCCGGCGGTCAGGGAACTGATCCGCGAGGCTGCCGCCGACGGCGTGCCGACCCTGGGCATCTGCCTGGGCCACCAGCTCGCGACCGTCGCCCTGGGCGGTGAGGTCCTGCCCAACCCGGCCGGCCGTCAGTTCGGGCTGCAGGACGTCACCTGGGAGCCGGCCGCTCATCTCGACGAGCTCTTCTCGACCGTCGCGACGCCGCGGCGGGGCGCCCACTGGAACGACGACATCGTGACCCGTCTGCCTGACGGCGCCGTACTGATGGCCCGAGCGACCACCGGTGAGGTGCAGGCGGCGCGGCATGCACCCACCGTCTGGGGAGTCCAGTGGCACCCCGAGGTCGACGAACCGCTGTTCCGTGGCTGGCTCGTGGACGGCAACGCCGACCCGGTGCTGGCCGACGCAGCGCTGGCCGACCTGGCACGTTCGGCCGACGAGCTGGTCGCCGCCTGGCGTCCGCTCGCCGAGCGTTTCGCCGAGCTCGCGGCCGCCCGCCAGCCCGTCTAGGGGGCGAGGTCCGCGGCCGGGAGGGCGAACGACTCCCGCAGACGGTCACGGTCCGGCCCCGCCGCGCCGATCCGGTCCAGCCCGAGCAGGGCGGCGCCGACGACCGGAGGTGTCCGCACCACGGTGGTGGTCGCCAGTGGTGCCTCGGCGGCGAGGAGCCGGTCGATCTCGTCCATCAGCAGCGCGTGACCGGCCGTGATGACGCCGCCGCCGAGCACCACGTCGATCGGCTCGTCGAGGACGTCGAGACGCCGCATCGCGGCGACGGCGAGGGCCACGACCTCCTCGGCCTGCCGTCGTACGACGGCAGCGGCGGTGGCGTCCCCGTCGGCGGCGACCTCGAACAGGACCGGAGTCAGCTCCAGGCACCGGGCCTCCGTGATCACGCCGAGGTGCACCGACTCGATCAGCTCGGCCATGCTCCCGAGAGCGAAGTGTCCGGGCAGCTCCGTCCGGAGGCGCGTGTCCGGTCCGCGCCCGTCCTCGGCGCGCGCCGCCCACCACATCGCCTCCTGCCAGAGGTGTCCACCGCCGCCCCAGTCGCCGGAGATCTGGCCGACTGCGGCGAAGCGCACGGGTGCCCGGCCGGGCAGCACGCCGGAGCAGTTGATCCCGGCCCCGCAGACCACGGCGATTCCCCGCGGTTCGTCGACGCCCGCGCGGAGCACGGCGAACGTGTCGTTGAAGACCTCGCTCGAGTCACCCCACCCGTGCGCGGAGACGGCGTGCTCGAGCGCCTCCTGCTCGGGTGGGAGGTCGGCGTTGGCGAAGCAGGCGGCCACGTGCTGCACGATCGCCCCGTCCGTAGGGGCCAGCCCGGCGTCCGCGACGGCCGCCCGGACGATCGGAGCGAGTCCCTCCACGGCGGCCTCGGCACCGACCCGGTGGGGGAGGAAGGGTCCCCCTCGAGCCGTGCCGACCAGTCGGCCGTCGGTCGCGACCAGCGCCACGTCGGTCTTGCTGTTGCCGGCGTCGACGGCGAGGACGCCGGCCGGTCGATCCGGTCTCCCACTCATCTCAGGCCCACGGCAGGTAGGCGCGGTTGTGGTCGACGAGCCGGTCGGCGAGTCCCGTGGCCCGGTCGACCTGGCCGATGAGGGGATGGGCGAGCAGGGCCTGGAACACCCGCTCGTACCCGCCGTGCAGAGCGGCCTCGAGCGCCAGGTCCTCGTACGCCGTGACGTGCGCGACGAGGCCGGCGTACAACGGCGCCAACGGCTCCACGGGCAGAGGTCGCACCCCGGCGCGGTCGACCTCCGCGGGTACCTCGATGACCGCGTCGTCGGGCAGGAACCGCAGAGTGCCGGCGTTGCGTACGTTGACGACCTGGGTCGACGACGCGTCGCCGCTGCCGAGGAGCGCCGCGGCCAGCTGGACCGCCGCCTCGGAGTAGTAGGCGCCGCCGCGCTGCTCGAGCAGCGCCGGCTTGCGGTCGAGCATCGGGTCCTCGTAGAGGCGGAGCAGCTCGTGCTCGATCGCCGTGACCTGCGAGGCGCGCGACTCGCTGTGCTGCAGCTCGCGGACCACCTCGTCGTGGGCGTAGAAGTAGCGCAGGTAGTACGACGGAACGACGCCGAGTCGGGTCAGCAGGCTCGCCGGCAGCTCGATGTCATCGGCCAGGTCGTCGACGTGTCCGGCAAGGATCTCCGGCAGCCGGTCGACACCGTCCACCCGGGCCGCTCGCTCCCAGGTGAGGTGGTTGAGACCGACGTGGTCCAGCTGGACGCGGTCGGGCTCGACGCCGAGGTAGTCGGCGAAGCGGCGCTGGAAGCCGATGGCGACGTTGCAGAGCCCGACCGCCCGATGGCCGGCCTGGAGCAGCGCCCGCGTCACGATCCCGACCGGGTTGGTGAAGTCGATGATCCACGCGTCCGGTGCCGCCGCCGCCACCTGGTCTGCGATGTCGAGGACGACCGGGACCGTGCGCAGCGCCTTCGCGAGCCCTCCTGCGCCGGTGGTCTCCTGCCCCACGCAGCCGCACTCCAGCGGCCAGGTCTCGTCCTGGTTCCGCGCGGCCTGACCGCCGACCCGCAGCTGCAGGAGCACGGCGTCGACGCCGTCCAGCGCCGGCGCCAGCTCGGACGTCGTGGTCAACGTGGCCGGGTGCCCCATCCGGTCGAGGATCCTGCGGCCGAACGCGCCCACGAGCTCGAGCCGGTCGCGGTCGGGGTCGACCAGGACCAGTTCCTCGATCGGCAGCACGTCTCGCATCCGGCCGAGTCCGTCGACCAGCTCCGGGGTGTACGTCGACCCGCCGCCGACGACTGCGATCTTCATGCGGTGCCTCCGCGACGTCGTTGGATGGAGGCGCGAAGCGGGGCAGGCGAAGAACGTGGTGGGGTGACAGTCATCCCTTGACCCCTGTCAGCGTGACGCCCTCGATGAAGGCCTTCTGGGCGAAGAAGAAGAGCAGGATCACCGGAGCCATCACCATCACCGTGGCGGCCATGGTCAGGTTCCAGTCGGTGTGATGCGCGCTCTTGAAGGACTGCAGGCCGTAGCTGAGGGTCCAGGCGGCCGGGTTCTCGCTGGTGTAGATCTGCGGTCCGAAGTAGTCGTTCCAGCAGTAGAAGAACTGGAACAGTCCGACCGCGGCGATGGCGGGACGCGTCATCGGCAGCACCACGCGCAGCAGCACGCTCAGGTCGGAGCACCCGTCCACCTTCGCCGCGTCGAGGTACTCCCGTGGCACGGTGAGCATGAACTGGCGGAGCAGGAAGATCGAGAAGGCGTCGCCGAAGGCCATCGGGATGATCAGTGGCCACAGGGTGCCCGACAGGTGCAGGTCCTTCGCCCAGACCAGGTAGAGCGGCACGATCGCCACCTGGGGCGGCAGCATCATCGTGGCGATCACGACCATCATCGCCAGGTTGCGACCGCGGAACCGGAAGCAGGCCAGGGCGTACGCCACCGGGATGCTGGAGAGCAGCGTCAAGATGGTGCCGGACACGGCGTAGATCAGGGTGTTGCGCCACCAGGTCCCGAACCCTGGCGTGTGCCAGACGTCGACCAGGTTGTGCCACTCGAACGGGTTCGGCCACAGCTCGCGGGTGAGGGACTGCTGGTCGCTCATCAGCGCGGTGAGGACGACGAACACGAAGGGGAGCACGAAGAGCAGCCCGGCCGTGACCGCGAAGATGTGGAGCGCGACCCATTCCAGAGCGGCCCGTCGCCGCGTCGCGGGAGGCAGGGGCGCGGTCGGGACCGACGCGACCGGGGTCGGGCTCGTCGTGGCCGTCATTCGCCGACCCCCAGGAACACGCTGCCGCGCCGCATCAGGAAGCCGGCGAAGATCATCGACAGCACGAAGAGCACGACCGCCACGACGCAGGCGGCGCCGATGTCGAACCGCTGGAACCCGAGGTTGTAGACCAGCTGCGGCAGGGTCAGGGTGGAGCCCGCCGGGTAGCCGGGCTCCACCTGCTGCCCCGACCCACCGATCTGTCCGCTCGCCACCTGTCCCGCGACCAACGGCTCGGTGTAGTACTGCATCATCGCGATCACGCCGGTGATCGCGGCGAAGCCGAGGATCGGCCGCAACGTGGGCAGCGTGACGTGGCGGAAGCGACGTACGGCGCCCGCCCCGTCGAGCTGGGCCGCCTCGTAGAGCTCCCGCGGCACGTCGAGCAGGGCAGCCATGAAGATCACCATCAGGTCACCCACGCCCCAGACCGCCAGCATGGCCAGGGCGGGCTTGGACCAGGTCGGGTCGTTGAACCAGCCGGGCTGGGGAAGCCCGAGCTTCCCCAGCACCGAGTTCACCGGGCCGGTCCCCGGGTTGAGCAGGAAGACGAACGCCAGCGTCGCGGCCACCGGTGGCGCGAGGTACGGCGCGTAGAGCAGCGTGCGGAACACCGAGCTGCCCCGCTTGACGCTGATGACCGTCATGCCGAGCACGAGCCCGACCACGATCCGCAACGTCACGATCACGACGACGAACCACAGGGTGTTGCGGAGCGCCGGCCAGAAGAAGGTGTACTCCCGCAGCACGTAGTGCCAGTTGTCCAGCCCGGTCCACACCGGCGAGGTGAAGCCGTCGTAGTGGGTGAACGACAGCCACGCCGTCGTGATCAGCGGGTACAGGAAGAACAGGCCCGTACCCAACAGCCACGGCGAGAGGAACGCGAGGTTGCGGACCAGCTCCCGGCGCTTGCGTGCTCGGAGCGCCGGGGTCGCTCGCGGCCTCGTCGCCGTGGCAACCGCCCCTTTCACCGGGCCCCCTTCACTGGGCCTGGGCGATGTCGGTGTCGATGGTGTGCGCAGCCTCCTCCAGACCGGCCTGCAGATCGGTCTGCTTGCCGGACTCGTAGGCGTAGCCGAGGTTCTGCAGCGTCAGCTGGTAGGCACCGCCGTTCGGGCTGGACGGTGTCGTGTTGCTGTACTTGTTCTGGGCGATCTTGATGAACGTCTGGAACGCGGGGCTCTGGTCCAGCTTCGGCGAGGCCAGGGCCGCGTTCGTCGACGGGACGTTGTGGATCGCGTTCGCGAAGTTCACGACAGCATCGGTGTCGGTGGTCAGGTACTGCACGAACTCCCAGGCGGCGTTCTGCTTCTCGCTGGTGCTGGCGATGCCGACGATGGTGCCGGTGATGTAGCCCTTTCCGTACTGGTCGGCCTGGTCGTCGGGCACCGGGAACGGCGCGACGCCGTAGTCGACCTTGCTCTTGGAGTCGTCGATCATCCCGCCGCGCCACTCTCCGTCGATGGCCATCGCGACCTGACCGGTCATGAACGGGTTGTTGTTGCTGAACTCGTCACCGAACGTCGTGCGGTACTTGTCGAGCCGGGCGTAGCCGCCGAGCTTGCCGACCAGCGCCTTCTGCCACTCGTACGTCGAGGAGAGGGGCGGGTCGTTGGCGACGTTGGACTTCCCGTCGGAGGTGAAGTACGTCGGCGAGGCCTGCGCGGCGAAGTGGGTGATCGTCGACTCGTACCCGTGGTAGAGCGGCATGAAGCCGAGCTGGGAGTAGGTGTCGCCCGACATCTTGGTGAGCTTGACCGCGTCGGCGTCGAACTCCGAGTAGGTCTTCGGCGGTGACGTGATCCCGGCAGCCTTGAAGTCGGCCTTGTTGTAGTAGAGCCCATAGGCGTCGCTCAGCAGCGGCAGCGCGCACTGGTTGCCCTCGAACTGGGTGTACTCCCGCTGTGCGGACGGGAAGACCTGGACCGGGTCGATCCCCGACTTCTTCAGGAACGGATTGAGGTCGACGAAGGCATGGGACGTGCAGAACTCGCCCACGTTGTCGGTGGTGAACGACGAGACCACGTCGGGTGCATTGGGCCCTCCGGCGCGCAGGGCCTGGTTGATCTTGTCGTCGGTGATGTTGCCGACGGCCTTCACGTGCACGTTGGGGTACTTCTTCTCGAACCCGTCGATCGTGGACTGGATCGCGGCCACCTCGCTCGGTGCGGACCAGCCGTGCCAGAACGTGATGGTGACGTCGGCGTTCGGGTTGTCGTTGGCACCTCCCTTGGACGACCCGAAGCATCCGGTCACCGTGAGGGCGAGGGCAGTGAGCGCCCCGCCGGCGGCGAGTCGGCGGGTGATGCGGCGCGATGTGGTCATCGTGACCTCCTGGTGACGGCCCGGGCGGGGCCCGGCTCGGTGGTGGGTTGTCGGACGGTGTCGAAGATCTCGTCCCGAGCCGAGGTCAGTGCGGTGTGCAGGGCGCCGGCCAGGACCGGCCGGTCCTGGATGCTGGCCAGCTCGAGCCGGGGTCGCGCGGCCGCCAGTGAGCCGAGCTCGTCGCCGACGAGGTCGCGCAGCCGCGGGCCGCCCGCGATCAGCACCCCGCCCGAGAGGATCACGAGGGCCGGGTCCACGACCGCGACCATGGCCGAGAGCCCGAGGGCGAAGCGATGCGCCAGCTCGGCGAGCACGGCGTCACCGGCCCCCGGGGTGGCCAGGGCAGCGGCGACGGCTGCCGGCGGGCTGGCCGCGCGGAGCCCGTGCGAGCGGGCGAGCGCCAGCACCTGGGGGCCACCGGCCAGCTCCTGGAACGCGCCGGCGTTGCCGCGGCGCACGTCGCGGACCAGCGGGGTGCCCGGAAGGGGCAGGAAGCCCACCTCGCCGGCGCCCCCGGTCGCTCCGCCGCGAAGCCGGCCGTCGATCACGATCGCGGCGCCGAGCCCCTCGTCGGCCCACAGCAGGACGAAGTCCTCGACGCCTCGGGCGACACCCGCCGCCAGCTCGGCGACGGCCGCGAGGTTCACGTCGTTGTCGACGTGGATCGGGATGCCGACCTCGTCGGCGAGCCGCTCGAGCAGGTGCGGGTCGTGCCAGCCGGGAAGGTGGCGGGCGTAACGCAGCCGCCGGGTCGTGGGGTCGAACGCGCCCGGCGTCCCGATCGCCAGGTGGCGCAGGCTCGTGACCGGCAGGCCGGCGGAGGTCGCGGCTCCCGCCATCGCCTGTACGACGTGACTCACCGCGTCCGGTCGCGGACGGCGGGGGGTGCGCAGCTCGTACTCACCGACGGTGCGCCCGGTGAGATCCGCGACCGCGGCCAGGATCCTGGCCGGGGTGACGTCGAGAGCGACGACGTGGGCCGCGTCGGGGTTGACGGCGTAGAGCTGGGCGCGTGGGCCGGGGCCGCCGTTGGTGATCCCGCTGGTGATCACCAGACCGGCCTGCTCGAGCCGGGCCAGCAGCTGACCCATGGTCGGCTTGGAGAGACCGGTCAGTTCGCCGAGCTGCGACCTCGAGAGGGGTCCGTGCTCGAGCAGGAGGTCGAGCGCTGCGCGGTCGTTGATGCCGCGCAGGATCCGGGGCGTGCCGGGCTTCACGGGGTCCCGCTGGGAGAGCGCAGCCGCGCGTGGGCGTGCAGGTGGAGCTGGGCCGCGGCGGCGATGACGGCCGACCCGGTCATGTCGAGGGCGGGCTCGTCGGTCTGCCAGGCGCGGACGTCGTCGACGTAGCGACTCCCGTGGCCGTCGTAGCGGGTCAGGTGGCGCGCGGCCGAGGTGCAGTGGCGCATCCCGGTCTGGAAGCCGCCGAGGCCGCCCTCGAAGTTGCCCCTCCCGTTGGGCCCGTTGACCACCGCACCGACGTCGATGGGCGGACGGCCGTCGAGGGTCCCGCTCAGGTTGGCGACCTGGTGCTGCATGCAGTTCGGGAACGCGTGGCCGACGCCGACCATCGCCGTCACGCCCCACGGGTCACCCCCGAGCAGCCAGGTGCGCTGGTCGCTCGCGAAGCGCTGGTAGCGGTCGCTGTGGGTGAGTGCGTCGTACAGGCCGACCGATGCGACCAGCCCGAAGGTGTGGGAGTTGACGTCGAACTCGTCGACCGAAGCGGCCGCGCGGAACACGTCGTGGCGGGCGTGCCGGACCCCGCGGAGGATCTGGGCCCGGAGGTTGTGAGCCAGGTCGTGTCGGGTCACGGCGAGCGGGCCGACCGCGTGGATCCTGCTCATCGCCGACGCCAGGGAGACGTCGGCGAGGGCGCCCGTGTCGTAGAGGTTCAGGGTGTCGGTGGAGTGGGAGTGGACGTAGCGTCGGGCGAAGCGGGCCGAGTCACGCAGGTAGCGCCCGGCCGGAGCGCCGAGGCGGTGCGCGGCGAGCGCGAGCTCGGCGGAGCCGAGCTGCATGTCGTCGACCCAGCTCGACTCCGGGTAGAAGGCGTGGGGGAGTGCGGTCACCAAGGGCCGCGGCGGGTGCCTCGTGGCCGCCCTCGCGTAGAGCAGCCGCGCTTGCCCCAGCTCGTGCCGTGCGCGGGCGCGGTGGTGGGACGCGTCGGCCTGGGCGGCCAGCGCGAAGGCCGCGACGACCCTCCCGACGAGGTTGGGGCTGATCCGGTGGCCCGCCGGTGCCGCCGCGAGCACGGGGCGATGGGACACGTAGCGGTCCAGATGGGCGTGGTCGTGGTCGTCGGCCTGGGGCAGGCGCCACAGGTCGTGGTCGCCGCGGAACGTGCCGGCCCGGTTGCCGGAGCCGATCCCGACCTGGAGATAGAGGGTCCGGCGCCTGGTGTCCCACATCTTCTCCAGCCAGTGGAGTCCGTGCCGCGCCTCGGCGGTCAGCGCCCGCGGGGCGCGGTGGCCCAGCAGGCGGGCGCTCGTGAACAGCAGCACGTCGTTGTAGGCCGTGGAGTGGGTGAACTTGAGGTAGTCACCGGCGTCGAACCAGCCACCGGACACGTCGACCTGCGGTCCGGCCACGGGATGCAGCGTGCGGTCGGTGATCAGGTCGGAGCCGGGCGCCATGTGTGGCCAGCGGTAGACCGTGGCGTGGCGGTCGTGCAGGTGCGAGGGGCGGCGGTGCAGCCGTCCGGGGATGACGTCGCGGCCGTCGCGCTGGTTGCGGTCGAACAAGACGCCGTTCGTGAGCAGCTGCCCGAACAGTCGGCCCGGACCCGCGACGCGGAACCACGGCGACCTCGCCGCGACCTGGGGCCCGGTCACCGTGACCCGGTAGCGACCAGGGTCGCGCAGGCGACTCAGGTCGAGCCGGTAGACGTCGGGGAAGTTCGCGTTCCAGCGGCCGCGCGAGGTGGCCGGCACGGATCCGCGCAGCACCACCGTGCCGTCGTGGTCGGTCACCACGAACCTCTGGCCGGACACGGCCCGGGGCGCCATCAGCATGGCCTGCTTCGCCTCGTGCGGCAGGTAGCCCTGCTGGTTGACGCGGATCAGACCCCGCGGCGTGGTGGCTGCGCGTGACGCCGACGCGGTCGGCGGAAGCGAGGCAAGGGCGGCGACCAGGGCGGCGCCGCTCGTGAGCGCCACCAGGCAGCGTCCGGTTCCTCTTGCCATGGGTCCCCGTAGTTAGATAGGAAAGTTTCCTAATACCCTGCACGAACGGCTCGACATCCGCAAGAGTCGGGACCGATCTCGTGCCCCGCGCCAGCGGAAGGGCCGTGCATGGACGTCGTGATCGTGGAGGACCAGGAGTCCCTCGGTCGGGCCGCCGCGGCGCTCGTGGTCGAGGCACTGCGGGCCGACCCGAGGCTCGTGCTCGGGGTCGCGACCGGGTCGTCCCCGGTGACGACGTACCGGGCGCTGGCCTCGGCCCACGCGCACGGCCTCGACTTCTCAGGGGTGCACTGCGTGGCGCTCGACGAGTACGTCGGCATCCCGGCGTCCGACGCCGCGTCGTACCGCTCGTTCATCCGACGAGAGATCGCGGCGCCGCTGGGTCTCCACCCGGAACACGTGCTCGTTCCCGATGGGAACGCCGCCGACCTGACCGCGGCGTGCGACGCGTTCGAGCGCGAGATCCGGTGCCTGGGCGGGGTCGGGATCCAGCTCCTGGGGATCGGGCGGAACGGGCACGTGGGCTTCAACGAGCCCGGTTCGCCGTTCGGCTCACGCACGCGCGTCGCGCGGCTGAGCGCGACGACCCGAGCGGACAACGCCCGCTTCTTCCCCCGGCCCGAGGACGTGCCGACCCACTGCCTCACCCAGGGTCTCGGCACCATCCTCGACGCGACTCGGCTCGTCCTGGTCGCGTCGGGCTCCCACAAGGCGGAGGCGGTCGCTGCCGCGGTGGAGGGGCCGGTGACCGAGGAGTGCCCCGCCTCCGTGCTCCAGCGACATCCGCACGCGACGGTGATCGTCGACCGCGACGCCGCGTCCCGACTGCGCCGGATCGGCCGCCCCCACGCCTCGCCGGTCGACGACTGGCTAGATTGACGCGGTGACCCACGGCCGCAGCGACTCGGTCCACACGCAGATGCTGCGCCTCGGGTTCGCCGACCCCGCGCGGGCCGGTCGCGAGCTGGCGGGACTCGGACCCCGGACCGAGCCGCTCCTCGCGATCCTGGCCCGCACCGCCGACCCCGACCAGGCCCTTGCGGAGCTGAGCCGTCTCACCGAGCGCGCCGGCGCGGAGCTCGTCCCCGAGCTCGCCGACGACGAGGGCACCTCGATGCGCCTGCTCTCGGTGCTCGGAGCGAGCCAGGCGCTGGGCGACCACCTGTGCCGGCATCCCGAGCAGTGGCGCGAGCTGGCCGACCCGTTCCTCGGCTCCACCCGCCCGCCGGCGTACGCCGTCCGCGGGGCGCTGCTCGCGGCGGTCGGCGCCGACGCGGAGACCCGCCACCCGACCGCGACCCTGGCCGCCCGGGAGGCGGCCGACGCGCTGCGAGTGGAGTACCGCCGGATCCTGGTCCGGCTCGCGGCCCGCGACCTGGCCCACCACCTGGGCGTCGACGACGCTGCGGCGGAGCTGTCCGATCTCGCGGCCGGCACCCTCGAGGCCGCGTTGGCGATCGCCCGGTCGCGCGTCCCCGGGGCCGAGTCGGCGCGGCTCGCCGTGGTCGCGCTCGGCAAGTGCGGCGGTCACGAGCTGAACTACGTCTCCGACGTCGACGTGCTCTACGTGTTCGAGCCTGCTGAGGGGGCGGACGAGGCCGCGGCCGCGAGGATCGCCACGCAGCTGGCCTCCCAGCTGATGCAGGTCTGCTCGGAGCACACGGTCGAGGGGACGATCTGGCCGGTCGACGCCAACCTGCGACCCGAGGGCGCGGCAGGCCCACTGGTGCGCACCCTGGCCAGCCATCGTGCCTACTACGAGCGCTGGGCCAAGACCTGGGAGTTCCAGGCGCTGCTCAAGTCCCGCCCGGTGGCCGGAGATCTGCCGCTGGGGCAGGCGTTCGTCGAGATGGTCGAGCCGATGGTGTGGCAGGTCGCGGAGCGCGACGGGTTCGTGAGTGACGTGCAGGCGATGCGGCGCCGGGTCGTCGAGAACATCCCGGCACGCGAGGCCGACCGTCAGCTCAAGCTCGGCTCCGGTGGCTTGCGCGACGTGGAGTTCGCCGTGCAGCTTCTCCAGCTGGTCCACGGCCGTGCCGACGCCACGCTCCGCGAGCCGGCGACCCTGAGTGCGCTTGCGGCGCTGACCAAGGGAGGCTACGTGGGCCGCGAGGACGGCGAGGCCCTGACCGCGGCGTACTCCTTCCTCCGCACCCTCGAGCACCGGATCCAGCTCCAACACCTCCGCCGTACGCACGTCGTACCCACCGACGAGGTGTCGCTCCGCCGGCTCGGGCGGAGCATGGGCTTCGTCAAGGACCCGGCCAGGGCCCTCGACGAGACGTGGGCCCACCACCGCCGAGAGGTACGACGCCTCCACGAGAAGCTCTTCTACCGTCCGCTCCTCGAGGCGGTCGCGCGAGTCCCGGCCGACGGAGTGCGGCTCACCACCGAAGCGGCCGGCGTCCGACTGGCCGCGTTGGGCTTCGCCGACCCGAAGGCGGCGTTGCGGCACCTGGAGGCGCTGACCAGCGGGCTGAGCCGGACGGCTGCCATCCAGCGCACCCTGCTCCCGGCGATGCTGGAGTGGTTCGCCGATGCCCCGGACCCCGATGCCGGGCTGCTCGGGTTCCGGCGGATCAGCGAGAGCCTCGGCTCTTCGCACTGGTACCTCAAGACGCTGCGCGACGAGGGCCAGGTAGCCGAGCGGCTCGCGCGGCTGCTCGCGACCTCGCGCTACGCCACCGACCTGCTCGAGCGAGAGCCCGAAGGCGTCCGGATGCTCGGTGGCGACCTGACGCCGTTGTCCTCCGAGGCGGTCCTGGCGCAGATGACGGCCACGGCCGACCGGCAGGACGATCCCGCAGAGGCGGTCCGGTCGATCCGGGCCGTGCGCCGGCGCGAGCTGTTCCGGATCGCGGTCGGCGAGCTCTTCGGCGAGATCGAGGTGGCCGAGGTGGGCGCGGCCTTGTCCCGGGTCACGGACGCGACCCTGGAGGCCACGCTCGAGGTGGCCGGGCGGTCGGTGCGCACCCAGCGGGGGCTCGATGCCGCGCCGACCCGGATCGCGGTGGTGGCGATGGGCCGCTACGGCGGCTTCGAGCTGTCGTACGGCAGCGACGCCGACGTGCTGTTCGTCCACGAGCCGTTCGACGACGACGCCGACGGCACGGCCACGGCGTACGCCCAGGCCGTCGCCAACGAGCTCCGAGCGCTCCTCCTCGCGCCCGCGAGCGATCCGGCCCTCGTGGTGGACGCCGATCTCCGCCCCGAGGGCAAGCAGGGTCCGCTCGTGCGCTCGCTCGCGTCGTACGGCGCCTACTACGCGAAGTGGTCGAAGGTCTGGGAGGCACAGGCACTGCTGCGGGCCGACGCGGTGGTGGGTGACGAGGGTGTGCGGCAGCGCTTCACGGCGCTCGTCGACCCGTTGCGCTACCCGCCGGGCGGCGTCACCGACGCCGACGTCGTGGAGGTACGCCGGATCAAGGCGCGCGTCGACCGCGAACGGCTCCCACGCGGGGCCGACCCGCACACCCACCTGAAGCTCGGCCGCGGTGGCCTGGCCGACATCGAGTGGACCGTGCAGCTCCTCCAGCTCCGTCACGCGGGCGCCGAGCCCGGGCTGCGCAGCCCGCGGACGTTGACCGCACTCGACGCCGCGCGCTCGGTGGGCCTCCTCGGCGCCGAGGACGCGGATGCTCTCGCCCGGGCCTGGCGGACCGTCAGTCGGATCCGCAACGCGATCACCCTGGTGACCGGCAAGAGCGGCGACCAGCTCCCCCGCGACGCACGCGAACGTGCCGCCGTGGCCAGCATCCTCGGCTACGGGCCGGGTCGCTCCGACGAGATGGTCAACGACTACCTCCGCACGACCCGTCGGGCGCGGGCGGTCGTGGACCGGGTGTTCTGGGAGTGACTCGACCGGCCGCGCGCGGGCAACCGGGCGCGGCGGGGCGGACCGCGACTCACCGGCGCGGCGAGATGTCGGCGGGCCGGGACATACTCGGGCCATGACCACCGCCGACCGTGCGAGCGCGCTTCGCGCGCTCCACACCGATCCCGCCCTGCTCCGTCTGGTGAACGTCTGGGACGTCGCGAGTGCCCGCGTCGTCGCGCAGACCGACGGGACGCAGGCGCTGGCGACCGCGAGCCACGCGATCGCGGCGATGTACGGCTACGAGGACGGCGAGCGGATCCCGCTCGACCTGATGCTCGACGCCGTGGGCAGGGTCGTGGACGCGGTCGATGTGCCCGTGACCGCTGACCTCGAGAGTGGCTACGGTGACGCCGGCGAGACCTGTCGCCGTGCCATCGGCCTCGGCGTGGTCGGCGCCAACATCGAGGACCGGATGAGGCCGCTGCCCGAGGCGGTGGCATCGGTCGAGGCCGTGGTGCGGGCGGCCGCCGACGAGGGCGTTCCCGACTTCGTCCTCAACGCCCGGACCGACGCCGTCCTCCTCGCCGGCGACCGCGATCCCGCCGAGGCGCTGGCCGAGGCGATCGAGCGCGGCCTTGCCTACCTCGAGGCCGGAGCGCCCGTCGTCTTCGTTCCCGGCGCCCTCGTCGAGGACCAGGTCGTGGCCCTGGTCGACGCGTTCGGATCGCAGCGGCTCTCGATGCTGCCCGTCCCGGGTTCGCCGTCGCTGGCCCGGCTCGAGGAGCTCGGCGTGGCGCGGGTCAGCTTCGGTCCGTTCCCGCAACGGGTGGCGTTGACCGCGCTGCAGCACATGGTCGAGGGCGTGATGCGTGGTGAGGGCATCCCCGCCGGCACCCGCGCCCTGACCTGACCGTCCGACGGGGCCCAAACCCGGTTGACGCCGGTCCCGCCACGGCTGGTTGGGTGAGCGCATGAGCGACGACCAGATGGAGCGCTACCGGGCCGCTGCCAAGGCCTGTGAGACCACGGTCTTCTGGCACGCACCGCGCACCCCCGCCGAGGCGCTGCGCGCGGTCGCCGACGATGCCGAGGCGCTCGGGCTCACCGAGTGGGACGTCTACGCGGAGCGGGGCTCGGTGGCGGAGGTGGAGCGCCAGGTCGCCGAGCTGCTGGGGAAGCCGGCGGTGGCCTTCTTCCCGAGCGGCGTGATGGCCCAGCAGGCCGCCCTGCGCGTCTGGACCGACCGCACCCACTCCAAGCGAGTCGCCATCCCCGACCTGTCCCACCTGCTCGCGCACGAGGACGACGGACCCCGCCGGCTGCACGGCTTCGAGTTCGAGTTCCTCACCACCGGCCGTGAGACGGCCACCGCCGAGAAGCTCCGCGCGCTCGGGCCGGGCCTCGGTGCGGCGCTCGTCGAGCTGCCGTTGCGCGATGCCGGCTGCCTCCTGCCGACCTGGGACGAGCTCGGCGAGCTGTCCGCGGCGGCCCGGGAGCTCGGCGTACCCCTGCACGCCGACGGCGCGCGGATCTGGGAGTCCCAACCGTTCTACGACCGCCCGCTCTCCGAGATCGCCGCGCAGTTCGACAGCCTCTACGTCTCGTTCTACAAGGGGCTCGAGGCACTCTCCGGGGCCGCCCTCGCCGGCCCGGAGGACGTCGTCGGCGAGGCACGGGTCTGGCGCCGGCGCATGGGCGGCACCCTCTTCCACCTGACCCCGTTCGCCGTGTCGGCGCTGGCCGGGCTCCGCGACCGACTGCCGAGGATGGAGGAGTACGCCGCGTGGGCGCGCGAGCTGGCCACCGCGCTGTCGGCGCGCGGCCTGCGGCCCGCCCCGGATCCGCCGCACACGAACACCTTCCTGGTCCACGCCGAGGGCGAGGCGGAAGCCGTCGTCGAGCGCGTGATCGCGTTCATGGAGCGAGAGCGGATCCAGCCGAGCGGCGGCTGGTGGGCCGCGGCCGTCCCCGGTTTCGTGACCACCGAGGTCGCCGTCCACGACGCCGCCCTCCAGCACGACCCCGCCCAGGTCGCCGACTGGTTCGTCGAGGTCACCCGAGGATGACCGTCGAGGTGCTCCACCTCGACCACGCCCTGCCGGCCATGCACGAGGTCGCCTCGCGGCTCACGCCGGTCTCGTGGCAGCACCCCGGCCAGGTGACGTGGAGCGCCCGCTACGCCCTGCCCGAGGTTCTCGACCACGGACCCGTCGCCGTCTTCCGCGTCGGCGGGGCTCCGGTCGGCTGGGCGTGGGCGGAGAGCCCGCAGTGGATGGAGCGGTGCGTCGACCCGGCGCACGACGGCGTGGCCGAGGCGGCCCTGGCCTGGTTCCTGGGCGCGACCTCGGCGCCGTACGCCCGAACGAGTACGACACTCGGGCGACGTGCCACCGCGCCTCCTGGTCGGAGACCTCCAAGGTGTCCGCGGGGGCCTACCAGCGGCTGATGGCGACCTCGCCCTACCGCGCCGACCTCGACCGGGTGGCCGTCACCGAGGAGGGCGAGATGGTGGCCTCCTGCTGCGTCTGGCTGGACGAACCGTCGGGGGTCGCCCTCGTCGAGCCCGTCGGCTGTCAGCCCGCGCACCGGCGGCGTGGTCTCGCCGGCGGCGTCAGCCTGGCTGCTCTCCACGCTGCCCACGCCGCGGGCGCGACGACCGGCCTGGTGCGGCCCCGCGGCGACGACGGCTCCCCCGAGCCGGGTCGGGTCTACCGCAGGATCGGCTTCCGGCCGGGTCCGCGGACCCACGACTGGGTGCTCGCCCGACCCTGACGAGCCATGGCGCTCCCACGGGCTGCGGCGTACGTTGGGAGGCCACGTCCGGAGGAGGGTCACATGCAGCTCACCCGGATCACCGCCACCGTCGGCGCTCTCGTGCTCACCGGCGGGCTCGCCGCGAGCACGACGACCGCCGGGGCCTCCGCGCCCACGCCCGACCCACGCCCGGCTCACCAGCGGTCCGTCGTGCCCGACCGCTTCGCCCCGCCGGCCCCTCACAAGCTCCGTCCGCACAGCGACCTCAGGATGGGGCTCCACTGCGACTCGACCGACATGTCGATCTAGCCCCGACGTAGCGATGGGCACGCCGGAGCAGCTGGTCGTCGTGGTCCTGGCCGTCCTCGTGGTCGGCGGGCTGCTCATGGTGGCGCTGCTCTGGACGACCCTTCGACGATGACCCACCCTCCCGGGGGGTGAGGCACACCCTTCCCCGGGTAGGCTCACGCGCATGAAGGCCTTCTCGCTCGCCCTCGTCTCGATCCTTCTCGGCGCCTCGCTCGTCGGCTGCGGCGGCAAGGACAAGCCGGCGGTGTGCGGCTCCGTCGACACGCTCAAGAGCTCGATCACCGATCTGAAGAGCATCGACATCACGTCGTCGGGAGCCGTGAGCTCCCTGCAGAGTCAGCTCACGACGGTCAAGAGCGACTTCGACCAGGTCAAGACCGATGCGAAGTCTCAGTTCTCGACTCAGATCGAGGCCGTCGACGGTGCCTACTCCACGCTCGTGTCCACGGCCGACACCGCGAAGTCGAGCCCGTCGGCGGCGAACCTGGCCGCGCTGGCGGCGGCGGCGACGACGATGCTCACGGACCTGCAGACACTGGTCAGCGACGTCCAGAAGACCTGCTGACCCGGCCGCCGACGTACGCCGCGAGGTGCTCGCCGGTCAGCGTCGACCCGCCCGCCACGAGGTCGGCGGGTGTCCCCTCGAACACGACCCGACCTCCGTCGTGGCCGGCTCCGGGACCGAGGTCGATGATCCAGTCGGCGTGGGCCATCACGGCCTGGTGGTGCTCGACCACGATGACCGAGGTACCCGAGTCGACGAGCCGGTCGAGCAGGCCGAGCAGCTGCTCGACGTCGGCGAGATGCAGACCGCTGGTGGGTTCGTCGAGCACGAAGACGCCGCCCTTCTCGCCGAGGTGGGTAGCGAGCTTGAGCCGTTGCCGCTCTCCGCCCGACAAGGTGGGGAGTGGCTGTCCGAGCGTGAGGTAGCCCAGGCCCACGTCCGAGAGACGGGTCAGGATCCGGTGGGCCGACGGCAGCTCGGCGTCGCCGTCGGCGAAGAATGCCTCGGCCTCCACCACCGGCATCGCCAGCACGTCGGCGATGGTGCGGCCGCCCAGGGTGTACTCGAGCACCGACGCGTCGAAGCGGCGTCCCTCGCACACCTCGCACGGGATGGCGACGCCGGCCAGGACACCGAGGTCGGTGTAGATGACGCCGGCGCCGTTGCAGCCCGGGCACGCGCCCTCGGAGTTCGCGCTGAACAGCGCCGGCTTCACGCCGTTCGCCTTCGCGAAGGCCTTGCGGATCGGGTCGAGCACGCCGGTGTACGTCGCCGGGTTGCTGCGACGTGATCCCCTGATCGCTCCTTGGTCGACCGTCACCACACCCTCCCGGTCCGACACCGAGCCGCGGATCAGCGAGCTCTTCCCCGAGCCCGCCACGCCGGTGAGCACGACGAGCACGCCGAGCGGGATGTCGACGTCCACGTCCTGCAGGTTGTGGAGGCCGGCGTGCCGCACCTCCAGGGCCGCCGACGACGTCCGCACCTGGTCCTTGAGGGAGGCTCGGTCATCGAGATGCCGGCCCGTGACGGTGCCGCTCGTCCGGAGTCCGGCGACCGTGCCCTCGAACATGACCCGGCCGCCGTCGGTCCCCGCCTGCGGACCGAGGTCGACGACGTGATCGGCGATGGCGATCGTCTCCGGCTTGTGCTCCACGACGAGCACCGTGTTGCCCTTGTCGCGCAGCCGGAGCAGGAGGTCGTTCATGCGGGCGATGTCGTGGGGGTGGAGCCCGATGGTCGGCTCGTCGAAGACGTAGGTGACATCGGTCAGCGACGACCCGAGGTGCCGGATCATCTTCGTCCGCTGGGCCTCGCCGCCCGACAAGGTGCCGGCCGGCCGGTCGAGCGAGAGGTAGCCGAGTCCGATCTCGACGAAGGAGTCGAGCGTGTCGCCCAGGGCCTCGAGGAGCGGCGCCACCGACGGTTCGTCGAGCGCCTCCACCCAGGCCGCCAGGTCGGTGATCTGCATCGCGCAGGCGTCGGCGATCGAGGTGCCGTCGATGGTCGACGACCGGGCCTGGCGGCTGAGCCGGGTGCCGTCGCAGTCGGGGCAGATCGTGAACGTGACGGCGCGCTCCACGAAGGCCCGCACGTGGGGCTGCAGCGAGTCGACGTCCTTGGAGAGCATCGACTTCTGGATCCGGGGGATCAGTCCCTCGTAGGTCAGGTTGATGCCCTCGACCTTGATCTTGGTCGGCTCCTTGTAGAGCAGGTCGTTCAGCTCGCGCTTGGTGTACTTCGCGATCGGCTTGTCGGGATCGAAGTAGCCGCTGCCCTTGAAGATCCGGCCGTACCAGCCGTCCATGCTGTAGCCCGGGATCGAGAACGGGCCCTCGTTGAGCGAGAGGGAGGAGTCGTACAGCTCGGTGAGGTCGATGTCGTTCACCGAGCCCCGCCCCTCGCAGCGCGAGCACATCCCGCCGAGGATGCTGAAGCTCCGGCGCTCCTTGGTGGTGCGGCCACCCTTCTCGATGCTCACCGCTCCGGCGCCGGAGATCGAGGCGACGTTGAAGGAGAAGGCCTGGGGCGAGCCGATGTGGGGCGTGCCGAGGCGGCTGAAGAGGATCCGCAGCATGGCATTGGCGTCGGTCGCGGTGCCGACGGTGGACCGCGGGTCGGCGCCCATCCGCTCCTGGTCGACGATGATCGCGGTGGTCAGCCCCTCGAGCACGTCGACGTCGGGCCGGGCCAGCGAGGGCATGAAGCCCTGCACGAACGCGCTGTAGGTCTCGTTGATCAGCCGTTGCGACTCCGCGGCGATGGTGCCGAAGACCAGGGAGCTCTTGCCCGAGCCCGAGACACCGGTGAAGGCGGTCAGCCGGCGCTTCGGGATCTCGAGGGTGACGTCCTTCAAGTTGTTCACCCGGGCGCCGTGCACGCGGATCAGGTCGTGGGGATCGGTCAACGCACCTCCTGGATGCGGACCATGTTGCCGGCGGGGTCACGCAGAGCGCAGTCCCGGACGCCGTACGGCTGCTCGGTGGGCTCCTGAACGATGTCGACCTCGTCGCCCGCCTGCACCTTCTCGAACGTGCCGTCCAGGTCGTGCGTGGCCAGCAGGAGCGTGGCGAACGTGCCCTTGGCCATCATCTCGACGATCGTGCGGCGCTCGTCGTCGGTGAGCCCGGGCGTGGCCGTCGGCGGGTAGAGCACGATGTTGGTGCCGGGCTGGTCGGCGGGGCCGACCGTGATCCAGCGCATCGTGCCCTGGCCGACGTCGAGACGGACCTCGAAGCCGAGGGTGTCGCGGTAGAAGGCCAGCGACGCCTCGGGATCGTCGTGGGGGAGGAAGCTGGAGTGAATGGTGATGTCCATGGACGTCACGGTAGGTGAGCCGTCGTGAGCGGCGCTTCTCGATTCCTGACCGGTCTGGTCACCTGCTTCTCCACACAGGCCGGCAGCCCCTCGGTGCGCTGCATCGCGTCGCGCCGGTAGGTGCTCGGCGGCACCCCGACGAGCTCGGTGAAGCGCGTGCTGAAGGTGCCCAGCGACTGGCAGCCGACCGCGAAGCAGACCTCGGTGACGCTGAGGTCGCCGCGTCGGAGCAGCGCCATCGCTCGCTCGATCCGGCGCGTCATCAGGTAGGCGTACGGCGACTCGCCGTACGCCCGGCGGAACTCGCGGCTCAGGTGACCTGCCGACATGTGCGCTCCGCGCGCGAGCGCCTCGACGTCGAGCGGCTGGGCGTACTCCCGGTCGATCCGGTCGCGGACCCGCCGCAGGCGGACGAGGTCGCTCAGCCGCGGATCCGAGGCGGGAGTGCTCACCTACGAGATCGTGCCACGTCGGCGGTGAGGTGCTCCAGCGCGACTAGGACTCGCCGCGGCTGAGGGGGTCGCGCGCGGACAGCCCGGCCAGCGCCTGCGCCATCCAGTGCTGGAGGAACACGCCGCGGTGGACGTCGAGCGGATGAGCGGTGCCCGAATCGACGGCCTCGGCGAACGCCGTCGTGATCGCCGCCTGGACCTCCTCGTCGTCGTCACTCTTCGCGCCGTCGAAGGTCACCGCGCCCTGCCGGGTGCGGGCTTCGATCCGGAACGGGAGCGGCTCTCCCGGGGTCGTGATCGAGAGGGCCACCTGCGACACGGCCCCTCCCTCGTGCTCGAGCGTCAGACCCAACCAGCGCAGGGGGTCCCCGGCGGCCGAGATGCCGGTGACCGGTCCGAGCCCGGCATCGAGCAGGTCGATCGCGTGCGGAGCGAGGTCGAACATCGCCCCCAGCTCGACCCGCCAGGGAGTCGCGAACGGGTTGCCCGGGAGCGCGGCGCCCGAGACGAACCTCGCGAGCGCACCCAAGGGGACGCCGGCGCGGGCGTCCGCCACGAAGGCGAGCCCCTCGGCGGAGAACCGGTTGCGCAGCATCAGCAGGCTCTGCACGCCCGTCGCGTCGACGGCCGCCGCGATCGCCTCGGCCTCCTCCAGCGTGAAGGCCAGCGGCTTCTCCAGCAGGAGGTGCTTGCCGGCCCGGGCCGCGCGCGGTGCCAGGTGCGCCTGGACCGGCGGGGGGACGGCGAAGGCTACGGCCTCGCAGGCGTCCAGCATCTCGTCGTAGGACGAGAACGACCGGGCGCCGTACGACGCCGCGAGCTCCTCGGCCGCCTCCGGCCGGCGGGCCCAGACGGCCGCGAGGCTGGTGCGCGGCCCCGAGGCCAGCATCGGGGCGTGGAACATGCCCGCCCACGGCCCGGCGCCGACCAGCCCTACCCGCAATGTCACGGGACCGAGCATAGGAGGCGACGCGCGGTCCTCGGACCAGGACAGCCACGGCCGCCCCTCGGCGGTGTACGTGGTGTGCTGCGGCTCGACCATGCCCGGAGGCCATCGGGCATGTCGCCAACCTGCACCACCGCTCCTGGTCCGGCGTCGTCGGCCCTCGCTCCGGGCCGAGCATGGCGACTCGCGCATGCCGGCGGGTCGTCGCAGTCTCGCCACCAGGTGTTTACTGAGGCGCAGACTCCGCCCGGTCTGCTGGCGGACGCGGCCGCCGGCCAACGAAGGAGTGTCCATGCCTGGTGCGGAGCGCGTGCGGGTGGAGTCGTTCGGCCATGCCGAGGACGGTCTGGAGCAGGCCACGCCCTGGTACCAGTGGGGGCCCTACCTCTCCGAGCGAGCCTGGGGCACGGTGCGCGAGGACTACAGCGCCGGTGGCGAGGCCTGGGACTACTTCCCCCACGACCACGCCCGCTCGCGCGCCTACCGCTGGGGCGAGGACGGGATGGCGGGCGTCAGCGACGTCGGTCAGCAGCTCTGCCTGGCCCTGGCCCTGTGGAACGGCCGGGACCCGATCCTCAAGGAGCGGATGTTCGGGCTGACGGGCCCCCAGGGAAACCACGGTGAGGACGTCAAGGAGTACTGGTGGTTCACCGACGCCCTGCCCAGCCACGCCTGGTTGCGGTGGCGCTACCACTACCCGCAGGCGGAGTTCCCGTACGGCGACCTCGTGGCCGAGAACGGTCGGCGTGACCAGGGCCGACCCGAGTACGAGCTGCTCGACACCGGCGTGTTCGAGGACGACCGCTACTGGGTGGTCGAGGTGACCCACGCCAAGGACGACCCCCACGACCTCCTCATGGAGGTCAGCGTGACCAACGCCGGCCCGGAGACGTCGACGCTGCACGTGCTGCCCCACCTGTGGTTCCGCAACACCTGGTCGTGGGACGTGGGCTCGGCACGACCGACCCTGCACGGCCACCGGGCCGAGCACCGTGACGGTGGAGCACCCGCGCTTCGGTGAGCTGGCCTGGGACCTCGACGCGGGGCCGGACGGGTCGGCCCCCGACCTGCTCTTCTGTGACAACGACACCAACCTGCGTCGGCTCTACGACGTCCCCGACTCCCCGTCGTACCCGAAGGACGGGATCAACGACCACGTCGTCGGTGGGGCGCCCACGGTGAACCCCGACCGCATCGGTACCAAGGCGGCCGGGTGGTACCGCCTCACCGTGCCGCCGGGGGAGACCCAGGTGGTCCGGGTCCGCCTCCGGGCACCCTCGTCGGCGCCCGCGTTCGGCACGGCGTACGACGAGGTGCTCGCGCGTCGCAGCGCGGAGGCCGACGAGTTCTACGACGAGGTGATCCCGGCCTCCGTCGACGACGACGCCCGCCTCGTGGCGCGGCAGGCGTTCGCCGGGATGATCTGGGGCAAACAGTTCTACTGCTACGACGTGAAGCGCTGGCTCGACGGCGACCCCACCCAGCCGCCACCACCTCCCGAGCGTCGTCACGGCCGCAACTCCACGTGGCTCAACGTCGACGCCAAGGACATCCTCTCGATGCCCGACCCCTGGGAGTACCCGTGGTTCGCCGCGTGGGACCTCGCCTTCCACACCGTCGCCCTGGCCCACCTCGACCCGGCGTTCGCCAAGTACCAGCTGCTGGCGATGTGCCGGGAGTGGTTCCAGAACCCCAACGGCGCGCTCCCGGCCTACGAGTGGGCGTTCGGTGACGCCAACCCGCCCGTGCACGCCTGGGCCGCGCTGCACGTGTGGGACATCGACGGGCGACGCGACACCGACTTCCTGGCGCGGCTGATGCCGAAGCTGCTGATGAACTTCACCTGGTGGGTCAACCGGATGGACCCCGAGGGGGACCACCTCTTCGCAGGCGGCTTCCTCGGCCTCGACAACATCAGCGCGATCGACCGGTCACACCTGCCCCCGGGCGGCCGCCTCGAGCAGGCCGACGGGACCAGCTGGATGGCCTTCTACTCCCTGACCATGCTGGAGATGGCACGGATCCTGGCAGCCCAGGACGACGCCTGGACCGACATCGAGGTGAAGTTCATCGAGCACTTCGTGCTCATCGTCGACGCGATGCAGTCGCAGGGCCTGTGGGACGAGGAGGACGGCTTCTTCTACGACGTGTTCCACGCCGCCGACGGCACGGCGACCCCGATCAAGGCCCGCTCCATGGTCGGCATCCTCCCGCTGATCAGCATCGTGGCCCTGGGCCCCGACCTCCTCGAGACGCTCGGAAACCTCCGCAAGCGGTTCGCCGGCTTCCTCGGACAGGCCGACGGCGCCCTCACCGGCGGGCGTGTGCAGCAGGTGCCCGGCACCGACGCGCTCGTCATCGGCGTCGTCCCCCCGGGCGAAGGCGGCCGTGTGCTGTCGCGGGTGTTCGACGAGAGCGAGTTCCTGTCGCCGTACGGGCTGCGTTCGGTGTCGAAGTACCACGAGGAGCATCCACTGTGGGTCGACCTCGCCGGAGCGCACGTCTCCGTCGACTACGAGCCCGGCGAGTCGCGCTCGGGGATGTTCGGGGGCAACTCCAACTGGCGCGGCCCGGTCTGGATGCCGGTCAACTACCTGCTGCTGCGCAACCTCCAGCGTTACGCCCGCTCGCTGGGCCCGAGCGCCGTGCTCGAGTACCCCACGGGAAGCGGTGAGACGCTCGCGGTGACCGCCTGCGCCGACGACCTGCGCACTCGGCTCGTCTCGCTGTTCCTGCGAGGGCCGGACGGGCGCCGGCCGTGTCATGGCTGGGTCGCCAAGCTCCAGGACGACCCCCGGTGGCGCGACAACATCACCTTCAACGAGTACTTCCACGGCGACAACGGGGCCGGGCTCGGGGCCTCGCACCAGACCGGGTGGACGGGCATCGTCGCCGACCTGATCTGTCGACCGGACCCGTTCGCCGGCGACCGGCTGCCCTGGGAGCTGTGACGACCGGCCACGGGCTCGCGTTCGGTCGCGAGGTGTGCGGCACGCTCGACGAGGCGGCCGCTCGCGAGTGGTTGGTGACCGACGGGCTGGGCGGCTACGCCTGCGGAACGGTGGCCGGGCTGCACACCCGCCGTTACCACGGACTCCTGGTGCAGGCGACCGGTCCGGCCGGCGGCTCGAGGAGCCTCGGTCTGGTCGCCCTCGACACGGTGGTCGTGATCGGCGACGCGCGCGTCCGGCTGGCCACGCACGAGTGGGCGGGCGGGGCGGTCGATCCCCGCGGGCACGTGCACCTGGCCTCGTTCGACCTCGCCGACGGCGTGCCCCGCTGGCGCTACGACCTGGGGCCGGTCCGGCTCGAGGTCGAGCTGGCGATGGCGTACGGCGTGTGTGCCGTCGGCGTGACCCACCGGCTGCTGTCGGGCGAGGCGACGGTGGAGGTCACGCCGCTGTGCACCTGGCGCGACCAGCACGGCGACCGGTTCGCCGGTACCGATCCGAGGATCGAGCCGACCGGCACCGGCTTCGTGTTCGAGTCCGCCTACCGGGTCGAGGGACCCGGCTACCGGCCCGGTGGTGCGTGGTACCGCGGCCTCCACCACCGCGAGGAAGCCGCTCGTGGGCTGGGCGCGAGCGAGGACCTCTGGGCCGCGGGGACGTTCCGGGCCGAGCTCACGGCCGGTGAGTCGCTCGAGGTGGTGGCGACGACGCAGCCGGACACGACCCCACCGCTCGCGACGGAGATCGTCGCCGACGCGCGGGCGCGGGCAGAGGCGCTCGCCGCCCGGGCCGGCGCCACCGACGAGGTCAGCCGGGTCCTGGCCATGGCCGCCGACCGGTTCGTGGTCACGACGTCGAACGGGCCGACTGCCGTCGCGGGCTACCCGTGGTTCGGGGAGTGGTCGCGCGACCTGTTCACGTCGTACGAGGGACTCTTCCTGTGCACGGGACGTGAAGAGGAAGGTCGGGCGGTGCTGCAGCGCGCCGCCGAGAGCGTGTCGGAGGGCATGCTCGCCAACACCGCCGACGTCGGCACCCTCGAGTACAACACGATCGACGCCACGCTCTGGTTCCTGCACGCCCTCGGCCGACACGTGGCGCTGACCGACGACCTCGACCTCGCGGCCGAGCTGTCACCGACCCTCGTGGAGATCCTGACCGCGCACGTGGCCGGGACCCGGTTCGGCATCGGGGTCGACACGGCGACGGGCCTGCTGCGCGGGGGAGCGGACGGTTGGGCGCTGACCTGGATGGACGCGCGGATCGACGGCCGCCCGGTCACGCCGCGCGCAGGGTTCCCCGTGGAGATCGAGGCGCTGTGGATCAACGCCCTCGGTACCGCCGGCGACCTGCTCGACCGGGTCGGGCAGGACGGCCGGACGTGGGCCGCGATGCGCGAGCACGTGGTGGCGTCCTTCGCGGCGCGCTTCCCGCTCGGCCCGTCCGGGCTGGCCGACGTGTGCGATCCGACCGGCGTCCCCGTCGCCGAGCGCCGACCCAACCAGCTGCTCGCCGCCGGCCTCCCGTTCGGCCCCGTCAGCGACCCCGACGAGATCGGCCGGATCGTCGCCGCCTGCCGCCACGACCTGCTGACCTCGATCGGGTTGCGGTCGCTCTCGCCGCGCGATCCCGGTTATCGCGGTCGTCACCGGGGTGGCCCGGCGGAACGGGACGCGGCGTACCACCAGGGCACCGTGTGGCCCTGGCTGATCGGCCCCTACGCGGACGCCGTACGGCGTGCGCGGGGCGACTCGACCGGCCTCCTCGAGGGTCTCGAGCTCCATCTGTCCGAGTTCGGGCTCGGCTCGGTGTCCGAGACCGCCGATGGCGACGCTCCTCACGGCGCCACGGGCTGTCCCTTCCAGGCATGGTCGGTGGCCGAGCTCATCCGCGCACGCGCGCGGCTGTGACGAGGCCGGTCACCGGTAGCGGACGGTGGCGAGGGTGATCGTCAGCTTCGGGTCGGGGCAGTGAGCGGCCATGGCCGTCAGCTTCGCCTTCTCCGCCGCGGTGACGCTGAGGTGCCACCGGGTCTTGACGGCGATCCACGAGCGCTCGTAGCGGCACCGGCCGTGTCGGGGCAGCCAGCTGGTCGGGTCCTGGTCGCCCTTCGCCTCGTTGTCGTGGGCGTCGACGCCGACCAGGGTGCGCGCGTCCTGCAGATCGTTGAAGTAGCGGACCCGGGTCGCCTTGGTCCAGCGCCAGGCACCGGACACCCACACGTTCTGCACCGGCACGGTGTGGTCGATCTGGACCTTCCCGCCGTAGGCGTTCCGGTAGTACCGGTCGTTGTAGTAGGAGTACCACCGACCCTTCGACACGGTGCAGTAGAAGCTCGTCGTGACCGGCGCGAGGGACTCCTGGATCAGCACGACGGCGCGGGTGTCGCACTCGCCGTGCTGGGTGATCCAGTCGCCGAACTGCTTCTCGCGGTCGTAGCTCCCCGTGTGCGAGTGCTCGGCGACCGGCAGCGCGCGGAGGGCCGCCCGCACCCGGATGTGGGTCGGCGCGTGGCCGGTCGTCGGCGAGGGCGCAGCCGAGGACGGTGCGAGGACCGCGGCGCAGGCCACGACCGCCGTCGCCAGCGCCGACTGCGCGGGCGGCGGCGCTCACGCCTCGCACGCGGTCCCGTCCTGGTCCCGGTCCAGGCGCGACTCGTTGGCCCAGTAGACCTTCTGCGCGTGCCTGCCGTACGCCGGCATCCCGTAGCCGTGGCGGACCTGCTTCTGCGCGGCGGCCTTGCTCTTCGAGACGCCGTGCCTGAAGTCCTTCTGGAGCTTGGCACAGCTCGAGTAGCTCGTCTGCGAGGCCTCGGCCGGAGAGAGCTCGGCGACACCTACCACCGCCACCACGGACACGAGGACGGCGAAGGTGCGGAGGGGACGGTGCACGGGGTCTCCCGGGGGATGTGAGAAGGATGTGCCCAAGGGACGGTCCGGCCGGCTGTTCATGACGGGGCGCCCGGGTGTGAGAGCGGACACCGGACGAGCCTGCGGGCACCTAGATTGCGGGTATGTCCGCCCCGTTGGTACGCGACCGGCTGACGTGGACGGCGTACCTGATGATCGCGTGGTTCGCCTGCCTCCAGGCAGCGCCGGGCGTCGTGACGACGCACCTCCGCGACGAGCTCCACCTGAGCTACGGCATGGGTGGCCTCTACGTCGCAGCGTTCGCGGCCGGGAGCGTGATCGCCGGGGTGGCCTCGACGACCCTCGAGCGCGCGGCGGGACGCGGCGTGGTCCTGTGGTCGGCCGCCGTCACCTTGAGCATCGGCGCGGTCGGCATGACCGTTGGCCGCACGGCCGCGACCACCATCGTTCCGGTGTTCGTGATGGGAGTCGGCGGCGGTCTGGTGCTGGCGATCGCCCAGGCGGCACTGGCCGACCACCACCACGCCCTCCGAACCGTGGCGCTCACCGAGGCCAACGTGGCGGCCGGGGTGGCCTACCTGGTCCTGATCGGGCTGCTGACGGCCGCGGCGGCCTGGGGCCTCGGCTGGCGGGCCGCGGTTCTCGTCACACTCGTCGTCCCGGTGGTGGCCAGGTGGAACACCCGAGGTCTGGTGATCGAGGGGTCCGGGCCCTCCGCGGCCGGGCACGGGCCACGGCTCCCGCGCGCGTTCTGGGTCGTCGCGGGGATCCTGGTCTGCACCACCGCGGTGGAGTGGTCGGTCACGGCCTGGGGTGCCACCTTCGTCGAGGAGGCGACCGGCGTCTCCTCGGACACGGCGGTCTCGTTGATGGCCTCCTACTTCGGCGGCTTCCTCGGGGGCAGGGTGCTCGGCAGCCGGCTCGCGCGCCGCACCGTGCCGGAGAGCCTGCTCGCCTGGGCCGTGGCGATGGCGTTCGTCGGTTTCGTCGTCCTGTGGACGTCGGCCGCACCGGCCCAGGCCGTTCTCGGACTGGCGATCCTCGGCGTCGGGGTCGGGAACCTGTTCCCGATGACGCTCTCCGCCGCGGTCGCCTCCGCGCCCGGACGCGCGGGGCAGGCCAGCGGCCGGGCCGTGGCGACGTCGTCCGCCGCGGTCCTCGTCGCGCCACTCGCGATCGGGACCATCGCCGACTCGACGTCGCTCAAGGCCGCCCTCTGCGTGGTGCCCGGCCTGCTCGCCCTGGCCGGCGCGGGTCTCCTGGTGCTGAGTCGGGTCAGGGCGGCCGCCGAGCCCGCACCGGAGCCCACCGCGACGTGAGACCTCCGTGCGCGCGCGCTCGGCACTGACTCTGGGAGACTCGCCGACGGACACCCCGCTCGTGGACCACGTCGGACGACGTCCGACAACGGTCCGACAACCCTGGAGCGTCGCATGAACCCACGCACGGCCCTCGTGACCGGGGGCAGCCGCGGGATCGGGCGAGCCGTCGTGGAGCGACTGCTGGCCGACGGCTCACAGGTCCTCACCTGCGGCCGAGGTCCGCGGCCCGACGACCTGCCGTCCGAAGCGATCTGGGTGACCGCTGACCTCGCTGAGCCGTCGGGTCCGGACCTGGTCGTCCGCGCGGCGCACGACGCGTTCGGGCCGGTCTCGTTGCTGGTCAACAACGCCGGCGTGCTCGTCGAGAGCACCGTCGCGGCGTCGACGGACGCCGACTGGGACCTCGTCGTCGGGGTGAACTGTCGTGCGGTGTTCCAGCTGTGTCGCGCCGTGCTGCCGGAGATGACCGAACGCGGGGGAGTGATCGTCAACATCGGCTCGATCTCCGGCCTGGTCGCCGATCCGTCGATGGCGCTCTACAACGCGTCCAAGGCCTTCGTGCACGGGCTGACCCGCTCGATCGCCGTCGACCACGGGCCGGCGGTGCGGTGCAACGCGATCCAGCCGGGATGGGTGCAGACCGAGATGGCGGACGAAGGCTTCTCGCTCGCCCGCGACCCGAATGCGGCTCGGCGCGATGCGGTGGCGCGGCATCCCGCCGGCCGGCTCGGGAGGCCCGACGACATCGCGGCTGCCGTCGCCTGGCTCGCGTCCGACGACGCCGGGTTCGTGACGGGCCAGTGCTTCACCGTCGACGGCGGGCTGACGGCCGCCTCTCCGCTCAACCCCGGGCTGTTCTGAGCCGATCCGCGCTGTCCGCTGCGGTGGAACCACCGTTGGGGCCGCTCGGCGCCGGGCGGCGGTGTCCCGGGTCGTTGACTTGGTTTCCACCCCGGTCCTAGCGTCCCTGCATGAGGGCCATGAAGTTCCGCGCGTGATCGGGAGCGCGGGTGACCGGGCCCTCCCCACGCCGGTGCAGCGGGAGACCGGACCCAGGGTCGGGCCAGGGCGTCTCGAGCTGGCGGTCTTCACGGTGGGGGCCGCGAGCCTCGGCGCCGAGATCGCCGGTGCTCGGCTGTTGGCGCCGTGGTTCGGCGCCAGCACCATCGTGTGGGCGAACACGATCGCCGTGGTGCTGGTGGCCCTGTCTGCCGGCTACGCGATCGGCGGTCGGCTGGCCGATCGCCACCCTCGCCCCGACGGGCTGGCCGGGATCATCCTTCCGGCGGCGGTGCTGCTCGCCGCCGTACCGTTCGCGAGCGAGCCGTTCCTGCCCCTGGCGGTCCGGGCTGTCGACCGGCTCAGCGTGGCGACCTTCATCGGGTCCTTGCTGGGCGTCGGAGTGCTGCTCGCGCTGCCCCTGTTCCTGATCGGCATGGTCTCGCCGTACGCCCTCCGGCTGCGCGTCGACTCGGTCGACGAGGCGGGTCGCACCGCCGGTCGGCTCTACGCGGTCTCGACGGTCGGGTCGCTGGTCGGGACCTTCCTGGCGGCCCTGCTGCTGATCCCGGTGGTCGGCACCCGGAGGACGTTCCTGGTCCTCGCCGCGGGGATGGCTCTGGCCGCCCTCCCGCTCCTCAGCAGGCGTCGGCTGCTCGCCGCGGCCGTGCCCGCAGCGATCCTCGCGTTGGTCGCCGTCCCCACCGGAACCTTGAAGTCGGTGGATGCCGACGGCGGGCGGGTGATCTGGGAGCGGGAGACCGAGTACCAGTACGCGCGCGTGATCGAGACGCCCGGCCACCGGCGGTACCTCGAGCTCAACGAAGGACATGCCATCCACTCGACGTACCGGCCGGACACCTGGCTGACCGGCGACTACTGGGACGACATGCTCGCCCTCTGTCTGGCCCGCGGGACACCACCCGGCTCGGTGGCGATCCTCGGCAGCGCTGCCGGCACGACCGCGCGGCAGGTCGGTCACTACTTCCCTCGGGCCCGGGTCGACGCCGTCGAGATCGACGGGGAGCTGACGCAGGTCGGGCGCGACCTGTTCGACCTCCGCGGTCCGAACCTCCACACCTACACCGCCGATGCGCGGCCGTGGCTGTACGCCAGCCGCCGCACGTACGACGTGATCCTGGTCGACGCCTACCGCCAGCCCTACATCCCGTTCTACCTCGCGACCGCCGAGTTCTTCGCGCTGGCCAAGGAGCACCTCAGCCCCCGGCGGGGTCCTGATCGTCAACTCCGCACATCCCGAGGGATCCCACGCGTTGGAGGACGTGCTGTCGGCCACGATGCGCTCGCAGTTCGGCGACGGTCGGGTCTGGCGCGACCCGAACGAGCGCACCAACACCATCCTCGTGGGCGCGCTCGGGCCACCGCCGGCGGTCGGGCTCCGTGCCGCTCTGCCCGACCTCCCCTCCGACCTGGGCGTCGTCGTGCAGAACGCAGCCTCACGGCTGACACCCGGTCCGCGTGGCGGGCGGGTCTACACCGATGACCTGGCACCCGTGGAGTGGCTGGTCGACTTCAGCCTCGCCGAGGCCGCCTAGGGGTGAGGACCGGCGGCCCAGCCCTGGTCTCATCGGCTCGGGCCGGGACTCTGCGTCCACGCGCGGCCGATGCCGGCGGCCGCCACCGTCAGCGCGGCGACCAGCGACGGTCGACGACGTCCGAGCGAGGCGACGACGAGGCCGAGAGCCGCGATCACCCGCGCATCGGGGCCGTGCACCGGCACCGCGACCGAGCACGCCCCGAGCGTCATCTCCTCCTGGGTGGTCGCGAAGCCTTCGCGTCGGACGCGGTCCAGCTGCGCGGAGAGCACGCGAGGGGAGGTCACCGTGTAGGCGGTCATCCGCTCGAGGCTCCCGAGCACGTGTGCCTGGAGCTCTGACGGTGCGTGCGCCAGGAGCACCTTCCCGACACCCGTGGCGTGCAGCGGCAGCCGGGACCCGACCCGGCTGACCACCGGGACAGAGGCCACACCCGAGAGCCGGTCGAGGTAGAGCGCCCGGTCGCCTTCGCGCTCGGCGAGGTGAACAGTCGCGCGGGTCACCGCCTGCAGGTCCTGCAGGAACGGCGCGGCGACCTCGCGCAGTCCGGTCTGGACCGGCGCGAGGAGCCCGAGGTCCCACAGGCGACGCCCGACGACGTACGACGCGTCGTCGCGGCGCTCGAGCAGCCCTCCCGCAACCAGGCGGCGGACGATGCGCAGGGTGGTCGGTGGGCTGAGGCCGCTACGGTCGGCGAGGTCGACCAGGCGGAGCCGCCGATGCCGGTCGTCGAAGGCCCCGAGCACGTCGAGCGCCCGGTCCACCAGGGAAGCACCCGAGGGTGAGCCGCCTGCCACCCGGTGAGTCTATTCCACTCAGTGACATTCGGAGGTCGACCGCCGGGAGCAAGCGACCTAGTTTGCGCGACATGGTCCCCACCGCGTCGCACACCAGCACCCGGGTGGCCGTGGTCGGAGGGGGACCGGCGGGCCTGCTGGTCTCCCACCTGCTGCATCGTGCCGGGATCGAGACCGTCGTGGTCGACCACCGCACCGTGCACGACATCGAGACCACCCACCGGGCCGGGATCCTCGAGCAGGACAGCGTCCGGCTGCTCACCGACACCGGGGTGTACGACGGAGGGGCTGCTCGCGTGCTCACCGAAGGAGAGCGGCACGGCGGCATCTACCTGCGCTTCGACGGTGAGAGCCACCATGTCGACTTCCAGGACCTCGTCGGTTCGGCGGTCTGGCTCTACCCACAGACCGAGGTGTTCGTCGACCTCCATCGGGCCCGCACCCGGGACGGGGGCGACCTGCGCTACGGCATCGCCGACACCGCTGTGCACGACGTCTCGCACCGTCCGGAGGTGAGCTACCGCGACGCCGACGGACGCACGCACGTGATCACGGCCGACCTGGTGGTCGGTGCGGACGGCTCCCACAGCCTCTGCCGAGACCTGATCGCCGATCGTCGCCGCTTCGACCGCGAGTATCCGTTCGCCTGGTTCGGGATCCTGTGCCGGGCGCCCAGGAGCGCGCCGGAGCTGATCTACGCCCGCTCGGACCGGGGCTTCGCGCTGATCAGCCAGCGCACCGAGGACCTGCAGCGGATGTACTTCCAGTGCGATCCGGCCGAGGACGCGTCGACGTGGTCGGACGACCGGATCTGGTGCGAGCTCCAGGCCCGGTTGGCCGGCCCCGACGGCTTCTCGCTCCAGGAGGGTCCGGTGCTCGAGCGGACCGTGCTGCCGTTCCGGAGCTTCGTGCAGACCCCGATGTGCAGCGGCCGGCTGCTGCTCGCGGGCGATGCCGCCCACACGGTGCCGCCGACCGGCGCCAAGGGACTCAATCTCGCGCTCGCCGACGCGCACGTGCTCGCCGAGGTCGTGGAGCGGGCCCTGGCCACCAAGGACCTCGACCGACTGGGCGACTACACCGACCGGGCTCTGGCCCGGGTGTGGCGCGCCCAGCAGTTCTCGTACTGGATGACCACGATGCTGCACCGGGCGGACGGAGCCACGGAGTTCGACGAGCAGCGGCAGCGACACGAGCTCGCGGGCCTGGTCTCCTCACGTGCCGGATCCACCTACCTCGCGGAGGGATACACCGGATGGCCACGCCCCTGACCGACCCGACGACGGAGCTCCCCAGCCAGGAGACGATCTCGGCGGAGATCGCCGCGCTGGCAGCCGGGCGCACCGGCGGTGAGCTCCACGCGCGCCGCGACTACCCGCCGTACCGGTCGAGCCTGCTCCGACACCCCACCAAGGCACCGCAGCAGGCGGATCCCGAGGGAGTGGAGCTCTGGTCGCCGTGCTTCGGCGAGCGCGAGGTCGCCGCCGTCGAGGCGGACCTGACCCAGCACGTCGACGGCGAACCGATCGGTGAGCGGACGATCGTGACGGGCCGCGTGCTCGACGCGGACGGCAGGCCGGTACGACGCCAGCTGGTCGAGATCTGGCAGGCGAACGCGGGTGGTCGCTACGTGCACGAGCGTGACCAGCACCCGGCGCCGCTCGACCCCCACTTCACCGGGATGGGTCGGTGCCTGACCGACGACGACGGCCACTACCGGTTCACCACGATCAAGCCGGGCCCCTATCCGTGGCGCAACCACCACAACGCCTGGCGGCCGGCGCACATCCACTTCTCGGTGTTCGGCACCGACTTCACCCAGCGGCTGGTGACCCAGATGTACTTCCCCGGAGACCCGCTGTTCGCGCTGGATCCCATCTTCCAGTCGGTCGTCGACCCCGCTGCTCGCGAGCGGCTGGTGGCCACCTACGACCACGGCCTGACCCAGCACGAGTGGGCGACCGGCTACCGGTGGGACATCGTCCTCACCGGGTCACGCCGTACCCCCCTCACCTCCGACACCGAGGGGGCCCGGTGACCCGCGCGCCCTCCCCGGGCCAGACGATCGGCCCGTTCTTCCATTTCGCGCTGCCCTATGACGGTGATCGTGCGCTCGTCGCCCCGGGCTCTCCTGCGGAGGTCCTGCTGCACGGCGTCGTGTACGACGGTGGGGGCGCGCCGGTCCCGGACGCCCTCGTCGAGGTGTGGCAGGCCGATCCCGACGGCAACGTGGTCCAGCGCGCGGGGTCGCTTCGTCGTGACGGGAAGACGTTCACCGGGTTCGGTCGGTGTGCCACCGACGCGTCCGGCCGCTACTCGTTCAGCACCGTGGCCCCGGGTGGGGTCGACGGTGGCCTCCCCTTCTTCGCCGTCGTCGTGTTCGCCCGTGGGCTGCTCGATCGGCTCTCGACCCGGGCCTACCTGCCACTGGCTCCCGGCGTCACCGACCCGGTGCTCACCGCCGCCGGCGACCGCGCCCCGAGCCTGGTCTGCGTCGCGGACGACGACGGCCTTCGCTTCGACATCCGCCTGCAGGGCGACGGGGAGACCGTCTTCCTCACCGACCGGGGAGACTGAGCGCGTGACCTCCTTGTTCTGGCCGGGTGAAGCGCGTGCCGGCGACCTCTTCACCGAGAGGGCGTTCCTCCGGGCCATGGTGGACGTCGAGGCCGCCTGGGTCGGCGAGATCCTCGTGGTTCCCGACGTCTCGCTGGACACCGAACCCGGGGCCAACCCCGTCATAGCGCTGGTCGCGGCTCTGCGGGCGGCCCATCCCGACCTCGACCTCCACTCCGGCCTCACCAGCCAGGACGTCGTCGACTCCGCCCTCATGCTGATGCTGCGCGAGGCCGTGACGGCGATCGAGGAACGACCTCGGCCAGGCAATGCTCTCCCTCGACCGGTTGACCGAGCGGCACGGGACGACCCCGATGATCGGGCGCACGCTCACCCAGTGGGCGCTGCCGATCACCTTCGGCGACAAGGTCGCCGGCTGGCGCACGGGCATCGAGGAGGCAGCGGTCGACCTCGACAGCCTCACCTTCCCGGTCCAGGCAGGGGGCCCGGTCGGCACATCCCAGGACGGTGCAGTGCTCGCCGAGCGGCTCGGGCTGTCGGCCGCGGCGTCCTGGCACACCCGACGCCGTCCGATCACCCGGGCCGGCGATGCCCTGGTGGGGGTGACCGACGCCTGCGGGCACCTGGCCCGCGACGTGCTCGAGCTGAGCCGTCCCGAGCTCGGGGAGCTCTCCGAGGGGCGGGGCGGCGGATCCTCGTCCATGCCGCACAAGGCGAACCCGGTGCTCTCCGTGCTGATCCGCAGGGCCGCCCTCACCACCCCGCTGCTGGCGGCGACCCTGCACCTGTGTGCGGCCGACCAGGTCGACGAGCGGGCCGACGGAGGCTGGCACGCCGAGTGGGACACGATGCGCCTGCTGGTCCGTCGTACGGCGGTCGCGGTCAGCCAGACCGCCGAGCTGGTGGAGGGGCTCGTCGTCCACCCGGAGCGGATGGCCGCGAACCTCGCCGCGGCGGAGGCGGCCCGGTGACCACGCTCGTGCTCGGCCCGTCCCTCGGCACCTCGGCCGCAGCCTGCTGGGGCCCGACCATCGCCCGTCTCGCCCCCGGGCTCGACGTCGTGGCCTGGGAGCTGCCCGGCCACGGCGAGGACCCGGGTCCCGCACCGGAGGGTCTGACGGTCGCCGACCTCGCGGCCCGGGTGCTCGAGGTGGTCGACGGGCCCTTCGTCTATGCGGGCGACTCGGTCGGTGGCGAGGTCGGTCTGCAGCTCCTCCTCGAGGCGCCGGACCGCGTGCTGGGGGCAGTGCTGTGCTGTACCGGCGCTCGGATCGGTGACGAGGAGATGTGGGACGCCCGGGTGGACCAGGTGCGTGCCTCGGGTACCGCGTCCTTGGTGTCCGCCAGCGCGGCGCGCTGGTTCGGTGAAGGCTTCCTCGAGCGCGAGCCGGCGCGGGCGTCTGCCCTCCTGCACGCGCTTCGGGACGCGACCGACGAGGGTTACGTCGCGGTGTGCCAGGCCCTGCGCTCCTTCGACGTGCGTGACCGTCTCGGTGAGATCGTCGCTCCGGTCGTCGCGGTCGCGGGCGCCCAGGACCCGACCTGTCCGCCGGCGGTGCTCCAGCAGATCGCCGACGGAGTCGGCCACGGGAGGCTCGTCGTCCTCGACGGCGTCGCGCACCAGGCACCGGCCGAGGCACCCGCGGACATCGCCCGGATCATCGGAGAGCTCACCGAGGAGGTGACGACATGACCACGTACGACGACGGGATGGCCGTGCGGCGGGAGGTGCTCGGAGACGACCACGTCGACCGGGCAGTCGCCGGTACGACCGACCTCACCCACGACTTCCAGCGACTGATCACCGAGCACGCCTGGGGCACGGTGTGGACCCGCCCGGGGCTGGACCGTCGTACCAGGTCACTGATCACCCTCACCGCGCTGGTGGCCGGGGGCCACCACGAGGAGCTCGCCCTTCACCTGCGCGGCGCCCGACGCAACGGGGTCACCGTCGAGGAGATCGAGGAGACGTTGCTGCACTGCGCGGTGTACTGCGGAGTTCCCGCCGCGAACACGGCCTTCCGGGTGGCGCAGCAGGTCCTCTCCGAGCCGGACGACGGTAGGGCCACCCCCGGCTGAGCCGGGACGCAGGGCACGCCGCCTTGCTCCGCGGGCAGATGGACAGGCCGCCGAGCGGCGGCGTTCGATAGTGCCCGTCAGTCGTGCGACCCGGCCGCTGGTCGATGCTCAACGTCGGATCCATGCCCAAGCAGGACATCTCGTGCTGGTTCGACCATGGTCGTAGGTCCGGACCCAGGCCCGACTCGGGACGGAGATGTATCGCGTGAGCAGAATGACGGTGACCAGCCGCCAGGCGGTCGACGCCTGCCACCAGGCGTCCGGCGCCGCCTCCGAAACGTCACGGGAGGGTGACGACACCGCTGCGGGCCGCGAAGAGCGAATCCCGTTGCCGGGCGGATGGCGTCTCCGACTCCGGAGACGCCGAACTTCAGTCCCCCACCCGGCCGGTGTCGTAGGCCCACATCGCGATCTCGACCCGGTTGCGGGCCCCGATCTTGGCCAGCAGGCTGGCCACGTGGGTCTTGGCGGTCGTCACGCCGATGAAGAGGTCGGCCGCGATCTCGGCGTTCGTGCGGCCGCGGGCGACCAGCGCCAGCACCTCCTCCTCGCGGTCGGTGAGCGGCTCGAGCGGTTGGGCGCGTCGACGCGACGGTTCTCCGGCGGCCAGAGTGGACAGCAGGCGCCGGGTGATGTTCGGCGCGATCAGGGCGTCGCCGGCGGCGGCGGCATGCACGGCCTGGACGAGAAGCTCTGGCCCGGCGTCCTTGAGCAGGAAGCCTCGGGCGCCGGCTCGGAGCGCGCCGTGGACGTACTCGTCGAGGTCGAAGGTCGTGATCACCACCACCGCGATCGGGTCCGGGACGCCCCGCCCTGCGAGGAGCTCGGTCACCTCGATGCCGTCGAGCCCGGGCATCCGGATGTCGACCAGGCAGACGTCGGGGCGGAGCCGCCGCGCCAGCTCGACCGCGGCGTGGCCGTCGGCGGCCTGGCCGACGACCTCGATGCCAGACTGTGCGTCAAGGATCATGGAGAGGCCGGTCCGCACCAGATCCTGGTCATCGGCCACCAGCACGCGCACCGTCATCTGCGTACCTTCGTCGGCAGCTCGGCGTCGACCGTCCACCCGCCGTCGGGCCCGGGCCCGGCACGCAGCGTGCCGCCGAGCAGCTGCACCCGCTCGGTCATCCCCAGCAGCCCGAAGCCGTGGCGCGTGGACCGCGCCGGGTCGAGCTGTCCGTCGTCGGTGACGCGTAGGCGCAGTCTTCCCGCGCCCTCGGCGACGCGGATCTCCACCCGCGAGGCGTTGCGGGCGTGCCGCAGGGCGTTCGTCAGCGCCTCCTGCGCCAGCCGGTAGACCGCGGCGTCCACCTGGAGCGGAAGGTCGTCGAGGTCGTCTGGCAGCTCCACGTCGACGACCGGGACCGGGTCGCGGCGGGCGAGCGACACCAGGTCGGCAACGCCGGACTGGGGAGCGTAGTCCGCCGGCGCTCCGTCGCGCAGCACCCGGACCATCGCCCGCATCTCCGCGAGCGTTCGCGATGCCTCCCCTTCGATGACCGCGAGCGCCTCGAGCCCCGCTTCGGGTCGCTGCCCGGCCATCGCCCGGCCCGCCTGCGCCTGCACAGCGATCGCCGACACGTGGTGGGCGACGATGTCGTGGAGCTCGCGCGCCAGGCCGACCCGCTCCTGACTGCGAATCTGGTCCAACGCCCGGCGCCAGCTCTCGGCGCGGTAGCGCAACGCCGCTCCGCCGGCCGCCGCCGCCGCCAGGACGGCGAACCCACCGATGACGTTGGCAGGCCCGGTGTAGTCGGCGACGGTACCGACGACCGCGGCGACCAGCACCACTGCCAGCCCGATCACGATCTCGCGCCCTGAGCCCCAGCGGACCAGCGCGTAGACGAGCACCAGGACGTAGATCATCGTGTCGAGACCGATCCGGGGGGCCCCACCCGCCAGACTGGCCAACCCCAGCGCCATCGCGGCGCCGAAGGCCACCACGACACAGGCCAGCGGCTGGGTACGCCGCCAGAGCAGCACCGGCGCGAGTCCGACCGCCACGATCGTCGCGAACGGCCGCCACGCGACGTCATCGCGGAGGACTCCCTCGAGCAGCGCCGTCACCATCAACACCCCGACCAGCACCCAGTCGCGCGATACCCGTTCGGGAGCCCCGGCGGCGCGGGGCTCGGCCCACAGCGAGCGCAGGGCTTTGGTGATCACCCGCCCAGCCTAGGGACAGCCGAGGCGCCGAGGACCGACCGAGAGAACGAGACGCCGCTCCTCCCATCGGCCGAGGCGGGTCCGGCCTCGACGCCGATGCGGCCGGGCAGACGGTCCGCGAGCGTGGAGCCACCGGCGGAGCGGCCGGACCATCGAGCAAGGAGACGATCCATGTCACGGTTGCTGTACCGCTGGGGACGCTGGTCGGCCACGCGCCCTTGGGTGGCCATCGGAGCCTGGGTGCTCGTCTCGGTCCTCGTCGTCGCCGCCTCGGCCGGTTTCGGGAAGCAGTTGGACGACTCGCTGGCGGCACCCGGGACCGACTCCCAGGCCGCCGCCGATCTGTTGGCGGGCGCCGGCAGCGGCGCCGGCGGGCTCACGGCGTACGTCGTGGCGACGCCGAGGCAGGACGGGGTGACGTTCGCAGAGTCCCGTCGGGCCAGGGACGACCTGGAGCAGCTGGACGCGGCCCTGGGGGAGCTGCCGAAGGTGCTGGGCACGACCCAGGAGGTCTCGCCGGACGGCCGGGTGGCGCTGCTGCGGGTGCAGTACCCCGAGATCGGTGAGCTCGGCGTCTCCGACCTGGACGCGCTCAAGGACGTCGTGGGGGAGTCGAGGGCTTCGTCGTCGATGCGGCTCGAAGCGGGCGGTGACCTCTACTTCAGCTTCGAGCAGCCGCCCGCCAATGTGGGCGAGGTGCTCGGTCTGGTGATCGCGGCGCTGATCCTGCTGGTGGCCTTCGGGTCGTTGCTGGCCGCAGGACTGCCGCTCGCGGTGGCGTTGTTCGGGCTGCTGGTGGGCGCCAGCTCGCTGCCGCTGCTCGGGCTGCTGATCGACATCCCGGTCTGGGCGCCGGTCATGGCGGCCATGGTCGGGCTGGGTGTGGGTATCGACTACGCGCTGTTCCTGCTCTCCCGTCACCGGGAGCATCTCGCCGCGGGGGTCCCGGTCGCGGAGTCCGTGGGTCGCTCGCTGGGCACCGCCGGACAGGCGGTCGTCTTCGCCGGCGGCACCGTTGTCGTGGCCATCCTCGGGCTGGCCTTCGCCGGACTCCCGTTCGTCTCCGCGGCTGGTGTGGGCATCTCCGCTGTGGTGCTGGTCATGGTGTTGGCGGCGATCACCCTCCTGCCCGCCCTGCTCGGGCTGGCCGGTCATCGTCTGCAGACCCGCGGGCTACTGCTCCGGCTGCGGCCCGGGAGGCGGCAGCAAGCCGGACATGGGGCCGACGCCGCGGTGCTGCGCTGGTCTCGCTGGGGTGCGCATGTCACGCGGCACGCCGCGGCGTACGCCGTCGCCGGGACGATGCTGCTCCTCGCACTCGCCGCACCCGTCCTCGCCCTGCGGCTGGGACTCCCCGACCAGGGCAGCTACCCCCAGGCACGCACCGAACGGCGCGCCCACGACCTGGTCGCCGAGGGCTTCGGGCCCGGCGCCACCGGGCCGATGATCGTGGCCGTCGACCTCTCCCGAGACCGGTCGGTGGTGGAGCCGTTGGTCTCGGCCCTGGCGGCCGACCCGGGCATCGCCTCCGCAGCCGCCGCCCCCGTGGAACCGACGTCCGACGTCGCGGTGATCGTCGCCCGACCGACGACGACACCACAGGACCCCGAGACCGCACGCACTCTGGACCGGGTGCGCAGCGACGTGCTGCCCGCGGTGCTGGCGGGCAGCCCGGCGACCGCGCACGTCGGCGGCTACACCGCCACCATGTCCGACCTCAGCCAGCGCGTCGAGGAACGTCTCCCGATCTTCCTGGTCGCGGTCGTGGCGATGTCCTACCTGCTGCTGATGGTGCTGTTCCGCTCCGTCCTGGTGCCCCTGAAGGCAGCAGTGCTCAACCTGTTGAGCGTCGCCGCGTCGTACGGCGTGCTGGTGATGGTCTTCCAGTGGGGCTGGGCCGCGAGCCTGATCGGGTTGGAGTCGACCGTGCCGATCATCTCGTTCATCCCGTTGTTCATGTTCGCGATCCTCTTCGGGCTGTCCATGGACTACGAGGTCTTCCTGCTCTCACGGGTGCGCGAGGAGTACCTGCGTACGGGCGACAACGGCTCCGCCGTGGTGCGAGGGATCGGCGTCACGGCACGGACGATCTCGTGCGGTGCGGCCATCATGGTGTCGGTCTTCGTCGGCTTCGGGTTCGGCGACGACCCCGTCCTGAAGATGCTGGGCTTCGGGCTGGCGACTGCGGTGTTCCTCGATGCGACCCTGGTGCGCCTGGTACTGGTGCCCGCGACCATGAAACTGCTCGGCGACGCCAACTGGTGGCTCCCCGCGTGGCTGGACCGTCTGTTGCCGAGCTGGGACCTGGAGGCGGTCGGGAACCCCCTTCACACACCCGGGGAGCCCGACCAGGACCGGGGGCTCCACAGCTCCCGGTACGGACCGGGTGTGTCCGCCCGCACAGGCAACCATCCGGGTGGCGATACGCCACTCCCGTCGTCGTAGCACCGGTCGTCCAGGCGGTGACGGGCAGCAAGGGATCGAACGGAGACGGACGCGTGTTGCGGGTCAGGTCGAGATGACGACTCCTTCGTCACGCGGGCGGCGCCTCTCGATCAGCTCGACGCACGGGCCGCCGGTGCATGGCGGGTCACGAGGACGCCGTCGGGCTGGCGCTCCGCGGCTCAGTCGGCAGCCGCGACCGGGGGCGCGATCACGCCCGCCAGGTCGGCGAGTGCCTGAGGGACCACGCGGTAGTAGTGCCAGGCCCCGCGACGCTCACCGGTGACGAGTCCGGCCAGGACCAGCTTCTTGATGTGGTGGGTGATGGTCGGTTGGGTCAGGCCCAGTGGCTCGATCAGGTCGCACGTGCAGATCTCCAGGCCATCGCTGGCGAGGATCAGCGAGACGATGCGAAGCCGGGTGGGGTCGGCGAGCGCCTTCAGCCGTACGGCGAGCTCCTCGGCCTGCTCGGGGGTCAAGGCAGCCTGCGCCAAGGGTGCGCAGCAGGCGGCGGAGGGGAGGGGCTCCAGCAAGGTCAAGGGCTCGGGCACGAGATCCATGATGCCACGACATCGAAAAACTTCGATGTGCTCTTGATAGATGAAGATCGATGTGTCAGTGTCGAGATCCCAAGACATAGATGTATGTCTATCTTCGGTGGAGATCCGACCCCTCGTCGCGCGCGACGCATCCGAGGCAGCCACCGACACCAGGAGGAACCATGTCACGCCTGCAACTCGCTCTGAACGTCAACGACATCGACGCCGCCGTCGACTTCTACACGAAGCTGTTCGACACGGAGCCGGCCAAGCGCCGTCCCGGCTACGCGAACTTCGCCATCGAGAGCCCCGCCCTCAAGCTCATCTTGTTCGAGAACCCCGAGCAGACCGGCACGCTCAACCACCTCGGCGTCGAGCGGATGTCCATGGCGGAGGTCGAGGCCGAGGCCACCAGACTCGCGGACGCCGGACTCACCGTCGACGTCGAGGGCGACGTGGTGTGCTGCTACGCCCGCCAGGACAAGCACTGGGTCACCGGCCCCGACGGACAGAAGTGGGAGAACTACGTCGTGCTCGCCGACGCACACTCCGACCTCGAGGGCCAGACCTCGTTCGCCGCCGACGCCGCCGCGCTGGCGCTGCGCGACGACACTGCTCCCGTCTGCTGCAGCTGACCCGCGACGGCTGTGCCGCCCGTCCGTGGCTACTTCCAGTTGCTGATCTTCAGCTCGTGGGGGTAGGGGCGGGCGGATCCCGACTGGACGAGCTCGACGAGGCTGAGCAGGAACGTGGCCCACTTGGTGCTGCAGTGACTCATGAACTCGACCTGTTCGCGCCACCCGTGATGCTCGAAGAGGACGATCGTCCACTCGTCGTCCTGGTGGATGTCGAACGTGACCTCCGTGCCGATCCACTCCTCCGGCCCGGCGACCACCTCCCAGGCGACGCGCTTGGCCGGGACCAGCTCGCGGACCAGCATGTCGAAGCCGTCGTCGCCGCCGAACCGGAACACGATGGTGCCGCCGATGTCGGGGTCCCCGTGGGTGTCGGTGGTCCACCACGAGGACAGCCCCTCGATGGTCGAGAGTGCCTGGTAGACCTCCTCGGGGCTGGTGTCCCGGGCGCCGACTCTGTGCACGATGTTCATGATCGCTCCTCGTCTGCTGCTTGTTGGATGGCCTCCGCCATGGTCTTGATGCGTCGCAGGCGTCGGTCCCAGGCGGTACCGACGCTGGTGATCTGGCTGACTGCGTGGGCGAACCGGTCCTCGTCGACGTGGTAGAGGCGCTCCCGGCCCTGGGTGGCCGTGGTGACCAGGCCCGCGTTCTCCAGGACCGCGAGGTGCTTGGCGACGGCCTGGCGGCTCACGGGGAGCTCCGCGCTGAGGCTGGTGGCGGTGGCGCGGTCCTCGGCGAGCAGGAGATCGAGCACCCGTCGCCGGATGGGATCGCCGATCGCCGACCACAGCTCGTCGTCGATCGCCTCGAGTGTGGTCACCGGTTCGTCACCAGGGTCTCGGCGTACGGCGCGAGGCGCGGCATGATCTGAGCCCAGCCCTGGGAGTGGTCCTCGTACTCGGCCACGACGCGGGCCTCCTCGAGGCCGCGGCCGTCGAAGTTGCTCTCCGACATCCGCAGCGTCGTCCCACCGCCGTCCGGGATGAGCTCGAACGCCACCAGGAGCGAGTTCATCTCGGTCGCCGGCTCCCCGGCGTCCTGGCTCCAGCGAAACGAGAACCGCGAGTACGGCTGAGCGTCCACCACCGTGACCGGTGCGACGTGCTCACCACCTGGGGTCTGAAAGGTGAAGACGCCCTGCTCGCCGGGCCGCGGGTCCAGCTCGGCCTCGTCGGGAAACCAGCGGACGAGGTGCTTCGGATTGCTGACGACGTCGAAGACGACCTCCGGCGACGCATTGATGTGGATCTCGTGCTCGATGGTGCGGCTCATCGCTCGTCTCCTATGCAACGTTTGGTTGCACAAGAGTGACACAGGGTCGACTCATGCGCAACCTTTCATTGCGCTTTGTCCGTGAACGCTGTGAGGACGGATCGACGCGGTGGAACCTCGCGGCCTCAGTGACGGTCCGGCTCAGCGCTCTGGACCGGGTCGGGCATCTTGGTCGCGGTGCACAAGAAGACGCCGAACTCGCGGCCCTCTTTGAGGATGGTCGTGGCGTCGACGAAGCCGACGTCGGCAAACCCGGCGCCGGACACCTGGTCGGCGAGGCGTCCTCTGTCGAAGCCGTGGGGCCCCGCGAAGTCGAGCTTGTCCGCGTGGAAGGCGCCCTCGGGATCCTCGTCGAGGTCTGCGATACACAGCCGGCCACCTGCCACCAGCAGACGTGCCACGGACCGCAGGAGTGCGTCCAGGTCTCGAACGTGGTGCAGAGCCATGGAGCTCCACACCACGTCATAGGTGCCTTCGAGCCGGTCAGTCGTCAGGTCTGCCCGGACGGCGCGCAGACGGTCATCGAGCCCGGCCGCCTCGATCCGCCCCTGTGCCACGTGCACCATCCCGGGCGACGGGTCGGTCACCACCACCGAGCCGACCGAGTCGGCGAGCAGGATGCTCAGCCGACCGGTGCCGCCGCCGACGTCAACAGCCCGCATGTCGGGGCGGAGATCCACGGTCTGCTCGATGGCCTGAGCCACCGCCACCTGCCGCTTCTCGTGACCGGGATCGTCGTCCCACGTCGCTGCCGCCTCGTCGAACCGCTGGTGTTCGTGCACGTCCTCGACCGTAGTCCCGACGCGGCGAGCCGGTATCACCGGCTCGGACATCGGATCGACGGTCCCTGCCGGCACGAGCACCCGGCGGACGGACGCTCTACGTGGCGGCCCACGAGTCCGATGGGTCCGATTAGGGTCTCGGAGATGGAACCGAGGGAGGATCAGGGCCCGTACCAGCCGCGAACAGCGCCATGGGCGGAGGACGATCCCGTGGTGCAGTGGCTGCTGGAGGGTGACCCCGCGATCCGCTGGCAGGTGCTGCGCGACCTCGTCGACGCCCCCGCAGCCGAGGTGGCGAACGAGCGGGCGCGGGTGGAGCGCGAGGGGTGGGGTGCTCGGCTGCTGGCACTGCGGGCTGCTGATGGCTTGTGGGCGAACGGAGCCTGCTTTCCGGAGACAGCGGCGTTCGCAGCGGCCACTGCCCGCGCGCTGGCCGCCGGTGAGCCATCGCCTCCGTGGCCGTCTCCTGACGCTGAACCGACCGAGGCACCGACCGAAGGGCCGGGTGCTGCGCCCGGCCAGCCGTGGACCGCGACATACCCGGTCCTGCTCGACCTCTACCGTCTCGGCCTACCGCCGGACAGTGCGGTGATGCAGGAGACCGCGGACCTGGTGGCCCGCAACTGCCGCTGGGAGTGCGACGGGCTGCCGTTCTTCGACGGCGAGGAGGACTGCTGCATCAACGCCGGGACGATCCTGATCGGTACCTACCTGGGCGTGGACGTCGCCCCGGTGGTGCGGCGGCTCATCGCCGACCAGATGCCGGATGGCGGCTGGAACTGCTGGGCCCCCGCAGGCCCGGCGCCGTCTTCCTTCGCCAGCACCCTGGAGGTGATCGACGCTCTGCTGAGCTGGGAGCGTCACACCGGCGGGTCCGAGGAGGTACAGCGGGCGCGGCGCGACGGTGAGGAGTACTTGCTCCGACGCCACCTGTTCCGGTCTTTGCGCACGGGCGAGGAGGTCAACCCGCAGTGGGCACTGTTCTCGCACCCCCCGCGCTGGCACTACGACCTGCTCAAGGCCACGGAGTACTTCGCCCGGCGCGGAGGCACGCCGGACGAGCGGCTGAGCGAAGCGATCGAACAGGTCCGCGCCAAGCAACGACCCGACGGCCGGTGGCTGCTCGAGAACACCCACCCCGGCGCTGTCCACTTCCGCTTCGAAGAACCCGACGGTGCGCCGAGCAGGTGGAACACCCTCAGGGCGCTGCGGGTGCTGCGCTGGTACGACGCCTCCGTTCACCCCACCGACGCCGGCCAAGGGTCTTGACGGAGACGACCCCGACGCAGTCGTGAGCGGGGCGGCGCGGGGACCTGCTTCGAGTCAGCGCGCGCGCCGGTAGTGCACAGCGACCGCGCCGTTGCGCAGCGGCGTCGCCGAGACCAGCTCGAGCCGTCGGGTGCTGGGGAGTCCGTTCTGGTACAAGGTCGGGCCGTGGCCGGCGATCCTGGGGTGCACGAGGAACTGGTACTCGTCGATCAGATCCAGTCGGTCCAGCTCGGTTGCGACCGTGCCGCTCCCCAGGAGCACGCCGTCCGGGGTCTCGTCCTTCAGCTCCTGCACGCTCGTGCGCAGGTCCCCAGCGATGTGGTGGCTGTTGGTCCAGGCGAAGTCCGTTCGCGTCGACGACACCACGTACTTCGGCTTGGCTTCCAGCTTGACCGCCCACTCACGTAGCGCCGGGGGCGCCTCCTCGTCGCCGCGCGCGACCGCCGGCCAGTAGCTCTCCATCAACTCGTAGGTGACGCGGCCCCAGAGCATCGCCCCGCCCTCATCCATCAGGCGGGTGAAGAAGGCGTGCGTCTCGTCGTCGGCGATTCCCTCTCGGTGGTCGACGCAGCCGTCCAAGGTGACGTTGATGCTGAAGGTCAAGAGTCCCATGCGGCGAGCCTAGAGCCGGGCATCCGCTCAGCGTCGTCCTGGCGCCTGTGCCCGTCGCGATGACGGCTGGGACACGCTGCACGTCACGAGCGGGGCTCTCGACCCGCGCCGCCAGGGGGGGAACGGGTCATCTCGCCCACGCCTTCAGTTGCACATGAACTCGGCGACCACGCGCCCGAGCTCCTCGCCGGCGTCCTCTTGGAGGAAGTGGCCGGCGTTCTCGATGACGGGATGGGCCAGTCCCCGGGTCCCCGGGAGGAGTCGGCGCAGGATCGGTGCCATGGCGCCCGTGATCGGGTCGCCGTCGCTGAACGTCAGCAGGAGCGGCGTGTCGCTGGTCTTCAGCACCTCCCAGGCCGCGCGGTTGGCTGCACTCGCCGGGTCGTCGGGACGGGTGGGCACCAGACCGGGCATCGCTCGAGCTCCGGCCTTGGCGCGCTCCTCGGGGAACGGCGCGTCGTACGCCGCGCGGATCTGGTCGGTCATCGGGCGCACACAGCCGGCGGCGACCAGGCGCCCGATGTCGAGGACCTCGGCACTCTCGACCGCGGTACGGAACTGCCACCAGATCTCAGGCATGTCGAAGTCGCCGGTGGGCAGTCCGGTGTTGGCTGCCACGACCCGGGCGAATCGGCCGGGATGCTCGGCGACCAGACGGAGTCCGATCAGGCCTCCCCAGTCTTGGCCGACCAGCGTGATCTCACCCAGGTCGAGACGGTCGAACGCCAGCTGCCGGGTCCACTCGACCATCCTGGCGAACGTGTAGGCGTCTCGACCGAGCGGCTTGTCGGACCGGCCGAAGCCGACCAGGTCGGGCGCCACGCACCGGATGCCTTCGTCGGCGAGCACCCGGATCACGTGACGGTAGAGGAACGACCAGGATGGCTCGCCGTGGAGCAGCAACGCCACCGGTCCGTCGGCAGGCCCGACGTCGACGTACGCCATCCGCAAGGTACCTCCGTCGGGGTCGCTCACCTCGGCGTACGCCGGCTCCCAGGGGAAGTCGGGAACGTGATCGAAAGCAGCGTCCGGGGTGCGATAGACCTCCATGTCCGCACACAATGCCAGGCCACCGCTCCACCTCGAGGACCTGCCGATGCACTCCCGGACCGCGGCGACCGGATCACACCTCGGGCCGCGTTCGGTCCGCCGTGCCCTCAAAGGAGATGGAGGAAGTCCCAGGGCTGGCAGGAGTTCGATCGCTTGGCCGGGACGCATGAGTGCCTGCGGGTCGCCGCGACGGGCGGCGGACCAGCCGAGGTCGAGGTGGTCGGCTGTCACGCGACGCCACCAGCGAGCCGAAGTGGACGGGTGGGGGCCCCGTTGCCGGAACCCCCACCCGTCGCCGACTGGTGGGACTCAGTGGTTCAAGGTCACCTCGTAGGTGGCGTTGTCGCCGTGCTGCTGGGTGTAGAACCAGCGCCACTTCGGGTTGTTGAGCTGGGGCGTCTTGGCACCGAGGAGCCCGCCGACGGTGGGGTCTCCGTCGGAGACGTGGACGCCGGTGAGCTCGTTGTCGCCGTCGTTCCCGGTGGGCGTGGCCGAGTCGATGGTGGCCGAGGGGTCGCGGCCCTCCGCGATCCAGCGGAGCGGATGGGTCCCGGCGTGTGAGTAGTCCCGGGTCACGTCGAAGACCCAGCCGGAGTCGAGTGCGTTCGCCTGGGTGTGCAAGGTGTCTCCGGCGTCCTGGACGAACGTGACGAGGTTCTTCGACAGGAAGGTCACGTTGTCGAACCCGGCGGTCGACTGGTCGGCCTTGTAGAACAGCGACAGGGTGCCGGTGTTGGACGTCGGGCTGGACTGGCGCAGCTTGAAGACCGAGCCCCAGCCGCCTGCCATGTCGTTCTCGGGGCTGGTGGCGTCGGTGTCTCCGGTCTCGTCGAAGAAGAACTCGCCGAAGTGCGATCCGGGACGGAACTGTCCGTTCTCGGGTCGCTTGAACGGCGTACCCCCGTCGGCCAGGGCGAGTGCATTGGCGTTGAACGAGGCTGTTCCGTCGGTCGCGGTGTCGTGGATGGTCACCCACCGGGTGTCGAACCTTGCGCCGTAGGTGTGAAGGGCGAGCTGGTCGGCGCTGTTCAGCGCGGTCTGGCTCTCCCGGGTGATGGGCTGGCCGCTGGCGTTGCTCACCTGCAGCACCTGCAGCCGGCCGTTCTGGAGGTCGCCAGGTGTGGCAGGCACGTAGCGGTACACGAAGCTGTTCGGGATCTTGGCGGCGGTGGTGGCGCCCGAGGTGTTCACCTTCTTGGCTCCGCCGATGTCCTCGACGAGCCAGATGTTCGCCGGCAGAGTCGTTCTGGATGCCTTCGTAGCCACCCCGGCCCAGCGCGCCGGAGACGTCGGTGACGGTCGAGGGGTAGTCGGCGGTCGCGGCGTACGTCGGCGCGCTCGCATTCTCCGTCGTGAGCAGCAGCCGCTGGGCCCAGGGGTCCCAGGTGCTGCCGTCGATGTCACCGCTGGGAACCGTCGCCAGCAGAGTCACCCGGTGGGCTGCGTCGGCGTCGAGGTTGATCCGGGTGACGTAGCCCGGCGTGCCGCTCTCGTGACCCTGGAACAGGAAGTGAGTGCCGTAGTCGTAGTCGGGGTCCGCGCCGTGCAGACCCTTCTTGAAGACCAGGTAGGTGTTCTTGTCCGGCTCGGTCTTGTGCGCCTCGACCGTCGGGGCGCTGGGCAGGGGCACCATCAGCGGTTCGCCGGCCGCGTTCACCTGGTCGCTGTCGTAGCCGTAGTAGGCGATCTGCGCCGTGGGGTTCTCCAGCTTCGTGGCGCCCTGAGCGACCACGGTCTGCGACAGCTGCGGGGAGAGCCGCGTCGCCGGCGCGAAGCCGGGCGACTTGGTGTTGGCGGCGGACACTCCGGTCAACCGCGGAGCGTTCGGGGGATGCGCAGACGCGACGGTCGCGGCGCCGGCCGCTACGACGGCAACGGGCAAAGCCCAGAGGACACGCTTCATCGGGTTCCTTCCAAGGGTCGGGGACACACCGGAGCCTCGGGCGGTCGTGTGACCAACCGATGACCCCATCGCCAACACGCGACGACGCGTGGATGCACAGCGCCCGATCCTTGCGCCCTCGCAGGCAGCCACCCGTGAGGCGACTGCCGCCAACTCAATGGCCGGTTACACCTGGCGCGGCGCAACGATTCACCTGTGTGAGAAGTGTGTGCACGAACGCGTGACAGGGTCCGGC
>CAWDUA010000017.1:0-126906 GCA_963805345.1 uncultured Actinomycetota bacterium
TTGCAAGCAGGGGGTTAGGGGTTCGAGTCCCCTAGGCTCCACCACCCGTTCTCCGCCCAGGACGTCATACGTTCCGGGCCATCTATGGCTCGCTCCGTATGACGTCTTGCTGGTCCGGCCCGAGCGCCACAGCACCGCTGCGTAGCCTGACCTCGTGCCGTCCGACCTCGCCGTCCGCCCCGCGGCTCGGGCGCTGGCCCCGCGCTACTGGGGCATCCACCTGCTGATGGTGGCGGCGGTCGTGGCGACGGTCCTCCTCGGCCGGTGGCAGTACGACGTGTGGCGCGCCCACCGGGCGGACAACGCCGCGTCGGTCACGCGGGAGCCGCCGGTGCCGCTGGACTCCGTGCTCGGCCCGGACGCGGCCTACCCCGGTGACGCCCTCGGCCGGCCGGTGACGGTCGAGGGCACCTGGGACCCGGCGGGCAGCGTGCTCATCTCCGGGAGGGTGCGCGACGGACAGACCGGCTACTGGGCGGTGACGCCGGTGGTGACCGCCTCCGGGTCCGAGATCCCGGTGGTCCGGGGGTGGCTCACCGATCCGGGCCGGGCGCCGGCGGCCCCACGCGGAGCCGCCGCGCTGGTCGGGCTGCTGCAACCGCCCGAGGACACCGGCGCGCCCGACGGCGACACCGCCGACGCGGTGCTCCCCGAGCTGAGCATCACCGACCTGCTGCAGCGCACCGGCCGAGACCTCTACGGCGGCTACGTCATCGCCACCGACCGCGCCGTACCGGACGGAGCGACGACCGCCGCGGGTACGGCCGGCCTGGCCCCGGCCGACGCCGAGCACCTCCCCGGGGCCGACGCATCCACGGGACTGCGCAACCTCCTGTACGCCTTCCAGTGGTGGGTGTTCGGCGCCTTCGCGATCTTCATGTGGTGGCGCTGGTTGATGGAGGACGTGCTCGGGCGCCCTCGCCGTGGAGGCGCTGGGACGGCCGGGTAGGTTCGACGCCGTGTCCGTGTCGAAAGGCTTGTTCGTCGCCTACCGCGTGCTGGCGATGGTGGTGGGTGTCCTGCTCGCCTTCTGCGCCCTGGTCGTGTTCCCGGCGCGCCATTTCGCGACCGAGGGCTCGTCGCTGCAGCAGTGGGGCGAGCAGTGGAGCATCCTGTGGCTCGCGCACGGCTGGATCTTCATCGCCTACGTCATCGTCTCGTTCCTGCTGTGGCGCCAGACCCGCTGGTCGGTGCCCTTCGCACTGCTGGTGGTGATCGCCGGGCTGGTGCCGCTGGTCATCTTCTGGGTGGAGCACGTCGTCACCCGGCGGATCCGCGAGGAGCACCCGGAGCTCGCTGCCACTGCGGGATAGTCCGTGACGTTTCGGTCGTTCGGAGGCCTCCAGAACGACAGTTTCGTCACGGACTACCCGACAATGGCTCCATGACGACAGCGTTCGTGCTCGGGGGCGGTGGGGTGCTCGGGGCTGCCGAGGTCGGGATGCTGCGCGCCCTGTTCGAGGCCGGGATCACGCCCGACCTGGTGCTCGGCACGAGTGTCGGCGCCCTCAACGGCGCCATGGTGGCCCGCGACCCGACGCCGACGGTGATCGACCGGCTGACCGATCTGTGGCAGGACGCCGCGACGATGCGCACGGTCTCGGACCGGCCGTTGCGCACCGTACGACGGGCGGTCTCGACGGGCACCCACATCTACTCCTCGGAGCCGCTGCAGCAGCGGCTCCTCGAGGAGTTCGGCGAGACCACCTTCGAGGACCTCGCGGTGCGGTTCCAGGTCTGCGCGGCCAGCATCGAGCGCGCCGCGGAGCACTGGTTCGACAGCGGACGGCTGGTGGACGCGATCATGGCGAGCGCCGCCGTACCCGGCCTGCTGCCGCCGGCGCAGGTGGGCGACGAGCACTACCTCGACGGTGGCATCGTGAACTCCATCCCGCTCGGACGGGCGGTGCTCCTGGGCGCTGACCGCGTCTTCGTGCTACAGGTCGGGCGCATCGACCGCCCGCTCACGGTGCCGACCCGGCCCTGGCAGGTCGCCCGGGTCTCCTTCGAGATCGCCCGGCGCCACCGGTTCGCCCGTGAGCTCGCGGAGGTGCCCGACGGCGTGGAGGTGCACGTCCTCCCGGCGCGGGGTACGTCGGGTCGCGACGACTCGCTGCTGGCCCACCGCGACTTCTCCCAGGTGGGCAAGCGGATCGAGGCCAGCTACGAGGCGTCGCGGGACTACCTGGCCGGTGACCGGTGAGATGGGTGCTCCGGCGTTGCGTGATCGCGCCGGCGATGATCGGCCTGGCAGTCGTCTTGTGGATCCTCCTGCCGCTGTGGCTGATCGTGGCGGCCGCGCTGGCACCGGTGCTGCCGGGTCGGTGGCGAGCGCTGCGGCTGCTGTGGATGTGCGTCGTCGCGGTGACGGCCGAGAGCGTCCTGCTGGTCGTGCTCTTCGGGCTCTGGCTCGCCTCCGGGTTCGGCCGGCGCATCCGCACGCCGTACTTCGAGGGCATCCACTACGACCTCGTGCAGGGGCTGATGTGGGTGGTGTTCACCGAGGCCCGGCGGGTCCTCGCGCTCCGGATCGAGACCGAGGGTCCCAGTCCTGACGCCCACCCCGGCACGCCGCTGATCGTGGCCTGCCGCCATGCCGGTCCGGGCGACTCGTTCACCCTGATCCACACCCTGATGGACTGGTACGGCCGCGAGCCGCGGGTCGTGCTCAAGGACACCATGGCGTGGGACCCGGTCGTCGACGTCGTGCTCGGGCAACTCCCGGCGCGCTTCATCAAGACGAACCCGGCTCAGGGCCAGGACTACGAGTCGCAGATCGCGGAGCTCGCCCGCGGCCTCGACGAGAACGACGCCTTCGTGATCTTCCCCGAGGGCGGGAACTTCACCCCCGAGCGCCGCCGCCGCGGCATCGAGCTGCTGCGCGGACGCGGCCTCGACAACATGGCCGACCGCGCGTCCCGGATGGCCCACGTCCTGGCGCCACGACCGGGCGGTTTCCTCTCGGCCCTCGGCGCAGCCCCGGACGCGGACGTCGTCCTGGTCGCCCACACCGGGCTGGACCACATGCTCACCGTGCGCGACGTGTGGCGCGAGCTGCCGATGGACAAGGTGCTCGTGATGCGGTGGTGGCAGGTGCCGCGTGAGGAGATCCCCACCGCCCGGGAGGAGCAGATCGAGTGGCTCTTCGGCTGGTGGGAGCGGATCGACGCCTGGGTAGCAGAGAACCGGCCGCAGGAGCTCCCCCGCGGCCGGTCCCGGCGTACTGCTGTGGCGTCCTGAGGATCAGGACTTGGTCGACGGCTTCTCCGACTCGACCTCGACCACGTCGGCCGGCTCGTCCGGCGTGGTCACGGGGTGGGGCTCGTCGTCGGCGTCCGCCAGCGCCTCGTCAGGACCTGCCCCGCCCTCGTCCGCGGCGGGCTCGTCGTCGGAGGCCGCCGCCGCCGCGTCGAAGATCGGGGTGTCCGAGGACTTCGGGCCCGGCGGGGGCGGCGGGGTGTACGAGGACTGCCAGTTGTCCTGCTGACCGCGCGAGGCCAGCTTCTTGACCACGAAACCGAGCAGGGCCGCGACGCCGGTGATGACCAGGATCTTGCGGAAGGTGTGCTTCTTCTTCGGCTCGCCCTTGATCTCGGCCTGAAGCTCGGCGACCTTCTCCGACGCCAGGTCGGCGGCGTTGGACGCCTGCGCCGCCGCGGCGGCGATCCCGGCGGCCACGATCGGCGCGGCCTTGTCCTTGGCGTCGGACAGTGCCGGGCCCACCTTGTCCTTGGCGTCGGACAGCGCTGGTCCGGCCTTGTCCTTGGCGTCGGCGAGGATCGGTCCGGCCTTGTCGATCGCGTCGGCGATCGCGGGCCCCGCCTTCTCGCGCGCGGTCTCGACCGCGGCCTCGACGTAGTCGGCCGCCTGCTCCATCATCGTCTTGTTCCGGCGGATGCCCATGGCACAACTTCCTCTCGTCTGGTTTCCCATCCCATCATGTCCGCCACGTACCCAACAGGGGGACCCCCTACCGCGGACGCGGGCGGTGGCCACCGGGGTTGCCGCGCGTGGGAGGATCGGCAGCGCACCAGCTACCCACAGGCGAGAGGCAGACATGGCTGACCAGCAGGCCGTCCTGAAGACCAACCGGGGCGACATCACGATCAACCTGTTCCCCGACCACGCGCCCGAGACCGTGGCGAACTTCGTCGGTCTGGCCGAGGGCACCAAGGACTACCGCGACGACGCGGGCCGGTCCGGCGTCCCCTACTACGACGGGCTGACGTTCCACCGCGTCATCGGCGGCTTCATGATCCAAGGTGGCTGCCCCCTCGGCACCGGCACCGGTGGTCCGGGCTACACGTTCAAGGACGAGCCCCACCCGGAGCTCGTCTTCGACAAGCCCTACCTGCTCGCCATGGCGAACGCCGGCCCCGGCACGAACGGCTCGCAGTTCTTCATCACCGTCGGCTCGACGCCGTGGCTGAACTTCAAGCACACGATCTTCGGCGAGGTCGCCGACCAGGAGTCGCGCGACGTGGTCGACGCGATCGCCACGACCCCGACCGGCGGTGGCGACCGCCCCGTCGAGCCCGTGGTCATCGAGAGCGTGGAGGTCCGGAAACCCTGAGCACCACGGACGGACCAGGGACGGCGCCGGCGGGGGACCCCGCCGGCGTTCCTACCTGCTATCGCCACCCCGACCGCGAGACCTACATCTCCTGTCAGCGCTGCGGCCGGCCGATCTGTCCCGACTGCATGCGCGACGCCGCGGTCGGCTTCCAGTGCCCGACCTGCGTCGACGAGGGCCGCAAGGAGACGCGCGCCGCCCGTACGCCGTACGGCGGCCTCCGCCCGGCTCGGCAGGGCGTGGTGTCGATGACGCTGATCGCGATCAACGCCGCGATCTGGGTCCTCATCCTGGCCACCGGAGGCGCCGGGAGCCGCTGGGTCGACCGGCTCGCGCTGCGACCCAAGGGCCTGTGCGTCGTCCAGGGTGGGGGCTTCGACGTCTCCCACGCGGCGTGCACGGCCAACGGCGGCACCTGGCTCCCCGGCGTCAGCGACGGCGCCACCTGGCAGCTGGTCACCAGCATGTTCACGCAGGTCGAGCTGCTGCACATCGGCTTCAACATGGTGGCGTTGTGGGTCCTCGGACCCCAGCTCGAGCTGATGCTCGGCCGCCTGCGCTACGCCGGCCTCTACCTGCTCTCCGGACTCGTCGGGTCCGCGGTCGTCTACTGGCTCTCCGGTGAGTACACGCCGACCCTCGGTGCCTCCGGCGCGATCTTCGGCCTGATGGGTGCCCTGCTGGTGATGGCCTACAAGGTGCGCGCCGACATGAACCAGCTGTTGGTCTGGATCGGGCTCAACGTCGCCCTCACCTTCTTCGGTCGCTCCACGATCTCCTGGCAGGGCCACCTCGGCGGCTTCGTCGGCGGGGTCCTCCTGGCGGTGGTGCTGGCCTACGCGCCCCGGCAGCGGCGTACGGCGTGGCAGGGCGCCGGCTTCGCGCTGGTCGGCGTGCTCGTGGTCGTCGCCGTGGTCACCCGGACCGCGGTGCTCAGCTAGCCGCCCGGCCCACGGGCTGTCCCCGGCGGGGGATGAACCTGGGGAGAACTACCGCGGTGTCATTCTCCACAGGTGAGTGCACAGCTGTGGAATCGGCTCGTCGGCAGCTCGGGTCCCGGTTTCACCATGTTCTCGTGGTGAAGCACGGCTTCTCATGGTGAGTTCGACACGAGAAGCGACGGTTCGCCTCCCTCTCCTGATGAAGCTGTGACAGGCGGGAGGTCTCGCCCTGCTCGATCGATGGGGCCCTCGACGGGCTCGCAGGCTCGTCCGTCCGTGGGTCGCGATGCGTCGCTCAACCCTCGCAGGCTCGGTCCGAGCCGACGCCCTCGAGGCTCACTCCCAGCGCGTCGCGTAGGCGAACCCCACGGCCATGAAGCCGATCCCGACGACCAGGTTGAACTGGTCGAGGTCGTTGAAGATCGGCACCTTGGGCAGCTGGTCGCCGGAGAGCACGTAGAACGTGCAGATCCAGAGCAGGCCGAACAGGAAGCAGGTGAGCATGCCGATCACGACGCCGCGGTCGCGACCCAGCGGCGTGGACGGATGGGCGCACAGCAGCAGCCCGAGCAGGATCAGCCCGAAGCCGATCGCGTAGTTCCAGTCCTTCAGGTCGGCCATGAACGCGGGTGATCCGGCCTTGGGCGCCGGCACCGCGGTCGGGTCGACGCGCACCTGGGTGTAGTAGAAGACCATCCACGCGATCCCGAGGAGGATCATCACGATCGCGATCACGAAGCGGGCGCTCACCAGCGGGCCCCGGTCGGGGTCCACGAACTTCTGCTGGGCCTTGAGCTTGGCCACCGGCACTCCTCCACGCAACCGACGCCGGAATGGCGTCCTCTCAGACGACGCGGGTTACCTTAGTCGGCATGGCGACGCGACCCCAGCGGAGGCTCCCCGGCCTTGGCTCACGACCACCGGGCGACGACCCGGTGGACGCGGATCCTCCGCGTCCGCGTCGCTCTCTGGTCTGGCGCGTCGCCACGCCCGTGGTCGGCCTCGTCAGTGGCGCGCTGTTCGTGGTGAGTGCCCACAGCAGCGAGGGCACCGACCTGCGACCGGGCCGGTTCACCGACCTCGCCTCGCTGGTGCAGTACGACGCCACGCGGGTCGACGGCCTCAAGGGCAAGGTGTCGGACCTCAACAACCAGATCTCCCTGCTCAGCGGCTCCATCGGCAACAAGCAGGTGCGTGCGGTCAACCGCCAGACCGCGGCGCTGCGCGAACCCGCCGGGCTGCTTCCCCAGGTCGGCCCCGGGGTGACCGTGACTCTCTCCGACGCCTCCGAGGACGTCACCTCGAGCTCCACGGTCGACCCGAAGCTCCTGATCGTGCACCAGCAGGACATCCAGGCGGTGGTGAACGCGATGTGGAAGGCCGGAGCCCAGGCCGTCACCATCCAGGGCCAGCGGGTGGTCAGCACCACCGGCATCCGCTGCATCGGCAACGCCGTGCAGCTGCAGGGCGTGCCCTACAGCCAGCCCTACGTGATCTCGGCCGTCGGTGACCCGGCCGCGATCACCACCGAGATCGCCCGCGACCCCTACCTGCAGGTCTACCGCGAGGATGCCGCCGACCCCGAGGTCGCGGTCGGCTGGGACGAGCAGGTCGAGGACACGATCACCGCGCCGGCGTATGACGGGCTGGTCGGCATGTCCTACGCCCACGTGCTCCCCTCGAGCGGCAGCAGCCCTTCCAGCTGACGCCGCGGGCCGGGACGTCAGACGGGAGGCTTGGCCGAGGGCCCCGACGACGCCGTCGTCGGGCTGCTGGGCGGGCTCGAGGTCTCGGTGCTCGGTGAGGAGGGCGACGTCGACGGCGAGCTCGGACCCGACGACACCACGATCGTCACCTGCGCGCCCTGCTGCGCGGTCTGTCCGGCACCCGGGACCTGCTGGATCACCTGACCCTCGGGTGCGTCGGAGCTCGAGGACGGCACCGGGACCGGCACGAAGCCCGCGTCGCGCAGCGTCTTCTCCGCGTCGGCCTGCTTCATTCCCACGACGTCGGGGATCTTCTGCGGGCCCTTGGACACGAAGACGTCGACCGGTGACCCCTGTGACACCTGGGTGTTCGCGACCGGGTCGGTCCGTACGACGGTGCCCTTCGGCTGGTCGGACTTCGTCTGGTGGAACACCGGATCGAGATGGGCGTCCTGGAGCGCCGACTCGGCCTGTTGTCGGGTCTGTCCGATCACATAGGGGACCCGAGTCGGATGGGTACCGAGCGAGACCGTGAAGTCGACGGTGGAACCCTGGGCGACCGACTCGTCCGCGCCGGGGTCCTGGCTGACGACGTGGTTGGCCTTCACGCCGTTGTCGAAGGCACGGTCGATGTTGCCCACCTCGAGGCCGGCGTCGCCGAGGGCAGCGCGCGCACTCTGCTCGGTCATCCCGGACAGGTCGGGAACGCTCACCTGGTCGTTGGGACTGGCGAACATCTTCGGCAGGAGGTACGCCGCGAGCCCGAGCACGAGCAGCAGCAGCAGGGCCAGGAAGATCAACAGTCCCGGGCGGGTGCCCCGGTCCTCCTCGGGCTCCTCCTCCACGGGCGGTGGCACCGGTGTCACGACCGCCGCCGGCTGGGTGGCGGTGGTCGGCGGCTCGACCGGGGGCGGTGGGGGTACGACGTGCACCGGGTGGCCGGCGAGGTAGCGCTCGATGTCGCTGCGCATGGCGGCGGCGGACTGGTAGCGGTCCTCGACCCGCTTGGCCAGCGACTTCATCACGATGGCGTCGACCTCGGGCGCCACCTCGGTGTCGTGGTCCGACGGCGGAGCCGCCGGCTCGCGGACGTGCTGGTAGGCGACGGCGACCGGGGAGTCGCCGACGAAGGGCGGCCGGCCCGTCAGCAGCTCGTAGAGCAGGCAGCCCGCGGAGTAGACGTCGGACCGGGAGTCGACCGGCTCGCCCCTGGCCTGCTCCGGCGAGAGGTACTGCGCCGTCCCGACCACGGCCGCGGTCTGGGTCATCGTGCTGGACGCGTCGGACATCGCACGTGCGATCCCGAAGTCCATCACCTTCACGTCGCCGGACGGGGTGAGCATCACGTTGCCGGGCTTGATGTCGCGGTGGATGATGCCGGCGCGGTGGCTGTAGTCGAGCGCCGACAGCACGCCGCTGGTGATCTCGAGGGCCCGCTCGGGCAGGATCTTGCGCCCCTCGCGCAGGATGTCGCGCAGGGTCCGGCCGGCGACGAACTCCATCACGATGTAGGGCTGCGAGACACCCGAGCCGTCGGTCGCCTGCTCCTCGCCGGTGTCGTAGACGGCCACGATGGCGGGATGGTTCAGCGACGCCGAGCTCTGCGCCTCGCGGCGGAACCGGGCCTGGAAGGTGACGTCACTCGCCAGGTCGGTGCGCAGGCGCTTGACGGCGACCACCCGGCCGAGCCGCGTGTCGGTGCCTTTGCGGACCTCCGCCATGCCGCCGCGGCCGAGCAGCTCGCCGAGCGCGTAGCGTCCGCCGACCAGCGTCTGTCCGTCTGGGTTGTTCTCGGGAGTCACTGGTGACCCTTCCCCTCGTGACGGTGTTGCTCCGAAGCCGAGCTGTGGATGGCCGGCGGGGTGCTCGGCGCGCAGGTGGGGTCGTCGTACGTCGGCTCAGCCACGGGACAGCACCGCCTCCATGACCGCCTTCGCGATCGGTCCGCCCAACGACCCGCCGGCGATCTCGCTGGTGGGCCGGTTGATGTGCTGGATCATCACCGCCACGGCGACCTTGGGCGACGACGCCGGTGCGAAGCTCACGAACCAGGCGTACGGCGGGACCTCGGAGCCGTCGGGGTTGGTCCGGCCGCTCTCCGCGGTGCCGGTCTTGCCGGCGACCCGGACGCCGGGGATCGCGGCGTACTTGGCCGTGCCGCTCTGCACCGTGGCCACCATCAGCTTGGTCACGCGCGCAGCGCTCGTCGCCGAGACGGCCTGGTGGAGCTCCTTCTCACCGGGCCCGGGCGCGACCCGCTGCTGTGACGGTGACTGCAGCTCGTCGGTGAGGTAGGGCCGCATCACGACGCCGCCGTTGCCGATACCGGCGGCGAGCATCGCCATCTGCAGGGGGGTCGCGGTGACCGAGCTCTGGCCGAAGCCCGACAGTGCGGTCTGGGCCTCGTCCATCCCCGCGGGGTACAGGGAGACCGCCTGGACCGGATAGTCCTCGAGGTACTTCTGGTTGAAGCCGAAGCCCTCGGCCGTCTTGTGCATGTCGTCGGCCCCCACGTCGACCGCGATCGGCGCGAAGCTGGTGTTGCAGGACCATTCCATGGCCTGGGTGAACGGGATCTTGTTCACGCCGCAGTTGGGGATCTCGTTGTGGACCACCTTGGTGGAGCCCGGTAGCCGGTAGCTGGGGCCGCCGGGCACCAGGGATCCGGCGGTGTAGCGCCCGGTCTGCATCGCGGCGGCCGCCGTCAGTGGCTTGAAGGTCGAGCCGGGCGCGAGGGTGGTCTGGACGGCACGGTTGAGGAGCGGCTGCGAGGGCATCCTCGCCAGCTTCGTGGCGTAGGCGTTGGCCGCCTTGAAGTCGTGGGAGGCGAGCTTGTTGGGGTTGAAGGTCGGCAGCGAGACCATGGCCAGGATCTTGCCGGTGGACGGCTCGAGGGCCACGACGGCGCCCTGGATGTCGGGGCCGAGCGCTCGCAACCCGTCGAAGGCCGCCTGCTGGGCCGCCGGGTCGATGGTGAGCACGACGTTGCCACCCTTGGTCGCGTTGCCGTTGACCAGGTCGACCAGACGGTTCACGAACAGCCGGTCGTCCTCCCCGGAGAGGAAGGAGTCCTGGGCGCGCTCGACACCGGTCTCGTTGCCGAACGTGTACCAGCCGGTGACGGGCGCGTACATGAACGGCTTGCGGTAGTAGCGCTGGAACTTGTACTGGTCCTTGGTCTCGACGCTCTCGGCCACCACGTCGCGCCCGGCCAGGATCGCACCGCGATCGCGGGAGAAGGTCGCGGCGGCCACCCGGCCGTTGCCGAGGCGGTCGTTGAGCGCGCTCGCGTGGTAGTACTGCAGGTACGTCGCGTTCAGGGCCAGGGCCACGAACAGCAACAGGCAGAAGATGGAGACCGTGCGGATGGGTTTGTTCATCGACGACCCCTCCCTCGTCGCACGCACGATCGACCCGGGGACCGGGGTCGGCGTGGCGTTGCCCGTCGCAGGGGCGGCTCGGGGGAGTCGAGGAACATCGTGAGGCGTCTCACAGCTTGATCACCTGGGTGTTCTCGACGTCGACGTCGTCGGGGACCGTCAGGTCGGGCGGTGGTCGGCGGGCGCCGTCGGAGATGCGCAGCAGCAGGGCGATGATCACCCAGTTCGCGACGAGCGACGACCCGCCGTACGACAGGAACGGCGTGGTCAGGCCGGTCAGCGGGATCAGGTGAGTGACGCCGCCGATGACCACGAAGACCTGGAGGGCGATCGCGCCGGCCAGGCCCGTGGCGAGCAGCTTGCCGAGGTCGTCGCGGCAGATCAGCGCCGCGCGGAGGGCCCGCTCGACGATCAGGCCGTAGAGCAGGATCACCGCGATCGAGCCGGTCAGGCCCAGCTCCTCACCGATGGCGCCGAAGATGAAGTCGCTCTCGGCGAAGGGGATCCGCCAGGGGGAGCCCTGCCCCAGGCCGCGACCGAGGAGGCCGCCGTAGGCCATCCCGAACATGGTCTCGACCGTCTGCCGGCCCTTGTCGTCGGTGCCCTCGCCGTAGTGCGCCCAGACGTTCCACCACAGCAGGAACCGCTCCTGCACGTGGGCGATGAACGCGTAGGTGAGGTAGGCGCCGGCGATGAACAGCGCGCCGCCCACGACCAGCCAGCCGGCGCGCTCGGTCGCGACGTAGAGCATGATCAGGAAGAGGCCGAAGAAGAGGAGGCTCGAGCCGAGGTCGTGCTGGAAGACCAGGATGCCGAGGCTCACCAGCCACATCAGCAGGATCGGGCCCAGGTCGCGGCCTCGCGGAAGGTCGACCATCGCGACGCGTCTCCCGGCGAGCGCCAGTGCGTCGCGGTGGAGCACGAGGTAGCCGGCGAAGGTCACGACCAGGAGGACCTTCGCGACCTCGCCGGGCTGGAAGCTCATCGACCCGACGTGGATCCAGATGCGGGCGCCGTTGACGGTCTTGCCGATGACCGGCGCCATCGGGAGCAGGAGCAGCACGATCGCGGCGAGGCCGCTGGTGTAGGTGAAGCGTTGCAGCACGCGGTGGTCGCGCAGGATCACCAGCGTCGCGATGAACAACCCGACGCCGATGGTCATCCAGACGAGCTGCTGGCGCGCGAAGTGCGTGCCTCGCGCCAGGTCGATCCGGTGGATGACGGCCAGTCCGAGGCCGTTGAGCGCAGCCACGATCGGGAGCAGCACGGGGTCGGCGTAGGGCGCGACCATCCGGACCGTCAGGTGGGCCGCGATGATCAGGGCGGCCAGCCACCCGCCGTACGACACGATGTCGGCGGGCACCTCGCCCTTCACGCCCAGGCCCACACAGGCGTACGCGCCCACGCCGACCACGAGCGCCAGGATGAGCAGGAACAGCTCGGCCCCGCGTCGCCGGCGGTGGACGAACTGCATCAGGGCACCGGGCTGGGAGGAGCGGGTCGTCGCGCGCTGGGCCACGTCACCCTCCCGTCGTGGGGATCGGGGTCTGGTGGGCGGCCAGCCGCTGCACGGTGCGTTCGGCATCGGCCAGGCTGCTCGCGCCGATCCCGTCCTCCACCGATCCGGCGGAGTAGGGGTCGAGCCGGGCGACCTCCACGTTGCTGGTCTTGTAGGCATGAGACAGGTCGACGCCCGGGAGGTCGGCCTGGACGCCGCGGAAGATCGTGACCACGCCGTCCTGCTCTCCGACGTAGTACTGGTGCTGGCTCCAGCCCCAGGCTGCGGCGCCGGCCATCCAGGCGATCCCGAGGATCCCCAGCGCGGCCAGCAGCCGACGTAGCCACGAGTGGCGGCGCGGCTCGCGGGGTGCGTAGCGCGCCGTCTCCGGGTCGGTGTCGATCGCGAAGGGGACGCCGGGCGGCAGGTCGTCGGGGATCTCGGCTGCGACGGGCTCGAGCTCGCCGGTGTCGCCGGAGCGGTGGCCCCGGAAGAACGACGAGCCACTGCGCGGCCGGCGCCGGAGCTCGGCCGCGGACCCGACGACCATCGGGGTGGCGGGCACGTCGGCGTCGGTGGCGGGCACGACGTCGGCGACGATGCAGGTGACGTTGTCGGTGCTGCCGGCCTCGAGGCTGGCCCGGACGAGCTCGACGGCGGCGAAGTCGGGCGTCCCGCTCGACAAGATGTCGGCGAGCCGGCCGTTGTCGAGGGAGCCGGAGGCACCGTCACTGCACAGCAGGATCCGGTCGCCCTCGGTCAGCTGGACGGTGAACAGGTCGGGGTCGACCTCGTGCACCCCGTCGAGCGCCTTGAGGATCAGGTTGCGGTGGGGATGGGTGCGGGCGTCGATCTCGGTGATCCGGCCCTCGTCGATCAGGCTCTGGACGAACGTGTGGTCGCTGGTGAGCTGGCTGATCTCCTGGTGGCGGAACAGGTAGGCGCGGCTGTCGCCGACGTGTCCCATCGCCAGGCGCACGCCGTCGAACAGGGCGACGGTCGCGGTGGTGCTGGTCCCGCTGAGGGACGGCTCCTCGTCGACCAGGTGGCCGATGCGGTCGGAGGCGCGGTGCAGGGCGGCGTCGACGAGCCCGAGGCGCGCCTGCTCGTCGTCGTCGTCCCCGGGAGGCTGGTCGAGGAGCCGTAGCTGCCCGATGGCCGTGCTGGACGCCAGGTCGCCGCGTGCGGCGCCGCCCACACCGTCGCAGACGGTGAGCAGCCAGGGGCCGGCGTAGCCGGAGTCCTGGTTGTCCTTGCGTACGCGCCCGACGTCCGAGATCGCGGCGTACTGCAGTCGGAACGTCACTTCCGCAGCTCCAGGATGGTCTTGCCGATCCGGACCTGGGTGCCGAGAGCGAGCGTCGTCGGCTGGGTGATCCGGGCGCTGCCGATGTAGGTGCCGTTGGTGGAGCCGAGGTCCTCGACGAACCACTGGTCGCCGCTGGCCGCGATCCGGGCATGGCGCGTGGAGACGTAGTCGTCGTCGAGCCGGATGGCGGCGTCACTCCCGCGGCCGATCAGGATCGGTGCCTGGGCGAGGTCGGCCCGGTCGCCCTTGTTGGCGCCGTCGACGACCAGCACGTGGGTGGGTGCGCCCTTGCGTGCCTTCTGCTTGGGCTGGCGCCGAGGCTTGGGCGCCGCCGCCTCGCGCGCCGTCTGGGGCACGCGGGCACCGAACATGTCGGAGCGGACCACCGAGATGGCGGAGAGGACGAAGATCCAGAGGATCGCGAGGTAGGAGATCTTGATCAAGAAGAGCGTCAGCTCAGACATCGGCGTCCTCCTCGACCACGCGGACCGTGAGCGTCGTACGCCCGACCCGCACGGCCGACCCGTCATGGAGCGCCGCGCTCGACACCCGGTGGCCGTCGACGAGCATGCCGTTGGTCGACCCGAGGTCCGACACCACGATCTCCACCCGGCCGTCAGCGAACTCGTCGACGGCGAACTCGACGTGCCGGCGGCTCACGCCGGGGTCGTTGATCCGGAGGTCCGCCTCGGTGCCCCGGCCGACCACCAGGCTCGGTGGCTGGAGCGGGTGGCGGGTGCCGTTCACCTCGAGGTAGGCGCGGGCGCGGCGCACCTGGGTGTTCGTGGCGTTGCTGATCACCGCGGCGTGCGCCTGGCTGCGGACGCGGAAGCGACCGATCGTGAGGTCGTCGGCGGCCTCGAAGCCGATGCTCACCGGGCCGGAGAACATGTAGCTCTGCTTCTCCGCGTGCTCCTGCAGCTGCGAGACGAGCTCCTTGACGAGCGCCGAGTCGTACGGCGCGAGGCGGTCGAGGTCGGCCTGCGACAGCTCGACGTGGAAGTCGTTGGGGACCATCCGGCGCTGCCGGGAGAGGATCTGGGCGTTGTTGTCGCACTCGCGCTGCAGGGCCGCCGAGATCTCGACGGGTTGGACCGCGCTGCGGAAGGCCCGGGCGAAGGCTCCGGAGACGAACTGTTCGAGGCGCTGCTCGAATCGTTGCAGGCCACTCACGCGCGTCCTCCCCTCATGTCTCGGCCCCGTGTGGTCGTCCGGCTCCTCCCGTCCCGGTGGGACGCGGCCCGCGTGTGGTCGGGTTGCGCCGATGGTATCCGGATCGCCGTACCGCACCGGCCCCCGAGGCTGCCGCCCCGGCGCCGGTTTGGGGCGCATGAGCGCGCTGGGATAGCCTTGGCCCGCTTCTGGCGCGAGTGGCGGAATAGGCAGACGCGCACGGTTCAGGTCCGTGTGTCCGAAAGGACGTGGGGGTTCAACTCCCCCCTCGCGCACCACAGTCCCAGGTCGTCGACCTGGGACCCGCGCTGCTCAGCGCGGAGGGGTGGGCGCCATCCTCGAGCGACGGCGTCAGGGTCGCAGCGACACCCCGGGCACGGCGGCAGGAGAGGCCGGGGCCCTCTGCTGCCTGGCCATCACGATCGCCGTGCCGATCAGCCAGAACGGCAGCAGCAGGTAGTTGACCAGTCCGCCGGGCGGGATGCCCGCGTCACCCAGGGCGCTGAGGACGCCCAGCACGAGGGTGAGGATCGCGAACCAGCGCGGCAACACGGCGTTCGCCAGCCCGGCCAGGCCGGTGGCGAGGAAGGTGGTCGCGATCCCGATGCCCATGCCGGCGAAGCCGAAGTAGCCGACGAAGTCCAGCGTGTGAAGAGCCACGTCGTCCTGGGCGTCGGCGGCGCCGTTGATCAGGCCCCAGTTCCACATCACCATCTGCGAGAGTCCGGCGGACATCAGGAGCAGCCCGCCGTACGCGACGTTGGAGTAGGTCGCCTCTCGTGCCTCACCCGACCGTAGCTGGCTGCGCAGGCCCGCTGCGAAGAACACCAACGCGACCCCCATCACGACCAGACACGCCACACCGCCGTAGTTGAGGGCGAGGTGGTCGTGGATGATCGCGGTCGTTGCTCTCCCTGGCTTGTCCTCGGACGACGTGTGGAACAGGAAGCTCTGACCGATCCAGCAGAGACCGGCGAGCGCACCGGTCCACGGCAGCAACTTCTCGAACGTGCTGAGCGGCATCTCCCGCTCCTTCCGATCAGGCGCCGGCGGCCTTCGCCGGGTGCCTCACGGTGCGGGTCCGCCGAGCCCGGGCGCACGATCCGGGCGTCCCGGGTGGGCCGGGAACTGTTCCCGGGAACCTGGCTCCCCCAGCGCGAGGCGTCCACACTGACGGTGTGGATCCCGTCTTGGCGACAGGGGCCGCCGTCGTGCCGGTGGGCGTCGGCCTGCTGGTCCTGCGCGCACACCAGCGGCGCATCGGGTGGCTGCTGGTCGCCCATGGCGTGTGCTTCGGCACCCTGCTCGCCTTCGGTGAGGACAGCCAGGGAGGTCCCGGGGCCGTGGCCGATCAGCTCGCCGCAGGGGCCTGGGTGTTCTTGTTCCTCTGGCTGACGCTGATCGCCTACCTGCTGCCCGACGGTCATGCCGCGTCGCGCTTCTGGCGACGCTGGGTTCAGGTCGGTCTGGTCGGCGTCGCGGCATTCCTGGTCGGGGCGGCCGGTGACGCGGGGGGCTTCCGCGATGCCCACGGGGGCGCGGACCCGCCGCTGCGCTGGCTGCCGGCGCCGGTCTCGGGCCTGCTGGGCGTGAGCGGCCTGGCGCTGACGGTGCTGCTGATCTTCGGCAGCTTCTTCGCCGTGCGCAGCCGGTTGCGGCGTTCGTCCGGCGACGAGCGGCTGCAGCTGCTCTGGCTCGTCTGGGGGGCGCTGACGGTACCCGTCACGCTCCTCACGGGCTGGGCAGTGCACTTCCTGTGGGGCGATGGTGGCCAGCCGGTCTTCGAGGCAGCGCTGCTGCTGTCCGCGATCGCGCTCCCGGTCACCATCGGCATCGCGATCCTGCGGCACCGGCTCTTCGACATCGAGCTGGTGCTCAGCCGGACACTGACCTACCTGCTCCTGGTCGTGGCCGTCGTCGTGATCTACGCGCTGCTGCTCCTGGGGACCGACCGGGTCTTCGGCGACGGCACCGTCGGCGGCCTGCTGGCGGTCGGTGTCGTCGCAGTCGCCGTGCACCCGGCGTACTCCTGGCTGTGGCGGCGGATCGGGCGCTGGGTGTACGGGCTGCGGGCCGAGCCTCACGCAGCGACCCGGCTCCTGGCCGACCGCGCCGAGGCAGCCGACCCCGAGGGTCTGATCGACGCGGTGACCGCAGCGGTCGCCGAGGCCCTGCGGGCGGACCGGGCACGGATCGGTCCCGCCGGCTCCGGCGTCCCCCTCGTCCACCGCGGCGAGCCGCTGGGCGACCTGGTGGTGGACCTTCCTCCCGGGCGGACCCTCAGCCCAGGGGACCGGTCGCTGCTCGAGGACCTCGCCCGTCATGCGGCCGTCCTGGTCCGTGCGGAGCGGCTCAACGAGGAGCTGCGCGAGTCGCGCAGCCGCATCGTCGCGGCTCGCGAGGAGGAGCGACGGAGGCTCCGTCGCGACCTGCACGACGGCATCGGGCCGTCGCTGGCAGCCATCGTGCTCACCCTCGACGCGGCGCAGTCCCGCGCCGCGGCCGACCGCGACTCCCTGCTGGTGGAGGCCAGGGAGGAGGTGCGGTCGGCGATCGCGGAGGTACGACGGGTCGTCGACGACCTGCGCCCGCCGGCCATCGACGAGGTCGGTCTCGTCGGTGCCATCCGGCAGCGCGCGGCCGCCCTGTGCGGCGAGATGAGCATCGAGGTGGCGGGTCCGGAGCGCACTGCCGGCGCTGCCGGCGGCCGTCGAGGTGGCGGCGTTCCGGATCGCCTCGGAGGCGATCACCAACGTGGCGCGCCACGCCGGTGCCACCCGCTGCTGCGTCGCCCTCGCGATCGACGGGGCCTTCGAGCTCACGGTGTCGGACAACGGCTCCGGCACCGACCGGCGCACGACGACGGGACTGGGCTGGACCTCGATGCGTGAGAGAGCCGCCGAGCTCGGGGGCAGCTGCACGATCACCAGCCGGCCCGAAGGTGGGCTGATGGTCCGCGCCGTACTGCCGCTCGGCGAGGCTGAGTCGCTGGAGGTGGTGACGTGACCCGCCTGCTCATCGCCGACGACCACCCTGCGTTCCGGCGCGGGCTGGAGCTGATGCTGGCCGAGGCCGCGGACATCGAGATCGTCGGCCAGGCCGAGACGGGCGTCCGCGCCGTGGAGCTCGCCGCGTCCGTCGCGCCCGACGTCGTCCTGATGGACCTGCGGATGCCCGACCTCGACGGCATCGAGGCCACCCGCCAGATCACGGGCCGGACCGCCACGACCGCCGTCGTGGTGCTCACGATGTTCGAGGACGACGACTCCGTGTTCGCCGCCATGCGCGCGGGGGCCTGCGGTTACCTCCTCAAGGGGGCCGACCAGGAGGAGATCGTCCGAGCCATCCGCGCGGCGGCCGCCGGAGAGGCGATCTTCGGACCACAGATCGCCGTGCGGGTCATCGCCCACTTCGCCCACGGACGCGGCTCGACCACGGCCGCCTTCCCGTCCCTCACCGAGCGCGAGCGCGAGGTGCTGGAGATGATCGCCCGTGGCAAGGGCAACGCCACCATCGCCCACGAGCTGGTGATCAGCCTCAAGACGGTGCGTAACCACGTCTCCAACATCTTCACCAAGCTCCAGGTCTCCGACCGTTCCTCAGCCATCGTCAAGGCGCGTCAAGCGGGTCTGGGCGGGGAGGCGGCGCTCGACCGCTGACGACGATCCGCCCCGATGGCCCCGCCCGAACGCGATGGCGGTGTCCGCCCGGTCGCGCCTACCATGGCTGTCCTCGGGAACGACGCATGTCAAGGCGGTGGCCCGGATGCCGGCACAGAGCGGGAGCCCCGCTCTTCTCGGCCGGGAGCGGGAGCGCGCCGAGCTGGACGACGCCCTGGCGCTCGCGTTGGGCGGGAGCCCGCAGACCGTCCTCGTCGGTGGCGACGCCGGGATCGGCAAGACCACCCTGGTGACGGACCTGGCCCTCCGTGCCGAGGAGCGCGGGTGCCGCGTGGTGGTGGGCCATTGCCTGGACATCGACGCCGGGATCGCCTTCGGCGCCGTCCTCGAGGCGGTGCGCGAGCTGATCGCGCCGATCGAGGACCTCGACTCGCGCCCGTGCGCGCGCCGGATGAGAGTGCTGCTGGACCCGGAGACCCCCCGGAGTCCCGAGCCCTTCCGGGTCCTGGAGGACCTGCGGCAGACCGTGCTGGAGGCGGCCGCTGCCGGACCCCTGCTCCTCGTCCTGGAGGACATGCACTGGGCGGGCCGGTCGACGCAGGACTTCGCCGTGGCCCTCTCACGCCGGGCGCACGGACAGCTTCTCTTCGTGCTCACCGTCCGCACCGACGACCTGCACCGGCGCCATCCCGCCCGCAGGACCCTGGCCGAGATCGGTCGGTTCCCCGGCGCCCGACATCTCGACCTGGCTCCCCTCGACCCGAGGAGCATTGCCGGCATCGTGGAGTCGCATGCGCGACGCGCGGCCGATGCGGCGCTGGTGCGCTCGGTGCTGCACCGCTCGGAAGGGAACCCGCTCTACGCCGAGGAGCTGGCGGCGGCCGATCCGGAGGCGATCCCCGAGCAGCTGTCCGACCTGTTCCTGGCGCGGGTCGACGCCCTGGCGGCCGGCCCGCGTGACCTGCTGCGCGTCGCCTCCGTCGACGGGACCCGCGTCGACACCGACGCGCTCGCGGAGCTGACCGGCGCCGACCAGGCGGAGCTCGACGGGTTCCTCCGCGAGCTGCTCGACGCGAACCTCCTGAGGGGACAGGCGGGCTCGCTGGTGTTCCGGCACGGGCTCCTCCGCGAGGCGGTGTACGACGACCTGCTCCCCGACGAGCGAACCCGGCTGCATGCCCAGGTCGCCCGTCTGCTGCAGGAGCGGATCGACCAGGACCCGGACCCGCGCCTGTCGGCCCTGAGCCGCCTGGCCTTCCACTGGTCAGCCGCCCACGATCTGCCGCGGACCCTGGAGGCGTCGGTGCGGGCGGGCGACGTGGCGTCGCGGATCGGCGCCGCCGAGGCGGTCACCCACCGGGAGCGCGCCCTCGCCGTGTGGGACCGGGTTCCCGACGCCGAGGCCCGGGCGGGCTGCGCCCACGTCGAGCTGCTCCTGGCGTTGGCCAGGGCGTTCTGCGACCAGGGCGACCTCCAGCGCTGGCACGAGCTCAACCGTCGGGCCGTGGAGATGCTCGGTCCGGACACCGACCCGTTGCTGGTGAGCCGGACCCACGCGGCCGTGGGCCGTTCCGGGATCTTCCACGAGGACCTGTCCGGTGCCACGGAGGCGATCCGGGTCGCCGTCGAGTGCGCGGGCGACGCACCGACCGAGGCACGGGCCCAGGCGCTCGGCGCCCTGGCGCTGCTGCACGACGTCCAGGGCCGGTTCGCCGCCGGGCTGGACGCGTCCGAGCGGGCGGTCGAGGCAGCCCGCAGCGCGGGCGAGATCGATGCTCTGATGCTGGCCCTGATGTTCAGGTCCGACGCGCTGCTGCTCCTCGGTCGCGTGAGCGAGTCCTGCGCGACCCTGGGCGAGATGATCGACGTGGCGCGGGGTGCCGGGCTCGTCGAGTGGACCCTGGAGTCCGTCGGACTGCTCGCGGGACGGTTGATGGAGTCGGGGCAGGTCGCCCAGGGGATGACCGTGGCGACGGCCGGCTACCGCGAGGACCTGGCCGGCCGCCGCACCATGCAGGCCAGGTGCGGTGAGGACATCGTGATGGCGCTGGTGTGGACCGGCCGGCTCGAGTCGGCCGAACTGCTGCTGTCGGAGCTCCCCGAGCTCTCGCTCCCGGGAGCGCGCTGGCGGCACCTGCACCAAGAGCTGGCCCTGGCCCGGGGCGACGTCGAGGAGGCGACGTCGCACGGTGCCGGAGGCTGCGGGCGAACCGGAGCTGGCCAGGCGCCATCCCGACGACGCCGTCGCGCTCCAGGAGCTCCGGCTCGCCGACCTCCGCGACGACGGGGCGCGGTGCCTCGAGGTGGCCGAGTCGTTCCTGGGCCGGCTCGACGACTGCGACTCGCCCCTGCTGGCGGCGTCCGCCGCGCGGATCGGCTTCCAGGCGCTGACCGTGGCGGCGGGGTCCCCGTCCCGCTCACGCGGGACAGTCGTCCGCGAGCGTGCCGGGCGTCAGCTCGAGCGGGCCAGGGCGGGTCTCACCGACGAGTGGTCCACGTCGTACTTCGCCGTCCAGCTCGCGCTGGCGGAGGCCTACGCCGTCAGGGTCACCGGCGAGCCGGCCGTCGACCCGCTGCGGGAGGCGATCGCGCTCGCCACGCCGTTCGGCACCCTCTTCGCCCTCGACCCCCGGCTGGACCTCGCCCAGGAGCTGCTGGGGCACGGAGGTCGCGACGAGGGCCGGGAGCTCCTCGTCGAGTGCTGGACCGCCGCACACGAGATCGGCGCGCGCGGCCTCGAGCAACGGGCGGTCCGGATCGCCACCCGGAGCCGGATTCCGCTCGCGGAGTCGATGGCACGGCAGGGCCCGTTGAGCCGGCTGACGCCCCGCGAGCGCGAGGTGCTCGACCAGCTCGCCACCGGCGCGACCAACAAGACGATCGCCGGGACGCTGTTCATCAGTGAGAAGACGGTCAGCGTGCACGTCTCGAACCTGCTCGGCAAGCTCGGCGTGGAGAACCGAGGCGCGGCCGCGGCCTTGGCCCGCAAGCTCGTCGGCTGACGGGACCGGATCCGGAGACGAGGTGAGGCGCCCCCGCTCGCCGTGCGAGCGGGGGCAGTGGCGCCGCGCCCTCGTCCCCCCCAGGCCGATGGGCAACACCCCCCGGTCGGCGTCTGTGTCGTTCCCCCGAGCGACCGCCGACCTGTGTGGACGATCCAACAGGATCGCGACCCTCACGGGGAAGAAACGACAGAAACCACCACTCGTGACGCGGTTTCGCGACTCTTTCTGCACGAATTTTCACAGAGCGCCGCGAATCTCGCAGCTCACGCCGCTGCGGGACCCCCCACCAGGCGTACGGCGCCCTCGCGGCGCGGGTCGGCAGCCGCGACCAGATGACCCTTGGCGTCCACGAGGGTGGCACCGACGCCGCCGTAGTACATGGTCAGGTCGATCTCCTGCCGGACCTCCTCGTCGGCCCGCCCCGGGCGGTGCACGTGGACCCGGGGGCGGTTGACCGCCTCGTGCAGGGACAGTCCGGACAGGTAACCGGCGAGCACCTGTGCGATCGCGGTCGTGATCCGGTCCGCACCCGGCGAGCCGATCGCCAGCGTGGAGCCGTCGTCATGGCGCCCCACGGTGGGCGCCATGTTGGAGAGCAGCCGGGTGCCCGGGAGCGCGGCATGTCGCCCCGCGGGATGGAGCTCCTGCTCGCCCAGACAGTTGTTGAGCCAGATCCCGGTACCGGCGGCGATCATCCCGGAGCCGTAGCCCGACGAGAAGGTGACGGCGCACGCCGTACCGGAGCGGTCGGTGGTCGAGACGTGCGCCGTCGAGCCCGACTCGAGGACCGCGAGGTGGTCGTGGTCGACCCGGTCGAGGAGCGCCCGTGCGGCCGCGTCGAGATCTGGCGCGTGGTCGAGCACGTCGAGCCGGTGTCCGAGCACCGCGCGCTGGACCAGGACGACGTGCGAGGGGTCGAGGGGATCCTCGCCGGGATGGGCGAGGAGGAGACGGAGCATCGCGGTCAGGCAGACCCCGCCGACCGAGGGGGGCGGCGTCGTGGACAGCGCCCAGCCGGCGACCCGCGACACCAGTGCCGGCCGGACCACGGGCCGGTAGGCCGCCAGGTCGGACTCGGTGAGCAGGCCTCCACGTCCGGTCACGTCGCGGCTGATCTGCTCGGCGAGCTCGCCCCGATGCAGCGCCTCGGGACCGTCGCGGGCTATCAGCTCGAGCGAGGCCACCAGGTCGGGCATCACGATCCGCCCGGTGGTCAGCTCGCCCTCCTCGTCGTGGAGGACGGCTCGGCTCTCGGCGTCCCACCCGAAGACGTCGTCGTGGGTGTGGTCGAGGTAGTAGCGCGACGCCGAGGTCAGCCGGTAGCCGTCCCGCGCGACCTCGATCGCCGGGGCGACCAGCTCGTGCCACGGCAGCCGACCGTCGCGCCGGTGGGCCTCCCCGAGTGCCGCCAGGCTGCCGTGCACCGCGACCGAGCCGGGCCCGATGGTGAGGTCGACGCCGCCGCCGTAGGCCGTCGCGACATCCCAGGTCGATCCGGCAGCCGCGCCCGCCGTGTGGTCGCGCCCGGGCATGTCCATCCAGCCGTCCACGGTGTACGCCGGTGCGCCGTCGGCCGGTTGGACGGTGACGAAGCCGCCGGAGCTCAGGGACACGATCCCGACCTCGTTCACCATCGCGACCAGCGCGGCCGCCAGGGCGGCGTCGACCGCGTTGCCCCCGGCCAGCGCCACCCGCTCGGCCGCGTCGGCAGCCGCTTCGTTCGGCGCGGCGACGGCCAGGGCGTTCATACCGGCACGCTAGCGAGCCGTAGGCGATCGGGGACCACCAGCCATACTGGCGCACGTGAAGGCACCGGGTCGGCGCGCGCGGCGCATCCTGATCGTGGTGCTCGCCCTGGTCGTCATCAACGTTCCCTACGCCGTGCACCAGTGGCAGCTCCACCGGGTCGGCACCGACGGCATCCAGGTGACCGCGACGGTGGTCTCGTCGGGCGTCGCGGGTGACGACGTCGTGCTCGGCTTCCGGCTGCCGGCCAGCGTCGACCCGGGCCAGGAGGTGCGGACCGCGCGAGTGGATGCAGCGGCCGGCCAAGCGGCGGAGCGGGCCGGAGAGGTCGACGTACGGGTGCTGGAGGGGCATCCCGCCTTGTACGAGCTGGAGGGCCAGCAGCGGGGCCACGCCGCGACCGTGTTCACCTTGGGCGCCGACCTCGTGGTGCTGATGCTGATCCTGCTGTCCTGGCGGCTGGGAGGCCGGCTGCGGCGCCCCGCCCTGGTCGCGGTGGCGCTCGGTGACGTCGAGGACGGCGAGGAGGGCTCGCTGCTCGACAAGCAGGACGACGGCACGTATCTCATCAACGGCGAGGTGTCCGAGGTCGGCGCCGACTCGCTCGTGCTGACGCTGCGCGACCGGGACGTGACCGTGCACCTGCGCGGCCATGCCAACCCGGTCGACGTAGGTGAACGGGCCCAGGTCCACGCCCACCTGGTCGGCTGATGCTGCAACGAGTCGTCGACACACTGCTCGGCGTCACGCCGTGGGTGGCGCTGCTGATCATCGCGGCCCTGGTCTTCGGGGAGGCCGCCTTGTTCTTCGGCTTCGTCCTGCCCGGCGAGACGGCCGTCGTGTACGGCGGTGTGCTCGCCGACGCCGGGAAGGTGTCGGTCTTCGTGGTGCTCGCGGTGGTGATCATGGCCGCGGTCCTCGGCGACAGCGTCGGCTTCGAGGTGGGGCGCACGATGGGCCCGCGCCTGGTCCGGGCGCCGTTCGTGCGTCGCTACCCGGACCGGGTCGCGGCGGCACAGGCCTACCTACGACGACGCGGCGGCCGAGCGGTGGTCGTGGGACGCTTCACCGCGTTCCTGCGGGCGGTGATGCCCGCGCTGGCCGGAGCGAGCCGGATGGAGTACCCGCGGTTCCTGATGTTCAACGCGATCGGAGGAGTGCTCTGGGGGACCGCCTGCGTGCTCCTCGGCTACTTCGCGGCGCACTCGATCAGTCGGGTGACCCACTACCTCGGGCTCACCAGCGGCGTGATCGTGGCCCTGATCGTGGTCGGCATGGCCTGGGCCTGGCACCGCCGCACCCGCGATGTCTGAGGAAGCCCAAGCCGGCGTCGACGCCCGGAGGTGGGCCGGATGGCGCACCGTGCTCTGGCTGGGGATCGTCAGCCTCCTGGTCGACCTCGTCTACGAGGGCGCCCGTTCGATCACGGGGCCGTTCCTGGCCTCGCTCGGCGCCTCGGCCCTGACGGTGGGACTGGTCACGGGGGCGGGCGAGGCAGCGGCACTCGGCTTCCGGCTCTTCTCGGGCCCGGCGGCGGACCGGTCGGGGCGCTACTGGCGCTGGATGGTGGTGGGCTACGCCCTCACCGCCGTCTGCGTACCGCTGATGGCGCTCGCGCCGGCTCTGGGCGCTGCTGGGTTGGTGTTCGGCTCGACGATGGTGCTGCTCGAGCGGACCGGCAAGGCCGTGCGCAGCCCGGCGAAGTCGGTGCTGCTGGCAGTGGCCGCCGCGAACGTCGGCCGCGGGCGGGGGTTCGGTGTCCACAAGGCGCTCGACCAGGTGGGCGCGCTGCTCGGCCCCCTGGTCGTCGCGGGCGTCATCGTGGTGACCGGGCACCTGGCACTCGGGCTCGCCGTGCTCGCCGTCCCGGGAGCGGTCGCCCTCGGCGTCCTGGCGTGGATGCACCGGCACGTGGGTGACCCGCCGGCTCACGCCCACGCGACGACGGCCGCGCCGGAGCCACTGCCCCGGACGTTCTACGTCTACGCCGTCGCCTGCTCGCTGACCACCGTCGGCCTGATGACCTTCGGAGTGATCTCCTTCCACCTCGTCGACGGGGGCCTGGTCACCGCCGGTGTCGTCCCGGTGGTGTACGCCGCGGCCATGGGGGCCGAGGCACTGTCGTCGCTGGGCACCGGCCTGGCCTACGACCGCATCGGTGCGAGCACCCTGCTGGTCCTGCCGGCGGTGGTGGCGGCGGTCCCGGCGTTGGCGTTCGCCGACCGCGTCGGCGTCGCCGTCGTGGGCGTGCTGCTGTGGGGGGCCGCCACGGGCGTGCAGGACTCCACGGTCAAGGCGTTGGTCGCCGATCTCGTCCCGCTCGGCCGGCTGGGAACGGCGTACGGCGCGTTCGCGGCCTTCCAGGCCGTGGCGGCGCTCGCCGGGGGTGTCCTCGCGGGCTGGCTGTACGACGTCGACCGCGTGGCCCTGGTCGCCGTGATCGGCGGCGCCCAGCTGGTCGCGCTCGCCCTGCTGCTCGTGGTGCTGGTGCGCAGACGACGTGGCCCCGACCGGGCATTGCCGTCCCACTAGGGTGAGGAGCATGTCGGCCACCCCGTCGTCGTACTCCATCACGATGCGACTGCACACGCTGCCCGACCACGGGATCGTCGGGGCGGTGGCGACCGCGATCGCCTCGTCCGGCGGGATCGTGACCGCCATCGACGTCGCCGACTCCAGCCACGACCGCCTCGTGGTCGACGTCACCTGCTCGGCGTCCGACGCCGAGCACTCGGAGGTGCTGGTCGACGCGGTCAGCCAGGTGGAAGGCGTCGAGGTCCACAAGGTCAGCGACCGCACCTTCCTCCTCCACATCGGCGGCAAGATCGAGGTCACCTCGAAGGTCCCGCTGCGGACCCGCGACGACCTCTCGATGGCCTACACGCCGGGTGTCGGGCGGGTCAGCCTGGCGCTGGCCAACAACCCCGAGGACGTACGCCGCCTCACCATCAAGGGCAACTCCGTCGCCGTCGTCACCGACGGCTCGGCCGTCCTCGGCCTGGGCAACATCGGCCCCGGCGCGGCGCTGCCGGTGATGGAGGGGAAGGCGGCGCTGTTCAAGCGGTTCGCCGACATCGACGCGTGGCCGATCTGTCTGGCCACCCAGGACACCGACGAGATCGTGAAGGCCGTCGAGATGATCGCGCCCGGCTTCGGGGGGATCAACCTCGAGGACATCGCCGCGCCCCGGTGCTTCGAGGTGGAGCGACGCCTGCGCGAGAGCCTCGACATCCCGGTCTTCCACGACGACCAGCACGGCACCGCGATCGTGGTCCTGGCGGCGTTGACCAACGCCCTTCGGTGCGTGGAGAAGGAGCTGGCCGACGTACGCATCGTCGTCTCCGGTGGGGGCGCGGCCGGGTCGGCGATCGTGACCCTTCTCCTGGCCGGTGGCGCGGTCGACGTCGTGGTCTCCGACATCAGCGGCGTCCTCTGCGCGGGAGACGCGACGCTCAGCCCGGCCCACGCGGAGCTCGCCGCACGCACCAACCCGCATCGTGTCACCGGTGGGCTCCACGACGCTCTGCGTGGCGCTGACGTCTTCATCGGGGTCAGCGCTCCCGGGGTCCTGCCGGCCGAGTGGATCGCCGACATGGCTCCCCGCTCGGTCGTCTTCGCGCTCGCCAACCCCGATCCCGAGGTCGACCCGGCCGACGCCGAGAAGTACGCCGCGGTGGTGGCCAGCGGGCGCTCCGACTTCCCCAACCAGATCAACAACGTGCTGGCGTTTCCCGGGGTCTTCCGGGGGTTGCTCGACGCCCGGGCACGCGAGATCCGGATCGACATGCTGCTGAAGGCGGCGTACGCGATCGCCCACGTCGTCAAGGACGACGAGCTCAACCCCAACTTCATCATCCCGAGTGTCTTCAACACCGACGTCCCCAAGGCCGTCGCCGCCGCCATCAGAGGAGCCGAAGCATGACCCATCTCGGAGACTTCCACGCGACCACGCTCGACGGTCGCGACCAGGACCTCGGCGCCTACGTCGGCGACGTCGTCCTCGTGGTCAACACCGCCAGCAAGTGCGGTCTGACGCCCCAGTACGAGGGCCTGCAGCAGCTCTACGACGACTACGCCGACCAGGGGCTGGTGGTGCTCGGCTTCCCGTGCGACCAGTTCGGCCACCAGGAGCCCGGTACCGAGGAGGAGATCGGGGCGTTCTGCCAGCAGAACTACGGCGTCACGTTCCCGATGTTCTCCAAGATCGACGTCAACGGCGACGACACCCACCCGCTCTACGTCTGGCTCAAGCACACGAAGTCGGGCGCCCTCGGCGCGAACATCAAGTGGAACTTCACCAAGTTCCTGATCGGTCGCGACGGCCGGGTCGTCAAGCGCTTCGGGCCGACCAAGGAGCCGCAGAAGCTGCGCCCGGCCATCGAGGCCGCGCTGGGTGAGAGCGTCGCGGGCGAGGCCGCCGCCGGCTGAGCCCCCGCGCCGCCGTGCGGGGAGGTGGCGGTCGTTTCCCGGCAATTGCGCCGGTTCGACGGTCCGCGGGAGCGGATGGCTGTCATTTCCGCGCGATTGCGCTGTTTGGACGGTCCGTGGGAGGGCGGGGCTGTCGTTTCGGCGCGATTGCGCTGTTTGGACGGTCCGTGGGAGCGGATGGCTGTCCTTTCGGCGCGATTGCGCTGTTTGGACGGTCCGTGGGACCGGGGGGCTGTCGTTTCCGCGCGATTGCGCTGCTTGGACAGTCAGCCACCCGCGACTCCGGGGGCCGAGCCGAGGTGGCGTCGGTCAGTCGCTCGACTCGGTGGCGTACAGGGCGGCGCCGACGATCCCGGCGGCGTTGAGCAGGGTGGCCGGGATGATCTCGGTCTCGATGTCGACCAGCGGCAGGAACTTGTCCGCCTTCTTGCTGACGCCGCCGCCGACCACGAAGAGCTCGGGGGAGAAGAGCTGCTCGAGCTTGCGGTAGTACGTCGTGAGCCGCTCGGCCCACACCTCCCACGACAGGTCCTCCCGCTCCTTGGCACTCGACGCGGCCCGCTTCTCGGCGTCGTGGCCGTCGATCTCGAGGTGACCGAGCTCGGAGTTGGGCACCAGCACACCGTCGTAGACCAGGGCGGACCCGATGCCGGTGCCGAGTGTGGTCACGATGACCAGGCCCTGGCGTCCCTTCGCCGCACCGAACCTGACCTCGGCGAGGCCCGCCGCATCTGCGTCGTTGACGACGTGGACGTCGCGCCCGGTGGCGTCGGTGAACAGCTTGTCGGCGTCCTCGCCGATCCAGTGCTTGTCGATGTTGGCCGCCGAGTGCACGACACCGTGCATCACCACGCCCGGCACCGTCACGCCCACCGGGCCGTCGGAGTCGTCGAAGCACCCGAGCAGCTCGGAGAACACCTTCGCCACCGCGTCCGGGGTGGCCGGCTGAGGCGTGTCGATACGCACGCGCTCCTCGGCGAAGTCACCCTTCTCGAGGTCGACCGGCGCGCCCTTGATGCCGCTGCCGCCGAAGTCGATGCCGAAGGGCAGGCCGGTGCCGCGGTGCGTGGTCATGCCCCCATCTCATCCCGCCATGGCCCGAGGCGGCAACCCGACCCCGTGTCGGCTGGGAACGTCAGACGGACGGATCCGCCGAAGGCTCGCACCCGTACGACGTCCGGGGATGACGACTCGGAGGCGCTCGGCCGCTGGTCCAGGGCGGCGGTAGCCTCGGGCGATGGGCTCCGGGACCGTCGACTACTCCTCCCGGGCCGGTCGGGGGCTCGTGGTGGCCACCACGCTCGGCTCCGGCATGGTGCTGCTCGACGGCACGGTGGTCAACGTCGCGCTGCGCACCATCGGCGGCGACCTCGACGCCTCCCTCTCCCAGCTCCAGTGGATCAGCAACGCCTACCTCCTGACGCTGGCGAGCCTGATCCTGCTCGGTGGGTCGCTGGGCGACCGGCTCGGTCGGCGTCGGGTGTTCCTGGTCGGTGTCGTCTGGTTCGCGGTCGCCTCGGCGCTGTGCGGCCTGGCGCCCAACGCCGAGACGCTGATCGCGGCCCGTGCCCTGCAGGGCATCGGCGGGGCATTGCTGGCACCGGGCTCCCTCGCGATCATCGAGTCGGGCATCGCTCCGTCCGACCGCGGGCGTGCCATCGGCGCGTGGACCGGCATGACGAGCATCGCGGCGGCCGTCGGACCCTTCGTCGGGGGTGCGCTGGTGCAGTACGCCGACTGGCGCTGGATCTTCTGGATCAACGCCCCGCTCGCAGCAGGGACCGTCGCGGCCAGCATGGCGTTCGTCCCCGAGAGCCGGACCGCCGACACCGGTCGCTACGACTGGCTCGGCGCCGGGCTCGCCGCCCTCGCGCTGGGTGGCCTGACCTTCTGCCTCATCGAGTGGCACAGTGACCTGGCCCTGCCTGCACTGGCGCTGGGACTCATCGCGGGCGTCGGGTTCGTGTTCGTCGAGCACCGGTCCGCCCACCCGATGCTCCCGCTCGGCCTCTTCGCGTCACGCACCTTCTCCGCGGCGAACGCGATGACCCTGCTGGTGTACGCCGCGCTGGGCGCGGTGCTGTTCTTCCTGGTGATCGACGTGCAGACCGTGCTCGGGTACGGCGCGCTCGAGGCCGGCATGGCGACCCTGCCGATCACGATCCTGATGCTCCTGCTGGCCTCACGCGGCGGCGCGCTCGGCGCCCGGATCGGACCGCGCATCCCGATGACCGTCGGCCCGCTGGTGATGGCCGTCGGCGTCGGCTGGCTCTCCCTCGTCGACGAGGGCACGTCGTACTGGCTGGGGGTTCTGCCACCGCTGGTCGTCTTCGCGCTCGGGCTCGCGCTGATGGTCGCCCCGCTGACGGCGACCGTGCTGGGCGCGGCGCCGGCGGATCGGGCAGGCCTGGCGAGCGGAGTCAACAACGCGGTCGCCCGGGCGGGTTCCCTGTTCGCGGTCGCGGCCCTGCCGGTCGCGGTGGGCCTGTCCGGGGCGGAGTACGACAACCCGCAGGCCTTCAGCAACGCCTACCGAGAGGCGATGTGGGTGTGCGCCGCCCTGCTCGTGGCCGGTGGTGTCGTCTCGTGGTTCACGATCCCCGACCGGGTGCCTGCCACGCCGGCGCAGATGCGCCTGCGGGCGGCGCCCCAGCTCGACTGCCCGCACCGCGGTCACTGACCTGGCGCGAACTACCCTTCGACCATGACACGGGGGCGTCCGGGGATCGCGTGCGCGGCGGCGGTCGCCGCGGCGTTGCTCCTGACCTCGTGCGGCAGCGGTTCGTCCGAGGCGACCGCCGGGGTGCCGGCGACCAGGCGACCAGCGAAGCCCGACCAGCCCGACCAGCCCGACCGCGCCCGACCCCTCGACGCCGTCGGACCCGACCTCCACGCCGACGCTCGACCCCGCCCATGAGGTCGGCGACCCCGGCCCGTTCCGCGCGCCGCTGCACACCGCCGACATGCTGATCTTCCGGCAGCGACCCCTCAGCGACGCCATGGTGCGGCGGATCCGCCAGGTCGCCGGGGTGACGCGGGTCGAGCGCTTCTCCCTGGCGCAGGTCAGCATCCACGACCACGCCATCAACGTCGCGGCGGTCGACCCCGCGTCGTACCGCAACTACAACCCGGACACGGCCGCGCAGTTCCAGCAGGAATGGGACCGGATCGCCGGCGGGGAGATGTCGCTGCGGCCTCAGTTCCGGCGGCAGGTGCCGAGGGACGGCTACGTGCGGATGGGGACACGGGCCGACGCCCCGCGGATCCACGTGGGCGTCTACGCCCCTCAGATCCCGCAGGTGGACGCGATCGTCAACGACAGCTGGGTGAAGACGCTCGGCATGCGAGAGGGGAACGCGCTGCTGGTCTCGACCGGCATCCACACCCCGCTGTCGATCCGCAAGCCGATCCAGCGCATCGTGGGCGGCCGTGCCTCCGTGCAACGGATGGACGCCGCCGCTCAGTTCGGGCTCGACCCGAGCGTCGCCCAGGTCGCGCTGCCGGTCGGCACCCCCGCCGACGCCGTCGGCGCGTTCCAGTACACCGTGCTCAGCGGTGGCCACATCGCGCCGGAGTCCTCGTGGGTCTCGTCGCACATCTCGACCGAGACGATGCCCATCATCGGCGCGATGACGTGCAACACCCTGATGTTCCCGCAGCTGCGGGCGGCGCTGGAGGAGATCCGGGCGAGCGGTCTCGCCGCCGCGATCCACCCGGATCAGTACGGCGGCTGCTACGTCCCGCGGTTCATCGCCGGCACCACGACCCTGTCCAACCACGCCTTCGGTCTGGCCTTCGACCTCAACGTGCCGGAGAACCAGCGCGGCACCGTCGGGCAGATCAACCGTCAGGTGGTCGCGATCTTCGAGCGGTACGGCTTCACCTGGGGCGGCGTGTGGCGCTGGACGGACCCGATGCACTTCGAGCTCAACCGCCTGGTCCGGCCGGGGTGATGTCGCCCGTCGGGATACCCGGCTCGCCGGGGATCCTGTCACTTCTCAGGGGTTGCAACACCTGAGAAGTGACAGGAGTGACCACGGGATGGGACGGATGTGACTGGTGGCGCCCGGGGCGGGTGGGCGTCGGCGGCTGGTCTCCGACGGCCATGATGGACCCATGCGAGCCGTCCAGGTCCTCCAGCCCACCGGCCCCGCCGACGTGCGGGTGGTCGATGTCGACGAGCCGGTCCCGGGTCCCCACGACGTGCTGGTCGAGGTGCACAGCGTGGGCATCTCGTTCCCCGACCTGCTGCTCAGCAAGGGGGAGTACCAGCTGCGACCACCACTGCCGTTCACGCTGGGCGTCGACGTGGCCGGCACGGTGGTCTCGACCAGCGAGGGTGGCGGCGACCTCGCACCGGGCGCGCGGGTGTGCGGCGTCGTGCCGTACGGCGGTGCGGGCGAGCGCGCCGTGATCCCGGCGGCGTCCCTGTTCGCGCTGCCCGAGCGACTCTCGTACGACGAGGGCGCGGCGCTGCCGATGAACTACCTGACCGCGCTGTTCGCGCTGCAGGAGCGGGGCCAGGTGCGTCCGGGCGAGACCGTCCTGGTGCACGGCGCGGCCGGTGGAGTCGGCACCGCCACGATCCAGGTGGCGAAGGGACTCGGCGCCCGGACCATCGGTGTCGTCTCGACCCCCGAGAAGGCGGCCGTGGCTCGGGCTGCCGGCGCGGACCAGACCGTGCCAGTCGACGGCTTCAAGGACGCGGTCAAGGAGCTGACCGCTGGACGGGGCGTCGACGTGGTGCTCGACGTCGTGGGCGGTGACGCGCTTCACCGACTCGCTGCGCTGCCTCGCCGAGCTCGGGCGACTGCTCGTGGTCGGCTTCGCCGCCGGCCAGGGGATCCCGGAGGTGAAGGTCAACCGACTGCTCCTGGGCAACCTCGACGTGCGCGGCGTCGGCTGGGGCGGCTATGCGATGACGCGACCGTCGTACATGCACGACCAGTGGCACACCCTGGTCCCGATGATCGAGTCCGGGGTCGTCTCACCACCGGTGGGAGCGACCTACGAGCTCGCCGACTTCGGCCGCGCCCTGCAGGACATGGAGGCCCGGCGCACCCTCGGGAAGGCCGTCGTGCACGTGCGGTGATTGCCGCGCGCCCCCTAGGCTCACCCGAATGAGCACGCTCGAAGACGCCCGCGAGGGCATGGATCCGGACATCCGCCCACAAGACGACCTCTTCGGTCACGTCAACGGACGGTGGCTGGCGACGGCCGAGATCCCTGCGGACAAAGGGTCCTGGGGATCCTTCGTGCACCTCGCCGACGCGGCCGAGCAGCAGGTCCGCGAGATCATCGAGGGCCTCGCCGAGCGGGTGGCCGACGGCGAGGAGGGCCTGGGCGACGACGCGATGCGCATCGCCTGCCTCTACGCGTCGTTCATGGACGAGGAGGCTGTGGAGGCACGCGGCGTCGAGCCGTTGACACCGTTGCTGGACGCCGTCGCCAGCCTGCGTGACGCCCGCGACCTCGCGGCCTTCCTCGGCGAGTTCGAGCAGATCGGTGGGAGCGGCGCGTTCGGCGTGTACGTCGACGTCGACGGCAAGAACTCCGACCGCACCCTCTTCAACGTCGTCCAGGGTGGCCTCGGCCTGCCCGACGAGTCGTACTACCGCGACGAGAAGTTCGCCGAGGTCCGCGAGAAGTACACCGTCTTCCTGGCGCGCATGTTCGAGCTGGCCGGACACGACGATCCCGCGGGTTCGGCGACGACCGTCCTGACCCTCGAGACCAGGCTGTCGCAGGGGCACTGGGAGCGGGCCGAGACCCGCGACGTCCAGAAGACCTACAACCTCCTCACCGTCGACGAGCTGCAGGCGCTCTGTCCGGCGTTCGACTGGGAGGCCTTCATCCGCAACCTCGGCGGCTCGGAGGAGACGATCGCCGAGACGTGCATCCGGCAGCCGTCGTACCTCGAGCACCTGTCGTCGGCCCTGGAGGAGGTGTCGATCGAGGACTGGCGCGCGTGGCTCGTCGCCCGCGTGATCCGCGCCTACGCGCCGTACCTCACCCGGGAGATCGTCGAGACCAACTTCGACTTCTACGGCCGCACCCTCGGGGGTACGCCGGAGCTCCGCGACCGTTGGAAGCGTGGAGTCGCACTGGTCGAGGGCTCGATCGGCGAAGCAGTCGGACGGGAGTACGTCGCCCGACACTTCCCGCCGGACTCGAAGGCGATGATGGAGGACCTGGTCGGCAACCTGCTGCGCGCCTACCGCCAGTCCATCTCGGCGCTGGACTGGATGAGCGACGAGACCAAGCAGGCGGCGTACGACAAGCTCGACCGGTTCCGCTCGAAGATCGGCTACCCGGAGAAGTTCCGCGACTACTCCTCCCTCGACTTCCTCCCCCACGACCTGCTCGGCAACGTCGCGGCGGCCAACGCGTTCGAGACCCGTCGGCAGCTGGCGAAGATCGGCTCCCCGGTCGACCGCGACGAGTGGCTGATGCTCCCGCAGACCGTGAACGCCTACTACCGGCCCGGCCTGAACGAGATCTGCTTCCCGGCGGCGATCCTGCAGAAGCCGTTCTTCTCGCCCGACGCCGACCCGGCCGAGAACTACGGCGGCATCGGGGCCGTGATCGGTCACGAGATCGGGCACGGGTTCGACGACCAGGGCTCCCAGTACGACGGCACCGGCAACCTGCACGACTGGTGGAGCCCGGACGACAAGGCGGCGTTCCAGGTCAAGGCGCAGGCCCTGATCGAGCAGTACAACGGGTTCTCCCCGCGCAGCCTGCCCGACGAGCACGTGAACGGCGCGCTCACGGTGGGCGAGAACATCGGCGACCTCGGTGGTCTCACGATCGCGCTGACGGCGTACTCGCTCTCGCGGGGCGGCGACGTCGGGATCGAGGACGCCCGGACGCTCTTCTTCAACTGGGCCTACTGCTGGCGCACCAAGCGCCGACGCGAGCTCGACCAGCAGTACCTCACCATCGACCCGCACAGCCCGCCGGAGTTCCGCGCCAACATCGTGCGCAACCTCGACGAGTTCCACGCCACGTTCGGGACGCAGGAAGGCGACGGGCTCTGGCTCGACCCGGCGGACCGCGTCCGCATCTGGTGAGCCGACCCGCACACGGGCAGGCGGCCTACAGCCGCCGACTGGAGTGGGGCCTCGCGGGCGCGCGCGCCGTGATGGCAGGAGCCCGGCCGACCGACGTGGCAGTCGTGGTCGACGTGCTGTCGTTCACCACGACCCTCACGGTCGCAGTCGAGCGCGGCCTCGCCGTCCATCCCCACCCCTGGCGCGACGAGGACGCCGCGGCGTACGCCGCCGCGCGTGGGGCGACGCTGGCCGTCGGCAGGCGCGAGGGACTGGCCACCGGTTCCGTCAGTCTGTCGCCGGTCTCGTTCCTCGGCGTCTCGGGCCTCGAGCGGGTCGTGCTGCCGTCGCCGAACGGTTCGGCGATCTCCTTCGCCCTGGCCGAGACCGGAGTGACCGTCGTCGGCGCCGCTCTGCGCAACGCCGGAGCAGTCGCCTCCTGGCTGCGCGACCGGCCGGCGTCGACGGTGTCGGTGGTCGCCGCAGGCGAACGCTGGCCGGACGGCGGGCTGCGTCCGGCCGTCGAGGACCTGTGGGGCGCGGGCGCCGTGCTGGCCGCGCTGGGAGGAGCCGGCGCCAGCCCGGAGGCGGACGCCGCGACGGCTGCGTTCCGTGCCGTCGCACCCGAAGTCGAGGCATCGCTGCGGGCGTGCGCGAGCGGGCGCGAGCTGGTCGAGGACGGCTTCGGCGCCGACGTCGACCTCGCGGCAGCCCACGACGTGAGCGGGGTCGTGCCGGTGCTCTACGGCGACGCGTTCGTCGACGGGACGTCGTAGAGCGGGCACGCCTGGCCCTGGAGGACGTGCCAGGTGGCGGCGTCCATGACTCCGGTCGCACCGATCGTGTAGTCACGCTGGAGCTGGCGCACCTGTGCGGCGGTGGTCAGGTCGTAGACACCCGTCGCGTCCTCCCTCTTGGCACGGCCCAGGTCGACGAGCATGTTCTGCAGGGCACGGGTCCACATGCTGTCGGTGACGCCGGCTGCCATCCCGGTGCTCAGCGCGGGCATCGACCTGAAGTCGAGATAGCACACGCAATGCAGGGTGTCGGGGGTCCCGGACTTGAGCTGCGTGACGGTGGTGCCCTTGTGGTCGGCCGTCATCCGGTCCGTGCAGGCCTGCGCCCCCGAGCTGTAGGGGCCGAGATAGGCGACCCAGCGGGGTGTCGGCCTCTTGGGGTCGGACCACGCCGTGGGGCATGAGTGACGGGTGTCCAGGTAGCGCCCACCGGGGTTCGACGACAACCCGGCGGCGAGGGTCGTCAGCCCTCCCTTGCCGACCGCGAGCAGGAAGGCACCGGTGCACGGCTGGTTGACCATCGGAACGCCCAGCGTGAGCGGGTCGTCGAACGTCTCGGGTGCGCGGTCGAGCGCCAGCCCGGCCCCGATGCCCAGCGCGACGCCCAGCACGGCCGAGACGGCCACGGCGAGCAGGGACGACGGGCGCACCCGCGCAGGATACGTGGGTGACCCCGTGGTGACGCGTCCTCAGCCGACCATCATCGATGCGGCGTCGGTGGGCTTCTCCGCCGGGCGTCGGGGCAGGAAGAACGCCGGGATGAAGCAGAGCGCGACCAGGATCGCGGCGACCAGGAAGACCTGGCCGAACGACTCGCCCATGAAGTGCAGACCCCGGTCGTAGACCGCCTGCCACCCGTTCACCGGGAGCTGGAGCTGCTGCAGGATCGCGGCCAGCTTGCTCTGGTCGTCGCCGGCGCTCTGGATCGCCAGCGTGACGTTGACCGACGGGTGCTGGTTGTAGGCGTTGGTCAGGAGCACCGAGAACAACGCCGTACCGACCGAGGCCGAGACCTGCTGGGTGATGTTCATCAACGTCGAGCCGCGCGCGACGTCGTGGTGGTCGAGACTGGCCAGCGCAGCGGTGAACACCGGCATCATCGTGGCTCCCATGCCGAGGCCCATCACCACGAACGCGGTGATGATGTAGGCGTAGGACGTGTCCGCGCCGATGAAGGCGAGCATCCCCATCCCGAGTGTGTCGCCGACCAGGCCGGTCAGCACGACCTTGCCGGGGCCGATCTTGTCGGCGAGGAAACCGGCGACCGGCATCGTCAGCATCGCGGCGAAGCCCTGCGGGGCGACCAGCCAACCGGACTGGAGCGGAGTCTCGCCACGGACCTGCTGGAAGTAGAGCGTGAACAGCAGGCTGGCGCCGAAGAAGGCCATCGCGAACAGCGACATCGTGATCACCGCCACCGTCATGTAGCGGTTGGTGAACAGGCGCAGCTGGACCAGGGGGTGGATGTTGTGCTTGCGCAGCGCCCAGGGCACGAACGCGATCACGAGGAGCAGGCCGACCACGCAGCTGGTCACGACCCGCGAGGTGAACATCGTGCCGTGCTCCTGCTTGGCGGCCGGGATCGAGCTCACGCCGAAGAGGAAGAGCGCCAGCCCGGGGGAGAGCAGGAGCATGCCGACGAAGTCGAAGCTCTCCGACGGCTCGACGACGTCCTTGTCGAGCACGAGGAACGCGTAGATCGCGGCGACGACGCCGATCGGGACGTTGATCAGGAAGATCCAGTGCCACGAGGCGACGTCGATCAGCCAGCCGCCCAGGATCGGGCCGAAGATCGGGCCGAGCAGCATGGGGACGCCGAGGATCGCCATCACCCGGCCGAGACGGGCCGGGCCGGCCTCGCGGGTCAGGATCGTCATCCCGAGGGGCATCAGCATGCCGCCGCCCAGACCCTGGAGCACGCGGAAGGCGACCAGCATCTCGAGCGACGTGGCGGTCGAGCACAACGCCGAGCCCGCGGTGAACAGCACGATCGCCAGGATGTAGAGACGCTTGGTGCCGAACCGGTCGGCCGCCCACCCGGTCAGCGGGATCACCATGGCCAGGGCGAGTGTGTAGGCCGTCGAGGTCCAGGCCACCTGCGCCTGGGTCTTGTCGAAGGTCTCCTGGAAGGTGCGCTGGGCGACCGCCACGACGGTGATGTCGAGGATCGACATGACCGCGCCGAGCACGACCACGCCGGCCACGATCATGACCCGTCCGTCGAGCTTGCCGTCGGGCGGAGATGCGGTGCCGCCGACCTGGCTCTCGGTCTCGGTGCTCATCCGTGTCGTCCTCTCTTCGTCATGGGTCGAGCGTAGGCAACACCGCCGACACCGGCGACCCCATATCCGGGTCGCTGTCGGTGGCGGGGTGGGGGCCACGTACGTCGGCGCGGATCTGGTCGCGCAGCCAGAAGGCGATGTGGGCCGCGGCCAGCAGCGTGACCACGCACATGAGGGCGTAGATCTGGCGGTAGGTGAGCACCACCACGAGCGCGGACCCCAGGGCGAGCGAGACGGCCTGCGGCGTGGCGGTCACGACCTCGATCGCGGTCGAGACCCGCCCCATGATCGCCTGCGGGCTGCGCCGCTGGACGAGGGTCATGAAGGCGACCATCAGCATCGGCAGCGACGTGCCGAACACCGCAGCGCTCAGGCAGACGACGACGATGCTGTGGGTGAGGCCCATGATCGCGATGCCCGCCACGAGCACGACCAGGCCCACCACGCACGTGGCGACCTCGCCGATCCGCTTGACCACCCAGCCCGACGAGAGGCCGCCGGCGATGGCACCGACGCCCTGGACGGAGACGATGACGGAGACGAACGTCGGGGGTCGGTCGAAGGCGTCGATCAGCGCGTAGATCGACGACTCGATGAAGCCCAGCACCAGCAGGGTGATGCCGAACCCGATCAGCACGTGCTTGAGCACCCGATCGGTGCCGAGGTGACGCAGGCCGGCAGTGAGCTGGTGCCAGAAGTGCGACTCCTCGACCGAGGGCGTCGCCTCCCGGACCGTGATCGACGCGATCACCGCGGCTGCCACGAAGAACGACGTGGCGTCGAGGAGGGCGACGGCCCAGCCGCCGAGCCAGGTGAACAGCAGCGCACCGACCAGGGGGCCGAAGAGCCGGAACGACTCCTTGGTCGTCTGGAGCGACGAGTTGGCATCGACCAGCAGCTCCTCGGGCATCAGCTCCTTGAGGAGGCCGTTGAGGGCGGCGGGGAGCACGACGAACGAGACGCCGTACAGCATCGCGACGGCCCAGATCAGCCAGACCTGACCCGGTCCCCGCACGAGCACGAGCGGCAGGACACCGACCCCCGAGGCGACATGTCCCCAGACCAGCAGGGGCTTGCGCTTCAGACGGTCGATCCAGATGCCGAGCAGGGGCGCGAGGAGCGCGGGGATCATCATGAAGAAGAACGTGAGACCGGCCTTGGCGTTGGAGCCGGTCAGCGTCTTCACCCAGATCGACAGCGCCAGCAGCATCGCCGAGTCGCCGAACATCGACGCGGTCAGCCCGGCGTACAGGCGGGTGAAGCCGGGTTGCCGGAACGCCTGCCTCATGACGCGTCAGCCCCTGCCGCGGTCGAGTCGGGGGTCGCCTCGACGCCGGGCAGGAGCAGGGGCGCCCCCCACGCGACGAACTCGCACAAGCGTGAGCCGGCGGGACGCAGGGCAGGGTCGGTGAGGCGGTCGACGTAGCGCTCGAGCACGGCACGGATCTCGGCGTTGACCTCCTCGAGCTCGTCGAGCGTCAGCCAGCTGGCGGACTGGGTGGCGCTGGCGGCCTGGCCCCAGTCCTCGTCCCCGTCGTCGTGGAGCCGGGCCCGAGCCTCGTGGAACCGGGTGACCTGACGCTCGAGCAGCATCTGCTCGAGCGCGCGCCCGGCTCGCAGCTGCCCGGGGGAGGCGTCGTTCTCGTCCCACGCCAGCCCCACGGAGCGGACCTGCCAGGGGCGCTGGCGGCCGATGCCCCCGCCGGCCTCCTCGACGAAGTGGTGCTCGGCCAGCTTGCGCAGGTGCCACGAGCAGTTGGCCGGCGTCTCGTCGAGGCGGTCGGCCAGCTCGGTGGCGGTCAGGGGGCCGGAGACCGTGAGCAGCTCCATGATCCCCAGCCGGACCGGGTGGGCCAGGGCCGCCAGCTCGCGCGGGTCCTGCAACCTCCGGTACGTCGGCCCCTCGACCTCGTGGTCCTCGTCCATGGCATCGAAAGTACTCTTGCGAAAGAACTCTTGCAATAGGATCATCGAGGGTGGGACATGCGTCTGCCGGAGGTGTCGGTACGGCGGGCTAGCGTCGGGACCAGTCGTCGCGTGGTGGAGGTGTGGGTGAGCTTCGTTCCCCTGTCCGGCCCGGCGACCCTGCGAGCCGCGGACGCGCCTCGCCACAGCGTCGTGGAGTTCACCGACGGCACCCGCTCCATCATCCTGCCGATCCGAGCCGCGCTGCCGGTGCTGGCGAAGGCCCGCACCGACGAGCGGGCGCATCCCTCGGTGAGTCTGCTCGCGGCCGCCTCCCTGCTGGCGATGCGGTTCGTCGCGGCCGGGAAGTTCGAGCCCGGCGACGGGGTGTGGCGCCTGGCCCCGCTCGATGCCGACGACACCGAGCGGATGCGTCGGCTGGCCGAGTCGCGCGCCTACGCCGGCCTCGCGCCGGCCGACGCCGAGCACGTCGTACGCCGGCTGGTCGACGCCGTCGTCGACGCCATGCCGCGCACTGCTCCCACTGCGCCACGGGCTCGCCACGGCACGGACCCCGGCGCGCCCGGTCGAACGACCCCGAGGCCGACGCCTTCAGCCGACGACTCCAGGCGCTGGTGTCCCGCCACCAGGGCGACGGGGCGGACCTGCCCCAGCTGGTCACGCTGTCCCTCCGGGTGGAGGCCCACGAGGAGGAGCTCGTGGCCGGCTCCTGCCGGCTGGTCCTCCAGGTCCACGACGAGCAGGACACCCTCCACGTCTGCGACGCCGCGTCGCTCTGGACCGACGCGCCCGCGGTGCACGGCTTCGGTGACCGGGCGCGCACCCACGCCGCGCTCGCCCTGCGCGACGCGGCCGTGGCCTGGCCACCGCTGGAGCGTCTGCTCGAGGACCGGGTCCCCGACGAGATGGCGCTGACCACCGACGAGCTCGTCAGCCTGCTGGAGGAGGGCGTCGAGGCCCTCCACGCGAGCGGCGTCGACGTGCTCTGGCCGCGCAGCCTCGGTCGCGACCTGTTGGCCACCGCCACCCTCGACCGGGTCCCGGCCAAGCGCGAGGGGCAGCTCGTCGAGGGCGTGCTCAGCGGCGATGCGCTGTTCGCCTTCAACTGGCAGGTGGCCCTCCGCGGAGATCCGCTCACCGACGCGGAGATGGACGCCTTGGCGCGGGCGTCCTCACCGATGCTCCGGCTGCGTGGCGGGTGGACCGTCGTCGACCCCGCCGTCGCCCGCAAGGCGCGCAGCCGCCTGATCCGCACCGTGAAGCCCGCCCAGGCCGTGGCCGCCGCCCTGACCGGCGTCGTCGACATCGACGACGCTCCGGCCGAGGTGGTGGTGGGCGCCAGCCTGCTCACCGTGCGCGAGCAGCTGCTCGATGCCGCCACCGCGCCTCCGCTGCCGACACCGGCCGGACTCGACGCCACCCTGCGCGACTACCAGCGACAGGGCTTCACCTGGCTCGAGCGCGTCACCTCGCTCGGCCTCGGGGCCTGCCTGGCCGACGACATGGGACTCGGCAAGACCGTCACGCTGATCGCCCTCCACCTCCATCGCGCCGCCGAGCGGCCCGGCCCCACCCTGGTGGTCTGTCCGGCCTCGCTCCTCGGCAACTGGGAGGCCGAGATCCGGCGGTTCGCCCCCGGCGTCGAGGTCCGCCGCTTCCACGGCGGCCAGCGCTCGCTCGCCGACCTGGCGCCCACCGACTCCGCTCCCGACCCCGGCTTCGTGCTCACCACCTACGGCACGGTGCGGCGCGACGCGTCCACCCTGGCCACGGTCACGTGGGGCCTGGCGGTGGCCGACGAGGCCCAGCACGTCAAGAACGCCCGCTCCGCCACCGCACGCGCGCTGCGCACGGTGCCGTCGCAGGCTCGCGTCGCCCTGACCGGCACCCCCGTCGAGAACAACCTCACCGAGCTCTGGGCGATCCTCGACTGGGCGACGCCCGGCCTGCTCGGCAGCCGCCAGGCCTTCCGGAAGGTGTGGGCCGGGCCGATCGAGTCGGGTCACGAGCCCACCAAGGCCCGGCAGTTCGCCGGCCTGATCGGCCCGTTCCTCCTGCGCCGACGCAAGACCGACCCCGGCATCGCGCCCGAGCTGCCCGACAAGACCGAGACCGACCACCTGCTCGGGCTCACCCGCGAGCAGGTGGTCCTCTACGAGTCCTTCGTGCGCGACACGATGGCCCGCATCGAGCGCGCCGACGAGCAGACGCGCCGCGGCCTGGTGCTCAAGCTGCTCACCGGGCTCAAGCAGATCTGCAACCACCCGGCCCACTTCCTCAAGCAGTCCGGCGGCCGGCTGACGGGTCGCTCCGAGAAGCTCGACCTGCTCGACGAGCTCCTCGCGACCGCGCTCGCCGAGGACAGCTCCGTGCTGGTCTTCACCCAGTACGTCGCCATGGCTCGGCTGATCGAGGACCACCTGTCCCGGGCGGGGATCCCTCACCAGTTCCTCCACGGCGGCACGCCGGTCCGGCAGCGCGACGCGATGGTGGCGAGCTTCCAGGCCGGCCCCGACGCCGGTGGGGTGCCGGTCTTCCTGCTCTCCCTCAAGGCCGGAGGCACCGGTCTCAACCTCACCCGAGCCGACCACGTCGTCCACGTCGACCGCTGGTGGAACCCCGCCGTGGAGGACCAGGCGACGGACCGCGCCCACCGGATCGGGCAGACCCGAGCCGTGCAGGTGCACCGGATGATCACCCAGGGCACCGTCGAGGAGCGCGTCGCCGAGCTGCTGCGGCGCAAGCGCTCCCTCGCCGACGCGGTGCTCGGCCGCGGCGAGGCCGCGCTCACCGAGCTGAGCAACGCCGAGCTTCTCGACCTGGTCACCCTGCGGAGGCAGCCGTGACGGCGGTGACCTTCGCCCGGATCCCGCCGCGGCGCAGCACCACCCGGGCGGCGACGTGGTGGGGCCGAGCCTGGGTCCGCGCGGTCGAGGAGGCGGCGTACTCCGAGGGCGACCTCCACACGGCCCGCACGCTCTCACGCAGCGGCGCCATCGGCGCGATCACCGTCGACCACGGCACGCTCGTGGCGGCGTGCTTCGACCGCGCCGACGTGTGGTCGGTGGGCTCCACCGTGCCCGAGCTCGACCCGATCAGCAGGCGGGCGTTCGTCGATGTGGTGGCGGCCGAGTCCGGCCACCTCGCCGCGCTCCTGTCCGGCGAGCTCCCCTACCGTCTCGTCGAGCAGTCGGAGGAGGCCGGTGTCGAGCTACTGCCCTACGGCGGCGAGCTCGGCACGTCCTGCCCGTGCGGCGCCTGGGTCGACCCGTGCGTCCACGCTCTCGCGGTCCTGCTCCAGGTGGCGTGGCTGGTCGACGGTGACCCGTGGGTGCTCCTGCGCCTGCGCGGCCTCGCTCCCGAGGACCTGCAGGCCGAGCTCGACCACGGTGAGGCCACCGGCGACGAGCTCGGCGGAGACCTCGCCACCGCCGTCGACGCGGCGGTCCGCGCCGCCCGCGTGGTCGCACTGGCCGAGGACCCGAGTGCCGAGATCACTCACCTGGTCTGAGGGCCGGTCAGCGCACCCAGCGCCATCCGATGCAGCACCAGTCGCATCGCCTCGTCGGGGATCAGCCCACTGTGCGGCGTGGAGTTGATCAGTCCGAACGCCGCGTGGGCCATGGCCCGCGCCCGGTCGGTGTGCAGCCCGCGATGCAGCCGCCGCAGCTGCGCGGCCCAGACGTCGACGTACTCGCGCTGCAGGACGCGCACCCTTTCGCGCGCGTGCGGCGGCAGCGACTGCCAGTCCCGGTCCTGTACGACGATCAGCGAGCGATGCCGCAGGGCGAAGTCGATGTGCCACCCGATCAGGGCGTCGATCGCGTCGGAGGCGTCGCCGGCGTCGGCCACGCGTGCCCGCCCCTCGTCGAGGAGCCGTTGGCTGATGTCGACGAGCATGGCGGCGAGGATGGCGTCCTTGGAGGGGAAGTGCTTGTAGAGCGCCGGGCCGGAGATGCCGCAGGCCCGGCCGATCTCACCGACGGAGACCCCGTGGAACCCCCTGGCCGCGAAGAGCTCGGCCGCCGTCTCGAGGATCTGCTCCCGCCGGCTCACGGGATCAGGTTAGCGGTCGTTAACGTCCGAGGATCGTGACGACCACGGTCGTAGGGGCGATGATGCTCTCCTGCCCTGCCGTCACCGACCCCGGAGCCCCGCCATGCGCCTGATCCCCTCGTCCACCGGACGCCCGGCGGCGGCCGCCGCCGCGCTCAGCCTCCTGGTGGCGGGACTCGCCGCGACCGCGTCGCCACCCGCGTCCGCCGAGCGGCCGGCGCACGGCCCGCGCATCACCACAGTGAACGTGCACCGTGGGGGTCCGGACAAGAAGGTCGGCTTCCACCGGGCCCACGCCGGCGAGGTCTTCCTCGACGCGACCGTGTCGGCGCCAGGCGTCTCGTGGGCCCAGCGCGGGAACGAGTCGGCCGTGGTGTCGGCGTACGTCGACGGCCACTACGCCACCGACATCGTGATCACCTCGGCCGGTCAGGTGGCCCGCCAGTTCGCCCTCGGCTCCCTGCGCGCGGGCCACCACACGCTCCGCCTGCACTACGCCAACGGCCGGTCGCCGAGCAACGCCGGTGTGGCGAAGCTGCGCGACCTCGCCTTCCGGACCGTCCGGCCCGGCAGCACGGCGTACGCCGCGGCCCGGTTCGCGCCGGTCCTCTACGGCCGCAACGTCGCCGCTGCCGGGGGGCGCTTCCAGAACAACCGCACCGACACCCCGCTGGTCGGCTGGCACGAGGTGCTGCCCGCGAGCAACCCGGCGCACCGGATCCTGGAGTACTCCGTGGTGTGGAGCAACGAGGACGGCGGCACTCCGGCGCCGGCGCTGATGGCCCAATGGGGACGCACCACCGACATCGAGTGGATCTACCGCGTCGAGATCGACGCCCACGGCCATCGGGTGGCGGGCAGGGGCTTCTTCCAGAGCCCGAACCACGGCACGGAGAAGTTCCGCGGTCGCTACGACGGCACCCACCCGCTCCTGCAGACCTGCACGTCCAACAACAACGTCTGCGACTCGAAGGCGCTCAAGGCGCAGCACCAGGCCCCCGACCCCATGCGGTTCGCCCTGTCCACCCGCGCGGGCCTGCCGGCGAGCCAGCCGCGCGAGCACGTCATGGACGCGAACCCCTGGACCTACCAGGTGATGGCCCGGGAGATGGTGCGCGAGGGCAAGGTCACCGACACCGCTGCCAGACCCCACGACCTCCGCGCTCGCCGACCAGCGCACCTACCTCTACCTCGCCCTGGACCAGGCGCCCGGGGACTCCGCTGTGGGCCTCGCCGTGGACGTCGTCCTGAACGGCGACGTGACGACGTACACCTCGGACCATCTCAGCCAGTTCGGCACGCTCTTCGCCATCCATCGCAGCGGTCCGGCCGCGACGACGGTCAAGCTGCCGCCTGGGACGACGCCCGCCGACATCCAGTCCATCTCGGTGCGTCGGGTGACCCCGCTCATCCCCAACGGCACCGTCAGCACCGCCTCGGTGGTCGTGACGGCCATCGACCGGGCGTTCTTCCTCGGACGTCGACTATCTGCCGCAGACCTCCTTCGCCCACGACCCCGTCTCGGCGACCCTCACCCCGGCCGCGCCCACGGCGGTGATCTGGGCCCCGACGCCGTGACGGCTCGGCTGGCACGCCAGGTTAATGATCGCTAACCTAGCGGGGTGAGTGAGCTGCCCCCTCCCGACTTGCGCAGCCTGGTGACAGAGCTGCGTGCGCACCTGGCCGTCGTCCGACGAGGCGGCAGCGATGCGGCGAGGTCGAAGCACACCGCGCGCGGGAAGCTGCTCGTGCGTGACCGGATCGACCGTCTGCTCGACCCGGGCAGCCCGTTCCTGGAGCTCAGCCCCCTGGCGGCCTTCGGGATGTACGGCGCCTCCGCGGACGACCCCTACGCAGTCCCGAGCGCCAGCATCGTGACCGGCATCGGACGGGTGAGCGGTCGCGAGTGCGTGATCGTGGCCAACGACGCCACGGTCAAGGGCGGCACGTACTACCCGATGACGGTCAAGAAGCACCTGCGCGCCCAGACGATCGCGGCCGAGAACCACCTGCCCTGCGTCTACCTCGTCGACTCCGGCGGCGCGTTCCTGCCGATGCAGGACGAGGTGTTCCCCGACCGGGAGCACTTCGGCCGGATCTTCTTCAACCAGGCCAACCTCTCGGCGCGGGGCATCCCCCAGATCGCCAGCGTGATGGGCTCGTGCACCGCCGGCGGCGCGTACGTGCCGGCGATGAGCGACGAGAGCGTGATCGTGCGGAACCAGGGCACGATCTTCCTCGGCGGTCCGCCCTTGGTGAAGGCTGCCACCGGTGAGGTCGTCACGGCCGAGGAGCTCGGCGGCGGCGACGTCCACGCCCGCACCTCGGGCGTGGTCGACCATCTCGCCGACGATGACGTCCACGCCCTGGCCATCGTGCGGAGCATCGTGGACACCTTGCCGGTGGTCTCGACAAGCTCGACCATCGGGGGTGGGGCTCACGCCGTCGAGGAGCCGCACGAGTCGCCCGAGTCGCTCTACGACGTGGTGCCGGCCGACACTCGGACGCCGTACGACGTGCGCGAGGTGATCCGGCGCCTCGTCGACGGCAGCCGGCTGCACGAGTTCAAGAAGCTGTACGGCGAGACCTTGGTCTGCGGCTTCGCCCGGATCTGGGGCCACGACGTCGGCATCGTGGCGAACAACGGCATCCTCTTCAGTGAGTCGGCGCTCAAGGGCGCGCACTTCATCGAGCTGTGCAACCAGCGCAAGATCCCGCTGGTCTTCCTCCAGAACATCACCGGCTTCATGGTCGGCAGGGAGTACGAGAACCGAGGGATCGCCCGGGACGGCGCCAAGCTCGTGACCGCGGTCGCCTGCAGCGTCGTCCCCCGGTTCACCGTCGTCATCGGCGGCTCGTTCGGCGCCGGCAACTACGGGATGAGCGGCCGTGCCTACGACCCGCGCTTCTTGTGGATGTGGCCCAACGCGCGGATCTCGGTGATGGGCGGGGAGCAGGCGGCGAGCGTGCTCGCGACCGTCCGCCGCGACGGGTTCGAGGCGCGCGGCGAGGAGTGGACCGTCGACGAGGAGGAGGCGTTCAAGGCGCCCATCCGCGACCAGTACGAGGCCCAGGGCTCTCCCTACTACGCGACGGCGCGGCTGTGGGACGACGGCGTGATCGACCCGGCCGACACCCGGCGCGTGCTGGGGATGGGCCTGGCCGCGACGTCACACGTGCCGGTGCCCGAGCCGTCCTACGGCATCTTCCGGATGTGAGCACCCGAGGGGCGCAAGACGCGCGTCGAGACCGAGCGAGAGGAGAGGGCACATGATCCACACGGTCCTCGTCGCGAACCGCGGCGAGATCGCGCTGCGCATCGTCTCGACCTGCCGTCGGCTCGGCGTCCGCACCGTCGCGGTGTTCACCGCCGTCGACCACGAAGCGCCGCACGTGCGGGCGGCCGACGAGGCCGTGCAGGTCGACAGCTACCTCGACATCGAGCAGGTGGTCGCGGCGGCGGTGTCGACCGGGGCGGATGCGATCCACCCCGGCTACGGCTTCCTGTCCGAGCGGGCTGAGTTCGCCCGAGCGGTCGAGGCGACCGAGGGTGTCGTGCTGGTGGGCCCGACCGCGGAGGTGATGGAGCGGATGGGCCGCAAGGACCACGCCCGCGAGATCGCGGTGGCGGCCGGCGTCCCGGTGGTGCCGTCGTACGCCGTGGACGCCGACCCGGCGTCCTTCTCCTTCCCGGTGCTGGTCAAGGCGGCGGCCGGGGGCGGCGGCAAGGGGATGCGCGTCGTCCGCTCCGCCGACGAGTACGCCGCGGCGACCGCGGCGGCCGCGCGCGAGGCGGGCAACGCCTTCGGGGACGACACTCTGCTCGTCGAGAAGTACGTCGAGTCCGGGCGGCACGTCGAGGTGCAGGTCCTGGCCGACACCCATGGCGAGGTGGTCCACCTGTTCGAGCGTGACTGCTCGACGCAGCGGCGCCACCAGAAGGTGCTCGAGGAGGCGCCCGGCCCGACCGTCGACGAGGGTCTACGCCGGCGCCTGACCGACGCGGCCGTCGGCCTCGCGCGCGAGGTCGGCTACACCAACGCCGGCACCGTCGAGTTCCTGCTCGACATCGCGACGGGGGAGTTCTACTTCCTCGAGATGAACACGCGGCTCCAGGTCGAGCATCCGGTGACGGAGCTGGTCTGTGGTGGTGTCGACCTCGTCGCCGAGCAGCTCCGCGTCGCCGCCGGTCTGCCACTGTCGTTCGCCCAGCAGGACCTGACGATCCACGGCCACGCCATCGAGGCGCGGGTGTACGCCGAGGACTCGTTCGGCGGGTTCCTGCCGCAGGCCGGCACCACGAGCCTGGTGCGCTGGGCCACCGGTGACGGGATCCGCGTCGACCACGCGCTGGAGAGCGGCCAGGCCGTGAGCACGTCGTACGACCCGATGCTCGGCAAGGTGATCGCCCACGGCCCCGACCGCGAGACGGCGCGGCGAGCCCTGGTGCGCGCACTCGACGACACCGCGATCCTCGGCCTGACCACGAACGCCGGGTTCCTGCGGGCGCTGGTCGCGAGCGACCAGTTCCGCGACGCGACCATCGACACCGCCTGGCTCGACCGCCACGACGTGCCGGCACCGGACCACGACACACCGCGCGTGATGGCGGCGTGGGTCGCCGCGATGCTGGCGGCCTCCGACACCGGACACCCGTTCCAGCAGCGATGGGTTCCGGCTCGGTGCTCCGCCGGCCCCGACCATCGTCGAGCTCGACCGCGAGGTCGTGGTCGACCGCCACCTCGGCACCGTGGACGGCATACCTGTGCAGCAGGTGGTCGCGGAGGACCACGTGCTGGAGCTGGTGGTCGACGGGCACACCGCGCGCGCGGTCGTCAACGTCCAGTCCGATGTCGTCGAGGTCTCCTACCGCGGCCAGCGGCACGTGCTCACCGGGCCGGACCGGCTCGCCGACGCGGAGTCCGTCGGCGACGGCACGGTCGCCTCCCCGATGCCCGGCACCGTGCTGGAGGTTCGGGTCGCGGTGGGCGACCGGGTGGACGACGGCGACGTGCTGGGCATGATGGAGGCGATGAAGATGGAGCTGTCGCTCAAGGCGCCGTTCGCGGGCACGGTCGCGTCCGTCGAGCGCTGTGGCCGGTGACCAGGTGGTGCTCGGCGCGACCCTGTTCGTCGTCCGGGCGGACGAGGACCTGGACCCATGAGCGACCTGCCCATGACCGTGCGGGACGTCGACCTGCCGACCGAGGTGACCATCTACGAGGTCGGCCCACGCGACGGGCTGCAGAACGAGTCCGCGCTGGTACCCGTCGAGGTCAAGGAGGAGCTGATCCGGCGGCTGCTCGCGGCCGGCCTGCCGGTCGTCGAGGCGACGAGCTTCGTCCACCCGCGGTGGGTGCCGCAGCTCGCCGACGCGGAAGACCTGATGGGTCGGCTCGGTGAGCTCGGCCGCGACCTCCCGGTGCTCGTGCCGAACGAGCGCGGGCTCGACCGGGCGCTGGAGCTCGGCTGCCGCCACGTCGCGATCTTCGGCAGTGCCACCGAGACCTTCGCCCAGAAGAACCTCAACCGGTCGCTCGACGAACAGTTCGCGATGTTCGAGCCCGTCGTGCGACGTGCCCGCGACGCCGGGCTCGACGTGCGGGCCTACGTCTCGATGTGCTTCGGCGACCCGTGGGAGGGCGCCGTCCCCATCGAGCAGGTGGTCGGCGTCGGCAAGCGGCTCTTCGACCTCGGCGCGAGCCAGCTCAGCCTCGGCGACACCATCGGCGTCGGCACGGCCGGCCACGTCACGGCACTCGTCGAGTCCTTCGCCGTGGCGGGGATGCGGCTCGGCGACCTCGCGCTGCACTTCCACGACACCTACGGTCAGGCCCTGTCCAACGTCCAGGCCGGCCTGCGCGCCGGCATCACGACGTACGACGCGAGCGCCGGCGGCCTCGGCGGCTGCCCCTACGCCGAGAGCGCGACCGGCAACCTCGCCACCGAGGACCTGGTCTGGCTGCTCACCGGGCTCGGCATCGAGCACGGCGTCGACCTCGAGGCGGTGGTCCGGACCAGCGCCTGGCTCGCGGGCCGCCTCGGGCGCCCCAGCCCCTCGGCGGTCGTCCGCGCCCTCGCCCCCTGACCCCTCTCCTGTGGACGGATCGGATAGTCCGTGACGTTCCTGTCGTTCCAGGGGCCGGACAACGACCGTTTCGTCACGGACTACCCCTTCAGGCCTGTGGAAGGTGGGCGGGCCGGGGCTGGCACAATCCGGGCATGAGCCGGAGGGTGTACGTGCACATCGGTGCGCCCAAGACCGGGACGACGTACCTCCAGGACCGGCTCGCCCGCAACGCGAAGTCGCTGGCCGCCCATCACGTCCACGTCCCGAGCCGGTCGCCGCTGGTGAGCACCGGGCTGTTCCACTTCCGGGCTGCCCTCGACCTGCTCGGCCAGGACTGGGGCGGGGCGCCGGGTCATGCCGAGGGCAACTGGGACGTGATGGTCAAGCGCGTACGACGGCTCTCCGGCACCGTGGTGATCAGCCACGAGATCCTCGCCCCGGCCGAGCCCGGGCAGATCGCCCGCCTCCGGCGTGACCTCGACGAGGGCGAGCTCCACATCGTCTACTCCGCCCGCGATCTCGCCCGACAGGCCCCCGCCGGGTGGCAGGAGAGCATCAAGCAGGGCCGGGGCTGGAGCTACCGCCGCTACCTGAAGAAGATCCGCAGTGGGAAGCCCTGGTTCGCGCGCGCCTTCGACCTCCCCACCGTCTTGTCCCACTGGGGCACCGGCCTGTCCCCCGACCGCGTGCACGTGGTCACCGTCCCGCAGCCCGCCGCGGTCGCCGCCGACCCCGACCTGCTCTGGACGCGCTTCTGCACGGCGTTCGGGATCGACCCCGCTTGGGCCCCACGCGAGAGCGACCGCGCCAACGCCTCGCTCGGCAGTGCCCAGACCCAGGTCCTCCGCCGGCTCAACCAGCGGTTGTCCCGCGCGGTCCGGCGCGACGCGTCCTACGACGACCTGATCCTCGGGATGCTCGCCGGGGACACCTTCGCCGGCGAGACCTCGAACCCGATCCTGCTGCCCCCCAAGCTCCACGACTGGGCCACCGAGCGCGGCGAGGCGTGGGCGGAGTGGCTCGAGGAGAGCGGCGTCGACGTGATCGGTGACGTGGCCGACCTGCTGCCCGGACCACCGGCCGAGGACTTCGTGCACCCCGACCGGGCCCGCAACCGACACCAGCTCGAAGCCGCGTTGGACGCCCTGGCCGCCATGACGCGCGAGGCCGTGGCGCGGCCCGACCCCGACGCCACGCTGCGCGCGCGCGTCCGACGGCTCCGCGAGGCCCGCCGCCCGTGACCCGCCCGAGACTCCGCCCGTGACTTCGGCCGAGAGCCCGGCCGAGAACGCCGGCGTCGCCCGTGCCTGGGGCTGGGTGGCGCACCTGCGCGCCGGGGGCACGACGCCCTGGGCGCGGTGGCAGGCCCCGGCGCCCGCCTGCCGAGCAGTTCGGCCGGTACCTGCCCGGCGCCCAGCAGCTCGAGCTGCTGCGCCGCCTCAACCTGGTCGGCCCCCCGCCCGAGCGCGCTGGCGGACCGCGTGCTCACCGCGAGCGCCCCGGGGCGGGGCCTGCCCGACCTCGCGCTGGTGGGTGTCCTCCCGCCCTCGGGCTTCGGCTCACGCCCGGTCGACCCGTCCGACCTGGGAGCGGACGAGCTGGTGCGGGTCGCCACCGCGCTCCTGGCGGAGGACGTGGTCGCGGCCGGTGAACCCGACGATCCGCGCCGCGTCCGGCTGCTCCGCCGGCGCTACCGGATGGTCGGGGACCCCGAGCTGGCGCGTCCGATCCGCGAGGCCCTGACGGCCGACGGCCGTCCCCCCGGCGGTCCGTCCGCGACGGTCGTCGTGCTCGGGACGGGCCTGGACCGGATGCTCGTCCACGAGTGGACTGCCCGGTCCTTCGGTGCCGGCGTCCGGCCGTGGCGCGACTACCTCGCTGCCGAGCGCCGCCGCGGGTCGCTGTCGCGTCGGCTCGACCTCGCCGCGGTCGCCGATCACTGGGCCGGCCGGGTCGGCGTCGGCCGGGTGCACGTGGTGGTCGACGACGCCCGCCTGGCGGCGCGTCTGGCCGGCCGCCGCAGCCCCCTGCCCGGCCTCACCGACCTGTCGGCCGACGCGGTCGAGCTGGCCCGTCGTACCGCTCCCGTCGTGGGCACCCTGGTCACCCCGGAGCAGCGTTCGCGGCTGATGTGGCACCGCTTCCGCCCGGTCCTCGCGGCCCACACCGGTGCTCCGCTGCTCGTCCCGCGCCGCCACCACGCGTGGCTCACGGGGCTCACGCAGGACCTCCGTCGACGCCTCGAGGCCGGTGGTTACGCTGTCCACGGCGACCTCCCCGAGCCGTCCGAGCGCCCCGGAATCACGGCGCCCGACGAGGACGGGGTGCTCACGCTGGCGATGCGGGTGCTGCTCGGTCCTCCGGTCGGAGCACCGGTCGCCTCCGACTCGACGAGCGCGACGCGGGAGGTGCGGTGACCAAGAAGGTCTACCTCCACGTCGGCACGCCCAAGACCGGCACGTCGTACCTCCAGCACGTGCTCTACCACAACCAGGTCCGACTGCGATCCCACGGGATCCACTACCACGCCGACCGTTTCGACGCGCACTTCCTGGCGGCGCTCGACCTGATGCGGCTGCCCTGGGGTGGCATCGAGGCCCAGGCCATCGGCCGCTGGGACGCCCTGGCTGCCGCCGTACGACGATCCCAGGGCAGCTCGATCATCAGCCACGAGATCCTCGCCACCGCGTCACGGGCCCAGATCGGCCACGCCCTGGAGAGCCTCGGCGACGACGCCGAGATCCACCTGGTGCTCTCCGTGCGCGACCTCGTCCGCCAGATCCCGGCCGAGTGGCAGGAGAACGTCAAGCACCGGGCCGCCCTGAGCTACGGCCGGTTCCTCGACCTGATCCAGGACCCGCGCCGTGAGGGCCGGATCCCGACGTGGTTCTGGGGCGTCCAGGAGATCCCCGACATCCTCGACCGCTGGGGCAACGACCTGCCTCCCGAGCAGGTCCACGTGGTCACCGTCCCACCGGCCGGTGGCGCACCCGACCTGCTGTGGACGCGCTTCACCGAGGCGTTCGGGCTCGCCGGGCTGTCGCTCCAGCTCGACGGCGAGCGGGTCAACCCGTCGCTCGGGGCGCCGGAGACGACCCTGATCCGGCGCATCAACCGGGCCGCGAACGAGGAGCTGGAGCCGGCGTTCTACCGGCCCCTGGTACGCGAGCTGCTGGCCCACCAGACCCTGTCGCGCCGTACCGACAGCCCCCGCCTGTCGCTGCCACCCGACGTCCACCCCTGGGCGACCGCCCTCGAGGACTCCTGGATCGAGGAGGTCCGGCGGCGTGGCTACGACGTGATCGGGGACCTCGAGGACCTTCGGGGTGCCCCACCGGTGCAGGAGTACGCCGACCCCGACCACCCGGACGAGGCGATGGTCGCGGGGGCCGCCGTCGACGCCCTCAAGGCGCTGCTCCTGCACAACGCCGCGCTCCAGCGGAAGCTCGACCACCGCAGTGGCGAGCTGCTCGACACCCAGCGGCAGCTCGAGCGGTCCGTCCTGCGACCGACGTACCGCTGGCGTCAGCGCACCGTGCGCCGGCTGGAAGAGAGCGGCACGGGCCGGCACGCGCTGCGGCTCTACCGCCGCGTCAGGGGCAGGAGCTCTCGGTCGGCGTAGCGGCCGACCTGCCAGGTCGAGAATCCGTCGGCACCGGCGCCGACGAGGCCGCCGACGAGCGGGATGCGACGCCCGGACGCGCCGGCGGCGCGCTTGCCGGCCACCTTCGCCACCAGGTCGGCGGCGACCTCCGCGGAGATCAGCCGGTCGAGCCCCGGGTCGTGGGCCGGGGCGGTCGCCAGTGCCATCGGCGGTGCCGGGAGCGTGCGGGTCGCGACGAGCCGGCCCACCGCGTCCTCGCCGAGCATGCTCACCAGCACCGCGTTGCGCACCCGCGGGTCGGCCAGGTCGTAGCCACGCAGGTGGGCGATGCCGGCGACCATCCGGCACTGCAGCAGCGCGAGCCCGGTGATGTTGGCGGGTACGAGGTAGCTCATCGTGGTCAGGCCCCCGAGGTTGGTCAGGAAGCCCTGGGCCCCCGCGAGACGCACGTGGTTCTCGATGACCTCGTGGATGGCGCGCTCGACGTCGCCCTTCTGCTCCCGCAGCTGCTTGGCGGCGGCCGCCGACGCCGGCGGGAGCGGACCGACACCGTGGATGGCACGGTGCAGAGCCTCGCGGACGAAGACCGCCGTCAGCCCCGGTGCCAGGTCGGTCAGCGTCGCCGGCTGACGCCCCGCGTCGCTGGTGGCCATGGCCCCGATCCTACGTTTCACGCCGTGGGACACGGAGGTGACTAGCGTGGGCGAGGTGCCGGTCGAACCGCCCCCCAGCGTGTGGGACTTCCCGCCGCCGTCGCGGTTCCACCCCGACGACGACCTGGTGGCCACCGGTGCCGATCTCGAGCCGGGGACCCTGCTCACGGCGTACCGGCGGGGGCTGTTCCCGATGCCCGTCGGCGGCGCGCGCGCGCCGATGGCCTGGTTCTGCCCGGTCACCCGCGGAGTGCTGCGGCCGGCCGACCTGCGGATCAGCCGGTCGCTGCGCAAGTCCGTACGCCGCTTCGAGGTGCGGATCGACACCGCGTGCGCTGACGTCATCGACGCGTGCGCCGATCCCTCGCGGCCGTCGGGCTGGATCGACGACCAGATCCGCACGGCGTACCTCCGGCTCCACGACCTGGGGTGGGTGCACTCGGTGGAGACCTGGCGCGACGGCCGCCTCGTCGGAGGCCTGTACGGCGTCTCCGTCGGCGGCCTCTTCGCCGGCGAGTCGATGTTCCACCGCGAGACCGACGCGTCCAAGGCCGCGTTGGTCGCGCTGGTGGAGCTGCTCGACGACGGCGAGGAACGGCTGGTCGACACGCAGTGGCAGACGACACACCTCCGGTCCCTCGGCGTCGAACCGATGCCACGCGTGGACTATCTCCGACTGCTGCCCGCCCTCCTCGGGGTGCGGCTGCCGGCGTGGCCGCGGTCGGGCCGGCCCGGGATGTGACGGCGCCGGTGCGCCTGCGACCAGGCGGACGTCCTCGCCTGCGTGACCCCTTGACCACGAGCGGCCTCGGATCGCTGCCCAGCGCTCCCGCGTCCTGGCGGCCGGCAGCGGTCTAGAGGACCCGGCCCGGAGCGCCGTCGTCGGCGGTCAGCGGCCGCCCGGCGTCGAGCCAGGCGACCAGGCCGCCGGCGAGGTTGACCGCGTCGAAGCCCTGGTCGTTCAGGTACGCCGTCGCATAGGCCGACCGGTTCCCGGAGCGGCAGACCACCAGGACCTGGCCCGTCGGCAGCTCGGTGAACCGCTCGCCGAGCTCCCGCAGTGGGATGTGCACCGAGCGCTCGAGACGCCCGGCCTGCCACTCGTCGTCCTCGCGCACGTCGAGGACGACCAGGCCGTCCGGGAGGGGGTCCGGTACGCCGTCGACCGCGGCGGTGGGGATGCTCATGGCGCTACTTCAGCAGACGCGACATGCGACGGTCGGCCAGGGGCTTGCCGCCGGTCTGGCAGGTGGGGCAGTACTGCAGGCTGGAGTCGGCGAAGCTCACCTCGCGCACCGTGTCGCCGCAGACCGGGCACGTCTCGCCGGCGCGTCCGTGGACCGCGAGGTTGCTCTTCTTCTCGCCCTTGAGCTCGCTGGCCGCGAGGCCGCGCGAGCGCGCGACGGCGTCGCCCAGCTCGTCCTTCACCGCGGCGAAGAGACGGTCGAGCTCGTCGGAGGTCAGGCTGTTGGCCGGCTTGAAGGGCGACATCTTCGCGGCGTGCAGGATCTCGTCGCTGTAGGCGTTGCCGATGCCGGCGATCGTCCCCTGGTGACGGAGCACGCCCTTGATCTGGGCGCGACCGGCGTCCTGAAGGATCCGGTCGAGGGTGTCGCGGGTGAAGGCGTCGTCGAGCGGGTCGGGCCCGAGGCTGGCGATGCCGGGTACGTCGTGCGGTGACCGGACGACGTACATCGCGAGACTCTTCTTGGTGCCGGCCTCGGTGATGTCGAGGCCGCTGCCGTCGTCCAGGACCACCCGGACCGCCAGTGGCGACTTGTTGCTGGGCCGCGGCGGGACGAGGGGCAGCTCGTCGCGCCATCGGATCCAGCCGGCGCGGGCGAGGTGGAAGACGAGGTGGAGACCGGAGGCCTCGATGTCGAGGAACTTGCCGTGCCGGGTCACGTCGTCGACGAGGGTGCCCTCGAGCGCCTGCACCGGCGGGTCGAACGTCTTCAGCGCGCTGAACGCCACGACGTGGACCCTGCCGATGGCATGGCCGTCGAGCCGGCCCTTCAGATCGAGGGCCAGCGCTTCCACCTCGGGCAGCTCCGGCACCACCCCAGTATGCCGACTCCCGCGACACCGCACCGGTGACAGATCCTCGGAGGAGGGCGACACTGGGGCATGGCCACCGCCCGTCCGCTGCCGGCGACCGGGGAGATCTTCCTCGACGCCCGGGGCGGCGACCGCGCGATGCGCGTCTCCTGGCACCAGGAGGCGGAGATGGTCGTGCTCTCCTTGTGGCGCGACAACGTGTGCACCGGCTCGTTCCGGCTGGCGGTCGACGAGGTGCCCGAGCTGATCGACCTGCTGCGCGCCGGACTCGACACCGCCTACGACGTCGCCCTGCACCGCCGCCACGCCTGAGCCGTCACCGACGCGCGTGCCCACGCGGAACGGTCGGCCCCCCGTACGACGTGGTGCGAGATCGGTTCCGCGACGCCCGATCGGTGCGAGTCCGGTGTCAGTCGGTGCGCGGAGTCTCGACGTGGCGATCGGCGAGCTTGCGGAGCACGGGCACGGCGGCCTCGAGCGCCGCTCGCTCGTCGTCGCTGAGGTCGGCCAGCTCGGCGCTGAGCACCGACGCCGACTCGCTGCGCAGGGTGTCGAGCGTCTTCTGGCCGACCGAGGTGAGCACCAGCAGCAGCGCGCGGTGGTCGCGCGGGTCGCGGTCGCGCACGATCCAGCCGGCCTCGGTCATGATCTCCACGAGCCTGGTCATGCTCGGCGGCGAGACGTTCATCAGCTCGGCGAGGTCACCCTGCCGCAGCCCCTCGGGGTAGCGCGCCACCGCGGCCAGCGCCGCGAGTCGGGTGGGGGTGATGCCGGACCGGGTCGCCGGGGTGCGCAGGTGATAGGCGAGCCGCGCGACCTCCGTGCGGACCTCGGCCGCGAGTCCGGTCAGGTCCGAGCCCGACGCGGTCGTCATGACCGCGCCACCTCGGGCCGTGTCGACCGCGGGTCGTCGTCGGTGTCGGGCACCTCGGCGTCGGTCTCGGGGTCGCCGACCTCGGGCTGCGCGAAGTCGATCGCGACCTCGTGCTGGTCGTCGGCGTGGACGAACTTCCCGCCCATCAGCCACGACGCCACGGCCGCGACCAGGCAGGCCGCGATCGCGAAGGCGAAGGCGACGACGAGGCCGTCGTGGAACGGGCCGGAGATCAGCGAGGGGAAGAAGGTGTGACCGGTGAGGTACGACGCGTCGGCCGGCTGCAGCTGGCTCAACGTGTGGTCTCCGACCAGCGACTGCACCGGGTTGTAGCCGAGCAGGGACGCGAACAGCACCGAGACGGGCGGCAGCCCCGCCACGGCGTGCGCCTGTCCGGTCGGCACGCCGTGCGCTGCCAGGCCGTTCTGCATGGTCGCGGGCAGCGAGCCGGCGAGCCCGGCGATCATCAGGGAGAAGAAGATGCCGATCGAGAGGACCATCGAGGTGTTCTGGAAGGTCGTGCTCATCCCGCCACCGACGCCCCGGCGGTTGGCCGGGAGGGAGTTCATGATCGCCGCGCGGTTGGGCGAGGCGAACAGCCCCATCCCGAAGCCGTTGGCGAAGAGTGCGGCGGCGAACATCCAGTAGGTGAAGTCCACCGGCAGGGCCGCGAACCACACGAAGCTGGCGGCCGCGATCAACATTCCGCCGGTCGCGAACCAGCGTGCGCCGTAGCGGTCGGACAGCCAGCCGGAGAGCGGTCCGGCGACCAGGAACCCGACCGTCATCGGCAGCATGAAGATCCCCGCCCACAGTGGGGTGGACTCGAAGCTGTAGCCGTGGCGCGGCAGCCAGATCCCCTGCAGCCAGATGATCAGGATGAACATCAGTCCACCCCGGCCCAGGCCCGCGAGCAGGCTCGCCAGGTTGCCCATCGAGAAGGCGCGGATCTTGAACAGGTCGATGTGGAACATCGGATGCTCGACCTTGGTCTCGATCACGCAGAAGACCGCGAGCAGGGCGACGCCGCCGATCAGCGAGCCCATCACCCAGGGGTTGGTCCAGCCCATGATGTGGTCGCCGTAGGGCTGGATGCCGTAGGTGATCGCGACGAGGACGGCGATCAGGCCGGCGGCGAAGGTGATGTTGCCCCACCAGTCCATCACGTGGTGTCGCCGAGGGCTGAGGTCGCGGAGCTTGAGGTAGCCCCAGACCGTGCCGAGGAGGCTGAAGGGCACCGAGACCAGGAAGACCAGGCGCCAGTCGATCGGGGCCAGCACACCGCCGATGACCAGGCCCAGGAACGACCCCGCGATGCCGGCGACCATGTTCAGTCCCAGCGCCAGGCCGCGCTGGTCCGCCGGGAAGGCATCGGTGATGATCGCGCTGGAGTTCGCCATCAGCAGGGCGCCGCCGACCCCCTGCAGGAGCCGCATGATGATCAGGTAGAGCACGCCCGCCGTGCCGTCGAGCCAGACCACGCTGAGGGCGATCGAGAAGAGCGTGAAGATCGCGAAGCCGGTGTTGTACATCTTCACTCGGCCGTACATGTCGCCGAGCCGCCCGAACGTCACCACCAGCACCGCGGTGACCACGAGGTAGCCCATGATCAGCCAGAGCAGGTAGCTGGAGTTGCCGGGTGCCAGCGGGTTGATCCGCAGCCCGCGGAAGATGTCGGGCAGGGCGATCAACAGGATCGAGGAGTTGATCGTGGCGATCAGCACGCCGAGCGTCGTGTTGGACAGGGCGATCCACTTGTAGCGGGGACCGAGCGTCGCGAGAGTCGAGGAGGCCATTTAGTTCAACTGTACTAACTGGTGCGCGGTGCGTCAGCAACCGTCCGGATCTGTTCACCCGCGCGCCCGCCACCCGTCGTACGCCGGTCACCTCGGTACGGGAGAACGGGACCGTCGCTCCCAGGCGATGACCCTCGACGGGCTCCCCGGCCATGCGCTGGCCGGGGGGCCCGCTCGTCGGTCGAGCCCGTCGGGACCACGCCGCGCCGAATCTACGGCCCACGCTAGACACCCCGATACCGTCCGGACATGGACCCGATCCGCAACCCGTACGCGCCCGGCGCCGGTCAGCGGCCGCCCGAGCTCGCCGGCCGCGACGCCCAGCTGCGGGCCTTCGACGTGGTCCTCGAGCGCGTGGCGAAGGGTCGGCCCGAGCGCAGCGTGGTCCTGACCGGCTTGCGCGGCGTGGGCAAGACGGTGCTGCTCAACGCCCTGCGCTCGGCCGCCGTACGACGTGGCTGGGGCACCGGCAAGCTCGAGGCGCGACCCGACCAGGGACTGCGCCGTCCGCTGTCGTCCGCGCTCCACCAGGCGGTCCGCGAGCTCGGCCATCCCGACGAGGACTCGGTCGTCCACGTGCTGGGAGTGATCCGGTCGTTCGCGCAGCGCGACGCCGGGCCGGACGCGCGGCTGCGCGACCAGTGGCATCCGGGCATCGAGGTGCCGGCCGTGCGCGGCCGGGCCGACTCCGGCGACGTCGAGATCGACCTCGTCGAGCTCTTCACCGACCTCGGCGGGCTCGCGGCGGACCGCGGACTCGGCATCGCCGTCTTCATCGACGAGATGCAGGATCTCGGCTCCGACGACGTCTCGGCGCTCTGCGCGGCCTGCCACGAGATCAGTCAGTCGGGCCTGCCGTTGATCGTGGTCGGCGCCGGGCTGCCCCATCTGCCCGCGGTGCTGTCGGCCGCGAAGTCCTACTCCGAGCGACTCTTCGGCTACCAGCGGATCGACCGTCTCGACCGCGTCGCCGCCGACCTCGCGCTGCGCGTCCCGGCCGAGGCCGAGGACGCGGCGTACGACGTCGACGCGCTCGACGCGCTCTACGCGGCCACCGGGGGCTACCCCTACTTCATCCAGGCCTATGGCAAGACCGTCTGGGACCTCGCCCCGCGCTCCCCGATCACGGTCGACGACGTCACCGTCGCGGCGCCGGAGGCCGAACGCGAGCTGGCGGTCGGCTTCTTCGGCTCTCGGTTCGAACGGGCGACACCGGGAGAGCGTGAGTACCTCCGGGGCATGGCCGACGCCGCGTCGGCGCTGGCGGACGGCGGAGAGCTGCTCGACGAGGTCGAGTCCGTGCCGACCGCCGAGGTGGCCGCCGTCCTCGGCAAGAAGCCGCAGTCGCTGTCACCTGCCCGAGACGCGTTGCTGAAGAAGGGGCTGATCTACTCCGGCGAGCGCGGCCGGATCGCCTTCACCGTCCCCCACTTCGGCGCATTCCTCCGCTCCCGCTGACGCGGGCAGTGGCTCCGTGAGCGGGCCAGACCCACGGAAACCGTCGTCTCCGGGCATCCCGCCGCCCGATGTCGTCAAGAGATTCCACAAATTCTGCCGAAACCAGGACAAGGGGCCGACGAGGTGTCACCGTTGTCACATCAGGAGCCCAGCTCCTGAGGGGGGCGGCCGACGGGGTCGTCTGAGAAATGGTCCGGGGGGACTCATGTCAATCACCCAGCTCGCCGACGCGCCGACCACTGCGACGCGTTCCACCACCGACACTCCTGCTCGTGGGCTGCACCTCCTCGAGCACCCGCGCGGACGCGGATTCTCCGTGGTCAGCCGCCTCGCCCGTGAGGTCCAGGCGCCCACCGAGGCCCCGCGCCACCGGCGCGACGTACCGGAGCTCGTCAGCCAGACCGGCTGACCGCTGGACCGTCCGCGCCGACCACACCCCATGGTGGCCGGCGCGGACTCCGGCCCGCCCTCGTGGCGGGCCGACACCCGAGGCCGCGCGGCCGTCGTCGTCAGTGGTCGCGGTGGAGGTCGGCTGCGCCCTGGATGCGCCCGACGTACGCCGTCCACCAGTCGCTGTCGCCGGTGTCCTCTGCGCCCGTGCCCGAGCGCCCGTCGATCAGCTCGCGCACGATGTCGCAGTGGCCCGCATGCTGCGCGGTCTCGGCCACGACTCGGACGACCAGGTGGCCGAAGGTGGTCTCGCGCCGTTCCGCGGGCCACCAGGCCACCGAGGCGGGTGCGTCCAGGGGGATCGAGGCCAGTGACTCGTCGCCGTGCTGCCAGGCCCTCCGGTAGAGGCCGACCAGGTAGTCGCGGCTCTGGTCGGCCGTCGCCCACATGTCCGCCGACTGCCACACCGAGCCGTCGTCCTGCCACGGCAGCGGCACCGGCGACGGCCGGCCGACGCACGCCCCGAGGTAGCCGAGCTCGATCCCGCTCAGGTGCTTGACCAGGCCGAGCAGGTTCGTGCCAGATGGCACGAGCGGTCGGCGGACGTCGTACTCCGAGAGGCCGTCGAGCGAGCGGACCACCGTGTCGCGGCCCTCCTGGAGGTAGCGGCCGAGGTCGTCGGACAGGCTCATCGGCGACGGGTGAGCTCGGCGTAGTCGGGGTGCTTGTCGATCCAGGCACGGACGAACGGGCAGCGCGGCCGCACCCGCAGGCCGCCGCGGGCGCGGACGTCGTCGAGCTCCTGGCGCACCAGTGCCGAGCCGACGCCCCGTCCCTCGAAGGCGTCGTCCACCTCGGTATGGGTGAAGGTGATGACGCCGTCGGTGAGCTCGTAGGCGGAGAAGCCCGCGAGCCGATCGTCGACGAAGGCCTCGTACCGGCTCAGACCCGGGTTGTCGCGCACGCTCACGTCGGTCATGCCTGCACGCTAGCCCGGCTCGCCCCCGGTGACCGAGGCCGGTACGTCGGGCACCGGCCGCCCGTCCGCGACCGCCGCGAAGCGGTCGAGCAGGATGTTCCACTCGGTGAATCTCGCCCGGCCCGCGACGTTGGCCGCCGTCCAGCCGCCATGGGCGAAGCGCATCGTGCATCCACCCCGACGCGCGGTGAACCGCACGTCCAGCGTGCTCGGGTGTGCGGTGTCCTGGGCGAGCGTGAAGGTCTGGGCGTAGCGGCGAGGCGGCTCCCAGACGGTCACCGTCCCCCACGGGTACGTCGTGCCGTCGGCCAGACGCATCCACGCCCGGCCTCCGACCGCGCCGGCTGTCCCGACCTGCTCCAGACCCTCGGGCGCGTACGCCGGGTGCCACCACTCGGCGATCCGGCCGGTGAACGCGTCGAAGGCCTCGTCCACGGCGCAGTCGAGCTCGTAGGTCAGCTCGATCGGCGCGGCGGCCTCGCTCGGGCGCGGCTCGACGTCGTCGGCGACCGGCTGGTGGAAGACGATCCGGTTGTGGAACGGGTCGATCACGACCATCACCCGACCCCAGTCCTCGTCGCGAACGCCGGGGCGGGCGTAGGCGTAGTCGCGGGCATGCAGCTGGTCGTGCAGCGCCGCCAGGTCGGCGATCGGGACCAGCGCGGCGCCCCCGGGGCTGGCGTCGCCGTGGTGCTCGCTGAGGTGGAGGCGAGCCGCCCCCCGGCTGACCTGGGCGTACAGCGGCGAGTGGTCGGCATGGCCGCCGTGCTCCCAGTCGAGGGTGAAACCGAGGTAGTCGACGTAGAACTCGACGGCCTTGCTGCGGTCGAAGATGCGCAGGATCGGGACGGCCGGTCCCTCCGGCGGAGAGACCGTCGGGTCGTCGGGTGGTCGCGCAGCGAGGGTGTTCCAGTCGCGGGCGCCGTACTGGTGGGCGACCAGCTCGAGGGCCTCGCTGTGGCTGAGCGTGACGTCGCGGGCGGCCAGGTCGGCGCGCAGCCGACGTGCCATGGACTTGGGATCGGTCATGACGCTGCTTCTCTCCGGCGGACGGCCGCGGCTGCGGCAGCAGGGGCCTGCGTTGCCTGGCGGGTCCGCCCGGTGAGGACGCATCACGAACAGGTGGTCGATCTCGGGCATTCACCGTCCGGGGTGTCCCGGGTGCAGGCGGCCGGCTGCCCTGGCCGCGTCCAGGGTAGACCGGGGGGAACCGGCGGTGGAAGAGTCGGTGAACGTGCGCGCGACCAGGCCCCGTCGCCGCCGATCCGGGTCGTCGGTGCGCCAGACTTCAGCCATGCGTCCGCAGGTCGTCGCCCACCGCGGCGCGAGCTTCGACAATCCAGAGCACACGCTGGGCGCCTACGTGCAGGCGATCAGCGACGGCGCCGAGGCGCTCGAGTGCGACGTCCGGCTCACCGCCGACGGCCACCTGGTGTGCGTCCACGACCGCGACCTGAGGCGGACGGCCAGCACCAAGGGCCTGATCTCGACGATGGAGCTGGCCGACCTCGACCAGCTCGAGTTCGCGTCGTGGAAGAACCCGTGGGCCGCGCTCGACGACGAGGCAGGCGACCGCGACCCCGACCTGGATCGGGTCCTGACCCTGCGCCGGCTGATGGAGACGGTGGCCGAGGCGGAGACGCCCATCGAGCTCGCGATCGAGACCAAGCACCCGACGCGGTACGGCGGCCTGGTCGAGCGCCGTCTCGTGGAGGCGCTCGCGGAGTTCGGCTGGACCGGCACCGACAGCCCGGTCCGGGTGATGAGCTTCTCCTACGTCGCGCTGCAGCGGATGCAGCGGCTCGCGCCGGACCTGCGCCTGGTCATGCTCATCGAGAAGGCGAGGCACTGGCCGATGCTCAAGCCGGTGCTGGAGGACGACTGGATCCTCGGCCCCGGGATCGACACCTTGACCCGGCATCCGAAGTTCGGCCAGAAGCTGCTCCGCACCGGCCGCGAGCTGCACGTGTGGACGGTGAACACCCATGACCAGCTGGACCTGTGCCGCTCGCTCGGGGTGCGGGCGGTGATCACGGACAAGCCGGCCCAGATGCTCGGCTGGCTCGCGCCGCAGCCGACGGCGTAGCGGTCGCGAGCCGGCCACTAACCTCGGGAGCATGGCGAAACGCTCCCGCACCAAGGCCCGCGACCGGGCGACCACCGAGCCGTCCGATGGGGCCGTCGGGCCGCGCGAACCCTGCCCGTGCGGCTCGGGCAAGCGCTACAAGGCCTGCCACGGCTCGGCCGGAGGTGCGTTCGTGGCTCGACCGTTCGCGGGTCTTGCCGCCGAGTGCGACCTGGTCGCGATGAGGGAGTTCGTGCCCTCGGCCACCGCCCCGCTGCGCGTCGGCGACCGGACGGTCACGCTCGGGTCGCTGCTGCCGATGGCCGCTCCGGCCATGGTGCGCGACAGCGGCGAGGTCTGGTTGGGGCTCCAGGTCCGACACTCGTTCGGCGATCCCTCGCGCGACCTGGCGGCCGTGCTGGAGAAGGCGCTGGCCAGACAGGAGGCGGGCGTCGTCGGGCTCGTGGACCCGCCGGGCGCCGGCGTGCGGCTGCAGGACCTGGTGACCGACGAGCCCCTCGCGATCACGGTGCACCCTGGCTTCGAGTGGTGGCTGGACGACGTGGCCGACCAGGACGCGGCGATGGCCGACGCGCTCGAGGAGGCGAACGGCGCCGTCGCGCCCTCGGCACGGCTCACCTCCGTCGAGGCGGCGTACTGGATCGACGCCGGGCCCAAGGAGCACCTCCGGTGGGTCCTCCCGCACGACGAGGCGCCCCTGATGGACGCCCTGGCCCGACTGCACGCCTCCGGTGGCGACGTCCTCGTGCCGGACTCGAGGTTGGTCGGCACGTTCCGTGCGCACGGGCTGGTGGTGCCGGTCTGGGACCTGCCGCCGGGCACCGGTGCCGCCGCGCTCGAGGAGCCGGTCGCGGCCCTGCGGGAGCGGCTCGTCGCCACCCTCGACGCACCCTCGGATCTCGGCCCACAGGAGCGGTCCGCGCGCGTCGAGCTGGCCAACCGTCAGGTCACCCTGCGCTGACCCCAGGATGTGCGTGCCGGGTTGAACCCCTCGGTGACCTTCGCTACGGTCGGGAACGGCCCGGTCGTTGTTGCCTCCCCCGTCAACAGCGACCGGGCACCTGTCTGTCCGGGACCCGCGGGCTAGACGCCCGCACCACCACGGGTGACCGACGCTGCGTGGACGTGGAGCTCGACGCGCTCGGGTTCGGTCGGAACGGGCTCGAAGTCAGGACCACCGAACGTCTGCACCGTCGGGGTCAGGAACCACCCGAGCATGCCCACCAGCGCAAGCAGGCAGGCAGCACTGACGATCACCATGAACATGACGACCACCTCTCACCTCGTCGTCCTCCACGCTAGGCGGCCCGAGCCGCGGCCGCATCGGCTCAAGGGCACCAGGGGGACGGACTTCCGGCCCGACCCTGACGGCGCCCGCGGCGTCGCTCGCGACGCAGTACTTTTCTGCCGTCACTCCCGTCCCACGGAGGAGGGACGACCATCGGGTCGGGGACTTCCGGCCTGTTCCCCTGGGCGCGTGGGTGGAGTAGGCAAGGCCCATGACTCCCACGCCACTCAGCAGTCTCGAGATCGCCCAGGCCGCCACTCTCCGTCCCATCTCCGACGTGGCGGCCGATCTCGGCGTGGCCGAGGAGCACCTCGAGCACTACGGCACGGGCGTCGCGAAGATCGCCCTCGCCGCCCTCGACGACGTCCCGGAGCGGGAGACCAAGGCACGCTACGTCGTCGTCACCGCCGTGACGCCCACGCCGTTGGGTGAGGGCAAGACGACCACGAGCGTCGGGCTCACCCAGGGGCTCGCGGCGCGTGGGGCACGGGCGGTCGTGGACCTGCGGCAGGCCTCGATGGGGCCGACGTTCGGGATCAAGGGTGGTGCCGCCGGGGGCGGCTACAGCCAGGTGGTCCCGATGGAGCGCATCAACCTCCACCTCACCGGCGACTTCCACGCCGTGACCTCCGCGCACAACCTGCTCGCGGCGATGGTCGACAACGACCTGCACCACGGCAGCCCGTCGGGCCTCGACCCGAGGAACGTGATCTGGCGACGGGTGCTCGACGTCAACGACCGCTCGCTGCGCAACGTCGTGACCGGGCTCGGGGCCCGGGCGGACGGCGTACCGCGCGAGAGCGGGTTCGACATCACCGCGGCCAGCGAGGTGATGGTCATCTTGACCCTCGCGACGTCGCTGCGAGACCTGCGCGAGCGGCTGGGGCGGATCGTGGTCGGTACGACGACGTCGGGCGACCCGGTCACCGCCGAGGACCTGGGTGCCGCAGGCGCGATGGCGGTGATCTTGAAGGACGCGATCAAGCCCAACCTCCTGCAGACCCTGGAGGGTGGTCCGGCCCTCGTGCATTGCGGACCCTTCGGCAACATCGCCACGGGTACCTCCTCGGTGATCGCCGACCGGATCGCGCTGTCCCACGCCGACGTCGTGGTGACCGAAGCCGGCTTCGGCTCCGACATGGGGGCCGAGCGGTTCTTCGACGTGAAGTGCCGCGCGGGCGGGCTCGTGCCCGACCTGGCCGTCGTGGTCGTGACCGTGCGCTCGATGAAGGCCCACTCGGGTCGCTACGACATCAAGCCCGGGCAGGCGCTGCCCCCGGCCCTGCTCGAGGAGAACCCGGACGACGTACGCGCGGGCCTGGACAACCTGCGGGCGCACATCGGGATCGTGCGCCGCTTCGGCGATCACGCCGGTGGTCGCCGTCAACGCGTTCGCCGACGACCACGACTCCGAGCACGAGGTGCTGCTGCAGGCGTGCGACGAGCTCGGCGTGCGTTGCGCGGTCAGCCGCCATGTCGTCGAAGGCGGTGACGGCGCCAAGGCGCTCGCCGACACGGTGCTCGAGGCGCTCGACGAGGGCTCGTCGTTCCGGTTCCTCTACGACCTCTCGCTCCCGCTGGTGGAGAAGATCGAGACCATCGCCACCGAGGTGTACGGCGCCGACGGCGTCGACCTGTCTCCGCCCGCGGCCAAGGGTCTGGCCGAGTACGAGCGGCTCGGCTTCGGCGACCTGCCGGTGGTGATCGCCAAGACCCACCTGTCGATCAGCTCCGACCCGAAGCTGCGGGGCGCCCCCACCGGCTGGCGGCTTCCGGTCCGCGAGGTGCGCCTGGCCGCGGGTGCGGGTTACGTGTACGCGATCTGCGGTGACATGCGGACGATGCCCGGCCTGCCCTCGCACCCCAACGCCCAGCGGATCGACCTCGACGCCGACGGGAACGTGATCGGCCTCTTCTGAGCGTCCTGCGGGTTGCTGTTCGGACGCAATTGCGCCGCAATGACAGCCGCAAGGGCCGTCCACCTGCCGAACCGGCGCAATTGCGCTGGTACGACGGCCACCACCGGCAACCCGTCCGCGGTCAGTCGGCGAGGAGCTGGTGCACCCGGTCGGCGACGGTGGCGGGGACCTCGACCAGCTTCGTCCGGCTGGTGGCCCCGGTGACCAGCCGCACGTCGCGGCGGCGTACGCCGAGCGCCTCGGCCAGGGCGCGGAGCGCGGCCTCGGTGGCCCGACCGTCCACGGCACGCTCGGCCACCCGGACGACCAGCGCGTCGTCGTGGCGGCCGCCGACGACCGTCCGACCGGAACCGGGCTTCACCCGGATCGCCACCCGCACGAGCTAGGGGCCGTACTGGCGGGGATGCCCTCGCCTGCTGAAGCCGGAGAAGCCCTGGCGTCCCGGCCGGGGCGGAGCCAGCCCCGGCACCGCGCCGCCGGGCTGTGAGTCCGGGTCGTATCCGACGCCGAGCAGGGTCCGGGTGACGTGCTGCGTGCTGTCGAGGAGATCGTCGAGGGCGCGAGCCATGTGCTCGGCGGCCACGGTCTGCAGCGGCGAGTGGTCGAACAGCGACTCGAGGACCGCACGCCGAAGGAGCTCCTTCAGGAAGGAAGCCGTCACGCCGTCGGTGCGCTCGACGACCGTGTCGGTCTCCGCGTCGGAGAGCCGGAGCGGGACCGACCGTCCGTAGAGCGCGAGCAGCCGATGGCGAGCCTCGGCGTCGGGGAGGTCGATCTCCACGGCCACATCGACCCGACCGGGCCGCGCCGCCAGGGCCGGCTCGAGCAGGTCGGCGCGGTTGGTCGTCAGGATGAACAGGAGGTCGGCGTCGCCCGCGGCGCCGTCCATCGCGTCGAGGAGGTCGAACAGCACCGAGCTCCCTCCCGGGCCGAAGCTGCGGTCCTCGGCCACCAGGTCGACGTCCTCGAGGACGACGACCGCCGGCTGCAGGTCGCGTGCGAGCTCGGCCACGGACCCGATCACGTGCAGCGACCGACCGGTGAGGATCAGCCGCGTGTAGCCGGCCATCTGGCCGATCAGGTAGCGCATCGTGTGTGTCTTGCCGGTACCCGGCGGTCCGTAGAGAAGCAGTCCGCGCTTCAGGTGCTGGCCCGCGGCCAGCAGCGCGTCGCGATGCGCCGAGACCCCGAGTGCGTGCCGCTCGACCCGGGTGAGCACCTCGTCGGGGAGGATGACGTCCGCCCGGGGGGTGAGCGGGACCTCTGCGAACTCGAGGGACACCCCGCCCATCGGCAGGATCGCCACCTCGAGGACGTGGCCGCGGTAGACGTTGAGCCGGCTCCGCAGCTCATCGAGCTCGGCGTGGACGGCCTGGGCCTCGTCGACGCCCAGTCCTGCGACCTCGACGCGCAGGTCGTTCGAATGCTGCGTCGGACCCGTCACCAGGATCGCGTAGCGGCCCCGGGCGTCCTCGACGAGCAAGGCCGCGAGCAGCAGACAGGCCAACGTCGACCCCGGTCCGTTGGGGAGGTCGACCAACGGTGGCGCCGAGAGTCGCAGCGGCGGGATGCCCTCGCCGCTCACGAGCTGCTGCAGCGACACCGGTTCGTAGTGTGGCGGCAAGGTGATGCCGTGGACGGCGACGGACCGTCCCGCTACAGCCCCCCACGTGTCGAGCGCGGTCTGCAGGTTGACGTGCTCGAACGGGTGGAGCGTGCGCGCAACGACCGACTGCTCGGGGCCCTCGTCGCCGAGATGCTCGGCGAGGAGCGCGACGACCTCGTTGCGCTCGCGGCCGTCGAACCGGTCGGAGTGCACCCACTCCAGGAAGGAGCGGAACCCCAGCGCGAACTCTCGCGCCTCGCTCTCCGATGGACCTGCCATGTCGCCTCCCGGGACCGGTGACCGCCGCCGTGGCGACAGGCTGCAGACGTTAGCCCCAGCCGATGGCCGGCCGCGAGCGGCGCCGGCCGTCCCTGGCGTCTCAGCGGGTGCCGACCCGTCCGCCTGCTGAGTCGCTCAGCCCAGCGGTTCGCGGGAGATCGGGCAGCTCATGCAGCGGGGGCCGCCACGGCCGGAGCCGAGCTCGGAGCCCGCGATCCGGAGCACTTCGATGCCGGCGTCCTCGAGCCGGTCGTTGGTCTCGTCGTTGCGCTCGTACGCCACGGCAACCCGGGGCGCGATGGCGAGGGTGTTGTTGCCGTCGTCCCACTGCTCCCGCTCGGCGGTGACGGGGTCGAGGCCGGTGTCGATCTGGTGGAGCGTGTCGATCTCCATGGCCTTGGCGGCCGCGACCAGGAAGTGCTCGGCCTCCGCGACGTTCAGCTCGAGCTGGTCGCCCCCGTCGCCGGCGACGGTCACGGCGTACGCCGTCAGGGAGTCGGCGACGTTGGGATACATCACGATCTTGTCGACGTCGACCATCGTGCACACGGTGTCGAGGTGCATCGTGGCCCGCTCCTGGGCGATCGGGACCGCCAGCACCGTGTGGGCGAGGCCCGAGCCGAACACCTCGCGGGCCAGCTGCTCCGCGCCGGCCGGCGTCGTCCGTTCGCCGACGCCGATGGCGATCACGCCGGGGGCCAGCAGCAGGACGTCGCCGCCCTCCACGTGCTCGTTGCGCCATCCGTGGAGTGCCGGCGTCCCGGCGAAGCGTGGGTGCTGGGTGTAGATCAGCTCGGTCAGCTGGGTCTCGCGGGCGCGCGCCGGCATCGCCAGGGAGGTGACCGTGACCCGGTCGCGGATCCACACCGAGGAGTCGCGGGTGAAGAGCAGGTTGGGCAGGGGGTCGATCAGGAAGTCGTCGGACGGAAGCAGCGAGGTGACCAGGCCGAAGCCACCGCGCACCTCGTCGTTGCGGACCCCCGCGGTCAGGTGTGCGGCCAGCTCGGCTGGTGACGCCTCGTGCAGCATGGGACCGAGCCAGGCCCGCATCGTGTCGCCGAGATGGAGGCTCGACAGCGCGGTGGTGATCGCCTCCTCGCGCGCCTCGGCACTCGCCATGGTCTCGGTGAGCAGGTCCATCAGGTACAGCACCTCGACGCCGCGCTCGCGCAGCGCCGCCGCGAAGGCGTCGTGCTCTTCTTGGGCACGGGCGACCCACGGGATGCCGTCGAAGAGGAGACGGTCGTTGTTACGCGGGGTGAGCCGCTTCAGCTCGTCGCCGGGGCGGTGGAGCATCACGGTGCGGAGCCGCCCGACCTCGGAGTCGGCACCGTGTGCGGGGCGGTCGCCGGTGGCGGGGTTCGTCGACATGGCCCGCACTCTAGGCTGCGGACGCCTCCGGGGTCACCCCGTGATGATCTGGTACGCCGTGAGGCCGGCGAGCAGGAAGCAGACGGCCGCACCGACGTAGTGGATCGTCGACAACCGCATGTGCTGGAGCAGGAAACGACCCGCCACGACGGCGAGCCCGGAGACCGCCAGCAGGGCCGTCCAGGCGCCGATGAACACCGACAGGGCGTCGTGGTAACGACCGACGAGGCTGATGGTGAGCAGCTGCGACAGGTCGCCCCACTCGGCTGCGAACAGGACCAGGAAGCTGGCGCCGACCGCCGCGAGGCCGGCCAACGGCTGCGTTGCCTTGGCGGCGTACTCCTCCTCCGTGCTGGCTTCCTGCGCATCGGCCTTGGGGGCCTCGCGCGCCAACAGGATGCCCCCGGCCAGGAAGATCAGGCCGGCCACGACCTCGACCAGCGTGTGGGGGAGATAGGTGACGACCTTCCCGACGGTGACGGCGATCAGCGTCTGCACGAAGAACGCGAGGCCGACGCCGACCCACACGGCCCAGGGCTTGTAGCGGGTGGCGAGGACGAGCGCGGCCACGAACGTCTTGTCCGGGAGCTCGACCAGGAAGATCGCCCCGAACGACAGGGCGATGACGGCGAGATCCACCGGACGAACCTACCCGGCGTCGTTCGCCCGTCGTTCACCACCGACCCGTTGCCTGTGTCCGTGGTCGGGTGTAGGCAGTGCAGGGGGTCGACCCACCACATCCGAGGGAGCACACGATGGCCAGGTTCGAGCACTACGACCAGGGAACGCCGAGCTGGGTGGAGCTGGTGACGCCCGACCAGAGCGCGGCCCAGGAGTTCTACGCCCCGTTGTTCGGCTGGTCGTTCAGCGACTACGACATGGGCGACGCGGGGCACTACTACATCGGCACCATCGACGGTGACGACGTCGCGGGCGTCAGCGGCCAGATGCCGGGCATGGAGGGACACCCCGCGTTCTGGGGCGTCTACCTCGCCGTCGACGACGTCGACGCGGCGACTGCCAAGGTCGAGGCGGCCGGAGGCAAGGTGGAGGCAGGGCCGTTCGACGTCAACGACAACGGCCGGATGTCCGCGCTCCAGGATCCGACCGGTGCGCGCGTCAACCTCTGGCAGGCCAACCAGACGATCGGCACGGTGCGCGCCAACGAGCCCGGCACTCCGGTGTGGAACGAGGTCGTGACGCCCGACATCCCACGTGCCACTCAGTTCTACGCCGACGTGCTCGGGATGACCTCGCAGGACACGCCCATGGGTGACGACACCTACACCGTGCTCTGCAACGCGGAGGGCCGGCAGATCGGTGGCGCCATGCCTCCGCCGACGGAGGGCGTCCCGCCCCACTGGAACGTGTACTTCAACGTCGAAGACGTCGACGCGACGGTGGCGAGGGCGCTCGAGCTCGGCGGCTCGGTGGTCGCCCCCGCCTTCGACGTCCCGGGAGTGGGACGCATGGCCGTCCTGGCCGATCCGCACGGCGCGATGTTCAACCTGATGGCCGCCGACACCACCGATGCCGGCACCTGAGCCCCGGCTACCGGGATGCTGCGCACGGTCGCAGGGATACCCGGTTCGCCGGGGATCCCTGCACTTCTCAGGTGTTGCAACCCCCGAGAAGTGCCAGGAACGCGGGTACGGCGAGACCGCTGTGGCAGGTGTGACTCGGTGAGTGGGGTCGCTGGCGGGACCGTCAGCCGGCGCGGAAGGGGTCGGCCGGATACACACCGAGCACCTTCACCTCGGTGGTGAAGAACTCCAGCTCCTCCAGCGCGCGCTTGACCGGCAGGTCGTCGGGGTGCCCGTCGACCTCGGCGAGGAACTGCGTCGCCGTGAACTCGCCGCCCACCATGTAGCTCTCGAGCTTGGTCATGTTCACGCCGTTGGTCGCGAAGCCGCCGAGCGCCTTGTAGAGCGCGGCCGGGAGGTTGCGGACGTTGAACACGAAGCTGGTCACGACGGGGCCGTTGCCGGCCGAGGCCTGCACGAAGTCGCGCGACAAGATCACGAACCTCGTCGTGTTGTGGTCCTCGTCCTCCACGTCGTCGAGCAGGACGTCGAGACCGTAGATCCCGGCCGCGAGGGGCGGTGAGATGGCGGCCTGGGTCGGGTCGCCGGCCTCCTTCACCTCGCGTGCAGCTCCGGCAGTGTCGCCGGAGATGATCGGCTGGAAGCCGTACTCGCTGATCACCCGGCGGCACTGGCCAAGCGCGTGCACGTGGCTGTGCACGGTCTTCACGTCGTCGAGGGTCGCGCCCGGGACGCCGAGCAGAGCGAAGCGGATCCGCAGGAAGTGCTCGCCGACGATGTGGAGGGGCGAGGTGGGGAGGAAGTGGTGGATGTCGGCGACGCGCCCGGCCAGCGAGTTGTCGATCGGGATCATCGCCAGATCGGCGTCGCCCCCCTCGACGGCTGCGAAGGCGTCCTCGAAGCTGGCGCACGCCACGGCCTCTGCCTCGGGATGCCGCTCCTGGCAGGCCAGATGGGAGTTGGAGCCGGGCTCGCCCTGGTAGGCGATGCGGCGCGGCTGTCCCGCCTCGGGCGACGTACTCACGCGCGTCAGTGTTCCACGGCGTCGCGCCGCGCGATTAGGCTCGCTCATCGTGTGGATCCTCGACGTCGTCACCCTCCTGGTCGCGCTGACGGCCGCGGGGCTGGCCGTCGTCGCCCTGCGGCGCCAGGCGGCCGCGCACCGTGGTCCCGGCACCGACGGGCTGCCCGAGGACGTCCACGGCCTGCGCCAGGAGGTCGCCGCCCTGCGGGCCGAGACCGGTGATGCGCTGCGCCACCTCGCGGTGGTGCGGTACGACGCCTTCGGCGACCTGGGCGGGCACCTCTCGTGGTCGCTCGCGCTCCTCGACGACGCGGGCAACGGGGTGGTCCTGACCTCCATCAACGGCCGCACCGATTCCCGCACCTACGCCAAGAACGTCGCCGCCTGGACCAGCCAGCAACAGCTGTCTCCCGAAGAGGAGGAGGCGGTCGCGCACGCGCGGCCCTCCTGACCGGACCCACTGCGCAACTTCGGGCGCCCCGCGGCTGTCCCACGGACACACACCGGGAACAGGGGCGCCGACATGGCCACCACGCACGCACCACAGGACCGCCGACCGGCCCGACCCGGACGGCGGCGGGCGGACCCGCCACCGGCGCCGTCGTACGACGATCGCGGGGACCGCCGCCGCCTGCGCCCTGGCGGTCTCGGCCCCCTTCCTGCTCGGGCAGGGCCATCGCGACGTGACACCGTCGCGCGTTCCGAGCCTTCCCGCCGCGCCCGCCCAGCCGCGTGGCGCGCTGCAGGGCGACGTCGACGGTGACGGAACCGCCGACACCGTGGCTCTCACCCGGTCCGGGCGGCTGCGCGTCGCACTCGGCTCGGGTGGCACGGTCGGCCGCCGAGTTCCGGGCAGCCGCCCGACGCTGGAGGGGCTGGCCGACGTGGGTACCACCGGCCTGGTGGTGGTGACCTCGCACCGCCGCCGAGACCTCCCCGGGCGGGTCTGGACGGCATGGAGCCTGCAGGGCCATGCCTTCGCCCGGGTGGGGGTGAGCGGACGGGCCCTGATCGGGGCCGTACCCGACGAGTCGACTGCCTGGATCTCCGACGGCACGCTCTACGACGGCACTCTCGACCCTCTGCAGTCCGGCCAGGACCGGGTCGTGGTCCTCGCCAGGTCGTGGGCATCCGTCGCCGGTCACCTGTCGGCGACCGGCGCCGGCGTTCGCTGCTGGGACCGCGCGGATGCCGGTTCGCCGCGGTCCTGCGCCGCCGGCCAGGAGTGGGCGTACGACGCCGGGCCCCGCGCCGGCCTGCCGGCGCTGCTGCCCGCCGACCCGGGCCGCCTGACCGAGCCGAGTGAGGTTCGACGACGGCGACTCCTGGTCCCTGCGCACGGTCGAACCGACCAGGTCGGTGGAGACCCCTGACGTCGACCTGGTCTTCGTCGGTCGGGGCACGAGCCAGACCGTCCGCGTGCCCGCCGGCTGGGAGCCCAGGATGTTCCGCTCGCCGGTGCGTCTTGCCGACGGGGCCGAGGCGGTCGTCCTGAGCCAGGAGGGCGGCGACTCCGACACCTGGCGCCTCTTCGCGTTCACCGCCGACCGGGTGCAGCAGGTCGAGACCCACGGACCCGTGACCCTCGGTGGCGGCTTCACCCCGGACGGCGGTACGGCGTACCTCTCCTGGATGTCGGCGGACGGCGACCTCTTCACCCGCCTCGGCACCGGGACCCCGGGCCACTACCGGGTCTATGCCTGGGAGCCGGCCGAGGCCGGACCGACCGGCGCCCCGGTGCTCAGGGCTCGCGATCTCGGCGTGGTCTGTCTCGACGAGACCCTGGGCACCTACGGCACCTGCGCGAGCTAGCGCGGCACGCGCACCAGCACGCGGCCATGCCGGCAGATCATGTGCAGCTCCCGGCCGGCGCCGAGCGGGTCTCCGTCGAGCTGCCGCGGGGTGTCGGCGGCCGCGCGGACGGAGACGGTACGTCCGCGCATCCGGGTGATGGTCTCGTCGGTGCGAGGTCGCTTCGCGAGCACACGGAAGGCCAGCGGAACCCAGGACAGGAAGCGCTTCGGGTGCAGGAGCACGACATCGAGCAGGCCGTCGTCGATGGCGGCGTCGGGGAGCAGGGGCATCCCCGCCTGGAGGTAGCCGACGTTGCCGACGACCACGGTCCGCGCCCGGTGGGGCGTGTACTCGCCCTCGTCGATGGAGATCTCCAGCCGGACCACCGGTGACATCAGGGCCTTGATGCCCGACACGACGTAGGCGAACCAGCCGACCTTCTGCTTGAACTGCTCGTTGACGCCCTCCATCATCGCCGCGTCGAGACCCATCCCGGCCATCACCATGAAGTCGGTGTCCTCCATCGCGTCGCCGGAGACCTCGACCAGGTCGATCGCGCGGTCCTGGCCGCTCAGGGCGACGTCGATCGCTGCCCTCAGGTAGAGGGGGATGTCGAGGTTGCGCGCCAGCAGGTTGCCCGTGCCGGCCGGGATGATCCCGATCGGGATCCCGGTCCCGGCGAGCTCGGCGCAGACCTCGCGGACGGTGCCGTCGCCGCCGCACACGAGCACCAGGTCGGCACCGGCGATCGCGGCGGCCTCGGCCATCCCGGTGCCGGGGTCCTCCACGGTCGTGTAGTGCCAGACCGGCGCCGACCACCCGGCACCGGCGGCCATCGCCGTGACGGTGGCGCGGAACTGCTCGACGTCGTCGATCTTCGCCGGGTTCACGATCGCCGCGAGCCGCCGCTCCGACGGAATCGCCTCGGTGAGCGGCTCGGCGGCCTCGGCATGGCTGTGGGGCAGTGGGCTGTAGAACGACAGCCACACCAGGAGTACGCAGGCACCGAGGAGCCAACCGGCGAGCACGTCGGTGGGGTAGTGGCGTCCGAGGAACACCCGGTCCAGCCCGACCACGAGCGCGAGCAGCACGGCGGCGGCGTACACGGTACGGCGCAGCACCGCCTTGCGGACCAGCATCGCGGCGAGCACGATCAGGACGCCCGCCAGCGCGGCCGAGCTCGACGCATGGCCCGAGGGGAACGACTTCGACGCCAGCTTCGCCACCGGGTCCTGCCACGTCGGCCGGTCGCGGCCGTAGAACAGCTTGATGCCCGTGGTGAGCAACGACGTCGAGAGCATCACGCCGACGGTGAAGACCGCCGCCCGGCGGTGACCGCGCACGAAGAGCGGTACGGCGATCAGCGCCGTCCAGATCGTCATCCCGATCGTGCCGAAGAGGAGCTCGATGTCTCGCAGGACGACGTGCAGCCCGGACCGGCCCGACGCCCACTCCTCGGCCGAGCGGCCCAGGTCGTCGAGGCCGTTGAGCGGGGCCCGCTGGAGGTGCACCAGCAAGGCGAGCAGGAGGAAGAGCACCGCACACGCCGCTGCCCAGGCGAGGGTCACTCTGCGGGGGCGGTCGAGCACGGGCGTCAGTATGCCGGGAAGGCGCAGGGGCAGCCCCACCCGTAGCGGCGTTACTGATGTGCTGACACCCACGCCGCGCGGATAGCCTTGCCGCATGAACCGCCTCAGCACCCGCACCCTCGGAGAATCCGCATGATCGACCCCAAGGTGCTGCGTGACGACCCCGCCCGAGTGCGGGCCGCACAGGCCAAGCGGGGGCTGTCCGACGAGGTGGTCGACCGTGCCCTGGCCGCCGACACCGCGCGGCGCGAGGCGATCGCCACCTTCGAGGCCAAGCGGGCCGAGCAGAAGCAGCTCGGCAAGCAGATCGCGCAGGCGCAAGGGGAGCAGAAGGCCGACCTCCTGGCGCGCACCAAGGACCTGGCCGCCGAGGTGAAGGCCGCCGAGGCGGCCCAGACCGGTGCCGAGGAGACCTGGCGCTCGGCGCTGCTGGAGATCCCCAACCTGGCCTCCGACGAGACTCCTGCCGGTGGGGAGGACGACTTCGTCGTGCTCGAGACCGTCGGCACCCCGCCGGAGTTCGACTTCGAGCCGCGCGACCACGTCGAGCTCGGCCGGATGCTCGGTGCCATCGACCTCGAGCGCGGCGCCAAGGTGTCCGGCTCGCGCTTCTACTTCCTGACCGGCATCGGAGCCCAGCTGGAGTTCGCCCTGATCAACATGGCGATGGACCAGGCCCGCAACACCGGCTTCACCCAGATGGTGGCGCCGTCCCTGGTCAAGCCCCGCGCCATGGAGGGCACCGGCTTCCTGGGCCAAGCCGCCGACGACGTCTACCGGATCGAGGGCCAGGACCTCTACCTCGTCGGCACGTCGGAGGTGCCGATGGCGGCCTACCATTCCGACGAGATCCTCGACGCCCAGCAGCTCCCGCTCCGCTACGCCGCGTTCAGCCCGTGCTTCCGCAAGGAGGCCGGCTCCCACGGCAAGGACACCCGCGGCATCTTCCGCGTGCACTGGTTCGACAAGGTCGAGATGTTCGTCTACACGACGGTCGAGGACTCCTACGCCGAGCACCTGCGCCTGCTGGAGTGGGAGAAGGAGTTCCTCGACAAGCTCGAGCTCTGCTACCGCGTGATCGACGTGGCGGCCGGCGACCTGGGCCTGTCCGCGCAGCGGAAGTTCGACTGCGAGGCGTGGATCGCCAGCCAGAGTCGCTATCGCGAGCTCACCTCGACCTCCAACTGCACCGACTTCCAGACCCGTCGCCTCGACACCCGCGGACGCTTCCCGGTCGACGGCAAGGACGGTGAGATCCGGCCGATCGCCACCCTCAACGGCACGCTGTGCTCGACCAACCGGCCGATCATCGCGCTGCTGGAGACCCACCAGCAGGAGGACGGGTCGGTCCGCGTGCCCGAGGCGCTGCGGCCCTACCTGGGTGGCCTCGACCTGCTCAAGCCCGTCACCCGGTGACGGAGCTGTGAGAGGGGGCTGGCAGCCGCGACTGGTCGCGCTGGACATCGACGGGACGCTGCTGAAGTGGGTCGAGGGCGTCGGCACGACGTACGAGCAGATCAGCCCGACGGTGTACGACGCCGTGCACCGTGCCCGGGCCGCCGGTGCCCACATCGTGCTCGCCAGCGGCCGTTCGCCGCACGGCATGACGCGCATCGCGGACCTGCTCGAGCTGCACGCCGACGGTGACGTGCCGCTGTGGGTGGTGGCCAGCAACGGTGCCGTGCTGTTCCGCTACCCTCCGCTCGAGGTCGTCCACGAAGAGACCTTCGACGCCGCTCCCGCCGTCGCGGCCGTGCTGGAACACCACCCGAACGCCCTGGTGGCCGTCGAGGAGCGCGGAGTCGGCTACCGCGTCAACCGCCCGTTCCCCGAGGGCGAGCTGAGCGGGGAGATGGTGCTGGCCGAGGTCGAGGACCTCGTCTCGCTCCCGGTCAGCCGCGTGATCATCCGCGACCCCGACGCGACCGCCGACGACTTCGTGGCGCTCGCAGCCCGGCTCGGGCTCCACGGCACCGACTACGTCGTGGGCTGGACCGCGTGGCTCGACCTCTCGCCGGTGGGGGTGAGCAAGGCCTCGGGCCTGGCGCTGGTGGCTGACGAGCTCGGTGTCGACGCCGCCGACGTGCTCGCGATCGGCGACGGCCGCAACGACATCGAGATGCTGCGCTGGGCCGGTCGCGGGGTGGCGATGGGGCAGGCCGTCGAGGTGGTGCGCGAGGCGGCCGACGCGGTCACCGGCACCGTGTACGACGAGGGAGCCGCCGACGAGCTCGACCGCTGGTTCCCTCGATGAGCGTGCCGCGACTGGTCGCCACGGACCTCGACGGCACGCTGCTGCGCTCCGACGGCACCGTGTCACCGCACACCGCGTCGGTGCTGCGTGACGTGCTCGACCTGGGGGTGGAGGTCGCCTTCGTCACCGCGCGGCCATGGCGGTGGATGACCGACCTCTGGGCGTACGTCGGCTCACGCGGCCTGGCCGTCGTGTCCAACGGCGCGCTCCTGCTCGACGTCGCGACCGGGCAGCCGCTGGAGGTGCACGGCATCGAGCGCGAGGTCGGGCTGCCGATCGTGGACGCGATCCGGGCGCGGTTCCCGGGGTGCGCGTTCGCGATCGAGATGCTGGCCGGGATCTCGCTGGAACCCGGCTACCTCGAACCCGGCCACGCCCCGCCCGGCAGTCCGCGCGGCGACCTGGGCGACCTGTGGACCGGGCCGGTGCTCAAGCTGCTGGTCCGCGGCTCGGACGTGGATCCGGTGACCTTCCGCAGTGGTGTCCTCGACGCGGTCGGAGACCGGGCGACGACGACCTGGACGATGGACGGGCTGATGGAGATCAGTGCGGTCGGAGTCACCAAGGGCGCCGCCCTGGCACGTCTGTGCGAGCTGCGCGAGGTCGAGCCGCACGACGTCGTCGCGTTCGGCGACATGCCCAACGACCTGGCGATGCTGGCCTGGGCCGGCACGTCGTACGCCGTGGCGAACGCGCATCCCTCGGTGCTGGAGACGGCCGACCACGTCGCGCCGGCGAACGAGGACGACGGCGTCGCCGCGGTCCTCGCCGAGATTTTCGGGCTGTGATGTGATGTGCCCGTGAGCCTGACCGGACGACGCGCCCTCGCCGCGGCGGTGACCGCCGTCGCGCTGCTCGGCCTCCCGCTCGCCGGCGAGACGGCCCAGGCCGCCCCCGCCGCTCCGCCCTGCCCCACGACGACGCTCGCCCAGGACATCAAGGTGGCCGACGTCGTCTTCCGTGGCGAGGTGAAGAAGGTCCGGCCGGTCCAGGGCACGGGCAAACAGCGCACCCGCACCTACCGGGTCCACTCGGACCGGGTCTACCACGGGTCGCTCGTCCAGCCGTCGGTGGTGGTGACCGCCCGCGTGGGCAGGCGCTGTGCCCTGCCGACCCTGGCCGAGGGCGCGCGCTACATCTTCTTCGTCACCGAGCGCGGGTCCCAGCTGATGGCCCGCCAGGGCACCGCCCGGGCGACCACCGACGCTCACCGCCCGGGTCGTGAAGCGCCTCGGCACGGGCGTCCAGCCCGTGCCGCCCCCGCCGGCCACCGCGGAGTTCACGATGGTGGCAGACGCGGACCCGCCGCCGCTGTCTCGCCTGCTCGCGCCCGGCGCGGCACTGCTGATCATCAGCCTGCTGGGCCTGCTCGTCGTCGGCCGACTGGGTCGGCGTACGCCGGGCTGAGTCGCGCTCAGAGGTACATCCCGCCGCCCGGGGCGTTCCCCGGGTCGCCGTCGGATGCCTGCTGCGGCATCCCCGGCCGCAGGCCCTGCTGGCCGGGCCCGCCGCTCGGCAGCGCGCGCCGCATCTGCTCGAACTGTGCGCGGGCCGAGACCTGCTGGGCGTAGATCGCGGTCTGGATCCCGTGGAAGAGCCCCTCGAGCCAGCCGACCAGCTGGGCCTGCGCGATCCGCAGCTCGGCGTCGGACGGCGTGGCGTCCTCGGTGAACGGCAGCGACAGCCGCTCGAGCTCCTCGACCAGCTCGGGAGCCAGTCCGCTCTCCAGCTCCTTGATCGAGGAGCGGTGGATCTCCTTGAGGCGGTTGCGGCTCGCATCGTCGAGCGGCGCCGACTTCACCTCCTCGAGCAGCTGACGGATCATGCTGCCGATCCGCATCACCTTCGCCGGCTGCTCCACCAGGTCGGTGAGCTCGCTCAGGTCGTCGCCCTGGCCGTCGTCGTCGGCGTCCTGGGGCTGCTGGACGGGCTCGGCCGGGACGGCGACCGGCTGCCCATCGGGGCCGACCACGATGACGTGCTGCTGACCGGACTGCTGCTCGCTCATCCCCTCAGCCTACAAACGGCCTCGCGAGAAGCTCAGGTGACCAGGAGGATCTTGCCCGTGTGGCCGCCGCTCTCCATCCGGCGGTGCGCCTCGGCGGCCCTTGCCAGTGGCATCGTGGTGTCGACGATCGGTTTGATGGACCCGTCGGCCACGAGTGGCCAGACATGCTCGGTGACCGCCCGGCAGATGGCGGTCTTCTCCGCGACCGGTCGCGCGCGCAGGGTGGTGGCCACGATCGCCGCCCGCTTGCGCATCAGCGCGTTGAGGTCGAGCTCGGACTTCGTCCCACCCTGCAGGCCGATCACGACGAGCCGACCCTCGACAGCCAGGGCGGAGACGTTGCGTCCGAGGTACGCCGCTCCCATGTTGTCGAGGATCACGTCCGCGCCGTGTCCGTCGGTCGCCCGGCGCACCTCCTCGACGAAGTCCTGCTCGCGGTAGTCGATGGTCACCTCGGCCCCGAGCTCGGCGCAGAACGCGAGCTTCTCGGTTGACCCGGCCGTCGTCAGGACGCGGGCTCCCACGGCCGTGGCCAGCTGGATGGCGAACGTGCCGATCCCGCCCGCGCCGCCGTGCACCAAGAAGACGTCGTCCGACCGCAGCCCGGCCACCATCATCACGTTCGACCACACCGTCGCAGCGACCTCGGGGAGGGCGGCCGCGGTCACCAGGTCCACCCCCTCGGGAACCGGCATCACCTGGCCGGACGGCACGGACACGCGGGTGGCATAGCCGCCCCCCGCGAGCAGTGCACACACCTGCTCGCCGACGTGGTGGTCCGACACGGAGGCTCCGACCGCAGCCACCGTGCCGCTGCACTCCAGCCCGATCACGTCGGAGGCGCCGGGCGGCGGGGGGTAGAAGCCTTGTCGCTGCAGCAGGTCGGCGCGGTTCACGGCGGTCGCGGTCACGTCGACCAGGACGTCGTCCGGCCCGAGCTCGGGATCGGGCACGTCGGCGTACTCCAGCGCCTCGGGTCCGCCCGGCTCCCGGACGACGACGGCCTTCATCGCAGACCCGACTCGCGGGCGCTCACTCGTACTCGTCGCCGGTGTGGTCGACCACGCTGTCGTCGGGAACGTCGTCCTCGACGTCGACGGGGTCGGGTGCCCCGGCCGGGTGGTCCCAGTTCTCGGCCAGGGCCTGGGCCTTGGCGGCGAGTCGCTCGATCTCCTCCACGTCGGCGTCGCTGTTGCCGGCGGCGTAGCCGAGGAGGTACGTCGTGATCGGCGCGGCCTTGCGGATCACGTTGTCGGCGGCCACTTTCGCGAGGTCGAGGACCAGCGCCTCGTCCACCTCGGTCTCGATGTCCAGGGCATCGCACAGCTCGTCGATCCAGTCGTGGAGGTTCACAGGGCAAATCTCGCGAAACCGGGCCGGGTGTTCAAGTCCGATCGGCCCGTGGCGCGGGATCAATCCGTCCGGAGCGGAGCCGGGCCACGTCCGCCCAGGTGTCGACGTCGTCGGCCTCGTGGCCCAGGGAGACCACGTCGACGGTCCGGTCGTGCTGCATCAGCACACGCATCGGTAGGCCGTGCGCGTCGGAGGGGGCGGGAACCAGCGCGGGCCGGACCGCCCCGGCGAGCTGGCGGCGACCGTCGTCGTCGACGAGCCAGGCCCCGGCGTGGTCCTCGGCCGCACGCACGAGCCGCACGACGGTGGCGGCGGTGACGTGAGGCATGTCGACCGCGAGCACCACGACCAGGTCCGGGTGCCCGGTGAGCGCCGCGACGCCGGCGCTCACGCCGGCGAGGGGCCCGCCACCGGGCGGTGACTCCCGGGTGAAGGTGACGGGACGAGAGGTCGGCACGGCCGGGCCGACCACGACGACCTCGCTCGCGGCGGCCACGGCGGCCAGGGCATGGTCGAGCAGAGTGCGACCGCCGTGCTCGAGCGCGGCCTTGTCGGCACCGTCGAGGCGTGCGGCACCGCCACCCGCCAGGACCACGGCTGCCCACTCCACGCGGTCAGTCTGGCAGTGACCGGAAGCACCCGATCGTCGTCCGGGTGGCAGGCTGTGGACCATGCAGGTGGTCTTGGTGCAGGTGGCGTCGTCGCTCGATCGGGTGGAGAACCGCGACCGGCTGGCCTCGCTGGTGCCCGAGGGCGCCGACCTGGTCGTGCTCCCCGAGGGCTATGCCCGCGACTTCGGCGAGGCGGGCTCCGATCTGGCGGGCGTCGCCGAGCCGCTCGACGGGCCCTTCGTGACCGAGGTGGAGCGGGTCGCCGCCGCGCGCGGCACCACGGTCGTGGCGGGGTTGTTCGAACGGGGCGACGGCAGGCCGTACAACACCGTCGTGGTGCGTGGCGACGCGCGGGCGGACTACCGCAAGATCCACCTCTACGACTCGTTCGGCTATCGCGAGTCCGAGGTGCTGAGCGCCGGGCCGCCCGAGCCGGTCACCGTCGAGCTCGGTGGGATGACCCTCGGCGTGATGACCTGCTACGACCTGAGGTTCCCCGAGCAGGCGCGCGCGCTGGTCGACCGGGGCGCCGAGGTCCTGGTCGTGCCGGCCGCCTGGGTCGCCGGACCGCGCAAGGTCGATCACTGGACGACGCTGCTGCGGGCGCGCGCGATCGAGAACACCGTGTACGTCGTCGGCGTGGGTCAGCCCGGCCCCCGCTACACCGGGCACTCGATGGTGGTCGGTCCCCTGGGAGACGTGCTCGTCGAGGGTGGTGACGGAGCGGCGACCCTGCGCTCCGAGCTCGACCCTGCGGCCGTGTCGGAGGCCCGCCGGACCAACCCGTCGCTGGCCAACCGGCGCCTGTAACCTCACGCGTCGTGTCCAGGGCCGCTCCACGTCGTCGTGCGGACTCGCGCGCCGGCCGGCGCGCGACCCGGCCGGCGTCCCGGGCGGGTGGCCGCCGGGCGGCGGAGACGCCGCAGCCCACGCCGCCGGTCGCCGACGAGGCGACCTCCTCGCCGGCAGCCGTGCCGACGGCCGATCCGCCGTCTCGGTGGGGCGTCTCCCACCGGCTCGGCGTCGCGATCTGGCTGGCCGTCGTCGTGGCCGCTGCCGTGGCGCTGGTGGCGGCGATCGCCGGCACCGACGGACCCGGACGGGTGAACAGCACCTGGCTCGGCGACGCGGGCGCGATCGCCGCCAGCACGGCGTACACCTGGGGGCTGGCCGCGCGTACCGGAGGCCGTCCCCTCGTCTTCTCGCTCCTCACGCTCGTGCTCGGCGGTCTGGTGGTGGGGGTCGACAGCGACTCGCTGCGCAGCGGCGCCGCGGTGGTGACGGCCGTGCTGACAGCGGTGTTCGCGGTGATGGCGACCATCCCGGCCGTGCGCTTCGTGGGCGCGGTGAGGGAGAACCTCGTCGCCCTCCTGGTCGCCGCGGTCGGCTCGATGGCGACCGTCGCCTGGGCTCCGGTGGTGAACCTCGACCGGTTCCAGTACACGGTCCTCGGCCTGTCCCTCGTCGCGTCGTTCCTCACCGTTTTCCGGCTCGGCGCCGGCTGGCACGGCCTCGGTACGCGCGGGGTGCTCACCGTGGTCGCGGGCAGCCTGATGCTCGCGCTCACGCTGGGGTACGCCGAGCTGTTGCGGCGCTACGGCACCGAGAGCCTGGTGAACCAGCTCGACGACGCCGTCCGCTGGAGCCACCATCACCTGGGCGCGTTCCCGCGGCCGATCGTGGCGCTGCTCGGCGTACCGGCGCTGACCTGGGGCACCCACATGCGCGCCAGGCGGCGCCAGGGCTGGTGGGTCTGCGCGTTCGGGGTCGCGCTCACCGCGCCTGTGGCCTACGCGCTGGTCGATCCCGGCCGGACGGTCGTCGAGGCCGCGCTCGCGACGTCGTACGGCGCGGTGATCGGGTTCGCGATCGGCTACCTGCTGATCCGCGTCGACCTGCGACTCACCGGCCCCCGGCCGACCGGGCCACGCGGGCGCCGACTCGCGGACACCGAGGTGGCCACGGCCGTCCGTCCCGAGCCCGGGCGCACGCAGGCTCTGTGGTGACGTTGCCGAGGTGACCCCGTCCCGGGCCGGCCGCCGCCATGTCGGTCTACCTGTGGGTATCCACTAGGTTCGTCTCGTGCCTCGCGAGCAGACGATCCGGATCCTGGCCGAGATGGTGGCCAACGTGATCGAGGTCGAGGTCGCGGTCGACGACCGGGTCGCCGCCGGTGACACGGTGTGCCTGCTGGAGTCGATGAAGATGGAGATCCCCGTCCTCGCGGAGATCGGCGGACTCGTGACCGGCATCAAGGTCGCCCCCGGCGACGTCGTCCAGGAGGGCGACGTACTCGTCGAGCTGACCGTCACCCGCTGACGGGCTCGACCGACCCACCGCCCCATCCGTCACATCCGTCACATCCGCCGGTCACTCCTGGCACTTCCCGGGGGTTGCAACGGCTGAGATGTGCAGGGATCCCCGGCGAGCCGGGTATCCCGACGACCCGGGCCAGCAGAGGGGGCGGGATTCGAACCCGCGGCTGACATCTCTGCCAGCGACCGCTTTCAAGGCGGTTCCGATCGGCCACTCCGGCACCCCTCCGAACGCGCCGGTCCCACGTGCGGCGGCGCGCGGGGCCGAGTCTAGGGCGTGCCGGTCGGCTACTCCGACCCGCCGATCTCGAGCTCGACGTCGTCGTAGGCGAGGTCGTGGAGGCGCTGGCGGTGGTGCTCGAGGTCGACCAGGAACCTGCTGAGCTGCGCGGCGACAGCCTCGACGTCGCTGGCGACGAGAACCTCGTGGGAGAGGTGGTGGAGGCGGGCGAGCAGCGCGTCGCGCTCGCGCACCACGCAGGCGGCACGGGCCGAGAGCCAGGCGTCGCGGCGGTGCAGCGGCTCGGCGACCAGGCGGTCGCGGACCGGAACCAAGCGCCGCCGTACGGTCCAACGCCACGCTTCGACGTTCTCGCGGGCGCGTCCGGGCCGCAGCAGATCGACGAAGGAGTCTGTCGTCGTCGCCATGAGAGGCCTCCCAGCACCGCCCGACCTGTGCCGTCCACTGTGACGCCCTCCGCGCCCGGGGGCAAGACCTCAGCCCGTCCGGGTTTCGCCTCCCGGCCGCGTTGCAGGTTGAATCGTCCCGTGACCGAGACCGCGCTCGACACCTCCTACCGGCTGGCTCCCGCACTGGGCGTCCGGCTCGTGGGCCGCAGCCTCGTGACGCTCGGCGTCGTCGTCGTGGTCGCGACCCTCGTCGGTCTGCTGACCGGGGGTGGCTGGGTGCCGGCGGGGGTGGCGACGGTCGTCGGTCTGCTGCTCGTCGCGGGCTGGGCCTGGTGGCTGCTGCGCCGCGCGCAGGCGCTGCGCCTGACCGCCGAGGGGTACGCCGTACGGCTGCTCTCCGGCGTCGGCGCGCCGACCGCTCCGTGGTCGGACGTCGAGGAGGTCGTCGCAGCGAGCCCGGGCGGCGAGCCCTGCCTGGTGCTGACCCTGACCGATGGCCGGCTGACGCGTCTCCCGATGGCCGCCCTGGCCGCCGACCCGGACGCCGTCGCTCTCGACGTACGCCGCCGCGTCCGTGACGCGCACACCTCGCCGGATCTCTCGCCGGACGATCATCCGGCCTGATTGGGTGCCCGGCGAGCGCTGCTTGTAACCTGTGCACGCTGTCGGGAGGCGTCGCCTAGTCCGGTTTATGGCGCCCGCCTGCTAAGCGGGTTGAGGTTCATCCCTCTCGCGGGTTCAAATCCCGCCGCCTCCGCCAGTCACAGGCCTCGTCGCACGCGTCGACGAGGCCTGTGCCGTTCGTCGGCAGTGCTGCCTGCGTTGCAACAAGTTGCATTGCAAGTTTCTGACCCACCGACCCTTCACCGCGTGCTCGTCGGCTCCCGCACAATGGGTGTCCGGGGAACACAGGGGAGGGAACTGACGTGAGGATGAACAAGATGCGCAAGGTCGGTCTGATGGTGGTCACGGCGATGCTGAGCGTGGGTGTCTTGGGAATCTCCGCACCGGCGCACGCCGACACCACATGGAGCTGCCCCACCTGCCTGCGAGGCGGTCGCTGACGGCCGCCCGACACCACCCACGAGGGGACACGACACCCAGATCCATCGACGTCTCGAGATGCGGAGAGCGGCTTCCCCATGGGCCGCTCCTCCTCGTGCCACCCCACCGGCCGTCTCGAGCAGGCGAGCCGGGGCGCGACCACCAGCAGGTCCCGCCCCGGCTCACCGTCTGCGCGCCCAGGACGTGGGCGCCGGTGCCGGGGGCCTACTCGTCCTCGCGGCCCGAGACGCCCGCCTGGCCCATCGTGTAGCCGAGCTGGAAGCGCGTCTCGGCGTCGTACTCCTCCTTGAGGTCCGCGACGTACGCCGCGAACGTGCGGGCACTGACCCCGAGCCTCTTGGCGCTCACCGGGTCCGAGTGACCCTCGATCAGCATCCGGATCGTCATCGCCCGCTGCTCCTTGGCGATGTCGTGCATCATCGTGCGCTCGGTGCTGCCGAAGGCGCGCGCCCGCTCCCAGGCTCGTTCGAACACGTCGACCAGGTAGGTGACCAGGCCGGGCTCCCGGATGGCGATGGCGACGCTGAGGTCGGGGGCACCCGGGATGATCGCCAACCGCCGGTCGATGACGATCATCCGGTTGAAGAACTCGTCGAGAGTCCGCACCTCCGCACCGTGCTCGGTGACCTCGGCCACCCACTTGCGCGTGGGTGCGTGGCGACGGGCACTGTGCTGGTAGAGCGTGCGCATCTTCACGCCGCGGTCGAGCGCCGCGATCTCGCGCTGCGCCGCGACCGACAGCCGCGCCGCCACCGTGGCCTGCGCGCTGTCGCGAGCCGCCTGGGGCTGGGCCGTGAGCAGCTCGAGCTCCGCCTCGCGCACGGCGCCCTCGATGAAGGTGCCGATGGCGCGGTCGTGGAACTCGGTGATCGGGCCACGGGCCGACGACGGCGAGCGCCGCCACGACTGCGACAGCTGACCGAAGGCACGCGCCCACTCCGACGACTCGGTGAGGAGCTCGGCCCCCTGCTGGCTCATCGGGGACACCACGTGGGAGGAGACCGTCGCCGGGTCGACGGGCACATAGCGCAGGGTGGAGCGGTCGCGCACGAGGAGGTTGAGCGAGACCAGCAGGTCGAGCGCCGGTCGAAGGGCGCCGCTCGGCGCGAGGCGAGGGTCCGAGTCCGGGAGGCCGCCGCTCACGGCGGCTTCTTCGTACAGTGGCGTTGCCACGGTCTCGAAGAGCGCGCGCTCCTCAGGGCCGAGCTCGGTCACCGGTCACCTTCTCGGGTCCGCGCACCCTCGCATCGTCGCACATACCGACCGTACGTCACGGAGTCGGGAAGACGTGCAGAGATGTGTGACGGCCGGGCAGCGCCCGGGGGTGTCAGACCCCGAGGCGCTCCTTGAGGCCGTCCAGCTCGGTCCAGAGCACAGTGGGCAGCTGCTCACCGAACTTCTCGAACCACTCCTTGATCTGCGGGATCTCGCGCTTCCACTCCTCGGGGTCGACCGCGAGGGCCTGCCGGACCTGGTCCTCGGTCAGGTCGAGGCCGTCGATGTCGAGGGCGCCCGGAGCCGGTACGAGGCCGATCGGGGTCTCGACCGCGGCCGCGGTGCCCTCGAGCCGCTCGATGACCCACTTCAGGACCCGGCTGTTCTCGCCGAAGCCCGGCCACAGGAAGCCGCCGTCCTGGTCACGACGGAACCAGTTGACGTAGTAGATCCGGGGGAGCTTGGACGCGTCGTTGTCCTTGCCCATGGTGATCCAGTGGTTGATGTAGTCACCGGCGTGGTAGCCGATGAAGGGCAGCATCGCCATCGGGTCGCGACGGACGACACCGACCGCGCCCACCGCGGCCGCCGTGGTCTCCGAGCTCAACGTGGCGCCCATGAACGTGCCGTGGGTCCAGTCGCGGGCCTCGGTCACCAACGGGACCGTGGTGGGACGACGACCGCCGAAGAGGATCGCGTCGATCGGGACGCCGCGCGGGTCGTCGTACTCCGGAGCCAGGATCGGGCACTGCTTGATCGGGGTGCAGTAGCGGCTGTTGGGGTGGCTCGACAGCTCGCCGCTGTCGGGCGTCCACGGCTCGCCCTTCCAGCTGGTCGCGTGGGCCGGGGTGTTCTCCAGGCCCTCCCACCAGATGTCGCCGTCCTCGGTCAGGGCGACATTGGTGAACACCGAGTTGCCCTGGTTGATGGTGCGCATCGCGTTGGGGTTGGTGTGCTCGTTGGTGCCGGGGGCGACGCCGAAGAAGCCGTACTCGGGGTTGACCGCCCACAGCCGACCGTCCTCGCCGATGCGCATCCAGGCGATGTCGTCACCGACCGACTCGACCTTCCAGCCCGGCACGGTCGGCTCGAGCATGGCGAGGTTGGTCTTGCCGCAGGCGCTCGGGAACGCCGCAGCCACGAACTTGGTGACGCCCTCGGGGCTGGTCAGCTTGAGGATCAGCATGTGCTCGGCCATCCAGCCCTCGTCGCGGGCGATGGCGCTGGCGATGCGCAGCGCGTAGCACTTCTTGCCGAGCAGCGCGTTGCCGCCGTAGCCGGAGCCGAAGGACCAGATCGCCCGCTCCTCGGGGAACTGCACGATGTACTTGGTGTCGTTGCACGGCCACGAGACGTCGGCCTGGCCGTCGGCCAGCGGCGCACCCACCGAGTGCAGGCACTCCACGAAGGACGCGTCGAGCTCCTCCATCTTGCGGAGCACGTCGGAGCCCATGCGGGCCATCACGCGCATCGAGACGGTGACGTAGGCAGAGTCGGTGATCTCGACGCCGAACATGGGCTTCTCGGCCTCGAGGTGGCCCATCACGAACGGGATGACGTACATCGTCCGCCCCGCCATGCACCCGGCGTACAGCCCGCGCATGATGGTCTTCATCTCGTCGGGGGCCATCCAGTTGTTGGTCGGCCCGGCGTCCTTCTCCTCCACCGAGCAGATGAACGTGCGGTCCTCGACGCGCGCCACGTCCGAGGGGTCGGAGGCGCAGTGGAAGGAGTTCGGCTTCTTGGCCGGGTCGAGCTGGGTGAACGTGCCCGCGGCCACGAGGGCCTCGGTGAGCTCGGTCCACTCCTGGTCGGAGCCGGTGCACCAGTGGATGGCGTCGGGTGTCGTCAGCGCGGCCACCTCGGCCACGAAGTCGAGGATCCCCTGATGGGTCGTCGGCGCGGAGTCGCCGTCGGTCGTGGGGCGGGTCTGGGTGTCGGCGGTCATGTGCTGTTGTCCCTCTCGTACGTCGCGATGGCCGTCCGGCCGAAGCCGGCCCGAGGGGCCACCGGTCCGTCTTTCGACGGGGTGAACGTGAAGTTGTCGCGATTCGGCCGGCGTCGTTGTCGCCCGACTGTGGCGGGGACGTTACCCGTGTCAGGACTCCTGACATATTGGATCGATCAAGGATCAGTGGCGCCCGTCACACCCGCCTCACGGGCCCGCCCGGCCGCCCGCCCAGGGGCCCGGGTAAGGCCGTCCACCGGCAGGGTCGCCGTCGCCGGGCACGGATTCGGCGCCGTACGACGGGTCGGCTATCCTCGTCCAGTCCTCGTCGGGGCTTCCACCCGGCGGGGCCTGCGCCCGTAGCTCAACGGATAGAGCATCTGACTACGGATCAGAAGGTTTGGGGTTCGAATCCCTACGGGCGCGCCAGACATCCCGGCAGCGCGGCTGTCGGCGACCTCTTCCCGGGCGCCTCCGGGGAGGGCTCGCGCCGTGGCTGGGCGGCCGCGGGGTCCACGGACGCGACGTACCTGCCGTAGTCGAGGCGGTCAGGACCGGTCCCGGGCCGCGCTCCACCGCACCGGGGGGCGCCGGAGCCGACCCGGCGGCGGCGCCGGCCCAGGCCATCACGACGGCGGCGCCGAGCGCCCACGTGCGGAGAGGACGCCGACGCATGGTTCCTCCGAGGCGATGGAGCGTGGTTGCTGGCGTCTGCGACCTGCCGGTAAGACCGCACGAGCGGATCCGGCATCTTCCCTGGTCAGGCCGCGAGCCGGCTCCGACCAGCAGGCGCCGAGCCGGCCGGGCCCTTCGGATCCGGCCCGGACCGAAATTTGACCCGGACCATCGGGCACGGCCTACCCTCCCTCGGGTGCCCCCCACACCTCGCCAGATCTCTGCCCTGCTCGGCGGTCTCGTCCTGATGGCCGCTGTCCTCGTCGCCACAGCCGTCTCGGCGCCCCGCAACGCGCCACCGACGAAGCCGGTCTTCGTCCGCGGCTGCCTCGGCTACTGCCAGCACCCCACGAACGCCGGCAAGGTCTTCCGCTGGGGACACGAGGCCTGGCGCCAGGAGTTCGAGACCGGGCCGTTCAGCAAGCACTGGAAGTCCAACCACCGGCGTGCGATCGGCCAGCGGCAGGGGATGCTGACGATCCGAGCCGGCCGTCACTCGCCGACGATCAAGGTGTGGCCCGACAACCAGGCCGCGCGGACCGGGCGGTGGGAGGCCCGCATCAGGCCGTACGAGCACTCGCGGTCGGGGGCTCGCTACGAGTTCACGTGGGAGCTGGTCCCTGCTCGCGGCAACGACCGCTGCGGGGCCAATGCGATCGTGCTGGCGCGCTACAAGCCGGGGGACAAGCGGGTCACGGGCAGCGTCCGCACCCCGCCGCGCAACTCCTTCACGTACTCGCGGGCCCGTGATCTGCGCAACCGCGCCTGGCACACCTACGCCGTCGAGATCACCAAGCACCACATCTCGTGGTTCGTGGACACCCGCGTGGTGCGCACCGAGACCCGTCCGGCCGCCCTCTCCGGCGTCCGCTACCGGCCCCAGCTGGTGATGAAGCCGAAGCACGGGGCGACGATGCGGACGTCGTGGATGCAGGCCGACTGGGTCCGCTACTACACGCTCCGGCGGCACAACGCGAGGTCCATCAAGGCTCCGAAGATGTACAAGGCGGCCTATCTGCACGGCTGCTGAGCCCCACCGGGCGGCGAAGGTAAAATCCTGATGGTTCCCGCCTCGTCGGTCGGGACCGGCGCCAACACTGGTCGGGTGTCCCCCCGACTGCCTCTTCGGCGACTCTCCAGCCGGGCGCTCGGCGTCGCCCTCGCGGGTGGCGCCCTGGTGGCGGCCGCCCTGGTGACGCCGCACGGCGCGCGTACGACGGATCGACCGGTGCGCCCGGCGGCCTTCGTGAGCACGTGCATCGGCTACTGCCATCACCCCACCAATGCCGCCAAGGTGTTCCGGTGGGGCGTCCCCTCGTGGGACCAGGAGTTCGAGACCGGCACGCTCGGCTCGAACTGGCAGACCAACGGCACCGGAACCATCGGCCAGCAGAACGGGATGCTCACCATCCAGGCGGCCTCTGACTCCGGCACGGTGGAGGTCTGGCCGGACGACGCGGGTGCCGCGGCGACCACGGGCCGCTGGGAGGCACGGGTCCGCGCCTACGAGCGGTCCACGACCGGCACGCCGTACCGCTTCACCTGGGAGCTGGTGCCCGTCAAGGGCAACGACAGCTGTGGGCAGAACCGGATCGTGCTCGGCTCGTACGTCCCGGGTGCCAAGCGGGTCCGTGGCTCGGTGAACACGCTGCCGGACAACTCGTTCGCCTACTCCCGGCTGCGCGACCTGCGGTCGCGGGCCTGGCACACCTACGCCCTGGAGATCACCGCCGACCACATCTCGTGGTTCGTCGACACCAAGGTGATGCGCACCGAGACCCGTCCGGCCGCGCTGGCCGGCGTGAAGTACCGTCCCGAGCTCGTCATGGAGGCCGTACCGGGCGCCGTGATGCGGCCGTCGTGGTTCCAGTCCGACTGGGTACGGGCCTACACGCTGAAGCGCCCGAACGCGAAGTCGATCAAGGCCCCGGCGATGCGCGAGGTGACGAGCTCCGCCGCCTGCTGATCGGAGCGGTCAGGGACCGTCGAAGACCTCGCGACGTCCGTCGCGCCACACCACCACTCCGCGGCGCCCCGGACGACCGCGGAGCCAGGTCAGCGCGTCGGCGCCCATCGCGTACGCCGCGGTGGCGTCGATGTCGGCCCAGGTGAGGTCGTCGGCGAGGACCGTGACCGACGCGACCGCCGGGGGCAGGTCACCGGTGCGGGCGTCGGTGATGTGCCCGCCCCGATGGGCGGTGCCGGAGGTGGCGACCGCGCCGCGTCGTACCTCGACGCTGGCGACGAGCTGCTGGGGGTCGCCGGGATCTTCGATGCCGACCCGCCAGGCGGGGCGGCGGTCGTCGGCGACGTGACACACCATGTCGCCGCCGGCGGACAGGCAGACGTCGGTGTCGGGAAGTGAACGGAGGTGGGCCGACGCACGCTGCACCGCCCATCCCTTCACGACACCGCTCGGGTCGAGGGTCGGCACGCCGTTCGGGGCGCGGCGGTGTACGTCGAAGGCGCCGCCGGACTCCGCGCGCGCCCGTTCGCCGAGCGCCAGCACCTCGTGGACCTCGGCCGGACAGTCGGCCAGGTCGATCTCCCCGCGGGACAGCCGGGAGATCACGGAGTCCTGGCGGTAGGTGCTGAACACCCGGTCCACCTCGGTCAGCTCGGCCACGCACCGGTCCCAGGCCTCGCGTGCCGCACCGTCGTCCGTGTGCCGCCCACGCAGCGCCAGGCTCACCGGCATCCCCATCAGGTGGACGACGTAGCGCTGCGGCGGCGGGGACGTCACGATCACAGGTTGGCCTGGTCGAGCGCGCTCTGCAGTGACTGGAGGTAGCCGGTGCTGGTGACGGTCGCGCCGCTGACCATGTCGATGTTCGCGCTCTGGCTCTTGATCGTCTCCTGGATCAGGATCGGCAGTGCGTAGGAGTTGATCTCCATGTCGCGACTGTTGCCGTTCGGGTACTGCAGGAGGCTCACCTTCGTGATCGAGCCGTTGCTGACCGTCAGCTCGACCTGCACCGGGCCCCACTGGGTCTGGGCGACCGAGCCGGTGACGGTCCGGGTCGACGAGCTCGTCGGGCCGGAGTCGTTGCCCGAGCTGTTGCCCGGAGCTGTTGCCCGGAGCTGTTGCCGGAGCTGTTGCCCGGAGCTGTTCCCGGAGCTGTTCCCCGAGCGGTTGCCCGGGCTGGAGCCGGTGTCGGTGCCCGAGGTGCCGCCGGAGATGGCGGCGGGCGTGCTCGTCGCACCTCGCTGCGAGGCGTCGAAGCCGAAGAGCAGCACGACGGCCGAGACGGTGCTCAGCACCCAGTAGGAGATGCGCTTCACTCAGGTCACCAGCCGAAGGTCTCGAGGTGGAGCCGGTCCTCGGCAAGACCGGCGGCGAACAGGGTGGCGCGGACCAGGCGAGGTCCAGCGCTCCGGGCCGCAGACGAACACGTCCCGCTCGGCGATGTCGGGCACCCAGCGCAGGAGAGCGGTCACGTCGTCGACGCGCTCGTCGACGCCGCGGGGGAGCCAGGAGCCGTCGTACCGGCGCGGGCCGGGCAGGTTGAGCACGGCGACGCCGCCCTCCCGCTCGAGCACGTCGAGCTCCCCGACGAACAGCGGCTCGGTGGTCCAGCGATGCAGCAGGAGGCACTCGCCGGGTCCGCCCTGGAGCCCTTCGGCGAGTGCTCGCAGCGGGGTGATCCCCACGCCGGCGCCGATCAGGGCCACGCCGCGGCGGCTCCGGGCACGCGGGCTGAGCCGCCCGAACGGTCCCTCGAAGAGGACTCGCGTGCCGCGGCGCAGGGAGAAGGCCGAGACGCTGCCGTCGCCGACCGCCTGCACGGTGATCCGCAGGCTGCGGCCGTCCGGGGCCGCCGAGAGCGAGTAGGGGTTGGCGCGGGTCCAGCCGGGCCGCCCGAGGAACCGCCAGGTGAAGAACTGTCCGGGTTCCACGCGCAGACGGTGGAGCCGGCGACCGGTGAGGTAGATCGACACGACGTCGTCCGTCTCGCGGACCACCGAGGTGACCTCGAGCCGGTGATACAGGTTCCGCCAGACCGGCAGGCCGACGCGCCAGACCAGCACCGAGCCGGCGGCCACGGCCCACGCCGTCCACCAGAAGAGGGTGCGGCCCGGTGAGGACAGGAACTGCTGGCCGGTCCAGAGCTGATGAGGGAGGGCGAGGCCGACACCGACGTAGGCGTAGAGGTGCAGGAGGTGCCACGACTCGTAGCGGATCCGTCGCCGCGCGGCCTTGATGCTCGTGACCACCACGAGGACGAGGCAGACGGTGCCGCCGGTGGCCAGCAGCATGCCGGGGTAGGAGAAGACGAGGTTCCACAGCGTGGCAGGCGTCTGAGACAGCTCACCGGCGGCGTACCCCCAGGTGATCAGCACGATGTGGGTCAGCATCAGGTTGAACGACGTGAACCCGACCAGCCGGTGCAGGTGGGCGAGCCGGTCCTGGCCGTACGCCGCCTCCAGCCGTGGGACGCGCGACATCAGCACGACCTGGGCCAGGAGCAGCACCGAGGCGACCAGCCCGGTCAGCCGGCCGAGCGAGTCGAGCCCGGTCACCCAGCCGCCGAGGTCTCTGATGCCGCCGTCGGCGTCCCACCAGTACGTGACGAGGAGCAGGCTCAGCCACAGGGCCGAGGTGGCGAGCAGGCGCACGGTCGCGTCCGCGGCCGCGCGACGCCCCACCGGGGCGGCGCGGCGCATGCCGTGAGCGGGTGTGGTGGACACGTCGCGTGAGAGCGCACTCATCCCGTCTCGCCGGCGGAGTCGTCGTCCCCGCCGCCGTGGTCGTCCCCGTCGGGCGGACCGAACTGGTCGTCGTCGTCGCGGCCGCTCTGGTCGGGCTGGCCGGGCGTGAAGCCGGCGGGTGGACCCTGCCGGGTGGTCCCGACGTCCTGGCCCACCGACCCTGCGTTGGTCGTGCCGATCGCATAGCCACCGGCTCCCGCCGTGAGCGCGACGAGGGCTGCTGCGGCGGCGAGCACGCCCGTGCGCCGTCGGGCGGGACGGGCGCCGGCAGCGCCGTGGACACGGCTCGGTGCAGGCACCGGAGGCGGCGCCCAGCCGTACACGGGTGCGGCGAGCGGCTCGGGTGGTGCCCCGGAGGCGGCGAGCTGGTCGGAGCGGTGGTCGGCGCAGCGATCGGCTCCTCGACGACGGGCGGAGGGGTGGACGCAGAGCCGGGCGTCACCGGGGCGGTGTCGTCGTCGGTGGGCTCCCACCGGTTGCCGCTGGGGGTCTCGCTCATACCCAGGAGTCTCCGGGGTCGGGCTGGCGATCGGGTGGGAGTCACCTGTGTGCTGGCTGTGAACCCCTCGGGTCACCCCTTGCGGTGAAGGAGGCCCCCACGTCGTAGGGAACAATCCGGCGCATGTCCGCGTCCGGTCGATTCGTCCCACCGACCGGGCGGTCGCTCGCCCGGACCGCGGCCCTGCTGGTGGCGACCCTGACCGTCCTCACCGCGGTGCTGGTGATGATCGGCTGGCTGATCACCCATCCGCTGCAGAGCACGATGGCCCATGAGAGCTCGGTCAACCGGTGGTTCGCCGACCAACGCACACCCGGGTTGACCAGCGTCGCCGACCTCGGCACGTTCCTCGGCCAGACGCTCACCGGCGCGGTGGTGTTGGTCGTGCTCGGGGTGGTGTTCGCGGTCTGGAAGCACACCTGGTGGCCGCTGGTGTTCGTCGCCGTCCTCGACGCGGGGCTGGGCCTGTTCTACCTGGCCGGCACGACGGTGGACCCGCGACAGCGTCCACCCGTGCACATCCTGCAACCGGGGCTCGTGCCCGACCACAGCTTCCCGTCGGGTCACACCGGGACGGCGGTCGGCATCGCCGCAGCGACCGCAGCCCTGCTCTGGGCCTACACGCGCGTGTCGGCGGGACTGCTCCTGGTCCTGGTCCTGATCCCGCTGTGGACCATGCTGTCCCGGCTCTACGTCGGCGCACACCACGTCAGCGACGTGCTCATCGAGCTGCTCGTGGCGTCGTTCTGGATCTGGACCTGCGCCCGGCTGCTGCTGCCGTCGCGGACCGCGACCGAGCCTCGCCAGGAGGCCCGTGCGGAGACGGCCTCAGCGGCGTAGCCTCGAGGCACATCATCGGGCCCTCGGGGCCGCCCCGGGGGAGTCACCTCGGGAGTCAGCATGTCCGTCCGCCGTCTCGTCCTGCCCCTCCTCGTCTGCCTGGCCGTCTCGATCGCGAGCGCGGCACCCGCCGGCGCACACCGCGCCACACATCCGGGCCACCCGTCGCCACCGGCCCACACCCGTTGCCTCCCGGTGGACGCCGCCGGGGTCGGTCAGGACCTGGGGGGCGGGCGGACCACCGCCACGATCACGGTCGGTGGCGTGCAGGTCGGCACGACCGCGGCCGCCTTCACGATCACCGGGGTCGACGGCACCGTCGCCTCGTTCACCGGGCCGATCGTGTTCACCGGGCTGGGCGGCACGCTCACGGCGGAGGTCACCGGCACCCTCGACGTGACCACGGGCGCGTTCACGTCGACGTCCACCGGGGTGACCGGGACCGGCCTCCTCCGTCCGGTGACCGGTCACCTCACGTTCACCGGCACCGAAGACCTGGCGACCGGCGCCTTCTCCGAGGCGATCGACGGCGAGCTGTGCCTCGCCCACCGCCGCTGACCCTCGCCCGCTGGTCGAGCGTGTCGGGACCCCGGCGCGGCCGTGGGTCATCCCCGCCGTCCTGGGGACCACCGGCGAGGACGTCGGCCCCACCAGCCTGGACAACCTCGCCTGGTCTGCGGCCACCACCGCACCGCTGGGACATCCGCCTCAACCCGGGAGATCGACAACCCGAATGCCGACCACCACCCACAACGGGAACGGCCCGGGAATGGATCCGCTATCGGCCCCGACTCGAACAGGCCCAGTCGTTCACCGGGGCTCGAGGCGCCGTGGCACCACGGCCAGCAGTGTCACCAGCACGACGGTCAGCCGGCTCCTGCCACCAGTCCGGCCGTCCAGTCGACCACCACCGAGAAGATCAGCACCGACGTGCCCACGATCAGCAAGGCGACCGCCGCGATCACGACCTGGCTGAGCACCTGCCCGGTCTCGACGACGCGGCCCTTGACGTGGTCACGGAAGACCCGGCGGTGCAGCATGATCGGGGTCAGGTTGAGGCCCACGGCGACGCCGGCCAGCAGCACCAGCCCGAGGTAGAGCGCCTTCTGCGCGTCGTCGAGGTCGTGGAAGACCTGGGTGAAGGGGAGCGTCAGCAGGAACCCGGACAGCAGCTGGATCCCGGTCTGGACGACGCGGAGCTCCTGGAGCAGCTCGCCCCAGTTGCGATCGAGACGCTCGTCCTCCGACTCGTGCCGGTCGTCGGGTCCAGCCATCACGTGCCGAGCGTCAGCGGGCGTCGTTCGCCAGGTCGTCGCCGGTCATCCGTGACCTGTCCGGCTGGAAGCCGTGGTCGATGCCCCACAGGATCGCCCGCGAGCGGGAGGTGACGCCGATCTTGCGGTAGGCCGAGCGGATGTAGGACTTGATGGAGTTGATCGACAGCATCGTGGTCTCGACGATGTCGTTGTTGGAATAGCCCTGCGTGATCAGCGAGAGAACCTCGGACTCACGCGCCGTCAGGCCCTCCTCACGGCCGGGCCAGTCCCCACCCACCAAGGGGCCGCGGCCGGAGTCCTGGAGCCGCACCGGGTCTCCGGCGTGCACGTGCTCGAGGGCGGTGACGAGCTCGGCCGCTGCGAGCCGCTTGCTGATGTACGCCGAGATGCCGGGCACCCGGGTCTGGCCCACGGACGGGTCGTCGGCGCTCCACGTGTAGACCACGACCTTGCCCACCCGGGGGTCGGAGACCAGGCGCGAGATCCGTTCTCGGTCGCGGAAGCTCTGGGCGAAGGTGTCGAACAGCGCGATGTCCACCTCGGAGCTCGGGTGGGCGTTGGCGTCGACCTCCACGACCTCGATCCGGTCGCTGTAGGACCGCAGCATGGCGGCGAGGCCGTGCACGACGACCTCGTAGTCGTTGACGATCGCGAGCCTGATGGTCACGGGCGAAGCGTAGGCCCTCCCGTACGCCGTACGTCGTCACCCCAAGGGGTGTGGCCCTGGGTCCGGGGGCAGGAGAGGGTCCCAGACGACAATCCACGACGGGAAAGGGGTGGTTCCCATGGCCATTCTCGGCCTGATCCTCCTGATCATCGGTCTGATCGCCAACATCGGCATCCTGACCATCATCGGCGCGATCCTGCTGGTGGTCGGGCTGGTCTCTGAACTTCGTGCCGATCGGCGGCACGCGGCGCAGGTACTACTAGCGCACCACGACGGCGACGGCCCCCGACCCGGACACCGGGCGGGGGCCGTCGCCTGTGCGGCCGGGTCCGTGGTCGCGCATAGGCTCCGCTCGTGAGCCTCCACCTGCATCGCGCCCTCCGGGCCGACGCGCTGGCCGACGGCCTGGGCAGGCTCCTGGTCACGCCGCTGCCCGACCCGTTCGCGACCGAGCTGGTCGTCGTACCCGCGCGGGGCATGGAGCGGTGGCTCTCCCAGCGGCTCTCCCACGTGCTCGGGGCGGGACCCGAGGGCGACGGGGTCTGTGCGGCCGTCGCGTTCCGATCGCCTGGATCGCTGGTCGCCGAGGTGACCGGCACCCGTGACGACGACCCGTGGGCACCCGACGCGCTCGCGTGGCCGTTGCTCGACGTGGTCGATGCCGTCCTCGACGAGTCGTGGGCCGCCACTCTGGCTCGCCATCTCGGGCACGGGCTCGGCGGCGACGAGGCCGACCTACGGATGGGGCGCCGGTTCTCGGTCGCCCGCCGCCTCGCCCGGCTGTTCGTGTCCTACGCCGGTCAGCGGCCGTCGCTGGTGGCCGACTGGTCCGCCGGACGCGACACCGACGGCTGCGGACGACCACTCCCGGCCGACCTCGCGTGGCAGCCGGAGCTCTGGCGCCGACTGACCGCCCGGGTCGAGGGCCCGACCCCGGTGGAGCGCCAGGCCGAGACCGTCGCCCGCCTCCGCGAGGATCCCGAGGCCTTCGACCTGCCGGTCCGGCTCTCCCTCTTCGGCCACACCCGGCTCTCGGTGACCGAGGTCGAGCTCCTCGACGCCCTGGCGGGCGAGCGCGACGTCCACGTCTGGCTGCCGCACCCCTCGCCCGCGCTCTGGGAGACACTGACGGGACCCGGAGGCGCCGTCGACCGGTCTGCCGACGACAGTCACCAGCGGGTCCGGCACCCGCTCCTGTCCAGCCTCGGGCGCGACACGCGCGAGCTGCAGCGGGGCCTGGCGACCGCGGCGATCGCGACCGACGAGGAGCTGCCCCTCCCGACGTCGCCGGCCACCCTGCTCGGTCTGCTCCAGAGCGACCTGGCTGCCGACCGGCCGCGCCCCCGGGGGCGGGTGCTCGCCGACGACGACCGGTCGGTCCAGGTCCACGCGTGTCACGGGGTCGCCCGGCAGGTCGACGTGTTGCGCGAGGTGTTGCTCGGACTGCTCGCCGACGACCCCACGCTCGAGCCGCGGGACGTCCTGGTGATGTGCCCCGACATCGAGACCTACGCACCCCTGATCGAAGCGGGCTTCGGGCTCGGCGACGTCGTCGGCAGCCATGGTCATCCCGCCCACCGGTTGCGGGTCCGCCTCGCCGACCGCGCGCCGGGCCAGACGAACCCGCTCCTCGGCGTCGCCACCGCTCTGCTCGACCTGGCGGGCGGCCGGGCCGCGGCGACCCAGGTGCTCGACCTGGCTCGCGCGGAGCCGGTCCGGCGTCGGTTCGGCTTCAGCGACGACGACCTCGACCAGCTCGACACCTGGGCGCGCGAGTCCGGGGTGCGATGGGCCTTCGATGCCGAGCATCGCACCGAGTTCGGCCTCGCCGACTATGTCGCGAACACCTGGGAGTTCGGGCTCGACCGGCTGCTCACCGGCGTCGCGCTCTCCGACGACTCCTCGGCGTGGCTCGACCGCGCACTCCCGCTCGACGACGTCGGGAGCGCGCAGGTCGACCTGGTCGGCCGACTGACCGAGTACGTCGAGCGGCTGCGCGAGGTCACCGACCGGCTCACCGGCACCCGCCCGCTCGACGACTGGCTGGCGGCCCTGGACGACGCCGTGACCTCGTTGACCGCGGTCTCGTCGGTGGACGGCTGGCAGACCGGTCAGGTCCAGCGTGAGCTCGGCCGGGTCCGCCGCGCCGCCTCCGACCTGGGGCACGTCGACCTGAGGCTGCCCGATGTCCGCGCGCTGCTGTCGGACCGGCTGGCCGGACGGCCGGGCCGGGCCAACTTCCGGACCGGCACCCTCACCGTCTGCACCATGGTGCCGATGCGGTCGGTGCCCCATCGGGTGGTCTGCCTCCTCGGCCTCGACGACGGCGTGTTCCCCCGCCAGGGCGCGGTCGACGGTGACGACGTCCTGGCCCGAGACCCGATGACCGGCGAGCGTGACGCCCGCAGCGAGGACCGCCAGCTGCTGCTCGACGCGATCCTGGCCGCGACCCAGACCCTGGTGATCACCTACACGGGCGCCAACGAGGTGTCCGGCCGGCCGCGACCGCCCGCCGTACCCCTCGGGGAGGTGCTCGACGCCCTCGACCTCACCGCGTCCACCACCGACGGCCGGCGGGTCTCCGAGTCGGTCACGATCCACCATCCGCTGCAGCCCTTCGACGCCAAGAACGTCTCGTCCGGAGCCCTGCTGCCCGGTCGGACGTTCTCGTTCGACCGCGCGGCGGCGGCAGGGGCCCGGGCGGCTGCGGGTCCCCGGGCGCCGGAGGTGCCGTTCCTCGACGCGCCCCTGCCACCCGCGCCGCCCGCTGACGTCTCGCTGGCAGACCTGGTGCGGTTCTGGGGCGATCCGGTGAAGGGCTTCCTGGCGCGCGACGGCGTCGACGTCGCCCTCGCTGCCGACGAGGACCAGCCCGAGGACGCCTTGCCCGTCGAGATCGACGGCCTCACCCAGTGGGCCGTGGGAGACCGCGTCCTCGGCGACCTGCTCGCCGGCCTCGACGAGGGCGTCGTCAAGCAGCGCGAGTGGCGACGCGGGGAGCTTCCTCCCGGTCAGCTGGGCTGGCGGATGCTCGGCCAGATCCTCGACCGAGCCGGTCCCCTTCACGCCGCCGCTGCGGCCGTGCGGACCGCGCCGCCGCGCTCGGTCGATGTCGCGGTCGACCTCGGTGGCGGCCGGCGGCTCGTGGGCACCGTGCCGGAGGTGTACGGCGACCGGCTGGTGTCGGTGACCTACTCCCGGCTCGGTCCGAAGCACCGCCTCGCATCCTGGGTCCGGCTGCTGGCTCTGGCTGCGTCCGACGAGGACCGCAGCTGGACGGCCCACACGATCGGCCGCCCCCACAGCCGCTCCCGTGACGACACTGCCGTCTCCTTGCTCGGACCGCTCGACCACACCGCGGTGGACCGGTTGCGCGACCTGGTGGCGCTGCGTGACCGCGGACTCCGGGCACCGTTGCCGCTGCCCCTGAAGGCGTCGTTCGGCTACGCACGGGCTCGTCGTACGCATGCAGACGTGGCCGACGCGTTGGTGAAGGCGGGCTACGACTGGAAGGACGGCAGGTTCCCCGGCGAGCAGTCCGACGCCGCGGCGCTGACGATCTGGGGTCGCCGTGCGGAGCCGCCGGAGGTGGCTGAGCACCCCGTCGAGGGCGAGGAGTTCCCCGGCGAGACGGGGCGGTTCGGGGCGCTGTCGCTCCGCGTGTGGAGCCCGCTCTTCGAGGCCGAGCAGGGGAGCTGGTGATGGAGTCCTTCGACCTCGCCGGTCCGCTGCCGACCGGCACCACCCTGCTCGAGGCCAGCGCCGGCACCGGCAAGACCTTCACCGTCGCCGGCCTCGTCGCCCGCTACGTGGCCGAGGCGGGGGTACCGCTCGACGAGCTGCTCGTGATCACGTTCGGGCGGGCAGCGAGCCAGGAGCTGCGCGAGCGCGTGCGCGAGGAGCTGGTGCGAGCGGAGCGGGCGCTCGCCGATCCCGCGTCGGCCGACCGCGACCACCCGGTGGTGGCACGCCTGCTCGACGCCGACGATGCCGAGATCGAGCGGCGACACCGCCGCCTGCGCGACGCGCTCGCGTCGTTCGACTCGGCCACGATCGCGACCACGCACCAGTTCTGCCAGACCGTACTGAGATCGCTCGGGGTCGCCGGAGACACCGACACCGGCGCGACCCTGGTGGAGTCCCTCGACGAGCTCGTCGTCGAGGTGGTCGACGACGTCTACCTCCGCTGCTTCGGCCTGCTCACCGATGATCCGCCGTTCAGCCGGGCGACGGCACTCACGCTGGCGCGCATGGTCGTCGGTGACGCCCATGCCGGGCTGGCCGCCGCCGACGACCCGACGAGCGGCGCAGGACACGGCGCGGACTCGGTCGCCGGCGCGAGGGTCGCCTTCGCGCGAGACGTGCGCGACGAGGTCGACCGGCGCAAGCGGCGCCTCGGGATCTTGTCCTACGACGACCTGCTCGGTCGGTTGGCCGAGGCCCTGGCCGACGAGGAGGCCGCCGCCCGACACCGGATGCGGCAGCGGTGGACGATCGTGCTCGTCGACGAGTTCCAGGACACCGACCCCAAGCAGTGGGAGGTGCTCGACCGGGCGTTCAGCGGCCACGCCACGATGGTGCTGATCGGTGATCCCAAGCAGGCGATCTACGCCTTCCGCGGCGGTGACGTCGTCACCTACCTCGCAGCTGCGGCGACCGCCACGACACGCGCCACCCTCGACACCAACCGCCGTAGCGATGCCGACCTCGTCCAGCGGCTCCAGGTGGTCCTCCGCGGGGCGGCGCTGGGCGACGAGCGGATCGTGGTCCGTGACGTCTCGGCGTCCCACGCCGGCTCGCGGTTGGTCGGGGCGCCGGCACCGGCGCCGTTCCGACTGCGGCAGGTGCGACGGCATGGCTTCCGGCTCGCCCGTGGCCAGATCCGGGCCGACGACGCGCGTCGTCACATCGCCGCGGACTGTGCCGGCGACATCGCCGCGTTGCTCGCCTCCGCCGCGACCTGGGACGGCGCCCCGATCGCTGCTCGCCACGTCGCGGTGCTGGTCGGCGAGTGGTCGCAGGCGGAGCTGGTCCGCTCGGCGCTCGCCGAGAGGGGCGTGCCGGCGGTGGTGGGCGGTGGCACCAAGCTGCTCACGTCGCCGGCGGGTGACGAGTGGCTCACCCTCCTCGAGGCGCTCGAGCAGCCCCACCGGTCGGGTCGCGTCCGAGCGGCCGCCCTCACGTCGTTCCTGGGCCAGACCCTGAGCGAGCTCGACCGGGGCGGTGAGGCCCTCACCGACGAGCTGGCCGACCGGCTGCGCGGCTGGGCGCTGCTCCTGCGCGGTCGCGGGGTGGCCGCCCTGTTCGAGGCGACCGAGGAGCGCGGCCTGACCGCACGCGTGCTCGGGACGGTCGGCGGCGAACGGCTGCTGACCGACCTGCGGCACGTCGCACAGACCCTCCACGAGACCGCTCGTCGCGACTCCCTCGGACTGACGGGACTGCTCGAGTGGCTCCGTACCGAGCGCGAGAACGCCACCCAGGAACGAGTGCGCCGCCTCGACAGCGACACGGCGGCGGTGCAGATCACGACGGTCCACCAGAGCAAGGGACTGCAGTACCCCGTGGTGCACCTGCCCTTCGCCTCGATGAGCTACGTGTGGCCGGTCGACGTCGCGCGCTATCACGAGGCTGACGGCTCGCGGATGCTCGATGTCGCGGGTGGTGGCTCGGGCTGGGCGGCTCACGAGCAGGCGCATCTCCACGAGGAGGCGGGCGAGGAGCTGCGCGACCTCTACGTCGCGCTCACGCGGGCGCAGTCGCAGGTCGTCACCTGGTGGGCGCCCACGGCCAACACCCCGAGCGGCGGGCTCCACCGGCTGCTGTTCGGGCGCCAACCGGGGCAGTCCGCGGTGCCGGACGCCCAGGCGGTCAAGGACGACGACTACGTCACCAAGATCCTCGGCCTGCTCGACCAGCTCGGCGGGCCGTCACCCGAGGAGTCGGTCGTCTCGCCCGCCACTCCCTCGCCCCTGCCGGTCACCGCCGGCGATCTCGCGGCCCGGCTCTTCGACCGCGAGGTCGACACCGAGTGGCGCCGTACGTCGTACTCCGGGCTGGTCCGGGTGCAGGAGCAGCCGGCCGGGGTCACCTCCGAGCCCGAGCGAGACGAGTGGGATCCGACGGAGTCGGATGCCGGCGGTCAGGGCGAGACCGAAGCGAGCGTGCTCGCGACGCCACCTGGCCACGGCTCGCCCGAGCCGGGCGTGCCATCGCCCATGGCTGCGCTGCCTTCCGGCGCGACCTTCGGCAGCCTCGTCCACGCGGTGCTCGAGCTGAGCGATCCCGAGGCGCCCGATCTCCGCGCCGAGCTGGCCAGGCAGGCACGCGAGCAAGTGCAGTGGTGGCCGGCAGGGGTCGGCGCCGACGAGCTCGCGGACTCACTCGTGCCGGCGCAGCTCACCCCCCTGGGCACCTTGGCGTCCGGGCTCCGGCTGGTCGACATCCCCCTGCGGGACCGGTTGTGCGAGCTCGACTTCGAGTTCCCGCTCACCGGGGGGGATCGACCCGACGCGGTGCGCCCCGAGGTCCGTCTCCGCGACGTCGGCCCGCTGCTGGCCGCACATCTGCCGGCCGACGACCCGCTCGCGCCGTACGCCGGACAGCTGACCGGCCCGCTCGGCGACCAGTCACTGCGGGGCTATCTCTCCGGCTCGATCGACGTCGTGCTGCGCGTGCCCGGCGATCCCGCCCGGGGCCACGCCCACCGCTACGTGGTCGTCGACTACAAGACCAATCTCCTCGGGGAGGCCGGGATCCCGGTCACGTCGGCCGACTACGGCCACGCCGAGATGGCGGCCGCGATGCTCCACAGTCACTACCCGCTCCAGGCCCTCCTCTACTCCGTCGTGCTGCACCGCTACCTGCGCTGGCGGCTGCCGTCGTACACGCCGCAGGAGCACTTCGGAGGCGTGCTCTACCTCTTCCTGCGCGGGATGTGCGGCGCCGAGACGCCGGTCGTCGACGGCCACGTGGCCGGCGTGTTCGACTGGTCGCCGCCGGCTGCGCTCGTCACCGGGCTCAGCGACCTGTTGGAGGGTTCGTCGTGACCGTCCCCCACGCAGAGCCTCGCTACGCGCCCCTCTCCACCGGGGACCCGCGATGATCGAGCCGTTCGAGACCGACGACCCGCGCGACCGGCGCTTCGCGCTGGGCGTGGCCGGCGTGCTCGGCCGCTTCAACGCAGCCGGCGTGATCGAGGCGGCCGACGCCCATGCCGCCCGGCGGATCCAGACGCTCGCGGGCGAGCCCGACGACGAGGTCGCTCTCGCGCTGGCTCTCACCGTGCGTTCGCTGCGCCACGGGTCGGTGTGCCTCGACCTCGACGACCTGGTCACCGCGGCGCTCCCGTCCGGCCTGTCCTGGCCGGGGGACGACTGGGTACAGCGGGTCCGTGCCAGCCGGTTGGCCGCGGCAGGTGTGCTGCGGGTCGAGGGCAGCGTCACCTACCTCGACCGCTACTGGCGCGAGGAGTGCCAGGTGCGAGACGACCTGACTGCCCGGCTCGCCCTGCCGCCACCGGTGGTGGACGAGTCGCGAGTGGCGGCGCTGGCGCCCGTGCTGTTCCCCCCGGGGTACGACGAGCAGCGCGTCGCGGCGGTCGCGGCGGCCGCCCAGTGGACGACGGTGCTCACCGGAGGCCCCGGCAGCGGCAAGACGACCGCGGTCGCGGGCGTGCTCGCCCTGCTGGCCGACCAGTCGGACCGGCGCCTGCGGATCGCGCTCACGGCGCCCACGGGCAAGGCGGCGGCCCGGTTGCAGGAGGCGGTCCGTACGGCGTTGGCCGAGCCCGGCCTCGCCGCGCACGCCGCGGGAGTCGGCGACCCCAGCGCCCAGACGCTGCACCGGCTGCTGGGCTGGAGGCGCGGCAGCCGCAACCGCTTCCGCCACGACCGCCGCAACCGGCTGCCCCACGACGTGATCGTGGTCGACGAGACATCCATGGTCTCCCTGACGATGATGGCCCGCCTCGTCGAGGCCGTGCGCGCCGACTGCCGGCTGGTGCTCGTCGGCGACCCCGACCAGCTCGCGTCGGTCGAGGCGGGTGCCGTGCTCGCCGACCTCGTCGCGGGCCTGGCCCGTCGCGAGCCGGCCACCGTCACGTCGTTGCGGGAGTCCCACCGGTTCGGCCCACAGATCAACGACCTGGCCGAGGCCGTGCGCGACGGCGACGCCGAGCGTGCGCTCGACCTCCTGGTCGCCGGCGGCTCTCACGTCGAGCTGCTCGACCCCGACGACCCGGCCACCCTGCCGGGGCTGCGCGCCCGGCTCGTGACGCACGCCCTGCGGCTTCGCGGCGCAGCGATGTCCGGGGATGCCGCGCTCGCCGTCGAGGTGCTCGACGAGCACCGCCTCCTGTGCGCCCACCGGGACGGGCCCTGGGGCGTCGGCCACTGGAACCGTGCCGTGGAGCGCGGTGTGGCCGAGCACACCGGGCTGCCGATCGGGGGTGGCTGGGGCCAGGAGTGGTACGCCGGTCGCCCGCTGTTGTTGACCAGCAACGACTACGGGCTCGAGCTCTTCAACGGCGACACCGGAGTCGTCGTGGCCGACGGGGACGGCCTGCGCGCGGCCATCGCCACACCCCACGGACCCCGGCTCCTGTCCACCTCGCGGCTCACCGACGTCGACACCGTGCACGCGATGACCGTGCACAAGAGCCAGGGCAGCCAGGCCACCGAGGTGACGGTCCTGCTCCCGCCCGACGACTCGCCGCTGCTCACCCGGGAGCTCTTCTACACGGCCCTGACCCGAGCCGAGGACAAGGTGACCGTGGTCGCGTCCCACGACGCCGTACGGCTTGCGGTCGAGCGTCCCGCTCACCGGGCGAGCGGCCTCGCCGATCGCCTCGCCCACCGGTCGGAAACCGAAACCTGAGCGTCACGCGCCGCCGCTAGGGTCGTGGGCATGCTGCTGCTGCGCGTGGAGATCCCCGACGTGCCCGGGTCCCTGGGCCGGTTGGCGAGCGCGATCGGTACGGCCGGCGGCGACATCGAGGCGATCGAGATCGTCGAGAAGCGCTTCGACGGGACGGCCGTCGACGACGTGCTCCTCGAGATGGCCGACGGCGCGATGCCCGACTCCGTGGTGTCCGCCTGCAACGCCGTCGAGGGCGTGTCGGTGCTGTGGATCAGTCGCTACCTGGCCGGCGGGAACCTCTTCCTCGACCTCGAGGTCGTGGAGTCACTCACCAGCGAGCCGGAGACCGCGCTCGACCGGCTGGTCGAGCTGCTGCCGGTCGCGTTCCGCTGCGAATGGGCGGCGCGACTGAAGGCGGGGCCAGACGGGTTCCGCATCGAGCACGGCAGCGAGGGTGCGCCGCCGGTGGTCGATCTCGAGAAGGGCACGGGGCTCGACGTACAGATCCTCGGCGACGACCTCGTGGCCGTCGCACCGATCGGGCACAAGCGGGTCGTCGCCCTCGGTCGCCGGGGCGGACCCGAGTACCTCGACTCCGAGCTGGCCCGGCTCGGACACCTGGTCACGCTCGCCGCCTCCATCGCGCGCACCGCCCGCTGAGGGCGAGTCCCGACAGGAAGCCGCGGACGGGACCGTCCGTCGCGACGGGATCGACGTAGACCTGCTCGGTGTCTTCTCGAGCGCGGAACAGAGGTGGTCAGGCGCGCTCGAGCAGGAAGACCGGGATCTCGCGGTCGGTCTTCTTCTGGTACTCGCCGTACGTCGGCCAGGTGGCGACGGCGTACTCCCACCAGTCGGCGCGCTCGGCGCCCTCGGCCAGCCGCACCGTGTAGGTGTGCTTCTCCGCGCCGTCCTGCAGCTCGACCTCGGGGTGGGCCACGAAGTTGTGGAACCACTCGGGGTTCTCGTCCGAGCCGCCCTTGGACGCGATCGCGACGTAGGTCCCGTCCCGTTCGACCCTCATCACGGGGTTCTTGCGGAGGTAGCCCGACTTCGCGCCCACCGAGGTGATGACCACGATCGGGTAGTCGCTCTCGCGCAGGGTGTTCGCACGAGTGCCGTCGGACTCCTCGTACGCCGCTACCTGGTCGCGGACCCACTGCTGCTTGCTGGGGGCATAGGTGCCGGTGAGTGCCATGTACGGCGTAACGCGGGTCCGGCGCGGGCCATTCCGCCGACGTCGGACCCGGGACGCGCCCCGAGCATCGACGCGACCGGCCCACCGCCCTCCACGTCCGCCATCGTCGGCACCGCCATCACCCGGTACCGGGCCGAGACAGGTGGGTGCTCGTCCTGGTGGTCCTGACGACCTCGCCGCGGCCGATAGCCTCACGATCGTGAGTGCCATCGAGGGAGTCAGCGAGATCTTCGACCCGGAGCTGTGGGACCGGGTGCCCGGCTTCGAGGACCTCACCGATCTGACCTATCACCGGGCCAGGGCGCACGGGACCGTCCGGATCGCCTTCGACCGTCCCGACGTCCTCAACGCCTTCCGCCCGCACACCGTCGACGAGCTGCTGCGCGTCCTCGAGCACGCGCGTGTCTCCAGCGACGTCGGCTGCGTGCTGCTGACCGGGAACGGGCCGAGCGACCGGAACGGCAAGTGGGCCTTCTGCACCGGCGGCGACCAGCGCATCCGCGGCCGAGCGGGCTACCAGTACGCAGCCGGTGAGACCGCCGAGACCGTCGACCGGGCCAAGCTCGGCCGCCTCCACATCCTGGAGTGCCAGCGGCTCATCCGGTTCATGCCCAAGGTGGTCATCGCGCTCGTCCCGGGCTGGGCGGCCGGCGGCGGTCACTCGCTGCACGTGGTCTGTGACCTGACGCTGGCGAGTGCGGAGCAGGCGAGGTTCAAGCAGACCGACGCCGACGTCGGCTCGTTCGACGGTGGCTTCGGGTCGGCGTACCTCGCCCGCCAGGTCGGTCAGAAGCTCGCCCGCGAGATCTTCTTCCTCGGCCAGGAGTACTCCGCCGAGGACGGCGTCCGGATGGGCGCGGTCAATCGGGCCGTCCCCCACACCGAGCTCGAGGTCACCGGTCTGGAGTGGGGCCGGCTGATCAACGGCAAGAGCCCGACGGCGCAGCGGATGCTGAAGTACTCCTTCAACCTCATCGACGACGGCCTGGTCGGCCAGCAGCTCTTCGCCGGCGAGACCACGCGTCTGGCCTACATGACCGACGAGGCGCAGGAGGGGCGCGACCAGTTCCTCGAGAAGCGCGACCCCGACTGGTCGCCGTTCCCCTGGTACTACTAGATCGCGTTTAATTCCGCAGGTCAGCGTGGGTATAGCACCCGCTAGTCCGCACATAGTCCGCAAAATCTCCAATCACTGCCAGCAGATGTTCGCTCGATGGCGATGCCTGTGATCGCGGTATCGTTGTCGAAGGCGCGAAGGAGGCGACGATGACGATTCAGGAGATGCCGGTCGAGGTGCTCCATCGGATGGTGCATGAGAGCACGGTCGCGTCTGCGCGCCTCGAAGGCCGCGAGGTTCCCGCGGACTACGTCCGTCCGGCCACGGTGCAGGAGTTCTTGGACAGCTTGCTGGCCAAGGGCTGATGGCGTCCTTCGATCCTGGCTACGGTGAGACCGAGGTATCGGAGGAGGAGCGGCAAGAGCTCACACCCGAGGCAGTCGAGGTTCTTGGTGAGCCGATGCTCAAGGCCGCGCTGTACGACATCGAGCAGGCACTCCAGGATCGCGTCGGTTCAGCCCTGTTGGATGAGATTCGTTCCGGCGGGCTCACTCTTGCCGAGATTTTGACCGACCACTTCGTCCGTGATCTTCACCGTCGGCTGTACGGCCACGTGTGGGAGTGGGGCGGTCGATTCCGGCTTCTCCAGACCAACATCGGGATCGCCCCCGAGCAGATCGCGGTGCAGCTTCGCTCTGAGATGGATAACCTGCGCTATCGGTGGGGGGAGGTTCATGACCTCGACCCGAAGACGCTCGCGCTGCTGGCCCATGTAAGCGTCGTTCGGATCCACCCCTTCGTCGACGGCAATGGGCGAGCGACTCGCCTTCTCGCCGACCTGGTCCTGACTGCCGCGACGACCGGCGAGCCTCAGCGATTCGACTGGAACGTCGACCGGAGGGCCTACATCGCCGCGCTCGTTCACTACGACAACGGTCGTGACCTCACGCCTTTGGCTGAGCTCGTGCAGGCGGTGCCGGCTTAGCCGCCAATGCCTGCCTCATCAGCCCGCTGGCCGCAGCGCGCGTGCGGTCCTCGGCCGTCGGCCACAGGTGGCTGTAGGTGTTGAGGGTTGTGGTGGCGGTGGAGTGGCCGAGCGCGCGCTGGACGGTGACGACGTCGCAGCCGGCCGCGATCAGTCCGGAGGCATAGAAGTGCCGGAGGTCGTGCAGCCGTACCGCGGGGAGCTTGGCCGCTGTCCGTGTGGCGCGCCAGCGCCAGGTGATGGCGTTGTCGTACATTGGCTCGTCGTCGACGGTGAACAGCCACGTGTCGGGGTCGGTGCCGATCAGATGAGCGGCGACGTGCTCGGACAGGATCGTGACGAGCTCGTCGGGCAGGTAGACGACGCGTTCGGAGCCGTACTTGGGCGGGCGGATGGCGTAGCTGCTTCCGTCGCGTTGGAGTTGCCGGGCCACCGTGAGCTGGCGGCGAAGGAAGTCGATGTCGCCGAGTTGCACAGCGGCGGCCTCGCCCTTGCGAAGTCCTGCGAAGGCGCACAGCGCGACGTAGGCTCGGAACCCCTTCCGGGTGGAGACCCGGTTGCTATCCGCGTGCGTGACCAGCAGGCCGACCTCCTCGACGGAGGGGATCCGCATTGCCGCCTCGGCCTTTCGGGTGCGTGGGAGGACGACGCCAGTGCACGGATCGGCGGCGATGATCCGGTCGGCGACAGCGGCCCGGAACACGGACCGCACGATGACGAACCGGGTCTTCAGTGTCGTCGACGCCCATCGCGTCGACATGGCCTTGACCCAGGCCTCGATGTGTGAGCGTCGGATCGACTTCATCGGGAGGTCTGCGAAGGTGGCGGATCCGGTGGCGAGGTCGGCGTTGGCCCTTGTCGCCGGGACCCAGAGCTGGCGGACTGACCAGTCGTCGTAGAACCGCGTGAAGGTGATCTTCCCGGCGGCCGGGTCGACGTAGGTGCCCGAGAGCACGGTCGAGCTGACTTCGTCGAGCCATCGCTGAGCGTCGACCTTGCGGTCGAAGTGGCGGGCGTGTTCCTTGCCCGCTTCGTCGCGGTAGCGGGCGCGCCACTTCCCGTCGGGTCGCTTCGCGATGTTTCCGGCCATGTCTCATCCTCCCTCGTGGGTCCGACGTTCCTGGGTCGCCGCACGACTGGCCTGTGGGCGGGCGAGTGCGTGGGCGCCGTTGTCGCGGCCTTGTGGACGGCCTGATTCCTCGGCGAGCCAGAGGATGAGGTCGGTCTGCCAGTAGGCGACGTTGCGGCCGTGGCGGAAGCTGCGGGGTCCGATGCCGAGGTGGCGCCAGTAGCGCATGGTGCCCTCGGGCTTGCGGACGAAGGCGGCGGCTTCCTTGAGGTACATGATCTGCTCTCCGGCGTTGAGCCGGCGCGCGTATTCCTCGGCGCCGAGCACGTTGCCGGCGTCGGGGTTGGGCTGTGCGGTCATCGTGTTCTCCTGGCTGAGTGTTGGTGGTGATCTCTTCAAGCGCGGCAGGTGGTCGCGAGTGGACATCGCTGGGGCTGGTCTGGTTCTGACTGTCCTCACGCTGCGCACCATTTCTCGCCCGTCCTGGCTGTGCCCGTCCTGCTGTCTCGGGGACGGGCGATGGGACGGGCGCAGGGTGTTTGTGCTGGTCAGCAGCTGTTCGGGTATCGCCCCTCCGAACGTTCGAAGTCGCAGCTTCGCGGGCCCCGTGTCCTCCGTTCGGCTGTCGGATCGTGCGGGTGGAGGTGCGCGGAGGGCTCCTAGCGTGAATGGGAGGGGGCACCAGATTCCGCCCGTGGTCGACCCGCCCGTGGTGCCAAGGGCCGCCCACGGGCGAGTAGCCATCGGTGGCGATGGCGGCGACGAGGTCCACGAGCCCAGGGTGGTGCCGGGGCGTTACCGACTTCGTTCCCTCTGCGGGCGCCGAGCGCAGGGTCACCTTGGGGGAACGTTCGGGGAACGTTCGTGTTTGTGCAGGCCAGACGGCGTTCCCCCGAATGTTGGCAGTTGGGAGTTCCTTCGGTTCGATCTGGTCGTGCGATGCTTCCCCCTTCTCCCGTCTGCTGTCGGCACTCGGCGCGGTCCTCTACCGGTGAGAGGCAACGCCGAGTCCCAGGAGTCGGACACCACCCGCTCAGGCCATGGGGACGCTCAGAAGCTGACGCCGGGTCCGCGGTGGTCGCGGCTGGGTCCACGGCTGGGCCCGTGGGTGATCTCGCGCTGGGACTTGGCCAGCGCTTCGCGTTCGGCGGCGGCTTGCTGACGCGCCTTGACCCGGGCAGCCTCACGGGCAGCCTGGCGGGCGGCTTGGCGTGCGACCTCTCGGTCGCTGGCCCAGGTGTCGTGCTCGACCCGGAGCTGGCCGTCGGGCAGCGACCGGATCTCCGGGGCGCGGAGGAGGGCTTGGACGCGCCGCTGTGTCGCGTCGAGGTTCCGGCACACAGCGTCCAGATCGGAAGATGCCTGGTCGCGTAGGTCGGGCAGGTTGGATGCGTAGGCCACCCATCGGTAGGGCCGCAGCTTCTCGACCAGGTCGCGGCCGAACTCCTCAAGCGCCGTCTTGGCGTCGTGGGCGGCTCGTTCGGCGGCGGTGGCTGCTGCGCGGACGGCGGCTGCTTCCGGGTGAGCGGCGGCGACCCGATCAGCAGTGGCCGCAGCGATCGCCTCGCGCACCCGGCCCTGGTCGATGCCGGCGAGCCGGGCTGAGGCGTGGGCTGGGTCGTGGGCCGGGTCGGTCGCGAGCTGGTCGAGTTCGGGGAGGAGGGGCTGCCACCGTGCGGCCCACTCGGTGAGCGTGTCGTGGGCGTCGCGGACGCGTCCGCGGTGGAGTCCGAGTGGCCCGGCGCCGTCCCGGACCGTGGCGAGCGCTCGATACACCTCGGGCTGCTCGGCCCGCCACTGCCGCCAGAGCTCGGCAGCGATGTCGAGCTGCTCGGCAGCGATCGCGATCTCGAGAGCCTTGAGTGCGTCGATCGCGGTGCCCCACCGCTCGACGGCGTTCCGCTCCGCGGTCCGCAGTTCCTGGTGGCGGGGTGCGTTCTCGGTTCGGATCGCGAGCACGGCCTCGATCTGTGCGAGTCGACCGGTGAGCCGGTCGCGGGCCTCGGTGAGGTCGGCCTGCTCGGTCCACGCCGCCCGGAGCCGGTTGAGGACCACGTGGCGGGGGCGTTGGGGTGCGTAGCGTTCCATCTCCTCCGCGGCACGTTCGGCGGCGTGACCCGGTCCGAGGTCGGCCCGGTCGCGCCCCATCACGTCGTTCCAGATCGCCCGCGCGCCGTCGATGTCGGTGGCCACGAGGTGGGCGATGTTGGTCTCACGGCCGCGGGTCATTCCCACGTAGGCCGCCGAGCCGGTGGTGGTCTCGGCGATGAGCATGTGCCCGGCCGCGGTGGTCTCGCCCTGGGCACCATAGACGGTGGTCGCATACGCCAGCTCGACCTGCTGCCGGGCATACCCCGCTGGCACCACCCGATCCTGGCCCCGTTCCTGGCCCCGACCCCGACCCCGACCCCGACCCCGATCATGGCGGTGGTTGGTCGGGCGGCGAGCATCGGCAGGGATGTCGGCGGAGATGTCGGCGGGGATGAGAGTCAAAGAGCCATCGGCAGCGACCGCGGTCACGGTCCACAGGTCGCGGTTGGCGACCCCGAGTTCTCGGTCGTTGAGCCGGGTCGCGACCCGGTCACCGACGCCGATCCGCTCACCGGCGTCGGTGACCACGACCTGCGCGTCCCGGACCCGGCCTGCGGTGACGAGTCGGTCCCGGATGGCTCCGTTGAGCGCGGCGACCTCGGCCCGTGAGTCGGCCATCACCACCACCCGGCCGGCTCCCGGGTTGCCGGTGGTGAACAGGTCGGACAACTCGGCTGCCACGGCGTGGATACGTTCGGTCTCCGTGGCGTAGAGCCGGATCTGGCCCCGAGCCCACAGCGCATCGAACACCTCACCACCCGGCTCACCACTCCGCTGACCAGACCCGTCGCCACGTTCCACGGCGTGCTCCATAACGGGCTCAACGAGGCGGTCGCCTCGGCGCATCGCGAGGCTGATGGCGGCGTAGGCGGGGTCGAGGAACCGGTGCACGACATCAAGCCCGACGCTCGCCTCGGGTGCGGCCCAGCGGGCGGCGAGGTCGAGGACCCCGCCACGTCCGACGGCGGGGAGTTGGTGCCGGTCACCGATCAACCCGACCCGTGCCCCGGTCTGCTCAGCGACCCCGAACAGGGCGCGGGCGGTGTCCTGGTCGAGCATCCCTGCCTCGTCAACCAGCAGCAGGTCCCCCTTCCCGAGAACGGTCTGCGGCTCGAGACCGGACTCGTGGCTCCAGCGGCCGTCCTCGTCCCACCGCCACCCGTACTCATGGATCAGCGCGGCCGCCGACCGTGCCTGCGTCGCGGCCGTGGCAGCGACCTGGGCCGCCTTCAACGTCGGGGTCACCACCACCATCTGGTGGCCCCTTGCTCCCAGCTGCTGCTGAACCGCGGCGAGCATTGTGGTCTTGCCGGCGCCAGCGGCGCCCTCGACCACCACCAGCCGCCCGGTGCCCGCAAGGGCAGCCACTGCTTCGCGCTGCCCCTCGTCGAGCCCACTCACCTCGGGTCCCGACGGGGCAAGGGCGGAGGCACCGGCAGCCCGGTCGACCATCGCGGTGACCAGATCGGCCTCGACCGCCAGCACACGCGCCGATGTCAGCGAGCGGACGTGCTCGGGCACACCGGGCTGGTCGAGCAGCGGCACACAGAGGCTGGCGGCGCGGGCGGTGATGTCCTCGGCCACCTCGATCCGGATGCCCGCCTCGGCGACCAGCCCGGTCGCGGCGATCCATTCCTCGACCCCGCCACGGATGTCGGCGGTGTTCCACGCCGACCTGGCCGCGCCGAGCCGGGAGACCACCAACTCTGCTGCTCGGTCGCGGTCCAAAGACCCGACGCTCGGGCCGTGGGGCGTCAACGGGCGCGCGACCTGCCCATGATCGCGGTAGCCGAGCTGATGCAGTACCTGGTTCCAGGCCGCCACCATCGCCGCCCCCTCGACAGAGATCGGGACCGGGACCACACCCCCCTGCCCAGCAGGCCCAGCAGGCGCAACGGGCGCATCGGGCGCATCGGGGGCTGCTGGGTGGGGCTTGTGCGGTCGGGCTTCGGCCCACGCCCGCCGGTCCCACCCCTGCCGCAATCTCGGCCCCGGCTCCTTACCGGGATGCTCGGCCCGCCACTGCGCCTCATACCGGGCGATGTTTCGGCCGATCTGCGCCGTCCTGGCGCTGAACCGGCCCACGTAGGGCGTCAGCTCGGCCAGCTCCCCGGTGGCCGGGTCCATGGTGAACCCGTGCGCCGCCAGGGTGGCCCGGAACTCGGGATCGGTCGCGACCGCGGCGTGGCCGATGCCGTTGATCGCCGCAACCATGTCCCGGACCCCGACCGAGTGCAGGCCGCGCCACTTCCCGTCGGCGAACACGCGGGCGTTGATCTGCAGGTGCAGATGACGGTGGGGGTCGCCGGCCCGGGAGGTGTAGTGCCGGATCACCGCCGCCTCCATCGACTCCACCGGGACCTGCACCTGACGCCCCCGCGGGCCGACCCTGGTGGTGGCGTGGGCGGCCAGCCAGCCGATGATCTGCTCCGCGGCCCGGTCCTGCGCCGCGTCCAGCGCGGCCGAGACCTCCGGATGCAGTGCCGCCGCGAGTGACCAGGTCTTGGGGCCGTTGACGACGACCTCGACGAACCGCAACCCGTTCGTATCCTCACGCAGCCGCCCCTTGGCTCGGCCGGTGGCCACGTCGTAGCCGGCGACCCACCGCTCATACGTCTCGCCGTCCAGCTCACCGGCCCGAACCACACACCCGCTCGGTGACCCTGGTGAGGCGGTGTATCGGGTCGCGAGACCGGCGCCGTCGACCAGGTAGTAGTCATCGGCACGGGAGTGGTCGGCCTCGACATAGGCCCGCGCCGCAGCCGCCGCCCCGCGGTAGAACTTCACCCCACCACGCACACCCAGACCCCCAAGAACCAACGACATCCAACACTCATCAATAACGCCCGATAACAACCATCAATAACCCTCAGAAATGCACGAAAGCCCGCCCAGAAAGGGGCGAGCGATCTACGAAACACCGTAGCATGCGTGCCGCCAGTGAAAAAGGGGTTGAAGGCCGAGTCTCGGGCGGAGAATCGAGGAGTTTCCGAAGTCCGTGGACAGTCAACGATGGCCAGAAGGAACCAGCTCGGCGACCGGAGATCGGGGAGCGTCTCTCAGCGTGGTGAGTTTGGGGGCTGTCGGCCGGGGCTCCGTTGACGTAGGGCGCCATCGGCGGGATCTTCGGTTGTGAACCGCGAACCACACCTCGAAGAGACGCCCAATGATGGCCTCCGTCTCAGCCTGCCGTGTCCGAGTTGCTGGAGGCGTTCCGCGCCGGGGATGGGTGAACCTGAACCGTGAATCGTGCCCAAGGCCCAGGCTGGCTACGTGGCCGCCCGCGTTCTCGTCGATCTTCGCTAAATCGAAGCGCGCCCAGATCCACGCCGAATGGGAGAAGACCCGTGAGGAGTTCGCTGCCCGGTTCCTCAAGCTCGGACCGCTGGAGGGCGACGCCACGGCCGAGGTCCTCGCACTCACCGGCTTCCCTCGCTCGCACTGGGCGCAAGATCTGGCCCACCAACCCGGTATCGGCCCGGGTCAGCAAGGAGATCACGCGCCGTGCCCGTGTGGCCGGGATTCCGGCTCGTCGGGGCGATGCTGATCGACAAGCACGAACGAGTGGGTGGCTGGCGACCGCCGCTACCTCGCAGTGGGCTCCATGGCCAAGCGCTAGGGATCAGAAGATTGGGGGTTCCACCGCCGTCATCGAGAGCGGCGAATAGGCACCGAGGACCCGCTCAAAGCCCTACCACTCAGCGGGGCGCTGCCTCCCACATTGGTTGGGCTGAAACCGCACTGATGCCGGCTAGGTTGTGCGGCGCGCCAGACGCCTCAGGCGTGAGACGACCGGATCTGTCCAGGCGCGTCCGACTCTGGTCGCGTGGAGTCAACAACAGGCGTCTCTCACGCCGCCGGGACTCGCTGGGGAACGTCTCCTGCTGAAACTCGATGCATCTCCGACAGCCCGGGCTGGGCCCGGGGTCCGCACGATCATCGCACCGAGGGCGGATCTCTAACGCACACGTTCCGTCGCATCACGCGGGGACCGTATTGACAAGACGTGACAGTACCGGTCACAGGACGGGCACACGCGCGAGCCTCGGCTTGATGCAAACTAGTGACGTGGACCCTGATCTTGCGCACCGGAGCCGGACGGTTGACTCGGGCCTTCTCGGGCAGCGGATTCGAGCAGCCCGCCTCGCGGCTGGTCTGACGCAAGCTGAGGCGGCGTCCGGAACGGTCACAGCTGCGTATATCTCAAGAATCGAAATCGGGAACCGTCGTCCGGACGTTCAACTCCTGGTTCATCTGGCCGCCAAGCTAAGAACCACGGTTGAGGCGCTTGTTGACGGTACCGGCGGTGACGAACTCGCGGCTCTCGAACTTGAGCTCGGCCATGCGGAGCTGTCACTGCGAACCGGTGATCCAGCAACCGCACTCTCGAAAGTTCATGTCGTCCTCGAAAGTGAATTGGCTTTGCAGCCGAAGGCGCGCCAACTTGTCACCCATGCCCAGCATCTGAGAGCCGAAGCGCTCGAAGCGCTCGGAAGGCACCGGGAAGCCATCGGTGTGCTTGAGAAAGTCGTGGTCGCGACGAGTCGGGGATCGCGATGGTTGAGGGCGCAAATCGGTCTGAGCCGTTGCTACCGCGAAACGGGGGACCTGTCGCGGGCTGTGACCTCCGGCCGGGAAGCGCTCGATGTGGCGAAAGGCCTGGGACTGGCCAACACCGATGAAGCTATTCAACTGACCTTGACGGTTGCTGCCGCCCTCTACGAGCAGGGTGATGTTGACCTCGCGTTGACGGCCTGCCGGGAGGCTCTCGTGGCTGCAGACCAGATCGCCTCGCCTATCGCTCAAGCCTCGGCCTATTGGAACGCGAGCTTGATTCAGACCAGGCAAGGCGAGGTCGCAGACGCTCTGCCGCTCGCCCGCAAGGCAGTTGGAATAATGGAGCGGTGTGACGATCATCGAAACCTTGCTCGTTTGAGGACCGCGCTGGCTGGCATCCAATTGCGTCTGGACCCGCCTGACTTAGAAGGCGCCGAAGCAAGCGCGACGCAGGCTTTGAGTGAGATGCAATGGACGGAGTCGAGTACCGTGGACAAGCTTCGTGTCCAGCTGACCCTGGCCAAGGTTTCATATCTCGCCGGGCGACTCGAGGATGCCCGACGCACTGCGATGGACTGCTTGGAGTCTGCCGTCGGGAAGACGCCCCTGCTTGCGGCCGAGGCCGGCGTCGTACTCGGTCGGGTTCACCTTGCCGGAGGGGCGTTGTCTGAGGCGCGATCTGCGTTCCAAGGAGCGGTCCTGGCCCTCACAGGGATCGGCGCAGATCGAAAAGCGGCTGAGATGTGGTTCGAACTTGGGGGGCTTCTCCAAGAAGTCGGTGACCAGGATGGGGCCCTCGATGCATACCGCCGCGCGGCAGCATCCACAGGGATCTCGCAGCCGACAGGGCTAGGTCTGCCGAGTCGGGTACTCGCTTAGTTCGCAGTCGTACCGGTGCCGGCGCCGAGTGGTCACTCGGGCGCCGGCACCGTTTCGGGGCCTAAGCCCCAACGCGCGCCATTGTCGACGGCTTGCGGATCAACAGCACCAGGGCTCATCCGTCGGGGTGACTCGTCGTCCACCCCCTTGAGCGACGTGAACTGGAGTGAAGCTTGCGCTAGGGGCGAGTCCTGAGCAGGCGAGGACTGCGGCTGCGACGACCAGGCGGACGGCAAGGCTCTTCATGAGTGAACTCCCAACTGTTTGTTCCCGCTCCCACGAGCGAGATGGACAGATGGAGTAACGCAGTGTCATGCCGACTTGACAAGATGTAACCGAGCAGGTTGAGAGGTCCACGGGTTGGCAGACTCGTCGCGAGCCCTGTGCGCCTCGATACGTGCGCTGCCCCTCTCCTAAGTTCGGGGACACGCACATCCAGCGCTCGTCCCGGGTGAGCGTCGCGCCTAGTCGAGGCGCTAGTTAAGACAGTGTGGACAGATCTTGACACCACGTTTACCTATGTGATGACCTCCAGTGGGCCCAGGGAGTGTGGGCCACGTCACGGAGGGAGGTGATCGGGGTGACTGAGGACGACTTCCAGGTGGAGCTCGTGTCGGAGAGCGACGCGCTCGTTCCGTACAACGACATCTCGTGAGAACCGGTGTCCCGGGGCCGCGCCAGCGTGACCCCGGGACACCCCACCAGGAAAGGGCTCGGACCATGCTGACGTTCAAGTGGAACGAGGGTGGCTACGTCGTGCGCAGGCTCCCTGACGGAGCGACGTTCCGCCTCGCCCGCGGCAGCTTCGAGTTGCTGGATGGCTTCAGCCGCGGTTTGAGTTGCGAGGAATTGGTCGCCTGCGGGAGCGATGATGCAGAGAAGGACCAGATCCGCTCAGCCCTAGACACTCTCCGGGAGATGAACCTCATCGGTGAGGTCAGCCGTAGCGATGCTCCACCGGGCGGAGCTTGGGACCGCTGGGGAGACGCGTTCCAGACCTTCCATGCAGCAGCACGTGACGTGCACTTTCACTCCCCGGTCAAAGAGCCTATGGAGTTCCGGGACCACATCGACGGGGTGACCCAGGAAACGGCCCCACCGGTGTTCAAGGAGTACTCCGACGCCCCAACGCAGCCCCTGCCTCGCACGCACAGCATGAGCTTGTCGTTGGCAGACGCATTCGCCTCAAGGCGCACGCATCGGGACTTCCATCAGGAACCTGTGCCCATTGACTCGTTGTCGTCGGTTCTGCACTACACGTTCGCGCCACTGCGTTTCTCTCACACAGTCAGCTGGGGGACTCTCCCTCTGAAGGCCAGCGCATCCGGTGGGGCCCGACACGAGGCCGAGGCCTACGTCTACTGCCGACTAGTCACTGGTGTCCCGCAAGGCATCTATCACTACAACCAGAGGAACCACGCCCTCGAACTCCTGACGACTGAGGTCACGCCTGAAGACGTCGAGGACCTCACGTTCAACCAAGGCTTCTGCGGCGACGCCGCATTCGTGGTGTTCGTCACGGCAGTCCTAGAACGGATGACCTACAAGTATCGGCACCCACGTGCCTACAGAGTCCTTCTCCATGACGTCGGTCACCTAGGACAAACTTTTCTTCTTGCAGGCACGGGCCTCGGCCTCGGATGCTTCTGCACCGCAGCGTTCAAGGACAGGGCCATAGAGCAGAAACTTGGCCTCGACTCGGATCTTGAGGTTGCGACCTACATCTTGGGCGCGGGCAAGCCCCTGCTCGACGACTTCGGCCTGCCTCTGCGGGAGCGCGAGGCCGAACTTCTCCGAAAGACACGAAAGGGAGAATGTGACTAACAGGCATGCACACACGATCGCGCAACTCGTCGGCGACGAAGAGGAGTTCATCGCCGAGTACCTCGGCAGGCGCCCACTACTGCGGAAAGGAATCCTAGGCGTCTCTTCCAAGAATCTGCTCTCTCCGGAGGATCTCGACGAACTGCTTGAGAAGGAAGCTCTTCGACCGCCTTACATTCGAGTGAGCAAACGCGGCGCCCAAGTGCACGAGAACACGTTCTCACGCAGAGTGCGAGTCCAACGTGACCTTCTTACGGATGTCGTCGACCCAGATCGTTTGATGCAGCACTTTCAAACAGGCGGTACGGTGACGTGGAACTCCCTGAACCACCACCTCCCTCACCTTCGTGAACTGACATCCACAGTCGCTGACCGTTTCCGAACGCGAAGTGATGCCGTCGCATTTGTGACGCCCGCGAATCAACCCGGATTCGCCCCCCACTACGACGCCACCGACGTTTTTGTAATCCAGACCTACGGCACCAAGGAATGGCGTGTCTGGATTCCCCCCACGGACTTTGCGCTGCCAGACAGTCCGCGCATAGACACCGCAGGGTTGGGGGAACCGGCGATACACACTGTCCTCGAACCCGGCGACGTGTTGTATATCCCCCGAGGGATGCCGCACGTCGCCGTCGCCCTGGCAAGTCTCTCCTTACACCTCTCTGTCATCTTCCGCCCGCCGACCTGGCGAGACTCTCTGGAGACTCTCATCAACCAGACCATCAAGGGAGTCCCCCACACTGAGGTCGTCGACGCAGTGACGCCCCCCGACATCGACATCGCAAGGTGGAGGCAACAAATGAGCGAGGTTGTGGACACCTTCTACAAGGAACTGCTGAGTCAAGTAGAGATCGCGACGCCCGACACAACCGCCGACCCGGAACAGCGTGTGGGAGCTACCATGCGCGACAGATTCGCGACCTTCAAGCTCGTCGACGAAGTTGGGACCGAGACGTACGTCAGGCTGGGAAGCAAGCTGGATCGCGCGGTGCTGTCCTCTGACCCAGACGAGTCCGATATCCCGAGTGCTTACGTCGCTGGAAACGCCTACAAGATTTCGGCAGGCCTGATGGCGGCCATCAAGCGAGTCGACGCCGCCGGCCAAGCGACCGTCGCCGAGGCATTCTTGTTAGACGGCTCGCCCAGCGAAGCCGGGGAGTCGGCGGTGACGGCGTGCCGTCGGTTACTCCATCTCGGAATCCTTGAAGTTGCATCCTGACGTGGCAGACAAGAACGAGGGTGCTCGAGCGCGGACCTGCGCCACGTCCCTTCAACAGGTGCGCGCAAAGTTCGCAGCGTCTGGGATCGCGGGTCTGTTCGTAACGGATCCCACCAACGTAAGCTATTTGAGCGGTTTTAGTGGGACGGCTGCTTATCTTCTCATCACAAGGTCTCGCGCGCTCCTGATGGCTGATAGACGCTATAGGAACGAGTATGGAGGCCTGACAGACACCGATGCCTCATTTGAGTACTTCGAGGTCCGTGACGGGCTGCGCTCGTCGCTCACGAGGGCGCTCGAGCACCTAAACATGGGTGATATTGCGCTGCACGTGGAAGAGAATGCAATGACACTCGGGATGTTCAATCGACTCTTCGGAGGCAATGCCGCCAACGGTGCCATCGCGGCTCCAGATTTAGTTGGGGAAGTGCGTCGCGTCAAGTCCGTCGAGGAGACTGCCATTCTGAAGCGGGCCTGCGAAGTGAGCATCGCGGCGATCGATCGCGCGGTGAGGCGCTCGGATGCAGTGTGGTCGGAGCGGAGGCTCGCCGCCGAGATTGAATACGAGGCGATGAAGCTCGGTAGCGAAGGAACCGCCTTCGCGACCATTGTCGCCGCGGGGGCTAATGGAGCCGAAGTACATCATCAGCCTGGCAAACAACGGATGCAACCGGGACCCCTTCTTATTGACTTCGGCGCGGTCATCGAGGGCTACGGGGCAGATGTGAGTAGGAGCTACCTTCTGGGGGCATCTTCCAAGGCATGGCAACGGCGCTACTCGGTGGTCTGGAAGGCTCAGCGGAGCGCCGAGAAGCTGGTTCGAGTTGGGGTCGCCTGCCGCGACGTCGACTTAGCGGCCCGAGGACCGGTCGAGGCCGCCTCGAACTGCGAGATGCCCCATGCTGTCGGTCACGGTGTCGGCTTTGGAACCTCACCCGCGCCGCTGATCTCATCCAAGGCGGCGGACACTTTGCTTGCCGGCGACGTAGTGACTTTGGAGCCGGGGTGGTACACGCCTGGCGAGGGCGGCGTTCGCATCGAAGACTGCTTCGTGGTCAACGCTACCAAGGCCGTCCGGCTCGGTACACCTCCGCCCCCTGACATCCCAATTCACTCCCCACGAAAGTAGCAAAGTCGAGATGACCGTCACTTCAAACGCCACCGCGGACGTCCTCGCCACTCTGGTAACAAGTCCCGAGGGCTTTCTCAAAACGGCCTACACCAAGCGCTCGCACTTCGAGCCGAAGTCCGATGAAGCACCGAAGGCAGACCCACCCTTCGGGCTCGCAGATGCCGACGCCATCCTGAGCAGCCCCGCCACCCGTCCCGGTCACATCCGAATCCTGAAGGACGGGGAGGAACTTCCACGGCATACCTACTCGTTGACCCGCAGTGACCGATCGGGAAACACCGAGGTGTACCTCGACAGCGCCAGAGTTGCGAGCGCAATCGCGAACCGATACACGGTGGTCCTCGGCGCCCTTCATCGAGACCACCCGGCGCTCGCACGGTATGCGGTAGACCTAGGCGAGCGACTTGGGTGTGTAGTAGCGATCAACGCGTATCTGACGCCTGGCCCGGCGCAAGGGTTGAACCTTCACTACGACACGCAAGACGTCTTCATCGTGCAGGTCCACGGCCAGAAAAGGTGGACATTGCGAAACCCGTCACCGCACATGACCGATCCACTTCGACGGCACGAGTTCGCGATTCTCCCGGAAGGGCTGCGATCCGAACTCCTGGCTACAGCGGGTCCCGAATCGGAACTCCTCCTGAGTGAGGGCGACAGGCTGTACTTGCCGCGTGGCCACTTCCATAGTGCAGTGGCCCAGTCCCCGCTGTCTCTGCATCTCACGATCGCCACGTTCCCAATTACCCGCCATACGATGCTCGAACGCCTCGTCAGCCGTGCGGCCGACGATGCGTGGTTCAGAGCGAATGCCTCTCAATTGGAGCCGTTGGACCGGACCGAGTGGATTCGCCGCCTGACTGCCCTGTTGGACGAGGTCGGGCACACCGAAACCAGCGAATCCACGTCCCCTGCAGACATACCGCTCATCGTTCCCTCGGTTCTCGCGCAGGCACGGGCCATCAAGCAGCCAGGTGCCCACATGCTCCTCGCCGCCGGGAAAGGAAGCCAAGCGCGACTCACGCGAAGTAATAACATCGCGCAGATCGATACGCGCGGCCAGATTATGCGAGCGCCAGTGCGAGCCATCCCAATGCTTGAACGTCTCCTTGGTGGCGAGCCAGTCACCATAAGCGCACTTGAGGCGGAATTCCCAGATATTCCTCCAGAGGCACAAACCAAACTCGTTCACGCTTTGCTTCGAACCGGAGCTGTCGTGGTAATGCGTTGAACGCGATCCGGTTGGGTGTCGACGACATCGCGATTCAGGAGGGGGTCGTCACCCTCACATCCTGCGCAGCCAACGGTTGCATGACCTCACTCCCCAGACAGTGCCGTTGTCCGAAGCGGGTCGTCCGGCTCATCGACATCGATGAACTGGCCGACCCGCCAGGGGGACTTCCTGTGGGCGTTCTCGCGCACACGGGCAGGTCAGGTTCCACACTTTTCGCGAAATTGCTTGCCCTCGACCCCTCCCTCATGGTCGTGAGCGAGCCGGACTTTGTGATCCAGTGTCTCACCGCATGCGCGGAAGGGACGCTGACTCGCGAAGAGTCAACAGTCCTTGCGGGACGCGCACTCGGGCAGTTGGCGCAACTCGCCGTACAGGATGGACGACTGCTCGCTGTGAAGACCACCAGTTGGACCACATCCTTCCTCCTTGAGGCGTTAGGCACTGCCCGGATGCGTGCGAGGTCCGTGTTCCTGTGGAGAGAACCCTTAGCGAGTACCGCATCGCTGCTGAGACGCCGACCCTTCTGGCTCACCGACCAGATGGCGTGGGAGCAGGTGTGTGCTGAGCTGCGCCTAACGACTCGCATCCCGTCACCGGAGTCCGAGACCGCTGACTTCGAAATCGCCAGTTCCTACTGGGCAGCCGTGGTCGAAGCACGGCCGCGCGGGGCACTCGAAGTCGAGTACGACGAATTGATCGCCAATCCCAGGACTGTCCTTCGAGATGCCTTACGATTCTTTGGATCCAACACGACCGTCCCTAGGCCATCCGTCGTCTCAGTGTCCAACATGTACTCGAAGGGAACCGGCTCCGGGGTTCGCTGGCGCAACCACACCGTGGCAGTCTCGCCAGCCGAGCGCCGGGTTGTAGAGGCCAAGACTACGAACGCTCGGCGTGAGCTAGTTCGACTCGAAGGCAACCGTGGCTGAAGCTCTGGCAATGTTTGGCCGTCACCGGGGGCTGGGCGCCTTCTTCCTAGCGAGGACTGTCTCGATACTGGGTAGCGCCGCGAGCATCGTCGTCATGCCAGTCCTGGTCTACTCCGTGACTAATTCCCCTTTCATGACGTCTCTCGTCTCCACCATGAACGGCATCGTGTATCTGGGCTTGGGCCTACCAGCAGGGGCATGGGCCGATGGCGCCAACCGAAAGGTGTTCCTGATCTCCTCCGAGGCCGCCTCGGCCGCGATCTACGGGATCCTGGCACTCGGCTTAGTTCTGAACCGGGCATCGGGCTGGATGCTCATCGCATCAGCGTTCCTTGCTTCAGTTGCGTTCGCGTTCTATGACGCAGGCAACTACGGGCAACTGACATCCCTCGTGGGTCGCGATGATCTCGTTCGCGCCCACGGCCTTATGTCGACCGTTTCAAACGCATGCCAAATACTGGGACCAGCAATCGCTGGGGTCCTACTAGCCATCTGGGGCCCAGTGGGTGGGATCGCCCTCAACGCGGTCTCGTACGTCGTCGCCGCGGTCCTTCTGGCGTTCGTACCAGCCAGCGTAAGCGAATCGCGCGGCGGCGCAATAGGGGATGGAATCAAAGCTGGGCTCCGATTCATCTGGGATAACGAGGCACTGCGGCTGCTCACCGTGAGCATTTGCATCCTTGCGTTAGCCGAGGGCGCAATTTTCGGACAATTGGCCGTCTTTCTGGCGAGTCAGTACGGATTCACCAGCAGCGATTCGCGCTACGGGTGGTTTATGACCGTAGTCGGCGTCGGAACCCTCGTCGGAAGTTTCGCGGTGGCCACCCTGGAGCTGAATTGGACAGCGACCTGGCGAATGGTCCTCCCGACGGCGCTGCTGCCGATTGGCGTGCCCCTGGCTCCGAACTGGGTCATGTCCGCGCTTCTTGCCGCGACATGGGGGGGACTATTCATGTGGGTACTGGTGGGCTCCACTGCGTTGCGTCAGCGTCTCGCGCCGGACTCGTTCCAGAGTCGGGTGGCCGTGGTGGGCCGGCTGGCCGGGAGTGGAGTAGGAAAACCCGCGGGCGCGCTCGGGGCTGCTTGGCTTACCTTCGCCGTAGGGTCTGCAACCGCGGTCTCCCTGGTGTGCTTGCTGAGCGCCATTGGGCTGTCCGTTGTCTGGCTTGTCTCGAGGAATAAGGGAGCCGCATCTGGACCCGAAGTTGTCGGCTGATATAGGTCGGGGTAGTCCTTCACGGTCACCTCCGGAGGTGCTTGGAAGGGACCGACAGGTTCCATTCATCTGAAGGCGTGGGCATTGCTGTGCCGTGGCCTTCTGGCACCCCCGGAGGTGGGTTCCATGGTTGTTCAGGCTGCTGCTCGCGTTACATCCTCGACGGTCGTCGTCGCGGTCGATGTTGGCAAGACCGAGTTCGCGTTCTCGGTGACGGGCGCAGACCGCATGGCGCTGCTCAAGCCCCGGACGGGATGTCCGATGACCGGGCCGTCGCTGGCGCGGGTTCTGGCCGACATCGCCCGGGTGCTCCCTGACGATGCGGTGGTCAAGGTGGGCATCGAGGCCGCCGGGCACTACCACCGGCCCCTGTTGTACGCGGACTGGCCGACCGGGTGGGAGGTGCTCGAGCTCAACCCCGGACACGTCACCGAGCAGCGTCGCGTGTTGGGCAAACGCACCATCAAGACCGACGTCATCGATCTGCAGGCGATGACCGAGTTGCTGTTGGCGGGCCGGGGTCTGCCGGTCCGCGATCGGTCACTGGTTCTCGGTGAGCTCACCGCGTGGTCGGCACATCGGAGCAGCAGAGTGGTGTTGCGGACCGCGACCAAGAACCAGCTGCTGGGCCATCTCGATCGGAGTTTCCCCGGGCTGACCATCGCCCTACCCGACGTGCTGGCCACCAAGGTCGGCCGACTCGTCGCGGCCGAGTT
>CAWDUA010000018.1:0-43954 GCA_963805345.1 uncultured Actinomycetota bacterium
AGCCGCTCGGCGCCCCACCGCAGCGGCGCGGCTCACTGAGCCAGCACGCCTGCCGCCCGGCTCCGCACTCAGGTGCGGGGTCGGGCGGCCCTCTTCTCGATCCGGCGGCGACCCTGGGCCGCGAACAGCGAGGCGGCCGGCCCCGCCAGCGACGGGGCGAGGGCGCTGGCCCGGCTGAGGGCACCGCGCCACGCGGGCAGGGTCCGGATCACGCGAGCCGCTCCCGACCAGGGCGAGTGCTGCGTCAGCCGTCTCGTCGACGGTGAGGATGCGTCCCCCGGAATGGGTCAGCTGTGAACCGAGCCCGCTCGGGTCCTGGGCGTCGAGCAGCGCGGTCTGGACACCGTCGGGACACAGCGCGTGCAGCCGCACACCGGAGGGCACTTCGGCCGAGACCGACATCGTCGCCGAGATGATCGCGGCCTTGGTCGCGGCGTACACCGTGTAGCCGGGCACCGGCCCCAGCCCCGACAGGGAGGCGACGTTGATGATGTCGCCTCCGCCCTCGATGGCGCCGAGGGCGGCTCGCATCCCCCACAGGCAGCCGAGCAGGTTGATCTCGACCAGACGTCGCACCTGCTCGTCGGTCAGGTCGGCCAGCCGCCCGTCGGTACCGACGCCGGCGTTGTTCACCCACACCGCGAGCGGGCCGTGCGCCTGCGCCTCGGCGGCGGCGGCCGCGTGGGCCTCCGGGTCGCGGACGTCGTGGGTCACCCCCGCCGCAGCGCCGATCTCGTCAGCCGTACGACGCGCGGCGTCGCCGTCGACGTCGGTCACCAGCACGGCGTACCCCCGGCCGACCAGCCGCTCGGCGATCCCCCGCCCGATCCCACGCGCCCCGCCGGTCACCACACAGCTGTCCATGGCGCCGGAGTCAACCAGGCGCGGGGGCGGGGGGCTCGACCGGCTCGACCGGCGAACGTGCTCGACCAGCGGTCGGGCGACACGCCGTTCGAACAGGTGTTTGATTCTCGGCCCGCCGCCGCCGTACGGTTCGGTCCATGACCCCTGCCACGAAGAAGAGCGGCCGCAAGGTCAGCGAGCTGCCCGACGGCCCGCCCGACGCGTCCGGGCTCACCCCGCGCCAGACCAAGGTGCTGCTGTCGATCAAGGACTCCATCGAGAAGCGGGGCTATCCGCCCAGCATGCGCGAGATCGGTGAGGCGGTCGGCCTGACCAGCAGCTCCAGCGTCGCCCACCAGCTGCGTGTGCTCGAGGAGAAGGGGTTCCTCAAGCGCGACCCCAACCGTCCGCGCGCCCTCGAGGTGTTCTTGCCCGAGGTGCTCGCTGCCCGGCGCTCGATGGGCTCGCCCGCCGAGGCGGAGCCGTCGTACGACGAGACCGGCGTGGGCGACGCGATGCCGGCCGCGACCTACGTCCCGATGGTCGGCCGGATCGCCGCCGGTGGCCCGATCCTGGCCGAGGAGACGCTGGACGAGGTGTTCCCACTGCCCAAGCAGCTCGTGGGCGAGGGGACGCTCTTCATGCTCGAGGTCCGCGGCGACTCGATGGTCGACGCGGCCATCTGCAGCGGTGACTACGTCGTGGTGCGGCAGGAGCAGACCGCCGAGAACGGCGACATCGTGGCCGCCCTGATCGACGGCGAGGCCACCGTGAAGACCTTCCAGCGCAAGGACGGCCACGTCTGGCTGCTGCCCCACAACCCGTCCTACGACCCGATCGACGGCACCCACGCGACGATCCTGGGCAAGGTCACGGCGGTCCTGCGACGTATCTGAGGGAATATCCCGCACTCCTGGGGCGTCGTAACCCTGGTGCGTTTTCGGCGCGCCTTTTGAGAGGATGACGGGATGAGCGTGCGGTCGGTCGTGCCGACGATCGCCGGGGGGCAGTTCCTCCGGCGACGTGGCGTGCGCGAGATCGCGCTGATCGGCGTCCTCTACCTCTTCTACTGCGTGACGCGCACCTTCGCCGAGAACGACCTCGCACCGGCCCAGGACCGCGCCGGCGACCTCCTCCACCTCGAGCGGGTGCTCCACCTCGACTGGGAGTACTCCCTCAACCACTGGTTCGCCGACCACAGCTGGGCGGCGGTGCCGGCCTGCTACTGGTACGCCGCGGCCCACTACGTGGTGACCCTGACCGTGCTGGTCTGGCTGTTCCGCAAGGGCGCCGCCCACTACTCGCCGGCCCGCTGGGCGCTGGTGGTCTCCTGCCTGATCGCGCTGGCCTGCTACCTCCTGCTCCCGACGGCTCCGCCCCGGCTGTTCAGTGGTGAGTACGTCGACATCCTCAGCGTCCACTCCGGCGCCGGCTGGTGGGGTGCCGACGCGTCGGCGCCGAAGGGCATGGGTCAGCTGACCAACGAGCTGGCCGCCTTCCCGAGCCTGCACGCGGGCTGGGCGCTCTGGGTGGCCCTCGTGGTCCGCCGCAACACCACGAACCTCTGGCTGCGCGGCCTGGCCTGGATGCACGCCCTGCTCACGGCCGTCGTCGTGATCGGCACCGGCAACCACTGGATCCTCGACGTCGCCGTCGGGTGGGCCGTGGTGATCGTGGCGATGTGGCTGGTCGACCCCTACTTCCTCGACCCTCGTCGGCCCAGCGACGTGCGGGTGGTGTTCGGCGACCGGATCGTCGAGTCGCCCGAGCCGTCCACGCCGGTGGCGGCAGCGCCCCGCGAGCGGCCCGTGCAGGAGTGCCGGCCACGGTCCGACCCCGACCGCTGAGTCAGCCCTCGCCGGCCGCGAGGCGGGTGAGGGCCTGACGCACCAGGTCGCCGTCGTACGTCGTCCACATCGGCGGCAGGCTCGCCTTGAGGAAGCTGCCGTAGCGCGCCGTCGCCAGGCGCGGGTCGAGGATCGCGACGACGCCCTTGTCGGACGTCGTCCGGATCAGTCGGCCGGCGCCCTGCGCCAGCAGCAGGGCGGCATGGGTGGCCGCGACCTGCATGAACCCGTTGCGGCCCTCGCGGTCGGCCGCGCGCTGGCGCGCGCTCATCAACGGGTCGTCGGGCCGCGGGAACGGGATCCGGTCGATCATCACCAGCTGGCAGGTGTCGCCGGGGACGTCGAGGCCCTGCCAGAGGCTGAGAGTGCCGAACAGGCAGGTGTGGGGGTCGCCCACGAACTGCCGGGCCAGCTCGGGGAGCTGGGCCTCGCCCTGCGCCAGCGTGGTCAGGTGGGGCAGCCGCTCGCGCACCTCTTCGGCCGCGGTCTCGGCGGCCCGCCGTGAGCTGAAGAGCCCGAGCGTGCGGCCCTCCGCGGCATCGACCAGGGAGACGATCTCGTCGAGCTGGGCCTTGCCGAGCCCGTCGCGGCCGGGCGGCGGCAGGTGGCGTGCGACGTAGAGGATGGCCTGCCGGCCGTAGTCGAACGGCGAGCCGACGTCGAGGCCGACCCAGGGCAGGACGTCGGGCTCTCGCACCTCCCGCTGGTCGGACTCATCGGTCATCGGCACGGTCGCGCCGACGACCACGTCGACCCGCTCGGTCGGCTTCAACCCGACCGAGGTGGCGAGGGCGTCGAAGTCGCCGCCGAGCATCAAGGTCGCCGAGGTCATCACCACGGTCTTGTCGGTGAGGAGCTTCTCGCGCATCGGGCCCCACACCTCGAGGGGCGCGACGCACAGCCGCGGCGGGAGCCGGCGCTGTCCGGGACCCGTCGAAGGGTCGGTGCCCTCGGTCAGCCAGAGCACGTCGGCCTCGCTCCCCGCGGCCATCCGCTCGACGGTGGCGAACACCTCCTGCACGGCGCCGCGGGCCTGGGTGCGGGCGGCGTCGACGTCGTCCCCCTCCTTGGGGTACGCCGACAGGCACGCCCGCGCCGCGTCCCGCACGAGCACCAGCGCATCGGCCAGGACCTCGGGGACCGCGTCGAACCGGCCGGGCTCGCACTCGGCGATCGCCGCCGCGAGCGCGTCGCCGGCATCCGCGAGGTCGTCGGCTGCGGACGACTCGCGGTCGCCCTCGCTCACCCAGCGCCGCGAGCTCCGCGCGGCGCGTTCGACCTCGGCGGCGAACAGCTCGTCGGTGGCCGCCTGGGTCACCCGGCTGACGACCTCGTGAGCCTCGTCGACCACCACCGCGTCGTAGTCGGGGATCATCGGCACCCCCTCGATCGCGTCGATCGCGAGCAGCGAGTGGTTGGTGACGATCAGGTGGGAGCGATGCGCCTTCTCGCGCGCCTGCTCGACGAAGCACTCCTCGCCGAACGGGCAGCGTGCCGCGCCCAGGCAGTCGCGATGGCTGACGCTGACCTGTCGCCACTCGCGGTCGGTGTGGCGGGGGGCGTGGTCGCGCTCGCCGCTGCCGTCGCCCTCGGCCTCCTTCTCGGCCCAGGCCCGCAGCTCGAGCACCTTCTTCCCGAGGGAGCCCTCGGGCACCTCGATCAGCGCGCCCTGCTCGTCGGGCACGCCTTCGCGGATGCGGTGGAGGCAGGCGTAGTTGGAGCGGCCCTTCAGCACGGCGTACGACGGGTCATGGGGCAACAGGTGGGCGACGGCCTTGGTCACCGCGGGCAGATCTCGCTCAACCAGTTGGTGCTGCAGCGCGAGCGTGGCGGTGGCGACGACCACGCGGCGGTCGTGGAGCAGGGCCGGCACGAGGTAGGCGAGCGACTTGCCGGTACCGGTCCCGGCCTGGACGACGAGGTGGCGCCGGCCGCCGAGCGAGTCGCTGACCGCCTCGGCCATCGCGATCTGACCCGGCCGCTCCTGGCCGCCCAGCGCCTCCACCGCGGCCGCCAGCACCTCCCGGACGGGGGGTCGCGACGGGTCAGCGGGCGCAGGCACCGCTGCACCCTATCCGCGTGCCCCGACGGGGCTCTCCATTGCTCGTCGGTGCGGTGCACGAAGGGCTGTGGAGGGGCCGTGCGTCGGGGCCGGGGTCTTCCCGGTTTCACCATGTTCACATGGTGAAACCGGGGTTCTCATGGCGAACTCACCGTGTGAAGCGGGGTTTCACCACGTTCTCATGGTGAAGCTGGGGTTGACGCCCCAGGCTCAGTCGTCGCCGCCCCCGTCGTCGCCCGGCAGCCAGAAGTGCGGCACGCCGGCCACGCAGCGGGCATCCACGGCGACGGCCGTGTCGTCCCCGCTGGTGCGGGTGAAGCGCACCCTGACCTGGGCCGGGCCCCGCGACCCGATCACGTAGCGCCAGCCGGCGTTGGGAAACGCCGACACCAGCTCGGCGGCCCGGCCCCGGCACTCGACGACCACATGACCGGCCGCCCCGCTCCAGGACCGGCGTTGCGTCGTCGGCGCGGGCGGCCCGGCGGTCGAGGACGCGGGCGAGGAGGCGGGCGAGGAGGCGGGCGGCGAGGCGGGCGCGGACGAGGGTGGTGACGACGGCGTGAGGGTGGAGCCGCTCGCCGGTGGCGCACCGCTGGACGGCGACGGCGACCGCGACGGCCGGGGAGACAAGGTGACCCCGTGGCTGGTGCGCAGGACGGGTTCGTCCTCTCCGCCGGGCACCGGCAACGAACCCGTCACGTCGGCCTGCGGCTGCGTCACGGGCAGCACGCCCTCCCCCGCCCGCGAGATCACCACCCAGACCAGCGTCGCCACGACAGCGACCACTCCGCACCACACGAGCGCGGCAAGGACCGCCGTACGGAGCCGGGTCATGTGCCCATCATCTCGCCGACCCACAGCCGATCGCGGCCTGACGGACAGGTTCGGGGGCTACGTTCTGCGTCATGAGCAGCATCCTCGTCATCGAGGACGACCCGGCGATCCGCTCCGCCGTGCAGCGCGCGATGACCGAGCGCGGCCATGCGGTCGCGGTCGCGTCGGGCGGGTTGCCCGGGCTCGACGCGGTGATCAACGACCGTCCCGACGTGGTGATGCTCGACCTGGGCCTGCCCGACGTGGACGGGCTGACCATGATCCCGATGATCCGCGCCGCGAGCTCGGTGCCGATCATCGTGATCACCGCCCGCGACGACGACGCGACCATCGTCCAGGCCCTCGACGGCGGTGCCGACGACTACGTCGTGAAGCCGTTCGGAGCCGACCAGGTCGCGGCCCGGGTCCGCGCCGTGCTGCGGCGCGGCGGCGTGCCCACGTCGTACGAGCCGATCCGGGTCGGCGACCTGGTCATCGACGAGCGCTCGCGCACCGTCGCCCTCGCCGGCGAGCCCCTCGAGCTGGCGCGCAAGGAGTTCGACCTGCTCGTCGCCCTGGCCCAGCGGCCCGGTGAGGTCGTCACCAAGCGCGAGCTGCTCGCCGAGGTGTGGCGGCAGGCGTACGGCGGCTCGGACCGCACCGTCGACGTCCACCTGTCGTGGCTGCGGCGCAAGCTCGGCGAGACCGCGGCCGAGCCGCGCTACCTGATCAGCGTCCGTGGTGTCGGGGTACGGCTGGTCGACCCGGACGCCGGCTGATGCGGAGCCGGATCTCATGGCTGGTCCTCGCGACCACGTCGGCCATCGTGATGGCCTTCGTCATCCCCCTGTGCCTCCTGGTCCGCACGCTCGCGGCCGACCGGGCGATGAGCGCGGCCGACCAGACGGCCCGCAACGTCGCGCTCGTGGTGACCAGCGTGCCGAACACCGCCCAGCTCAACGGCTACCTCGACGACCTCAACCGCAGCATCGTGCCGCAGGTCTCGGTGCTCACCCCGGCCGGCAAGAGTCTCGGGACCACCGACGACCTGAGCCAGGATCCCGATGTCCGCAAGGCCCTCACCGGCGAAGGGCTCCGGGTCACCAGCGACGACAGCGGCGCCGTCCTCCTGCCGGTGGCCGGCGAGCACGGGACGACCGTCGTGCGGGCCAGCGTCACCGGTGCGGACCTGCAGCGGGGGGTGATGCCGGCCTGGATCGGCATCGTCACCCTCGGCCTGGTGCTGATCGCGCTCGGTTGGGTGATCGCGCGTCAGCTCGGCCGACGCATCAGCGAGCCGCTGCGTGGGCTGGCCCAGACCGCACACCAGCTGCGCGAGGGCGATCTCACTGCCCGTGCCGAGGTCGGCGGTACGCCGGAGACCGTCGAGCTGGCCCAGGCCCTGAACGGATTGGCCGAGCGCACCGGTGAGCTCCTCGCCGCCGAGCGGGCCAACGTCGGCGACCTCTCGCACCGCCTGCGCACGCCGGTCACGGCGCTCCGGCTCGATGCCGAGTCGGTGTCGGATGATGCCGTGGCCCAGCGGCTCCAGGGCCACATCACCGTGCTGCAGCTGACGGTCGACCAGATCGTGAAGGAGGCTCGCCGACCCGTCGAGAGCAACCTGGCCGCCCGCTGTGACGCGGCCGCCACGATCGCGGGACGGGTGGCCTTCTGGTCGGCGCTCGCGGAGGACGACGGGCGAGCCCTTCGGGTCGACGTCCCACGGGCTCCCCTGCTGGTCCCGGTCTCCGCGAGCGACCTGGCCGACCTGCTCGACGTCCTGATCGACAACGTGTTCGCCCACACCGCCGACGGCACGGGCTTCGCGGTCACCCTGCACGCCGGCGGCGGCACCTGCGTGCTCAGCGTGTCCGACGACGGAGAGGGCTGGGCGGCGGAGCGCAACGCCGGTCCCGGGCACACCGGGCTCGGCCTCGACATCGCTCGTCGTACGGCTCAAGACTGCGGCGGACACCTGGTCACCAGCACCACCGCCACCGGCGGGGCGAAGGTCGAGGTGGCACTGCCGCTCGTCGGCTGAGCGCTCAGTCGTCGCCGCCACCGTCGTCGTCACCACCGCCGTCGTCGTCACCGCCGTCGTCGTCGTGGTGTCCGGTGTCGTCCGACGGCGTCGACGTCGGGTGGCTCGGCGCCTGCGTGTGCCGCGGGGGCTGCGGGGACTGCGGGGTCGACGCAGGTGCGGACGGTGCGGGCGACGCGGGCGGAGCAGAGGTCGGCGGCGGAGTGATGGTCACGGTGTGCGTCACGTGCGTGACACAGGCGCGCCCGACCCGGACGGCGGGCTTCACGCACGGTGCCCACTTGAGCACCGGTCCGGGCCGGACGACCTGCGCCGGGGGGTAGTGGTGGACCCGCACCTGGGCCGCGGGCACCGGTGAGCCTGCGTCCGACGACGCGGAGTAGGCGCGGAGGCCGCCGGTGAACCCGGCGACGAGGGCGAGAGCGCCCAGGAGGACGGCGAAGAGCTTCATGGACCCACCGTGGCCCCGCCCGGCCTAACCGCGCCTCGCGCCGAGGTCAAGCCCTGGTCAAGGCGTCCGTCGGCCTCCATGACGTGAACTTGAAGGAGGGATGAGACCCCCTTGGCGGCGCTTGTCACAACCTGGTCGCATGACTCCCACCCCCCGTAGCCGGGACCGGTTCCGTCTCGGCGTCTCCACCGTCACCGCCCTGGTCACCGCGGGCAGTCTGACCGCGGTCGGCTGGTTCGCCGGCAGCGCCGCCCACGAGCAGGAGGTGAAGCAGGCCCACGACGACGCTGCCCGGGCCCTGGCCGACGCCCGGGCGGCGCGCGCGAAGGCGACGTACGACGCCGCGGTCGCCGCCGCGAAGTCCGCGTCACTCCCCCGCCGTGTCATCCTCCGGCCCCGGCCGCACCGGACCGTCGTCCACACCCAGTACGTGCACGCGGCGACGACGCCGGTCACCGTCGGCGGCACCACGGTGACCCAGCCCGGCTCGGCCCCGCCCGCCCCCGCCCCGGCCTACCACCCGCCGGCGCACTCCGCGCCCGCGCCGGCGCCTCCCCCGCCGCCCCCGCCGCCCCCGCCCGCGCCCTCGAGCGGGTCGTGACATGCCGTCGGAGACCTTCGGCGCGCTCGGCACCTACGTCTACGTCGCCACGCGAGAGGCCGCCGAGCTCCCGGCTGCGCGCCGGCTGACCGAGGCCGTGCTCAGCGACGTGGACCGCACGTGCAGCCGGTTCCGGGCCGACTCCGACCTGTCGCGTGCCAACGCGGCGGCCGGGCGCTGGACCCATGTCGACCCGCTGCTCGTCGCGGCCGTCGGCGTCGCCGTCGACGCGGCGGGCGTCAGCGAGGGCCTCGTCCATCCGCTCCTGGGTCGCCACCTCGTCTCCTGGGGCTACGACCGCGACTTCGGGGCACTGGTCGACACCGACGACCCCATCGCCGTGCCTGCCCCCGACCCCTCCTCCTGGCGGCTGATCGGCCTCGCCGACGACGCCGTCCGGGTACCGGCCGGCACGGCGCTCGACCTGGGCGCCACCGGCAAGGCCTTCGCCGCGGACCTCGTCGCCGCGACCCTCGCCGGCGAGCTGGCCGGCAGCGCGCTGGTCAGCGTCGGCGGTGACCTCGCGATCTCCCGTCCCGACGGGGGACCGTGGGCGGTGGCCGTCTCCGAGCGCCCGGGCGAGCCCGGCGAGAACGTCTGGCTCGAGGGGGGCGGACTGGCCACCTCGAGCACCCGCGTGCGGCGCTGGCGCCGCGCCGGCACGTCGTACCACCACCTGCTCGACCCGCGTACCGGTGCTCCGGTGCCCGCCGTCTGGACCACGGCGAGCTGTGCGGGTGGCAGCGCGGTCGCGGCCAACACGGCCAGCACGGCAGCGATCGTGCTCGGCGACGACGCACCCGCCTGGCTCTCCGGGCACGACGTCGCCGCCCGGCTCGTCGCGGCCGACGGGTCGGTGGTCCACATCGGCGGCTGGCCGTGCGGCGAGGAGCACGCGGCATGAACGACGTCCTGCACGGACCCCTGCTGTGGTACCTCAACCGCAGCACCGGTCTCGTCGTGCTCGCCCTGCTCACCGTGACCGCCGTGCTCGGCGTGCTGGCGACTGCGCAGGGCGGACGCCTGCTCCCCCGGTTCGTGGGTCAGGTGCTGCACCGCAATCTCGCCCTGTGGTCGGTCGTGCTGCTCGTGCTGCACGTGGCCACCGCCGTCGTGGACAGCTACGTCGACATCCGCTGGTGGCAGGCCGTCGTGCCCTGGGTGGGCTCGACGTACCTGCCGATGTGGCTCGGGCTCGGCACGGTGGCCTTCGACCTGATCGTGCTGGTCATCGTCACGTCGCTGCTGCGGGCCCGGATGCGGCACCGGAGCTGGCGACTGGTGCACCTCTTGTCGTACGCCGCGTGGGGAGTCGCAGTCGGACATGGCCTCGGGATCGGGACCGACCTCCGCCAGCCCGGCTGGGAGCGCAACGCGGTCTACGCGTCGGTCGCGCTCGTGGCCGGCATCGCCCTGCTGCGACTGGTCGGAGCGGGCGCGCGTCATGCGCTGGGAGAGGCACGATGAACACCTCGCCGGTCGCGGTCCGCGAGGACCCCGACGTCCACGAAGGCCCGGCCCTGCTGGCCGGCCTCGCCGCCGGACCGTCCCTGGTCGCCCACCGCGAGCAGTACGGCGACCTCCCCCGCCTCGCCCTCGACGACCTCGTCGAAGCCGTCGACGACGTCGGCTTGCGCGGCCGGGGCGGCGCGGCGTTCCCCTTCGCGATCAAGCTGCGCACGGCGGCCGCGGGCTCTCGGCCGGTCGTGGTCGTGAACCTCAGCGAGGGCGAGCCTGCCAGCAGCAAGGACAGTGCGTTGGCACGCACACGTCCGCACCTCGTGCTGGACGGCGCCGTCGCCACGGCTCGGGCCCTCCGGGCTCGCCAGGTGCACGTCGTACTCCCGGGTGACCGACCGCTGACCGCGGCGGCGATGGAGACCGCGATGGCCGAGCGTCGTGACCGCCGCGTTCGCCTCGTGCGGCACGTCGCGTCGCCGAAGTTCGTGGCGGGGCAGGCCCGCGCCGTGCTGGAGCTGATGGCCGGGCGGCCCAACCTGCCGGTCACCGCGTGGGCTCCCGAGGCCGTGACCGGACACCGGTCGCATCCCACGTTGCTCTCGAACGCGGAGACCTGGGCACATGTCGGGCACCTGGTGCACACCGGTCCGCCGACGGGCCTCGGGACCGACGAGGAGCCGGGGACGACGCTGCTGACGCTGCGGCTGCCGGGGGCGCGGGTCGCCGTGCGTGAGGTCGAGTACGGCACGCCGCTGCGCTCGGTGTTGCCTCACGAGGACGCGGCCGTCCTGGTCGGAGGCTTCCACGGCACCTGGACGACGCCCGAGACCGCCCGACGGCTGACCGTGTCGGTCGCGGGCATGCGCGAGGCCGGGTATGCGCTCGGCGCGGGGCTGGTCATGGCCGTGGACGACTGCCCGGTCGTCTGGACCCAACGGATCGTGGCCTACCTCGCGGGCCAGAGCGCCCGTCGGTGCGGGCCCTGCCTGAACGGCTTGCCCGCGCTGGCGGCCGCCCTGTCGGCGATCGACGACGGCGGAGGAACGGCCCGCGTCGAGCAGCTCTCGGCCCTGGTCGCGGGCCGTGGGGCGTGCGCGCACCCCGACGGGACCGTCCGGCTGGTGCGGTCCCTGCTGGCGGCGTACGCCCACGAAGTCGACCGGCACGGTGCGGGCTACTGCTCGTGGACCAGGCCCCGCGTCGTACGCCGTCTGCGGAGCGTGGCGTCGTGAGCCGATCCCTGCGGGTGGACTGGCCCGCGTGCAAGGCCCGTGGACTGTGCCACGAGCTGCTCCCCGAGGTGGTGGCGCTCGACGAGTGGGGGTACCCGCTCGTGCACGGTGAGGTCACCGACGAGCTGGTGGCGCTGGCTCGTGAGGCCGTCCGGATGTGTCCGCGGCTGGCCCTCCGGCTGGTCGAGACCTGACGGTGGGTCCCGCCCGTCGCGTTCAGACGGGATACGCCGCGAGCTCGCCGGCCAGGTCCGCGTGGGCGCGGCCGCGGACGACCGTGCCGTCGCCGGTGTGCTCCAGCGATGCGATCTCGCCGTGCTGGTGGAGCCGGTCGAGCAGGTCACCGCGGGCGTAGGGCACGAGTGCCGCGAACTCGACGCCCGGCCGCGGCAGGTCGGACTCCAGCAGCTCGAGCGCCTCGGCGACGCCCTCGCCGGTCTTGGCGCTGACGACCACCAGGTGCGGCTCGCGCTGCCTGAGGCGGGCGATCACCATCGGGTCGGCGGCATCCGCCTTGTTGACGACGACGATCTCGGGCACCTTGTCGGCGCCGATCTCGGCGAACACCTCGCGCACGGCGGCGATCTGACCCTCGGGGTCGACGTGCGACCCGTCGACGACATGGAGGACCAGATCGGAGTCGGCGACCTCCTCCAGGGTGGACCGGAACGCCTCGACGAGCTGGTGCGGCAGGTGGCGGACGAAGCCGACCGTGTCGCTCATCGTGTACACGCGGCCGTCACTGGTCGTCGTACGACGGGTGGTCGGGTCGAGCGTCGCGAACAGCGCGTCCTCGACGAGGACGCCCGCGCCCGTGAGCCGGTTGAGCAGGCTGGACTTGCCGGCGTTGGTGTAGCCGGCGATCGCGACGCTCGGGATGTGGTGGCGGCGGCGCTCCTGGCGCTTGGTGTCGCGCGTGCCCTTCATGTGGGCGAGCTCGCGGCGGAGCTTGGCGATCTTGGTGTTGATGCGCCGGCGGTCGGTCTCGATCTTGGTCTCACCGGGGCCACGGCCACCGATGCCCTCGCCACCGGCCGCCCGGCCACCGGCCTGGCGCGAGAGGTTGCCGCCCCAGCCGCGCAGGCGCTGCTTCATGTAGTTCAGCTGGGCCAGCTCGACCTGAGCCTGTCCTTCCTTGCTCTTGGCGTGCTGGGCGAAGATGTCGAGGATCAGCGCGGTCCGGTCGACGACCTTGACCTTGACCTTGTCCTCGAGGTTGCGCAGCTGGCTGGGCGCCAGCTCGCCGTCCATGATCACGGTGTCGGCGCCGGTGGCCCGCACGATCTCGCGCAGCCCGTCGACCTTGCCGCGGCCGATGTAGGTCGCCGGGTCGGGCTTGTTGCGGCGCTGGTAGATCGCGTCGAGCACCTCGGAGCCCGCGGTCTCGGCGAGCGCCGCGAGCTCGGCCATGGAGTTCTCGGCGTCCTCGACCGAGCCCTCGGTCCACACACCGACCAGGATGACCCGCTCCAGCCGGAGCTGGCGGTACTCGACCTCGGTGATGTCCTCGAGCTCGGTCGACAACCCCTGGACCCGGCGCAGGGCGTAGCGCTCGGCGAGGTCCTGCTCGCCGGCGGTGAGCTCGGGGTCGTCGTCGGCGTACCCCGACTCCCACTCGTCGTCGGCGGTGTCCTCGGGGTCGTCGAGACCGTGCAGGTCGTCCTCGACGTCCCAGCCGGCGGTCTCGTCGAGCTCGGTCGCGAGGGAGAAGTCGTCACGTGCATTCGTCATATGTCATCCAGGGTAGGTCGGCGTTGCGACCTGCGCGAACCGGTTACGGCGCCTCCTCCCGGGACGTCATACGGACGGAGCCGTCTATGGCTCGGAACGTATGACGTTGCGAGGCACTAGCGTGACCGCGTGACCCCGACCTCCGCTGTTCCGGACCGGGCCCGAGTCGTCGTCATCGGTGGCGGCGTGATCGGCTGCTCGGTCGCCTACCACCTCGCGCACGAGGGCTGGACCGACGTCGTGCTGCTCGAGCGAGACCGCCTCACCAGCGGTACGACGTGGCACGCGGCCGGCCTGATGACGTGCTTCGGCTCGACCTCCGAGACCAGCACCGGCATCCGGCTGTACTCGCGCGACCTCTACGCACGGCTCGAGGCGGAGACCGGGGTGTCCACCGGGTTCAAACCGGTCGGCCTGATCGAGGCGGCGGCTGACGCCGACCGGCTCCACGAGTACCGCCGGGTCGCGGCCTTCCAGCGGCACCTCGGTCTCGAGGTGGAGGAGATCGGGCCGAAGGAGATGTCCGACCTCTTCCCGTGGGCCGAGACCGACGACCTGTTGGCCGGCTTCCACGTCCCCGGCGACGGCCGGGTCAACCCGGTCGACCTCACCCAGTCACTGGCCCGCGGCGCGAAGAACCTCGGCGTCCGGATCATCGAAGGCGTCCGGGTCGAGGACGTCCTCGTGCGCGACGGCGCTGTCACGGGGGTGCGCGTCGAGACCGGCGAGACGATCGAGGCCGAGTACGTCGTGAACTGCACGGGCATGTGGGCCCGCGAGCTGGCCGAGAAGAGCGGAGTCGTCGTACCGAACCAGGCTGCGGAGCACTACTACCTGATCACCGACACCATCGAGGGCATCGACCCGGACGCGCCGATCTTCGAGGACCCCGCCGCGCACGGCTACTACCGCGAGGAGGGCGGCGGCATGATGGTCGGCCTCTTCGAGCCACGCGCTGCCGCGTGGGCCGTCGACGGCATCCCGACGACCGCGTCGTTCACCACTCTCAAGCCGGACTGGGACCGGATGGCGCCGTTCCTGGAGACCGCCATGGCACGCGTGCCGGTCACCCTCGAGGTGGGCGTGCGGACGTTCTTCTGCGGACCCGAGTCGTTCACCCCCGACCTGGCACCGGCCGTCGGCGAGGCCCCGAGCATCCGCCACTACTTCGTCGCCGCCGGCATGAACTCGGTCGGCGTCCTCTCGGCCGGCGGGCTCGGGCGCGTGCTCGCCCACTGGATCATCGCGGGCCTCCCCGATGTCGACGTCACGGCGTGGGACGTCGCCCGCTTCCGCGCCGACCAGCTCGATCCGGCGTACCGCCGAGACCGCACGACCGAGATCCTCGGCACGGTGTACGCCGCACACACGCCGGGCAAGCAGCTGCGGACGGCGCGCGACCGCCTGCTCTCGCCGGTCCACGATCGGCTCGTCGCGAACGGCGGGCTGATGCGCGAGGTCTCGGGCTGGGAGGGCGCCGACTGGTTCGCCGGTCCGGGTCTCACTGCCGAGGCGGAGCCGACCTGGGGGCGCGCGCCGTGGTTCGAGCAGTGGGCCGCCGAGCATCGCACCGTGCGCGAGGGCGTGGGTCTGATGGACATGTCGTTCATGGCGAAGTTCGCCGTGTCCGGCCTCGATGCGGGCGCGGTGCTCGACCATCTCTCGGCCGGTGACGTGAACGGAGATCCGGGCTGGATCACCTACACGCAGTGGCTCAACGACGACGGCCGGATCGAGGCCGACCTGACGGTGTCGAAGCTGACCGACCACCGGTTCCTGGTGGTCGCCTCCGACACGGCGCACGGACACGTCGCCGGGCTGCTCGCGCGGGCCGCTCGTGACCGAGCGATGGTCGTCAGCGACCTCACGCGCGACTTCGCGCAGCTCAACCTGCAGGGCCCGCTCTCGCGCGACGTGCTCGCCGAGCTGACGTCCACGGACCTGTCCACCGAGGCCTGGCCGTTCCGCGGCGTCCGGGAGATCGAGGTGGCCGGCGTGCCGGTGATCTGCGCGCGGATCACCTACCTCGGCGAGCTCGGCTACGAGCTGTACGTACGGGCCGACCGCGCCCTCGAGCTGTACGACGCGATGGCCGCGGACGCGCGGGTCCGTCCGGTGGGGCTGAAGGCGCTGGCGTCGCTGCGGATGGAGAAGGCCTACCGCGACTTCGGTCACGACATCGACAACACCGACTGCCCGCTCGACGTGGGTCTCGGCTTCGCCGTCGCCTGGGACACCGACTTCCGCGGCAAGGCGGCGTTGCTGGGGCGGAAAGCGTCCTTCCCCTCGACACAGCGCCTGGTGCAGGTCGCGCTCGACGACTCCGAGCCGCTGCTGTACCACGCCGAGCCGGTGCTGAGGGACGGCGTCGTCGTCGGCTACGTCCGGGCGGCGTCGTACGGCTGGACGCTGGGCGCGGCCGTGGGGCTCGCCTTCGTCAGCGCCGACCAGCCCATCACCAAGGACTGGCTGGACGCCGGCTCGTGGTCGGTCGACATCGCCGGGGACCGCTACGACGCGACCGTCTCGCTGCGGCCGATGTACGACCCGACCAGCGCTCGGGTCCGCGCCTGACCGGCAGCCTGTCACGTCGTACCACTGGCCACACCAGCCCCACCGCGTAGGCACTCCTGTCACTTCCCGGGGGTTGCAACCCCCGGGAAGTGCAGGGATCCCCGGCGAGCCGGGGATCCCGACCCGTCGCGCGCCCGCCTACTTCGGGGGCATCCGGATGCCGCCGTCGACGCGGACGACGGAGCCGTTCATGTAGGAGTTGGTGAGGCACTCGAGCACCATCGAGGCCAGCTCGTCGGGGTCGCCGAGCCGCTTCGGGAACAGGACCGACTCGCCGAGCCGCGCCTTGAACTCCTCGGCCTTCTCGCCCTCGCCGTAGATCGGGGTGTCGATCAGGCCGGGCGCGACGGTGTTCACCCGGACGCCGATCGCGGCCAGGTCGCGCGCCACGGGCAGGGTCAGCCCGACGATGCCGCCCTTGGAGGAGGAGTACGCCGCCTGCCCGATCTGCCCGTCGAACGCCGCGACGCTCGCCAGGTTCACGATCGAGCCCCGCTCGCCCGACGCCAGCGGCTCGAGCCGCGACATCGCGGTCCCCGCGATGCGGATCGCGTCGAAGGTGCCGATCAGGTTGATCGCGATCACCTTCTTGTAGAGATCCAGGTCGTGCGCCGAGTCGTAGGTGCCGTCGCGACCGACGGTACGTGCAGCCGGTCCGATCCCGGCCGAGTTGACCAGCACCCGCAGCGGGGCGAGCTCGCCGGCGGCATCGACCGCGGCCGTGAGCTGAGCGGTGTCGGTGACGTCCACATGAGCGAAGGCGCCACCCAGCTCGTCGGCCAGCGCCTGGCCCTTCTCGTCCTGCACGTCGGCGACCACGACCGTCGCACCGGCGGCGGCGAGGGCGCGGGCGACGGCGGCGCCGATACCCGACGCGGCCCCGGTGACGACGGCTGAGGATCCGGAGATGTCCATGCGCGGGAGCCTAGCGAGGGGGTCGTGTGCCTGAGCCCGCGCCCGGGCGCGGGCTCAGGCACACGACCTCACAGCGCGGTCAGGCCGCGGGCGACGATCACCGCCGGCCCGGCCAGGAACACCCGCCCCGCCTCGTCCCGCGACACCTCGAGCTCACCGCCCGGTACGTCGACCCGCCAGCGACCGGGCCCGTCCTCGGCCGCCGCGACGGCCGCAGCGACCGCCCCCGTCCCGCACGACCGCGTCTCGCCCGACCCTCGCTCGTGCACACGCATCGCGAGGTGGTCGACAGCGCGGCGTACGACGAACTCGATGTTCACCCCGTCGGGATACAGCTCCTCGTCGTACGACGGCTCGTCCCACAAGGGGCCGGCCTCGGCCAGGTCGTCCACCACTCACGACCGCGTGGGGGTTGCCGACGTCGACGTGGACCGCGGGCCAGGACCGATCCCCTGCCGACACCTTGGTCTCGCCGAGGACCCGCGCGGGACCGAGGTCGGCGCTGAACCGGCCGTCCTCGCGGGTCACCGTCTTCACGCCGGCCCGGGTCCCGATCCGCACCGGCCCGTCCGCGGGCACCAGGCCCTCGTCGTACAGGTGCAGCGCGAAGACCCGGATCCCGTTGCCGCACATCTCGGCGAGCGAGCCGTCGGCGTTGCGGTAGTCCATGAACCACTCGGGCGGCGAGCCCAGGTCAGGCGACCCCGCCAGCACGCTCGCGTCGGCCTCGCTCAGGCCTGGCTTCGAATGCGTCGGATCCCAGCGTCCTCGCTCGCTGCGGATCACGCGGAGGACGCCGTCGCCGCCGATCCCGGCCCGCCGGTCGCACAGCGCGCGGACCCGCTCGGCGGACAGGTCACCGTGGACCGAACCGTCGTGGTCGGGCAGCAGCACGAAGTCGTTCTCCGTGCCGTGGCCCTTGAGGAACGCGTAGCTCACCCCCCGATTGTCGCAGGCCTCAGGGTGCGGGGTGCACCACCAGCGCCGACCCGCCGCCTCGTCGGGTCGGCTCGGAGACCGCCGTCAGCCGGTGGTGACGACCGAACTCGATCGCCGTCGCAGCCCCGATCTCGGCTGCGGTCGTGCCCGGAGCACCGGGCGGCGTGAAGGTGTAGCCGTACGGCGCGAGGGACGCGCCGTACTCGTCGATGAACGACTGCTCCGCGGTGATCGACGACGTGTTGCGGCTCGAGGCACGCGGTGCGGCGATCGCCTGCTGGATGGTCATCCCGCGGTCGAGCCGGTCGACGATCATCTGCAGCACCGTGGTGATGATCGTCGACCCACCCGGCGACCCCAGCGCCAGGAACGGCTTGCCGTCGCGCAGCACGATCGTCGGCGAGATCGAGGAGCGCGGGCGCTTGCCGCCCTCGATCCGGTTCGGGTCGCTGGGGTCGTAGACGGCAGTGAAGTCGGTGAGCTCGTTGTTGAGCAGGAAGCCGCGGCCCGGCACCACGATGCCGGAGCCGCCGGTCTGCTCGATGGTCAGCGTGTACTCGACGACGTCGCCCCAGCGGTCCGCCACGGTCAGGTTGGTCGTGTTGAGGTTCTCGGTGTCGGGCGCGGTCGAGGCGGGCTCCGACGCCGTGCCGTCGCAGGTCCCGTCGTACGACGTCACGTCACCGGGCGCGACCGGTGTCGGGAGGGCGGCGGTCTCACTGATCAGGCAGGCCCGCTCCGCGGCGTACCGGTCCGAGAGCAGCGCGTGCAGCGGCACGTCGACGTACGCCGGGTCGCCGACGTAGGCGCCGCGGTCGGCGAAGGCCAAGGCGCTGGCGTCGAGGTAGTGGTGCAGGGCGTCGGCGTCCGACATCCCCTTCAGGCGGTAGCGCTCCAGGATGTTCAGCGCCTCGGCGACGGTCGAGCCGCCGGACGACGACGGCGCCATGCCGTAGACGTCGTATCCGCGGTAGCCGACGTGCGTGGGGCGGCGGGTGATCGTCGAGTAGGCGCGCAGGTCGGAGGGCTCCATGAAGCCGGTCGGCACCGGCAGCGTGGTCGAGGCCGTCTTCGGCGGGTGGTGGACGACCCGGCTGATCTGGCGGCCCAGGCGACCGTGGTACAGGTAGGAGATGCCGCGGCGCGCGATCTGGCGGTAGGTGCGCGCCAGCGCCGGATTGCGGAACACCGACCCGACGGCGGGTGCGTCACCGCCGGGCAGGAACAGGCGCCGGGTCGAGCGGAAGGCGTCGAAGCGCTGCTTGTTCTCCAGGGTCTGCTGACGGAACGTCGCGTCGACCACGAAGCCGCGTCGTGCCACCCGGATCGCCGGTCGGAAGGTACGGCCCAGCGACATCGTGCCCCAGCGGGCCAGGGCGTCGCGCCAGGTGGCGAGACTGCCCGGTACCCCGACCGAGACGCCGCTGGTCACCAGCTCGGGCGTGAACTCGTAGGGCTGGCCGGTGGCGGGGTCGATGAAGGCGTCGTGCGGCATCGACGCCGGCGCCGTCTCGCGGCCGTCGATGGTGCCGACCCGGCCGGTCCTGGCGTCGTAGTGGACGAAGTAGCCACCGCCTCCGATCCCCGAGCTGTACGGCTCGGTCACGCCCAGGGTCGCCGCAGCGGCGACGGCCGCGTCCGTGGCGTTCCCGCCCTGCTTCAGGACGCGCAGCGCGGCTGCCGACGCCTCGGGGTCGACGGTGCTCACCGCACCGCCGTAGCCGATGCTGGTCGGCGTCTTGGCCGTGTGCCGCCCGCGGTCGGGGTGGTGATCCGACCCGGCGAGGGCCGGGGGTGTGGCAGTGGCAGTGGCAGTGGCAGTGGCGAGCAGGGTCGCGGTCAGTACGGCGGTCGCACCGAGGGCGCGACGGGGCGAGCTTCGTCAAGGTTCCTCCCGAGAACGGACTCCTCTCCCCGTGCCCCCACCCGCGCGGGTCATGCGCCGTCGCTCAGCCGAGCGCTGCAACGGCTTCCAGGGCCCGCTCGACGCGGTCAGGGGCGTCCCACGGCACCCACACCACGCGCGGGTCCTTGCGGAACCAGCTGTCCTGCCGCCGGGAGAAGCGCCGAGTGGCGGTCGTGGTCGCCTCGATCGCCTGGTCGAGCGTCGTCTCGCCCGCGAGGTACGCCGTCACCTCGCGGTAGCCGATGGCCGTACGGGCGGTGCGGCCGTCCGCGAGACCGGAGTCGAGGAGACGGCGTACCTCCTCGACGAGCCCCGCGTCGAACATCGCGCGCACCCGCTGCTCGATCCGGGGGTCGAGCGTGGACCGGTCGATGTCGATCCCGACCTGCACGGTGCGCGGGTCGGCGTACACGTGCTCGGGCAGAGACGCGCTGAACGGCCGGCCGGTGATCGTGACGACCTCGAGGGCCCGCACGATCCGGCGGCCGTTGTCGGGCAGGATCCGGTCGGCTGCCGCGGGGTCCGCCTCGGCGAGGCGGCGATGGAGCTCGGCAGGCCCCACGGCGACGAGCTCGTCCTCGAGCCCGCGCCGCACGTCGGGGTCGGTCCCGGGGAACTCGAACCGGTCGAGCACGGCCCGGGTGTAGAGGGCGGAGCCGCCGACGAGCACCGGAGCACGGCCACGGCCGCGCACCTCGTCGATCACCCCGCGGGCCCAGCCCTGGAACTCGGCGACCGTCAGCGGCGCGGTGACGTCGAGCAGGTCCAGCAGGTGATGGGGGATGCCACGTCGTTCGTCGACCGTCGGCTTGGCGGTGCCGACGTCCATCCCTCGATAGACCGCCATCGCATCGGTGTTGACGATCTCGCCGTCGAGCCGCCCGGCGAGGTCGAGCGACAGCCCGGTCTTGCCGGCCGCCGTCGCGCCGACCACGGCGACGATCGGCGGACGCGCGGGCTCGGCAGACATGGCCTCAGTCTGGCAGCGGCCGACCGAGCGGGGCCTACTGTGGGCGCATGCCCGACCTGCGCGAGGACGAGTTCGACGAGGACTTCGGTCCCGACGACCCGGCCCTCGAGCCGGCTCCGCCGTACTGGTTCCCGGGCAACGGGATGCCCGCCGACGCGCAGCGGATGGGGCTGACCCACCACGTGCCCGACGGCGCGCTGCTCGACTTCGCGGGCAAGCTCGACTCGCGCCGTCTCAAGCACCGGATCGTGGCCTGGGTGATGCTGGTCGTCTTCTGCATGCCGGTGTTCTTCTACATCCTGCGGCTGGCGCTCGAGGTCCTCGGCCGCGGCTAGGTTGTCCGGAGGGCCCCGCTCGAGGGGTCCACGACCCGAGGAGCGGCATGGGATTCCCGGACGACGAGACGCAGCCGGTGCACGAGCCGGTCGACGCCGGCGACACCTCCCGCTGAGTCCGCGCCGTGACCGACCGCTTCCGCGTCGTCCCCGCGGCGTACGTCTTCCTGCTGCGTCCCGGCCCCGACGGGGACGAGGTGCTGCTGCAGCTGCGCCGGCACACCGGCTACATGGACGACCACTGGGCCGCCGCCGCGGCCGGCCACGTCGAGCGCGGCGAGACGGCCTACGACGCAGCGCGCCGCGAGGCCCTGGAGGAGATCGGCGTCGAGGGGCTGGCGCTGGAGTTCGTGACGTCGATGCAGCGCACCCAGCACGCCGATCCGATCGACGAGCGCATCGACTTCTTCTTCACCGCCCGCGCGTGGAGCGGCGAGCCCCGGATCATCGAGCCCGCCAAGTGCGCCGCGCTCGACTGGTTCCCGCTCGTCGCGCTCCCCGAGCCGGTCGTGCCCCACGAGCGCGTAGTCCTCGGCCGGTTGGGTACGGGGCTCGAGGGGTACACCACCTTCGGCTTCTGAGCCCGGTGGGTTTCGTGACCTCGCCGCTCCGCGGCGTGAGGGGAGGAGGACCTCGGTGACTGACCTGGGAGAGATGCCGACGCCGGAGGCGGAGCCCGCGGAGCCACCACCGGGTGGGGTGGACGCGGTGGAGGAGTCGCTGTACGTCCCCGATCCCGTGGTCCCCGACCTCGGGTCGTCCCTCCACCCCGACCTGGCCGTCCCCTCCGGCGTCGCCGAGGGCGAGGACACCGACGACGGCGCCTCCAGCGACGGCGCCAGCGAACCAGAGAAGGAGAGCCCGGCATGAGCGACCAGAACCCGCCGGAGGACGGCCACGCCCAGGAGACCGAGCTGAAGGACTCCAACCCCAACGCCTCCGGACCCGAGCGTGCCGCGGGCGGGATGGGGATCAGCAGCGAGCGCACCGGCCCGACCGGCCCGGGCCAGGAGTCCACCGACGGCGAGCGCGACACCACCGAGCCACCGCACACCGACCAGAGTGGCGACCTGGTCGGCTCCGACGGCGAGTTCGAGCAGGGCGACGAGCAGAACCCCGAGGGGATCGAGCCGAAGGCCGGCTACCCGTCGAAGGACCCCCGCAGCGAGTGACCTCGTTCGCGTGATCGTGGCGCTGGATCGCCGCCACCTGACGGCTGACGACCACCGCCGTCAGGTCGTCCACAGCCGACTCCACGCGCGGTCGCGCCGCTCGGGCACGACGACCACGATCGAGGGGTGTCCGGACCGACCGTCCCCGTGCTGCTGGCTCTCCACAGTGGAGCCGTGGCTCGCTTGCTGGGGACAGGCGTACGCACGCCCTGTCGCACCGCCGGGCGCCTGGCCGGGCTCCTCCGCCAGCGCGGGTGGACCGGCTCGCGCCGTGCCTGCCCGGCGTGCGAAACAGGACAGCGGCCGAGCGCAGTCAGCCGGTGACCGTGATCCACCGCCGTCCGACCACTCGGGTCAGGCGGGGGCGCCGACCGTCGGCATGCCGAGGCCGACGGCGGTGGTCGGGACCGGGGCCGTGCGCGCCTGCCAGGCGTCGCCGGAGCGGGTACGACGATGGGCCAGGACCGGCCCGTCGGCGACCAGGTGGTGCGGGGCGGCGTACGTGATCTCCACCTCGACGACGTCGCCCGGCCGGATCCCGTCCTCGCCGTTCGGGCCGCCCCGGCTGGTCGAGCCGGGCCCGCCGGTCGGGCCTGTCGAGACCCCCACCGGCGCGAAGTGGACGAGCCGGTTGTCGCGGGCCCGGCCGGTCAAGCGCCGGGTGGCGGCGTCCTTGCGCCCCTCGCCCTCGGCGACGAGGAGCTCCACGCGCGAGCCGACCAGGGCCTGGTTCTCGGCCCAGGAGATCTCGTTCACGACGTCGACGAGCCGCTCGTAGCGCTCCCGCACGACCGCGGCGGGCACCTGGTCGGGCATGGTCGCGGCGGGGGTGCCGGGGCGGATGGAGTACTGGAAGGTGAACGCCGCCGCGAAGCGCGCCGCGCGCACGACCTCGAGGGTCTGCACGAAGTCGTCCTCGGTCTCCCCGGGGAAGCCGACGATGATGTCGGTACTGATCGCGGCGTCGGGCATGGCGGCGCGAACCCGCTCGATGATGCCGAGGTACCGCTCGCGCCGGTAGGAGCGCCGCATCGCGCGGAGCACGCGGTCGGAGCCCGACTGGAGAGGCATGTGCAGCTGGTGCATCACGTTCGGGGTCTCGGCCATCGCCTCGATCACGTCGTCGCTGAACTCGGCCGGGTGGGGCGAGGTGAAGCGCACGCGCTCGAGCCCCTCGATCTCCCCGCAGGAGCGCAGGAGCTTCGAGAAGGCCTGTCGGTCGCCGAACTCCACGCCGTACGCGTTGACGTTCTGACCGAGCAGCGTGACCTCGCTGACGCCCTCACCGACCAACGCCCGGATCTCACCCAGGATGTCGCCGGGCCGACGGTCCTTCTCCTTGCCCCGCAGGCTCGGGACGATGCAGAACGTGCAGGTGTTGTTGCACCCCACCGACACCGAGACCCACGCGGCGTACGCCGACTCGCGCCGCGTCGGCAGCGTCGACGGGAAGACCTCGAGCGACTCGAGGATCTCGACCTGCGCCTCCTCCTGCACCCGGGCGCGCTCGAGCAGGGCCGGCAGGGAGCCGATGTTGTGGGTCCCGAAGACGACGTCGACCCACGGCGCCTTCTTCGTGATCGTGGCCCGGTCCTTCTGGGCCAGGCAGCCGCCCACCGCGATCTGCATCCCGGGGCGCTGGGCCTTGACGGGCGCGAGGTGGCCGAGGTTGCCGTAGAGCTTGTTGTCGGCGTTCTCCCGGACGGCGCAGGTGTTGAACACGACCACGTCGGCCTGCTCGTCGGCGGGCGCGGCGACGTAGCCCGCCTCCTCGAGCAGGCCGGTCAGGCGCTCGGAGTCGTGGACGTTCATCTGGCACCCGTAGGTGCGGACCTCGTAGGTGCGGGCCTCGTAGGTGCGGACGGGGCCGACGACAGGGCTGCTCATGACCGACCCAGGGTACGGGTGCGCCCCGCCTAGGGTGTACCCACCATGACCGAGGAGACCACGCCGCACGGCCTGCACCGCCGCTCCCTGCTGCTCGGTGGCGCGGGGCTCGGAGCGGGGATCGTGACGAGCGCCGGCCTGATCGACGTACCCGCAGCGGCAGCCGGGAGCAAGACGCGGATCCAGTTCCGGGGCCGCTTCACCCACCCGAAGACGCCGGACTGGCACTACCTCCCGTTCCGCGTGCCCCACGGCGTCCGCGCGATCCACGTGCACTACGACTTCAAGCCGCACGACACCGGCCTCGGCTTCAGCACGAACGTCGTCGACATCGGCCTGTTCGACCCGTCGGGCAAGGGCCTGGGGAATGCAGACGGCTTCCGCGGCTGGTCCGGCGGGGCTCGCCGCCACTTCGTGGTCAGCCGGCGGTGGGCGACGCCGGGCTACCTGGCCGGGCCGATCACACACGGGGTGTGGCACGTCGTCCTGGGCCCGTTCCTGATCACGCCGCCCGGTACGCCGTGGCACGTCACGGTCACCCTCGAGCACGGCCCCCCGGACGAGCCGCCCTTCCGCTCCCTCACTGCTCCCACATCGGTGCCCGGCACCACGGCCGGCTGGTACCGCGGCGACCTCCACACCCACAGCGTCTTCTCCGACGGGCAGTGGAAACCGTCCCAGCTCGTGAGGCAGGCACAGGCCAACGGGCTGGACTTCCTCGGGACCTCCGACCACAACACCAACGCGGCCACCCGGGTCTTCGGGCGCCATGTGCCCGACGGGTTCCTGGTCGTGAGCGGCGAGGAGGTGACGACCCGCAACGGGCACTGGCTGGCGACCGGGACGACGCCGGGCACCTGGGTCGACTGGCGCTACCGCGCCGCGGACCACCAGCTGGCCCGTTTCACCGACCTCACGCGCACCCGCGGTGGCGTCGCGATCGCTGCCCACCCGTTCGTGCCGGTCGCGGGCACGCGGTGGGACTTCGGCACGACGTACGACGAGATGGACGCGGTCGAGGTGTGGAACGGACCCTGGGACCTCTGGGACCAGAGGGCGCTCGAGGCCTGGCACGGCCGGCTGGTCGCCGGTGACTTCACGCCGGCCGTCGGCAACTCCGACTCCCACCACGCGGGCCAGGTGGTCGGGCTGCCGCAGACGGTCTACCGGCTCGACACGCTGTCGAGCGCGGCGATCGTCGCGGCCGTGCAGGGTGGCCACTGCTGGATCGCCGAGTCGTCGGCCGTCGACCTGACGTTCGAGGCACACGGCACCGTCACCGCCACCACCGGTGGATGCGGCGACACGATCGCGCTCGCCGCCGGTGAGGAGCTGGCCTGCCAGCTCGACGTGACCGGCGTACCCGGCACCGTCGGTCAGCTGATCGGCCCGTCCGGGGTCCTCGCAGGCGCGGCCGCGGACGACACCGGACATCTGGTCGTCGACACGACGGTGCCGGGCGGCTTCGTGCGCGCCGAGGTACGCCGCGTCGCGACGTCGCCGGCCGACCCGACGGCGGACCTGTCGTTCGCGGCGATGGTCGCCTTGACCAACCCGGTCTTCGGCACGACCTAGCCGACTGCTCGGACCTCGGGACGCGGCGTCACCCACAGCGAGATCAGGCCCTCGACGACGACCGTGCCGTCGTCGCGGACCCCACGCACCCGGACCGGGACGTCCGGATCGTCACCGGACCACACGTGCGGGTCGGTCTCGGCGATGCAGGTGATGTCGGAGGTCGCCTTGGCGGTGTAGGAGACCTGCATCCCCTTCGGGATCCAGCGCTTGTCCGGCGGGATGCTCGCCTCGGCGAGCGCGCCCATCGCCGCTTCGAGCCCGTTGCAGAGCGCGATCGCGTGCACTGTTCCGAGGTGGTTGTGCACGCGCCGCCGGTCGGGGATCACCAGCTCGACGTGGTGCGGCTCGAGCACGGTGAAGCGGGGCTTGATGGTGCCGAAGTACGGCGCGCGGCGGGCGACGAGGAACGAGAACGCCCGCCCTCCGAGCGGCACCCGGCCCGCCCAGCGCCACAGGCTGAGGACGTCGGTCATGGGTGGACATTACCAGCGAGTAACCTCCACGTGCCCCGGCATCCCATCCGCACCACGCGTCCCACGGCCGCCGTACTCCTGGCACTTCTCGGGGGTTGCAACGGCCGAGAAGTGCAGGGATCCCCGGCGAGCCGGGGATCCCGACACACCCCGGCGCCAGAGGTCAGGCCAGGGACATGAAGAGCTTCTCCATGCGCTTCACGTCGAGCTGCTCGCCACTGTCGGGATCGCCGGTGACGCACTGCCGCAGGCCCGAGGCGATGACGGCGAACCCGGCCCGGTCGAGGGCCTTCGAGACGGCCGCGAGCTGGGTCACGATCTCCTCGCAGGAGCGACCCTCCTCGAGCATCCGGACGATGCCGTCGAGCTGTCCGCGAACGCGCTTGATCCGGTTGATCACCGGTGCCATCTCGTCGGCCGGGAGTTCCATCAGGAGCTCTTCTCGGTGACTTCGGCGGCTTCGACCTCGGCGCGCACGGCGTCCATGTCCAGCCCGCGCACGGCGTCGATCAGCTGCGCGAGCGCCGGCTCGGGCAGCGCGCCGGCCTGGCGGAAGACCAGGATCCCGTCGCGGAACGCCATCAGGGTGGGGATGGAGCTGATCTGCAGCGCCCCGGCCAGACCCTGCTCGGCCTCGGTGTCGACGCTCCCGAACGCGATGTCGGGATGGGTCTGCGACGCCTGCTCGTAGATGGGCGCGAACATCCGGCACGGACCGCACCACGACGCCCAGAAGTCGACCAGGACGATGCCGTCCTGGAGCACGGTCTGCTGGAAGGAGTCCTCGGTCAGGGTGAGGGTGGACATCACGTCCCCTTTCGCTCGAGTGTGAACTATACCCCTGGGGGTGTTACTGTGCCGAACGATCGATACCCCCCGCCGTATTCCACAGATCAGGAGATCCCGATGTGCCACCCCGTCCGCTGCCGCGTCTGCGGTGGCACCACCTGGGCCGGCTGCGGCCAGCACGTCGCACAGGTGAAGGCGAGCGTGCCCGACAGCATCTGGTGCGCAGGCGGACACACCAAGGAGGAGCGGGCCGCGGCCGGCGGCGGATGGCTCTCGCGGCTCATCGGTCGCTGACCGCTTCCAGGCTCTCCAGCCACCGCAGGATCTCGGCCGCGACGTCCTCCGGCGCGCGGTCGGTGTTGTCGATGCGCAGATGGGGATGCTCGGCGATGAGAGCATCCGCCGGCGAGGGCCGATCGGTGTTCATCTGGTAGCGCTCCAGGTCCCGAACGTTGGCCTCCGACCACTCCAGGTCGCGCTTCGACTTCTTCTCCGCCAGCCGGTACGGCGTGTGGTTGCGGTCGAGGCGGGTGTCCAGGCCGGCGTACAGCTCGACCATCGCGATGCGTCGCCCCGCCTCGACGAACGGCGCGAGGTGGGTGCGCATCCCGGCGGTGTCCTCGGGGAGATCGAGCGCCCAGACCAGCGTGAAGACGAGGTCCGTGTCCTCCGCAGCCGCTTCCTCGAGCACGCGCTGGCGCCACTCGGCCAGGAGCCGGTTGAACGGCGGCGTGCCGAAGTCGAAGACGTCGAGCAACGGCTCGATGACGTGGTGGTTGTGGAACAGGCGGAAGCCGCTCGCGTCCGCGACCGCACGCCCGACCGTCATCTTGCCGACGGCCGGCGGGCCGAACACGAACAGCAGGGTCATGGGGCCAGGGTCGCGGACCTCCGCGGCTCGCGCGACTCAGTTCTCGAGCGGCTGGAGCACCTCGACCCGGTTGCCGTGCGGGTCGCGGACATGGAACCGCTGGTAGCCGGCGAACGTGTGGCGCTCACGCCAGTCCACCTCGGCGCCGGTGCCGCTGACCGAGTCGGCGACGCGTACCAGGTCGTCGACGACGAATGCCGGATGGGCCTTGCGCGCGGGGACGAACGGCTCCTCGACGCCGACATGGAGCTCCGCCGCGACCGCGCCCAGCTCGTCGTACGCACGGAACCAGGCGCCACCGCGGCCTCGGAGGTCGGCGGGCTTCTCGACCTCGGTCAGGCCGAGGCCGTCGACGTAGAAGCGGCGAGCGTCGTCCTCGCCGCCGGGCGGACAGGCGACCTGGACGTGGTGCAGCCCGATCATCGCTCGCCGATCGAGCCAGGGCCGCCGGTCGAGCCAGGGCCGCCGGTCGAGGCCGGTCGAGCCGGCGAGACCTCCGCGACGACGAAGATCCGCCGGAACGGCAGCACCACGCGCCCGTCGCGCGCTGGGTAGGCCACGCGCAGCCGACGCTTGAACTCCTCCTCGAAGCCGGGTCTGAGGTCGTCGGGGAGCGCCTGCAGGGTCGGCCGCGCACCGGTGCCGGACACCCAGGTGAAGACCGGGTCGGAGCCCGTGAGCACGTGGAGGTACGTCGTCTCCCAGGCATCGACGCGGCAGCCGAGAGCCGCGAGAGCCTCGAGGTACACGGCGGGGTCGTGGCTGCTCGGGACGTCCACCCCGCGCGTGTGGTCGGCGTACGGCGGCTCGGCGGCGAGCTCGGTACGGATCGTGTGGCTCGGCTCGTCGAAGTTGCCCGGGACCTGGAAGGCGAACCACCCGCCGGCACGCACCCGGCCGACGAGGGCGGGCAGGAGCTCGAGGTGGCCCGGCACCCACTGGAGCGTCGCGTTGGAGACCAGGACGTCCACCGGGTCGGCGTCACGGGCCCACTCGCGCAGGTCGGCCACCGCGAACGCGACGGTCGGGTGCGCCGCCCGGGCCGTGGCGACCATCTCCGGACTGGAGTCCAGGCCCCGGACCTCGGCCTCCGGCCACCGGGTGCGCAGGAGCGTGGTCAGGTTGCCGGGTCCGCAGCCGAGATCGACGACGGTGGCCGGCGTGGCGGCACCGACACGTGCCACCAGCTCGACGAAGGGGCGGCCACGCTCGTCGGCGTACGTCAGGTAGCGCTCGGGGTCCCAGGTGTGTGTCACGGGTCCTCCTCCACGATGTCTTGACATCAAGATAATGTCAGTGTCCGGAGAAGTCCTCTTGATGTCAAGATTCTCGACTGGCTCTAGACTGGTCGGCATGCGTGACGAGGTGGACGAGCTGCTCGAGGCCTGGGGCCGCGAGCGGGGCGACCTCGACCTGGCGCCGGTCGGCGTCTTCAGCCGGATCAGCAGGCTCTCGCGCCGCCTCGAGCTGGAGCGCCGGGAAGCGTTCGCCGCACACGGGATCGAGCAGTGGGAGTTCGATGTGCTGGCAGCACTGCGCCGAACCGGTGCGCCGTACGAGCTGTCCCCCGGCCGACTGCTCCACGAGACGCTCGTGACCAGCGGCACCATGACCAACCGGGTCGACCGGCTCAGCGCGCGGGGGCTGGTGGAGCGCTACCCCGACCCCGACGACCGCCGCGGCGTGATCGTCCGGCTCACGGCCGAGGGCAAGTCGACCGTCGACGCCGCGTTCGCGGCCCTGCTCGAGGCCGAACGCGCGCTGCTCGACCGGCTCCCCGAGCGCGACCGCACCCGTCTCGCCGCCCTCCTCCGTGCCCTCCTGGCCCCCTTCGCCGACCCGGCCCGTGTTGACGCCCCACAGCGCTGACCCGGCCCTTGTCGACGCCGTAAGTCGCTGACCCGGCCCCTCTTCACGCCGTACGACGCCCACCCGGCGCTACTCGACCACCTCGGCCGCATCGAGCCACTCCACCTCCAGCGACTCCCGCTCGGCAGCGACCTCGGTCAACGCCCGCGAGAGCTCGGTCAGCCGCTCGTGGTCGGAGGCGTGGGCCAGCACCTCGGCGTTCAGCTCGGCCTCCCGAGCGGTGACCTGTTCGAGCCGCTTCTCCACCCGGGCCAGGGTCTTGCGAGCCGCCCGCTCCTCCGCACTCCCGGCACGCGCCTTCGCCGGCGGCCCGGGAGCGTCGACAAGGGCCGGGTCGGCGCTCTGGGGCGTCGACAAGGGCCGGGTCAGCGCTTCTGGAGGTGAAGCCGGGCCGGGTCGGCGGCGGCGGAGGTAGTCGTCGACCCCGCCGGGGAGCATCGAGATCTGGCCGTCGTCCAGGAGGCCGTAGGTGACGTCGGTGACGCGCTCGAGGAAGTAGCGGTCGTGGGACACCACGACGAGCGTGCCCGGCCAGTCGTCGAGGAAGTCCTCGAGCACGGTCAGGGTCTCGATGTCGAGGTCGTTGGTCGGCTCGTCGAGGAGCAGCACGTTCGGCTCGGTGAGCAACAGACGGAGCAGCTGGAAGCGCCGCCGCTCGCCACCGGACAGGTCCCCGAGCCGCGCGGTCAGCCGGTCACCGGTGAAGCCGAAGCGCTCGAGCAGCGCCGAGGCGGTGACCTCACCCGTGGCGGTCCGGGTCACCCGTCGCACCGACTCGACGGTCTCGAGCACCCGGGACTGCGGGTCGAGGTCGTCGAGGGCCTGCGTGAGGTGCTGCAGCGCGACCGTGCGTCCGAGCTTCACCCGGCCCGCGCTCGGCAGGAGCGAGCCGTCCAGCAACGACAGCACCGACGACTTGCCGGCCCCGTTGACCCCGACGATCCCCACCCGGTCGCCCGGCCCGAGCCGCCAGGTGGCGTGCGACAGGAGCACCCGCTCGCCGCGCTGCAGGTCGACGTCCTCGACATCGATCACGTCCTTGCCGAGCCGTTGGGTGGCGAACCTCTGGAGCTCGAGCCGATCCCGCGGCGGCGGCTCGTCGTCGATCAGCGCCGAGGCGGCGTCGAGCCGGAACTTCGGCTTGGCGGTGCGAGCGGGCGCACCGCGTCGCAGCCACGCGAGCTCCTTGCGGACCAGGTTGCGCCGGCGGACCTCCGACGCCGCCGCCTGTCGCTGCCGCTCCGCCTTGGCGAGCACGAATGCGGCGTACCCGCCCTCGTAGCTGTCGACGACCCCGTCGTGGACCTCCCACGTCCGCTGGCACACCGCGTCGAGGAACCACCGGTCGTGGGTGACCACGACGAGCGCCGACGACAGCGACGCCAGGTGCTCGGCCAGCCAGGCCACCGCCTCGACGTCGAGGTGGTTGGTCGGCTCGTCGAGGACGACGAGCTCATGCTCGTGCAGCAGCAGCTCGGCCAGCGCGCAGCGGCGGCGCTCGCCCCCGGACAGGCCGATCACGGCGCGGTCGAGCTCGACACCCGCCAGCAGCTCGGTGACGATCTCCCGCGTCCGCGGTTCGGCCGCCCACGCGTGGTCGGGCTTGCCGGCGAGGACGGCGTCGCGCACCGAGTGCGTGTCGTCGAGCGTGTCTCCCTGGTGGAGATAGCCGATCGCGAGCCCCCGCGACATCGTCGCCCGCCCGCTGTCCGGCGGTTCCTGCCCGGTCAGCACCTGCAACAGCGTCGTCTTGCCGTCGCCGTTGCGGCCGACCACGCCCACCCGCTCCCCCACCGACACCCCGAGCGAGACGTCGGTGAGCAGTGGCCGGACGCCGTACGCCTTGGAGACCCGCTCCAGGTTCACCAGATTTCGAGCAGTGCGCCTCGCGCCCCCCTCAGCCTGAGGACTGCTCACGCCGTCACCACGTGCGCACCGGCGACCGGCCCGTGCGCCACGAGTACGACGCGCTGGTCGCGGGACGGCCCGGCGGAGAGCGCCGCGGCGACGGAGCGCGCGTGTTCGCCGGACTCGCACAGGAACACGCAGGTCGGCCCCGACCCCGACAGCAGTCCGCGCAGCGCCCCCGCGTCGACACCTTCGACGATCAGCGCGGCCAGGTCGGGCCGCAGGTCGAACGCGGCCTGCTCGAGGTCGTTGTGCAGGGCGGCGGCCAGCCGGCGCGGATCACCACTGGCCAGGGCGGCCAGGACGTCCTCGGGCGGGTCGGGCACCGGGGGCGCCTCTGGCCGCACCTCGTCGTAGTGGCGATAGACGGCCGGGGTCGACATCCCTTCGTCGGACGGCACGACCACCCACCACCACGAGCCCTCGTCGGTGAGGGGGGTGACCACCTCGCCGTGTCCCTCGCCCAGCGCCGTGCCGCCATGCAGCGCGAACGGCACGTCGCTGCCGAGCTCCGCGGCCAGGGTGAGGAGGTCGTGGTCGGACGTGTCGAGGTCGTGCACGCGGTCGAGGGCGACCAGCGCCGCGGCGCCGTCGGCCGAGCCACCGGCCAGCCCCCCGGCGATCGGGATGGACTTGTCGACGCGCACCTCGGCGCCGACCGCACGACCGTGCAACGCGGCGAGCCCGGCGGCCGCGCGGTCGACGATGTTGTGGCCGGCGGGCGGCAGGTGGCGCGCGTCGATGTACGACGCCACCTGGGTCTCGACGGTCAGGTCGGCCGCCGCGGTGACCGTGAGGTCGTCGTACAGGCTGACCGCCTGGTAGACGGTCACCAACGTGTGGAAGCCGTCCGGACGCGGGGCGCCGACCCCGAGCAGGAGGTTGATCTTCGCGGCCGCGCGCACGGTGACGCTCATGCGAGGCCCTCGCGGCGTCGTTCGAGGCAGGAACGCAGCGAGGGAGGCGGAGAACGTCGTGGGGTGGCTGTCACGGCAGCGCCTCGGCGATCCGCGCGAACTGCTCGACCGTCAGCGACTCCCCGCGCGCCATCGGGTCCACCCCGGCCGCCGTCAGCGCCTCGCTGGCCGCCTCGCCCGACCCGGCGAGGTCGCGCAGTGCGCCGCGAAGCACCTTCCGGCGATGCGCGAAAGCCGCGTCGACCACGGCGAACACCTGCTCGCGGGTCGCGGTGGTCACCGGAGGCTCACGGCGGGTCCAGGCGACCAGTCCGCTGTCGACGTTGGGAGCGGGCCAGAAGACGTTGCGTCCCACTGTGCCGGCGCGGCGTACGTCGGCGTACCAGGCGGCCTTGACGCTCGGGACGCCGTAGACCTTCGAGCCCGGCACCGCCGCGAGCCGGTCGGCCACCTCGGCCTGCACCATCACCAGCCCCCGCTCGAGGCTGGGCAACAGGCTCAGCAGGTGGAGGAGGACGGGCACCGAGACGTTGTAGGGCAGGTTCGCGACGAGTGCGGTCGGCGGCGGCCCGGCGATCGCGTCGATCCGCATCGCGTCGGCGAGCACCACCTCGCACCGGTCCGCGAGCCCTCCGGCGTACGACGTCAACGTGGCCGGCAGCGCGGCAGCCAGCACCGGGTCGACCTCGACGGCCACGACGCGCGAGACCTCGCCGAGCAGCGCCAGGGTCAGCGAACCCAGACCCGGCCCGACCTCCACGACCACGTCGTCGGGTCCGACTCCGGCAGCCCGGACGATGCGGCGGACGGTGTTGGCGTCGATCACGAAGTTCTGTCCGCGCTGCTTGGTGGGGCGTATGTCGAGCCGTGCCGCGAGCGCACGAACGTCCGCCGGCCCGAGCAGACTCGGGCCGGCGGACGTCATGCACGCCAGCCTAGGGGGGTGTCAGGCCGGCGCCGCGGCGGCGGCGCCAGATCGTGGCCGTCTGGGGGGATCGGCCTCGGGCGCACTGCCGCCGGGATCAGGGGTGGGTCAGCGCGGCAACCCCAAGGAGGCTGCACACGCGGGCCAGGCGCCGTACCCGCCACTGGCGTTGCGGACCTTGGTGGCGATGGCGATCTGCGTCTCGCGCGAGGCACTGCTCGGCAGCCCGGCGCCGCCGTACGCGTGCCACGTGCCGAGGGAGAACTGCAGCCCGCCGTAGTAGCCGTTGCCGGTGTTGGTGGCCCAGTTACCGCCCGCCTCACACTGCGCCAGCCGGTCCCACACGGTGCTGCCACCGGCGAAGTTGGTGGTCGCCACGGACTTGGTGCCGACTCGCTCGATCTGGGCGACCGGAGCCTGCAGCACGTGCTGGCTGAGCACCGTGCGGGCCACCAGATGGCCGTTGCGGAACACGATCCGGTAGGTCACGTTGCGCGTTCCGTCGTGCCCGGCGCGGACGACGGTGCTCTGGCCCTTCGCCATCGAGGAGTCGTCGCGCTGGACCGTGGTGTAGCCGACGGCCTCGCCGTTGACCTGCTTGTGCACGATCCGGACCCGCGTCAGGACGAGCTTGTCGCCGTCGCCGAGCGGGTGGTGCAGACCGGGGTGGACGACGTCGTGCTTGCCGAGGGTCACGTGGAGCGCCTTCAGCGCCTGCGCGACCGTCACGGCCGGGATGTCACGGTGGACGGCGCGCTTGCCGCCGATCACGACGGTGAGCGACTTCGGCGTGGCGACGGCCACGCGCAGGCCGTCGCGGGTGATGCCCGCGCCCCGGCTGACCGACAGGTGGGCGCGGTCGAAGCTGCGGTTGATCTCGTTGAGGGCACCCCGAAGATCCGTCGCGGTGACCCAGTACGTCGAGGTGCTGCCGTCGACGGTCAGCTGCAGCGGCTTGCCGTAGCGGACCGCGATGGTCGTGCCGTCGGAGACGCGCTCGTCGACGGCGGGGAGGACCTCGTCGTGGCTCTGCAACGTGATGCCCTGGGCGGACAGGACGTCGCCGACGGTGTCACCGCTGGCGGTCACGTGCTCGATGTGGCCGTCCACGTTGAGGGTCACCGAGGTGCCCATGGACGCGTAGCCGACCGTGGTGCCGATCACGGCCGCCGCGGCGACCGCCACGGCGCCGACCAGCGCTGCCTTGCTCTTGCTGATGCGTGCGAGCTTCTGGCGCACAACTCTCCAGACGTCGTACTCCCCGGGCCACGGGACGGCGCCTCGCGCTCTCGCGCACCTCCACGGGAGGCCGGGGGGCTTCCACGCAAGGGGGGCCACCCACACGAGCGCGGCCCACGGCGCCGGTCGAAATCACCCGATCCCGGCCAACAGTCACAAGACCATACGGACCTCTCCGCGGTCTCCCAACTCCTCGGACACCGTATGAGATGAACGTGATCGGCGTCTCGCGGTCGGGGAACTCAGCCCACGAACAACCCAGGCCTCGACCCGCTGACACCACCCGTCACTCCAGTCACAGCCACGGGTCACTCCTGTCACTTCCCAGGGGTTGCAACCCCCGATAAGTGACGGGATCCCCGGCTCGCCGGGGATCCCGTCAGGGCCGGTCGCAACGACGTGCTACCAACGACCGCCGAAGGCCCGGTCCGTGGTGGCGTCGATGGCCTCGCACAGGGTCGTCAGGTCTTCCCCGCGGACCTCGGCCATGGCCCGCACCGTCACCGGCACCAGGTACGACGCATTGGGGCGGCCGCGGTAGGGCGTGGGGGTCAGGAACGGCGCGTCGGTCTCGACGAGCAGCCGGTCGAGTGGCGTGACGACCAGGGCGTCGCGCACGGGCTGGGCGTTCTTGAACGTCACCGTGCCGGCGAAGCTGAGGAACGCCCCCCGGTCGAGGCAGGCCCGCGCGAACCGGGGGTTGCCGGAGAAGCAGTGCATCACCCAGCGCTCGGGCGTGCCCTCGGCGTCGAGGACGTCGAGGATCTCGTCGTGGGCATCGCGGTCGTGGATGACCAGCGTCTTGTCGAGCCGTTTCGCCAGGTCGATGTGACGGACGAACGACTCGACCTGCGCGTCGCGACCCTCCGGGCCGGTGCGGAAGTGGTCGAGGCCGGTCTCACCGACGGCGCGGACCTTCTCGTGCGCCTGGGCCAGACGCTCGATCTCACCCAGCGCGTCGTCCAGGCGCCCGGCGGCGGCGAGCCCGGGCGCCTCGTTGGGGTGCAGGGCCACACCGGCCACCAGGGGCCCGTGCGCGCGGGCGGCGTCGACCGCCCACTGGGCACCGGGCAGGTCGCAGCCGATCTGCACGATGCGCCGTACGCCGACCTCCGCTGCGCGCGCCAGCGCGTCGCCGGTCTCCAGCCACGCACCGTCCTCGATGTCGAGGTGGCAGTGGTTGTCGACCACCGGGTGGGGCAGCGGCTCCGGCAGCGGCGGCCGGTCACGGTCGCGCTGCCGTCCGTGCTCGTCCTCGACCGCGCGGCTCCGCGTCGGCTCACTCATGTGGATCCTCCTGCCCGATCTGGTGGACCGCGTCGTACACCGTCCGCTTCGGTACGCCGGCCCGCGCGGCCACGGTCTTGATCGCGTCCTTGCGGGGCTCCCCGCTGGCCTCCAGGTCGGCGACCGCACCGCGCAGCGAGTCGCCGTCGGCAGCGACCGGGGCCGGGCTCGCGCCGCCGACCACGATCGTGACCTCGCCGCGGACACCCTCCTCCGCCCAACGCACCAGGTCGCCGAGCGGTCCGCGCCGTACCTCCTCGTGCGTCTTGGTCAGCTCCCGGCAGACCGCCGCGGGCCGGTCCGCGCCGAACGCCCCCGCGAGCGCAGCCAGCGCGGCGCCCGTCCGGTGCGGCGCCTCGAAGAACACCAGGGTCCGCTCCTCCGTCGCCAGCCCGGCGAGCCGGCGCGCGCGCTCGCCCGCCTTGCGCGGCAGGAACCCCTCGAAGCAGAAACGGTCGACGGGCAGGCCGCTCACGGCGAGCGCGGTCAGCACCGCCGACGGTCCGGGGACCGCGGTGACCACGACCCCCGCCTCGACCGCGGCGACGACGAGGCGGTAGCCGGGGTCCGAGACGCTCGGCATCCCGGCGTCGGTCACCAGCACGACGCGATCCCCCGCGAGGAGGCGGGCTACCAGGCCCGGTGTCCGGGCGGCCTCGTTGCCGTCGAAGTACGACGTGACGCGGCCCTTCACGTCGACCCCCAGGTCGGTGGCGAGGCGTGACAGCCGTCGGGTGTCCTCCGCCGCGATCACGTCGGCCCCGGCGAGCTCGGCGGCGAGCCGGGGCGGCGCGTCTGCGGCCCGACCGATGGGGGTGGCCGCGAGCACCAGAACACCGGTCGGGGAAGCCACGTGACCGATCATGTCAGCCTGGGAGGGGCACGTAGAGTGCAGCACCGTGACGACCCCAGCCACCGCGCGCCGAGCGGGCCGCCGGATGGAGGGGCTGTCCTACGACGACGACGGCAACGCCGTGCCCCTGGCCGCCGAGCGTGCCCGCCGCCGCTCGCTCGAGGACCCGTTCATCGGCTGGACGGCCACGGTCTCGATCACCTTGCTGGGCCTGTTCCTGCGGCTGTGGAAGCTGGGGACCCCCCACGCCTTCGAGTTCGACGAGACGTACTACGCCAAGGACGCCTGGTCGCTCTGGCACTTCGGCTATGCCCGCGACTACATCGACAACGACGGCGGGGTCGCCAACAAGCACATCCTCGGCGGCCAGACCACGGGCCTGTGGAAGCCCGATGCCTCGATGGTCGTGCACCCCGAGGTCGGCAAGTGGCTGATCGGCCTGGGCGAGAAGACCTTCGGCTTCACGCCATTCGGCTGGCGTGTCGTCCCCGCGGTCATCGGGACGCTGCTGATCCTGGTGATGATCCGGTTCGTACGCCGCCTCACCGGCTCGACACTGCTGGGCTGCGTGGCCGGCCTGCTGCTCTGCTTCGACGGCCTCGAGTTCGTCCTCTCACGGCTGGCCCTCCTCGACATCTTCGTGGCGTTCTTCGTGCTGTGCGCCGTGCACTGCCTGGTCCTCGACCGCGACTGGTATCGCGCCAAGATGGCCTCGCTCGTCCCGGGACAGATCAACGACCCCGGCGACTGGGGCCCGGTCAAGGCCCTGCTGTTCCGACCCTGGCTCCTGGTCTCGGGCATCTGCTGGGGCCTGGCCTGCGGCAGCAAGTGGGAGGCCGCGTACCCGCTCGCCGCGTTCTCCCTGCTGGCGGTGGCCTGGTGCGCCGGGGCCCGTCGTTCGTTCGGAGTCAGCTGGTCCGGGGTACGCGCCCTCGTGGCAGACGCCCCGACGGCGTTCGTCCACCTCGTGCTCGTCGGTTTCGTCGTCTACGTCGCGACGTGGACCGGCTGGCTGATGCACTCCAGCCAGTACGTCCAGTACCTCTCCGACAGCCAGTACACCCACTACGTCTCGGGCGGCTCCGAGTGCGGGAAGCACATCACCTTCGACAACTCCAAGCACTGGCCCACCGCCGACCAGCCCGTCAAGCACGGCATCCCGGGCCTCGTCCAGGGCCTGGACTCGCTGATGCACTACCACCGCGACGTCTACGTCTTCCACACCCATTTCCTGACCGGGTGCACCCACACCTACGCCTCCCAACCGCGCGGCTGGTTGCTGCTGAACCGACCCGTCGGTGTCGACGCCCAGACGGGGATCAAGCCCGGCACCGACGGTTGCGACGCACCGGCGAACAGCGACTGCCTGCGGCAGGTACTGCTGCTCGGCACCCCGGCCTTGTGGTGGGGCGGAGTACTGGCGATCCTCTACGCGCTGGTGATGTGGGTGGGCCGGCGTGACTGGCGGTTCGGCGTCGCCGTGGTCGGCGCCGCGTCGACCTGGTTGCCCTGGTTCCTCTACGACGGCCGGCCGATCTTCAGCTTCTACTCGATCATCACGCTGCCCTTCCTGGTCCTCGCCATCACCCTGGCCCTCGGCCGCCTCCTCGGGACCTCGCGGGAACCGACGACTCGGCGGACGGTCGGGGTCGTGATCGCGGGGTCGTACGTCGTCTTGGTGATGCTGAACTTCGCGTGGTTCTGGCCGATCTACACCGACGGCCTGCTCACCCACGCGGAGTGGCTCCAGCGGGTCTGGTTCTCCCGCTGGATCTGACCGTCGTCAGGCTGTCGCCGGTCCTGCGCGATCGGGACTTCCGGCACCTGACGGCGGCCTCGCCCGTACCTAGGCTCGAGCCATGTCCGCCGCCGACACCGTCGCTCGCCAGGTCGACGCCTTCAACGCCCACGACCTCGAGGCGTTCCTGGCCTGCTACGCCGATGAGGTCGTGGTCAGCACGGGTGACGGTGAGGTGCTGCTGGAGGGGATGTCGGCGATCCGCGAGCAGTACGACGCGTGGTTCAGCACCCTGCACAGCCTGCGGGCCGAGGTGCACCACCGGATCGAGCGCGGCAGGTGGGTCGTCGACGACGAGCACGCCATGGCGGAGCCGGGGCTCGACGTGGAGGCCCTGGTCGCCTACCACGTGCGCGGCGACCTGATCGACCGCGTCGTCCTGATGACCGCCGAGCCGGAGGAGTAGCGGCGCTGCTACTGGTGGCCGGCGATCCCGCGGGACACGTAGCCGGCGCCGAGCTCGGCGACCTCGTCCCCGGTGAGCTCGAGGTCGACCGCCGCCACCGCGTCCGACAGGTGCTCGGGCCGGGTGACCCCGACGATCGGTGAGGTCACGGCGGGCTGCGCGAGCAGCCAGGCCAGCGCCACCTGCGCGGGCGCGACGTCACGCTTCTCGGCGAGGGCCAGCACCTTGTCGACGACCACCGCGTCCTCGTCGCGGTACAGCGACGAGCCGAACTCGTCGGTCTCCGAGCGAGTCGTCTGCGCGTCCCAGGGGCGGGTCAGCCGCCCCCGGGCCAGCGGGCTCCACGGGATCACGCCGACGCCCTGGTCCTGGCACAGCGGGAGCATCTCGCGCTCCTCCTCGCGGTAGATCAGGTTGTAGTGGTTCTGCATCGAGACGAACGGCGTCCAGCCGTGCGTCGCGGCGACGTGCTGGGCCTTGGCGAACTGCCAGGCGTACATCGACGACGCCCCGAGGTAGCGGACCTTGCCGGCGCGCACGACGTCGTGCAGGGCCTCCATGGTCTCCTCGATCGGCACGGTCGGGTCCCACCGGTGGATCTGGTAGAGGTCGACGTAGTCGGTCTCGAGCCGGGTCAGGCTGGCGTCGACCTCGTGGAGGATCGCCTTGCGCGAGAGCCCGGCGCCGTTCGGACCGGGTCGCATGCGCCCGTGGACCTTGGTGGCCAGGACGACGTCCTCACGGGCGGCGTGCTTCCACAGGGAGCGTCCGGTGTACTCCTCGCTCGTGCCGCCGGAGTACACGTTGGCGGTGTCGAAGAAGTTGATGCCCGCGTCGAGTGCGGCCTTGATCGTCTCCTCCGCGAAGGCCTCGTCACGTGTCCAGGGGCGGCCCACCCCGCCGTCGCCCCAGCTCATGCACCCGACGGTGATCCGCGAGACCTCGAGACCGGTGTTGCCGAGCCTGACGTAGTGCATGTGCCCTCCTCCGAGTGGGTTCGGCTCCACCCTGCCACGCGGCCGAATGGTCGTTGCCCAGCCCCGGCGCCAGGAGGAGCCTGAAGGCCCGTTCCCACCGCGAGAGGCCCGAACCCCCATGACCCGCACCGCCGTCGCCACCACCGCCGCTCCAGCCGCTCTGGGGCCCTACAGCCAGGCGATCGTCGCCCAGGGCCTGGTCTTCTGCTCGGGCATGCCCGGCATCGACCCGGTCACGGGGACGGCTCCGGAGGGGATCGAGGCGCAGACCGAGCAGGCACTGACCAACCTCGAGGCGGTCCTGACCGCCTCCGGCTCCTCGTTGTCTCACCTGGTGAGGACGACGATCTTCTACGCCGACGTCGCGGACTTCGCGAGGCTGAACGACGTCTACGCGAGGTTCATGCCCGATCCGCCGCCGGCTCGGTCGGCCCCGGCGAACGTGCGGTTGCCCCGCGGTCTGCTGGTCTCGATCGACGCCATCGCGACGGTGGGCGCGGACTGAGCAAAATCCTCGTCTTCCCTGCTCAGAGGGGGTGACGAGTGAGATCCTGGGACGCGACCGGGAACACGTCACGCGTGCGTCTGACCGACGCACGCGTGACGCCTAGCCCCCCGGCCAAGCACGTGCATTCTAACCGCGGTGCTACGTGGTGCCGAGCCCCCCAGCTCGTGACCGATCGTAGGTGTCGGCCTCGTCAGAACGGACCATGCGGAACGAATTTGCCAGCAAACTTCCCCCGTTTGGCACATTTAGTGACCAGAACGGCCGTTCATCGGTCACAATCAGCGAATGGACTCCGCTGACGCAGCGCTGCTCAAGGAGATCGACCCCGCTCAACTGGGTGATCGGCTGCGCTCTGCGCGCGTGGCCAAGGGCTGGACACAGACCCAGCTGGCGGGCGAACACATCTCCGTCGGCTATGTCTCACGCATCGAGTCGGGGCAACGACGACCCAATGCCGGGGTCCTCGACGACATGGCCACGCGCCTCGGCGTCCCGGTCGACCACCTGCTGCGCGGTGTCACCGCGCGCGAGTACGACGAGATCAAGCTGACCCTCGACTTCGCCGAGCTCTCCTTGGAGTCCGGCCAGCACGTCGAGGCCGAGACGCAGGCGCGCGAGGCGCTCGACCGAGCCCTGGTCGGTTCGCAGGAGGAGCTCGCCTACCGGGCGCGCTACCTGATCGCCCGCGTGCTCGAGAACGTCGGCTCGATGGACGACGCGATCCTCGAGCTCGAGCCGCTGGTCGCGGCCCGAGAAGGCGGTCTCCTGCGGATCAAGTGCGCGATCGCACTGAGCCGCTGCTACCGCGAGTCCGGCGACTTCGTGAAGGCGACCGAGGTCGGTGAGCGCGTCCTGGCCCAGCTGGCCGGCACCCCGCTCGACAGTGCCGACGAGGCTGTGCAGATGGCGGTCACGCTGGCGGCGGCGTACTACGAGCGCGGCGACGCCGGTCAGGCGGTGCGCACCTGTCGAAAGGCAGTTGCCAAGGCCGAGACCCTTGCGTCTCCGACCGCACGTGCGTCGGCGTACTGGAACGCGAGCATCGTCGAGTCGGAGCAAGGCTTCGTGAGCAACGCGGTGCCGCTGGCGGAGCGCGCTTTGGCCCTGCTCTCCGAGGGTCAGGGCGGCCGCAACCTCGCCAAGCTTCGCAACACGCTCGGAAACATGCAGCTCCGCCTCGACCCGCCGGAGATTGCCGAGGCTCAGGTGAACCTGGACAGGGCCGCCGAAGAGCTGGCCTGGAGCAGCGCGACCAAGGTGGACATCGCCAGCAATGAGCTCGCCCGTGCCCGCGCGTTCTTCCTCCAAGAGCGGATGTTCGACGCTTCAGAACTGTGCGCGAGCGCCTTGGCGTCGGTCGAGCACGGGGCGCCACTGCTGGCTGCCGACATCCGGACGCTGCAGGGACAAATCGCGTTGTCACACGGTGACGTCGAAGGCGCCAAGTCCGCATACCGCCATGCAGTCATGCTGCTGACGGGCGTCGGGGCAGATCGCGGCGCTGCGCAGATGTGGTTCGAGCTGGCCAGTCTGCTCGAGGACGTGGGTGACTTCGAGGCGTCGCGGGACTGCTATCGCAGTGCGGCCGCGTCCACCGGGCTTCGCGCTCGTCCCGGAGTTCGCGTGCAGAGTCACCAGCAGATGACAGTCCGCTGATGACGTCTTTCGGGGCTCGCCGCTCGACTCTCCAAACCCGAGCGGCTGAGTAACCGGAAGGTCAGACGGTCAGCAGCACCAGTCGCTGCTGCGAGCGTGAGTGATCGTGGTCTTGCCTGAGTGATCCGCCGAGGCGGCCGGCGAAACGGCGGCCATGCCGACGGTCGCCACGAGGGCGGTCGCGAAGGCGGCGATCTTCATCTTGGTCTGACGTGCCATGTCAAATTCTCCCTGTGTGGTGCCGGTCCCCGAGCTCCGGATGAAGCATGGAGCATGCCGTGGCAAATTTGGAAGTCTTGACATTCGCTGGAGTGTCGGCGGGACCCACTTTTCCGCGTGATTTTGGTCCCCCTTCACGCGTGAATCACGCGTGGAGAGCGCTCCCGAGGGCTGCTTTCGTAAAATCCTCGGAGTTTTCGCGAATCGTGCTGCGACGGGGGCAACACGTGTAAACTTCAGTCAACATCAGGGGGCAACCCCCCAGCCTCCAGATGGAGACCTCGCAGGCGCCAGCCCCCCAGGCCCACCGGCAAGGTCCGCGCCCGGCTCACCCCGGGCGTGCCAGACCCCCCGCATTCGTGCGGGGGGTCCGTCAATTTCCGGCCCTTCCAGCCGGCCTGTCCGGATTCGGTCCGGGCCTTCGGTCCTCCACCCCCACCTCGTCGAGGCGGCCCCGCCTGGACTGGTGTCATGACCCGACCGGCTCGCCTGCGCGTGCCACTCCTGGTCCCCGTGGTCCTCACCGCCCTGGTGCTGCTCACGGGCTGCCTGCCGATCTCGACCAGGCACGTCGGGGACCAGGCATGACCACCCGGATGGGCCACGGGTCGACGGTCGGGTGCTCGACCGCCGTGCCGCGCCTCGGTTCGCGGGTCGACATGTCCTGATGGACGTGACTCGCGGTGTGATGACGAGCAGGGCGGGATACGGGCCGATGCCCGGACACCGGCACGCAACCCCCAGCCGATGCTCGGCCGGGTGATGCTGTGCGGCGCCCCGCGTGCCGTACCCGCAGGTCAGGTGACGTTCCTGGCCGCGAACCACCGCTCCCGCGTGCACGAGCTGGTCGTCCTGCCACTCGATCCGCGCGCCGTCCTCGGTCGTCGTACGGTCGGCTCCGAACGGGCTGTGGACGAGAGCACCTCGCTCGGCGAGGCCTCGGCGTCGTGCGCAGCCGGCGCGGGCAAGGGCATCGGGCCCGGCACGATGGGCTGGGTCACCCTCCGCCTCACCCCTGGCCGATACGAGCTGACCTGCCACCGTCCGGGGCACTACGCGCACGGGATGTACGCCGTGCTCGTCGTCCGCCACCCCGCTCACCACCAGCCGTAGACGGGCCCGACGAGGTAGAGCGCGACGAAGCCGATCGTGTTGTTGAAACCGTGGGCCAGTACCGAGGCCCACAGGGTGCGGTAGTGCAGCCGGAGCACCGCGAACGCGGCCGCGTCCAGCGAGACGACGAGCACGCCGATCGCGCCCTGCTCGCTGTGCGCCGCCCCGAACAGCAGCGACGAAGCCATGACGGCGAGGAGCGTGGCCCACCGACCGCTCCCCAACGCCTCGCGCATCCGCGTCAGGAGGTAGCCGCGGAAGGCCAGCTCCTCCACGAACGCCGCGAGTGTCCAGCTCAGCGCGAGGAACAGCAGGAGCAGGCGGAGGTTCCCCTCGACGTCGGCGAAGCCACTCAGGTCCTGGCGTGCGCCGGACACATGGTTGGCCACGGGCATCAGCAGCCCCAGCTGTACGCAGGTCCAGAGCAGCGAGAAGCCCAGCATGTGCAGCGCCAACGGCCCGGCCGTCACCCGTCGCAGGCCGAGCGAGCCCAGGCCAACGCGTCGTACGGCGAGCGACACCGCGGCCATGGCGAGCAGGACCAGGCTGGGGATGAGCAGGTCGAGCACCACCGCCGCCGAGGCAGCGAGGGCCTCTGCCGCCGCGGCCCCGGTCCACAGCCGACGTGGCCGCGAGGACACGCCGGCGCTGTTTTCGGACGTCAGGGGTGATCCGTTCGGGATCGCCATGGTTGATCACCTCGTCCGCCGGCTCCAGGACATCGCGTCCGGCCGGGTCACGGAAGAGCCGGAAGGCCTCGTGGGCGCGGCCATCGGGTCCGCGCC
>CAWDUA010000019.1:0-37063 GCA_963805345.1 uncultured Actinomycetota bacterium
CAACGCACTCCACATGGGAGGTCATCGGGAAGAGGTCGAAGGCGCGGAGGGTGCGCAGGTGGTAGCCGAGCTCGGCGAAGGTGGCCAGGTCGCGGGCCAGGGCGGCGGGGTCGCAGGCGACGTAGGCGACAGCCCGGGGCGCCCGGTCGGCGATCTGCTCGACCACGGGGCGCCGGGCCCCCTCGCGAGGTGGGTCGAGCACGACGAGGTCGAAGGGTTCGTCGTACGACGTCGCCAGCACCCGCTCGACCGGCCCGTGCTCGACGCGGACGGCCGGAGGCAGGTTGGTCCGGGCGTCCTCGCAGGCGAGGCGGGAGCCCTCGACGGCCACGACTCGACCGCCCGGCCCGACGGCATCCGCCAGGAACGACGCGAAGAGACCGACTCCGGCGTACAGGTCGAGCGCCCGCTCCCCCGGCTCCGGTCCCAGGAGTGAGAGCACGGTCTCCACCAGCACCCGAGGCGCCTCCACGTGGGACTGCCAGAAGCCGTGCGGGGCCACGGTGAAGTCGTGGCTCCCGTACGACGTGGCGACGGTCTCGCGGGTCTCGGCGTCACTCGACCGACGGGAAGGATCGCCTGCCGCATCGATCAGACAGTCGTCGACGGCGACCACCTCGTCGGACCGGTGGACGTGCAGCCCGCGGCGGCCCTCGGGAAGCGCGACATAGCGCATCCGGGTCCGCCACCGCAGGTTCGGCGGTACCTCCTCGACCACCACGTCCAGGTCGAGCCCCGCCAGGCGCCGCAGCTGTTCCCGGACCACGCTCGCCTTGAGGCCACGCTGCGCGACGGCGTCGACGTGCTGGAAGTCGCACCCGCCGCACGCGCCCGGACCGGCGTAGGGGCACGGGGGCGGTACCCGGTCGGGCGACGCCGTCACCACGGACACGGCGTCACCGCGCCAGAAGCGGTCGCCGTCGCTGCCCTCGGTGATCTCCACGACGACTCGTTCGCCGGGAAGCGCATGGCGGACGAACACGACGCGCTCGCGGCCGGGCTCCCCGGTGGGGACCCGCGCCACGCAGTGCCCACCGTGGGCGATCGGGCCCACCTCGACCTCGAAGCGAGCCCCGACCCGCGCTGTCCCTCGAGGGACCCGCTCCCGCGGACGTCGGGACGCGCGCGAGCGGCCGCGGCTCACCGGGCCACCGTCATGGGGGTCACCGTCACCGGGGGACCTGTCGGTCGTCGTCCGCAGAGCGCCCGAGCGTCCCGCGCCGCAGGTCGCCGGCCTTCACCCTCGCCAGCTCACGCTCCTCGCGCGCCCTCGCGATCTGCGACGACTGCAGCTGGTAGGGCACCGAGGTGACCATCACGCCGGGCGTGAACAGGAGCCGGCCCTTGAGCCGCAGGGCCGTCTGGTTGTGGAGCAGCTGCTCCCACCACCGGCCGACGACGTACTCCGGGATGTAGACCGCGACCACCCCGCGCGGGCTGGCCCTCCGGATCTGGGTGGCGTAGTCGATGATCGGCCGCACGATCTCCCGGTACGGCGAGTAGAGGACCTTCAGGGGTACGCCGAGGTTGCGCTCGTCCCACTCGCGGACCAGCGCCTTCGTCGACTTGTCGTCGGAGCCGACGTACACCGCCTCGAGGACGTTGGGCCGCGAGGCCTTGGCGTAGGCGAGAGCCCGCAGCGTCGGCTTGTGCAGCTTCGAGACCAACACGATCGCGTGCACCTTGGTCGGCAGGACCTTGTCCTCGTCGTCGGCCGCCAGCTCGCGGGTGACGTTGTCGTAGTGGCGCCGGATCGCCTTCATCAGCGCGAAGAAGGCGCACATCGAGAGGATCGCGATCCACGCGCCGGCGAGGAACTTGGTGAGCAGGATGACCACGAACACGACCGCCGTCATGCAGAGCCCGAACGTGTTGATCCCCCGGGAGCGCATCATGTGGCGGCGCTGGGCGGGATCCGTCTCGGTCTTCAGGTGCCGCGTCCAGTGCCGGATCATGCCCAGCTGGCTGAGGTTGAACGACACGAAGACGCCCACGATGTAGAGCTGGATCAGCTTGGTCGTCTCGGCATTGAAGGCCACGATCAGAACGACGGCGAAGCCGGCGAGCACGAGGATGCCGTTGCTGTAGGCCAGCCGGTCGCCGCGCGAGCCGAGCGCCCGGGGCATGAACCCGTCGCGGGCCAGGATCGAGCCCAGCACCGGGAAGCCGTTGAACGCCGTGTTCGCGGCCAGGATCAGGATGATCCCGGTCATCGCGAGCACGAAGTAGTAGCCCAACGGGAAGGCGTCGAACACCGCCTTGGAGAGCTGGGCCATCACCGTCGGCTCGTCGTAACCGGCAGGCATGGGGTTCCCGTTCGCGTCGAGCAGGCGGGAGGTGTCCGTGGGGTCGACGTACTTCAGCCCCATCTTGTTGGCCAGCGCGAGGATGCTCAGCATCATCGTGATGGCGATGGTCCCGAGCAGGAGCAGGGTGGTCGCGGCGTTCTTGCTCTTCGGCTTGCGGAACGCGGGGACGCCGTTCGAGATGGCCTCGACGCCGGTCAGCGCCGCGCTGCCGGACGAGAACGCCCTCGCCAGCAGGAACACCAGTGCGAGGCCGGTGAGCGGCGAGGCGTACCCGGGCGCCGGGACGATCGTGAAGTCGGCACTCTCGACCTGCGGCAGGTCCCCGTTCGCGGCGCGCACGGCGCCGTAGGCCGCCATGCCGAGCACCCCGAGCATGAAGCCGTAGGTGGGCAGCGCGAAGAACGCGCCCGACTCACGCACTCCCCGCAGGTTGAGCGCGGCGAGCAGCACGACGAGCCCCACCGCCATGACCACCTCGTGGCTCGCCACCCAGGGGACCGCGGACGCGGCGTTCTGCACGCCGGAGGACACCGACACCGCGACCGTGAGGACGTAGTCGACGAGCAACGCCGAGGCGACCGTCACCCCCGCCGTCTGGCCGAGGTTGACGGAGGCGACCTCGTAGTCGCCACCGCCGCTGGGGTAGGCGTGGACGGTCTGGCGGTACGACGCCACGACGGTCAGCATCACGATCGCGACCCCGATGCCGATCTTCCACGACCACACGTACGCCGAGGCGCCGGCGAGTGACAGCGTCAGGAAGATCTCATCGGGCGCGTAGGCGACCGAGGAGAGTGCGTCACTGGCGAAGACCGGCAGGGCGATGCGCTTGGGCAGCAGGGTCTCCCCGAGCTGGGAGCTTCTGAGCTTCCGGCCCAGGAGGATCCGCTTGGAGACGTCACCTGCACCCACGAGTGGACAGGATACGGTTCACCCGTGCACGTGGTGATCATGGGATGCGGCCGGGTCGGCTCGACGTTGGCCCGGAGCCTCGAGGAGCGCAACCACACGGTCTCCGTGATCGACAGCGAGCCCGACAGCTTCCGGAGGCTCGGACCCGGGTTCAACGGTGACAAAGTCACCGGTTACGGCTTCGACCAGGAGGTCCTGGAGAAGGCCGGCATCCGTCGTGCGGACGCCTTCGCGGCCGTCTCGAGCGGCGACAACTCCAACATCATCTCCGCGCGTGTCGCGCGCGAGACCTTCGGCATCGACCAGGTGGTCGCCCGGATCTACGACCCCGGTCGGGCCGAGGTCTACCAGCGGCTCGGCATCACGACGGTCGCCACCGTCAAGTGGACCGCCGACCAGGTCCTGCGCCGGCTGCTGCCGGTCGGCGCGGAGCCCGACTTCCGCGACCCTTCCGGCACGATCCGCGTCGACCAGGTGCCGGCACCGTCGGCGTGGGCCGGCCGCCCGACCGTCGGCTTCGAGATGCAGTCGCGCTCGCGGATCGCCTGGATCGACCGGCTCGGGGAGGGCATGCTGCCGACCCGCGACAGCGTCATCCAGGAGGGCGACCTGCTCCACCTGGTGATGCGCGAGGAGAACGCCGCCGGCGCCTACCAGGTCATCAACGACGGGCCGGAGGACTGACATGCGCGTCGCCATCGCCGGTGCCGGTGCGGTCGGCCGCTCGATCGCCCGCGAGCTGATCACCAACGGCCACCAGGTGCTCCTCGTCGACAAGGACCCGGGCGCCATCAAGCCCGAGCGGGTGCCCGACGCGGAGTGGCTCCTCGCCGACTCCTGCGAGCTCTCGTCGTTGGAGGAGGCGCACCTCGACCAGTGCGACGTGGTGATCGCCGCGACCGGTGACGACAAGGCCAACCTCGTCACCTCGCTGCTCGCGAAGACCGAGTTCGCCGTGCCGCGGACGGTGGGCCGGGTCAACCACCCCAACAACGAGTGGCTCTTCACCGAGGCCTGGGGCGTCGACGTCAACGTGTCGACCCCGCGGATCATGTCCGCCCTCGTCGAGGAGGCCGTCACGGTCGGTGACCTGGTGCGGCTGTTCACCTTCCGCCAGGGCAACGCCAACCTCGTCGAGCTCACCCTGCCCGAGGACTCGCCGTACGTCGGGAAGCCGTCGGGGCTGATCCCGTTCCCCGAGAACGCCGCGCTGGTGACGATCCTGCGCGACGGCCAGGTCTACGCCCCCGACGGCGAGCAGCCGATCGAGGCCGGCGACGAGCTGTTGTTCGTGGCGGGTGCGGACGTGGAGAGCGAGCTCGAGGAGCTGCTCAGCCCGGATCGACAGCGGGACTGACCCCGCTCTGGAGGGGCGTGTGGTTGCGACTGAGCAGCCACGACATCGCGGCAAGAGAGGCCAGCTGGAGTGGCCAGCCCATCGCCACCTTGAGCACACCGAGCGTCGCCACGGCGGTGTCGGCGGAGATGCTGCCGGAATGGCCCCCGAGCCAGATCGGTCCCTGGACCACCGCCCGGACGGCGCAGGGCAGCACCAGCAGCCACGTCAGCCGCGAGCACAGCCGCACGATCTGGGGGTCGTCGTGCCAGGCGGTCGGGTCGCCGGTGACGCTGCCGATCATGAAGCCGACGAGGGGCCAGCCGATCACGCAGGTCAGCCCGAAGATCACGGCGTACCCGGTGTTGTAGAGCAGTCCGGGCAGGAAGTAGGCCAGGGCCTGGTCGTCGGCGCTGCCACCGCGACTGGCGGCGAGATGGACGAACAGCCAACCGATCCCGATCCCGACCAGGGCGTTCACCACGAACTTGACCGTCGACCGCTGGACCAGCCGGACCACGAGCTCGGCCAGTGCGACGGCGACGCTGGTGGCGAGGGCGAGCGTCAGGTTGCGCGTGGTGAGCCAGAGCGCGGTGAACGCCAGGGTCGGCACGGCCGCCTCGATCATGCCGCGACGGCCGCCGAGCGCCTGGCCGAGCTGCTGGCGGACCAGCGACTCGACCGTGTGAGTCACGACCTCGGTGGAGGGGTGGGACGCCGGCGTCGTGGGATCGTTGGTCATCGGGCGATCAGGGCAGCAGCGTGTAGCGCGGGTTGTAGATGATCCGGTCGCCGCCGTGCTTGCCGATCCGGCCTTCGACCTCCATCGACCGGCCCGGGCTGATGGCCGCGATCTCGCGACGACCGAGCCACACCAGCATCAACGAGTCGGAGCCGTCGAAGAGCTCGGCCTCCAATGCCGGGACACCGCCCCGCGGGCGGAGCGTCACGGTCCTCAGCGTGCCGCGCAGCCGGACCGGCTCCCGGTCGTGCGAGTCGGCGATCAGGTTGCAGTCACCCTTGCGCGTGGTCTCACGCAGCTCGCGCGCGTGCATGTCCTCGGCGTTCGCCCACTTGCTGATGGTGCGACGCAGCTTGCTCTTCTCGCCCATGTCTCCAGCCTAGGTCGTCCCGCGTCGGATCGGGACTCGACGGGTCGCCGGTCGCTCAGGGCTCCTGCACGCGCTGGGCGTCGTCGGGCAGGGTCAGCGGCAGCGGGTCTCCGACCGGCATCGCGTGGGAGCCACGGTGGACCACGACGGCCGCCAGCGCGTCCTCCCAGCGCTGCGCGTCGTCGAGCTCGACGGCGGGACGGCCGAGGAACGTCGCCCGCAGCAGCCAGCGGGCGCCGTTGACGCCGACGATGCGCGACGGCTGGAGGGCCTGGGTCCCGTCCGGCATCACGACCTGCATCTGGCAGACCAGCTCGACGCCCCACCGGCCGTCGCGTTCGGTGGCCGTGCCGCCGTGCTGGGAGACGTCGGCGGCGATCTGGGGCCGGACCTCGCTCCAGAGGTCCCCGCCGCGCGGGGCGGCGAAGGCACGCAGCTCGATGGCGCCCTCCTCGCCGGCCAGCATCACCGACTGCACCTCGCCCGTCTGCTCGTCGACCTGCAGCCGCAGCTCGGTGTCCTCGGTGGGCGCCACCCGCAGCGAGCCCAGGTCGACCCGGTCGATGCCGTCGTCGGTGAGGTCGTCGGCGTCCCACGGGCCGCTCACCGGGCCCCCCTCGTCGCCGGCATCCTCGAGGTCGGCCTCCGCCTCCTCGACCTGCGCGTCATCGAGCGCGTCGGGCTCGACCGGCTCCGAGCGGGACCTGCGGCGGAACATCAGAACATCTCCTGTGGGCGGCTGACGGCGCGATGGCAGGAAACCTGCTCAGGCACCGGGAGCGGGGCTCTCGACTCCGGTTGAACCGTATCCCCCGGCGCCCCGGACCGACTCGGGCAGGGCGGGGACCTCGGTGAAGACGGCTCGCTCGACGCGCTGGACGACGAGCTGGGCGATCCGGTCACCGCGACGGAGCTCGACCGGCTGGGTGCGATCGTGGTTGACCAGGAGCACCTTGACCTCGCCGCGGTAACCCGCGTCGATGGTGCCCGGGGTGTTCACGATGGACAGTCCGTGGCGGGCGGCGAGGCCCGAGCGCGGATGGACCAGCGCGACGTACCCCTCGGGGAGCGCCAGCGCGATCCCGGTCGGCACCAGCGCCCGCTCGCCGGGCGCAAGGGTGAGGTCCATGGTCGACATCAGGTCCGCTCCGGCGTCACCGGGGTGGGCGTACGACGGGAGCGGCAGCCCGGGATCGAGCCGGACGACGGCGACGGGCAGCCCCAACCCGGCCAGAGGGTCGTCGGTGACGGGAGGCACGTGCGGGACTGTATTACCTGGGATGGTTGGCTGTGCGCGTGCCAGACAGCCCCGTGCCTCCCGCCGGCAGCGGCGCGGTGTCCGCGCGCCATCACGAGCGGCTGAGCGTGCCGTTCCGCTGGTGGGTCCAGGGCACGATGCTGATCGCGACGTTCTGGCTGGCGTTCGTGGTGGCGACCCCGGCCTGGGTGGCATGGTCGGCGACGGCCGTCCTCCTGCTGGCGATGGCGCTGCTCTTCCTCGTCTACGGCTCGCCGCGGGTGGAGGTCGAGGACGGGTGGCTCCGTGCGGGACGGGCCCGGATCTCCGGGGAGTTCCTCGGTGGCGCCGAGCCGCTCGACCCCGCGTCGACCCGCCGCGTGGCCGGACCCGAGGCCGACGCGCGCGCCTACCTCCTCCTCCGCCCCTACCTGAAGCGCACGGTGCGGGTGACGGTGCGGGACGACCGCGACCCCGCGCCGTACTGGCTGGTCAGCAGCCGCCGTCCCGAGCAGCTGGCGGCTGCGGTGACCGCGATCTCGGCGGCCCGCTGACGCGGACCCCTCCGGGTGGTCTGGGCGGCGCGACCGCGCGGTAGCCTGCCCGCATGGCTGATGACTCCGGCTCCAGCAAGCTGTGGACCGTCTTCTCCGTCGTCTCCGCCCTCGTCGCGGCAGCGCTGGCCAAGAAGGCCCTGGACACCGGCTGGCGCGCGGCCACCGGCAAGCACCCGCCCGAGAACCCCGCCGACCCCGACGTCGCGATGGGCGAGGCGGTCGCGTGGGCCGTCGTCAGCGGCACCTTCGTTGCTCTGGCCCGGATGATCGCGCAACGTCGGGCGGCCAGCTACTACGCCAAGTCAGCCGGACACCTGCCCCCGCAGCTGCAGAAGGACTGACGCACTTCTCCGCTGGTCGAGGAGGTCGCTCCGCGACCGTCTCGAAACCAAAGAGACGGTGCCTGGAGCCGTGGCCCCAGGCACCGTCACTGGATTTCGTCTCGCTCACGCGACCTGGTTCCTCGGTCGCGTCGCTCGCTCGATCTGCCTTCACCACGGAGCGCGCTCGTTCCTCGCGATCTCCTGCTCAGGCACAGTCGCGGCAGATCAGCCGCTTGGCGTCGGCCAGCTGGCTGCGGTGATGCACCAGGAAGCAGCTCATGCAGGTGAACTCGTCCTCCTGGCGCGGCATCACCTCGACGGCGAGCTCTTCATGGGACAGGTCGGCACCAGGCAGCTCGAAGGACTCGGCGGCCTCCGCCTCGTCCTCGTCGACCTTGCCTGAGTTCTTGTCGTGCCGACGCGCCTTGAGCTCTTCGATGCTCTCTTCGGACTGGTCTTCCTCGTTCTTGCGAGGGGCGTCGTAGTCGGTGGCCATGCGTTGTGTTCTCTCCCCATCCCGCGCCCGTGACCTCCGTGGTGAGGTCGTGGCGCCGATCGTTCAGCGCGCCAGATTGTGCACCATGCCCGTCCGGACTGCATCCCCGGGAGCGCCGTGTCTCATGAACAGAAGGTGACGGTCGGCTATTCCCCGGTCGCGGTACCCGCATCCAGTGCCCCGTCGGGACCCTCTCCATGCACGAATCCGGCGGCGACGACGAGGGCGCGGAACTCCCCGAAACCGGCGTCGGGAGCACAGATCAGGAGCCGCTTCCCGCCCGGCGACCGGGTCACCTCCAGGGTGCCCCCCGCCTCCTCCACCACGAGTCCCGCGGCCGCGTGATCCCAGATGTGGGCTCCCTCCTCGACGTAGGCGTCGAGGAGGCCGGAGGCCACCCCGCAGACGTCGAGGGCACAGGACCCGAGCCGCCGGATGTCGCGGATGCGCGGGAGCATGCGCGCCAGGTACTCGGCCTGCCGGGTCCGGGCCGGCTGCTCGTAGCTGAAGCCGGTGCCGACCAGCCGCTCCGCCAGAGGTACGACGGGGCGGGGGCTGATCGGCCGCCCGTTCAGGGTGGCGCCACCGCCGGCCGTCGCGACGTACTCCAGCCCGAGGACCGGCGCGACGACGACCCCTGCCACCACCGTCCCGTCGAGCTCGGCGGCGATGCTGACCGCGAAGTGGGGCAGCCCGTAGAGGTAGTTCACCGTTCCGTCGATCGGGTCGACGATCCACACCACCCCGCTGGTTCCCTCGCGCGAGCTGCCCTCCTCGCCGACCATCCCGTCGTCGGGGCGTGCGCCGAGCAGACGCTCCCGGACCAGGACCTCGCTGGCCCGGTCTGCCTCGGTGACGATGTCGATCGGGCTCGACTTGGTGCCCGCGACCTCGACCCCCTCGCTCCGGAGCCGCACCACGAGCTCGCCGGCCTCACGAGCCGTGGCGAGGGCGAGCTCGGCCAGCGCCCGCGAGTCGGGGGAGGTCACGCGGTCGCGCCCGCTCGCCTGACGCCCTCGGGCAGCACGCCCGGTGGCAGCTGGCTGAGGGCGGGCAGTGGCGCCCGTGGGTTGGGGCAGCAGTCGGCGGCACAGCGGTCCCAGCAGGCCGACCAGCCACCCACAGCCTCCCGCTCGACCGTCTCCCCGCGCTCGACCGCGGCGCGCTCGAGGAGCAGGTCGCGCACCATCTCGACGAACCGCTGGTCGGTCCCCGACGTGGGCACGCGGACGGCGTCCAGGCCCAGCCGCTCGGCGGTCGCCCTTGCCTCGGTGTCGAGGTCGTAGACCACCTCCATGTGGTCGGAGACGAAGCCGATCGGGATCATCACCACCGAGGTGACGCCGTCGCCGGCGAGCCGCTCGAGGTGGTCGTTGACGTCTGGCTCGAGCCACGGCACGTGTGGTGGTCCGGAGCGCGAGCAGAAGACCAGGTCGTGGTCGTGCCGGCGACCCGACACCTCGGCGACCCGCGCGGCGACGTACGCCGCGGCGTCCAGGTGCTGGGCGAGGTACGCGCCGCCCAGCGGACCGCTGCCCTCGTTCATCGACTCCGGGATCGAGTGGGTGACGAACAGCAAGCCGCGCGTCCGCTCTGCCCTCGGTCACCTCGACGACAGCGTCGACGACCGGCTCCAGGAAGCCCGGGTGGTTGAAGTACAGCCGGAGCTTGTCGAGCCGGGGTGCGTCCTCGACCTGCTCGACGGCGCTCGCGAGGTTCTCGCGGTACTGCCGGCACGACGAGTACGACGAGTACGCGCTGGTCACCAGGCAGGCCGCTCGGGTGACTCCGTCCGCCTTCATCTCGGCGACCGCGTCCGCGAGGTAGGGGTCCCAGTTCCGGTTGCCCCAGTAGATCGGCAGGTCGATGTCGTGCGCGGTCAGGTCGTCGCGCAGTGCGGCGAGCAGCGTGCGGTTGAGGTCGTTGATCGGCGACCGCCCTCCGAAGAGGGAGTAGTGAGCCCCGACCGCCTCCAACCGCTCGCGCGGGATGCCCCGGCCACGCGTCACGTTCTCCAGGAACGGGACGACGTCCTCGGGCCGCTCCGGCCCTCCGAACGACACCAGCAGCAGCGCGTCATAGGGGGCGACGTCGGGTCGGGACATTGCTCCATCGTGCCCTACGCTCGCCGGACGATGTTCACCCGCTACCGTGCCGTGCTCGGCCGTCCCGGTGCCCTCCGGTTCAGCGCGACTGCGATGGTCGCCCGGCTGCCGATCTCGATCGACACGCTCGGCATCGTGCTGCTGGTCACGGGTCTCGGCCGTTCCTACGGCCTCGCCGGAGCCCTCACCGCCGCGTACACGATCGCCAACGGGCTGATGGCGATCGTGCAGGGACGGCTCCTCGACCGGCTGGGGCAGGCGCGGGTCCTGCCCGTCGTCGCCTCGGTGTTCGGCGTGGCGATCGTCCTGCTCGTGGTGAGCATCCAGGAGGGCTGGCCGAACCCGACGGCGTTCGCGGCCGCGGCGGCCGCCGGCGCGGCGTACCCGCCGATCGGCTCGTGCGTGCGGGCCCGCTGGTCCTACGTGCTCGCCGGCGAGGCGACGGAGATCCAGACGGCGTACGCGCTGGAGTCGGTGATCGACGAGGCGATCTTCATCATCGGGCCGACCGTCGCGACCGTCCTCGCGACCACGTGGCGTCCCTGGGCGGGCCTGGCGATCGCGCTCGTGAGCGGCGTGGGCGGCTCCCTCTACCTGGCCACGCAGCGCAGCACCCAGCCCGACCCGCACCCGCCCGGGCACCAGACCGGGCTCCGGCCGCCCATGCCGTGGCGCTGGGTGCTTCCGCTGGCGGTGGTCTGCTTCGCCCTCGGCTCGATGTTCGCCGCCGCCGAGGTGGCCACGGTCGCGTTCTCCGGCGAGCAGGGCGCGAAGTCGTATGCCGGCGTCCTGCTCGCGCTGTGGGCGCTCGGCAGCATGCTCGCCGGGTTGGTCACCGGCACCTTGCGCTGGCGTCGACCGGCTGTGTTCCGGGTCCAGGTCGGGAGCGCGGCCTTGGCCCTGGTGATGCTGCCGATCGCGTTCGTGGACTCGATGCTGGTGATGGGGATCTCCCTCTTCGTCGCCGGCGTCGCCATCGCTCCGACCCTGATCGCGTCGATGAGCGCCACCGAGCAGATGGTGCCGGGGGCCCGGCTGACCGAGGGCATCGCGATCATGCACACCGGCATCGCCGCCGGGCTCGCGCCCGGGGCGGCCCTCGCCGGTGTGGTGATCGACGCCCACGGAGCGAGCGCGGCGTACTTCGTCGCCTTCGGCGCCGGCCTCGTCGCGGCCTTCGCCGGCCTGGCCCTCGGCTCCCCGCCTGCCGGCCGGACGGAGTCCGTGTCCGCGCCACCGGGAGCCGTGATCCCCTAGCGCCGACGCTGCCGTGGGCTGGCTCTAGGCTCGTCGCGTGCACTGGCAGAACTGGGCAGGACTGGAGTCCGCCGACCCCCGCACCGCGGCGACCCCGACCTCGGTCGCGGACGTCGTGGAGGCCGTCGCCACGGCGCGCCGAGACGGGTCGACGGTGAAGATGATCGGCAGCGGCCACAGCTTCACCGCGATCGCGGCACCACGCGACGTGATGCTCCGACCCCAGGGGATGCAGGGACTCATCGGCGTCGACCGCGAGGCGATGACCGTCACCGCGTACGCCGGCACCCGGCTGAAGGTGCTCAACGCCGAGCTCGAGCGGCTCGGCCTGTCGCTGCACAACATGGGAGACATCGCCGAGCAGACCCTCGGTGGGGCGACCTCGACCGGCACCCACGGCACAGGCGGGGTCGCCGCCGGTCTCGCCGCCCAGCTCGCCGGCCTCCAGCTCGTGACCGGCACCGGCGAGGTCATCGACGCCTCGCGCGAGCAGCACGCCGACGTCTTCGACGTCGCGCGCGTCGGCCTCGGAGCGCTCGGGATCCTGACCACCGTGACGTTCGCGGTGGAGCCGCTGTTCCTGCTCGAGGCCGTCGAGCAGCCGATGTCGTGGGACGAGGCGCTCGGGTCCTTCGACGAGATGGTGGCGGAGAGCCACCACTGCGACATGTACTGGTTCCCCCACACCGACCGCCTGCTGACCAAGCGCAACACCCGGCTCGACGCCGACGTCTCGGAGGCGGAGCCGGTGTCGCGCTTGCGCGGCTGGCTCGATGACGACTTCCTGTCCAACACGGTCTTCGGTGCCCTCACCGCCGGCGCCAACCGGGTGCCGGGCGTGATCCCCCGGCTGAACCAGGTCTCCGCGCGGGTCCTGTCGCCGCGGACCTACAGCGACGTCGCCCACCGGGTCTTCACCTCGCCGCGGAGGGTCGTCTTCCGGGAGATGGAGTACGCCGTTCCTCGCGAGGCCGGGCTCGACGCGCTCCGTGAGGCGCGGCGCGTGGTCGAGGCGTCGGACTGGAAGATCAGCTTCCCGGTCGAGATCCGGGTGGCTCCGGCCGACGACATCCCACTCTCGACGGCGTCCGGGCGCGACTCCTTCTATCTCGCCTTCCACACCCACCACCACTCCGACTGGCACACCCACGCGGCGTACCTGGAGGCGATGGAGCGGGTGATGCGCGAGCACGACGGCCGGCCCCACTGGGGCAAGCTGCACACGCGGACGGCCGCCGACCTGGCACCGGCGTACCCGCGGTTCGACGAGTTCCTGGCGATGCGGGAGCGGCTCGACCCCGACCGGGTCTTCACCAACGCCTACCTCGACCGGGTGCTGGGGGCCTGATCGACACCCGTACGACGGGCGCCCGGCAGGTGCGGGGCGCGCCGTAGCGGCAACGGGGCGGCGGGGTCGCGCTGGCGTAGGCTTCGGCGCACCGGAGCAGGAACGGGTAGGAGCGGACACGGGAGCGGAACGGCCATGGTGCACCTCAGGCTCACGGGGGTGAGCGAGGACGGCCGGAAGCTCCTGCTCGTCAGCGACGCCGGGGTGGAGTTCACCGTCGACGTCGACGACCGGCTCCGGGCCGCCTTGCGCGGCGACCAGCCACGGCTCGCCCAGTTGGAGATGCAGATGGACTCAACGCTTCGCCCACGCGACATCCAGGCGCGCATCCGCTCCGGGGAGACCCCCGAGGCCGTCGCCCAGGTCGCCGGCACGTCCGTCGACAAGGTGATGCCGTACGCCACCCCGGTGCTGGCCGAGCGCGCCCACGTCGCCCAGCGGGCCCAGCGCGCCTCGATCCGCCGCCGCCCGACCGAGAGCGGGGGCGCCGGCGCCCGGACCCTCGGGGACGCCGTCGGCAGTCACCTCCGCGGGCGCAACGTCGACCCCGACACGGTGACCTGGGACGCCTGGCGGCGCGAGGACGGTCGGTGGACGCTGACCGGCTCCTACACGACGGGCGACCGGGTCGGCGCCGCTCACTTCTCCTTCGACGCTCCGGGCAACTACGTCGTCGCCGACGACGACGACGCGCACTGGCTGCTCGGCGAGATCGCCGATGCCCCGATGCCCGATGAAGCCGAGGTGGCCGCGCTCGGCGACGACCTGTCGACCGCCCGCCGGCGCCGCCTGTCCGCCGTACCTCCCGAGGAGCTGCCGCTGGGCGAGGACGCCCTCGAGCTCGTCAGCGAGGACCCCTCGCCGCTGCCGACCCTCGAGGTGGCTCCCGCAGCGGCCCACGAGACCGAGGACGCGCGTCGGGAGGAGAGTGCCGCACTCGGTGCCGAGGCCCCGCTCGAGGCCTACCTCGACGAGCCCACCGACACCGGCACCCTTCCGGCGGTCGACGCCGATGCCGCCGATGACTCCAATGACTCCGACGACTCCGAGACGACCGACCAGCACCCGCACGAGCCCCCCGCGCGCAAGCCCGTGAAGAAGACCCGCGGCCGCGCGTCGGTGCCGAGCTGGGACGAGATCATGTTCGGCGGCGGCAGCTCCCCGGAGTGAGGCGGGGCGGGGCGCGTCGGTCGGGATCCCCGGCTCGCCGGGTATCCCGGCACTTCTCGGGGGTTGCAACCCCCGAGAAGTGACAGGAGTGCCCCGGCGTTGTGACGGATGGGACGGGTGAGTACGCCGGGTCAGAGCGGCCCCATGCAGGCCTCGCTCACGAGTAGGGTCTCGCCATGTCGTACTTCGTGACGGGCGCCACCGGCTTCATCGGACGACACCTGGTCGAGGAGCTGCTCGACCATCGCGAGGGCACCGTCCACGTGCTGGTGCGTCAGGGCTCCCTCCCCCGCCTGCAGACGATGATCGAGCTCTGGGACACCGACCGGGTGGTCGCCGTCGTCGGCGACCTGGGCGCCGACCGGCTGGGGGTCGACGAGGCGTGGGTCGACGAGCACGTCGGAGACATCGAGCACTTCTTCCACCTCGCCGCGATCTACGACATGACGGCCGACGACGAGGCCAACGAGACGATGAACGTCGGCGGCACCCGCCACGCGCTCGAGCTGGCCGGGGCGCTCGAGGTCGGCTGCTTCCACCAGGTCAGCTCGGTCGCCGTCGCCGGGGAGTACGACGGTCCCTTCGACGAGGCGATGTTCGACGAGGGCCAGGCCCTGACCTCGCCGTACCACCGCACGAAGTTCGAGTCCGAGAAGCTGGTCCGCGACGAGGCCACCGTCCCGTGGCGCGTCTACCGGCCGGCCATCGTCGTCGGCCACAGCGAGACCGGCGCGATGGACAAGGTCGACGGCCCCTACTACCTGTTCCCCGCGATCAAGATGCTGCGCGACGCGCTGCCGTCCTGGCTGCCGCTGGTCGGCATCGACCTCGGCGACACCAACCTGGTGCCCGTCGACTATGTCGCGGCCGCCCTCGACCGGCTCGCCCACCTCGAGGGGCACGACGGGGAGGCCTTCCACCTGGTCAACCCCGAGCCGCAGCCGGTGGTCGAGGTGCTCAACGCGTTCTGCGCCGCCGCGGGCGCGCCGCAGTTCGCCACGCCGATCGACCGCGGCAGCGCCGGCGGACTGCTGGGGCTGGTCCCCGGCCCGCTGCGGCCCCTGCGCCTGGCCACCAGCCTCGTGCGGACCGGTCCGGTCCAGATGCTGCTCGACCAGACCCTCGGTCGCTTCGGCGTCCCGGCCGAGGTGCTCGCCCACACGTCGTTCCGATCGGTCTTCGACTCCCGCCGTACCGAGAAGGCGCTCGCCGGCTCCGGCATCGCCGTCCCCGACCTGGAGTCCTACGCCCGCACCCTGTGGGGCTACTGGGAGGACCACCTCGACCAGTCGACGGGCCACGACGCCGGCGCACGCGAGGCACTGACCGGGAAGTACGTCGTGATCACCGGCGCATCCTCCGGCATCGGCCAGGTGACGGCGCTGAAGGTGGCCCAGGCCGGCGGCATCCCCGTCCTGATCGCGCGCGGCAAGGACAAGCTCGAGGCGACGCGGGCCACGATCGAGAACCGCGGCGGAACGGCGTACGTCTATGCCTGCGACCTCTCCGACCTCGAGGCCATCGACGGTCTGTGCGCCCAGCTCACCGCCGACCTGCCGAGCATCGACTTCGTGGTGAACAACGCCGGTCGCTCGATCCGACGCTCGCTGCGCCTCTCGCAGGACCGATTCCACGACTTCGAGCGCACCATGCAGCTGAACTACTTCGGCGCGATCCGGCTGGTCATGGGTCTGATCCCCAAGATGCGCGAGGGCCACCGCGGCCACATCGTCAACATCTCCTCGATCGGCGTCCAGACGAATCCGCCGCGCTTCTCGGCGTACGTCGCCTCCAAGGCCGCCCTCGACGCCTGGAGCAACGTCGTCTCCTCCGAGCTCGTCGGCGACGGGATCACCTTCACCAGCATCCACATGCCGCTCGTGCGGACGCCGATGATCGCGCCGACCAAGATCTACGACAAGTTCCCCACCATCTCTCCCGCGCAGGCCGCGGACCTGGTGATCGAGGCGATGGTCGAGCGGCCGCACGAGATCAACACCCTGCTCGGCAACGTCGGCGCGGTCGCCCACACCGTGGCTCCCAAGCTGGCGTTCCGGGTGCTCAACATGGCCTACCACGTGTTCCCCGACTCGGCCGCCGCCAAGGGCCAGGGCTCGACCGGCACCCGCGAGTCGGAGCAGATCATGCTCGCGAAGGTCTTCAAGGGCGTGCACTGGTAGACCGGGCTCGGCCGCGCGACGCCGGAAACGGGGGTCAACCTACCGACGGCGGCTCTGACCCCGTGCGACTAGTCCCCGACGACCGATCGGTCGCACCTGTCCGGAAGCGCCACCGGGCCTCTCGGCGCCCCCTACCGTCTAGGTAGTTCCTCTGGACCGAGGGGTGTGCAGAGGACCACGGACACCGAAGGGCTCGACCGACACGGGGAGGCCGAGCCCTTCGGAGCACTCCGCCGCCGTGACACAATCCGGCGCGATGGCTGAACTCCACTTCTTCACCGGGACCATGGACTCGGGCAAGAGCACCCTCGCGCTCCAGACCAACCACAACCACGCCGCGCGCGGTCGGGTCGGGCGGATCTTCACCACCCACGACCGTGCGGGCGAGGCCATCCTCTCCAGCCGGCTGGGGCTCACCCACGACGCGATCGAGGTGGAGGACGACTTCGACTTCTGGCGCTACGTCGTCGACTCGCTGACGGCAGGCGCGCGGATCGACTACCTGATCTGCGACGAGGCGCAGTTCTACACCCAGACACAGATCGACCAGCTCGCCAAGGTCGTCGACGAGCTCCAGATCGACGTCTTCGCGTTCGGCATCCTCAGCGACTTCCGGACCCGCCTCTTCCCTGGCAGCGCCCGGCTGGTCGAGCTGGCCGACCGGATGAACGTGCTGCAGGTCGAGGCCCTGTGCTGGTGCGGGAAGCGCGCCACCCACAACGCACGCACCGAGGACGGCGCGATGGTGGTGGAGGGCGAGGTGATCGTGGTCGGCGACGTCGACACGGTCGAGGGCGAGCCCGCCGAGGTCGCCTACGAGGTGCTGTGCCGCCAGCACCACCGACGTCGCCTGACGGCTGCTCGCGCGCAGTCGGTCGCCCTCTCCCCCGAGCCCCTCCCGTTCGGCTCCTGACGCGATGATCCGTCCCGGTCTGCTGCTCGACGTCGCCGACCTCGACGGCCTCGACGCCGTCGTCCTCGACACCCGCCTCACCACGACGGGTGCGCCCGGACGCGTGCAGTACGACGCCGGGCACCTCCCGGGCGCCGTCTACGTGGACATGGACGACGACCTGGCCGAGGCGCCCGGACCCGGCGGGCGTCACCCGTTGCCGCAGCCCGAGCGGTTCGTGGCCGCCATGCGACGGGCCGGCGTGCGTCACGGCTCGACCGTCGTGGTGTACGACGCCGGCCCGGCCACTGCGGCTGCCCGGCTGTGGTGGCTGCTCCGCGACTTCGGCCACGACGACGTGCTCGTCCTCGACGGGGGGCTCGCCGCCTGGGCCGCCTCGGGACGTCCCGTCTCCACCGACCAGACCGCACCGCCGGCCCCTGGCGACTGGTCCGGCGTACCCGGGCACCGCTCGGTCATCGACGACAGCGAAGCAGGCGGCCTTCCCTGCTCGAGGCGTCCTGCTGGACGTCCGGTCGGCGGAGCGCTTCCGGGGCGAGACCGAGCCGATCGACCCGGTCGCCGGTCACGTCCCCGGTGCCGTGAACGCGCCGCTCACCGACGTCACCGACGAGCTGGGTCGCTTCCGTCCACCCGCGGCCCTGCGCTCGCGCTTCGATGCCCTCGGCGTGCGCGCGGACCTCCCGGTGGCGGCGTACTGCGGCTCGGGCGTGACGGCCTGCCAGACCGTCCTGGCGCTGCGACTGGTCGGCATCGACGCCGCGCTCTACGCCGGCAGCTGGAGCGGCTGGATCTCCGACTCGTCCCGCGCGGTCGCCCGCGGGTCCTGAGGCGGGAGCCGCTCCCACCACCGGATCGCCGAGCCCGGGATCGACTCGCGGGGCTCGGCCTCGGCCCGCGTCGGTGCCGAGCCGCCGAGGTGTGCCGGGTGCCACGGCGCGTCCTCGCCCGGACCGGGCTGGTGCCGCGGGAGGGCCTGCAGGGAGCCGAGCATCGTCTGGAGCCGCACTCCCAGGTCGACCGTGCCTGCCTCCAGATCCGCGTCGGATGCCACCGCCAGGGGCTCCCCGACCCGGATCGAGATCGGCCGACCACGGGTCAGGTCGATCGGTCGGCGCGCCGTCGCGATGCGCTGCGGCCCCCAGACGGCCACTGGGAGCAGAGGCGCCCCGGTGGCCGCGGCCAGGGCCACCGCTCCGGGCATCAGGGCCCGTACGTCGTACGCCTGGCTGATCCCGGCCTCCGGGAAGACCCCGACCGCCTCACCCCGCTCGAGCAGCCGACGTGCCGTGAGGTACGCCGCCGCCGGCGCCTGCCGATCGACCGGCACGTGGCGCATCGACCGCAGGAGCGGGCCGGCCGCCCGGTGACCGAACACGTCGTGCCGCGCCAGGAACCGGACGCGGCGCGGCCGGGCCGCGAGACCGACCAGGGTGAAGTCGAGGAAGCTCACGTGGTTGCTCGCCAGCAGCACCGGACCGGTCCGCGGCACCCGCTCCGTTCCGACCAGCTCGATCCGTAGCCCCAGCGCACCGAAGAGCCCGCGGGTCAGCGCGATCACGGACGAGTAGACCGGCTCCACACCGGTGGTTCGGTGCCCACCGCCGAGCGGATGGTGGGCGAAGGCGAGTGCTCAGAGCGGTGCCGGGGACGACAGAGGTGTCCCCGGCACCGTGGTCGGTTGCCTCCTAGCTCTTCTTCAGGGCGAAGTCGGCCGTGACGGTCCCGCCGGCGGTGAGCCGCACGATCTTGGCCTTCGGCTGGTAGCCGTCCTTGGCCGCGATCACGTCGAGCGGGTTGTACCCGCGGGCGAGCCACAGCTGGTAGTAGCCGTCGGCGTCCGTCTTCAGGGTGTACGTCACCGGTCCGCAGCTGCCGGTCTGCCCGTCGTACATCGTGCAGACCTGGACCGTCGCACCGGCGATCGGATGACCGTTGGCCGTGTCGGTCACCGTGCCGCGGAGCTTGCCCCACGACGCCGGCGGCGTGACCTCCATGGTCACCGAGACCGGGGTGACCTGGTACGGCGAGTCGGTCGCGGCCGTCAGCTTCGCGGAGTAGGTCCCGGGCTGGTCCACCTGGGAGGCGTCCATCCCGACGGTCACGGTGACCGTCGCGCCCGGAGCGACGTCGAAGGACGCGGGATCCTCCGACAGCCAGGGCACGTCGGCGCTCGACCCGCACTGGTCGTAGCCCGGCAGGACCTCGGAGAACGGCGCCGGGCTGAACCCGCCGGTCGAGCCGCCGATCTTGTACATCCCACAGCTGCCGCCGCCTCGGTACTCCGCATCGTTGGCCGCCGGCAGGTCGCTCCAGCTGTTGGCCGCCGGGTCGTACTCGTAGCCCTCGTTCGTCACGGCCGCACCGTTGTCCACCACGCCGCTGGACACCTGCAGCTTGTCGCCGGCACCGCTCGCGGCCGCCGCCCACAGGTCGGCCGGCATGTCGGCCACCTGGGTCCAGCTGTCGCTGCCCGGGTCGTAGGCGTAGGCGTGCGCCGTCGAGGTGTTGGTGTCCGCGTCGACACCGCCGGCACAGACGACCTCACCGGCGATCCCGGCACAGGCGGTGAACGCCACCTTCTCGGGGTAGTCGGCCACGGCGGTCCAGCTGTCGGCGGCGGGGTCGTAGCGGTACACCTGGCTGCTGGTCGGCGCGCAGTCGCCCGTCGTACAGCCACCCACGACGTACAGCCGGCCGTCGAGGACCGCCGTGCTGGTCGCACTGATGTCCACGGGCAGGTCTGCCCTCTGCGCCCAGGAGTCGGACGCCGGGTCGTAGGCGTAGACACCGCTGGAGGCGTCCCCGTTCGCGGCCCAGCCGCCGACCAGGTAGAGGTGCCCGTCCACGTAGGCGCCGGCCGGAGCCTCGAGAGGTGCGGGCGCGTCCGCGATCGCGGTCCACGCCTGGGACGACGGGTCGTAGACGTAGCCGTCGGCGACGTTGTCGGTGCCGTTGTAGCCCGCGACCGAGTAGACCTTTCCGTCGCCGTAGGCGACCGCGTTGTCCATCGTCGGTGTCGGGAAGTCGGCGATGTCGGTCCACGGCGGGGCCGCTGGCGTCGCCGCCCGGTGCGGTACGACGTACTTCCTGCCGCTCGTCGCCGCCCGCGAGGTCACCATCGCCTTCGGGGTGAACGTGCCCTTGCGATGCACGATCGCGGCGCCCGGTCCGCGCACCAGCGGGGTGAACGCACCGTTCCGCTCGCCGAGGTCGACATGGACCGGCTTCGTGCCGTCGTTGCCGAAGGTGAGCGTCCTGCTGGCCGATCCACCGAGCCGGACCGTGGCGCTCAGGCTGCCCGGCGACACCGTCAGGTGCCCGGCTCGGAGGGTCCAGTTCTTGTGGGTCGTCCCTCCCGGCACGACGTTCACCTTGGCCGTGGCCGGTGTGTACTTCCCGTCGGTGGCGTGGAACCTGGTGCGTCCCGTGGTCGACGAGTAGAGCCAGTAGAAGCCGTCCGGCACGGCCGGGTCGTCGGGCGTCGCAGCCGAGATCCCGAACTCGTCCGGGTGCGCGTCGCTGGCGACCTTCGCCCCGTTCAGCGGCTGGTGGGTGTTGGCGTCGCGGACGATGCCCGCCACGAGCCCGCCGCCCTCGGCCTCGCAGGTCCGGGTGCCGAGGAAGGCGTTGTCGACGATCCACCACCAGCCCCAGGTCGCGGTGAAGTGGAACCGCACCTGCACCGCAGCCTGGCCCGCAGCGGTCGGCAGCGGCAGCGAGACGTGGCCGTTGACGTCGGAGGTGGTCTGCTCCCAGACGTTGCTCCAGGTCGTGCCACCGTCGGTGCTCAGGTCCACGTCGGCCACCTGGCCGCCGATCCCGTCGTAGTCGGTGTCGAAGCCGAGCTCGGGTGAGGGCTGGGCGGACAGGTCGACCACGGGCGAGACGAGGCTGGAGTCCTGCGAGTTCCCGGAGCCGTAGTGGTCGGAGTCGATGATCGCGAAGTCACCGTCGGAACCGGGTGGCGGCGTCCGGTTCCCCGGGTTGTCGAAGCTCCAGGTCTGGCCGTTGCCGGCGCCGTCCGTGACGGTCCAGCCGTCCTGGGGCGTGCTTCCGGTCCAGCCGGTGAAGGCCTCCGAGGTGCCGTCGTAGTGATAGGCGTAGCCCTTGGCCGCACAGGTGCTCGGGTCGACGAGCACCTCGATGTTCGCGCGCGTGTCGGTGTCGCCGACGGACACGTCCTGGTCCGTCGGCAGGTAGCCGGGGTACTGGCTGACGACGTGCAGCGTGTACGTCGCGCCGGCCGGCAGCGAGAGGCTGTAGCGACCCGTGTAGGGGTTGGTGTACGTCGACGCAGGCGTCCCCTGCACCGTGATCTCGGCGTAGATCGGCCACCCCTGGCCGGAGCCGTCGGTGACCGTCCCGGAGACCGTCCGGCTCGGGACCGGCGTCAGCGAGAACGGCTCGGAGACGGTCTGGCCGTCCTGCACGACCACGCCGGAGACGGTCTTCGACCCGTATCCGAAGGCCGACGCGGTCACGTCGTAGGTCCCGACGGGCAGTGACAGGCTGTAGTGGCCGGACGCGTCGGTGGTCGCCGAGTGACCGTCGGGGGTGGAGACGTCGGCACCGGCGATGGGGTCACCGGAGGAGGCGTCGGTCACCCGTGCCCGCGACGGTGCCGTGTGGTCCGGTGGACAGGGCCGAGACACCGTTCGGTGTGCCCAGTCCGGTGGGGCCGTCCCATCCGGGACCGGCCTCGCACAGGAGGTTGCCGCAGCCCCCGTTGGCGCCCGCAGTGACGTCGAAGAGGGCACCGGGGTCGGCGTACGGATAGGAGTTGGGATAGGTGCCCGCGACCGGGTCGCCCGCCAGCGCGTACATCGCCGCGGTGAGCGGGGACGACAGACTGGTGCCGCCGACCTGCAGCCAGCCTCCCTCGCCGAGGGTGTCGTAGACGGCGAGACCGGTGTTCGGGTCGGCGTCCGCGGAGATGTCGGCGATGGCGCGGTTGTCGCACTGGGTGTCGAGACCCTGCTGGAAGTCCGGCTTGGGCTCGTACGGCGAGCACCCGCTGCCCCCGTCGGCCCAGGCCGACTCGGTCCAGCCACGTGGCGACGTGTCCGAGGTCAGCGTCGTACCTCCGACGGCCACCACCTTCGGACTGCTCGCGGGCCAGTTGGTGACGTTGCCGATGTCGCCGGTGCTCGCGGTCACCGCGACGCCGGGGTGGTCGTAGAAGTGGTCGTAGTCCGTCTCGCCGGGGTCCTCACCGGGCACGCCGTAGGAGTTGGAGACGAACTTCGCGCCGAGCGACACGGCGGTGTCCACGGCGATGCCGAGGTTGTCGAGCGAGTTGTCGTCGCCCTGGACGAGGACGATCGTGCACTTCGGGCAGGCCGCGGAGACCGCGTCCAGGTCGAGCGACGTCTCCAGGGCCCAGCCCGGGTCGTCGGGAGGCAGTGGGCTGGTGTCGCCCTCCTGGTTGACGATCGACAGGCAGCCGTTGGCGACGGTGCAGGGCGGGAGTCCGTAGAAGGAGCGGAACTGCGCCAGGTCGGCCTCGGCGTGCGAGTCGCCGAACGCGTCGACGATCCCGACCACCTCACCGGCACCGCTGTCGGGCAGGTGGTAGGCGTCCTGGATGTCGGCCGGCCCGAGCGCGGAGGGCGGCGGGTCGGCAGCCGGGGTGATCTGGTGGTCGAGGGCGGTCCGGACGACGCTGAAGCATCGCGCCAGGTGCTTCTGCAGGTAGTCCTTCTGCGCGCGGTTGCAGGGCGCGTTCGTGTAATGCGCCTGCGCGTCCTTCTGGATCTTGTCGACGTGGGGGTCGGGGGCGGCGGTCCGGTGGGTCCGGGGTGCCGCGCCGGCGGCGGCGGCGTTGCCGGTCGAGGTCAGGCTCAGACCTACGACGGCGGCGATCGCGGCCAGCACCGCGACGAGACTGCGCAGTGGTCGACTGTGTGACATGGATGCTCCCTCTGTCTCCCGAGTGACGGCCGTCGCAGGACGGCCAGGCAGACCCGAGGGCCCACGGGCTCGACGCTAGGAAGCGGGTGCTGGTCACCTCAAGGTCGGTCGTCGGGCATTCCCGGTCGCCACCGGGACGTCTCGCGGTCGGCATCGGGACACCTCCCTGTCGGACCGCGGGACCCGGACCACGGCAGGTCGCTGGTGGCTCTTGCTTTACGCGGGTCACACGGTGCCGATACGTTCGGGACAGTGCCGGCCTCCACCCCCCGGATCGGTCGGTCTCATGCGTTCTCGGGAGGAAGCATGACCGTCACTGCTCCGCATCAGAGGGACAGCCCGTCCCTGCCACCGTCGTTCACCGTCTGCGTGAGCTCCAGCCCGGAGGAGCGCGGCCGGGTCGCCGCCGCTCTCGACGGCCAGGCGCTGCTGGTGATCGTCGCGGACGCGCAGACCGCGCTCGACGTGCTGTCACGGGCCGCCCGGGCGGACCAACCCGCCGTCGACGACGAGCACGTCGTACGACTCGGACGGCTGGAGGTCGACCGCCGGCGAGCGACCGTCACCTGGGCGGGTCTGCCGCTCGACGTGTCCCACCTCGAGCTCGAGGTGCTGGCCTGCCTCGCGGCGACCCCCGGCGTCGTGTGGAGCCACGAGGAGCTCCACGAGGCTGCCTGGGGCACGCGCTACGTCGGTGACCGCGACAGCGTCTACTCGCTGGTCAAGCGGTTGCGCCGCAAGCTCACCGACCGCGGCGTCGAACTCGACCTGGTCGCCGTCCGCGGCGTCGGGTTCCAGCTGGTGCCGCACGCGGTGCCGGAGCACGCACCGCTCGAGTCACCTCGCCTCGCGCGCTGGCAAGGCGGTGCCGAGCCCGCCTGACGGGGTCAGTCCACCAGCAGCGGGATCCGCATCTCCACCGGCGTCAGCGACCCGTGGAGGCCGACGAGGCGTTGCTCGTAGGGGAAGTCGACCGGGGAGAACAGGCCCCAGTCGTCGCGGGCCGCGGCCACGACGTCGCCGATCCGCGGAAGCACCGACGGTGACACGGGGCCGAACCAGCCGCGGCCGATCGCCTGGTCGCGGGTGAGCACCTCGGCCCGGTCGCCCAGCAGCTCGGCCCAGGCCGACGCGACGTCGGGGACCGCTCCACCTGCGCAGTAGACGTGGCGGAACCTCGCCTCGCCGCCGATCAGGACGACCCCGGCACGGAAGGCCGGGTCCTCGTCGAGGTCGACGCGGCGGCCGTCCGGCGCGTCGACCATCCCGTGGTCGGCGGTCACGAGCAACCGGGCGTGCGCGGGCATCGCGTCGCGCAGCTGCTCCGCCTCGGCGTCGATGAAGGCCAGCTGCTGGAGCCACTGGGCAGAGGCGACGCCGTAACGGTGGCCGGTCCAGTCGAGGTCGCCGTCGTAGAGATAGGTGAGGGACGGCGTCGACGCGGCGGCGGTGACGGCGCCCGCGACCCGCTCCCCCACCCGGTCGGCGTCGATCCAGTCGCCACCGCGGTGCGCGGCGACCGTGAGCCCCGAGCCCCGGAACTCCCGCTTGTTGACGGTCGTGACGTGCACCCCGGCGGCCTCGAGCGTCGAGAAGAGGGTCGGGTGCGGCTGCCACTGCAGTGGGTCGACGTCCTTGTCCCAGAAGAGCGCGTTGAGCAGCCGGTCGGAGCCGGGCACGCGCGAGGTGAAGCCGACGACGCCGTGCGCCCCGGGCACGAGGCCCGTCCCCAAGGAGGTCAGGCTCGTCGCCGTGGTCGACGGGACACCGGCCGTGGCCACGGCCCCCGCCGTGAGCAGCGAGGAGAGGTAGGGCGCGGCGTGGGCGTGCGCCGCCAGGAGGTCGGCGCCGAGGCCGTCGACGAGGAAGACGACGTAGGCCGGGGCGGGGGGCAGGTCGAGCGTGACAAGCGCGGCGCCGGCTGGGCCGTCGACGGCCGACCCCAGCGCGTGGGAGACCGCAGGCAGGACGTCGGCCAGGGAGCGGGTTCCGTAGGCCGGCTCGAGGAAAGCGCTCAACTCTGCGTCCGGGCGGACAGGGAGTCCGCGAAGGAGAGCAGGGACGGCACCGCCTCCGGGCCGTCGGCGGCGGCGGAGACGCGGATCGAGAAGTCGTCGGCGGCGAGGGTGCCGGTGTAGCCGTGGTCGGCGTCGCACTCGGGGTCGCCGCACGTGGCGGGCTCGAGGTCGAGCCGCGCGACCCCGCCCCAACCGATGGTGAGCACGGCCTCCGCCGGCGGCGTCGGACCGCCGGACGGGTTGGTGACCATGCGGGTCACCACGACCGACTTCACCGACGACAGCGAGATCGCCTCGGTGGAGGTCGACGTGTAGGGCTCGGGCAGCATGTCGTCGCCCTCGTGCTCGTCGGTGTGCGCGAGGATCAGCCGACTGGGCGTGAGCACGACGACCGTCAGGTGGCGGCGTACCTCGTCGCGGTCGAAGGTCGGCTCGTGGTGGACGAAGAACGACACGACGTCTTCCCCGGACACGGCCCTCATCACACCGTCGGCCACGACCTCGGGGTAGTACCCGGTGCGGTCGATGGCCTCCTTCAAACCCTGCATGGGCCGAGTCTGTCACGCACCCGCGAGCGTCGTGACCTCGGTGACCGTCGCCAGTGGAGCGTGGAGGCGGTCGGCGTCGCCGAGCACCGTCCAGACCAGCCGGCTCGGCGCGAGCAGCGCCGCGGCCGCCGCGTGCACCTGGTCGGGGTCGACCGCGGCGAGCGCCGCCGGATGGTCGCGCAGCCAGGTCACGTCGAGACCGCGGACGAGCAGGTGCAGCAGCGTGTCGGCGAGCCCGGACTGCGTGGCGGCCCCGAGAACGGCGGTGCCGGTGAGGTACTGCACCGCCGACTCCACCTCGTCGGGCCGCGGCGGCAGGGTGACGATGCGGCCGAGCTCGTAGAAGGTCTCCACCAGCGCCGGAGCGGCGACGTCGGTGGCCACGTCGACGCCGACCGCGACCGACGAGCCCGCGCGCTGGTGACGCAGCACGCTGAACGAGCCGTAGGTGTAGCCCTTGTCCTCGCGCAGGTTCGCGATCAGTCGCGAGGAGAACAGCCCGGTGAAGATCGCGTCGGCCACCTGCACAGCGGCGTACGTCGGGTCGGACAGGTCGGGGGCGTCGCCGCCGAAGCGCAGGTTGGCCTGGACCGAGCCGGGACGGTCGACCAACAGCAGCGGACCCGTCTCGAGCACCGGTAGCCGCGGTACCTGGTCGGCACGGCCGGTGCGTTCCCAGCCACCCAGGTGGCGCTCCACGAGGTCGAGCGCCCGCCCGGGGGCGACGTCACCGACGACGACGAGCACGGCACCGTCGGGGGTGATCCGGCGTCCGTGCGTCCCGCGCAGCGAGCCCGGCGAGATCTCGAGGACCTCGTCGGGTCGGGGGATCCGACGGCCGTAGGGATGCTCGCCGTAGCGGCGCGCCGCCCAGGAGTCGGCTGCGGCCGACGGCGGCTGCGACAGCTGGAGACGGCTGCGCTCGGCCAGGCGTGCCCGTTCGCGCTCCACCAGCCGGCGTGGGTAGGTGGCTCCGGTGACCACCTCGCCCAGCACGCCGAGCAGACCGCCGAGCTCGGAGGCCAACGACTCACCGGCGAGGGTGTAGCCGTCGGGGTCCCCACCCGCACGGAGCCCTCCGCCCATCGCCTGCAGGGCATCGGCCAGCTCTGCCTCCGAGTGCCGGTCGGTGCCGAGCAACATCGAGTGTGCGAGCAGCTCGGTGCGGCCGATGTCGCGGGCACGCCGGGTGGCGCTCGGGACCCGCAGCCTGACGTGGACCAAGGGCACCGCGGGCCGTCGTACGGCGACCACGCGCAGGCCGTTGGGCAGCACGCGCTCGGAGGTCCTGGGCAGCCGTGGGCGACGCGGCTCGGACAGGGCCGGGACCTCACGGGGCGCGGCAGCGCGTGCGGCGGGGCTCACGACGCACTCCCGGGGACGATGTCGAGACGCGCTCGGGACGTCGGGGTCAGCGTCGCGGCGGCGGCCGTGACCTGGTCGGGCGTCACCGCCGCCAGCAGCTCCGGCACCTCCCAGACGAGCTCGGCCCTGCGTCTCTGCTGTTCGTACGACGCGGCCGCCAAGGTCCGTTCCATCACGCTGTCGGCCAGCTGGTGGAGCTCGGCCGACATGCGCGCCAGCACGCGGCGGAGCTCGTCGGCGGACACGCCGTCGGTCGCCAACCGGGCGATCTCCTCGTCGACCGCGCTAACCACGGCGTCGGGGTCGCCTCCCTCGGGCAGCCGGAGCTCCGCGACGAGAGCGGTGGGGTCACGCACGTCGAGCGGGTTCTCCATGAACGACACGTGGCTGCCGGCGTCGGTCGCGGTGCGGTCGGCGTGCACCAACCGCCGGGTCAGACGCGAGGCGTCCCCCGACCCGAGCACACCGGCCAGGGCGAGCACCGGCAGGTATGCCGTGAGGTCGGCCGGGTCGGGCACCCGCCAGCCGAGCGCCACCGCTGGTGCCGGGGCCTGCGGGTCGACGCGCTCCTGCCGCCGCTCCGAGGTGGGCGCCGGCTCGGCGAAGTCGGGACGCGCCGGGACGCGGCGCCGCGGAATGTCGCCGAAGTGCCGTTCGACCAGCGCGATCGTCTCGTCGGGGTCGACGTCGCCCGACACCGCGAGCACCGCGTTGCCCGGCGCGTAGTAGCGAGCGAAGAAGTCTCGCGCGTCGTCGACCGTGGCGCTCTCGAGCTCGGCGAAGGCGCCGTACCCGTCATGGGCGTTGGGAAAGGTCTCGAAGAGGACGGCCGGCAAGGTGAGCCACGGGAAGCCGCCGTACGGCTGGTTGTGGACGTTGACCCGGATCTCCTCCTCCACCACCGCGATCTGGTTGGCGAGGTTCTCCTCGGTGACGGCCGGCGAGCGCATCCGATCGGCCTCGAGGAACAGAGCACGCTCGAGCGCAGGGGCCGGGAGCGCCTCGTAGTAGTTGGTGTAGTCGAGGCGCGTCGAGCCGTTGAGCCAGCCGCCGGAGGACTCGACGTAGCGGATGTGCTCCATCTTCCCCAGCGAGGCGGACCCCTGGAACATCAGGTGCTCGAAGAGATGGGCGAAGCCGGTGCGCCCCTCCGGCTCGGAGCGGATGCCGACGTCGTAGTAGACGGCGACGCCGATCACCGGCGCGGAGTCGTCGGGCAGCAGGACGACGCGGAGACCGTTGCGCAACGTGGTGCGCTCGACCACCTTCTGTTGCCGGCCGGAGCCGGTCCGGGCCTGGGTGGAAGCCATGCCCGGACGGTACCGCTCCGCGGCGAACCCCGGTGGTCAGCCCGGAATCGTGTCGTCGACCGCTGACGGGAGGCGCCGTACGAACCAATCGGACCGCGGGTCCGAGACCGGGTCGACCCGGGCCTGCGCGGTCAGGATGCTGCAGTGGTCGGCACCTGCGAGGACGAGCGAGAGGTCGAGCGAGGAGACCTGCGGGAGGTCGTGCTGGAGCTGGGCCACGCGCGAGATCAGGTCCTCGACGGGCGCGATGTCGACCACCTCGGAGCCGCGGTACCCGAACAGCATGGGCGACGCCTTGATCTCCTGGGTCATCGCCGCAGGATCGCGGGCTCCGAGCGGCGGGATCCGGTAGGAGCGGTCCTCGAGCAGCTCGGTGAGCGGCCCCGAGATGCCGAAGGACACGACCGGGCCGAAGAGCGGGTCCTCGATGCTGCGGATGCTGAGCGGCACGCCGGGGGGAGCGTTCTTCTGGACCACGAAGCCCGCCGTGTCGGAGTGATCGATGAGCTGGCCCAGCGACTCCCAGGCGTCCTTCATCTCGGCCGGACGGTCGATGTTGCGCCACACGTGGGCCAGGTCGGGTCGCTCACGCAGTCGGTCGGTGGTCGCCTTCAGCACGACGTCCCAGCCGAGATCCCGGCCGGCCTTCGTCGCGGCCGCGAGGCTCGTGACCGGACGGGCCTCCCAGAGCGTGACGCCGTAGGCCCCCAGCAGCGCGCCGAGGTCGTCGCCGTCGAGCTCGGTGCCGTCGGGGTGCTCGATCAGCAACCGCTGTACCAGGCCCCGAGCGGCAGCCGTGTCGATGTCGTCGGGCATCACGGTCGGTCCGTTGGGGGTGCGCAACCAGACGGCGTACTCGACGACGCGGGCGAGCGCGCGCACGGCGGCCTCGACGGCGGGGTACGACGGGACCGAGCCGCGTCCGGCCGTCGATCCGGCCACGTCGGGGACGCGCAGCAGCTCGGGGACGCCCTCCGCGCCGAGGAACGACGAGACCAACGGCTTGTCGGACTGCTCCCCCACGGCCGCCAGGACGTCGGCCACCTCGACGCCGGAGACGTCGATCGGAGGGATGTAGACCGCGACGACCGAGTCGACCTCGGGATCGTCGATCGCGGCATCGAGTGCGTCCTCGAAGTCGGGGCCCGTGGCGTCCGCGCCCAACGCGACCGAGCGGGTGACCACCAGACCGACCGCCGCGGCGGCGTCGGCCGCGAGCAGGCCGAGCGCGTCGGAGTTGCCCACGATCGCGACCCGGCGACCGCGCGGGAGCGGCTGGTGGGCCACGAGCTGGGCGACGTCGAACATCTCGTCGAGGGTGTCGACCTGGATCACGCCGGCCTGCCGGAACATCGCGTCGACGGCCTGCGGCGGCGCCCCGATCTTGCGGACCGAGTGGCCCATCGGCACGCCCTGGGTGGTCCGACCGGAACGCATCGCGATGATCGGCTTGCGCAGGGACACCCGACGGGCGATCCGGCTGAACTTCCTCGGGTTGCCGATCGACTCGAGGTAGAGCAGCACCACCTCGGTGGACTCGTCCTCCTCCCAGTACTGCAGGAGGTCGTTGCCCGAGACGTCGGCCCGGTTGCCGGCACTGACGAAGGTCGAGAGCCCGAGTCCGCGGTTGTTCACCTTCTCCAGGATCGCCGAGCCGAGGGCGCCGGACTGGCAGAAGAACCCGGCCCGGCCCCGCGCCGGCTTCAGCGACGACAGCGACGCGTTCAGACTGACCCGGGGATCGGTGTTGACGATGCCGAGGCAGTTCGGCCCGATCACGCGCAGCCCGTAGGAGCGTGAGAGCCCGACCAGGCGGCGCTGGCGCTGGCGACCCTCCTCGCCGACCTCGGCGAAGCCCGAGGAGATGATGATCAGGCCGCGCACCCCCTTGGCGGCGCAGTCCAGGACGACGTCCTGCACCGCCTCGGCCGGCACCGCCACCACCGCCACGTCGACGTCACCGGGGATGTCGGCCACCGTGGAGTACGCCGGGAGGCCGGACACCGCCTTGGCCGTGGGGTTCACGACGTACACACGGCCGGTGTAGTCGCCCAGCACGAGGTTGCGGACCAGCGCCCGACCGACGGTGTCCTGGCGGCGCGAGGCGCCGATCACGGCGACCGATCGTGGGTTGAAGAACGCCTCGATGGAGGCCGCCTCGGCCCGGTGCTCGCGGCTGCTCATCACCCCGATGGCGGTGTCGGTCGCCTCGATCGGGAACTCCAGGCTGACCACGCCGTCCTCGAACCCACTCACCAGGCGGTAGCCGGCGTCGCGGAACGTCTGGATCATCCGGTGGTTGTCCGGCAGCACCTCGGCGACGAAGCGGACGATCCCCCGCTCCCGGCCGGCCTGCGCGAGGTGCTCGAGCAGGAGCTGCCCGATGCCACGACCCTGCTGGGCGTCCTCCACCAGGAAGGCGACCTCTGCGGTCTCGACCGGGTCGCCCTCATGTTCGGCGTCGGGCGTGTGGCCCTCGTAGCTGCCGAGGGCGATCATCCGCTCCGAGAGGAGCATCACGAACGCCACGCGCGTCACGTGATCCACCTGGGTGAAGCGGGCGACGTCGCGGTCGGACAGGCTCGGCATGGGCGAGAAGAACCGGTAGTACTTCGACTGGTCCGACACCCGGCTGTAGAAGTCGACCAGCAGGTCGGCGTCGTCCGGTCGGATCGGCCGGATGTGCGCCGTACGGCCGTCACGCAGCAGGACGTCGGCCTCCCAGTGGCGGGGGGCGACGTAGGCGTCGGCGTCGGCGGCGGTCACGGGCGAAATCTACCGGTCCGAGGTTTCGCCCAGGTTGCCGAGCGATGGCCGGCCGTTCGCGGAGAACGCGGAGCGGATCGCCTACGAGGCGATCGCAGGGCGATCCGTTCCGCGTCTTCGGCGAGGGCGGCCTCAGTGGCGCAGTCGGTAGCGCAGGTGGAGGACTCTCTCGCCCTGCAGGACCACGTGCGGGTCGTCGAGGACGATCTCGTCGGTGGCGGCGCCGAGGAACCTCTTGCCCCGACCCAGGAACACCGGAGCCAGGTCGATGGCGAGCTCGTCGGCCAGGCCGGCGGCGACGACCTGCCCGCCCACCTCACCGGCGCAGACGAGGACCGAGCCGTCCCCGGCATGCTCGGTGGCCTGACGCATCGTGTCCTCGACGCCACCGGTGCAGAACGTGTACGGCGCCTCCGGGTAGCGCTGCTTCCACTCGTCGACGTCGTCGCGATGGGTGACCACGAAGACCCGGTCGCCGACGATGGCCATGCCTCCCCAGCCGTCGGTGATGTCGAAGAGGTGGCGACCGATCACCTGGCACCTCGTGTCGGACCCCTCGAGGTACTCCTTGGACTGCTGCGAGACGTGGAAGACGTGGGTCGGGTTGAAGGTCAGCTCGGCGTCGCCTGCCTCGTACCAGTCGAAGATCGGGCCCGGGAGGTCGTCGGGGCGGGCGATGAAGCCGTCGAGCGAGGCGACGGCCTGGACGATCACGGTGCTCATGCTGGCTCCTGTCATTCAACTCTTCGGTTGACAACACTCCACGCTGGCTGTCGTTTTGTCAACCATCGGGTTGAAGACTTGGGGAGACCCGGACCCGCGACGTACCCCCGGCGCGCCCGCCGTCACCGTGCCGACCCCAGCAGGGAGAATGCCCCCATGGCACGCGGCAAGACCCGGCAGGACGTCCCGGACGACTTCGAGGAGCACATCCTCGACACCGACATCAAGCAGGAGATGGAGGCGTCGTTCCTCGAGTACGCCTACTCCGTCATCTACTCCCGGGCGCTCCCCGACGCGCGTGACGGGATGAAGCCCGTCCAACGCCGGATCCTCTACACGATGAACGACATGGGCGTCCGGCCCGATCGCGGTCACGTCAAGAGCGCCCGCGTGGTCGGTGAGGTCATGGGCAAGCTCCACCCTCACGGCGACGGTGCGATCTACGACGCCTTGGTGCGGATGGCGCAGCCGTGGTCGATGCGCCTGCCCACCATCGACGGCCACGGCAACTTCGGATCGCCCGACGACCCCCCGGCCGCGATGCGCTACACGGAGTGCCGGATGGCACCCCCCGCGGTCGCCATGACCGCGTCGATCGACGAGGACACCGTCGACTTCAAGCCCAACTACGACAGCCGCGAGCTGGAACCGGTCGTGCTGCCCGCCGCCATCCCCCACCTGATCGTCAACGGCACGACCGGGATCGCGGTCGGGATGGCGACCAACATCGCCCCGCACAACCTGGTCGAGGTCGTGCAGGCGCTGCGCCACCTCGTCACCCACCCGGACGCGACCCTCGACGACCTGATGCGCTTCGTGCCGGGCCCCGACCTCCCGAGCGGCGGGATGATCGTCGGGCTCGACGGTGTCCGCGACGCCTACGAGACCGGCCGAGGCACCTTCCGGATGCGGGCGACGGCCCGGGTCGAGTCGGTCGGCCGCCGCAAGGGCATCGTCGTGACCGAGCTCCCCTACGGCGTGGGCACCGAGAAGGTCTCCGAGCGGATCAAGTCGCTGGTCCAGGCCAAGAAGCTCCAGGGCATCGCCGACATCAAGGACCTCACCGACCGCGACCACGGACTGCGGCTCGTGATCGAGGTGAAGAACGGCTTCGTACCCGAGGCGCTGCTCGAGCAGCTCTACAAGCTCACCCCCATGGAGGACACCTTCGGCATCAACGCCGTCGCCCTGGTCGACGGCCAGCCCCGCACGCTGGGGCTCAAGCACCTGCTCGAGGTGTTCCTCGACCACCGCTTCGACGTCGTACGACGGCGCTCGGCGCATCGTCGTACCAAGGCCGCCGACCGGCTCCACCTGGTCGAGGGCCTGCTGGTCGCGATCCTCGACATCGACGAGGTCATCCAGCTGATCCGGTCGTCGGACAACTCCGCCGAGGCCAAGGAGCGCCTGATCGGCGTGTTCGACCTGACCTCGACCCAGGCCGACTACATCCTCGACATGCCGCTGCGCCGGCTCACCAGGTTCTCGAAGCTCGAGCTCGACAAGGAGAAGGACGAGCTCGAGCGCACCATCGAGGCCCTCGACGCGATCCTCGGCGACGACCGGCTCCTGCGGAAGGTCGTCTCCGACGAGCTCGCCGAGGTCGCCCAGACGTTCGGCACCCCGCGCCGGACCGTGCTGCTCCAGTCGGCCGGGGTCACGGTGGCGGCTGCCCCGACGTCGCTCGAGGTCGCCGACGACCCCTGCCTGGCCTACCTCTCGTCATCCGGCCTGCTCGCCCGCTCGTCCTCCGACGAGCCGCCGACCGCCGACGGGGGCCGCACGAACCACGACGTGATCGTCTCAGCCGTCCACACCACCGCGCGTGCCGAGATCGGCGCGCTCACCTCGGCAGGGCGCCTGGTGCGGCTCAACGTCCTCGACCTGCCGGCTCTGCCGCCTTCGGCCAACCACCCGAACCTCCAGGGCGGACTGCCCTTCGACCTGGTCCGCTCGCTCGACGCGGGCGAACGGGTCCTGGCCCTGTGTGGCCTGCGTACCGACGGCCCCGGGCTGGCACTCGGTACTCGCCAGGGCGTGGTCAAACGGGTCAACCCGGAGGTCCTGGGCAGGGACGAGTGGGACGTGATCGGGCTCAAGAAGGGCGACGAGGTCATCGGAGCGGTGGAGCTCCGTTCCGGCGACGAGGAGCTGTGCTTCATCAGCAGCGACGCCCAGCTCCTCCACTTCGGTGCGGCCGGCGTCCGCCCGCAGGGCCGTAGCGGTGGCGGGATGGCCGGCATCAAGCTCGCCACGGGTCAGCACGCCGTGTGGTTCGGGGCGCTCGACCCCGCGGTGTCGGTGGTGGTCACGGCAAGCGGCTCGTCGACGGCGCTGCCGGGCACCGAGCCGGGCGCGGTGAAGGTGACGCCCTTCGAGGAGTACCCCGGCAAGGGCCGGGCCACGGGCGGGGTCCGCTGCCACCGGTTCCTCAAGGGCGAGGACGCCCTGGTGTTCGCCTGGGCCGGCGCTGCTCCGGCCCGCGCCGCGGCCGCCAGCGGCTCGCCGGTCGACCTGCCCGAGCCGATCGGACGCCGTGACGGCAGCGGCATCCCGGGCTCCCAGCCGATCGTCGCCTGCGCCGGGCCCGTGCCGGCCCAGCTGTGACGAGCGAACGGAGCACCTGTGACAGGGTGCTCCCCATGTCGGTGCGTCGCTGGTCCGGGCTCGTCGTGGTCCTGGCGCTCGCGCTGGGTGGCGTCACGGGTTGCGGCTCCAAGTCGGCCGCCGATCTCGGGGACCCGGCGACGGTGCTCAAGACCGCGGAGCAGAAGCTCGAGGACACCTCCGGCGTCGCCCTGACCCTCACCACCGACGACCTCCCCGACGGCGTCCAGGGCGTGCAGGGGGCATCGGGGACCGTCACCGACGCGCCGGCGTTCGACGGCACGCTGACCGCCGTCCTCTCGGCCGGCTCGTTCCCGGTGCCGATCAAGGCGGTCGACGGCAAGGTCTATGCCCAGATCCCCCTCACCCTCGGCTGGTCCGAGGTCGACCCGGGCGACTACGGCGCACCCGACCCCGCCCAGCTGCTCAGCGCCGACCAGGGCATCCCGGCCATCCTGGCCGCGACGACCGACCTGAAGAAGGGCGACGACGTCCGAGGCGGCAAGGACAACAAGGAGGTGCTCACGACCTACACCGGGAACGTCCCCGAGTCCGCGGCCGCGCACCTGATCCCCGGGGCCACCGGTGACTTCACGGCGTCGTACGGCATCACACCGGACGGCGAGCTCCGGACCGCCGAGCTGACGGGCACGTTCTACGCCGGCAAGCCGTCGATGACCTACAGCATGACCGTGGACGACTACGGCACGAGCAAGGACATCGCCGCTCCATGACGCCGGCGCCGGCCTCGACCAGGGGTCGACCCTCGTGACCGGTCATCGAGGCGGCCCCCTGCTGCTGCCGCTCGCCGCCGTCGCGGTCGCGTTCGCTGCGGCCGACACCTACGTCGTCGTGCTGGCCCTGCCGGACCTGATGGGGTCGGTCGGCATCCCGATCGACGAGCTCCAGCGCGGGGCGCCGATCGTCTCCGGCTTCCTACTCGGCTACGTCGCGATGCTGCCGCTGATCGGCCGGATCGCGGACCTGCGTGGCCGGGTCCCGGTCCTCGTGGCGGCGCTCATGGTGTTCGCGATCGGCTCGTTGATCACGGCGCTCTCCTACGACCTCGGCACGTTGGTGGTCGGTCGGTTCCTCCAAGGGGTCGGCGGCGGAGGGCTGATCCCGGCGACCCTGGCCCTGGTGGCGGACCTCTACCCGGTCGAGCGTCGCGGCGTACCCCTCGGGATCGTCTCGGCCGTGCAGGAGGTCGGCAGTGTGGTCGGTCCGTTGTACGGCGCGGTGATCCTGGCCGCGTCCGACTGGCGGGTGATCTTCGCGGTCAATCTCGTGGTCGGCCTCGTCCTCGCCGCGCTGATCCGCTGGGTCTCGGTGCGCGACCCGGACCCGGCGCCGACCACCCGCGGCCCGTTCGACTGGGTCGGGGCCGCCCTTCTCGCCGTCGTACTCGTGGCCGGGACGCTGGTCTTCGTCGAGCCGAGCAGCCTGCTGCGTGACGTCACCTGGGGGCAGCTGTTCATCCCCGTGATGGGCTCGTCGCGCTGGCTCACCCCACTCGGCCTCGTGACGATCGGCGCCGCCCTGCTGCTGGTCGTCCGGTGCTGCACGGCCCGACGGCCGCTCGTGGACCTCCGCGGCTGGTCGGCCGCCATTCGCGAGGCCGACCTCGCCGGAGCCGTCCTCCTGGCCCTCGCGCTCGGCGGTGTGATCCTCGCCTTCGCGACGGGCGACCCTCGCGTCGAGGTGTTCGCCCCCCAAGGCTGGTGGTACCTCCTCGGCGCGGTCGTCGCCACCGTGGTGCTGGTCTGGCACCTCCGCACGGAGGAGCGCCCGCTGGTGCCCCTGCGCGGTGCACTCCGTCGTACGCCGGCCTGGGGCTCGATGCTCGTCAGCCTCTTCATCGGTGCGGCCCTGATCGCGGCCCTGATCGACATCCCGATCTTCGCCAGGACCACCGTCTATCCCGACTCGCAGCTCCTGGCCGCCCTCGTGCTCGTGCGCTTCCTGGTCGCCTTGCCCGTGGGCGCCGTCGTGGGCGGCTACCTGATCCGTTCGCTGCCGGCCGGAGCCGTCGCGGCCGGGGGGATGGTGCTCGCGGCCCTGGGCTTCCTGCTGATGAGCCGGTGGGGGCTGACCACGCTGTCGGGATGGTCGGCCAACATCTCACTCCTGATCGGTGGGTTGAGCTTCGGGCTGGCCCTCGCGGGTTCAAGGACGCGGTCCTAACAGCCTGGACCGAGGACGTAATTGCACGGCCTAGCCTCGCCGGCGTCGTCGTGTCGCGGATGGTCGGGATGCTCGTCGGCATCTCGGCGCTGACCACGATCGGGCTGCGCCGCTACTACGCCGAGACGCGCGACGTACCGCCGCCCCAAGGAGGTCTGCGGTGGCCCGAGCCGTTGTGGCGCCTTCGACGACCTGCTCCGCCACGCCGGGATCGCCCAGGAGCACACGGTGTTCGCCGGCGCCGCCGTCTGCGCCCTGATCGCCGCATGCCTGGCACTGGTGCTGTTCCGAGGAGCCGGCACCGGAGCGCTACCCTCGCGTCCGTGGGCGACTTCGACGACCTGATGGCAGCCAATGCGGCGTACGCCGAGACG
>CAWDUA010000020.1:0-72725 GCA_963805345.1 uncultured Actinomycetota bacterium
AGATGTCGTAGTAGAGCTCGAACTCGTGCGGGTGGGGACGGAGGGCGACGGGCTGGATCTCCTGGGTGCGCTTGTAGTCGATCCAGGTCTCGATCAGGTCGCCGGTGAAGACGCCGCCCTCGAGCAGGAACTCGTGGTCGTCCTCGAGCGAGTCCATCACCGCGCCGAGCGTGGCAGGGACGGTGGGGATGTCGGCGTGCTCGTCGGGCGGCAGCTCGTACAGGTCCTTGTCGACGGGCTCGTGCGGCTCGATCTTGTTCTTGATCCCGTCGATGCCGGCCAGCAGCATCGCGGAGAACGCGAGGTAGGGGTTGGCCGACGGGTCGGGGCAGCGGAACTCGATCCGCTTGGCCTTCGGGTTCGAGCCGGTGATCGGGATCCGTACGCAGGCCGAGCGGTTGCGCTGGCTGTAGACCAGGTTGACCGGGGCTTCGAAGCCCGGCACCAGCCGGTGGTAGGAGTTCACCGTCGGGTTGGTGAAGGCCAGCAACGACGGAGCGTGCTCGAGGATGCCGCCGATGTAGTAGCGCGCCATGTCGGACAGCCCGGCGTATCCGGTCTCGTCGTAGAACAGCGGCTCGTCGCCGTCCCAGATCGACTGGTGGCAGTGCATGCCCGAGCCGTTGTCGCCGAAGATCGGCTTCGGCATGAAGGTCGCGGTCTTGTTGTTGCGCCAGGCGACGTTCTTGACGATGTACTTGAACTTCATCACGTCGTCGGCGGCCTTGAGGAGCTCGTCGAAGTTGTAGTTGATCTCGGCCTGCCCGGCGGTGCCGACCTCGTGGTGGGCGCGCTCGACGGTGAGGCCGGAGTTCTCCAGCTCGATCACCATCTCGTCGCGCAGCTCACCGAAGTGGTCGTACGGCGCGACCGGGAAGTACCCGCCCTTGTAGCGCACCTTGTAGCCGCGGTTGTTGTCCTCGGAGCCGCTGTTCCAGGCGCCGGCCTCGGAGTCGATGTGGTAGTAGCCGGCATTGACCTTGGTCTCGAACCGTACTGAGTCGAAGACGTAGAACTCGGCCTCGGGGGCGAAGAACGCCTTCGTGCCGATGCCGGTGGAGGCGAGGTAGGCCTGGGCCTTGCGGGCGATGTTGCGCGGGTCGCGGGAGTAGGCCTCACCGGTGAGCGGGTCGTGGATGAAGAAGTTGACGACCAGCGTCTTCGCGGTGCGGAACGGGTCGACGTACGCCGTGGTCGGGTCCGGGAACAGCGACATGTCGGACTCGTGGATGGCCTGGAACCCGCGGATCGAGGAGCCGTCGAAGTTCAGGCCGTTGTCGAACACGCTCTGGTCGAACGACGACACCGGGACCGTGAAGTGCTGCATGATGCCGGGCAGGTCGCAGAACCGGACGTCGACCATCTCGACGGCCTCGTCCTTGATGTACTTGAGCAGCTCGTCGCTGTTGGCGAACATTCATCCTCCTCGGCCGGCTCGCGGCCAGGTGCGGGGTGTCACGGGTGGTGTGCAGTGAGGTCCGCCGCCGCACCCTCGTCGTCGGGGGCCGTCGCGAGCCGGACCACTCGAACGTAGGCGGGGGCAGTTTCTTGACCGTATCCGGTTTGTTTCGCCGACGTAACAGGTGACCGGCCGCCAGCGGCCGTACGCCGGAGCCTGGCTACCCTGACCGCGTGCCTGCGTCCGACCTCTCCTTCGAGACGGCCTCCTGGGGACGCCGGATCCTGGCCCTCGTCGTCGACTACGCCGCCTGCTGGGGCGTGATGCTGCTGATCTACGGCAAGGACTGGTTCGGCAACGGCAGCGTGCCCTCGATCTATCTGAACCTGCTCTTCATCGTCGAGTCCGCTGTGCTGATGGCCCTCTCCGGCGGCTCCTTCGGTCAGCTCGCCACCCGGCTCCGCGTCGTCCGCAGCGACGGCAGCGGGCGACCGCTGAGCCTGCTGGTCGCCCTGCTCCGGCAGGTCCTGATCTGCCTCGTCATCCCACCGCTGGTGTTCCGCCCCGACGGCCGCGGGCTGCACGACATGGTGTGCCGATCCGCCACCGTTCCGTTACGCGTTCCCGACTCGCCGCTGCCACCGCCCGGTTAGGCTGGGTACACCGCCGGGTGCTCGGCCCGGCGGTCCGTGCGTCCCCACCCGGGCGGACGTCGACGTGGAGCCCGGGAGGACCACATGCGCACCCTGACCCTCCGCAAGGCGGCCCTGGTGGCTGCCCTGCCCCTGGCCCTGTCCTCGCTCGCAGCCTGCGGCGACGGCTCGAGCGCGACGACCGCGACGGACCCGCAGGCCACGCCGGCGAGCGCCGCGTCCTCGGCCTCCGACTCCTCAGGCTCGTCGTCCACGAGCAAGCCCGCCACGACGATCGACGGCGCCGCGTTCCTCTCGCTGGTCAAGGAGGCGGCCGGGAAGATCACCACGGCCCGCTTCGCCATGCGGATGGACCTGTCGGGCCAGAGCGTCCCCGTCAAGGGCGTGATCGACCTGACGGGCGACACCCCGGCCATGCAGATGACGATGGACGTCACCGGCATGGGTACGCCGACCGACATGCGGATGGTCGACAAGGCCATCTACGTCGGGGTCCCGGGCACCGCAGGAAAGTTCTACAAGATCGACCTCGACGACCCCCACGGGCCGATGGCCTCCCTCGGCGGCGGCGCCCTGGACGATCTCGACCCGACCTCGATGATGTCCCAGCTCTCGCCGAAGGTCTTCCGGAAGGTGACCGACCGCGGCACGGTCACCGTCCACGGTCAGGAGCTCCATCGCTACTCGGTCCAGCTGGACCTCACCCAGGCGCCCAGGCTCCGGGGCGTGCCGTCCTCGGCCGCGATGCCGAAGTCCGCGGAGTACGACGTGTGGCTGGACCGCGAGGGCCGCATGGTGCGGTTCTCCATGCTGATGAAGAACACCATGCGGATGACCGCCACCTACTCCGACTTCGGCGCACCGGCCCGGATCGTCGCGCCGCCCTCCGCGGACGTGGTGGAGATGCCGGGCATGAGCGCGAACGGCTGAGCGAAGGCCCGGGTCAGCGTTCTTCGGGATCCGGGCCGTACGCCGCGCGCCCGCCGTCGACCGGTAGCACCGCTCCGTTGACGAACCCCGCCTCGTCGGACAGCAGGAACGCGACGACGGCCGCCACCTCGTCGGGCTGTCCGATGCGGCCCACGGGGTGCAGCCGGCGGACCTGCTCCTCGACGGCGCGCGCCCGCTCGGGATCGGCGGCCAGGAACGACTCGTAGCGCGCGGTGGTGACCGATCCCAGAGCGACCGCGTTGCAGCGGATGCCCTGCGGGCCGTGGTCCACGGCGACGGCGCGGGTGAGGCCCTCGACGGCCGCCTTGGCCGTCGCGTAGGGGAGCGCCCCGCGCACCGGACGCTGTGCCTGGTGCGACGAGACGTTGACGATCGACCCGCCGGAGCCCGCGGCCAGGAAGCTCGACACGGCCACCGAACAGCCGACCACCGCCGGCGCCAGGTTGATCCGGACCAGGTCGAGCACCTGCTCGGGCTCGTCGAGATCCGCGTCGCTGAACACGGCCGCGTTGTTCACCCAGCCCGTGAGCCGGCCGAGCTCGACGGCGCGAGCGGCGGCCGCGCGGGCGACGGCCGGATCGGCGGCGCTGCCGACCACGGTGTGCACGCCGGGCACGGCGTCGGCCCAGGCGGCGGTCTCGGGCTCCAGCTCGATCACCACGACGGCTCCGCTGCCCGCGAGGCGCTCGGTGATCGCTCGCCCGATGCCGCGACCTCCGCCGGTCACGACGTAGGACGCCGTGCTGCCGGTCATCGGCCTCGCATGTTGCCGCGCAGGCCCTTCATCGACGTCGGCACCGGACCCTTGGGCATGGGGACGGGCGGACGTGAGGCGTCGATCGCCTTCAGCCGGGCCAGGATGTCGGTGATCTCGGCGGGCTTGACCTGCCGCTTCATCTTCTGGACGTGGCGCGAGAGCTTGGACAGCGGCACCTGGCCCTCATCGCCGCCGACGACGATCTCGTGGACGGGTGCCTCCGAGGCCACCCGCTCGTGCCGCCGTCGCTCACTCGCCAGGAGCGTCTTGACACGGCCCGGGTTGCCCTCGCCGACGAGCACGATGCCGGGAGGACCGACGACCCGGTGGACGACGTCCTGCTGCTTGGTGAACGCGATGGCCTGGTCGACGTGCCAGCCGCGCTTGAGCAGGCCGAGCGCGCCGGCGGCGGCACCGACCTGGCCCTCCATCTGGCCGTAGACGGCTCTCTGGGCACGGCGGGAGAAGATGATCAGCGCCGCCAGGATGCCGAGCATCAGACCGCCGACGACCGACAGCGCGATGCTGAGCAGCCCGCCGCGGCCGGTGAGGAGGAAGAACACGACGAACCCGGCGATCCCGGCCAGCAGGCCGGCGCCGGCGACCCACAGGCCGAGGCGCGGGTCGCTCCGCGTGGCCATCTGGTAGGTCTGCACGAACTGCTGACGCCGCGAGAGCTTCTCCGGCTCGACAGGGGTGGGGCTCTTGGCCATGGCGGGTGCTACTCCGTGCTCCGTGACGTGGGTGGGACGCGAGGCGATCAGGACGGCGTACGGGCCGACATGGCCTGACGGTACAACCGACCGGCTCGGTACGACGAACGCACGAGCGGGCCGGACAGGACCCCGGAGAAGCCGATCTCCTCGGCCTCGGCCGCCAGCTCGACGAACTCCTCGGGCTTGACCCAGCGCTCGACCGGGTGGTGGCGGGGAGACGGGCGGAGGTACTGGGTGATCGTGACCAGCTCGCAGCCGGCCTCGTGGAGGTCACGGAGAGCTTGGCTGACCTCCTCGCGGGTCTCGCCCATGCCGAGGATCAGGTTGGACTTGGTGACCAGGCCGAAGGCGCGGGCCGCGGTGAGCACCTCGAGCGAGCGGTCGTAGCGGAACGCCGGGCGGATCCGCTTGAAGATGCGCGGCACCGTCTCGACGTTGTGGGCGAGCACCTCGGGACGGCTCTCGAAGACCTCCGCCAGCAGGTCCGGCTTGCCGTTGAAGTCGGGGATCAGGTTCTCCACGCCGGTCTCGGGGTTGAGCTCGTGGATCGCCCGCACGGTCTCGGCGTACAGCCAGGCCCCCCCGTCGGGGAGGTCGTCGCGAGCGACGCCGGTGATGGTGGCGTAGCGCAGCTCCATCTTCTGCACGCTCTCGGCCACGCGCCGCGGCTCGTCACGGTCGAGCGGCTGCGGCTTGCCGGTGTCGATCTGGCAGAAGTCGCACCGGCGGGTGCACTGGTCGCCGCCGATGAGGAACGTCGCCTCGCGGTCCTCCCAGCACTCGAAGATGTTGGGGCAGCCCGCCTCCTGGCAGACCGTGTGCAGCCCCTCCGACTTCACCAACGACTGCAGGGCGGTGTACTCCGGACCCATCTTCGCCCGCGTCTTGATCCACTCCGGCTTGCGCTCGATGGGCGTCTGCGCGTTGCGGACCTCGAGGCGCAGCAGCTTGCGGCCACCCGGGTCGGTGGCGGGATCGGTGGGGGCTTGGGTCACGTCGGTCCATGCTACGCGGCGGCCCGAGCGGGGCGGGCCTCGGCGCAGTGCTTGCCATCGCGGAGGGTAAGTAGTAACTTACCGTAAGTCATGACTGACCAAGCAGCCCTCGCCTTCGCGGCGCTCGCCGACCCCACTCGGCGGCAGATCTTCGAGTGGGTGGCCGAGCGACCCCAGGCCGTGGGTCAGCTGGCCGACCGTCTGCCGGTGAGCAGGCCGGCGGTCTCGCAGCACCTCAAGGTGCTCGCCGACGCGCAGCTCGTGACACCGCGAGCGGAGGGGACCCGCCGGATCTACGAGCTGGACCCGCAGGGACTGGTCGGTCTGCGCGACTATCTCGACGGCTTCTGGAACCGCTCGCTGGCGGCGTACGCCCGTGCGGCCGAGGAGCACAGCCGCACCCGACAGGAGCATCCATGAGCACCGACACCCAGCCACTCTCGATCACCGCGACGACGACCGTCGAGGTGCCGATCGAGGAGGCCTTCCGCTTCTTCACCGAGGAGATCTCCGCCTGGTGGAACCCCGACCACCACATCATCGAGGCGCCGTTGAGCCACATGGTGTTCGAGCCCTTCGTCGGCGGCAACGTCTACGACGTGGGGACCGACGGCAGCGAGTGCCGATGGTCCCGGGTCCTGGTCTACGACCGCCCGCACCGGGTCGTCTTCAGCTGGGACATCGACAGCCACTGGTCCATCGAGACCGACCCCGCGCGGTGCAGCGAGGTCGAGGTCGACCTTCACGGCCGAGGGCCCGACGACGACGCGGGTGGTGTTGCGGCACCTCCACCTCGAGCGGCACGGCGACGGCCTCGCGGCCGCAGCTCGACGGGATGCGCGACGGCTGGCAGGCCGGCAACCTCGACCTGTTCGCAGCCGCGCTGACGCGGGAGTAGGGGTCAGCCGGAACGGCCCAGCACCGTCACCCGCGGGGTGCGGGCAGGGTCGGGCCGTGGCTCGTAGTCGGGCGTCGGCTGGTACGGCGTCCACGCGAGCAGGTCGACCAGGTGGCGTCGTACGGAGGGGAAGGACCTCGGCGACCGTGACGTCGCGCCCCAGCTCGGCGCTCAGCGAGGTGACCCCCGCGTCGGAGATCCCGCAGGGCACGAAGCGGGCGTACCACGACAGGTCCACGTCGCAGTTGAGCGCGAAGCCGTGCATGGTGACGCCCTGGCTCACCCGGATGCCGAGCGCGGCGATCTTGCGCTCCGGCCTCCCCTGATCGGCCCGGAGCCAGACGCCACTCCGGCCGGGCACGCGTGCGGTCTCGACGCCGAGGTCGCCGCAGACCCCGATCAGCGCCTCCTCGACGCGGCGCACGTAGTCGACGACCTTGACGTGGTCGGGGAGCCGGACGATGGGGTAGCCGACCAGCTGCCCGGGTCCATGGAAGGTGACCAGGCCACCGCGGTCGACGTCGACCACCGGGGCGCCGCCCGGGTCGGCCGGGCGGTCGCCGGGTGCCGTGCGCTTGCCGGCCGTGAAGACCGGTGGGTGCTCGAGGAGCCAGACGGTGTCAGGCGTCCGGCCGGCCACCACGTGCTCGTGGATCGCGCGCTGGGTGTCCCAGGCGGTGAGGTAGTCGACGGCCTCGTCGCCGTACCCGCCCTCGCGGAAGACCAGGTCACTCACCCGGCCGAGCCTACCCGCGCGCCGCACAGAGGCGAGCCGCACGGGTCGCGGGGAGGGGCCTGTGGAGAGCACGCGCCGGGCGCGCGCCGGCGAGGCCACAGTGGTGGGATGCGGACTCGGACGTGGTGGCTGCTCTCGGTGCTGGCGACGGCGGTCGTCGTCGCCGTGACGGTGGTCGTGACGCCGGAGCGCATGCCGGCCGCCCGACCGAGCTGCCGAGCGGCCGACCGGCCGCGCCGCCCGCTGCCCGGTCACCCACGTCGCGAGCCGTCGCCGTGCTGCGGGCCTGGGACAGGCGCCGGGCGCAGGCCTGGGCCCAGGACGACGCCGCTGCGCTTCGCGCGCTCTACGTCCGCGGGTCACGCACCGGGGGGCGCGACGTCGCGATGCTCGGGGCCTACCACCGGCGCGGACTGCGGGTGACCACGATGCAGCGGCAGGTGCTGGGCGTGGAAGTCCGGGCGGTCCGGGCTCGGACGCTGAGCCTGCTGGTGACCGACCGGCTCGTGGAGGGGCGCGTGGCCGGTCGCGGCGAGCGACTCGTCCTCCCGCGCAGCCGACCGGCCACGCACCGCCTCGTGCTCCGGCGTACGACGACGGGGTGGCGGGTCGCCGAGGTCTACGACGACTGAGCCAGGCCCGTGGCGACGACCGACGTGACGTCCTGGTCGCGGAACTCGTAGCCGGCGTCGATCAGCGCCTGGGGCACGGTGTTGAGGGAGCCGAGCAGCTCGGGAGCCATCCGGGCCGCGCCGATCCTGATCGCGAACGCCGGCACGGGGATGACCGTCGGTCGCCCGACCGCACGGCCCAGCGCCTGTGTGAACTCGGCGTTGGTCGGGGTCTCGGGGCAGCAGAGGTTGAACGCCCCGTCTGCTTCGTCGTGCTCAGCCAGCCACGTCACGCCGCCGACCCAGTCGCGCAGCGAGATCATCGGGAAGTACTGGCGGCCGTCGCCCAGCCGCCCGCCGAGCCCGAGCTTGAACAGCAGCCGCAGGCTCTTGAGAGGCTGGCTCCGGCCGTCCATCACCGGCGACGTGCGCAGGACGCAGACCCGGGCTCCGGCCTCGCGGGCCGGCTGCGCCGCCGCCTCCCAGGCCAGCGAGACCTCGGTCAGCAGGGCGTCGCCCCGGGAGTCGGCGCTCTCGGTGAGCGGAGCGGCACCGTGGTCGCCGTAGACCGAGATGCCGTTGCCCGCCAGGAAGGCCGGCTTCCGGTCGCTGTCCGCCACCGCGGTGGCCAGGGTCTCCGTGCTCCGGACCCGACTCTCACGCAGGTTGTGGGCCCACGCTGGCCGAGTGCGGGTTGCCCACGGTCGGCGCGCCGGCGAGGTTGACGACCACGTCCGCGGCCTCGATCACCCCGGCGTCCACTTCACCTCCGGCGGGATCCCACCGGGACTCGTCCGGGGCCGTCGGCTCCCGTCGTACGAGCCTGGTCAGGGTGTGACCGCGCGACTCCAGCTCGCGGCCCAGATGTGTCCCGAGGAAGCCGGAGGCGCCTCCGACGACGACCTGCACCTCAGACCTCGAACTGGCCGGCTTCGAGCCGCGCCCTGACGTCGGTCAGGAAGCGCGCGGCGTCCGCACCGTCCACGAGCCGGTGGTCGTAGGTCAGCGCGAGGTAGACCATCTGGCGTACGGCGATCGTCTCGCCCAGGTTCGGGTCGTCGATGACGACCGCACGCTTCACCACCGCGCCGGTCCCGAGGATGGCGACCTGGGGCAGGTTGATGATCGGGGTGTCGAAGAGCGCACCGCGGCTACCGGTGTTGGTGATCGTGAACGTGCCGCCCGAGAGCTCGTCGGGGGTGATCTTGTTGGTCCGCGTGCGCTCGGCGACGTCGGCGATCTTGCGCGCCAGGCCCGCGATCGACAGGTCACCGGCCTCCTTGATCACCGGCGTCAGCAGGCCGCGCTCGGTGTCGACGGCGATCGCGAGGTTCTCGCGGTCGTAGTAGGTCACCTCGCCCTTCTCGGTGTCGATCGCCGCGTTCAGGCTCGGGTGCTGCTTGAGCGCGTCGATCGCCGCCTTGGCGAAGAACGGCATGAACGACAGCTTCACTCCCTCGCGGGCGGCGAAGTCGGCCTTCTCCGCGTCGCGCAGACGCGAGATCGCGGTGACGTCCACCTCGACCACGGTCGTGAGCTGGGCCATCGTCTGGAGCGACTCGACCATCCGGGACGCGATCACCTTGCGCAGGCGCGACATCGGCTCGGTCTTGCCGCGCAGCGGGGACGGCGCTTCGGACCCGGCCGCCGCAGCGGGTGAGGAGGCGGCGGGGGCCACCGGTGCTGCCGGTGCGGCGGGTGCTGCCGGTGCTGCCGCAGGCTCTGCGGCCGCCGCTGCCGCGGCCGCCGGACGCTGGGCGTCGTGTCGGTGCCCTGCTGGCCGGCGGCGTCGAGGACGTCCTGCTTGCGGATGCGCCCGCCCACCCCGGTGCCGACGACGGCCGCGAGGTCGACGCCGTGCTGCGCGGCCATCTTGCGCACCAGCGGCGTGACGTACGCCGACGAGTCGCGGCCGCCCTCGGTGGCCGGCGGGGCCGCCGGCTCGCCCTGCTCCGCGGGCGCGGCTGCGGCGGCGGGCTGCTCGGACTGGGGCTCGGACTGGGGCTCGGACCGCGGGCTCCTCGGCGGCCGGCTCCTCCGCGGGTGCCTCCGGCTCGGGTGCCGCCTCCTCGGCTGGCGGCTGCTCCGCCGGGGTCTCCTCGGCCGGGGCAGAGGGAGCCTCGTCACCGCCGGCGGCGGCGTCGCCGGAGCCGATCACAGCCAGCTCGGCACCGACCTCGACGGTCTCGTCCTCGTCGACCTTGATCTCCAGCAGGGTGCCGGACACGGGGGAGGGGATCTCGGTGTCGACCTTGTCGGTGGAGACCTCGAGCAGTGACTCATCGGCCGCCACCTCGTCTCCCACCTGCTTGAGCCAGCGGGTCACGGTGCCCTCGGTGACCGACTCGCCGAGCTCCGGGAGCTTCACCACGGTGCTGTCTCCACCACCCCCGGACGGGGCCGCCTCGGCAGCCGGTGCCTCCTGGGCAGGCTGCTCCTGGGCGGGCTCCTCCGAAGCGGGCTCCTCCGAAGCGGGCTGCTCGTCGGGGGTGTCGGCCTGCTCGGCCTGCTCGTGTGCCTCGTCCCGCTCCTGCTGCTCCTGCTCCAGCGGGGTCTCGTCGCTGTCCTGGTCATCGGCTGACTGCTCGGGCGCTGTCTCCTGGCTCTCGGCCTGACCTCCGTCGTCACCGCCGGACCCGGCGTCGCCGGACGCCTCGTCGGCAGCCCCGATCACCGCGAGCACGGCGCCCACCTCGACCGTGTCGTCCTCCTGGGCCCTGATCTCCAGCAGGGTGCCGGCGACGGGGGAGGGGATCTCGGTGTCGACCTTGTCGGTGGAGACCTCGAGCAGCGCCTCGTCGACGGCCACCTCGTCACCGACCTGCTTGAGCCAGCGGGTGACCGTGCCCTCGGTGACGGATTCGCCGAGCTCGGGGAGGTTGACTTCGGTGGCCATGTGAGTGTCGATCTTCCTGTCGTCGCGGTCTCGGTCGTCGTACGGGGGTTCGGTCAGGCGTGGGCGTGGAGCGGCTTGCCGGCCAGCGCCAGGTGCGCCTCGCCGAGGGCTTCGTTCTGAGTCGGGTGGGCGTGCACCAGGGGGGCGACGTCGTCGGCGTGCGCCTCCCAGTTGTAGATCAGCTGGGCCTCGCCGACGAGCTCACCGACCCGGTCGCCCACGAGGTGGACACCGACCACCGGCCCGTCGACCAGACCGACGAGCTTGACGAAGCCCTGCGTCATCAGGATCTGGCTCTTGCCGTTGCCGCCCAGGTCGTAGGTCAGTGTCCGGATCGCGTCGTCGCCGTAGGTCGCGCGGGCAGCGGCCTCGTCGAGCCCGACGGAGGCGACCTCGGGGTGGCTGTAGGTGACCCGCGGGATCCCGGTCTCGTCGATCGGGGTCGGCTCGAGGCCGGCGATGTCCTCGGCGACGAAGATGCCCTGCTGGAAGCCGCGGTGCGCCAGCTGCAGCCCGGGCACGATGTCGCCGACGGCGTAGACCCCCTCGAGGTTCGTGCGGCAGCGCTCGTCGGTGAGCACGAAGCCGCGCTCGAGGGCGACACCCTGCTCGTCGTACCCGAGGCCGTCGGTCGAGGGGCCGCGTCCGACGGCGACGAGCAGCAGCTCGGCCTCGATGACGTCGCCGCCCTCGACGGTGACCGCCACCCCCTCGTCGGTGGTCTTCAGGCTCTGGAACGGCGTGCCGGTGCGGACCTGGATCTTGCGCTTCTTGAACGCACGCTCGAGCGCCTTGGACGACGCTTCGTCCTCGGCCGCCACCAGCCGCGGCAGCGCCTCGACGATGGTCACCTCCGCGCCGAAGCTGGCCCACACGCTGGCGAACTCGCACCCGATCACGCCCCCACCGAGCACGACCACCGAGGCGGGCACCCGGTCGAGCAGCAACGCGTGCTCGGAGGTCAGCACACGCTCGCCGTCGACCTCGAGTCCGGGCAGGGACCTGCTGTAGGAGCCGGAGGCGAGCACCACGTGCTTCCCGGCGTACACCCGGGTCTCGGTCGAGCCGTCCGCGTCGGTCGAGCCGTCCGCGTCGGTCGAGCCTGTCGAGACCACCGTGACCTCGTGCGGGCCGGTCAACCGGCCCTCGCCCTCGATGACGGTGATGCCGCGGCCCTTGATCAGGCCGGTCAGCCCCTTGAAGAGCCGCGAGACGACCTTGTCCTGGTAGGCGATGACGCCGGGCATGTCGATGCCGTCGAGCGTGGCGCGAACGCCGAACTGCTCGGAGCCGCGCGCGAGGTCGGCGACCTCGGCGGCGTGGAGCAGTGCCTTGGTGGGGACACAGCCGACGTGGAGGCAGGTGCCACCCAGCTTGCCCTTCTCGACGAGGCCGACCGAGAGACCCAGCTGGGCCGCCCGGAGCGCACAGGCGTAGCCACCTGATCCGGCCCCGAGAACGAGTACGTCGAACTCTCCGTCACTCACTTTCCCATCCTTGCACTCTTTGCTCGGCCTCCCGCAAGGTGTCGGGCCAGGTGCTCCCGCCGCTCCCACCTACTTGGCACACTGTTCCCCGTGAACCTGTTTGGTCGCGGTCGACGCAAGGCGCGCTACAAGCGTCCGGCGGGAGACACCGCACGCACCGGATCGACGACCGTCCGCGCCTCGAGCAGCGACGACGAGGCGCATCTCGCCGACTTCATCGACACCCGCGAGGGCGTCGAGGGCTTCGTCGAGCCGCGCACCGCGGTCAGCGACGTGACACTTCTGCTGGTCGCCTGGGACGGCGAGTTCACCCGCCGTCGGGTGCCGTCGGCGGACTGGGCCTACAAGTTCTGCCAGCGTCGTGGCATCAAGGCCTACGAGGCCGGTGTGGTCGGCATCCCGCAGCGGATGCGGGAGTACATCAGCCGGCAGAAGCGACAGAAGCGCCGCTGAGCCCGCGGGCGTAGTCGACGAGCGTGGTCAGCCCGAAGCCGGTGCCGCCTGCCGTCAGGTGACCGGAGGCCGGGCCCGCGTTGAAGCCCGGGCCGGCGATGTCGAGGTGGGCCCACGGCAAGCCGTCGGTGAACTCGCGCAGGAACGCCGCCGCCAGCAGGCCGCCGCCCCACCGCACCCAGTCGTGCTGGGCCAGGTCGGCGACCGGGCTGCCGTGGACCCGCTCGACGATGTCGGGCGGGATCGGCATCGGCCAGTGCTTCTCGCCCGACGCGCGGCCGGCCTCGATGACCGGGCCGACGACGTCGTCGCTGCCGAACACGGCGGAGACCTTGGTCCCGAGCGCCATCACCATGTGACCGGTCAGGGTCGCCACGTCGATGATCTGGTCGGGCTTCTGCTCCACCGCGCGGACCAGGCCGTCGGCCAGCACCAGGCGCCCCTCCGCGTCGGTGTTGAGCACCTCGACCGTGGTCCCGCCGTAGATGGTGAGCACGTCGCCCGGCCGCATCGAGCTGCCGGACACCATGTTCTCGGCGAGGCAGGCGTACGCCGTCACCTTGACGGGCAGCCCCAGACGGGCGATCGCCAGCGTCGCTTGGGTGACGGTCGCCGCGCCGGCCATGTCGCACTTCATGGTGTCCATGGAGTTGCCGGGCTTGATGGTCAGCCCACCCGAGTCGAAGGTGATCCCCTTGCCGACCAGTGCCACGTGGGCGACCGGCCGGGCGGGGGAGTAGCGGAGCTCGACGAGGCGGGGTGGGGCGCTCGAGCCGCCACCGACCCCGAGGAGACCCCCGCAGCCGAGGTCGGCCAGCTTCTTCTCGTCGAGGACGGTCACCTTGACCTTGGTGCCCTTGGCCGCGGCTGTGATCTCGTCGGCGAAGCGGGGCGGTGTCAGGTCGGCCGCGGGCGTGTTCACCCAGTCGCGGGTGGCCCCGACGGCGGTCGCCACGACCTGTGCCTCCTCGAAGGCGGTCGCCACCTCCTGGCGGCGGGCGACCGGACTGAGCACCGTCAGCGTCCCGGCCGACGTGTCGGGTGCCTTCGAGAGGTAGCGCCCGAACGTGTAGGCGCCGAGCAGGTAGCCCTCGGTCACGTTGCGGACCAGGTCGGCGTCGTCCGCCGGCAGGGCCAGGGCGACCGAGGCGGCGTTGGTCGTGGAGCGTGCCGCGGCGCCGGCCCCTCTCCGTACGGCGAGCAGCCGGGCGGCTCGGTCGTCGGTCTCCTTGCCGAGGCCGACGACCACGAGGAGCGGGGTGTTCACGGTGCCGTGCGTGGGGATCCGCGCGATCTCGCCGGGCTTCCCGGTGAAGCCCAAGGTGCTGAGCAGGGGACGCAGCGCGCGGCCGTACGCCGCAGCGACGTCGTCGGCGCCGTCGGCCAGCACCACCCCCTTCGGGCTCTGGACTGCGCCCACGACGACGGCGTCGGCACGCGTCTTGGCCGGGCTCGCGCCGCGGAGGTGGTAGGAGGTCACCGACGCAGGATAGTCACCCTTCCGTGCGCCTCGATGCAGGCGGCGTCAGCCGGTGTAGGTTCGCGCACATGGCCGACGAGACCCCGCCGTCCGCGGAGCTCCATCAGTCCCCGCTCCATGACCGGCACGTCGCGCTGGGCGCGAAGCTCGCCGAGTTCGGCGGCTGGTCGATGCCCCTGGAGTACCCCTCCGGCGTGGTCAAGGAGCACACCGCCGTGCGCGAGTCGGTCGGCATCTTCGACGTCAGTCATCTCGGCAAGGTGATGGTGACCGGCCCGGGCGCCGCGTCGTACGTCAACGCGACGCTCAGCAACGACCTCGGCAAGATCGTCGCCGGGAAGGCGCAGTACACGTTGTGCTGCGACGCCGCGACCGGCGGCATCGTCGACGACCTGATCGCCTACTTCCACGACGACGAGCACGTGCTGCTCGTGCCGAACGCCGCGAACTCCGCGGAGGTCGCCCGTCGGCTCCTGGCCGAGGCGCCCGCGGGCGTGAAGGTGCTCGACCACCACATGCGGTACGCCGTCCTGGCCGTGCAGGGCCGGAGGTCGGACGACGTGCTGGCGTCGATCGGCTTCCCGACCGGGCACGACTACATGTCGTTCGTCGAGGCCGAGTTCGAGGACACCGGCGTCGTCGTCTGCCGGACCGGCTACACCGGGGAGCGTGGTTACGAGCTGATCGCGGTCGACGAGGTGGCCGGCGCGCTCTGGGACCGGCTGCTCGCGGCCGGTGAGCCGTTCGGGATGCTGCCGTGCGGGCTCGGGGCACGCGACACCCTCCGCACCGAGATGGGCTACCCGCTGCACGGGCAGGACATCTCCCTCGACGTGACCCCCAACCAGGCCGGCCTCGGCTGGGCCGTCGGCTGGAAGAAGGACGCCTTCTGGGGCAAGGAGGCGCTCGCCGCCGAGAAGGAAGCCGGCCCGAAGCGCAAGCTGCGCGGACTTCTCGCCCTCGAGCGCGGCATCCCACGGCCCGGGATGCTCGTGAGCCTGACGCCCGACGTACCGCTGTGCGAGATCACCTCGGGCACGTACTCCCCGACCCTCAAGAAGGGCATCGGGATGGCGCTCGTCCCGACCTTCGTCGATCCCGACGCCGAGCTCGGTGTGCAGGTGCGGAGCCGGCGGGAGATCTTCATGTCCACCCGGTTCCCGTTCGTCGACACCTCGGTGCGCGCGTGATGAACCTCCCCGAGCAGCCCGCGACCTTCCGCCAGCCGCCGCCCTCGGAGCGTCCGTGGTGGTGGCAGCTCCACGACGTCCTGGGCGGCGACGCCCGGGTGCCGGAGGAGTACTCCGACCAGCGGTTCGCCTCCCAGGCCGACGCCGAGTCGTGGGTCGGGGAGATCTGGGCCGAGCTGGCCGCGGCGGGGGTCGACTCGGTGACGCTGTGCGAGCACGACCGGGTCGTCTACGGTCCGATGTCGCTCCGCGCCTGACTCCTCTCCCCGGCCCGGCGGTGGACGAGGCACCGCTGCGGCAGATGTTCCGTGTGGCAGGAGACGACGCCAAGGTGTGCGGTGGCGGCGTGGACGACTCAGCCGACCGCAGGGGTCAGCTCGCCGACCGGGACCGCGGCCGCGAGCCGGTTGCCCGCGGGGGCGAGGGGGCAGGCCCAGTCGGGGTCGTAGGTGCACGAGGGGTTGTAGGAGAAGTTGAGGTCGACCACCCACGCCGAACCCTCGCGACCCAGGTCGGCGCCCTTGACGGTGTCGAGCAGGTAGCGACCGGCGCCGTACGTCGTGTGCCCGGCCGTGGCGTCGCGCAGCGGCACGAAGATCCCGTTGCCGTAGGACCCGAGCCACCACACATCGAGCGAGCCGATCACGGGGATCTCGAAGCGGCCCGCCCGCGTGAACGCCACCTCGCCGTCGGTGCCGGTGGTCGGGCGCCACTCGTCGGGCGCGGCCGGATCGAGGGGTAGCACGAACCGGTACGCCGGGTCGTACGGCGCATGGCGCAGCCGCTGGCCCGGCTGGCGGGCCGAGGCCGGGTGGGTGTCGAAGAGCTCGGTCCGCCCCTCCGCCCAGAGGGCGTGCGCACGTTCCGGCTCGGGCTCGGCACGCACCCGGTCGTACAGGGCGTGGACCTCCCTCCGCCACGACGCGACCTGCTGCGACCAGGAGTGGAGGTCCGTCATGTACCCAGCATGCCCCGGACGGGTCGACACCCGGGCGGCGCGTCGTAGCGCGGGCCTGCTCAGCCGGCGGTCGTGACCAGGTCGTGTGCGCCGTCCGGTCGCGCGAGCTCGAGGTAGTAGCGCAGCGTGCCGTCGGGCATCGTCACCGACGAGGCGTAGCGGCAGGCGCCGTCGGAGTACGGCGAGCGCAAGGGCTCGGCGTCGTCGGCCAGGAGGACGGAGCCGGGGTCGCCGGCCACCGCGCCCCGCGCCACGCCGGTCGTCTCGTGCCAGTTGTCCTGCGCGCGCGGCCGACCGTCGTACAGCACGACCAGCGGGTCGAGACTCACCACGTCGCTGACCCGCGCTCCCCGCGCGTCCCAGGCCCCTGTCCGGGGGGCCAGGACGGTGCCGCGGCGCTCCCAGACCAGGCCGTCGCCGCTGCGGTGGTACGCCGTCGACATCCGGTCCTCGTGACCCACCTCGGTCAGCGGGTGCTCGCAGACCCAGGCGTGCCAGCCCGCGGCGTCGACGACGATGACGGGGTCCTTGACGGCGACCGCGTCGGAGCCCGACAGGACGACCGTGTGCCGGCCGGTCTCGAAGTCCTCGGGTCGATCGGCGTCGATCGCCTCGATCCACCAGTGCTTGCTGGCCGGCGTGGCGCAGGAGACGTAGAGCCGCCAGGTGCCGACGGGCGTCCGCAGCGCTACCGGCCGCTCGAACGACTCTGCGCCGAACGCGTCGCGCCACACCTCGCTCACGGTCTCGAAGCGGACGCCGTCATGCGAGCGCGCCACCACGGTCGAGACGCCGCGGCCCTCGTCCAGCGGCCGGCGCACGCGGTAGGCGAGGTAGACGAGGCCGTCCACGACCGTCGCGCTCGCGGCACCCGCCCAGTTCCCGGGCCCGACGTCGGGTGCCGGCACGACGACCTCGACCCGGCCGAGGTCGGGCAGGGGACGCGTCCCCTTGTGCATGGGAAGGAGCCTACCGATCGAGCTCGATCAGGGTCGGCGCACGACAGGGCGGCGGCGCTGCTCAGGTGAGGGACGGCGAGGGTGCCTCGTCCTCGAGCGCGACACCGCCGCTCGGCACGATGCCCTCGCGCTGCAGGAACCGCTCCGCCATGCCGACCGCGGGGTGCAGGCCGATCACCGCCACGACCGCGATGCCCGCGATCACCAGCCAGCCGGCGCTCGGGAGCGCGGCCGGGTGCCACGACATCGCCAGCAGCGTGAAGAGTGCAGGCGCCCAGCGCCCGCCGAGCGTGCTGAAGACCTCGGCCACCCCGCTGTACTCACCACGCCGCTCCGGGTCCATGAGCTTCGCCTGGAAGGCCCAGCTGGCGCCGGAGACGTAGAGCTCGGCGCCCGTGACGGCCACGTGGCCCAGCCAGACCAGGAAGATCGTCACCAGTCCGGCCGTGCTGTGGGTCGCCATCGTGATCAGGCACGAGAGCACGAAGAAGGCGCCCGAGATCCGCACCGACCGGAGGGCGTCGGAGAGGGTGGCGATGCCACGGGAGGTGAACTGCGGCAGGAAGATGCACATCACGGTGTTGGTCCCGAACAGCCAGGCCAGCAGCCAGTGGGGAGCATCGGTGGCCTCCACGAGCCAGAGCGGGATCACCACGTTGAGCAGGACCTGGTTGGTCCACATCGTCCCGTTGAACAGGCTGCACAGCATCCAGCCGACGTTGTGAAGGGGGCCGCGCCCACGCGGCGCGGGCCGTGGCGTCGCCGCACCGTCCGGCGCGTCGCGCACGTCGTGTGGGGCACGGGGGAGCCGGGAGATGAAGACCGCGTTCGCCAAGCCGATGGCCAGCGTGAACAGCGGCATCCACCGCATCACGGTCAGGTCGTCGAAGGCGAGCGCGACGCCGCCGATGATGGCGCCCAGGGTGAAGCCGACGTTGAGTGCGGAGTACATGTAGGCCTGCGTGGCCACCCGCTCGTCCTCGGGCATCACGTCCAGGATGTAGGCGTTGCGACCGGCACCGGCGGCGTTCTCGACGATCTCGAAGCAGACCACCATCGTGAGGTAGCCGGGGAAGCCGTCGATGAAGGGCCACGCGGCGAACATCAGGGCTGCCACGAGGGCGCCCGCCGACCACATCCGCTTGGGACCGACCCGGTCGGTGAGCTTGCCGGCCGGGTAGGCGACCAGGAACGACGCGACACCGGCCACCGTGAGGCCGAGCCCGACCTGGGCAGCCCGGAGCCCGACCACCTGGGTGAAGAACACCGCGGAGCCGGTCAGGAAGGTGCCCTCCGCCGTCGCGAACAGCAACGACTGCGTCGCCAGCCGCTTCGACAGCGGCGTCGGCGGGATCAGTCGGCGCAGCGGAGGCCCGAGACGAGACATGGTCCCATTCGACCAGCCGGCACCCCCGGGTCACATCCGAATTGTTCGCGACCGCGAGCAGCGGGCCCTAGCCTCGGGCGCATGCGCCGGTTCAGCCAGGTCAACGTGTTCTCCTCCGAGCCCTACCTCGGCAACCCGCTCGCGGTGGTCCACGACGCGGAGGGCCTCACCGACGAGGAGATGCACCGCTTCGCGCACTGGACCAACCTCTCGGAGACGACGTTCCTCCTCCCGCCCACCGAGCCCGGCGCCGACTACCGAGTCCGCATCTTCACCCCCAGCGAGGAGCTGTCGTTCGCCGGCCACCCGACCCTCGGCAGTGCGCACGCATGGCTCGAGGCCGGGGGAGTGCCGCAGCGCGCCGACGAGGTCGTGCAGCAGTGTCCGGCCGGTCTGGTCCGCGTTCGACGAGGCAAGCGGCTCGCGTTCGCGGCACCGCCGGTCGTGCGCCAGGGGCCGGTGACGGGCGAGGAGCGCGCGACGCTCGTGCGGGCGCTGGCGCTCGCGGACGACGACGTGGTGGACGCCCGCTGGATCGACAACGGACCCGGCTGGGTCGGGGTGCTCCTGCGCGACGCGGACGCGGTGCTCGCCGTGCGACCAGACTGGGCGGAGTTCGCCGACCTCGAGGTGGGCGTCGTCGGCCCCTACCCGGCCGGCGCGGAGTGCGCAGTCGAGGTCCGTGCCTTCTGCCCGAGCATCGGAGTCGTCGAGGATCCCGTGACCGGCAGCCTCAACGCCAGCATCGGGCAGTGGCTGGCGGGTGACCGGCTTCCCGCGTCGTACGTCGCCTCGCAGGGCACGGTGCTCGGGCGCCGTGGCCGCGTACACGTCGAGCGCGAGGGCGACATCGTGTGGGTCGGCGGAGAAGCGGCCACCGCCATCACGGGCGAGGTGGACCTGTGACCACGTTCGTGCTGGTGCCCGGTGCCGGCGGCAACGCGTCGTACTGGCGTGAGCTCGTGGCCGAGCTCGAGCGCCGCGGGCACGACGCGATCGCCGTCGACATCCCGCAGGACGACCCGGCCGTCGGGCTGCCGGAGTACGCCGCGCTGGTCGAGGCAGCGATGGGCGACCGCACCGACGCCGTCGTGGTGGCGCAGTCGCTCGGTGGCTTCACCGCGCCGATGATCGGCTCACCGACGCGGATGATCGTGCTGCTGAACGCGATGATCCCGGTGCCGGGCGAGACGCCGGGCCGGTGGTGGAGCGCGACCGGGTCGGACGGCGCCCGCCGCGACGCCGAGGAGGCCGCCGGCCGCGACCCGGAGTTCGACGAGGAGCGCACGTTCTTCCACGACCTGCCCGAGGCCGTACGCGCGCAGATGGAGCGGGACCCGCAGCCCCGCGCCCCGGCCGACACGATCTGGGACCAGCCCTGCGACTTCGACCGCTGGCCGGACGTACCCCTTCGGGTGGTCGTGGGGCGCGACGACCGGCTCTTCCCGGCGGAGTTCCAGCAACGTGTCTCGCGGGAGCGGCTCGGCGTCGAGCCCGACCTGCTCCCCGGTGGTCACCTCCTGGCGAAGAGCCGACCCACCGAGCTGGCCGACCTGCTCGAGGAGTACGTCGGCTCCGGCGGAGGCCGCAACGCGCGTCAAGTGACCGTCGGTCGGAGCGTCTACCGTCGGAAGATGCTCGAGACACCCGAGGAGCTGGCCCGCCTCCAGAGCCTGCTCGACGCCTCCCACGCCCGCGCCACCGACCACCTGCGCGGCATCATCCACGACGACCGCACGCTCAGCGCCGAGCAGATCGCCGCCCTCCTGCCGGGGATGAAGGTCGTCTCGGTCGCCACCGTCACCGCTCGCGGTGAGCCACGGATCAGTGCCATGGACGGGCACTTCCTCCATGGCACCTGGACCTTCTCCACCAGTCGCACAGCGGCCAAGGCGCGCCACCTGGCGGCGCGGCCCGGAGTCTCGGTCGCCCATGTCGACGGCGAGCAGCTGGCGGTCTTCAGCCACGGCCGGGCCGTGGAGCTGACCGGTGACGAGCTCGCCGCGGTGGACCGACACTGGACGGCCCACTACGGCTCGTCCCCGCTGTCGTGGGGCGACGTCGTCCTGTACCGCCTCGACCCGGGCTGGATGGTCGGCTACGCCTGGAAGCGGGAGGAGCTGCTCGCGGAGCGGGGAGTCTCGGCCTGAGCGGCAGGCCCGGAACAAGCCGCGAGCGCCCCGGGTTCACCCTCACGTGAGCAGCCTCTTCGAGCCCCTGACCCTGCGCGGCACCACCATCCGCAACCGCGTCTGGGTCTCACCCATGTGCCAGTACTCCTCGGTCGACGGCCGACCGTCCGACTGGCACCTCGTGCACCTCGGCTCCTTCGCCCGCGGAGGAGCCGGCCTCGTGATGAGCGAGGCGACCGCCGTCGTACCCGAGGGCCGGATCTCGCCGCAGGACGCCGGCATCTGGACCGACGAGCAGGCGGCCGACTACCGCCGGATCACCGACTTCATCCGCTCCCAGGGAGCGGTGCCCGGCATCCAGCTCGCGCACGCGGGTCGCAAGGCGTCGACGCGCGCCCCGTGGCTGGGCCGCGGCTACGCGCCGGCCGCCGAGGGCGGCTGGCAGACCGTCGGCGCCTCCCCCGTCGGGTACGCCGACTGGCCGGCACCACGGGAGCTCACCGCCGAGGAGCTCGTCGCCCATCCCGGCGCCTGGGCCGACGCAGCGTCGCGGTCGCTCGCCGCCGGCTACGACGTGGCCGAGATCCACGCCGCGCACGGCTACCTGCTCCACCAGTTCCTGTCGCCGCTGACCAACCGGCGTACCGACGCGTGGGGCGGCGACCTGACCGGTCGCAGCCGCCTCCTGATCGCCGTCGTCGACGCCGTACGCGAGGTGTGGCCGGACGACAAGCCGATCCTCGTCCGGGTCAGCGCGACCGACTGGGTGCAGGGCGGTCTCGACCTCGACGAGACCGCCGACGTGGCACGGATGCTGGCCGAGCACGGCGCCGACCTGATCGATGTCTCCAGCGGGGGCAACTCGCCCGACCAGCAGATCCCGCTCGAGCCCGGCTACCAGGTGCCGTTCGCGACCCGGATCCGCGAGACCTCGGGTCTCCCGGTGGCGGCCGTCGGCCTGATCACCGAGCCGCAGCAGGCCGAGAAGATCGTGGGCGACGGCGAGGCCGACGCGGTGTTCCTCGCCCGCGAGCTGTTGCGCGACCCGCACTGGGCCCAGCGCGCCGCCGAGGCGCTCGGGGCCGACGCGTACTGGCCCGACCAGTACCTCCGCGCGCGTCCCTGAAACCGAGGTCGGTGCGCGGCTCTAGGGTGAGGTCATGCAGGCGTACCTCGATCTCCTCCAGCGCATCCTCGACACCGGTGTGGAGAAGTCGGACCGCACCGGCACGGGCACGCGCAGCGTGTTCGGCCACCAGATGCGGTTCGACCTGACCGAGGGCTTCCCGCTCGTCACCACCAAGAAGGTGCACACCCGCTCGGTGTTCGCCGAGCTGCTGTGGTTCCTCCGAGGCGACACCAACGTGAAGTGGCTCCAGGATCGCGGCGTCACCATCTGGGACGAGTGGGCCGACAGCGACGGCGACCTCGGCCCGATCTACGGCTACCAGTGGCGCTCGTGGCCGGCTCCCGACGGTCGTCACGTCGACCAGATCGCCCTGGTCCTCGACCAGCTCCGCCGCGACCCCGACAGCCGTCGCCACATCGTCTCCGCCTGGAACGTCGCCGACATCCCCGAGATGGCGCTCGCACCGTGCCACACGATGTTCCAGTTCTACGTCGCCCCGTCCGACGACGGCGGTCCCGGACGGCTCAGCTGCCAGCTCTACCAGCGCTCGGCCGACGTCTTTCTCGGCGTCCCGTTCAACATCGCGTCCTACGCCCTGCTCACCCACATGGTCGCCCAGGTGGTCGGCCTCCGCGTGGGCGACTTCGTGCACACCCTCGGCGACGCCCACCTCTACACCAACCACGTCGAGCAGGCGACGCTCCAGCTCACCCGGACGCCCCGACCGTTGCCGACGCTCCGGCTCGACCCGTCCGTGACCGAGATCGACGCCTTCGACCTCGAGCACATCGCCGTGGAGGGTTACGACCCCCACCCGGGCATCAAGGCCCCCATTGCCGTCTGAGAGGGCCGACCCTCCGAGCGGTCCCCGTTGGTCGAGCGGTCCCCGTCGGTCAAGACCTCGCCGTCCGTCGAGCGCTTCCCATGGGTCGAGCGGGTCGAGACCACCCCTCACCCTGGTCGCGGCCTACGCCGCCCACCGCGTGATCGGTGACCACGGTCGGATCCCGTGGCGGATCCCCGACGACTTCGCCCACTTCAAGGCCACCACGATGGGTGGGGTCCTGGTGATGGGGCGGGTCACCTACGAGTCGATCGGGCGACCACTCCCGGGACGGACGACGATCGTGGTCACCCGCAACCCGGACTGGTCGGCCGAGGGCGTGCTCGTCGCCCACTCGCTCGACGATGCGTTGACGATGGCGACCGACCTCCACGGCGAGACCTACGTCGTGGGCGGGACACAGATCTACGAGCAGGCGCTGCCTCTGGCGACCCACCAGGTGCTCACCGAGGTCCACCTCACGGTCGACGGCGATGCCCACTACCCCGAGTTCGACCCGGGCGAGTGGACGGAGACCCGGCGTGAGTCGCGCCCCGACCTCGACTGGGTCTGGTGGGAGCGGACGTGATCACCCTCGACCCCTCGTCGGCGGAGGCGCCGTACGAGCAGATCAGGGCGCAGCTCGCCGGGCAGGTGGCGTCCGGGGAGCTGGAGCCGGGTGTGCGGCTCCCCACGGTGCGGGCGCTGGCCGAGACGTTGGGCGTCGCCGCCAACACCGTCGCCCGGGCATACCGGGAGCTGGAGCACGCCGGTGTCGTGACCACGCGGGGTCGGGCCGGCACCGTCGTGAACGGTGACGACGTCGACCGTGCTGCCAAGGGCGCGGCGAGGTCCTATGCCGACACGATGCGTGCGCTCGGCGTGGGGCAGGATGAGGCCCTCGAGCTGGCGCGACGAGCGTTCGACCGGCCCGTGAGCAGCTGACGCCGATCCGCGGAGGAACCCGTGCTGGTGCACGACGAGGTACGCGACGCCCTGGCCGAGGGCCGTCCGGTGGTCGCGCTCGAGAGCACGATCATCAGCCACGGCCTGCCGCGGCCCGACAACGCCCGCCTGGCGCGCGAGTTCGAGCGGGCGGTGCGTGACGGCGGGGCGGTTCCGGCGACCGTCGCGGTCATCGACGGTCGGGCGCGGATCGGCCTCGACGACGCTGCCCTCGACCGGCTCGCCACCGACGAGGACGCCACCAAGGTCAGCGTCCGCGAGCTGGCCGCGGTCGCGGCTCGCGGGGGCGTGGGGTCGACCACCGTCGCCTCCACGGCACACCTGGCGCACGCCGCCGGCGTCACCGTGTTCGCCACGGGCGGTCTCGGCGGGGTCCACCGCGGCGCCCAGGACACCTTCGACGAGTCCGCCGACCTGACCACCCTGGCGCGCACCGGCGTGCTGGTCGTCTGTGCCGGCGTGAAGTCGATCCTCGACGTCGGCGCCACGCTCGAGCGCCTGGAGACTCTCGGCGTCGGGGTGCTCGGCTACCGCACCGACCGGTTCCCGGGCTTCTACCTCGCCGACTCGGGTCACGACATCGGGTGGCGCGTCGACGAGCCCGCCGAGGTGGCCACGATCCTGGCGGCGCGCGACCGCGTGCACACGACCGACCTCGGCCTGGTCCTCGCGAACCCGATCTCACCCGACGACGAGCTCGACCGGGCGCTGCACGACCGGCTGCTCGAGTCGGGCCTCGCAGCCGCCGACCGCGACGGGGTCCACGGCAAGGACGTCACGCCGTACCTGCTCGACTGGTTCCACCGCGAGAGCGGTGGCGAGTCGCTGCGCGCCAACGTCGCGCTCGTGCGCGCCAACGCCCGGCTCGCGGCGGAGGTGGCGGCTGCGTACGCCGCGAAGGCGCGACCGTGACCGTCTACTGCCTCGGCGACCTCATGGTGGACGTCGTCGCGCGGCTCTTCGGTCCGTTGGCCGAGGGGTCCGACAGCCCGGCGGTGATCGCCTACGTCGGCGGCGGGTCGGCCGCCAACACCGCGGCGTGGCTGACGCGTGTCGGCGAGGCCTCGGTCTTCGTCGGCGCGATCGGTGACGATGCCGCCGGCCAGTCGCAGCTCGAGAGCCTCCACGCGCTCGGCGTCGACGTCCGGTTCCGGGTCGACCGCACCCGCCCGACGGGTACCTGCCTGGTCCTCGTCGCCCCCACGGGGGAGCGAACGATGGTGCCCGACCCGGGGGCGAACCTGGCCCTGCAGGAGTTCGACGTCCCGACCGACGAGTTCACCGCCGATGACCACCTCCACGTCTCGGGCTACGCCCTGCTCCGCGACTCCCGCGATGCCGGGCTGCACGCGATCTCCGCCGCGGTGGAGGCCGGGATGACGGTGTCCGTGGGGGCTGCCTCGGCCGCACCGCTCGGGCTGCTCGGAGCCGAGCCGTTCCTCAAGCTGCTGCCCGGTGAGACGCTCCTGTTCGCCAACGAGAAGGAGGCCGCGGTCCTCACCGGCCGCGACGGCACGGCGCTCGAGCTCGCGACGTCCCTCGCCGGCGAGGGACGCCAGGTGGTGGTGACGGCCGGCTCCGGCGACGCGGCCTGGAGCGACGGCGCCGACGCCGCGACGATGGCGGCCGAGCCGCTCGACCGACCCGAGCTCGACACCACGGGTGCCGGCGACGCGTTCGCGGCCGGCTTCCTCGCTGCGCGCGGTCGCGACGCCTCACCCGCGGTCTGCCTGCGCGACGGCCACGCCCTGGCTGCTGCCGCTTGCCGGACGACGGGCGGTCGCCCCGAGGCGTGACAGGCTGGGCGCATGGAGCTACGCATCTTCGTCGAACCCCAGCAGGGCGCCACCTATGACGACCAGCTCGCGGTCGCGCTCAAGGCCGAGGAGCTCGGGTTCGGCGCGTTCTTCCGCTCCGACCACTACCTCGCGATGGGCGGCGACGGCCTCCCCGGACCGACCGACTCGTGGGTGACGCTCGCCGGCCTGGCACGTGAGACGAGCACGATCCGGCTCGGCACGATGATGACCTCGGCGACCTTCCGCTTCCCCGGGCCTCTGGCGATCGCGGTCGCGCAGGTCGACCGGATGAGCGGCGGCCGCGTCGAGCTCGGCATCGGCGCCGGCTGGTACGACGCAGAGCACGCGGCGTACGCGATCCCCTTCCCGCCGACCGCCGAGCGCTTCGACCGGCTCGAGGACCAGCTCGCCATCCTGACCGGGCTCTGGGCCACTGCCGAGGGCGAGACGTTCTCCTACGACGGCAGGGCACACTCCGTCGTCGACTCACCCGGCCTGCCCAAGCCCGCGCAGCAGCCGCATCCGCCGATCATCATCGGCGGCCAGGGCGCGAAGCGCACACCTGCCCTGACCGCGCGGTACGCAGACGAGTTCAACCTCCCGTTCGTCGACCTCGAGACGTCGGCTCGCCAGCTCGAGCGGGTCCGGGCGGCCTGTGCGGAGATCGACCGCGACCCGGCGTCGCTGGTCTGCTCGGTGGCGCTCACCACGGTCTGCGCCTCCGACGAGGCGACCCTGCAGCGCCGGGCCCGGGCCACCGGCAGCTCGCTCGACGACCTGCGTGCGAGCGGGCTCGCCGGCACGCCCCAGGAGGTCGTCGACACGATCGGCCGGTACGGCGAGCTCGGGATCGAGCGGGTCTACCTCCAGCTCCTCGACCAGTCGGACCTCGACCATGTGGAGCTGCTGGCGGCCGAGGTCATGCCGCGGCTCGATTGACACGGCACGATCGCCGCTGCCCCGGCTAGCATGTCCGCCTCACTCTCGGGAGGAACCCACCCATGCGCAGGATGCTGACGGCGTGCGCCGTCGTACTCGGTCTGCTGATCCCCTTGGCCGCACTGGGCATCGCACGTGGCGACGTCGCCGCGTTCCAGTCGGCCCGCAACCGTCAGATCAAGCACTTCTCCATCACGTACACGCGCGTCTGCCCGTCGTGCAAGGAGGGCGAGCAGGCCGGACCCGGCATCCCCGGCGTGGCCTCGGGGACGGCCAAGTACACGATGACCAGCTACAAGATCCTCGACCAGAATCACAGGTTCGACTTCTACCTCGTCGACGTGACGGCCAACCTCGTCAAGCGCAAGGGCGACCAGGACTGGGGCTGGATGGACGTCACCGTGCGGAGTGCCGGCCACACCAGGGTGGTGAGCAGCGCCTACACGCTCGGCAAGGGTGTGGAGAACACCAGCACCTGCAAGACCTTCCCGATCGATCTCGGGGTCGGGTTCTACGGCGTCTCCGCCGGTACGACGGCGGGGCACGTGTCCTTCTGCCACCACGGCTCGAAGATCGCGAGCTCGCGGGCCACCCACGGCCGGCTCTACCACGCGACCGGGCTGTCGGGGATCGCGTCGCTCGACGCCCAGCGCTACGTGCAGGTGCCACAGGGCCGCCACCCGTCGTTCAGCGTCAAGGTGCGCACGAACGGCGACACGCTCCAGTGCCCGACCCTGTCCGACGGCACTCACTGCTTCGTCGGTCACGGCATGCACGGCAAGCACCGGACGATCGGCACCACGAGGCAGAAGTAGCGTCGTCCGCGCTGGTGCGAAGCCTCACGGGTAGCCTGACCCCATGACCACGGAGGCACCCTTCGGGCGGATGCTCACGGCCATGGCCACGGCGTTCACCGACGACGGGGCCGTGGACCTCGACGCGACGGCTGCGATCGCTGCCCACCTCGTCGACCACGGCCACGACGGCGTGGTGGTGAGCGGCACCACCGGCGAGAGCCCGACCACGAGCGTGCGCGAGACCGGCGACATCCTCCGGGCGGTCAAGGACGCGGTCGGCGACCGGGCCACGGTCGTCGCCGGCGTCGGCACCAACGCGACCGCCCACAGCATCGAGCTGGCGCAGCAGGCCGAGAAGCTCGGAGCGGATGCGCTGCTCGTGGTGACGCCGTACTACAACAAGCCCGGTCAGGCCGGTGTGCTCCACCACTTCCAGCAGGTGGTGGGGGCGACGGGCACCCCGGTGATCCTGTACGACGTGCCGGGCCGCACCGCGACCCAGATCAGCCTGGAGACCTACGAGCGGATCAAGGGCGACAACGGTCGTGGCGATCAAGGACGCCGTGGGTGACTTCGCCCGCGGCGTCGAGCTCCGCGCGCTCGGCTACGCGATCTACAGCGGCGACGACGTCGTCCAACCTCGGCTGGCTCGCCCACGGTGCCAGTGGGGTGATCAGCGTCGTCGGCCACGCAGCCGGCCGTCAGCTCAAGACGATGATCGAGGACTTCCTCGACGGCAACACCGTGGCGGCCCTCAAGACCTACACGACGCTCCTGCCCGCCACGCGCGCCATCATGGGCGTCCCGAACTACGGAGCCACCACCGCCAAGGCCGCCCTGCAGCTCCTCGGCGTGCTCGACAACCGCAACGTCCGCGGCCCGCTGGTCCCTCTGACCGACGACGAGGTCGCCGCGCTCCGCGTCGGCCTCGAGGCCTCACACCTCCTCTGAGAGAGAAACCTCTTGAGCCACCCACATCCCGAGCTCTCCGCACCGGCCGCACTGCCGAAGGGGGGCTTACGGATCATCCCGCTCGGCGGCCTCGGCGAGGTCGGTCGCAACATGACCGTCTTCGAGTACGACGAGCGGCTGCTGATCGTCGACTGCGGCGTCCTCTTCCCCGAGGAGAACCACCCCGGCGTCGACCTCATCCTCCCCGACTTCGACGCGATCCGGGGCCGGCTCGACCAGGTCGAGGCCCTCGTGCTCACGCACGGCCACGAAGACCACATCGGCGCCACGCCGTACCTCCTCCGCGAGCGGGGTGACATCCCGCTCGTCGGCTCGGAGCTCACCTTGGCCTTCCTCGACTCCAAGCTCCGCGAGCACCGGCTCAAGCAGACCGTCCACCACAAGGTGAAGGCCGGCGACCGGCTGACGCTCGGTCCGTTCGAGCTCGAGTTCGTGGCGGTCAACCACTCGATCCCCGACGCGCTCGCCGTCGCGATCCGTACCGGCACCTCATTGGTGCTCCACACCGGCGACTTCAAGATGGACCAGCTGCCGCTCGACGGCAGGATCACCGACCTGCGGGCGTTCGCGCGGCTGGGCGAGGAGGGGGTCGACCTCTTCCTCACCGACTCCACCAACGCCGAGGTCCCCGGCTTCACCACCACCGAGAAGTCGATCGGGCCGGTGCTCGACCGCGTCTTCCACGACAGTGACCAGCGGATCATCGTGGCCTGCTTCGCCTCCCACGTCCACCGCGTGCAGCAGATCCTCGACGCCGCCGTCGCCCACAAGCGCAAGGTCGGCTACGTCGGCCGGTCGATGGTCCGCAACATGGGGATCGCCCAGGACCTCGGCTACCTCCACGTCCCACCCGGGGTGATGGTCGACGCCAAGGACCTCGCCGACCTCCCGCCCGAGCGCCAGGTGCTGATCTCCACCGGCAGCCAGGGCGAGCCGATGTCGGCCCTGAGCCGGATCGCGCAGCGCAACCACCACTTCGTCCACATCGAGGAGGGCGACACCGTCATCCTCGCCAGCTCGCTGATCCCCGGGAACGAGAACGCCGTCTTCAAGGTCATCAACGGCCTGACCCGCCTCGGCGCGAACGTCGTGCACAAGGGCAATGCCAACGTCCACGTCTCCGGGCACGCGAGCGCGGGGGAGCTGCTCTACGCCTACAACATCGTCAAGCCGCACGGCGTGCTGCCGGTGCACGGCGAATACCGCCACATGAAGGCCAACGCCGCGCTCGCTCGGGCGACCGGCGTGGAGAACGTCGTGATCGCCGAGGACGGCGTGGTCGTCGACCTCATCGACGGCGTGGCGAGCATCGCCGGCAAGGTCGACTGCGGCTACGTCTTCGTCGACGGCTCCAACATCGGTGACATCACCGAGTCCGACCTCAAGGACCGCCGGATCCTCGGCGAGGAGGGCTTCGTGTCGGTCATCGTCGTGGTCGACTCGGTGAGCGGAAAGGTCAGCAGCGGACCCGAGATCCACGCCCGTGGTTTCGCCGAGGACGACCAGAGGTTCGAGGCCATCAAGCAACCGATCATCGACGCCCTCGACGCGGCGATCCGCGAGGGGGTGAGCGACCCCTACCAGCTCCAGCAGACCGTGCGCCGGGTCGTCGGCCGCTGGGTGAACCGCGAGCTGCGCCGTCGTCCGATGATCATCCCGGTGGTCATCGAGGCCTGACCCTCAGATCCCGAGCAGCGTCGGCTTGGTGGTGGGCGGCTGCTCGGGGGAACGCAGGAGCGGGTTCCAGGTCGGCACCCGCCGCGGCGGCGGCCGACCTGATCTGCTCGACCAGGGTCGGGCCGGGGTGACCAGAGCCGTAGTCGAGCGGCGGCACCATCCGCAGCAGCGTGACGGCGCCGTCCTGCGTCTGCAGCCAGGCCCGGCCGCCGGGGCTGATCCCGGCCTGCCGCACGTCCCGCCACGGCACCACGCGGCGGAACACCCGGCCCTGGGCCACGAGGTCGTCAGCACGCAGCCGGCACGCACGCCGGCTGCCGAGCAACAGCCACGCCGAAGGCACCAGCAGCACCCAGCCGACCCACTCCCAGGGTCGCGACATCACGGCGCCGACGGCCACCATCGCCAGCAGCGCCCCGAGCACGGCTTCGGTCCATCGCACGGCCGTGGCCGGACGCCAGACATGTGGGTCCCGAGACACCGAGATCTCCTTCCCTCACCAGGGCAGTCCCTCCAGGGTGACCCGAAGACACTGTCCCCGCCCACTCGTGCCCCTCGACGGCGTGTCGAAACCTCCCGCTCAGACCACGCTGAACCCGTCCGGCAGCGTTCCCCGTCCGGTCAGAGCAAGCAGGAGGTCCGGCGCCCGCCCGGTCAGCGCCGCCACCTCGGCGGCGAGCAGGGTGGCATCGACGAGCGGTTCGCGGGCGAACGCCGGGGCGACGCCGGACGCCTGCGCGATGTCGAGCCCGTGGACGACCAGCTCGAAGGTGCGGGTCCGCAGGTACTCGTCCAGCCGCATCCCGCCCGCGAGGGTGGTGAGCACGTACGCCGCGTCGAAGGCGGCGAGCTTGTGGCGCACCCGGTCCGCGAGCTCGGCGACGTAGGACGCCGGCTCGTCACCCAGCGCAATCCCGGCCTGGCGTCCGCGCTCCACGATCTCCGGACCTCCGGCGGCGAGGACGTCGGCGATCGCGAGGTAGTAGTCAGCGGCGGACGGCACGACGACCTCGGTGGCCGGCCGGTCGAGGTAGGTCTCCACCGTGACCAGCGACCGCGAGGTGTGGCCCAGCAGGGCACGCAGGTCCCAGTCGCCGAGGCCAGGCCCGGTGAGGCGGTCAGGTCGAGATCGCGGCGACCTGCGCCACGAAGGCCCCGGCGGCGGACAGGAAGGCCGTACGGCTGTCGGTCATGGCGTCATCCTGACGCAGTGGTCGGATCAGAACTGGGCGAGGACGCCGGCGACGATCAGGGCCTGCCCGAGGTGGTAGGTCACCATCACCAGCAGCTGGGCCCCGTCCCACGGGCGCACGAAGCGGTCGCGGGCCAGCACCGTGTCGCTGACCGCGAAGATCGTCGCACCGACGGCGATCAGCCCGACACCGGTGCTGAAGGCGTAGATCAGCATCGCGCCGATCACCACCGTGTAGACCGCCACCGGCAGCGCCAGCGCCAGCCCGCCGCGTAGGTAGGTGGAGGCCGCGACCTGGCGGGTCGCGAGCAGGCATCCGCCCAGCACGAGGAACGACAGATAGTTCCAGCCCTTCGGGTCGAGTCCCAGGGTGATGAAGCACGCGACGTAGGCGAGGTGGCCGACCAGGAACGACGCCAGCCCGAGCCGGAAGCGCGTGTCCGACGCGCCCAGCAGGAAGACGTCGCCGCCCAGCCCGAAGACCAGTGCCACCAACAGCCAGATCCCGGCCGTGTCGTCGGCGGCACCGAGGGCCAGGGCGGTGACGATCAGCGCGACCAGGACGGCGGGCTTCGCCCAGGTCTGCGTACGACGGTCGCGTCGCCACACGGCGTACCACTCGACGAGCGCGAGGACAGCGGGCAGCAGCCAGACGAGTGGAAAGCCGGTCACCGCCGCAGCATGACAGCAGGGGGAGGCTCGTCAGGTAGGCGACGTGCCAGTAGTGCCATGCCGCCCGCGCAGCACGCGGCGACGATGAGGACCTCGACGAACGTCGGCCCCGCCGCGGCGGAGAAGTGGGTGCTGCGTGCAACGGCGACGGCCGGCAGCACCGCGACGGCTCCGCTGACGAGCAGAGTCAGCCAGGTCGCGAGCGCGAGGCGACCGACGCCGGGGCTGTCCGAGAACGTCAGGCGCACCGCGAGCGCCGCGAACCCCGTGGCGAGGACAGCCGCGACGGTATGCGACAGCAGTGCCAATGCCCCCTCGCGGGAGGAGCTGTAGGCGCCGGAGTCGATCACGTGGAGCGCGACCGGGTAGACGGTGCCCAACGACAGCAGCGCACCGCCCACCACGCCACCCAGTGCGACCGCGAGCAGCCGGCTGCGGGTGAGGGTCGGGGACGACGAACGCGGCGCGGGCTCCGCTGCGGGTGAGAGCATGATTCCCTCGGCGAGGAGCACATCCCACGCGAACAGTCGTGGATCCGTGGCATCGAGGTCAGCCGCTGCAGCACCGTCCCGGAGCGCTTGTCCGAGATCCACGACCAGGTCCAGGCGAAGGCGCACCCGCCTCTCCTCGCTCACCCCGAGGACCCGCCAGTGGTCGTCGACGCGATCGACCCAGGTGGTGAGACGGTCGGGCCACCAGCCCGGGTCAGCCACGGCCGATCCTCGCCCCGTCGAGGTCCGCCAGTACGTCCGACACGGCACGCGCCGTGCGCTCCCAGCGCTGCCGCCAGTCCAGCAGAGCCTCGTGGCCGCCCGCGGTGAGACTCAGGAGCTGCCGAGGGGGACCATGGGGGCTCGGCTCGGCGTCTTGGGTCACTAGACCCTGCCGCCGTAGTCGCGTGACGAGTGGGTACACGGTGCCGTACCCGACCCCGGTGAAGCCGCGCCGGCGGAGGCGCTCGACGACGTCGTAGGCATGGGTCGGCTCCAGGGCGAGCATCCCCAGGACACACATGTCGAGCACGCCGCGCAGCAGGTCTCCTTCGCGGCGATCCGGTCGACCGTCCGCGCTCTCCGTTGCTACCATGCGTGACAAGGTACACGTCGTGGGTTGTGCATGGAAGGCTCGAGTCATGGACGTGAGCGAGCTGATGACCGATGCCCTGGGCCGCGTGCGGGAGCTGGTCCACTCCGCGGTGGAGGGGCTGAGCGACGACGACCTCGCCTGGCGGCCGGATCCCGAGGCCAACTCCATCGCCTGGCTGGTGTGGCACCTGACCCGGATCGAGGACGACCACGTCGCCGACGTGGCCGACACCGGCCAGGCGTGGGTCGATGACGGCTGGGCCGATCGGTTCGGGCTCCCACTGCCGCTCGGTGACCACGGCTACGGGCACTCGCCGGGGCAGGTGGGCGAGGTCCGCGCGAGCGCCGACCTGCTGGCGGGCTACTACGACGCCGTCTCGGCCCGCACGGCGACCTACCTCGCCGGTGTCGGGACCCGACGACCTCGACGTCGTGGTGGACGAGCGCTGGGACCCGCCGGTGACGCTCGGGGTGCGGCTGGTGAGCGTCGTCAACGAGGTCAACCAGCATGTCGGCCAGGCGGCGTTCGTGCGTGGCCTGCTCGAGCGCCGCTGACCGCCGAACCGCCGGATCGACCGCGCGCAGACCCGCCGACACGGGGGCTCCTGTGCGGCGTGTGGTCCGTGTGACGGGAGTGACAGTGGCTTAGATTCCTCACCATGGCGACCCGTACGTCTTCCCCGCCGGGTTCGCGAAGCAAGGCTGCATCCTCTCGATCGTCCTCACGGTCGTCGAAGGGCCGCAGCACCTCGGCCTCGCGCTCCCGGAGTACGACGAAGAAGAAGCGACCCCGTAAGAGCGCGTCCCGGCGACCAGCGCCACGCGCGGTCCGGTCCGGACGCGGTCCGGTGCTGCGAGGCTTCGCCGCGCTCGGCCGCGGGGTGGCCGCGATCTGGCTCGGTCTCGCCCACGCCGTCGGCGCCACCGCGCGCCGGGTCGGCAAGACGGCCCGCGACCTCGAGCCCGAGCACCGACGAGACGGGGTGGGGCTCTTCCTCTTCGGACTCGCGGTCGTCTGCGCGGCCGCCGTCTGGTGGCAGCTGCCCGGCGGTCTGATGCACGGGGTGCGGACGGTCGTCGCCGGCTCGTTCGGCAAGGTCGGTTGGCTGGTCCCGCTGATGCTCGTGTGGATCGGCTGGCGCAACATGCGCGACCCGGAGACCAACGGCCCCGCAGGGCGACAGGTCGTCGGCTGGGTGGCGCTCGCCTTCGGCGTGCTCGGCGTCGTCCAGATCGCTGCCGGCAACCCGCAGCCGGTCGCCGGCGACGCCAGCGACCTGCAGTCCGGCGGCGGTGCCGTGGGCTACGTCGTGGCGAGCCTGCTGCTCGACCTGCTGCGCACGCCGTACGTCGTGGTCCCGCTGCTCCTGCTGCTGTCGGCGTTCGGGATCCTGGTGATCACCTCGACACCGGTCTACCAGGTGCCGGCGAAGCTCGCAGCGCTCCGCGACCGCCTCCTCGGCCGGACACCGCCCGGCGAGGACGAGTCCGACCTGCCGACCCAGCCGCTGCGCAGTCGACGGGTGCCGACCGACCAGATCGACCCCGACATGGGCGACCCGGCCTACGACAGTCCGGTCCTGTCCGACCGCGAGCTGCGCAAGCGCAAGCGCGGTCTCGGCAGGCTGAGCGACGGCACCGACGGCGACACCAGCACCACCGAGGCGATCGGCACGACCCCCGCCGACGACGACACGTCCACCGAGCTGGTGCCCCCGCCCCACGCGCCGCTGCCCCAGCGCATGGAGCAGCTCGAGCTCTCCGGCGACGTGGTCTACCACCTGCCCGCCAACGAGATGCTCAAGCCGGGCTCGGTCCACAAGGCCCGCTCCCGCGCCAGCGACGACGTCGTCGGACGGCTCACCCAGGTCCTCGACGAGTTCGGCATCGACGCCCAGGTCACCGGCTACACCCGCGGACCGACCGTCACCCGCTACGAGGTCGAGGTGGGCCCCGCCGTCAAGGTCGAGAAGGTCACCGCGCTGTCGAAGAACATCGCCTACGCCGTCGCCAGCGCCGACGTGCGGATCCTCAGCCCGATCCCCGGCAAGTCGGCGATCGGCATCGAGATCCCCAACGCCGACAAGGAGATCGTGTCCCTCGGCGACGTGCTGCGGAGCAACACCGCACGCGCCGACCACCATCCCCTGGTGGTCGGGCTCGGCAAGGACGTCGAGGGCGGTTTCGTGGTCGCCAACCTCGCCAAGATGCCCCACCTGCTGGTCGCCGGCGCCACCGGGTCCGGCAAGTCGAGCTTCATCAACTCGATGATCACGTCGCTGCTGATGCGATCCACGCCCGACGAGGTACGGATGATCATGGTCGACCCGAAGCGGGTCGAGCTGAACGCCTACGAGGGCATCCCACACCTGATCACGCCGATCATCACCAACCCGAAGAAGGCGGCCGAGGCCCTCGCCTGGGTCGTGCGCGAGATGGACCTGCGCTACGACGACCTCGCCAACTTCGGCTTCCGCCACGTCGACGACTTCAACAAGGCCGTCCGCGCCGGCAAGGTGAAGGTGCCGCCGGGCAGCGAGCGCGAGGTGGCGCCGTACCCCTACCTGGTCGTGGTCGTCGACGAGCTCGCCGACCTGATGATGGTCGCACCCCGCGACGTCGAGGACGCGATCGTCCGGATCACCCAGCTCGCCCGGGCCGCCGGCATCCACCTGGTGCTCGCGACGCAGCGACCGAGCGTCGACGTGGTCACCGGTCTGATCAAGGCCAACGTGCCGTCGCGGCTCGCCTTCGCGACCTCGAGCCTGGCCGACAGCCGGGTCATCCTCGACCAACCCGGCGCCGAGAAGCTGGTGGGCCAGGGCGACGGCCTGTTCCTGCCGATGGGTGCGTCGAAGGCGGTCCGCGTCCAAGGCTCCTGGGTGACCGAGGCAGAGGTGCACCAGGTCGTCGCGCACTGCAAGACCCAGCTCCAGCCGACCTACCGCGACGACGTGACGGCGCCGCAGCAGAGCAAGCGCGAGCTGGACGACGACATCGGCGACGACCTCGATCTGGTGATCCAGGCCGTCGAGCTGGTCGTCTCGACGCAGTTCGGCTCCACGTCGATGCTCCAGCGCAAGCTGCGCGTCGGCTTCGCCAAGGCCGGGCGCCTGATGGACATCCTCGAGAGTCGCGGAATCGTGGGGCCCTCGGAGGGCTCCAAGGCCCGCGACGTCCTGGTCAAACCCGATGAGATCGACGGAGTGATCGCCACGTTGCAGGGCGAGATGGGGGCCTGAGATGAGCACCGACACCGACCTGGAGATCCCACTGGAGCAGATCGGCCAGTCGGTCGACGTCCCCGACCGCGTCGTGGAGATACGTCGACGGGCGGGCGTCGCCGTCGCGCTCGGTGCGGGCTCCTCGCTGGTCGCGATCGCCTACCTGGCGCGCGCCGTCACTGACGGGGGAGTGCTCGACTGGGCTCTGTTCGTGGTGCTGGGGACCATCGGGGTGGTCAACCTCGCGGCTCTGCTCGACGCGCGCACGCCGCTGCTCGTCGCCGACGAGCTCGGCGTGCGCCTGCGTCTGGGGCGCACCTGGGTGGGGCTGCCCTGGGGCGGACTCCAGGAGGTCGCGTACCGCCCCCAGCGCGGCTGGTGGCGCGACGGGCTGCTCGTCGTACGGCCCCACTACGTGCAGCGCGTGCTCGAGGACCTCGACCCGCGGGCGCGGCGTGCCGCTCGCCTCAACCGGCGGCTGCACCACGCACCACTCGCCGTCCCGCTGGGCCTCGCCACCCGCGCGTTCGGTGCCGAGCCCGACCTGACGACGGCGCTGGCCGCCCTGGCCGACGGCCGCACCCCCGTACTGGAGGACCTCGCGCCGTCGCCCGCGGGGCAGGAGCACGTCCCGGTGGTGCCCGAGAGCGACACCGTCACCGTCGCCGCCGTGCTGGCCGCCCACGGTGTCGAGCGCACGGAGCCCGCCTCGACGCCGCGACGCCTGCGTGACCCGCGACCGGCGATCGCGCTGCTGATCGGCCACGTCGCCGCGCGCTTCGACCGCGGCGGGAGCGACACCGAGCCGGAGATCGAGCCCCCGATCGAGGAGGCCCGGCCCGAGCTCGTCGCGAGCCAGACCCCCGAGCCCGCACGACCGACGGTGACCGCCGCCCGCGCCGAGGTGCGTCACGAGACCCGCGCCGGGATCGACCCCGTCGGCGAGGACACCCAGGTCTGGAGCGTCGTGCCGGACGAGCCGGAGACCGAGGTCGCCCTCATCGACGCGTACGCCGCGCAGCCGGTGGCCGAGCCCGTGATCGGGCCGCAGTTCGCGGGGGCACGCCGACGCCTCGGGCTGACCGTGGACGAACTGGCCGAGCGGACCCGGATCCGGCCCCACGTGATCGAGGCGATCGAGGCCGACGACTTCAGCGCCTGCGGCGGCGACTTCTACGCACGGGGTCACCTCCGCACGCTGGCACGGGTCCTCGGCGTCGACGTCGCACCCCTGCTCGAGACCTACGACGAGCACTACGCCGACGCGCCCATCGACCCGCGCCGGGTCTTCGAGGCCGAGCTCGCCGGTGCCGGCTCGATCCGTGCCACCCGCGGCGGTCCGAACTGGTCGGTGCTCGTCGCGGCCGTGATGGCCCTGATCCTCTGCTGGTCCGTGGCCCGCCTCGTCACCGGTGGTCCCGCGCATGTCGCCGACCAAGCCGTGCTCAGCGGCTCCGGCGGCCCGAACCACGCCTCGGCCTCGGCGGCGAAGCCCGTCCCGGTGGTCCTGACGGCTGCCGGGGGTGGAGCGCGCGTCGTGGTGCGCAACGGCAGCGGCACGGTGGTCTTCTCCGGTGAGCTGGCCCTCGGGCAGCAGCACCGCCTCCAGGTGTCCCCGCCGGTCCGGGTCCAGTCGACCGACGGGGCAGTACGGGTCGAGGTGGCGGGCCAGAGCCGCGGGCGCATGGGGCCTGCGGGTCGGCCGGCCTCCGCGTCGTACGTCGTACGGCGGTGAGGTGACCCTCGCGGGCGACGAATCCGCCTGCGTGGCGTCGGGGCGGCATACTCGACGTCGATGACCACGCACACTGACGTCTCGGTCGCCCTGGTGACCCTCGGGTGCGCCCGCAACGACGTCGACTCAGAGGAGCTGGCCGGGCGGCTGGCGGCCGACGGCTTCCGGCTGGTCGACGACCCCGAGGACGCGGACACGGTCGTGGTCAACACGTGCGGCTTCGTGGAGGCGGCCAAGAAGGACTCCGTCGACACCCTGCTGGCCGCGGCCGACCTCAAGCAGGACGGCCGCACCCAGGCGGTGGTCGCGGTCGGCTGCCTCGCGGAGCGCTACGGCAAGGATCTCGCCGCCTCCCTGCCCGAGGCTGACGCGGTCCTGGGCTTCGACGACTACCCCGACATCGCCGCCCGCCTGCGGGCGATCCTGGCCGGCGACGTGCCGCACCCCCACACCCCGCACGACCGTCGCGCGCTGCTGCCGATCACTCCGGTCGAGCGCGACGCCTCGTCCGTGTCCGTCCCGGGAATGGGCCAGACCGGTGTGGGCGAGATCGGGGTGGGCGCCCCCGCGAGCGGTCCGCGCGCGCCCCGTCGCCGCCTCGACGGCGGCCCCATGGCCCCCCTGAAGCTGGCGAGCGGCTGTGATCGCCGATGCTCGTTCTGCGCGATCCCGAGCTTCCGAGGCTCCTTCGTCAGCCGACGCCCGTCCGATGTCGTGGCCGAGGCGCGGTGGCTCGCGGAAGAGGGAGTGCGCGAGCTGTTCCTGGTCAGCGAGAACAGCACGTCCTACGGCAAGGACCTCGGCGACCTGCGTCTCCTCGAGACCCTCCTGCCCGAGCTGGCCGGGCTCGACGGCATCGAGCGGGTCCGGGTCTCCTACCTCCAGCCGGCGGAGACCCGGCCGGGCCTGGTGCGGGCCATAGCGGAGACCGGGGGAGTCAGCGACTACTTCGACCTCTCCTTCCAGCACGCGAGCGCGCCGGTGCTACGACGGATGCGACGGTTCGGCGACCCCGAGAGCTTCCTCGGCCTCCTCGACCAGGTGCGCTCGCTGACCCCGAGCGCCGGCGTCCGTTCCAATGTGATCGTGGGCTTCCCCGGCGAGACCGACGACGACCTCCAGGTCCTCTGCGACTTCCTGGTCGCCGCCCGCCTCGACGTGACCGGGGTGTTCGGGTACTCCGACGAGGACGGCACCGAGGCGGCCGACCTGTCCGGCAAGCTCGACGACGACGAGATCCGGGCGCGCGTCGAGCACGTGACCGATCTCGTCGAGCAGCTCACGAGCGAGCGGGCCGAGGACCGGATCGGAGAGGACGTCGTGGTGCTGGTCGAGAGCGTGACCGACGGGCCCGACGGTCCCTGCGCCGAGGGGCGCGCCGACCACCAGGGTCCGGAGGTCGACGGCACCACCCGCCTCGCCTCCGGGGCCCACGCCGTCGGCGACCTCGTCGCCGCGGTGGTGGTCGGCAGCGAGGGCGCCGACCTGGTGGCGAGCCCGGTCCGGGTCCACGCGGACGGCGTGCGCCGGTGAGCGACGAGGTCGGGACCTCCGGCAACTGGAACCTCCCCAACGTGCTGACCGGGATCCGGATCCTGATCGTGCCGTTCTACGGCGTCGCGCTGCTCCAGGACGGGGGCGACTCGATCCTGTGGCGCACCGTGGCCGCCGTGCTGTTCTTCGTCGCCATGGTCACCGACAAGGTGGACGGCGACATCGCGCGGGCCCGCGGACTGGTCACGAACTTCGGCAAGATCGCCGACCCGATCGCCGACAAGGCGATGACCGGCATGGCGTTCATCGGGCTGTCGATCGTCGGCGACATCTGGTGGTGGGTGACCATCCTCGTGCTCCTGCGCGAGTGGACGGTGACCCTGCTCCGGCTCTCGATCCTCAAGCGGGTCGTCGTCGCGGCTGCCTACAGCGGGAAGGTCAAGACCGTCCTGCAGGCCGTCGCCCTGACCGCGCTGTCGCTGCCGCTGCTGCTCCTGCACCCGCCCTTGCACGACGTGGGGGTCGTGCTGTTCTACGTCTCCCAGGCCGTCCTCGCGGTAGCGGTGGCGATGACGATGTGGTCGGGCTACGAGTTCTTCCGCGACGTGTGGCGCCAGCGCAACGTGCTCCGCACCACCTGACGTTCACGCCGGGGCCACCCACCGTCGGGTGCCACCGGGGGTGCGTCGTACTAGGGTGACGCGCACCACAACCCGTCGGGTCTCCCGACGATCTCGGCATCTCGGCATCTCGGCATCTCGGAAGGACCCTCAGGCTCCATGCATGCTCTCTCCCGCGGGCCGACCCGCGCTCCGGTCGCCTCGACCGTCCTCGCCGTGGACCAGCCTGCCCTCACGCTGATCGTCCCGTTCCACCCGCGCATCGCCCCCTCCCCTGAAAGGTTCCCGCACCATGCCTACTTCTCGGTCGGTTCTCGCTGCCCTGACCTCGGTCGCCGCAGTGGTCGCCGGAGGCTCCCTCCTCGCTCCGGCGCACGCCAACCCGTCCGGTACCGGGCTCGTCATCAGCGAGGTCTACGGCGCCGGCGGCAACGGCGGCGCCGTCTACGACGCCGACTTCGTCGAGCTCTACAACCCGACGACCTCGGCGGTCAGCCTCACCGGCGACTACCTCCACTACCGCGCCGCGACCGGCACGAGCGGCGGCGCGCCGTACGCTCTGACCGGCTCGGTGCCGGCCGGGGGCCACTTCCTGGTACGGATGGGCACGGTCGGCGCCAACGGTGCCCCGCTGCCGACCCCGGACGCCGTCGCCACCCCGGCATTCAGCATGGCGGCGGCCGGTGGCCAGGTGTACCTCCTCTCGAGCTCCAGCCCGATCACCACCACGGGCGACCAGGCCGGCGCGGCTGGTGTGCTCGACATGGTCGGGGCGAACGGGTCGTCGTCGTTCGAGACCGCGGCCACGACTGCCGCCGCATCCGCCGCCAGCTCGCTGAACCGTTCGGCGGCGGGGGCCGACAGCGACCACAACGACATCGACTTCTCGTTGGCCGCGCCCACTCCCGAGAACTCCGGCACCACCACCCCACCACCCCCGCCGACCGAGTATCCGATCGCCGAGATCCAGGGCACCGACACCGACACCTCACCCCACCTGGGCGAGATCGTGATCACGCGGGGGGTCGTCACCGCCGACTACGCCACCGGCGGCTTCAACGGGTTCTACCTCCAGACCGCAGGGACCGGCGGCGGGACCGACGCCACGCCGGGTGCGTCCGATGCGGTGTTCGTCTTCGGCTCCGCGGCCGCGGCCAAGGTGCACCTGGGTGACTTCGTCTCGGTTCAGGGAAAGGTGAGCGAGTTCGCCGGTACGACGGAGATCGGCGCCACCGCCGACAACGTCACCGAGCTGGTGGCGGCCCACGACCAGGTCACCCCGGCCGCGATCGCCTACCCGACGACCGAGGCCGCCCGCGAGGCCCACGAGGGCGAGCTCCTGGCGCCGACCGACCAGTTCACGGTGACCGACAACTTCGATCTGAACGCGTTCGGCGAGATCGGCCTCGCCACGGGTGACCACCAGCTCGTGCAACCCACCGACGTCGCCAACCCGACGACCGACCCCACCGGCGTCGCCGAGGTCCAGGCCGCCAACGCCAGGCGCGCGGTCACGCTCGACGACGGGTCGAGCATCAGCTTCCTCAGCAATGCCAACAAGGGCATCCCGCTGCCGTGGCTCACCACCGACAACCCGGTCCGGATCGGGTCCTCGGCGACTCTCCACCAGCCCGTGATCCTCGAGTTCCGCAACGGCCAGTGGGACTTCCAGCCCACCTCGCCGGTGACCGACCAGGGCGCGGCCGTGGCGACGTTCGGTGACACCCGGACCGCCAACGAGGCGCCACAGCCTGTCGGTGGCGACCTCCGGCTCGCGACCTTCAACGTGGAGAACTTCTTCCCGACGTCCGCCGCCGACTACATCGCCCTCGACCCCGGTCACGACTGCACGTCCTACAACGACCGGAGCGGCAACCCGATCACGGTCAACCAGTGCACCCCCAACGGGCCGCGCGGAGCGTGGGACGCCACCAACCTCCAACGCCAGCTGGCCAAGGAGATCCCGGCGATCAACAGCCTCGACGCCGACGTGATGTCGCTGGAGGAGATCGAGAACTCGGTGCAGTTCGGCAAGGACCGCGACGACGCCCTGTCGAAGCTCGTGGCGGCGCTCAACGACGCCGCCGGCGAGACCCGGTGGGCCTTCGTCCCGTCGCCCGACCCGGCCGACCTGCCGGCGACCGACGAGCAGGACGTCATCCGCACGGCGTTCATCTACAACCCCGCGAAGGTGGCGCCGGTCGGCTCATCGGTCGTGCTCGCCGACCAGTCAGACCCGGGTGAGCCGTTCGCCAACGCCCGCGAGCCGCTGGCCCAGGAGTTCAAGCGCAAGGGTGCGCTGGACTCCGACGGCTTCCTCGTGGTGGTCAACCACTTCAAGTCGAAGGGCGACAGCACGCCGCCGGCCACCGGCGACAACGCCAACGGCATCCAGGGCGCCTTCAACGGCGACCGGAGCCGTCAGGCGCAGGCGCTGGTCGACTTCGCGGACGACGTCGCAGCTGACCGCGGCACGCAGAAGGTCTTCCTGGTGGGCGACTTCAACTCCTACACCCAGGAGGACCCCATGCAGGTGCTCTACGACGCCGGCTACGTCGACCAGGAGAGCGACGACCCACGCGACGTCAGCTACGAGTTCGGTGGCACCGCCGGCTCCCTCGACCACGTCCTGGCCAGTCCTGCGGCGGCCGCCATGGTGACGGGCCGCGACGTGTGGCAGATCAACGCCGAGGAGTCGGTGGCGTTCGAGTACAGCCGCTACCACTACAACGCCACGACGCTCTACCAGCCGAACCAGTTCCGTGCCTCCGACCACAACCCGGAGCTCGTCGGCCTGCGAGCGCCCTTCTCCAAGGAGGCGTCAACCGTCTCGGTGACGGCGACTCCTGACCGGATCAAGAAGAAGAAGGACACGGCCCGGATCGACGTCACGGTCTCCGCCGCCGAAGCGACGCCGACCGGGCTGGTGGCGATCCTGGTGGGCGCCCACCGGCTCGCCGTACGGCAGCTGGTCGACGGACACGCGAGTGCCACGGTCGGCCCGTTCCGGCGCGCCGGGACGGAGACCGTGCGCGTGCTCTACCTCGGCGACCGGGTGACGAGGGCGAGCCATGGCACGACCACGTTGACCATCACCAACCGCAACCCCGAAGTAGGCGCTCAGTCGGGGGCTTCCCGCAGCTTGAAGGCCGCCTGCACCAACGTGAGGTGGCTGAAGGCCTGCGGGAAGTTCCCGACCATCCGCTCGCGCCGCGGGTCGTACTCCTCGGAGAGCAGCCCCACGTCGTTGCGCAGGTCGCACAGCCGGTCGAACAGCGCGTGCGCCTCGTCGAGCCGGCCCGCTCCGGCGTACGCCGAGACCAGCCAGAACGAGCAAGCGAGGAACGGATGCTCGTCGCCCGCGAGCCCGTCGACGCCGGTCTGGGTGCGGTAGCGCAGCAACAACCCGTCGCGCATCAGGTCCTGCTCGATCGCCTCGATCGTGCCCAGCATCCGGGGGTCGTCGCCCTCGACGAACCCGACCAGCGGCAGCATCAGGAGGGAGGCGTCGACCTCCTTGGTCGCGTAGTGCTGGGTGAACGTGCCCCGATCCTCGTCGTACCCGTGGCTGAGCACCTCCTCGCGCACCTGGTCGCGCAGGGCGCGCCAGCGGTCGACGTCGCCCGGAAGGTCGTAGCGTTCGACCGCCTTGACGGCTCGGTCGAAGGCCACCCAGACCATGACCCGCGAGTGGGTGAAGTCCTGGAGGGGGCCCCGGATCTCCCAGAGCCCGTTGTCCTTGTCCTGCCAGTTCTCCGCGAGGTGGTCGACCAAGCACCCGCTGCAGCGCCCAGGCGTCGTCGGTGTGCCCGAGGGCGGACTCGCGGGCCGCCTCGAGCGCCAGCATCACCTCGCCCACCACGTCGGTCTGGCGTTGGCCGACGGCCCCGTTGCCGATCCGCACGGGACGCGAGTCGGCGTACCCGGGCAGCCTGTCCACCGTCCACTCGGCCAGGCGCCGGGAGCCGTCGACGGCATACATGATCTGGAGGTCGCCGGGGTCGCCGGCGACGGCGCGAAGCAGCCAGTCGCGCCAGAACCTCGCCTCGTCCGTCGCGCCCGCCTGGATCAGCGAGTTGATCGTCAACGCGGCGTCGCGGAGCCAGCAGTAGCGGTAGTCCCAGTTGCGCTCCCCGCCGAAGTCCTCGGGCAGCGACGTGGTCGGTGCCGCCACGATCCCGCCGGTCTCGGCGTGGGTCATCAGGTGCAGGGTGAGCAGCGAGCGCCGCACGTCGTCGGCATGGGGGACGCCGGAGAGATCGCACCGGGACACCCAGTTCACGGACTCGTCGATCGTCTCGTCGACCAGGTAGCGGTGGGGGCCCGGCGTGCGCAGGTGGGACGGCAGCCAGGTGGTCGACCAGGTGAGCACCTGCCCCTCGTGGACCTCGAAGTCGTCGACGTGGCGGTGGTCAGAGGGGTGCGGCAGGCGCGGGCCGCGCAGGATCAGCTTGTCGGGGCCGGCCACGGCGGTGATCACCGGCTCGTCTCGGTCCCGCTGGCGGCGCCGTACCCACGGCTTGGTGAGCCCGTAGTCGAAGCGGACGACCCACTCGTGGTGCATCCGGACCGTGCCCTTGACTCCGGTCACCCGTCGTACCAGGTCGATGCGGCGGTCCCCGGTGGGCATCACGTCGAGCAGGGTGACGACCCCGGACTCGGTCGTGAAGGTCGTCTGGAGCGCTGCCGAGTCGTCGACGTAGGCGCGGCTGACCTCGTAGTCACCGATCGGGCACAGCTGCCAGCGGCCGTTCTCGGCGTCGCCCAGGATCGCCGCGAAGCACGCGGGGTCGTCGAAACGCGGCAGACACAGCCAGTCGATCGAGCCGTCGGTCGCGACCAGGGCGGCGGTGTGCCGGTCGCCGATCATCGCGTAGTCCTCGATCGGGCGGCTCACGCGGGAAGGGTAACGGCCCGGACTAGGGTCGGGCCATGAAGCGCCGCTCGACTCCCGACGACGAGGCCGCGGAGGCCCTGACCCTCCTGCGCGCCGCCGACAGCAGCCTGGCCACCGCCGAGTCCCTGACCGGCGGGCGTCTCGCGGCGGCGGTCACCTCGGTGCCGGGGGCCTCGGCGAGCTATCTGGGGGGCTTCGTCACCTATGCGACCGCGCTCAAGGAGTCGCTGCTGGGGGTGCCTCCCCAGGTCGTCGAGCAGTACGGCGTCGTCTCGGGCGAGTGCGCACGTGCCATGGCCGCAGGCTGCCGGCTCGCGACCGGCGCGACGTATGCGCTGGCCACCACCGGGGTCGCCGGGCCCGACACGCAGGAGGGAAAGCCGGTCGGCACGGTCTTCGTCGGGCTGTCCGGACCAGAGGGGGAGACGGTGCTGACGATGGAGCTGATCGGCGACCGGCACCGGATCCAGGACCGGGCGTGTCGAGAGGCGCTGTCGGCCCTGTGTGGGATTCTTCGTGGGGAACAACCCCCACTCGGGTAGCGTTTCCGCCACAGTCACCTTTCACGACCCGCAGGCAGCATCCCGCCGACGACCAGGAGGACCCAGATGGCGCTGTTTCGTCGACTGCTGGGCGACGTCCTCCGCGAGCGTCGCCTCGAGCAGGGTCTGACCCTGCGCCAGGTCTCCGCCGAGGCGCGGGTGAGCCTGGGCTACATCTCCGAGATCGAGCGCGGCCAGAAGGAAGCGTCTTCCGAGCTCCTCGCCTCTCTCTGCACAGCGCTCGAGGCGCCGTTGTCCGAGGTGCTCCGCGACGTGTCCGTCGCGGTCGCGCTGGAAGAGGCCGCCACGGCTCCCACGCTCATCACCACCCGACGTCCCGTCGTGGCCTCGGCCGCCTGACCGCCATGCGCCTGCCCTCGGTCAACTACCGCCTCGGCGACGCGGTCTACGACGGCACCGGCCTGACGCAGGAGGAGATCGGCTGGCTGATCGCGGCCGCCGCCGTCGCCACGGGCCTGCTCGTCGCCGTGCGCACGGTCGATGCCGTGATGCGACTCTGGACTCCGTCGGGCGGCCGTTCCTAGGTCTGGCAGGTCGGGCAGGCGAACGTCGTCCGCTCGCGTCCCTCGTCGCCCAGCAGGGTCTGTCGGATCGGCGTACCGCAGCGCCGGCACGGCCGGCCGGCCCGGTCGTAGACCCAGAACTGCCGGCCCCGCGCCAGGTCGCCCGTGGTGCTCTGCTGGGCGCGGCGGCTGTTGAGCTGGAGCATCTGGCGGGCCCGGTCGACCAGGCGGCGCAGGTCACGCACCTCGGCGACGGGCGTCTCCGGGGCGGTGCCGGTGACGAAGCAGAGCTCGGCGGCATACATGTTGCCGATCCCGGCCAGGCGGGTCTGGTCGAGGAGCGCCTCCTTGACCGGGCGGTCGGGCCGCTCGCAGAGCCGCCGAACGGCCTCGACGGGATCCCAGTCGGGTCCCAGCAGGTCGGGGCCGAGGTGAGCGACCAGGTCGGACTCGCGTTCGCGGGGCACGATCTCGACGATCCCCAGCGAGAAGCCGATGGCCACGGCCTCGGTCGTGGTCAGCACCACCCTCGCCGTGTGGGCCGGCCGGGGCCAGCGCCGGCCGGGCTCGAGCACCCGCCAGCCGCCCTCCATCTTGAGGTGGGTGTGCAGCGTCCAGGAGGCGTCGGCGTCGATCCGGGTGAGGAGATGCTTGCCGCGCGAGAGCGTCTTGCTCACGCGGCCGCCGGCGAGGTCCCACGTGGCGAACGCCGGCACCCGGAAGTCGGTGGCCGTGAGGTCGTGACCGCTCAGTGATCGGTCGAGCAGACGGGCCGCCCGCCACACGGTGTCGCCCTCGGGCACCGTCAACCACGCAGCCTCAGGCCGCGCGGCGTCGAGACGAAGCCGGCCGCGTCGAGGGCCTCGCGCAGCGGCGTCGAGCCCCCGCCCAGGATCTGCTCGCCGTCGGCCTTCTCGACCGTCAGCCGGCCCAGGGCGCCGCGGCGGCCGGCCTCGGACAACGACTGCGCCGCCGGGCCGAGGAGGGTGGCGTCGTCCGACCAGGTGAGGAGTGTCTTGCCGCCGCGCTCGACGTAGAGGGTGAGGAAGCCGTCGACGAGGACCACGAGGGCCCCGGCCTTGCGGCCGGGTCGGTGACCACCGGCGGCCTCGCGCTCGGGCCAGGGGAGGGCCGCTCCGAACGGGTTGGCCGGATCGGTCGCCGCGAGCGTCACGGCCTCGGGCTTGGACTCGCTGCCCCGCTCGTCGCCCGAGCCGCTCGAGCCCTCCGCGAAGGTGCGGAGCCGGTCGACCGCTCCGGAGGTGCCGAACTGAGCCGCCCCGAGACCCTCGACGAAGTATCCGCGCCGGCACCGCCCGGAATCCTCGAAGGCGGACAGCACCTTGTAGACGGCCGCGAAGCCACCGGCCGTGCGCTCCGAGACGACCGCACCGCGAGTGACGACGCCGTGTCGCTCGAGCATCCGCTCCGCGGTGGCGTGGGCACGTCGCGTCGGGTCGGTGTCGGGCGCGGGCAGCAGCGCCCAACGACCCGAGGTCGCAGGTGGTGTCGGGCGGAGACCGGACCGGCCGGGTCGGTGGGGCCGGGCGCGGGGGGCGGCCCGGCGGGTGCGGTGGGCGCCCGAGCCGGAGGTGAGTGCGCGCAAGGGCGCGAAGGTGTCGTTGGTGACCCGGCCGGCCCACACCAGCTCCCACAGAGCGTCGGCCAGGGCACGCTCGGTGGCGCCGGTGGCCGCGACCAGCTGCCGGAAGAACCACGCGCCCCCCGGTGCAAGGGACTCGAGAGTCGCCTGGTGGACCTCGCCCCACTCCGGCTCGGGGCCCGGCTCGGGCAGGGGCAGTGTCAGCGGCGCTTGGTCGCCGAGGTGGAGCGACACCCACCCGTCGCTCCCGGGCAGGGCCGCGTGCCCGACCCAGGTGACCTCACCGGAGGCCGTCAGCTCGTCGAGCAGGGCGGGCTCGTAGTCGGGCAGCCGGGCGGGGAGGATCAGCGACTCCCAGGCCGAGGCCGGGGCGGCATACCCGGCCAGCTGGTCGACCACCTGGAGCACGCCGTCGACACCGCGTGGTCGGCCACGCGGCGGTCGGTTGACGTGCTGCCAGGCGAGAAGGAAGCGGCCCATCGCGGCCGGCTCCACCGGCTCGACCTCCTGCCGGAGCCGCGCCAGCGACCGTCGCCGCAGCATCCGCAGCACCTCTGCGTCACACCACTCGGCGCCGGACCCTGAGGGCCGGAACTCGCCCTCGAGCACCCGCCCCTGGCCACCGAGTCGCTGCAGGGTGTGACGCGCGACGGCGGCGCCCAGGCCGAGCCGGGTCGAGACGTCGGCGACCGTGAACGGTCCGTGGGTGCGGGCGAACCGGCCGACGAGGTCGGCGAGGGGGTCGTCGACCGGCTCGGTGAACGCATCGGGCACGCCGGGCGGCACGGGTACGCCGAGTCCGTCGCGCAGACGCCCGACGTCCTCGATCGCCGCCCACCGCTCCTCGCCGGCCATCCGCACCCTCACGGCTCGACGCGCGTCGCTCAACGCGGTCAGCCACTCCTCCGGCGCTCCACCGTCGACAGTGCGTTCCGCGACCTCCTCGGTGGTGACCGGGCCCAGCCACCGCAGGAGGTCGGCGACCCCTTCGGCGTCGCGGGCGCGGCGTGCGGGGTCGGTGCGCTGGAGGGTCGCCTCGATCTCGGCGAGCACCTCGGGGTCGAGCAGCTCGCGCAGCTCGGCCCGGCCGAGGAGCTCGGCGAGGAGACCCTGGTCGAGGGCGAGGGCGGCGGCCCGCCGCTCGGCGATGGGGGAGTCACCCTCGTAGACGAACTGCGCGACGTAGCCGAACAGCAGGCTGCGGGCGTAGGGCGACGGCTGGTGGGTGTCGACGTCGTGGATGCCGATCTCGCGACGCTGCACCCTGCGCATCAGGCCGACCAGCGCGGGCAGGTCGTAGACGTCTTGCAGGCACTCGCGGACGGCCTCGAGCACGATCGGGAACGAGGGGTACTTGGAGGCGACCTCGAGCAGCGCCGCGCTGCGCTGCCGCTGCTGCCACAGTGGTGAGCGCCGGCCGGGGTCGCGGCGGGGCAGCAGGAGCGCGCGGGCGGCGCACTCGCGGAACCGCGACGCGAAGAGCGCCGACCCGCCCACCTCCTGCGTCACCAGCTGGTCGACCTCATCGGGCTCGAAGGCGATCAGCTCGCCCGTGGGCGGCTCCGCGTCGGTGTCGGGGATGCGGATCACGATGCCGTCGTCGGAGGCGATCGCCTGGCCGTCGATGCCGAAGCGCTCGCGGAGCCGGGCATTGATCGCGAGGGCCCAGGGCGCGTGGACCGGCGTGCCGTAGGGGGAGTGGACGACCAGCCGCCAGTCGCCGAGCTCGTCACGGAACCTCTCGACCACGAGCGTGCGGTCGCTCGGCAGGACCCCGGTCGCCTCGACCTGCTCGTGGACGTAGCCGACGAGGTTGCCGGCCGCCCAGGGGTCGAGTCCGCGCTCCTCGGCGGCGGCCACGGCGCTCTCGCGCGACGACGCACCGAGCTCGCGCGTGAACGCGCCGATCGCCTCGCCCAGCTCGGCCGGGCGACCGAGCGCGTCGCCCTTCCAGAACGGCAGGCGCCCCGGTACGCCGGGCGCAGGCGTCACCAGCACGCGGTCGTGCGTGATGTCCTCGATGCGCCAGCTCGTGGCGCCGAGGGCGAAGACGTCGCCGACGCGGGACTCGTAGACCATCTCCTCGTCGAGCTCGCCGACCCGCCGCCCGGGCCCTGCCTTCTCGTTGGTCGAGCCTGTCGAGACCAGGAAGACCCCGAACAGGCCCCGGTCGGGGATCGTGCCGCCACTGGTGACCGCGAGCCGCTGGGCGCCCGGCCGTCCGGTGAGCTGTCCGGTCACCCGGTCCCAGACGATGCGGGGTCGCAGCTCGGCGAACTCGTCGCTCGGGTATCGCCCGCTGAGCAGGTCGAGGGTCGCGTCGAAGGCACCACGCGGCAGCTGGGTGTAGGACGCGGAACGACGGACGAGGGCGAAGACGTCGTCGACCGACCAGGCGTCCATCGCCACCATCGAGACGACCTGCTGGGCGAGCACGTCCAGCGGGTTGGTCGGGATCCGCATCGACTCGATGAGACCGCCGCGCATGCGTTCGACCGCCACGGCCGTCTGGGCCAGGTCACCACGGTGCTTGGGGAAGAGCACGCCGCGGCTGACCTCGCCGACCTGGTGCCCGGCGCGGCCGACGCGCTGGAGGGCGCTGGCGACGCTGGGCGGTGACTCGATCTGGATCACGAGGTCGACCGCGCCCATGTCGATGCCGAGCTCGAGGCTGCTGGTGGCGACGACACAGGGGAGTCGCCCGCGCTTGAGGTCGTCCTCGATCAGGGCTCGCTGCTCCTTGGACACCGAGCCGTGGTGGGCTTTGGCGATCACCGGAGCGGCGCCGTAGGAGGCTCCCGACTGGGCCATGATCTCGGCGGGTGGAGGGCCGTCGGCCTCGATCTCGATGCCTGCGCGGTCTGCGGCGATCTCGTTCAGTCGGGCCGTGAGTCGTTCGGCGAGGCGGCGGGAGTTGGCGAAGACGATGGTCGAGCGGTGCTGCTCGATCAGGTCGGCGACGTGGTTCTCGACATGGGGCCAGATCGAGGTGGCCTCGCGGCCGTCGCCCTCGCGGTCGGCCTCTCCGAGACCGGAGTCGTCGTACGGCGCGGGCGCGGTCATGTCTTCGACCGGGACCACGACGGTGAGGTCCCACTGCTTGGCGGAGACGGGCGCGACGACCTCCACGGGCGTCGTACCTCCCAGGAAGCGCGCGACCTCCTCGAGGGGCCGCACCGTGGCAGACAGCCCGATCCGCTGTGCGGGCTCACTGAGCAGGGCGTCGAGGCGCTCGAGGCTGAGCGCGAGATGGGCGCCGCGCTTGGTGCCGGCCACGGCGTGGACCTCGTCGACGATCACGGTCTCGACGTGGCGCAGGCTCTCGCGGGCCTGGCTGGTGAGCATCAAGAAGAGCGACTCGGGAGTCGTGATCAAGATGTCGGGCGGCGTGCGTGCCAGGGTGCGCCGCTCCGCTGCGGGGGTGTCGCCCGAGCGGATGCCGACGCTGACGTCCGGCAGCCGCGCTCCGAGGCGCTCGGCGGTCTGCCGGATGCCGACGAGTGGCGCCCGCAGGTTGCGCTCGACGTCGACCGCGAGCGCCTTGAGGGGAGAGATGTAGAGCACGCGCGTGCCCCGCGACCCTCGGGGGTCGACCCCGTCGGGTCGGGGCTCGGTCAGGAGTCTGTCGATGGCCCAGAGGAAGGCCGACAGCGTCTTGCCCGAACCGGTCGGGGCGACCACGAGCGCGTGCCGGCCGCGCGATATCGCGTCCCAGGCGCCGTCCTGCGCGGGGGTCGGCTCCGCGAAGGCCGCCTCGAACCACGTGCGTGTCGGCGCACTGAAGCGCTGCAACGCGGCGTGCGGCTCGGGCATGGGGTCCATCCTCGCTCACGCCACCGACAACCCGGAGGCGCATGCGTGACGGCCGGCCGGGGCACTAGCGTTCGGGGTCGCGTCCAGGTGAGGGAGTGGGATGGCACATCTGTCGGTGACGCTGGCCGTCGAGGACCGTGGGCTCCTCGTGACCTGGCGCCTGGACGACGTCGCGCTCGCCGAGGGCGACGTCCTCGCCCAGCTGCCCCTCTCCATCGCCGGTGCGCCCACGCTCGACCTCGAAGGCGAGGCTGTCGTGGCGTCGGACGCGCGTGGACGACTCCCGCTCGGCACCGGCCTGGGCGAGGACGAGGACGGCGATCCGCTGCGACTGTGGCGGGTGGGGCGACCCACGTCCGGGCCGGTGGCGGTGACCTACCTGGCGGAGCCCGTCGCCGCGGAGCCACGCGCCGCGACGCCGCCCCTCGAGCTCCGTGCCGAGGGCGGCGGGCTGTCCGGTGCGCTCAAGTGCCTCGTGGTGCTGCCGCCGGGACCCGACGACCTGACGTTCGACGTCCGCTGGATCGCCCCGGACCCGCCCGGAGCCTGGACAGCCGTCTCCAGCCTGGGTGAGGGGGACGGGGCGGCGGGAGAGCTGTCGGGCACCGGGCTGGAGCACCTGGGCGACACCTACGTGATGTGCGGCGACCTCGAGCGCCACCGTCACCGGGACGGCCGACTGTCGACCTGGTGGCTGACGTCCCCGGGCATCGACGTCGAGGCGTTCTCGGCGCGGCTCGGGACGACGTACCAGGTGATGGCGGAGGCCTTCGACGCACCGGCACACCCGTATCGGGTGTTCCTGCGCACGCACCCTCACCGGGGCGCAGCCGCTTCCGCGCATCCGGCGTCCTTCGTGATGTCGCTGAACCCCGCCCACCCGCTCGACGAGGGAGCGATCTTCGAGACGATCGCCCACGAGCTGGTCCACGAGTGGCTGCACCTGGACGGCTCGGCCGAGGAGGTGACGTGGTTCGTCGAGGGCGCCGCCGACTACTACTCGCTCGTCCTCCCCCTGCGCGAGGGGATGCTCGAGGACGACGCGTTCCTGCAGGCGGTCAACCTCGAGGCCCGTGAGTGCTACGCCAACGTGCGTCGCGGTCTGACGATGGCGGAGGCGCAGCCGTTGTTCTTCTCGGACTTCCTGGCGCACCGGCTGCCGTACGCGCGCGGCATGTTCTACCTGGCCGACCTGGACGCGCGCGTGCGGCGCGCCACCGGGGGCGCCCGGTCCGTCGACGACGTCGTCCGGGACGTCGTACGACGTCGCCGCGCCGGCGAACGATGCGGGCTCCGGGAGTGGTGCGACCTCGTGGAGGGGTTCCTTCAGGCTCCGGAGCGGCCGATCCTCGACGACCTGGTCTTCACAGGCGTCGGCAGACCGGGAGAGGGCTGCTTCGGGCCGCGCTTCGTCCAACAGGCGATCGAGGTGCCGGTCCTCGACCTGGGCTTCGACCCGTCGACACTGGTGACGCGGCGCGTGACGGGCGTGCGTCCGGGCGGGATCGCGGACCGCGCGGGGCTCCGCGAGGGGGAGGCGGTGGACCTGCCGCGGTACCCGGACCTCGTGCGGCTCGACATCGGTGAGGTGGTGAGGATCGGCGTGACGCGGGCGGGCCGGTCGGTGCAGGTCGAGCTCGCACTCGACGGTCCGACCGCAACGGTGCCGCAGTGGCGGCTTCGCTCACGCTGAGTGGCTGTCACTCGTCGGGACGACGCTCACAGGTCGAGGAGTGACTACGTTCCAACGGCGTCTTCATGGCCTCCATCTTCTGCACGGTCGCTGGACGCACACCGGTCGTCCGCCCCACGTTCACCTAGAAGTGAACCCCAGGCGGACGACGCGCTGCGAGGGACCGGTCGTCCGCCCCACGTTCACCTAGAAGTGAACCTCAGGCGGACGACCCAACGGGCGCGCGGCCCCCGGGGTGTCGGACGGTCCGCGGACGACGATCGCGCGGTGGGTCTCGTCGTTGTCCCGCGGGCCAGGACGAGCCGCTCGGCCCGATCGAGAGGATCGCCGTACGGGGGCGCAGCAGCGGGGCCTTGCGGACGGCTGCGACCACACACCTGCGCCTCGCCTCGACCCCGCGCTGGAGCCCGCGACTATCTCCGGCCGAACATCCGGCCCAGCCGGGCGGCGAACGACCTGGGCGGCTTGATGTCGATCAGGTTCGACCCGTCCGGCAGGGGGAGGGCCGCGGCCTGGTCCGTGGAGAGGGTCGTGCAGACCCGCGTGGTGTAGATCAGCCCGATGTGATCGGCGTCGACGAACCGGGTGCCTTCCGCCGTCTCGACGACGATGCCGTCGAACACCGAGACCTTCTCGTCCACCAGCACGGCCCGGACGGTGGCGAAGGACCGTCCGTCGGTCGTCTCGACCGGCGTACCGGGCTGGAGCGCGGTGTAGGCGATGGGGTGGTCTGGCACGTCCGGCATGACGCAACCCTAGAGCTCCCTCGGCAACGGCGAGCGCAGCGACGCCGCCGTGGGCCTAGCGTTGCCGGACATGGAGACGCTCGAGACGGACCGCCTGATCCTTCGGCGACGCAGGGTCGACGACGCGGTGGTTCTTCGTGCGCTGTGGGCGGAGCGCGACGAGCGCGTGCCCCCGCATCGACAGATCGACGCCGAAGGACGGCCCACCGTGGAGGACATCGCCGCCGCTATCAGCGTGCCCGAGGAGGGGCCGGGGCTTCTGACGGTGGTGCGGAAGCAGCAGGCCGACGTCATCGGCTACTGCGGGCTGGTCTTCCACGAGAACGGCGCTCCGGACGAGCCCGAGCTCGCCTTCGAGCTGCTCCGGGCGGTGCACGGCTGCGGCTACGCCACCGAGGCCGGCCGGGCCGTGGTCACCTGGGCGAGCGAGTCCGGCTACCCCCGACTGGTGGCGACGGTGTGGGACTGGAACGCCCCCTCGCGGCGGGTTCTGGAGAAGCTGGGCTTCCGCGAGACGGGCCAGGTGGAGGCGGGTGTCCACGGCACCAGCCTGCGGACCGTCCGAGACCCGATCTGAACGCCGTCGTGCCCGGCTGGCTCAGTCGACGATGGCGTCCAGCTCCACCTCGACGAGCCACCGCGGATCCAGCAGCCCGGCCACGACGACCATCGTGCTGGCCGGTCGCACGTCCCCGAACACCTCTCCGTGCACGCCCCCGACGGCGTCCGCCAGGTCGGCGCGGACGACGTACTGCCGCGTGCGTACGACGTCGTCCACCCGCCCGCCGAGCTCCTCCAGCGCGGCGAGCGCGATGTCCCAGCACCGGCGCGCCTGCACGCTCGGGTCGGGGTCGACGCTGGCGTCCGGCCACACCGGCGCGGTACCGGAGACGACGACGGTGTGCCCGACGCGGACGGCCCGGCTGAAGCCGATGGTGTCCTCGTACGGCGATCCGGAACGGGCGTGCTGTCGGTCCATGAGGACACCGTAGGGGCGCCCGCATCGCCCTCTCACCCTTCTGGGTACCCTCGCGGGGTGTTCTCCGGACTCGGCCGGCTCGCGACCCGGCATCCCTGGTTGGTCATCCTCGGTTGGATCGTGGTGTCGGTCGTCATCATCGCGACCGCCCCGAAGCTCAGCGCGACCAGCGACCAGTCGGAGTTCTTGCCGTCGAAGTACGAGTCGATCCGTGCGGCAGACCTCCAGACGAAGGCGTTCCCACAACAGAGCGGGGTCGGGGCGATCCTGGTCTTCGACCGCGCGGACGGGCAGCCGCTGACTGCGGCCGACACGGCGGACGTGCAGAAGATCGTCACGGGCCTGCAGCCGAAGCTCGACCCGGTGTTCGCCGGGATCACGGCTCAGCCGCCGTCGCAGAACAAGCTCGTCCAGATCGCGGTGGTCGGGATCGCGAAGGACAAGAACCCCTACGACCCGGCCGCCACCGATGCGGCCAAGCAGCTCCGCGTGGACGGGCAGGCGCTGGTCGAGGGCACCGACCTGCGCCTCGGCATCACCGGCGCCGCGGCCCAGGCGCTCGACTCGCAGGAGGCGTCGGCGAACGCCGAGGCGATCGTCGGCATCGCGACCCTCCTGCTGATCCTCGTCCTGATGACCCTGATCTTCCGGAGCGTGATCCTGGCCGTCCTGCCGATCCTGGTGATCGGTCTCGTCTCGCAGGTCGCGGTGGGTCTGATCGGCATCGCGAACCAGGTCTTCGACCTCAAGACCGACAGCTCGATCCAGGTGATCCTGATCGTGGTGCTGTTCGGGATCGGCACCGACTACATCCTGTTCTTCCTGTTCCGCTACCGCGAGCGCCTGCGCACCGGCGAGGACAGCAAGAGCGCCGTCGCCCAAGCGGTGGCGCGCGCCGGAGAGGCGATCGCGTCGGCGGGTGGCGCCGTCATCGTGGCGTTCATGGCGCTGGTGCTCAGCTCGCTGGGTATCTTCAAGTCCATCGGCCCAGCCCTGGCGATAGCGGTGGCCGTCACGGTGATCGCCGCCCTGACCCTGGTGCCGGCCGTGGTGTCCCTGATCGGGACCAAGGTCTTCTGGCCGTCGAAGTCGTGGCGCGTCGAGCCGAAGGGCGCCCGCTTCGCCGCGCTGGGCGACTCGCTCGGTCGCCGTCCCGCGCGGTATGCCATCGCCTCCGGGCTCGTGCTCGCCGTGCTGGCGATCTTCGCCCTCGGCTTCAACCCCAACTTCGACCTCGGCGACTCCGGCGCTCCCAAGGACGTCGAGAGCGCGGTCGCCCTGCGCACCCTCCAGAAGGGGCTGCCGGCGGGGGCGACCGACCCGACGACCGTGCTGCTGCACTCCACCGACGGCCAGCCGCTCTCCGAGGACGAGCTGACGGCGTACGCCGCGGAGCTGGGCAAGGCGCAGGGCGTCGGCCAGGTCTCGCCGGGCACGCTGAGCGACGACAAGACCACGGCGTCCTTCAGCGTCGTCCTGAAGGAGGACCCGACCTCCGACCAGGCCCTGGCAGACGTCAGGGGTCCGATCCGCGAGGCGGCGCATGCCGCCGCTCCCGACGGCACCGAGGCTCTCGTCGGTGGCACCACGTCGGTCTTCGTGGACTTCCAGAAGGCGATGAACCGCGACTATCGCGTCGTGTTCCCGGTCGCCGCCGTGGTGATCATGATCATCCTGGCGTTGCTGCTACGGAGCCTGGTCGCGCCGATCTACCTGATGGCCTCGGTGGTGCTCGGCTTCGGCGCGACCCTCGGCGCCGCCGTCCTCGTCTTCCAGCACCTCGGCGGTCGCGAGGGCCTGATCTTCCTGCTGCCGATCTACATCTATCTCTTCGTCGTGGCGCTCGGCACCGACTACAACATCTTGATGATCGCCCGGCTCCGCGAGGAGGCCCGGGAAGGTGCCGACAGCCATCACGCGGCGGCCGAGGCGCTCAAGCATGCGGGTCCGACCGTCGCGGCCGCAGGCCTGATCCTGGCCGGCACGTTCGCGTCGCTGATGCTCGGTGGCAATGCCCTCCTCACCGCGCTCGGGTTCTCGATCTCCTTCGGCATCTTCGTCGCTGCCTTCGTGATGGCGATGTTCTTCACGCCGTCGCTGACCGCTCTGATCGGGCACGCGGCCTGGTGGCCGGGGCACGGCGACGAGAAGCGCGACGACCAGCGCGAGGAGAAGGCGGTAGGGACCGTCGGCGAACCTTTGTAGGGTCGGCGGGGTGTCGAGCGAAGCGATGATCCGGGCCCGCGACCTCCGCAAGTCGTTCAGCTCGAAGTCGGGGGAGACCGTCGAGGCCGTCAAGGGCATCGACCTCGACGTACGACGGGGTGAGGCGTTCGGCTTCCTCGGCCCCAACGGCGCGGGCAAGTCGTCGACGATGCGGATGATCGCGGCGGTGTCCCCGGTCAGCGGGGGAGAGCTCACGATCCTCGGGATGGACCCCGCTGCCGACGGGCCCGCGATCCGCGCGCGGCTGGGTGTCTGCCCCCAGGAGGACAACCTCGACACCGAGCTCAACGTCTTCGACAACCTCTACATCTACGGCCGCTACTTCGGGATCGCGCGAGCCGAGGTGCGCGAGCGGGCGGCCGAGCTGCTGGAGTTCGTGCAGCTCGGCGAGAAGCGCGACGCCAAGGTCGAGGCCCTGTCGGGGGGCATGAAGCGCCGCCTCACCATCGCCAGGTCGCTGATCAACCGGCCCGACCTGCTGCTCCTCGACGAGCCGACCACGGGGCTCGACCCCCAGGCCCGGCACGTGGTGTGGGACCGGCTCTTCCGGCTCAAGCAGCAGGGCGTGACGCTGGTCATCACGACCCACTACATGGACGAGGCCGAGCAGCTCTGCGACCGGCTGGTGGTGATGGACAAGGGCGTGATCGCGGCCGAGGGCTCACCGCTCGACCTGATCCGCGAGCACTCCACCCGCGAGGTCGCCGAGCTCCGCTTCCCGGTCGGCGACCACGACGCGACCGCCGAGAAGATCGCCGACCTCGGCGAGCGGGTCGAGGTGCTGCCCGACCGGATCCTGGTCTACAGCGACGACGGGGAGCACGTGGTGGCCAAGGTCCACGAGCGTGGGCTCGACCCCATCGCCACGCTCGTACGACGGTCCACGCTGGAGGACGTCTTCCTGAGGCTCACCGGCCGGACGCTGGTCGACTGATGGTCCCGACGCGCTCGACCACCGAGGGAAGCGGCTCGAGCGGGACCCTGTCCGTCACCCGGGGGATCGGCCGCCAGGTCGACTACTGGTGGACCTACTACAAGCGCACCTGGAAGGGCTCGATCGTCTCGTCCTTCCTCTCCCCGCTCCTCTACGTGGTGGCGATGGGGGTCCTGCTCGGCGGGTTCGTCGAGGCCGACCCGGCCCAGCTCGACGGCGCCACGTCCTACCTGGCGTTCATCGTGCCGGGCCTGATCGCAGCCCAGGCGATGACCACCGGTGTGGCCGAGACGACGTACCCGGTGATGGGCGCCATCAAGTGGCAGAAGTCGTTCTACGCCCAGCTCGCCACGCCGTTGGCGGTCCGCGACCTCGCCAACGCGATGCTGCTTTTCGTGCTCGTCCGGGTCGCCGCGACCTGTGGCGTGTACTTCTTGGTGATGGCGCCGTTCGGCGTCTTCGAGAGCTGGTGGGGCCCGCTGCTGGCGTGGCCGGTGACGGTGCTGGTCGGGATGTCGTTCGGGACGCTCACGTTCGCGTTCAGTGCGCACGTGCAGGGTCCGGAGTCCTTCGGGCTGATCTTCCGGCTCGGGCTGATCCCACTGTTCCTGTTCTCGGGGGCGTTCTTCCCGATCAGCAACCTCGGCACCCTCGGGGAGTGGGTCGCGCGCTGCACGCCGTTGTGGCACGGCGTGAACCTGACGCGGATGCTCTGTCTCGACAACGTCGTGTGGAGCACCGCCGCGGTCAACCTCACCGTCCTGGTCGTCGTGACCATCGTCGGCTGGGCGCTGGCGATCCGCTCCCTCACCACGAGGCTGGCCCAGTGAGCGTGCTGGCCGCCACCGCGCTGCGCCCGAGCACACGGGTGGTGCTGCTGCGCAACTACCTCGTCTACCGCCGGCTGTGGAAGCTCTTCGCGACCGGCTTCCTGGAGCCGGTCTTCTACCTGCTCTCGATCGGGGTGGGAGTCGGCAAGCTGATCACGGCGTTCGACCTGAACGGACACTCGATCCCCTACGCCGAGTTCGTCGCTCCCGGCATGCTCGCGGCCTCGGCGTTCAACGGCGCCCTGCTCGACTCGACGTTCAACGTCTTCTTCAAGCTGAAGTACGACAAGCTCTACGACCAGATGCTCGCCACCCCGCTCACCACCGGCGACATCGCCCGCGGCGAGATCCTCTGGGGGCAGCTGCGCGGCGCCTCGTACTCCGCCGCCTTCCTGGTCGTGATGTGGGGGCTCGGGCTGGTGCACACGTGGTGGGCGGTGCTCGCGCTCCCGGCGACACTGCTGATCGGGTTCGCCTTCAGCGCGGTCGCGATGGCTGCCACGACGTGGATGTCGTCGTGGCAGGACTTCGAGAAGATCACGCTGCTCCAGCTCCCGCTGTTCCTCTTCTCGGGCACGTTCTTCCCCGTGACGGCCTACCACGGCGTGCTGCGCTGGGTCGTCGAGGCGACCCCGCTCTACCGCGGGGTGGTGCTGTGCCGCGAGCTGACCACCGGCGTCCTGACCTGGGCCTCGGCGGTGTCGGTGGTCTACCTCGTGGTGATGGGCCTGATCGGTCTCGCCGTCGTCCGCCGGCGGCTCGACACCCTGCTGCTCACCTGACGGACCTCAGCCGAGGAAGTCCTGGGTCGCGTACGTCGTACCGTTGGTCGCCCGCCAGCCCGAGACCCCGATCCGGTGGAAGTGCGGGTTCAAGATGTTGGCCCGGTGGCCTGCGGAGTGCATCCAGGCCCTGACCAGCGCGCGCGGGGTCTCGTAGCCGTAGGCGATGTTCTCACCGGCGGTGTGGGTGTGCGGACACGTGAGCATCGGGCCGAGGTCCTGATGGACCAACACCTGCTTGACCGCCAGGTGGCGGGTCCAGGGCTCGGCGAAGCCGTCCGGGCAGGGGGCCGCCTTCAGCGGCTTGATCCCGTGCGCGTGGCGGCGGAGGTTGGTCAGCGTGACCACCCGCGCCTCCCAACGGTCCGGACGGGGCTTCACGGTCGCGGCGCGCGGCTGTGACTCGTGCTGGGCGGCCGAGGCCGAGACCGGGAGGGCGAGGGCGGCCGCCGCGAGGGCGGCCCAGAGCGTCGAGATGCGCATGTCGTCTCCGAGGAAGGTGCGAGAGGATCCAGCCTGCCACGGCGGCGACCGGCGCGTCCGGCGATCCCCGAGCGTCCGCTCCGGAACTTCCTCGTCGCGCGTGTCAACCCATCGCGGGGCGAGGACGATCATCAGACATGGCACAGGAACCGTCGGGCACGGTCCCCCCGGACGCGGGGGCGGTCGTCGACATCCTGTCCGGAGGCCGGCCGCTCGCCGAGTCGTTGCCGTCGTTCGAGGCGTTCTACGTCGGCGAGATCGGCGCCCTCGTCACGCTCGCGGCAGGTCTGTGCGGCCGGGCCCAGGCGGAGGACGTGGCGCAGGAGGCCATGCTGGTGACCTACCGTCGCTGGCGCGACGTCGGGCGGCGCGACCACCCCGCGGCGTTCGCCCGACGGGTCTGCGCCAACCTCGCCGTCTCGGCGTTCCGGCGGCGCATGGTCGAGGTCCGCGCGATCGTGCGCCTGACGGACCGGACGTGGGCACAGGCACGTCAGGACGTCGCCGGGCCGAAGGGGGCCGACGACGAGTTCTGGGGCCGGGTCACCCGACTGCCACGGCGTCAGGCGCAGTGCATCGCGCTGCGCTATGTCTACGGCCTCGACGTCGCAGACATCGCGCAGACCCTCGGGATCAGTGAGGGCTCCGCCAAGGTGCATCTGCACCGCGGTCGGCACACGCTGGCCGCACAGCTGGGCCTCGAGCAGGAGGAGGACCGATGAGCCTCGACGAGCGGGGTCGGCAGGCGGGCGAGGACCTGCGTCGTCGCATGGTCGACGACCTGCCCACGCTCGAGATGCTGGGGTCTCTGCAGCGGACCCGCGGTCGGCGGCGGCTGGCGCTGGCAGTCCCGGTTGCGGCGGCCGCCGTGGCCGTGGTCGCCGCCCTCACCGCCTCCCCGACCCACGACGCCGCCAGCCCCGGGGACCGGCCCGGTGAGCCGGCACCCTCCAGCACGACCACTGCGGGACCTACCAGCCCGACGTGGGGCAACGGCGTCAAGTACGGTGCGGGCGACACCTACCTGCGGTTCCCCCACGGGGTCTACGCTCCCGTGCTGCACGACGGATCCTCGCCCACCTGGTCGCCGAACGGCGACCGCGTCGCCGTCCTCGACGACGGCATCCTGATCACCACCGCGAGCACGGGTGTCGAGACCCGAGTCGCCTGCCCGGGCTGCAGTGAGATCGCCTGGTCCCCGGACGGCGGGACCTTCGCGGCCGCAGGTGTCGCCGGCCGCCCGCTCGGGTTGGTGGACGCGTCGACCGGGGAGGTCACGCCGGTGCCCCTCGAGGGTGTCCGGGCGGTGCGGTCGTTGTCGTGGGCCCCCGACGGCGAGCGGCTGACGTTCCTGGTGACGGCGCCGGTGTCGGCGCAGGGCGCTTACACGGCGTACCGCGACGGCTCCCAGCTGCGTCAGGTCGTCGAGTACCCCACGGTCCTCACGCAGGCGCCGGACGACCTCGCGACGATGCTCGCCGTGCGGTGGGCACCGACGTGGGACCGGCTCGCCGTGCTCTTCGCCGAGCCCGCGACGCCCGCCGGCTACGGCGGGGACCTGAGCCTGTCGGTGCTGACCTACCACTCGGACGGCGCGAGCCGGAAACTTCTCGTCAGTGCTGGTCGCTGCGCCTGCCGGGGTGCTCTACCGAACCTGGTCTGGTCGCCGGACGGCACCTCGCTGGCCGTCTTCAGCCGGTTCGCAATGCGGATCGAGCCCGGACGGGACGGCGACGGACGAGTGGTGCGCGTCGAGTTCATCGCCGGCAGCGGACCGCTGAGCTGGCAGCCACTTCCGCTCGTGGACTGACGCCGTGGCTGCCCGGGGGCGGGTGACGACGACCACCTGACGGACTGGCGGCGCGAGCATTTGCGAGGATGGCGAGGTGACCGGAGCGGCGGGAGGCCTCGAACCCGACACCAAGGACTGGACCTGGGTGCTCGACAGGCCGTGCGAGGAGTGCGGGCTCGAGGTGGCCACCGTCGAGCGCCACGATCTCCCTGGCGCCCTCCGGGCGAACGCCCGGGTCTGGCTCGCACTGCTGGCCGACCCGGGCGCCGCGGTCCGCACGCGCCCCGACCGCTGGTCGACCCTGGAGTACGCGTGCCACGTGCACGACGTCCACCAGGTCTTCCACGAACGGGTGTCGTCGATGCTGACCGAGGACACCCCTCACTTCGCGAACTGGGACCAGGACGAGGCTGCCGTCGCGGGTCGCTACGGCGGCCAGGAGCCGTCGATCGTCGGGCCGACCCTGGTGGCCGCGGCGTATGCCGTGGCCGATGTCTACGCATCGGTGCCGACCCCGGCCTGGCAACGTCGTGGCGTCCGGTCCGACGGGAGCGAGTTCACTGTCGAGTCACTGGGTCGCTACCACCTGCACGACGTCGTCCACCACCTGTACGACGTGCGCGACGGCGCCGCGGCCGCGACGGTCCGTGCCTACGACGACTCCGCTGCCGAGTACCGCCACGCGACCGCAGACCTGCCCGACGCCGTTGCTGCGGCGATCGGTCGCCTCGCCGCAGTGGTGCCCCGCGGTGCCCGGGTGCTCGAGATCGGGAGCGGGCCGGGGCGCGACGCAGCGGCGATGGAGGCTGCCGGCCTGCGCGTCCGTCGTACGGACGTCACGCCCGCCTTCGTCCAGATGCTGCGCGCCGACGGGTACGACGCGGACGTGCTCGACCCGCTGGTCGACGACCTGGCCGACCCGGCCGCGCCCGGGACTCCCTACGACGCGGTCTGGGCCAACGCCTGCCTGCTGCACGTCGACCGCGACGACCTGCCGGCCGTCCTGGCCCGGCTCGCCCGCGCGACCCGGCGCGGGGGTGTGCTCCACGCCTCGCTCAAGGAGGGCGACGGGGAGGCGTGGTCCGTCCACGGCCGGGTGTCCTCGCCGCGCCGCTTCACCTACTGGCGCGAGGAGGCGCTGCGGTCCGTGCTCGACGGAGCCGGGTGGTCGGTGGAGCACGTCGGGCACGACGACAGCCCCCACGGCGACCGCTGGCTCGAGGTCCTGGCGACGCGACGGTGAGGCACACGGAGTTCTGGCGCCGGATGGACGCCGCGCTGGGGGCGGCGTACGCCCGCTCGTGGGCCGAGCACTACGTGCTCGGCGACCTGGACGGGCAGACCGTCACCGAGGCACTGGCGGCCGGAGAGAGCCCGAAGGTGGTGTGGGCCGCCGTCTGGCGGGCGCTCCGGCTGCCCGACTCAGAGCGTTAGAGACGCTTCTGCACGTCGGCCCAGCGATGGCTCACCGCGAACCCGAGCGCCTCGTTGATCGCGACCATGTGGGCGTTGGTCTCGGCGTTCGTGGTGGTGACGAAGCGCTTGTGGGCGAACTCCTCGCTCAGCACGCGGGTCAGGCCGACCTTGACCGCCAGGCCGAGCCGGTGGCCGCGGTGGCCGGGCTGCACCAGCGTGCCCCACTGGTCGACGTGGTCGTGGTGGTCGTTGCTCACCGCCGCGACGGAGTAGCCGACCACGTGCCCGCCCCGGTCGACGGCGTAGGACGCGACCCGGACGCGCCCCGAGGCCACCAGGTCGCGGTCCTGGGCGCCGAGCTCGTCGACCGTGTCGTGCGCCTCCTCGACCTCGAGGTCGCCCTGCGGCATCTCCAGGCCGATCCGGTTCTTGAGCGCGACGTACGACGGTGCGAGGTCGGCAGGGACGGGGCCGACCACGGTGCGGATCTCGTAGTCGCGGTGATGGGGCGCAGCCGTGCTCTCGAGGTGCCGCAGCACAGCGGCGTCGACCGGGAGGCGGAGGCGCCGCTCCACCTCGCGGTTGGCGACGGTGTAGCCGCGTCGTCGGGCGAAGGTCAGGTTGGCGCCGCGGCCGTCCGCACCCAGCCGGACCTGCGCCTGGCACACCGAGCGGTCCCGTCCGCCGGCCACCGACTCGGCCCGCGCGAGCAGGGCGGTCCCGACGCCTCGCCGGGTGTGGCCGGGGTCCACCCAGACCCAGACCCGGGCGAGCGCGGACGCGTCGTGCCCCGAGCCGTTGACCATCGCCTCGCCGACCATCACGCCGTCGACGAACGCACCCAACCCGTGGCAGAAGAAGCCGCCGTCCGTGGAGCTGAGCATCCACACGGCGTCGTCCCGCGAGTAGAGCGGCGCGTCGGGATCCTCGGCACGCTCCGCGGCGGCGTAGACGGCCTGGAAGGCATCCATGTCGGCGTCGTCGCGGGGATCGACGGCCCGGATCTCGAGGTCGGTCACGCGATCACGGTGTCGCGCCCGCCGCTGACCGCGCAAATGGAATCTCGGCGTGTCGGGCGGCCGGTCGAACACGTGTTCGGGTTAGATGGGGCCTGCAGACGACCCTGCCCAGTGGTTCTCCACAGTCCGCACCGCGTGTGCTGCGGGCTGTCGGTGGCCCGGTCTAGCGTCTGGCCCGACGACGCGACATCAACAGACCGAACGCTGCGACACGGGACGACGGGTCCTGAGAAGAGGATGGACAGACATGGCTGGTGGAGACCGCGAGAAGGCGCTGGACGTCGCGCTCGCCCAGATCGAGAAGCAGTTCGGCAAGGGCTCGGTGATGCGTCTGGGTGACGAGACCCGCGCACCCCTCGAGGTCATCCCGACCGGCTCGATCGCGCTCGACGTCGCGCTGGGCCTCGGCGGCCTGCCGCGCGGCCGCGTGGTGGAGATCTACGGCCCGGAGTCATCGGGCAAGACGACCGTCGCCCTGCACTCGGTCGCCAACGCCCAGCGGGCCGGCGGCATCGTGGCGTTCATCGACGCCGAGCACGCGCTCGACCCCGACTACGCGAAGAACCTCGGTGTCGACACCGACGCGCTGCTCGTCAGCCAGCCCGACTCCGGTGAGCAGGCCCTCGAGATCGCCGACATGCTGATCCGCTCCGGTGCGCTCGACCTGATCGTGATCGACTCGGTGGCGGCCCTGGTGCCGCGCGCGGAGATCGAGGGCGAGATGGGCGACAGCCACGTCGGCCTGCAGGCGCGCCTGATGAGCCAGGCTCTGCGCAAGATGACCGGCGCGCTCAACAACTCCAACACCACGATGATCTTCATCAACCAGCTCCGCGAGAAGATCGGCGTGATGTTCGGCTCGCCCGAGACGACGACCGGGGGCCGGGCGCTGAAGTTCTACTCCTCGGTCCGGCTCGACGTGCGCCGCATCGAGACGCTCAAGGACGGCACCGACATGGTCGGCAACCGCACGCGCGTCAAGGTCGTGAAGAACAAGGTGGCGCCGCCGTTCAAGCAGGCCGAGTTCGACATCATGTACGGCAAGGGCATCAGCCGCGAGGGCGGCCTGATCGATGTCGGGGTCGAGGCGGGTCTGGTCCGCAAGGCCGGCGCTTGGTACACCTACGAGGGCGACCAGCTCGGTCAGGGCAAGGAGAACGCACGGGCCTTCCTCGCCGACAACCCCGACCTGGCCAACGAGCTGGAGAAGCGGATCCTGGAGAAGCTGGGGGTCGGCCCGACCGTCGACGCACCGGCGGACGACCTGTCCGACGAGCCGATCGGCGTCGATGACTTCTGAGCGACGGCGAGTCGAAACCGAGACTCACCGTGCCGACCCCCGGGGGGTGGGTTGGCACGGGGACGTGGCCGCGGGGGTTGCCGCCTGGACGGGCGGCACCCTCGCGGAGGCGTCGGTCTCTGCGCCGCCCGACCGCGTGGCCGAGGGTCCCGATGCCGACCCGGAGTCGGTCGCCCGGAAGATCCTGCTCGACGCGCTGACGGGCCAGGCGCGCAGCCGACGCGAGCTGCGCGACAAGCTGGCTGCGCGTGCCGTGCCCGGCGACCTCGCGGAGCGGCTGCTCGACCGCTTCACCGAGGTCGGGTTGATCGACGACGACGCCTTCGCCCGGGCCTGGGTGGAGAGCCGACAGCGCAGCCGTGGTCTGGCCCGCCGCGCCCTGGCCCAGGAGCTGCGCCGCAAGGGGGTCGACGACGAGACGGCCAGGTCCGCCCTCGACGACCTCGACCCCGCGGACGAGGAGGAGGCCGCCCGGGTGCTGGTCCGCAAGAAGCTGCGGACCCTGCGCGGAGTCGACACGGCCACCGCGACCCGGCGGCTGGCCGGCCTGCTGGCCCGCAAGGGCTACCCGGCCGGGCTGGCGTTCGCCGTCGTGCGCGACGAGCTCGGGGCGGTCGACGCCGATCCGACATGATGGGCACATGACTGTCGCCCATCTCCACCGGCTCCCACCCGGCGCCGTCGATCTCGCCGCGATCCCGACCGACGGGTCGCCCGGCTTCGACGGTGGCAAGACCAAGGGCAAGGCCGCCCTGTTCGCCCTCGGCGACGAGCTGTCCGACCTGCAGGAGATGCTCTGGGCAGAGGGCTCGACCGGCTCCCAGCGACGCGTGCTGCTGGTGCTGCAGGGGATGGACACCTCCGGCAAGGGGGGAGTGCTGCGTCACACCGTGGGCCTGGTCGACCCCCAAGGCGTGAAGATCACCAGCTTCAAGGCGCCGACCGCCGAGGAGCGCAAGCACCGCTTCCTGTGGCGGATCCGCAACGCCCTCCCGGCTCCGGGGTTCGTCGGGGTCTTCGACCGCTCCCACTACGAGGACGTCCTGATCGTCCGCGTCCACGAGCTGGCCGAGCCCGAGACGATCGAGAGCCGCTACGACCAGATCAACGAGTTCGAGGCGGGACTGGTCGCCGACGGCTTCGTGATCATCAAGTGCATGCTGCACGTGTCCGCGCAGGAGCAGCGCGCGCGGCTGCTGGCCAGGCTCGACAACGAGGACAAGTACTGGAAGTTCAACCCCGGCGACATCGACGAGCGCGCTCACTGGCGCGATTATCAGCGGGCCTATGAGATCGCCCTGGAGCGCACCAACACCGAGGTCGCGCCCTGGTACGTCGTACCGGCGGACAAGAAGTGGTACCGCAACCTCGTCGTCGGCGAGCTCCTGCTCGATGCGCTACGCGGCATGGGCCTGCGCTGGCCCGCTCCCGACTTCGACGTCGAGGAGCAGCGGCGCCGACTGCTCGACGAGGTGCCGCCCGCGTGATCGAGACCGTGGCGGTCACGCGCTACGTGACCCCGCTGCGCGAGGGCGGCAGCCTGCCCGGGCTGGTCGAGGGCGATGACCTCGGCACCTACGTCTGCAAGTTCTGGGGGGCGGGCCAGGGCGTGCGGGTGCTCGTCGCCGAGGTGATCGTGAGCGGGCTCGCGACGCGGCTGGGCCTGCGCACGCCGCGGCTGGTGGGGCTCGACCTCGACCCACAGCTGGCCCGCTACGAGGCCGACGAGGAGGTCCAGGACCTGCTCAATGCCAGTCCCGGTCTCAACCTGGGGATCGACTTCCTGCCCGGCGCGTTCGGCTACGAGGGCGAAGCGGCCACGCCCGCCGACACGGCCGCGCGCGTGCTCTGGCTCGACGCCTTCACCGCGAACGTCGACCGCACCTGGCGCAACCCCAACCTCCTGCTGTGGCACGACGAGGTCTGGGTGATCGACCACGGAGCGTCGCTCTACTTCCATCACGGTTGGCCGGGGGGAGTGGGTGACCCGGCCAGGTTCGCCGCCCAGGCCTGGGACGTCCGTGACCACGTGTACGGCGCCCACGTCGACCGGCTGCCGGCGGTCGACGCCGATCTCGCGCTGACCGACGCCGATCTCGTCGCTGTCGTGGCCGAGGTGCCGGACGCCTGGCTGGAGCCTGTGCCCGGTGCCGACTCACCCGCCGACCTCCGCGCGGCCTACGTGTCGTTCCTGTCGGCCCGGCTCGCGACGCGCGCGTGGCTGCCGGGGGTGAGCGCTGCGTGAGCGCGCCCTCCCTGCCCTATCAGTACGTCGTACTGCGCTGCGTGCCCCGTGTCGACCGCGAGGAGTTCCTCAACGTCGGCGTGGTGCTGTACTGCGAGGAGACGGCGTTCCTCCAGGCCGCTCGGCACGTCGATCGCGAACGCCTCGCCGCCCTCGATCCCCGGCTCGACCTCGACGCCGTGTGCGACGCACTGGCCTTCGTCGAGGGCGTGTGCCGGGGCGACGAGAGCGTCGGTGCCGCCGCCGGCAAGCCTGCCGGCACACGCTTCGGCTTCCTCAAGGCACCACGCAGCACGGTGCTCCAGACGAGCGCCGTGCACGGTGGGGTCACCGCAGACCCCGCCCGCCAGCTGGAGCACCTGCTGGAGCGGCTCGTCGGCTAGACCGGGACCAGCTCCACCGCGCCCACGGCGTAGCGGGCGAGGATGGTGCGGGCGACGGCCTCGTGGACCCCCAGCGGCTCGGCGACGGCGACGGCCCCCGCCTCGATCGCGAGCTCCTTGGCGCGGTCGGGGAGGAAGCCCGGTGCGAGGAACAGCGAGGCGACCGCGATGTGGCGGCGACCCTCCTTGCGGAACGCGCGGACGGCCTCACCGGTGGCCGGCGGTGCCGCAGACGCGAACGCCGCGGTCACCGGCAGCTTGTGGTGGGAGCCCCAGAGGCGGGCGAGCCGGGCCACGGACTGGTTCGCCAGCGCGTCGCTCGAGCCGGCCGCGGCCAGCACCAGTGCGTCCAGCTCGCGCACGCGCGCGGCCTTCAGGGCCTCCCGCATCCGTACGTCGAGCACCTCGAGGAAGGACGCCTCGAGGCCGAGGATGGACGTGGCACGGACCTGCATGCCCTCGTGGCGGGCGTCGGCCTCGGCCACCGCGGCCGGGACGTCGACGTTCGCGTGGTGTGCGTCGGTCAGCAGCAGCGGTACCACCACGACCTCCTCGACGTGGGCGCGCGCGAGCTTGTCCACGACCGTGGTGAGCGACGGCTTCGCCAGGTCGAGGAACGCCGTCTCGATCCGGAGGTCCGGTCGGAGGGTGCGTACCTCGTCGATGAGGGCCGTGATCGTCGTCTTGGACCGCGGGTCACGACTTCCGTGAGCCAGAGCCACCAGTGCAGGAGCGGCCATCAGCGCGGCCTCCTCTCGTTGTTCACCTTCGATGTCGGGCAACCGACGACGCTGTCGATCATGTGCTGGGTCTGGGCGTGGCGGGACATCAGTGGATCCCGCACTCGGTCTTGGCGGTGCCGGCCCACCGACCGCTGCGCGGGTCGTCGCCCGGGGCGACGCGACGCGTGCACGGTGCACAGCCGATGGACGGGTAGCCGTCGTACACGAGCGGGTTCACCAGGACGCCGTGCTCGGCGACGTAGCGCTCGACGTCGTCGTCGCTCCAGCGGGCGAGTGGGGAGACCTTGACCTTGCCCTTGCGGGCGTCCCACCCGACGACAGGCGCGATCACGCGGTTGTGGGTCTCGGCTCGGCGCAGGCCGGTGGCCCACGCGTCGTACTCCTGGAGGGTCGCCTGCAGCGGCTGCACCTTCCGAAGCGTGCAGCACAGGTCGGGATCGCGCTTGTAGAGCTCGGGACCGTACGTCGCGTCCTGCTCCGCGACGGACTGGACCGGCGTGATCGGGATCAGGTTCACGTCCATGGTCGCGCCGACGGCGTCGGCGGTGCCGATGGTCTCGGCGAAGTGGTAGCCGGTGTCGAGGAACACCACGTCGACGCCGGGAGCGACTCGCGACGCCACGTGGGCCAGCACGGCGTCACCCATCGACGAGGTGATGCAGAAGCGCTTGCCGAACGTCACGACGGCCCACTCGATGATGTCCTCGGCCGGCGCGAGCTCGAGCTCGGCGCCGACGTGGGAGACCAGCTCGCGGAGCTCCTCGGGGCTTCGACCCTCGGTGTGGGTGCCCTTGAAGCTGCGTGCCCGGGCAGTCGTGAGAGTGGTCATCGGGGCCCCCGCGGCGTTGTCGGACGGAGGGGCGCAGCGGGGGAGGAGGACGTGCTGGCGTGAGTCATCGGTCGGCCCCCGTGGGGCGGACCATGCCGAGCATCTTCACGGTGAAGGCGCGCAGGCAGCCGCGGCACTCCCACGCGCCGTGGGGGTCCTCGTGGGGCCAGAGGTCCTGCTCGCCGCAGTAGGGGCAGTGGAAGGGGACGGCGCGCTCGCTCATCGTGTCGCCGCCCCCACGAGCCGCTGGTCGGGCCTGTCGAGACCCGCCCCGCGCAGGAGGTCCTCGTCGGCGCGCGCGACCCAGGTCGCGAACGACTCGCCGGCCCCGCGGTCGGCGAGGAAGTGGGTCACCACGGTGGTGATGTAGTCGTCGAGCCCGGCGCTGGTGACCTTGTGGGCCCGCAGCTTGCGACCGAAGTTGGCCTGCAGACCGGTCGCCCCGCCGAGGTGCACCTGGAACCCCTCGACCTGGCGGTCGCCGTCCATCACCAGCTGGCCCTTGAGGCCGATGTCGGCGACCTGGGTGCGGGCGCAGGCGTTCGGGCACCCGTTGACGTTGACGGTGATCGGCACGTCGAGGTCGGGGAACCTGCGCTCCAGCTCGGCCACGAGGTCACGGGCCCGGTTCTTCGTGTCGACGATCGCCAGCTTGCAGAACTCGATGCCTGTGCAGGCCATGGTGTTGCGCCGCCACGCCGACGGACGCGCCGAGAGCCCGATCGCGTCCAGGCGCTCCACCAGGGCGTCGACGACCGACGGGTCGACGCCGACGAGCACGATCTTCTGGTACGGCGTGAGGCGGGCGCCGGCGACGTCGTACTCCTCGATCAGGTCGGCCAGCCGGACCAGCATGGTGCCGGACACGCGGCCGACCGTCGGCGCGATGCCGACGTAGCGCTTCCCGTCGTGCTGCTCGTGCACGCCGATGTGGTCGCGATGCCCGACGGGCGAGGCCGGAGAGTCGCACGAGACCAGGGGGCGCCGGAGGTACTCGTTCTGGAGCACCTCGCGGAACTTCGCCACGCCCCAGTCGGCGACGAGGAACTTCAGCCGTGCGCGCGACCGCAGCCGGCGGTAGCCGTAGTCGCGGAAGATCGAGACCACGCCCTCCCAGACGTCGGCGACCTCGTCGAGCGGGATCCAGACACCCACCTTCTGGGCGAGCATCGGGTTGGTCGACAGCCCGCCGCCGACCCAGAGGTCGAAGCCCGGGCCGTGCTCGGGGTGGACCGTGCCGACGAACGACACGTCGTTGGTCTCGGGCGACACGTCATGGCTGGGGTGACCCGTCAGCGCGGTCTTGAACTTGCGGGGCAGGTTCGAGTACGCCGGGTTGCCGAGCGCGCGGCGGGCGATCTCGTCGAGTGCCGTGGTGCCGTCGATGATCTCGTCGGCGGCGATCCCGGCGACGGGGGAGCCGAGGAAGGGGCGGGGCGAGTCGCCGCACGCCTCCAGACTGGACAGACCGGCGTCGTCGAGGCGCTGCCAGATCTCGGGGACGTCCTCGATCCGGATCCAGTGGTACTGGATGTTCTCGCGGTCGGTGACATCGGCGGTGTCCCGACCGAAGTCGACCCCGATCCTGCCCAGCGCCCGGACGGTCTCGTGCGAGAGGAGCCGACCGTCGGAGCGGACGCGGAGCATGAAGTACTCGTCGTCGAGCTCCTCCTCCTCGAGCATGGCGGTCTTTCCGCCGTCGAACCCCGGGGCGCGCTGGGTGTAGAGGCCCATCCAGCGGAAGCGTCCACGCAGGTCGGCCGGGTCGATCGACGCGAAGCCGCGCCGGGAGTACACGTGGAGGATCCGGTCGCGCACGTGCAGCGGGTCGTCGTCCTTCTTGGACTGCTCGTTCTTGTTCAGCGGCTCGGTGTAGCCGAGGGCCCACTGACCCTCACCGCGCTTGGGGCGCGGGATCTCGGTCCGGGTCGCCGGCGAGGCGGAGAAGCGCTGGTCAGACATGAGTTGGTCGGTCCTTGGCTGGTCCTGAGCCGAGAGCCGCGCGCGACGGTGGGCGCAGCGTCATCAGCAGGGTGGGGGGCTGGGTGACGGCAGAGTCAGCGAGGCCAACAGACCATGCTGCGCGTACGACCGAGGTCCACGTGGCGGCGTACCACCAGGTGCGTCTCGTACGCGCGACTGATCATGCGCACCAGTCTCAGGGGGTGGACCCCCCTTCCACAAACTGAAATCCCATGAAGTGAGACGTGGTACCAGGATGCGAGACATACGGTCTTGGACCTAGGCTGCAGCCATGAGCGACGCTGCCACGCCCACAGGCACTGCCGAGACCCTGGCCAAGACCGTCTCGAGCGCGTACGACGCGGCCCTGGAGGTGATCGCGTCGGTCGAGCCGCGGATCGCCGACGCCACCCGCCAGGAGCTGACCGACCAGCGCGCGTCCCTGAAGCTGATCGCGAGCGAGAACTACGCCTCGCCCGCCGTGCTGCTGACGATGGGCACGTGGTTCTCCGACAAGTACGCCGAAGGGACGATCGGCCACCGGTTCTACGCCGGCTGCCAGAACGTCGACACGGTGGAGACCATCGCGGCCGACCACGCCCGCGAGCTGTTCGGCGCGCCGTACGCCTACGTCCAGCCGCACTCGGGCATCGACGCCAACCTGGTCGCCTTCTGGTCGATCCTGGCCCACCACGTCGAGACGCCCGCGCTCGAGCGGCTCGGTGCGAAGAACGTCAACGAGCTGAGCGAGGCCGACTGGGAGTCGCTGCGGCACGAGTTCGGCAACCAGCGGCTGCTCGGCATGTCGCTCGACGCCGGCGGCCATCTCACCCACGGCTTCCGACCCAACATCAGCGGCAAGATGTTCCACCAGCAGCAGTACGGCACCGACCCCGAGACGGGGATGCTCGACTACGACGTGGTGCGCGCCAAGGCGAAGGAGTTCAAGCCGCTGGTGCTGATCGCCGGCTACTCGGCGTACCCGCGGCGCGTGAACTTCGCCAAGATGCGCGAGATCGCCGACGAGGTCGGCGCGACCCTGATGGTGGACATGGCGCACTTCGCGGGCCTGGTGGCCGGCAAGGTGTTCACCGGCGACGAGGACCCGGTGCCGTTCGCGCACGTGACCACCACGACCACGCACAAGTCCCTGCGCGGCCCGCGGGGCGGGATGGTGCTGGCGCAGGAGGAGTACGCCGCCG
>CAWDUA010000021.1:0-85045 GCA_963805345.1 uncultured Actinomycetota bacterium
GCCGACCCTGCCCGGCTCGCTGCCCTGGGTAGCCAGCCGGTTCATCCGGTTCGGCGCCACCCGCGGGCTGCAGATCCGCAGGCCGGTGGCCGACCGGCTGGTCCAGGCAGCACAGGACGCGCTGCCCACCGCAGACGCCGCGGTCGCCCGCGCCGTCTTGGCCGCTGATCTCGCTTGCTGGGTGATCTGGACGCGCAGGTCGACCAGGCCACCGACCAGCTGGCGCGGCTACTGCCGGATAGCCCGTTCGCAGCCACTGCTGACGGTGCCAGGCTGGGGCGCTGTCCGGGCCGGGAACTACGGCGGCGCGCTGGGCGACCCGACCCGGTTCGACAACTACCGGCAGGTCTACCGCACCGCAGGTCTGAACCCGATCCAGTACGAGTCGGCCGGCAAGCGACGCGACAGCGTGATCAGCCGCGAGGGCAGCGTCGAGCTGCGTCGCTCGTTGATCGATCTCGGCGTTGGGTTGTGGCTCAACGATCGCGCTGCGAAGGCGTACGGCGCCCAACTGCGCGCCCGTGGGAAGAAGGGCCTGGTCATCGGCTGCGCCATGGCCCACCGCGCCAACCGCATCGCCTTCGCCCTGGTCCGCGACCAGAGCGCCTACGACCCCAACAGGTGGACCCGAGAGGACTGACCGCACACCTTCACAACTCCGATCGACAGTGTCAGGCTCGAGGACACGAAGGACCCGGACCAGACGCCGCTTCGGCTATGGCAGACGCCGCAAGACGTTATGCCGCTTCTAGCTTGGCGCCCGGGTCCTTCGCCATTCGGCAGCCCGAACGAAGCCAGACGACCCGCCAACACCGGCGAAGTCGCATACGTCAGCGTGGGCGCCCGGCACCCAACGGCCAGGCGCTGTCGACCAACATCCACGACCAGCTCCGCGCCCGGGAGCCACTCAGCCATGCACACCCCCAGACTTGACGTGCCCTACAGCCAGCTAGGAGACGACCGACGTAGTCGGTCGTTTCAATGGGGGAACCAAGAGCGGGCTCATCAAGGGAGTCCGCCTCAGCGTCGTCGGCGTCCCTCCCGAGTGACCCCCCACCGGTGCTCCGTCGACGGCGAGGAGCTCACGAACCAGCCCTGCTCGGAGAGCCAGCCGTTGCACCCCTTCCGGGGATTGTCTGACGTCAATCGTGTCGACCCATGTCCCAGCGGACGTCAGGAGATGATTCTCGTAGACGCGTAGCCCAAGCTTGGCGGGTTCAGCGGGCAGCATCAGCAACTCGAGCGAGTCATTTGTTGCCGCTTTGCTGGCCAAAGAGACTGTTCGTCAGCCTCACGCCGCGCGCGTTCAGTGCTTTCAGCCGCTTTGGCCGCTGACGGGCTGATGTTCCCTGCTCCCCGTCCGTGGTGGGTCACGAGTACCTGGGCGCACTGGCGGGCTGTGGCTCGGTCCGCAAAAAGTCCGCAAAAGGTCCGACAGGGGCCGATACTTGCCAACGGTCGTCAACGTCATCGTGCCCGCGTTCGTGCAGGTCAGGGACCGCTCTCCGTCGAGGGCCAACGAGGATCGATCCTCACCGGCCTAGCCCGAAGAGTTCCCCTGGTACTACTAGATCGGTTTAATTCCGCAGGTCAGCGTGGGTATTGGTCTTCAGATGTGGCAGAGATGTGGCAAGAACTGCGCTCGCCATGCTGGAAGGGATACGACGCGTTCGTGCCGCTGCACGTACAGCGGGATCTCGCTGTACGTGTGGACCGGACCCAGGTTCCTATCCATCGTCGCGTTCACCTGCAAAGCCTTCGACGCGGATCTAGCCGTCAAGGCCGCTCGAGAGTTCTTTGCTATGACCGAGATCGAACACACTGACTTCTAGCCCACTGGCATCCGTTCGTCATCAAGAGCCGGCAGTCAGTCCGCGAGAGAGTCAACCTCGAGCCGAGTGGCTTGGGGAGATACGCACTAATGCGAAGAGGGTGATGACTCCCGTGCCTCAAGGAACTCTCGGGTACGACGTCACCGGGACGATGTAGACGGTCTCCGGATTGCCAAGGTCCACCTCAAGAACGGTGCCGTCATCGACACGCCGGATCGAGAACGCATCACCAGCCGCCCTCGCCGCTTGGCCGCGAGCCAGCGCATCGAAGACCTCGTCTGTCAGCGCCCAGCGCTCATCCTCAGCCATGCCCGGAGTATCGCGGTCGAGCCAGCGGAGCGCACACATGCCGCTGTCCGCGCACGGATCTGCCGATGTGTGGTCCTGGCACGCCGGTGTGGTTTCGTCGCAGTCAGGTGTGGTGGCCAGGACGTCAGGGGCTGGTCCTCATGGCGCGCATTATTTGGTCGTCGTTCTCGTTGTCCCAGAGCACGACGGCGTCGCCGTTGGGGGCGACCCGGGAGGAGACGCCCTCGATCACGCCGCCGGGGTCCTCCCCGATGGTGTAGAGGCTGCTCCAGCGGCCGCCGGCCGGCTGGTACCTGCCCAGCAGGGCGTACGTGCCCCAGGCGACCGAGGTGTCGCCGTTCTCGTTGAGCGCGACCGACACATACTCCGCCCCGTCGGAAACGCCGGTGGCGTTGGCAACCGACACTCGCGCGGACCACGGACCGTGAGGAGGGCGTCGGACCAGATCGATGCCGCCGTCCTCGTGTGCCAAGGCGACGAGCGCCGTGCCTCGACCGTTCATGGCCACCGCGAAGAGACGGACACCTTCGGGCGAGAGCCGTCGTGCGGTGCCCCACCGCTCGCCAGCAGGCTTGTAGACGGCCGTCACCCGGCGCGGGGTCCTTGTTGGCGTGTAGACCACCAGGGCGTCGCCGGCGCGGTCGACGTTCAGGGTTGGGTAGTACCCCCCGCGGGCCACGGTGGTGGCACTGCTCCAGCGTTCACCCGGGTGGCGGCTTCGGAACGCCAGTGTGGCGGGGTGTCCGACGGGATGGTGGGCGTACAACAACCTCGCGGTCCCGTCGGCCGCGATGCCCACCTGGGGGCGCTGGCCCCCGCCGGCCTGGGTCACGTCGACGACATCGGTCCACCCTCGACCCGGCCCGTGGTGGACCGACTGGACGCGGTATGGCTGGTCGCGATGCTTGCCGCCCCAGCTCCAGACGACCACGGCCGCACCCTGGGGGCTCACCGCCAGAGTGAGCTCAGAGGCCCCCCAGCTTCCCTTCCCGTCACCCGGATAGCCGGGGACCTCCAGGTCGCGGGAGATCCGGACGGGCTCAGACCAGCCGGAGCCCGCGGTCATCCTCGATGCCATGACCCCGTCGGTGAACCCCTGCCGCCGATCGATCCATACGGCGGTGATGTTGCCGGCGGCGTCAGCCGCCATCTTCGACACGTCGATCGCGAGGTTCGTCGAGATGACCTTCGGCTGAGTCCAGGTGCTGTCGGCTTGTCGCCGCATGCGCATGATCCCCTCAGGGGTGCCCCAAACCAGGATCGTCCGGTGACCCGCATCAGCCATGAACGTCCCTCCCATGTACACGGGGTCCTCCCACACCACGTCAGTAGGCGGGGCCTCCGCGCCCGCGGCCCCAGGAGAGGCCGCCCCGGCGACCGTCGGAACGGCGACCAGCACGGGCACCACCAGGACCAGGGCCGCGGCGGACTTGACGAACATCGACTGCACACTCATCGGACACCTCCCAGCGGGGCAACTCGGTGGACCCGCCATCACCACTCTCCGCTGGTCCAGCCCGCTCCAACACCGCCAACTGACCCAGGCACCAAGGTCTTTGTCCCGGACTGGTGGGCATGCTGCCTCACGCCGAATCCGCCGCCATGTGTCGGGTGGCCGCGCGTTCTGGTGGACAGAGCGCCTCTGGACGGCGGCGGCGGATCTGCCGGTGTTTCAAGTGACGATCACGGACATCATGGAGTTCGACGAAGACTGCTGGTTCGGAGGCAAGGCCCCCACCTGCCGACAGGTGACCGAGCACGCCCGCCGAATCAACAATGCTGACCTGGGGTACCCCATCATCTTCGCGTCCGATGGGCGGCTCATGGACGGCGGACACCGAATCGCTCGCGCATGGCTCGACGGCCTGGTCGAGGTAGACGCGGTCCGATTCGCAGTCGATCCAGAGCCCGACTGGATTGTCCCGTCCGCACAGTGAGAAGCCCTCGTCTCGGTGCGTCCCGCACCCGGACAGCGGCATGACCGAATGGCCGCTCCGCGGCATAGGAGAGGGCGATGAATTCATACCCAGGCGGCGAGTGCGGGTGGTCGCTTCAAGTGGGAGATGTCCCGCCATCCTCCGGCCAGGGCGTCGGTCGAGCCGGAGGGGACCTACGCCGGCTACGGCGATTGATCGACCGGATGACGTCCTCACGTCCGTGGGGCGAGGGGTAGTCCACAGCGGCGTCGGCTGGAGGGGCTGTTCGAGCCCCTTGGCGCTCTGATGGATGGTGCGGCCATCGGAAACTACTTCAGGAGCTCGCTATGCCGATCGAGGTCATCGCCACGGGTCGGGTCACGGAGGGGCCGACTTATCTGGACTGCGAGGACGCGGAAACTGTGACCTTCGTCCTGGACCCGTTCCCTGAGCCAGTTGGGGCCGGCGAGGCCCACGCGTGCGAAGTCGTCTGTCGTGGCTATGAGCTCGCGAAAGCCGTGATGGACGGTGTCCGGCCCGGCGACCCGGTAGCCGTGAGTGGTGACTTGATGATGCAGCGGATGCAAGGCCCACTCGAGGACGACCTGACAGGGGTAAGGGCCTGGATTGTGGCGACGGTCGTGCGCCCCGTCGATCCGACCTAAGCTCGGCCCACTGGTGGTTGGGGCGATGTCGAGAGCCGTCGCGATCTACGGTGACCCAATGCCGACATTCCCGGACGCTGACCTTCCGCGCATTCAGGCGTGGGCACGAGAGCGTGTGCCTGAACACCTTTGGGACCAGGTCAAGGTCGAGGCCGACGTTTCCGAGCGGCATGTCGACATCGTCGAGGTCCGGCCTCCGTGGGACGGCCAGGGCGAGCTCACCCGCTTCCCGATTGCGCGTCTGCGATACACCAAATCAACCGGGCTGTGGGCGATCTACTGGCGTGACCAGAATCTGAAGTTCCATGAGTACAAACAAAAGCGGCCGAACAAGAGGGTCCAGGCCCTGCTCGACTACCTCCAGGACAGCGGCGACGCGATCTTCTGGGGATGACTGGCCTCCATGAGAGCCAGGGTTCAGTGTGGTGTGGGCGGCATCCGGCTCGTTACGTCGATGCGGCAGCCACCTAAGGCGTGTCCCCCGGCGGCCCCCCACGTCGGAACCCCTGCCCGCCTCCCGAGGCGCGATCGTCACAGGGCTCGAGGTCGTGCGGGTAGATTCCTACTTCTTCGCCTTCTACTTCGTGGACTCAGCCCCTGCTCATCTTCCTGATCGTCATCGTGATGCCGGCATGCCGTGGGCGGCGCTCGTGGCGCGGCTGGCGGTCGTGATGCCGTGGCCAGTCATCGGTGCGCGACGCGGAGGGGCAGTGGCGTCGCAAGACCGCGACCTGACGTTCGCAGTCCCGCGGGAAGGCTTCCGCGAATCCACGACTCGGACTCCGCGAATCCGCGACTGCTATTCCGCGAATCCGCAAACGAATCGTCATAACTGCAGATGGGAGGGGTATGGTCGCGGTCATGGTGACTGGCGGGAGGCCAACGAGGTTGCGCAAACGGTACGCGCAGTCCCTCGTGGAGGAAACTCTCGAGGACACACCCATCACGGTCATCCAGGGCGCCAGGCAGGTGGGCAAGAGCACCTTGGTCCGGCAAGTCGTCGCGAACTGGGACGCGACTGTCCTGAGCTTGGACGCGGCCGCTACCTACAACGCTGCGCGTGCGGACCCGGACGCGTTCGTTCGCCAGTCCGTCGGACTGCTGGTCATCGACGAGGTCCAGCGAGCGCCGGAACTGGTCCGGGCGATGAAGGACGCGGTCGAGGAGGACAGGCGGCCAGGGCGATTCCTCGTTACCGGGTCCGCGGACCTGCTGCAGATCCCCGGCACCGAGGAGAGCCTGGCCGGCCGCGCCGAGACAGTGACGCTGTACGGCTTGAGCCAAGGCGAACTCGCCGGGCACCGAGAGGACTTCATCGACCACCTGCTCGCAGGCAACGAGGAGGCGCTTCGCGGCCGAGCCGGCAACCTGTCCCGCATGGAATACCTCGAGGCCGTCTGCGCGGGAAGCTACCCAGAGCCGCTCACTCGCACTGGACGTCGCCGCAACGCGTGGTTCGACAACTACGTCAAGCGCATCATGACGCGGGACGTGCAAGACCTGAGCCGCCTGGCTCACCTAGACCGGCTACCCGGCCTCCTCCGCCTACTCGCGGCCAACACGTCGGGGGAGCTCGTCAAGGCTCGAGTCGCGAGCGATGCGGGCATCCCCGAGACCAGCCTGCCCGGATACCTGGACCTGCTTGAGACCCTCTACCTCATCCACGTGCTGCCGGCGTGGGGCGACAACCTCACCAAACGTGTCACTGGCCGACCCAAGGTGGCACTGCTCGACACCGGGCTCGCGGCTCGGCTGAACCACGTGACGCCCTCTGCGCTCGCGCCCGGAGCCGTGAGCGACGCGGCGGGTGGCTTGCTTGAGTCATTCGTGGCTGGGGAGCTGCGCCGCCAGCTGGTCTGGGCCGAGACGCCCGCTCGACTGTTCCACTTTCGCGACCGCGACGGCTTGGAGGTAGACATCGTCGTGGAGAGCGACTCCAGGCGCGTCGCGGGTATCGAGATGAAGGCCGCCGGGTCGGTCTCACGAGGGGACTTCAAGGGGCTCACTTTCCTGCGCGACAAACTGGAGACGCGGTTCGCTATGGGAGTGGTGCTGTACACCGGCAAGCAACCACTGCCCTTCGGTGATCGTCTCTGGGCTCTGCCCTACTCCGCACTCTGGACCTGAGCCGGGCATTCAGGGAGGCATGTTGAAAGTCGTGCCCGCCGGCGGCCCCCACCTCGCACAACCTGCACCCGACTCGTCCATGTCAAGCCGAGTCCACGCTCACCGACGGGTACCGACAGGCGCCTGCTGCCGCTCGTAGTGAATTGGTCGTACGTGGATTACGACATGGAAGCGCGACGCATCGCTCGGCTTGGAGGGTTAGCGAGCGGAAAGTCCCCCTCGAGTAGCTATGAGGGACGCGAGCATGTGGCAAATGTGTGGCAGGACGACCAGCCGCGACCGGTTGCAGCCAACGTCTGTCAACGCGTTGGCGCAGGTCAGCCAGTAGGTGCCATCGATGACCCTCAACAGCCGCTGAGCGTGCCGCGCTTCCCCTGGTACTACTGAATCGACGCGTTTGAGCAGGTCACGAGCCAGGGGCGTCGACCTGAGGAAGCGGTGGGCGAGGCCGACCGCAACGCCGCCCGACACGGCCGCACGGCTGGTCCGCAGCGAGCTCGCGACGCGCCCAGGGCTGGGTGGCCAGGTGGGTCTTGTGTCGGCCGGACCTCGGCCTTTCCCGGGTGACCGCGGCGCTCCAGGCAGATCGCGTCGCCCTAGCCGCGAGATCTACCGGACCGCGAGTGCTACCAGGGAGCGGCGTCGAGACGGACCCGCAGCCATCGCAGGCAGGCGTCAGCTTGGGCAAGTTGGAACTTGCGGATGGTCGGCATCTCCGGCCGCGTGGGCTGACGGCCCTGCCAGGAGAAGTAGCCGGCCAGGCCGGCCACGGTCGCCGTCACAGCTTCCGGATCGGCGGCTGTGAGCACTGGAGTGCGGCTCAGCAGCGCCTCGGGGTCGTGCTCGCCGAAGACCGCCGCGTTGAGTACAAGGGTGAGGCTGTCCACCCACGGTGCCCCGAGCGACGCCCACGGCCAGTCCACCACGACGACCCTGTCGTCGGTGAGCAGCAGGTTGTCGGCGCGGACGTCGCTGTGCACGAGCGCGACACCGTCCATCGCCTCGAGGCTGTGGCGGCCGAGAGCGGCCAGTTCCGGGAGCCGTTCGGTCGCCCACGGGTCGAGGTCGGTCGGCACGTCAGCGGCGAGAGTGTCCCACCGGGTGAAGTCGTCGGCCACCGCGTCGACGAGGCGCGGCAGGTCGGGCAGTGGCGATGGCGAAAGCCGCACGGCCATCTCGCCGAGCGCGGCAAGGCAGCAGGTCAGGTCTTCGATCCTCCACGGCATCCGCGGAGAGTGCCCATCGACGTCGGCGAAGGCGAGCGCCACCCAGTCGCCGTCGTCGTACCCGCAGAGCAGCCGCGGGGCGAAGCCCGCATCGGGCAGGGCCTCGGTCACCGCTAGCTCGCGGCGGTGGATCGGTGGTGAGTCCGGGTTGACCTCGGTGCCCACGGCCTTGACGAAGGCGCGGCGGCCGTCGGCGAGCACCACACGGTCAGCGCTGCCTGGCGAGAACCCGCCCGGCTGGCTTTGTGCCGACACCACCTCTGACCCGAGCCGATTCTCGATCCCGGCGCGAACGACGCCCGGGATCTGGTGCCACTGCACGCGACAGCCCCCCACCGCCGCAGGCGGCGAGGTGACGACGGGAGGGTCGGGCTCCGTGGTCATGTCGCCAGCCTGGAGGACTCGGGCGCAGCGGACAAGCGGCAAGGGCGACGCCGTGGCCCCGACATGCCGGTGCCGCCAGCAGGGGTCAGCGCCGACCCGGCGCAACGGTCGCTCCCGGCCTGGCCCCCGGAGTTCGGCTCGGCTGTCGCCATGAGCCTGCGAGAACCCACGTCACCCGGCCTACGTCATCCGGCCGGCCCGGCGACCGGCCGAAGGTCGCGGCGAAGAAGGTCGTACAGCCCGACGCGTCGCGGTGGCCTCGGTGGCGACGCTGGACGCGAGAGCCGCAGCAGGCGGTGAACAGTAGAGGAGACCTCCACATGTCTCAGGTCATCAGCGGGGCCAGCCCGCGGATCCCCTCCGCATCGCCACCGGTTCACGCGCTGCCGGTGCGCCATCCGCGGCGGTGGCAGATCCTCGCCGTCCTGTGCCTGAGCCTCTTCCTGGTCACCCTCGACAACACAGTCCTCAACGTCGCCGTCCCCTCTCTCATCGAGGATCTGTCGCTGTCCACTTCCCAGATCCAGTGGGTCGTCGACGCGTACTCGCTCGTCTTCGCGGGGCTTCTGCTCACCGCGGGCAGTGTCTCGGACCGCTTCGGTCGCCGCCGTGGCCTCCTGGGGGGGCTCGTGGTCTTCGGCCTCGGCTCGCTCGCCGCCGCCTTCGCGGGCTCAGCGCTGTCCCTGGTCATCGCTCGGGGGCTGATGGGTGTGGGTGGCGCGTTCCTCATGCCGGCGACGCTGGCGATCCTCGTCCATGTCTTCGACGCCGACGAGCGACCTCGTGCGATCGCGGTCTGGGGCGGTGTCTCGGCGCTGGGCGTCTCTGCGGGGCCGGTCCTGGGTGGGCTGCTCGTCGACCACTTCTGGTGGGGCTCGGTGTTCTTGGTCAACGTGCCCGTCGTCGTGGTGGCCTTGAGCGCAGCCGTCGCGATCGTGCCGGAGTCGCGGCGAAGCGATTCTCCTCGTCCCGACCTGGTCGGCGCCCTCCTCGCTTCCGTCACGATCCTCGCTCTCGTTCGGTCGCTGATCGAGGCCTCTGAGCGGGGGTGGCTGAGCACCACGGTTGTGGGTGGGCTGCTGGTCTCGGCGGCCGTCGGGGTGCTCTACGTGATGTGGGAGATACGCTGCGAGCAGCCCATGGTGCAGATCTCGCTGCTGCGTTCGCGTCAGTTCTTAGGCGCCAGCTCGGTGGGCGTGCTGCTCATGTTCAGCCTGGCCGGCGCAACGTTCGTGCTCACCCAGTTCCTCCAGTTGACCCTGGGCTATTCCCCGCTCGGGGCCGGTGTGCGCACGCTGCCAGTGGCAGTCGCGATCGCGATCGCTTCTCCCCTGTCTCCGGCCTTCGCCGCCCGGGTGGGAAACAACCGGGCCGTCGCCGTGGGCCTGGCAGTGCTCGCTGTCGGGCTGGCCATGCTGGGCCTGGGAGCGAGCCGCGAGCAGTATCTGCCGGTCGCCGTGGGGATCGTACTTCTGGGGGTCGGGCTGGGTCTGGCCATGGCGCCCGCCAGCGCGGCGCTCATGAGCTGCTTCCCGCGTGACCATGCCGGGATCGGATCGGCGATGAACGACACGATGCAGGAGCTGGGCGCCGCTCTGGGTGTCGCCGTGCTCGGGGGAGTAGCGGCGGCGGCCTATCGCTCCGGACTTCCTGCGTCGGTACCGGACGGCGCCAGCTCCTCGTACGGCGAGGCGATGCGGATAGCCCATGAGCAGGGGCCTGCGGGCGTCGGACTGGCGGCTGCTGCACGCGCCTCATTCGACCTCGCTGTAGAGCACAGCCTGGTCGTAGGGAGCCTGACCGCCCTGCTCGGGGCCGTCATGGGCCTGGTCATCTTGCGCCGCCAGGTGGCGCCGGTCGACGACATTGGAGGCGTCGTTGCGACGGAGTCACCTGTTGGATGAGAGAGCGCGGCACGGGCCGACGGGATCGCTGCGACGTCGTGCCCCGTCTGCTCAGGAGTTGCAGTCCCCGCACCCAGTTGTGCGCGTAGTGAATGTGGCGAGGCGGCGGAGCGCTCCTCCTCCGCCGTGACGCCGATATGAACTTCGCAGAGCGGCGACCGTGGTCGCCGCCGACCATCTTTCAGTGGAGGCTCTCGAATCTACGTCTTTCGGCCGAGCCCCTCCTCGGCGCAAGGGCGCGGCTCGAACGGCCGCTTCGCCCTGGTGACGGCACGCGAAGCACCCGCATGCTCGGGTCCTCGGATGGAAAGGACGTCCCATGAACGTCGTAGTCGTCTCTCCTGCGTATCCCTGGATCTCGAGAGCGGATCGCTCGCACCGCATGCCTGCGAGTCAGGCTGCTCCTTCGCGCAGCTCGGGGCAAGAGTGATTCGCGCCGCAGCCGTGCTCGTAGTCGATGAGGACGCTCGAGTGCGTTCCGCCTTGAGCAGTCTGCTCACCGGACCCGACGGGCTGGAGGTCGTCGCAGTCGGCCCCAGCGAAGCGCGACAGCTGACGCGCGCTCAGGTGCGCGACTACGAGGTCGCCGTGGTGAACGCACCCGATCAGAGCCCGCTGTCGCTGGGCCTCCTCCGACGACTCGGCGCGGCCGTGCCCGTGGTGGCGATGAGCATGAGCGGGTCGATGCGACTTCCCGCACTGCGGGCCGGTGCGGCAGCATTCGTGGAGAAGGACGGTGACGGGGAGGCGATCCACCGGGCTGTCACCACCGTCCGCGCCGCCCGACGAGAGGAACCGAGCACGTGACCGATGCGAACGAGGAGCCGATCCGGGTGATGCTCGTCGACGACCACGCCATCGTCCGGACCGGACTCGCCGCGTACCTCGGCACAGAACCGGGGATCGAGGTGGTCGCCGAGGCCGCCAACGGCCGGGAGGCACTGGCCCGGATCGCGGCACTGCACCCCGCCGGCCAGGCACCCGACGTCGTTCTCATGGATCTGCAGATGCCCCACCTGGACGGCGTCGAGGCCACGCAGGAGATCAAGGCGTCCTGGCCCGAGATCGACGTCATTGCGGTGACGTCGTTCCTGGAGGAGTCACGCATCCGCGCAGCGCTCCAGGCCGGAGCAACCGGCTATCTCCTCAAGGATGCCGACGCCGCGGATGTCGTCGACGCCATTCGCGCCGCGATGGCGGGGGAGGTGCGTCTGGACGCCGCGGTGGCGGCGGCCCTCGCCGCCTCGCTACGCACCCCACCCTCCGCGGCCGAGTCTCTCACTGCGCGCGAGCGGGAGGTCGTGGTCCTCGTTGCCGAGGGAGCCACGAACCGGGAGATCGGGAAGCGGCTCGGAGTCGCCGAGCGCACTGCGCGCACCCACGTGTCGAACATTCTCGCCAAGCTCGACCTGGCCAGCCGGACGCAGGCGGCCATGTGGGCGGTTCGCGAAGGACTCGTCAGCGCCGACGAGGCCGGTACGGGAAATCATGACGACCACAGTCGAGCCTGACGACGGGCGACGCTCGCCGCTTCGGAGCACCTCTATGCCCACCGAACCGGTGGCCGAGCCGCTGCCACCCGCAACCGACTCCCTCGACGCCCAGCTGCTCGCGCTGTTCTTCGATCGCACGCCGATGGGGGTGGCCGTGTTCGGCCCCGACATGCGGCTGCAGCGCTGCAACAAGACCTGGGTGAGCTTCTACGAGCACTACCTGGGAGTGCCGCCCGAGTACACGGCACCCGGGAGACACATCGACGAGCTCATCCCGGGCAACGAGGAGTCGGTCCACGAGCTGTTCCATCACGCACTCGCCGGCCAGATGGTCCGCCAGGCGGCGCACCGGATCACCATCCCCGGCATGGAGACCTACTGGGACGTCGTCTTCGCCCCGCTCTTCGCCGACGGACGGGTGGTCGGAGTCGTGGACATCATCACCGACGCGACCGACCGCGTGCTCTCGTTCCAGCGGCTCGAGGCCCGGATCGCGACGTTCTCCCAAGTGGCCACCGGCATGAGCGTCGACCAGCCGCTGGCCACGACCCTGGCCGAGGTCGTCGCCGCCGTGCGGCAGACGACCGCAGCCCGCGCGTGCTCGGTCACCTGCTGGGAGGAGGACCTCTCCCACCCTGCGACGGCCTACGCCGACCCGATCCTCGGCGACGGATTCGCCGCTGCCCTGGAGGAGATCTGGCTGCGCCGCGGGTTCGAGAACCTCGAGCCGGTCCCGACCTACGACGTGACCGTCCGACGCGACTTCGCGGCCGAGGCTCTCGCCGACCCGGTGCTGGAGCCGGTGCACCCGTTCCTCCAGGACCCGGAGTGGGAGGACATCTCGATCATCCCGCTGGTGGTGTCGGGCGTGCAGGTCGGAGAGCTGGCGATCTACCTCGCGGCGGGTCAGGACCTGACCAGCGACGAGCAGTCCTACCTGCGCGCCCTGGCCGACCAGGCCGCGGTCGCCGTCCGCAACAGCACGATGTTCCGCACCGCCGAGCAGAACGCCGCTCTGGTCGAACGGAACCGGCTGGCCCGGGACCTACACGACTCCGTCAGCCAGGCGCTGTTCTCGATGACCCTGCACGTCCGCACCGCGCAGCGCCATCTGGAGGCGGCGGAGATTCCGGGCGAGCATCCTCTCGCTGTCGAGGTGGACCAGCTGCGCGGCCTTTCCCAGGCTGCCCTGGCAGAGATGCGCGCGCTGATCTTCGAGCTGCGCCCCGGCGCACTCGAGGAGGAAGGCCTCGCCCAAGCCCTCGTCAAGCAGGCCGCAGCGCTCACGGCACGCGAGCAGGTCCCCATCCGGGTCCAGGCCCCGACCGAGCGCATCCCCATCCCGGCAGACGCCGAGGAGCACCTCTACCGCCTCGCCCTCGAGGCGATGCACAACGCCCTCAAACACGCCGAGGCCACCCGCATCGACGTCTCCCTTCAGTCCACCGACGACGGACTCCTGCTCGAGATCGTCGACGACGGCCGAGGGTTCGACCCGAGCGTGTCGCGCCCGGGTCACCTCGGCATGGGCACGATGCGCGACCGAGCACACGCCGCCGGTGCCCGACTGGAGATCATCTCCTCGCCGGGACAGGGCGGGCAGATCCGGGTGCTGCTCCCGCTCCCCGCCTGAGCCTGAACACCGTCAATCGGCCGAGACGCCGTGGGCCGAAGCCCACATCCGCATGCGGCGCCTTCTCCGACGCGCCAGACCTGTGCCGGCAACAAGACTTCTTCGCAGGCAGCAACCACCTCGCCCTCCCGAAGGAGTCGTCATGAACCACCACCTCAGCCTCGCCCTGGCCCACACCGAGATCGAACGACGTGTCGCCGACGCAGCCACCCGACGCACCGCTCGCCTGGCCGGCCCCCGTGGCCGCCACACCCGCCATCTGCCCTTCGCCGTCAACCGCGCGATCTGAGGCTCATCGCCCCCCGTGGCAGAAGCCCCGGCGCGCCGTCGGCGTACGTCGTTCGGCCAGGTCGGACCGGGCCGTTGCGCACGGGTCGCCCGGACGGCCTCGCCGATGTGGCCGCCCCTACGCGCGCGCGACGCTTCCAGAAGAAGTCGAACTCACTCTCACGAAGGACTCACCGCTATGACCACCGCGCAATGGATCTTGAACCTGGCTCTTCTGGGCTGGGTCCTGTCCCGCAATCTCGGCACCCGACGCCTCACCCTCGCCACGCTCCTGCCGCCGTTCGCCATCGTCGGGGCCGCGGCGCTCGCCTTCCTCCGCGACACTCCTACCGCCGGCCACGACATGCGCCTGGAGCTGGTCGGCGCCGCCGCCGGACTGCTCCTCGGGCTGCTGGCCGCCGCGCTCACCAGTGTGCATCCGGCGCCCTCGGGAACCGGACTGTCCGTGTCGGCGGGGGCCGCGTTCGCGGCCCTGTGGCTGCTCGTCATCGGTGGCCGGATCGCTTTCGCCGAGTGGGCCACCCACTCCGGCGCCCGGGCTGTCGGCGAGTTCTCGATCCGCCACCAGATCACCGGCGCTGACGCCTGGACCGCTGCGTTCGTCCTGATGGCCGTGGCCATGGTCGTGGCTCGCTATGCCGCGACGGCCGCGATGGCCGCCCGCGCTCGCCGCGCGCCCACCGCGACACGAGTGAGCGTCGCATGAGCGCCGCGCCTACACCCGTCGAGGCGCGCCACCGCCCCGAACGACTGGCATCGCCCTCCTCTCGTCGTACCGAGGCCGGGAAGCTGACGGTTGTCGTGGCCGCCGCCTTCACCGGTCCATGGCTGGTGTGGGGCAGCCGGCTGGCGCAGGCTCATGGCCTGATCGACTGGCACCTGCCGCAGGGCGTGGCGCTGTGGAGCATGACCGTGCCGGTTCTCCTGGCCGCGGCGGCCTGCTGGGGCCGCTCGTTCCTGCGCGACCTCGGACGGCGGCTGCTGGCCTGGCGGGTTCCGGCCCGCGCCTACGGCTATGCACTCGGGTTCCCCGTGGCGGTCGCCGCGATCGCCGTCGGCGTCACGAAGGCCACGGGACATCAGGTGGCGACCGGCGTCGTCCTCTCACTGCCGTCCGCCCTGGGCTTCCTGGCCTTCGGGACGTTGCTGTACCTGCTCACCGAGGAGTTGATGTGGCGCGGCGTCCTGCTTCCACGACTTCGTGCCCGGGTGGGCGTCGGCCCCGCCGGGCTGACCGTCGGAGTCGTCTGGGCGGTCTGGCACATCCCGCTGCTCTCCGTCCCCGGCGAGACCGACCGCGGCCTCCCCCTGCCCGGATTCCTGGTCCTGGTCGTGGCCACCAGCGTGGTGATGGCCTACCTGATGGAGCTGTGCGGCTACAGCGTCCTGGTGGCCGCCGCATTCCACGCCGCGTTCAACGCCACCTACTCCTACGCCGGCGTCGTCGGTGGAGGCGTCGTCAGCTTTTGGGCGGCGGTCGTCGTCACCGTCCTCGCCGCAGCCGCCCTGCTGGCCCATGACCGGAGGTCCGAGCCCACGCAGTCACCGACCGGCAGCTGAGTCTTCCGCGAGGGCCAAGAGCGGGAGCCATCGCTCTCCGAAGAGTCGGACGATCAGGAAACGGGCCGACGAAAGCCTTCGTGTGTGGCACATGTGTGGCAGGACGATCGCCGCGACCGGTCGAGACCAACGACCACCAGCGCGTCTGCACAGGTCCGCCGCACAATGTCAACGATGGCCGCCGACAGCCGCGGAGCGTGCCGAACTTCCCATGGTCACTACTGACCTCTCGCGACTAGTTCCCCGGGGCCGCCTGGTAGAAGAACATCGCCCGCGAGGCCCAGCCCCCGCCGGCCGCGGTCAGCTGGGTCGACGTTCCCGCGACCGGCGCGTTCGCCGACTGGTTCCAGGTCGCCGAGAACAGGGCACCGGAGGTGTTGGCGTAGTACAGCCTGTTGCCCACGACGAAGGCGCCTCGCACCGTCGACCAGTTGATGCCACTCGTGGTGGTCGAGAAGACCTGCTGGCCCACGACGTCGTCCTCGATCTCGAAGCCGCGCCGGTAGAGAGCGTTCTGGCCCGACTTCGTGTAGTAGATCCGCCCGTTGACGTAGAAGATGCTGGTCATCGTCCTCACGTCCGTGTGCCAGCCGCTCTGGAAGACCAGCTGGTCCCCGGCGTCCACCGGGGCTGACCCGCCGTACGCACTTCCGTTGAAGGACATCTTGGCGATCGTGCCGTTGGAGCTGAGCTTGTAGAGCTGACCGTTGACCATGAAGGCACCCGTGCTGGTGCTCCAGCCCGGGCCGTTCGGCGCGTTGCTGGCGCTGCCTGCGGTGGTGCCGTTGAAGGTGCGGGTGGTCAGCTGGGACCCTCCGGTCGCGACCCGGTAGATGTTCACGGGCAGGCTCGTGGATGCCACGGTGGGCAAGGTCTTGCCCCCGGCGAGCGGCAGCACCGCGATCCGGGCGTGGTAGGTGTTGCCGGGCGTGTGACCGATGAGCGTCGTGTCCGAGCCCACGTACAGCCCGGTGGACGTCGCCAGCATGTCCTGGACCCCCACTCCGCGGGCGCGGGTGGGATTCCACGAGTACGGCATCCCGTTGACCGGGTCGAGCGCGGCGATACCTTCGCGGCTCACCGCACCGGGGCCGGCTTTGTTGTTGGCGCTCGGGTTGTTCTGGTAGCGCTGGTGGCCGCCGACGTAGACGACGTCGTCGGTCACCTCGACGGTCCATGTCGTGTCGCTTCCGGTGTACGCCGTCCACGTGGGCGTCGAGCCGGCGTTCGACGTGTCCTCGAAGCGCGCCACCACGTCGCAGCCCGACGTGCCGTTGTTGCTGGCCGACTGGCCACCGTACGCGCCGGTGCTGGAGACGATGAAGTACGAGCCGTCGCGTGAGTACTCCACGTCGGTCAGGTACGTGTAGAACCGCGCAGCGCACGCGGAGGTGTAGAGCTGGGTCGACCAGGTCGACAGCGTGGGGTGGGCGGTCGTGTTGCCGCCGCCGGGGATGTTTCCGACGTCGAAACGAGCGATCTGGCTGCGCGGTTGTCCGTCCACGCTGGTGAAGTTGCCGACCGCCATCAGCTCGGTGTTCTGCGGGTTGATCGACATCTGAACCACCGTGGTGACGGCGCCGGGTTGGGTGTTGCGCGTGCCCGCGATGACGTTGTTGACGTAGGGATCACGCTGCCCGGTGTCGGCGAACACCGTGGCCAGAGCCCGCTGGGTCACACTGCCGATCTTGCTGAACTTGCCCCCGACGAAGAGATGGTTCCCGACCAGCTCGAGGTCGCGGATCTCGCTGTTGATACTGGGTGGCACGAAGGTGGGGTCGACGACCCCGGTGCTCACGGTGATCTTGAACAGGTGGCCGGGGAACGACTTTCCGGCTGCGGAGGTGAACTTGCCGGCCACGTAGACCGACGTGCCGTTGGCAGCCGGCAGCACCTTGTTGACCACACCGTTCGGATTGGGCGCGAACGCCGTCAACAACCGGCCGTTCGTGGCATCGAACGCCAACACGTTGTTGCGGGTGAGGGTCGTCGAGCTCCCGTAGTTCCTGGCCTGGGTGAACTGGCCACCGACCACGATCGTGTTGCCCACCTGGGCGATCGAGTTGACCGTGCCGTCGAGGATGTGGGGTGCGTTCTGGCCCGGCTCGTCGCTGACGATCATGCCCGGCTGCGGAGCCGGATTGCCGGTGTCGGCCGCCTGCGCAGCGGGCACCCACGCACCCATGCCGGCCGCCAAGCCCATCATCGAAATGAGCAAGAGCACTTTGCGCACTGCGACCAACCCCCGTTGACAACCAGTGACACCCGACGCGTGTCGTTTGTCACTATCCCTCGGTTGCCGCCGATCGCCTAGACGTGATGCGCAGGCAATGGGTGCAAGTTGTCCGGAGGTGGACCGGGAACTCCCCAATATCAAGGAACGGAGTGCGGCAGATGCGACACACGTGGTCCAGCAGGGCCACGGGTCGCGCTGAGTCAGGTGCCTTCCGCCGATCCCGTCAGGGTGGCCGCACCCGCTCCCAGGGCGCTAACCCGATCCGGGTGAGGTGGGTGCGCTGGCCGCCCCTCTAGCGTCGTCGGATGTCGGGCGTTGTCCAGCGCCACGCCGACGACCGGAAGGACGAGCATGAGCCCAGATCGAGAAGCCCGGAGCATCCTGCCCATCGCCGACCGGGCGTACGACGGACCTCGTCCGCTCGACGCGAAGGACCCATCGGCCACCTTCCCGCCGATCGAACCCGTGCGCCCGCCGGGCGGAGCGCCGAACGTGCTGGTGATCCTGCTCGACGACGTGGGGTTCGCCGCCTCGAGCGCGTTCGGGGGTCCGTGCCGGACCCCGACGGCGGAGCGGCTGGCCGCGGGTGGCCTGAAGTACAACCGGTTCCACACCACGGCCCTGTGTGCACCGACGCGAGCGGCCCTCCTCAGCGGCCGCAACCATCACTCCGTCGGCATGGGAGTGATCACCGAGCTGGCCACCTCGGCCCCGGGATACAGCTCCGTCCGGCCGAACACCTGCGCGCCCTTGGCGCAGACCCTGCGGCTGAACGGGTACGCCACGGCGCAGTTCGGCAAGTGCCACGAGGTGCCGGTGTGGCAGACCAGCCCGGTCGGCCCCTTCGACGCCTGGCCGACCGGAGGCGGCGGGTTCGAGCACTTCTACGGCTTCATCGGGGGCGAGACGAACCAGTACTACCCGGCGATCTACGACGGCACCACGCCGGTCGAGCCGGACAAGACCCCCGAGGAGGGCTACCACTTCACCGAGGACATGACCGACCGGGCGATCGGCTGGGTCCGGCAGCAGAAGTCCCTGACCCCCGAGACGCCCTTCTTCATGTACTACGCCCCCGGTGCCACGCATGCCCCTCACCACGTGCCCACCGAGTGGTCTGACAAGTACCGCGGCCGCTTCGACGACGGCTGGGACGCGCTGCGCGAGGAGATCCTGGCGCGCCAGAAGGAGCTCGGGGTGGTGCCGCCCGACACGGTGCTGACCGAGCGCCACGACGAGATCCCGGCGTGGGACGACATGCCCGACGAGCTCAAGCCCGTGCTCGCGCGCCAGATGGAGGTGTACGCCGGCTTCCTCGAGCACACCGACCACCACGTGGGTCGGCTGGTCGATGCCATCGCCGAGCTGGGCGCCCTCGACGACACGCTGATCTACTACATCGTCGGCGACAACGGGGCGTCGGCCGAGGGCACCGTCAACGGGTCCTTCAACGAGATGTTCATCTTCAACGGCGTCCCCCAGCTGGAGACGCCCGAGTTCGTGGCGTCGCGGATCGACGAGTTCGGCACCCCCACGGCGTACAACCACTACGCCGTGGGCTGGGCGCACGCGATGGACACGCCCTACCAGTGGACCAAGCAGGTCGCCTCCCACTGGGGTGGCACCCGCAACGGCACCATCGTCCACTGGCCCGCGGGCATCAGCGCCAAGGGCGAGGTGCGCCCACAGTTCCACCACGTCATCGACGTGGCCCCCACGGTGCTCGAGGCCGCCGGTCTGCCCGAGCCCACCGTCGTCGACGGGGTCCCCCAGCGCCCGATGGAGGGCGTGAGCATGGCCTACTCCTTCGACGGCGGCTCCGCCGCTGACCGGCACACCACGCAGTACTTCGAGATGTTCTGCAACCGGGGGATCTACCACGAGGGCTGGACGGCCGTGACCCGGCACAGCACGCCCTGGGTGATCGAACCCCTGCAGTCCTTCGACGAGGACGTCTGGGAGCTGTACGACACCAACACCGACTGGAGCCAGTCGCACGACCTGGCGGCCGAGCTGCCCGACAAGCTGGCCGAGCTGAAGCAGCTGTGGCTGACGGAGGCGCATCGCTACCAGGTGCTGCCGCTGGACGACCGTCGCGTCGAGCGCTTCGACGCCGCCCTGGCCGGGCGCCCCGTGCTGGTGAAGGGGAACACGCAGCTGCTGTTCGGCGGCATGGGTCGACTCACCGAGTCCTCGGTCCTCAACATCAAGAACAAGTCCCACGCCATCACCGCCGAGATCGAGGTGCCGCCCGCCGGCGTCGAGGGCGTGATCATGGCCCAGGGCGGCGCCTTCGCCGGCTGGAGCCTGTACGTCGTCGCCGGGCGCCCGCGCTACTGCTACAACCTGCTCGGCCTGCAGCGCTTCGTGGTCGAGGGCGACACCGCGATCCCCGAGGGCACCCACCAGGTGCGGATGGAGTTCCGGTACGACGGTGGCGGGCTCGCCAAGGGCGGTGACGTCGAGCTCTACCTCGACGGTGCCCGGGTCGGAGCGGGTCGCGTCGACGCCACCGTCCCGCTGGTCTTCTCGGCCGACGAGACCGCCGACATCGGCAGCGACACCGCCTCGCCGGTCAGCCCCGACTACACCCCCGAGTCGAGCACGTTCACCGGCACCGTGCACTGGGTGCAGATCGACCTCGGCGCGGACGCCGACGACGCCGATCACCTGATCAGTCCCGAGGAGCGGCTCCGGGTGGCCATGGCCCGTCAGTAGCGGACGCGCTTGGCGGAGTGACGACAAGGCGGAATTACGTCATCGCCCATCCTTTTGTGGGCCTCGTCCATGCCGTAGACAGCGGACATGCCCTTGCACCCCTTCGGCTCCGGCGCGCGCGTGCGACGCCTCGCCCTCGTCGCCGCGGCGACGGCCCTCCTCGCCACCACCGTGTCGCACGTGCCTGCTCTGGCCGCGGGCCATCGGTCGAACGGCCCGGCCAAGACCCTCGAGGTCCCGACCTCGGTGCACCGGGTCACCTTGGTCACCGGTGACGTCGTCACCGTCAGGACCTTGGCCGACGGCAAGCAGACCGCCGACGTGCGCCGCCCCCGGGGCGCCGCCGGTGGCGTCTCGATGCAGACGCGTCAGGGCGACCTCTACGTCATCCCGGACGAGACCGTCGGGCTGCTCGGAGCCGACCGCCTCGACGCGCGGCTCTTCGACGTCACGGCGCTGATCAAGATGGGGTACGGCGACTCCCGCGCCGAGCAGATCCCGATGATCGCCGCCTACACGAGGGCAGCCACCAAGGTGGACGCGACCCCGAGTGCGCCGCGCGCCAGCCGGGTCTCGCTGCGGCTGCCGGCCATCCGCAGCTCAGCCCTGACCGCCCCCAAGCCGAGCGTTCGCACCTTCTGGAACTCCATCGCGCCCGCCTTCGACCCGGCCGACCCCACCCCCACGCTCGGTGACGGCATCTCGAAGCTCTGGCTCGACGGCAAGGTCAAGACCACCCTGCACGAGAGCGTGCCGCAGATCGGCGCCCCCGAGGCCTGGGCCGCCGGCTACGACGGCTCCGGTGTCACCGTCGCCCTGCTCGACACCGGCCTCGACGTGAACCACCCCGACCTCTCCACCCAGGTGGCCGGGACCCAGAGCTTCGTCCCGGGCGAGACGATCGCCGACGTCGACGGTCACGGAACCCACGTGGGCTCCACGATCGCCGGCACAGGCGCAGCCCAGGCCGGCTACTACAAGGGCGTCGCTCCCGGGGCCAAGCTCGACGTGGGCAAGGTCTTGGACTCGACCGGCCAAGGGCAGGACTCCTGGGTGATGGCCGGCATGGAATGGGCCGCCCAGAAGGGCGACCGCATCGTCAACATGAGCCTCGGCGACTCCGGCTTCGTCTCCGACGGCACCGACCCGATGGCGCAGGAGGTCGACGCTCTGTCGGCCCAGTACGGCACGCTGTTCGTGATCGCGTCCGGCAACAACGGTCCCCAGACGGTCACCTCCCCTGGCACCGCGTCCTCCGCCCTCACGGTCGGAGCCGTCGACAAGCAGGACTCCCTGGCGTGGTTCTCCAGCGGCGGTCCCGTCGCGGGGGCGGGCGGTGTGATCAAGCCCGATCTCGTCGCGCCGGGTGTCGACATCACCGCAGCGAAGTCCGAGGACATGGGCGACGGCAGCACCGATCTCTACCGGACGCTCGACGGCACCTCGATGGCCACGCCCCACGTGGCCGGCTCGGCCGCGATCCTCGCCGAGGAACACCCCCAGTGGAACGGTCAGAAGCTCAAGGAGCAGCTGATGAGCAGCGCGAAGGGACTCGACGGCTACTCGCCGTTCGACGTCGGCACCGGCCGCGTCGACGTCGCCGCGGCGGTCGAGGACACCGTGCGCGCGACGGCCTCGCTCTCGTTCGGGAACTATCGCTGGCCCCATGACCAGAGCCAGGTGCCCAGCACCAAGGACCTGACCTTCACCAACGACGGTGCACAGGCCGCGACCCTCGACCTGGCGCTGGATGCGAGCGGCAACGCCTTCGCGCTCAGCGACTCCACCGTCACGGTGCCGGCGCACGGCTCTGCCACCGTCCACGTCACCGGTGACCCGCAGGCCGCCGACATCGGCACCGACGCTGGGTGGATCGTGGCCACCGACGAGGCCACCGACAAGCCGGTGACCCGTACCTCCGTGGGCCTGGTCAAGGAGGACGAGCGCTACGACCTGACCGTGTCGCTCGTGGACCGCAGCGGGGACCCGGCGGCCGGCTGGGTGATGTTCAACCGGGCCGGCGACGAGCTCGGACCCTGGGGCCAGTACGTCGACGGCTCGGTGACCATGCGGGTGGCCCCAGGGACCTATCAGGCCACGACGATCCTCGACGTCGCGGGCGAGGGCCCGGACAGGTCCGGGCAGGCGTTCCTCGTGGACCCCGAGATCGATGTCCATCAGGACACCGAGGCGACGCTCGATGCCTCGCAGGCACGGCTGCTGAAGACCACAGCACCGCAGGCCAGCGAGGACCGTCAGCGCAAGATCGATGTCGACGTCCTCGACGGCCAGGGCACGGAGCTGCGCAGCGCCTATGAGGTCGCGCCCACGGTGGACGACCTCTACGTGTCGCCGACCCAACCGCTCACCGAGGGCTCGTTCATGCTGACGACCCGCTGGCGCAAGGGTGCGCCGATGCTGAGCCTCGGGACGCCGAACGGCGCCGAGACGTTCCCGACGATCGTGCAGCCCGGAAGCCCGCTCGGAACCAGGACCAACACCGCGGCGACCGTCTATGCCGGTGATGGCGCGGCGGCGGACTACCAGGGGCTCTCCGCCCAGGGCAAGATCGCCGTCGTCGAGCGCAGCGACGCGGTCTCCCCGGACGAGCGTGCCGCGGCCGCCCAGGCAGCCGGAGCGATCGCGCTGATCGTGGTCAACGACGGCACGGGTGGCCTCAACGAGTACGTCGGTGAGCCGTCGATCCCGGTCGCGAGCGTGCATCGCGATGCCGGTGCCGACCTGGTCGCCCTGGCCAAGGACCGCGGCGAGCTCACCGTGAAGCAGGCGAGGTTCACGCCGTACGTCTACGACCTGACCCGCGACTATCCGGGGCACGTCCCGGACCAGCCGTTGGTCTACCACCCCACCAAGGGCCAGCTGGCGAAGATCGATGCGCACTACTACGCGGCCAGCCACCCCGGAATCCAGGGTGGGTACCGCTACGACCTGACCCTGTCTCCGAGTCTCGGTGGCTACGAGGTGGAGAAGGCGCCGGCCACGCGCGTCGAGTGGGTCACGCCCGGGCAGGTGTGGGTCGAGTCGCACGCCCAGCACATGGACAGCAACCTGCCGTGGGACATGGTCTCGGGGGTCAACACCTACCACCGGGGCAAGACCACCGTGCTCGACTGGTTCCGGCCCACCGTCCGGCCCGGGTTCAGCGACGCGTTCGCTGTCTCCAACTCCCGCTGGCAGAACTACATGACCTGGAACGTGCAGGACTGGAGCTCCTTCAGCAGCAACATGCGGCTCGGCGGCTACCTGCCCTGGGGCGAGACCCCGACGACGCTGCACGTCTACCAGGGCAAGAGACTGATCAAGGTCAACAAGTACAGCTCGGACATGCAGTGGCAGGCGGTGCCTCCGGGCAAGCGTCCCTACCGGGTGGTGCTCGACGCGAAGCGGCCGGCCGGCGATCTTCCGCCTCTCGACCCACACGCACACGCAGTGGAGGTTCATGTCCGACACCGTGGCCTCCGACAACTTCAAGCCGTTCGCTGTCATGAAGCTCGACTACCGACTCGCCACCAACCTCCGCGGCGACCTGCGGGCGGGCAAGAAGCAGCACATCGCGGTCCGGCCCGCGTCGTCGACCACCCAGTCGCTGCCGGGCAGGCTGACCCATGTGACGCTCGGCGTCTCCTCCAACGCCGGCAGCGTGTGGCACGCGGTCCGGTTGACGAAGGGGTCGAACGGCTGGTGGCACGGCACCTTCACAGCGCCGGGCAAGCCGGGCGGCTATCTGTCGGTGCGAGCGAACGCCACGATGAGCAGCGGTTACGCCATCAAGCAGGAGGTCACCCGGGCCTACGGTCTGCGGTGAGCTCGCGGGTGAGGTCTCCGGCTCCGGCGTCCGACCCGGCGGCGCTGGAGGTCGGCTCGCCCTGGTGGGTACTCTCCTCGCCACGAAGGATGGCGTGGAGAGGGTTCGCGATGCTGCAGTCGCTCGGTGTCGACCCGGGGGCCGAGCTCGTCTATCGCGCGCTGCTCGGCAACCCCGGTTCGACGCCGACCGTGCTGGCGGAGGCCGTGGACCAGCCGGCGCCCGTGGTCGAGGAGGCGCTGGCGGCTCTGGTCGCCTCGGGGCTGGCACACCGCGCCGGTGACGAGGCCTACGTCGTCGCGCCCCCGGCCGTGGCGCTGGGCGCGTTGATCACCGAGCGCCGCGACGAGCTCCGGTTGGCCGAGCAGGCGCTGGCGAGTCTCGCCGAGGAGCATCGCGCGGCCACCGCCGGTCGCACCATCAGCGAGCTGATCGAGGTCGTCACCGGCGTCGACCAGATCCGCCACCGGTTCCAGCAGGTGCAGCAGGCGGCCGTGACGGAGCTCCGCACGTTCATCACGGCACCGTTCATCGCGGTCCCGCCGGGCGAGAACGACGCGGAGCCCGCCGCGGTCGACCGCGGCATCAGGTTCCGAGGTGTGCTCGAGCGGGCCGTGCTGGCCGAGCCCGACGTCCTCGACGAGGTGGTCGACTCGCTGCGCCGCGGGCTCGAGCTCCGCATCGTCGACGCGCTCCCGCTCAAGCTGCTGCTGGCCGACAACGACCTCGGGCTGGTGCCGCTGCGGGTCGATCCCGTCGGCTCCGCCGGGGAGCCCGGGGCCGTGCTCCTGCAGCGCAGCGGCCTGCTCGCCGCGCTCAGCGCCCTGTTCGAGAGTGTGTGGCGGCAGGCCTACCCGCTGACGCTGGCCAACCTCGACGGCGTCGCGCCCACCGACGCCGAACAGACCGAGAGCCTGACCGGCCTCGACCGCAAGATCCTCGGGCTGCTGCTCGCCGGGCTCACCGACCAGGCCGTGGCCACCCAGCTCGACCTCTCTCTTCGCACCGTGCAGCGCCGGTTGCGCCACCTGCAGGACGTCGCCGGCGTGAAGACCCGCATGCAGCTCGGGTGGTACGCCGCTCAGCACGGCTGGGCCTGAGCGCTCCGCGCGGCCAGCCTGCTCAGGTCAGGACCGAGCCGATGTGGTCGAGGTCGAGGGACCGGACGAAGTCGGGGTCCTGGTAGAGCGCCTGCAGTGCGGCCGGGTCGACCGACTTCGTGTTCGCCGTCGCGATCGTGCTCACGCCTCGGCCCTGGGTGAAGGCCGCCTCCCAGATCGCGGCCAGGGTGCGGGTGCCGTCGGCCATGACCTTCACCGTGGCCGTGCCGACGCGGTCCCACACGGTCGCGAGCACGGCCTTGGTCACCGTCGGCCCCTTCGTCGTCCTGCCGACCTGGGTCTGGGCGAACACCGCCACCAGATCGCTCGGCTTGATCGCCTTCGCCGTACGGTCCATCAGTCGGACGACGGCGACCGCCGCGTCGTGACCGGTCACGATGTCGCCCTGCTCGGCCCCCCGATGCGTGAGGGTGGCCTGCAGGCCGGCCAGGATCTCGGTGGCGTAGGCGTCCACCATCGCCGTCTCGTACGCGGAGTGCACGCCCTCGCCGACCGCGGGGGTCGTGGGCGTGGCCGGGGCGCCGTCCGCGAGGTAGGAGCCGTGCAGGGGCTGTGCGGCGTCGCCGACGTAGTGGGACACCAGCCCCGCCGCGCAGACGAATCGCGCCACGTCGCCGGCGGCGACGGCGTCGACCATCTCGTCGAAGAACTGCCACACCCGGAAGGGCAGCAGCCCGCGGTCGGCGGGGTCGGTGTGGCCGAGCGAGGAGTAGAACTCCTGCCAGGCCTCGACGTCGACCAACGCGGGGTTCGCCATGCACAGCTGGCGCAACGTCTTCCCGTCGGTCGGACGGGGCTCGTCGATGTCGGCGTAGTGCGTCGGGTGCTCCGGCCCCGTGCGGTACGACGTGTCGCGGCCGCCGAGGACCCTGGTCGGCAGGTTCTTCCAGACCAGGTCGGGGACGTCGGCGAGCGGTACGAACCGCGGGTTCTGGCTCAGCCTGGTGGTGGCCGCGTCGATGTCGTCGGGGCCGAGCGCGGAGAGCTGGAAGCCGATCCGGTCCAGGTTGTTGTGCATCAGCGTCTTGAGCCGCGACGTCTTGAGGTGCTCGCAGGCGAGGCTGGCGATCGTGTAGTGGCCGGTCTTTCCCCAGAACGGCTGTGCCTGCGTGTTGTGGTCGACCACCAGGCTCACGTCGAACAGGCGCAGCACGTTGGTCAGGCTCGAGGCGAGGGCGAAGTTGAAGCTGCCCGGCGTCGAACCGACGAGGTTCTCCCCGCCCCACTGCAGGGCGATCGGCAGGAGCTGGACGGTGCCGTCGTCCGCTGCCCGGCTCAGGTGCCAGATCGTTCCGGAGTCACCGGGCTGGGAGCCGCGCTGGCCGGGGCCGGGGGCGATCAGGAAGTCGGTGATGTCGTCGTACCCGCCGACGGAGCGGTAGCGGAACAGCAGCGCGGCGATCCGGCCCCGGAGGTAGCCCGATGCCGCCCCGAAGGCAACGACCTCGGCGTTCACGAGCTTGGTGCTCAGGTTGTGCTCGCTGAGGTCCGCGAACGGCCCGGCCGGTGGCAGCCCGTAGGTCTGCGAGCTCCAGTCGGCGAGCTCTCCGACCTCGACCAGCCCGGCATCCAGGGTCAGGTAGGCGCGATGCGAGACCAGGTCGGGGTAGACGCTCTCGAACGGGACGCGGGTGAGCTGGTGCCCGCTCGCACGTCCGACCTCCACCTCACGGCGCCGGAGCCGGGTGCTGACGGGGGTGCCGGCCGGGCCGCAGACGTGGCCGGCGGTGAGGGCGTAGACCGTGTGGCCGTCCGTGACGAGCGTCCCGACGCTGGCCAGGTGCTCCTCGCCCTGGCTGTAGGTGATCACCGGGAGCCCGCCGCCGACGACGCGTTCGGGCCAGACCCACGCCGGCACGGGGTCGCGGACCGGCTCGGCCCGGTCGACCTGGACCACGCAGACCGGGACGGTGCGGCCGTCAGGGAGGTAGAGCGTGGTCGGGACCTTCTCCTCCACCGGGACCTGCCCGGGCCCGGTCCCGAAGTCCTGCGCGGTCAGCCAGCGCTCGACGAGGACGATCACGCACGGCCAGGAGTAGTCCCTGATCTCGGAGTTCTGGAACGTGCGTGGCGGCTTGCGCGCGCCAGACGTCGTGGGTGGGGTCGTCCGCTGGCGCTTGGACGGCCACGCGTCGGCGGTGCGGATGTAGTAGAGCCCCACGGCGGTGCCCACGACGTTGCGCTGGTGGGTCAGGTGCCAGTGGTAGAGGTCGCGGGCCTCCACGAGGTCGGCCAGACCGAGCGCCGCGAAGTTCCGTTCCGTGCCGAGGATGTCCATGCGCCACCGTCCGAGGGGAGGTCCTGAGGGGATCCTCCACCCGGACGCCGCCGACCACCAGCGCGAGCGCGGTGGAAGGCATCGGAGGCAGGTGCGGAGGCCGGTGACGCCGAGGCGTCTCGGCCTCCTAGCCTTCGTCGAACCAGGGTCGGCACACGGCGGTCGAGGTCTCGAGGGCCGATCCGAGGCTGCGGGCGGTGAGCCCGTCGCGTCGGATCTCGGCGAGGACGGCCGAGGTGAGGGCGCAGCGGTCGAACGAGGGAGACGGCCCGTCGTCGACGCCGTCGTCGGCGTCCGCGAATCCGTCGTGCAGCAGGACGACCGCTCCGTCGAGCGGGCCGTTGCGGAGCTCGGCCAGGCGGTCGCCGAGCGGTACGTCGAGCCAGTCGGCGCAGTGCCGGCTCCACAGCACCGGCGTCAGGCCCGCCGCTCGTGCAGCGTGCCAGACGGCCCCGTCCTGTGCGCCGTACGGCGGGCGGAACAGGGGCACCGGCGAGGAGGTCAGGTCCTCCAGCTCGCTCCGGGCGTCGCGGAGCAGTCGCGGCAGCGTGTCGCGGTCCTCCGTGGTGAGCCGTCGGTGGTCGCGGCCGTGCAGCCCGATCTCGTGCCCGGCTGCCAGCAGGTCACGGATCATCCCCGGGTGGCGTCGGGCGCGGGTGAGGAGCACGAAGAACGTGGCGCTCGCGCCGGCGTCGGCCAACACCGCGAGCAGACGGTCGGTCACCCCCGGCGTCGGCCCGTCGTCGTAGGTGAGGACCACCGACCCCGACCCGGGCCGGACGCCGACGACGGAGGTCCCCTCGGGCTCGGTCATCCACCCAGTCTCGCCCACCCGCCACCCCGCGTGCTCCAGGGGGAACAGGGCACCATGAGGGGATGAGCGCGCACCCTCTCCTGGACCGCCTCGGCGTCACCCTGCCGGTCCTTGCCGCCCCGATGGCGGGCGGCCCGACCACGCCGGCGCTGGTGCTGGCCGCCGCGGAGGCGGGCGGCCTCGGGTTCCTCGCCGCTGGGTACCAGCAGGCGGAGGCATTCGCCGACCAGGTGGCCTCGGTGGCAGGCCAGACCGACCGGTACGGCGTGAACCTCTTCGCGCCGCACCCGGTGCCGGTCGACCCCTCGGCGTACACCGCCTTCCGCGACGCACTCCGTCCGCTGGCCGAGCACTACGGCGTGGAGCTGCCCGTGGAACCCGTCGAGGACGACGACCACTGGCGCGCGAAGGTCGAGGTGGTCGTGGCCGCCGCGCCCCCGCTCGTGTCGTTCACGTTCGGCCTGCCCGACCAGGACTCGGTCGGCGCGCTCCATCGGGCCGGTTGTCTGCTGGCACAGACGGTGACCACCTCGGGGGAGGCCCGGGCAGCCGCGGAGGCCGGCCTCGATGTCCTGGTGGTGCAGGCCGCCGCGGCAGGCGGCCACTCCGGGACGTTCACGCCCGATCACCCGATCGCCGATCGACCGCTCGCCGACCTGGTGGCCGAGCTGGGGGCCGCCACCGCACTCCCGATGGTCGCCGCCGGGGGTGTCGTACGCCCCGAGCAGGTGTCCGCCGTCCTGGCCGCGGGCGCAGGCGCCGTCGCGGTCGGCACAGCCCTGCTGCTGGCCGTCGAGGCCGGCACCTCCGCAGCCAACCGGGCCGCCCTGACCCGGACCCCGCAGCCCGACACCACACTCACCCGGGCGTTCACCGGGCGGCCCGGGCGCGGCGTACCGAACGCGTTCATGGCGCAGTACGGCGCCTTCGCGCCGCTCGGGTATCCCGCCCTCCACCACCTGACAGCCCCGATCCGCCGGGCAGCGGCGGCTCGAGGCGACTCCGAGCGGGTGAACGTCTGGGCCGGCAGCGGATACCGGGAGATCGCCGAGCGGCCGGCGGCCGAGATCCTGCTGCAGATCTCGGCCGGATCCTGATCGCGCCTCCGTCAGGGCGTGGCGTCGCCGGGCAGGCGGCCGTGGATGTGGCAGTCCTCCCGGCCGCCTCGGGCACGGCGTACGCCGAGCGAGCCGTTCCCTCGAGCACGTATCCTGCCGCCTGCGCGACCTTGCAGGAAGCCGGGTTGGTGACGGCGTGCTCGAGCTGCACCCGCATCAGCCCGCGTGACTCGAACGCCCACGTCGTGACGGCGTCGACCATCTGTCGGGCGACGCCGCGACCGCGAGCAGCGGGCAGGACGCGGTAGCCGATCTTGGCGACCAGGTCGTCGGTGTCGATGGCGAAGAGGCTGACGTTGCCGACCATCCGGCCGGTGCGTCGGTCCACGGCGTGCCAGGTGGCGTGCGTGCCGTCGGACCAGTCCGCGCCGTCGCGGCACCACTGCTCGGCCGCTGCCAGGTCGGGACTCGCCCGCGTCGGGTTCCAACGCCGTACGTCGGGGTCGTTCATCAGCTCGAACGCCTCGGCGGCGTCGTCAGGCTCGGGTGGCCGGATCACGAGGTCCGGGGTCGTCAGCTCGGGCGCCACGGTCGGCAGCCTAGGCACGTCCGCGGCCGGGCGCGATGGTCGGGCGGGTGGCGTCAGGTGCGTGCCGTGTCGAGACGCACCAGCGCGCCGGCATGGGGCGGCAGGTCGAGGGTCGAGGCGGCGACGGACGCACCGGCGGGCGTCGTGAAGAGGAGCTCCCCGGACGCCGCCACGGCGGCTGAGGCGTCCCCGAAGTTCACTGCCAGGAGCAGGCCCGGCCGGCGCAACGCGAAGACCCTCGTCGCCTCGTCGGCCTCGGCCGTCACGTCGCCGAACGACCGTGGGGTGAGCTCCGGGAGCGAGTGCCGGAGCTCGGCCAAGCGGCGGTAGACGTCCAGGAGTACGGCGTGTCGCCCCTGGTCGAGCTCGGTCCAGTCGAGCGTCGAGCGTTCCCGAGTCATCGGGTCCTGTGGGTCCGGAACGACGGACGGGTCCCAGCCCATCCGCGCGAACTCCGCGATCCGGCCCTCGGCCGTCGCCTTCCCGAGGTCCGGCTCGGGGTGCGAGGTGAAGAACTGGAACGGCGACGACGCCGCCCACTCCTCGCCCATGAAGAGCATCGGGGTGAACGGTCCGCACAGGGTCAGCAGCGCCGCACAGGCCAGCTGGTCGTCGTCGAGATGCTCGGTCAGCCGGTCGCCGCGCGCGCGGTTGCCGACCTGGTCGTGGTTCTGGCTGCAGACGACGAGCCGCCACGGGGGCAGCTGCTCGGTGTCGATCGGCCGGCCGTGCACCGACTCGCGGAAGGACGACCAGGTGCCGTCGTGGAAGAAGCCGCGCTCGCAGACCTTCACCAACGCCGACAGGGGTGCGAAGTCGGCGTAGTAGCCCGAGGTCTCGCCGGTCAGTGCGACGTGCACGGCATGGTGGAAGTCGTCGCTCCACTGCGCATCGAGCCCGTAGCCGCCGTCGGCCTGCGGCGTGACGAGACGGGCGTCGTTGAGGTCGGACTCCGCGATCAGCGTCAACGGCCGCCCCAGCTCCTCCGACAGGTGCCGCGTCTGGGTCGCCAGCTCCTCGAGCAGATGCACCGGGGAGCTGTCGTGCAGCGCATGCACGGCGTCGAGCCGGAGTGCGTCGACGTGGTAGTCGGCGAACCACATCCGGGCGTTGTCGAGGATGAAGCGGCGCACCTCGGCGGACCCCTCGCCATCGAGGTTGACCAGGTCGCCCCAGGTGTTGCGGCCCTGCTTGAGGTAAGGACCGAACAACGGCAGGTAGTTCCCCGACGGTCCCAGGTGGTTGTAGACGACGTCCTGGACGACGCCCAGCCCGGCGCCATGACAGGCGTCGACGAAGCGCTGGTAGGCCGGCGGGCCGCCGTAGGTCTCGCTCACGGCGAACCACGCGACCCCGTCGTAGCCCCAGTTGCCGGTGCCGTTGAACGCGTTGACCGGCATCAGCTCGACCAGGTCGACCCCGATCGAGCGCAGGTGCTCGAGCTTCTCGATCGCGGAGTCGAGGGTCCCCTCCTCGGTGAACGTGCCGACGTGGAGCTCGTAGAGCATCGCGCCGGGCAGCTCACGCCCGGCCCAGCCGTGGTCGGTCCACGCGAAGGTGGCCGGGTCGTAGAGACGCGACTGTCCGTGCACGTCGTACTGCCGGCGCGACCGCGGGTCGGGGTAGTCGTGCCAGTCCTCGTCGAGCACGTAGCCGTAGTCGACGTCGTGCCAGGCCAGGATCCTGGCCACTCGGCCCAGCTCGGCCGGGTCGGGCTGCCACCATCCGCCGTCGGTTCGCACCATCTCGAGGATCCCGCCGCCGGGATCGTCCACCACCAGGCGGACGCGGTCGGGCTCGGGTGCCCAGATCGCGAACGGGGCCCGGCCGTGCGTCCAGAAGCTCACGAGAGCTCCTTGATCAGCAGCGCCACCGGCAGGTCGGCGAGCACCTCGTGGACCGGTGCGTCGCCGGCGTACTCCCGGCCGGTGAGCAGGTCGGCCCACCGACCCTCGGGCAGGTGCAGCACGGTGTCTCCCCAGCCGCGCGCGGCGAGCCCGACGGGTAGTCGGGTCGCCACGGTCAGCGCACCACCTCGGTCGAAGGCCACCAGGTGGCCGGCCGCCTCGCCCGAGGCGCGCACCGGCAGGTACGTCGTGTAGCGGTGTCGCTGGCTGCGACGCACGGTGAGCGCCGCCTGGACGACGAGGAGCTTCGCGTGGCCGCGGTCGTCGGGGTGCGGGGTGAGGACGGGCCGCTCACCGGTGAGGACCCGGTCGAGCACCTCCCGCCGCTCGTCGTAGTCGACCGGACGGCGGTTGTCGGGGTCGACCAGGCTCCGCACCCACAGCTCACTGCCCTGGTAGACGTCGGGGACGCCGGGCATGGTCAGGGCGAGCAGCTTGGCGGAGACGGCGTTGCTCCAGCCGGCGGCCGCGATCCGGTCGACGAGGGCGTCGAGCACCTCGCGCACGAGGGGGTCGTCGAACGCCGAGTCCACCGCGGCCCGGACGGCAGCCTCGTACTCCGGATCGGGTTCGGTCCAGGTGGTGTGGTCGCCTGCCTCGCGCATCGCCTTCTCGGCGTACGCCTGCAGACGGTCGCGCGACGCGGGCCAGACGCCGACGACGGCTTGCCACAACAGGTTGCCGAAGGACTGGTCGGGCAGCGGTGCCAGCGCGAGCAGCCGATCGAGCGCTGCCGCCCAGGCCTCGGGGAGCTCCGCGAGAACCGCGAGGCGGGCCCGGACGTCCTCACCGCGCTTCGTGTCGTGGGTCGTGGTGGTCGTCATCGCGAGCGGGCGGTCGCGCTGCCGCTCGGCCAGGGCGGTGTGGAGCTCCTCGACCGTCATCGAGAACTCGCTCGGGTCACCTCCGACCTCGTTCAGCGAGGTCAGCCGACCCCAGCGGTAGAAGGCGTTGTCCTCGACCCCCTTGGCCATCACCGCGCCACTGGTCTGCTGGAAGCGCAGAGCCGCCGGATGGCCCGGGTCGCCGAGAGTCGGCTCGAGCTGGTCCAGTGCCGGGCCCAGGTCCGCTCGTCTGCGACGGGCTTCTGCGAACGCCGCGGCGAGGTGCCGGCGGCCGAGGGGCAGGTAGGAGCGGTAGACCGGGAAGCACGCGAGCAGCTCGGCGACGGCATCCGCGACCTCGCTTCCCGACGCACCCAGGTCGCGGACGATACGGCTCACCTCCGAGCCGAGAGGCCCGTCGGCGACGGCGCGCTTGGTGTCGTGGACCAGGTCGTGCCAGTCGAGGCCGGCGCCGCGCAGCCTCGCGTCGAGTGCGGTCAGAGGCTCCCGGCCGGCCGGGTCGGTCAGGACGCGGTCGACGAGCCCGAGCGCGTCGTACCCGGTCGTGCCGGCGGTGGCCCACGACGGTTCGAGGGTCTCGCCCGGCTCGAGGATCTTCTCGACCACGACGTACGCGCCGCCGGTCAGCTCGGCCAGGTCGTCGAGGTACGTCGCGGGGTTGCGCAGACCGTCGGGATGGTCGATCCGCAGGCCGTCGACGAGCCCTTCGTCGAACCAACGCCGGATCTCGACGTGGGAGGCGTCGAAGACCGCGCGGTCCTCGACGCGGATCCCGGCCAGGGTGTTGATCGCGAAGAACCGGCGGTAGTTGAGCGCGTCGTCGGCCGCCCGCCAGCCGACCAGCTCGTAGTGCTGGCGCGCGTGCACCTCGTCGGCGAGTCTCGACCGGCTCGACCGACGACGCGCGAGTCCGCCGGCCGAGCTCGTCGGGGCCCCGGGGGCTGCTCGGGCCGCGGGGTCGATCGGGAAGCGGTGGTCGTGGTAGCGGAGCTCGTCGCCCTCGACCGACAGGTGGGCGATCCGGCCGTCCGCCAGCAGGTCGTCGTCACCGACGACCGGGATCCGGACCCGTCCGCCGCCGACCTCCCAGTCGATGTCGAACGCGTCGGCGTGGGGTGACTCCTGACCGTGGGTCAGCAGGTCCCACCACCATGCGTTCAGGTGAGGCGTGGCGACACCGACGTGGTTCGGCACGATGTCGACCAGCACCCCCAACCCGAGCCGACGCGCCTCCGCGGAGAGGGCCGCCAGTCCCTCCGCTCCACCCCGGGCGGGGTCGACCCGGTCGTGGGAGACCACGTCGTACCCGTGGTCGCTGCCGGGCTCGGCCTCGAGGAGCGGCGAGAGGTAGACCCAGTCGACGCCGAGGTCGTGCAGGTAGGGCAGCGTGCGGGCCGCTGCGAACAGGTCGAAGCCGGCCGTGATCTGCAGGCGGTAGGTGCTGACCGGTGGGCGCATCGCTGTCGTCGTACCCCACGCCGCCCGGGTCATCCGGCCTTGTCGGCCCGCGCTGCCTGCGAGGCCGCCACCGAGGCGGCGACCGACGAGTCGGGCTCGTCCTCGACCGGCGCATGGGCGCGCAGCACGAGCACGCTGCGGCCGGCGAGCGTCGTCGACGAACCGGCTGCCAGCGGTGTGCCCGGTTCTCGCCCGGCCGTGTCGATCTCCACGTCCCAGGCCGAGGCGTACTCCTCCGGAGGGAGGACCAGCGCCACGTCGTCGCCCGAGGCGTTGAAGTAGAGCAGGAAGTGGTCGTCGACGATCCGCTGGCCGCGGGCGTCGACCCCCGGGATGCCGTCGCCGTTGAGGTACATCCCGATCGAGCGAGCGTCGTCCTCGGCCCAGTGGCCGTCCTCCATGGGGTGCCCACCGTGGTGCAGCCAGACGATGTCGTTGAGGCGCTCGCCGTCGCCGGTGCGCACCGTCGTCCCCGTGAAGAAGCCCTTGCGGCGGAACGTCGGATGGTCGCGGCGGAGGCGGGCGACCGAGGCGGTGAACTCCACGAGGGGCTGGTCGACATCGTCCCAGTGCATCCACGAGATCTCGGAGTCCTGGGCATAGGTGTTGTTGTTGCCCTGCTGGGTACGGCCGGCCTCGTCGCCGTGCAGCAGCATCGGGACGCCCTGGCTGAGCAGCAGGGTGGTCAGGAAGTTCCGCTGCTGGCGTGAGCGGAGCGCCAGGACCTCGGGGTCGTCGGTCGGCCCCTCGACGCCGTGGTTCCACGAACGGTTGTGGCTCTCTCCGTCGTTGCCGTCCTCGCCGTTGGCGTCGTTGTGCTTGTCGTTGTAGGAGACCAGGTCGCGCAGCGTGAAGCCGTCGTGTGCGGTGACGAAGTTGATGCTCGCCACCGGTCGCCGACCGGAGGTCTCGTAGAGGTCGGACGACCCCGAGAGCCGGCTCGCGAACTCGCCGAGCGACGGCTCACCGCGCCAGAAGTCGCGCACCGTGTCGCGGTACTTGCCGTTCCACTCGGTCCACTGCGGTGGGAAGCCGCCGACCTGGTAGCCGCCCGGCCCGACGTCCCACGGCTCGGCGATCAGCTTCACCTGGCTGACGACCGGGTCCTGCTGCACGAGCTCGAAGAACGTCGACAGCCGGTCGACGTCGTAGAACTCGCGTGCCAGCGCGGCGGCGAGGTCGAAGCGGAAGCCGTCGACGTGCATCTCGGTCACCCAGTAGCGCAGGGAGTCCATGATCAGCTGGAGCGAGTGGGGATGCCGGACGTTGAGGGAGTTCCCGGTCCCGGTGTAGTCCATGTAGTAGCGCAGGTCGTCCTCGACGAGCCGGTAGTACGCGGCGTTGTCGAGCCCCTTGAAGCTCAGCGTCGGGCCGAGCTGGTTGCCCTCCGCGGTGTGGTTGTAGACGACGTCGAGGATGACCTCCATGCCGGCGGCGTGGAGTGCCCGGACCATCGACTTGAACTCCTGCACCTGCTGCCCCAGCTGGCCGGCCGACGCGTAGTCGGCTTGGGGCGCCAAGAACCCCAGGGTGTTGTACCCCCAGTAGTTGCGCAGCCCCTTCTCCAGCAAGGTGCTGTCCTGCACGAACTGGTGGACCGGCATCAGCTCGACCGCGGTCACCCCGATCCGGGTCAGGTGCTTGATCACCGAGGGGTGCGCGAGTGCGGCGTACGTGCCGCGCATGTTCTCCGGCACGTCGGGATGCAGCTGGGTGAGCCCCTTGACGTGGGCCTCGTAGATCAAGGTCTCGTTGTAGGGGATGTCGAGGCGGCGGTCACCCTCCCAGTCGAAGTAGGGGTTGATGACGACGCCGAGCATCATGTGCGGCCCGGAGTCGTCGTCGTTGCGCGAGTCCTCGTCGCCGAAGTCGTAGCCGAACAGCGACTGGTCCCAGTCGATGTCGCCGGCCGTCGCCTTGGCGTACGGGTCGAGGAGCAGCTTGTTCGGGTTGCAGCGCAACCCTTCCTCGGGGTCGTGCGGTCCGTGCACGCGGTAGCCGTAGCGCTGTCCCGGCTGCACGGACGGCAGGTAGCAGTGCCACACGAACGCGTCGACCTCGGTCAGCGCGACCCGCGTCTCGGTGCGGTCGTCGTCGAAGAGGCAGAGCTCGACCTGCTCGGCGACCTCGCTGAAGACCGCGAAGTTGGTGCCGCTGCCGTCGAACGTCGCCCCCAGCGGGTACGGCGTACCCGGCCAGACCTCCACGGACCCTCCCGCTCGTTCGTCGCACCCCGCTCGTGTCGGGCGACCCGATCCCATCACATCGGCCGTATGCACCGAAGGGGTGGCCGGACACTGGGCCGGACGTCGGTGCTCAGAAGTCCTGCGGCTGGGTGAAGAAGTGGTGCGGGTCGTAGGTCGCTCGCGTCTGGGCGAGCCGGCTCACGTTGGGGCCGAAGTAGTCGGTCCGGTAGTTGCTCAGGGAGGCGTCGGCGTAGTTGACGTAGGCGCCCGACCCCCACGTCGGCGTCATCGCGGAGCGGAAGCCGCGTACGTAGGAGGTCGCGCGGGTGGCGGGCCCCGAGGTGTACGTCGCGGTGTACTGCACGGTGGTCAGTGCGCCACGGTGGCCGAAGGCGCTGCCGGTGTCGGGCACGTCGTCGACGGCGCCGCCGAGGGCGTCGATCGACACCCCGGCCTCCTGGAGCCCGCTGTCCTGCGCCTTCCGCACCTGCGCGAGCAGCGCGGTCGTGTCGACGCGGGGCTCGGTGATGATGTGGGACGTCGCCGCGAACGCCTGGCGCTGGAGCGAGCCGCCCGGCCCGGTGTGGCATCGGCCGACCGGGATCGTCGAGCAGCCGGCGTAGGTGAGCATCGTGTCGAGGTAGGAGGCGGTGTGGCGGGAGTCGGTGGTCGGCGTCGGCACGTGGGAGAGGAACGGGCGGAGGCCGGTGCTCATCGACGAGGGGGAGCCGGTCCAGGTGGCCGACATGAACAGCACCGGGCCGCTCGCGTGGGTGGTGCCGCCGAGCAGCTTCAACGTCGCCCAGAGGCGACGGTCGGCGTGGGGGACGGTGGCCAGGAAGTGGGGGACCACCCGGGGGGCCGCGGAGAACGGCCAGGCGAGGTAGGCGCGGGTGATGGTGGGCGCGGCGAACGTCTTCATGGTGAAGGACGTGACCACGCCCAGATGGCCGCCGCCACCGCCGCGTAGGGCCCAGTAGAGGTCGGGCTCCTGGTCGGCGTCCGCGGTCACGATCCGGCCGTCGGCCAGGACGACGCGCATCGAGGTCACCGCGTCGCAGGTCAGCCCGTGGGCGCGGGTCAGCACGCCGACTCCGCCGCCCTGGGTCAGCCCGGCGATCCCGACCGTCGGACAGGAGCCGCCCGCGATCGCGCGGCCGCGCGTGCCCAGCCCGTCGTACACCTGGACGAGGGAGGCACCGGCACCGATGGTGGCCGTGGTACCGCTGACCGAGACCCTGTGGAGGGGCCGCACGTCGACGACCAGCGCGCCGTCGCCGGCCGACCAGCCGGGGTAGCTGTGCCCTCCGGACCGGATCGCCACCTTCACCCCGTGGTCCTGGGCGAAGGCGAACGCGGTGGCGACGTCCTCGCCGTCGCCACCGAGAGCACGGCGAGGGGGCGGGCGCCGTCGTAGCGGGGGTTCTGCGTGAGGCGCACGGTGTCGTACGTCGCGGAGCCGGGTCGGGCGAGCGTGCCGGAGACGGCGCGGGCGAGCCGGTGCCAGTCGGCGGGGGTCGGCGCCTTCGCGGACGAGGCGAGCGCGTCGGGAGACCTCGGCGACACGGGGGCTCCGGGGGACTCCTGCGGAGGCTCGGCGTCGTCGGGCGCGCAGGCCGCCGCCGCCACCGCCACCCCGCCCAGCACGAACCCGCGTCGCGCCGTCCGGAACTCCATGGGCCCAGACTAGAGAGCGTGGTCGACCGGGCGGCCCGAGGCGGAGAGGAACCCGTCCGAAGGCGAGTCGTATCACTCGTATTGGGGACATACCACTCCGGATCGGCCGGAGCCATGTCCATGGGATCCGGAAAGTGTCACACTCCGCACAACTGGCTCGATGGGGATCGAGATCAGGTGGGGGGTCACTGACGGCCCATGAGTGCCGCGGGGGGCATCGAATGAGTTTCCGTTCTCGTGTTGCTGGAGCGATCGCGTTGAGTGTGGGCGCGGCCGTCTCTGTCCTGTCGGTCGGTGCGATGACGCCCGCCCATGCAGCGGCTGCAGACCTCTCCTACGTCGGGTCGGCCTCGACCGCCGGCAACCGCACCGCCCACACCGTGGTGGTGCCGGCGGCCGTCGGAGGCGGGCGACACCCTGGTTCTGTCGCTGATCACCAACAACACCACCGCCACGGTCACCACCCCGGCGGGCTGGACCCAGCTCCAGTCGACCGACGGCAACGGCGTCCGAGGTCGGCTGTGGACCAAGCAGGCCACCGCGGCGGACGCAGGCTCGACCGTACGGGTGACGATCGAGCGCCTCGGCGAAGTCGATGCTGAGCGTTGCCGCTTACCAGAGCAGTGACGGCGTCTCCAGCGTCACCGCGTCGGCCGGCGACCACGAGCTCGTCCAGCGCCACCCACACCGCGCCGAGCGTCAACGTCGCCGACCAGAACTCCTGGCTGGTCAACGTCTACACCGAGAAGTCGTCCTCGGCCGTCACCTGGACGGCTCCCGCCTCGTCTACCCAGCGCACGACCGCCGCGGCCACGGGCAGCGGCAAGATCAGCGGCATCCTGGTCGACTCGAACGGTCCGGTGGCGACCGGTGCGGCAGCCGGGCGGAGCGCCACCACGAGCGCCTCGGTGTCTCGCGACGTGCTCTACTCCGTCGTCGTCAGCCCGGGCCAGACCCAGGGTGCCCGGTCAACCACGCGCCGACCGCGTCGTTCACCGGGGGCTGCGGCGACCTCTCTGACATGCAACTTCGATGCGTCCGCGCTCGGCTCGACCAGGACGGCGACGCGATCACCTACTCCTGGAACTTCGGCGACGGTCAGACCGGCACCGGGCAAGAACCCGACGCACCCCTACGCGATCGGCGGGCAACAAGACCGTCACCCTGACCGTCTCGGACGGGAGCCTGACCGGCACCACCACCAGCACGGTCACGGCGACCAACCCTGCCGGGCGGCCCGGGCCACGCCTGGTTGGTCCCGGCCACGGCACGCGCGGGTCTCGCCAATCATCAGCAACGGCGAGATCTGCGACATCGAGACCATCGGCAGCAACGTCTACATCGCCGGCTCGTTCACCTCGATCGCGAACAACACCGCGCACCAACAAGACATCGTACACCCGTCGCGGTATCGCGATGTACAACCTCGACACCGGGTCTGGTGAGCACCACCTTCAGCCCGAGCATCAGCGGCGGTGGATGGACGCGGTCGAGGCGTCGCCCGACGGCACCAAGCTCTTCGTCGGCGGCAACTTCAACACCGTCAGCGGCCAGACCAGGCGCGACATCGTGAGCCTCAACCCGACCACGGGGGCGCTGAACACGGGCTTCACCGCGAACTCCGACGTCAAGGTCGGCGAGCATCGCCGTGACCAACACCACCGTCTACATGGGCGGCACGTTCCACAACATCAACGGCACGCCAAGTGAGGCCCTGGCCGCGGTGAACATCAACACCGGCGCGGTGCTCTCCAGAACTTCGTCCAACAACCTGAGTGGGGGCATCGGTACCAACGGCACCGCCGGCGTCCAGCGGCTGGTGATCTCGCCGGACCAGACCAAGCTGCTCGTCGTCCACACGGCCAAGCAGATCGCCGGTCAGGACCGTTACGGCGCGGCCCTGATCGACGCCACCACCAACCAGCTGCTGCCCGTGGGCACCAACCTCTGGAAGGACAACCTCCAGTACGTCGGTGGCATCCAGCGTGCCTACGGCGGTGCGATCTCGCCCGACGGCAGCTACTTCGTCGTGACCAGCGGGTCCGGCGGCGACCGCCCGCCGATCAACGACACCGCGATGGCCTTCCCGATGGACGGCGGGGCCGACCCGAGCAACGTCCAGCCGCTGTGGATCACCCGCTGCTTCGACTCGATCTATTCCGTCGCGATCAGCGAGAAGGCCGTCTACGTCGGTGGCCACTTCGCCTGGAACGAGTCGCCGACCGCTCCGGACCCGTGGCCCGGCCTGGACAACGTCGGCTACGGCACCGGCCAGGGTCTGTCGGGCTACAGCCTGGGTGACGCCGTGGTGCGGCGCGACCACCTCGGTGCGCTCGACCCGACGACCGGCCACGCGCTCGAGTGGAACCCGGGCTCGAATCCGGTCGAGGGCAACAAGGCCATGGAGGTCACCCCGCGCGGTCTGTTCACCGGTGGTGACACCGATGTTCCAGGGCGAGTGCGAAGGTCGGGCGCGTCGCGTTCTTCGACCTGAGCCAGGTCCCGGGCAACGAGAACGACCGACACCACGATCACCGACCCGATCGAGGGCCGCGTCGAGCCGACCGGCACGCCGTGGACCATCACCGGCCACGCCAAGGTCGCCAGCGGCGGCGTCAACCGGGTCCAGGTCCAGATCAAGGACATGGACCGCGGTCAGTTCCTGCAGGACGACCGCAGCACGTTCGGGCTCCGGTCCAACTCCATCAACGCGACCCTGTCGAACACAGAGCGCGACCGGCGCCGACTACTCCCTGACTCGGTGAACATCCCGTCCAACCGGGTGCTGAAGGTCTTCGCCAAGACCTACGGCAGCAACGGCACCAGCGATCCGACGCAGGCACGAAGAACATCGAGACCTTCGGGATGACCGACAGGGCGCCGCTCGACCAGCATCACCGGGCCCGAGCAGCAGCGTGGTCGCGACCACGACGTTCACGGTCTCCGGCTGGCCTCCGACGATGTCGGGTGTCAGCCGCATCCGGCTGTCGCTGAAGGACATGAACCAACCAATACCTCCAGTCCGACGGCACCATGGGACCAGTCCATCGACACGTTGCGGGTCACGCCGGACCTGGTGAACGGCTGAGCACCACCTGGTCCCACGAGGTCACGCTCCCCTACGAGGGCCAGTGGCGGGCGCAGGCATGGGCCATCGACACGGCGGGCCAGTCCGTCGCTGGACAACGCGGTCCGCAACTGGGTGGTGAGCTCGACGGGTATCGCGCCGTCGGTGAACATGCTCACGCCGGCGGTCATGAACCCGCCGACGAGTAGGCGTCGTCGCGGTCGTGGCGCCGGGTAGCCCGATGACCTTCTCAGGACAAGCGATCGACGACGAGGGTCTGCAGAACGTCGAGGTCCAGCTCCGCAACAGCCACCACGCGTGAGCAGCTCGACAACGGCTGTCAGTACAGTCCCGACTCCATCTCGGGCTGGTGCCGCATCTCACCGGTCAACATCATCGGGTCGTCGTACAACTGGAGCTACACGACACCGTTCAACCTGAAGCCGGGCACCTACACCTTCTCGGTGCGGGCTACCGACGACATCGGGCTGACGACGTCTTCGGGCAACCAGGGCCGGCTGTCGCTCACCGCTCAGGTGCCCGGTGACAACCCGCCCGACGCCCGCCTGGACCTCACCGGCACGCAGTCGGGGCTGACCACGCGTCACCTCGACCTCACCGGCACGGCGACCGACGACTTCGGGGTCAGCGCGGTCAACGTGTCGATCTACGAGAACGAGAGCGACCGCTACCTGCAGCCGAACGGGACGCTGTCGTCGAGCTTCGCGACCCGTCAGGCAGTCCTGTCGTCGAGCGGAGTGGGTGCGACCGACATCACCTGGAACCTGCCGGTCGACCTCCCGGTCAACGGCAACTACAGCGTGACGGCGTACGGCGTCGACACCGCGGGCCAGCAGGACACCTCTACCTCCGGAGCGACGGCGACCTACCTGGTCTTCCCGGGAGACTCCCGCCGATCGTGCTCGACAACCTGCACTCGCCCATGGGTGGGGAGACCTTCCCCGACGGCGTGATCCAGGTCTCCGGCCGGATCCAGGACGACGTCCAGGTCACGGCCGCCCAGGTGGCGATCGTGGACTCACAGGGCCGCTACATGGGCTCGTCGGGCACCTTCACCAGCACGAACCAGAGCTGGCGCTCGGCGTTCCTGAACAGCCCGGGTTCGGACAGCTCGAACTACTCCTACACGACGCCGGTCCTTCCGGCCGGCACCTACACGGTGCGCGTGCGTGGGGTCGACAACCACAACCAGGCGACGGTGACTCCAACGGACGCGGTCGTGACGGTGACGTTGCCGCCGAACAACCCGCCCGTGGCAGCGTTCACGACGAGCTGTCAACAACAACGTGTGCACGTTCGACGGACGCTCCTCGACCGACGAGGATCCTGCAGACCTGACGTTCGCGTGGAGCTTCGGTCAGGGAAGTGGCGCCGGCGCGGTGGCGCTGAAGACCTACACGGCAGCCCAACACCTACAACGTGACGTTGACGGTGACCGACCAGTACGGCGCTGAAGAGCACCATCACCCAACCGGTGACCATCATCGAGCCTCCGGGCAACGTGGCGCCGATCCCGAAGATCAGTGCCCCGTCGTGCCTGGGCCTGACCTGCAACTTCTCGGGTGTGGGTTCGACCGATCCGAACACTGGCGACACCATCACCTACCGATGGGACTTCGGGGACGGACTCGCCACGAGCACCTCGTCGGCACCGACTCACGCCTTCCCGGCGGCAGGCACCTACACGGTGACCCTGACGACCACGGACGGATGGGGGAAGAGTGCGTTCACGACCATGAACGTCACCGTCTCCCCTTCACCCTGACGCGGAGGGCGCCCGGCTCCGGGCGCCACTCCGCAGCTCGCTGACCCGGCTCTTGTTGACACGGATGAACGCCGACCCGGCCTTTGTTCACGTCACGACGGCCGGGTCGGCGTCGTACGGCGTGAACGGGGGCCGGGTGAGCGCAGGCTTGCCTTGCTTGCAGGCCCTGCGGAGGGTGGGAGGATCGAGGCGTGAGCATGGAGATCGGGACCGACCAGAATCCCCAGCACTGGCACGAGGAGATCGGGGAGGACGTCGGGAACCGGCTGAACTGGCTGCGGGCCGGCGTCCTGGGCGCCAACGACGGCATCGTCTCGACCGCCGGCATCGTCCTGGGCGTCGCGGGCGCGACCTCGGGTCGCTCCCCGGTCTTCGTGGCAGGCATCGCCGGGCTCGTCGCCGGCGCGCTGAGCATGGCGACCGGCGAGTACGTCTCGGTGAACGCCCAGCGCGACTCCGAGAAGGCGATGCTCGCCCTCGAGGCGCAGGAGCTCGAGAAGATGCCGGAGACCGAGTTCCGCGAGCTGGCCAAGATGTACGAGCGCAAGGGACTCAGCCGCGAGACCGCCAAGAAGGTCGCGCAGGAGCTGACCGAGCACGACGCGCTGGCGGCACACGCCGACATCGAGTTCGGCATCGACCCGGAGAACCTCACCAACGCCTGGCACGCCGCGTTCGCCTCGATGGTGGCGTTCACGATCGGGGGGCTGCTGCCCCTGCTCGTGATCACCCTGACCCCGCTCGACGTCCGGGTCTGGGCGACGGTCCTCACCGTCGCGCTCGCGCTGGCGGTGGCCGGGGTGATCCAGGCCAGGCTCGGCTTCAGCCCCGTCCGCCGTGCGGTCGCCCGCAACGTCGGCGGCGGCCTGCTCGCGATGATCGTCACCTACGCGGTCGGGAGCCTCGTGGGCCCGCTCGTGTGACGTGCGCATGTTCGCGGCCGTGGTGCCGCCGCCGGAAGTGGTCGAGCACCTCGACGCGTTCCTGGACGCACGCCGTGCGGCCGGCGCCTTCCGTTGGGCCGCCACCGAGCAGCTGCACATCACCATCGCGTTCCTCGCGGCCGTCCCCGATCGCGCACTCGACGACCTCGTGGAGCGGCTCGCCCGCGCCGCGCGGCGTCGTACGGCGTTCGCGACCGCGGTCGCCGGTGGCGGCGCCTTCCCGAACGCCGCACGTGCCCGGGTCCTGTGGGCCGGCCTGGACCTCGACGCCGAGGGCCGCACCGAGCTCACCCGCCTGGCGACCGGAGCCCGGGCCGCCGCGAACCGGGCCGGCGTACCGGTGGACGGGCAGAGGTTCCGTCCCCACATCACGCTCGCCCGGCTCGCGCGCCCGCAGGAGGTGACCAGCTGGGTCCGACTCCTCGATGCCTATCGCGGCCCCTCCTGGACCGTCGACCGGGTGACCCTCGTCGCGTCCTACCTGGGCGAGGGACCCCGCGGTCGCCCCCGCTACGAGCCTGTGGAGGAGTTCGCCCTGTCGGGGTAGTCCGTGACGTTTCCGTTGCCAACTGGCCTCATGGACCTGCGAAACGTCACGGACTACCGCCGAAGGGCCCGACCTGCCTGTGGAGAACGCCACGCCGGAGGTACGGCGAGATGGGTAGGAGCGGCGGCCGTTATGGCCTAGTTTCAAGCGCGTGAAGATCGCAGTGGCGAAGGAGACCCGTGAGGGTGAGTCACGCGTGGCGATGGTGCCCGAGCTGGTCGGCAAGCTGACCGCGCTCGGGTACGACGTCGCGGTCGAGCCGGGCGCGGGGCTGCATGCCCTGATCTCCGACGAGGAGTACGCCGGGGTGGGGGCCGTGCTCGATCCCGACGCCGTCGTCGACGCCGACGTCGTCGTGTCCGTGCAGCCGCTCGAGGCGGCGACCATCCGGCGGCTCCGCCGCGGCGCTTCGGCGATCTCGTTCCTGCCGACGTCCACCGAGCAGACCACCGTCGTCGAGCTCCGCGACGCAGGGGTCACCGCCCACGCCGTGGAGCTGATCCCGCGCATCTCGCGCGCCCAGTCGATGGACGCGCTCAGCTCCCAGGCCCTCGTGTCCGGCTATCGCTGCGCCATCGTCGCGGCCGGCCTTCTGCGCCGCTTCTTCCCGCTCAACATGACCGCTGCCGGCACCGTCCAGGCGGCCGAGGTCGTGGTCCTCGGCGCCGGCGTGGCCGGGCTCCAGGCGATCGCCACGTCCAAGCGGCTCGGCGCCATCGTCCGGGCCTACGACGTGCGCGCGGCGGCCGCGGAGGAGATCCGGTCGATGGGCGCCAAGTCGATCGACCTCGACCTCGACACCCTCGAGGGCGCCGGCGGCTACGCCCGCGAGATGACCGAGGACCGCGCCGCGCGCCAGCGCGAGCTGCTCACGCCCTTCATCGCCGCGGCCGACGCCCTGATCACGACGGCCGCGGTGCCGGGCCGCCAGGCGCCGATGCTCGTCACCCGCGAGATGGTCGAGCAGATGAAGCCCGGCTCGGTCGTGGTCGACCTCGCCGCCGAGACCGGCGGCAACGTCGAGGGCTCGGTCGCCGGCGAGGTCGTCCGGATCGGCAACGCCCAGGTCTGGGGCGGGCGCAACGTGCCGAGCCAGATGCCCGGTCCGGCCTCGAAGCTCTACGCCCAGAACATCCTCAACCTGGTCACGCTGATGACCACCGAGGACGAGGACGGCAACGGCGTCTTCGCTCCCGACTTCGCCGACGAGATCGTCTCGGGCAGCTGCGTCACGCACGACGGCGCGATCGTCCACGGACCGACCCGCGAGGCCGTCGAAGGACCGCCCGACGACGCCCCACCGGACCCGGCGGCGGCGGCCCCCGCCGGCGGCGAGCCCACGTCGTACGACGACGAGGTGGCCGACGACGACGGCATGCAGCCCGAGGGCGCGGAGGACATCGCCGTGCGCCGCGACGAGCAGCTCGATCTGCCCTACGACCAGGAGGCCGACCAGTGACCATGGACACCGGGGTCGTCTGGCTGACGATCTTCATCCTCAGTGTGTTCGTCGGGATCGAGGTGATCTCGAAGGTCTCCTCGACCCTCCACACGCCGTTGATGTCGGGTGCGAACGCGATCCACGGGATCATCCTGCTCGGCGCGATCATCGTCACCGGCACCACCGACAACACCGTGGCGGTCACCGTGGGCCTGGTGGCGATCGTGCTCGCGGCCGTGAACATGGTCGGCGGCTTCGTGGTCACCGACCGGATGCTCCAGATGTTCACGCGCAAGAAGCCGACCAAGTCCGACCAGGCGCCCGACAAGGGTGAGGTCGCCTGATGCCCACCTGGATCCAGCTCGTCTTCTTGGCCTGCGGCGTCTGCTTCATCCTGGCCCTCAAGGGGTTGTCGGGCCCGAAGACCGCCCGCAACGGCAACCTGCTCGGCGCCGCCGCCGCCGTGGTCGCCTGCGCGATGCCCTTCTTCTGGACCGACCTCCATCTCCAGCACGTCCCGCTGATCCTGGTCGCGATCGCGATCGGCACCGTCGGCGGCGTGTACGGCGCGCGTACCGTGCAGATGACGCAGATGCCCCAGATGGTCGCGCTGTTCAACGGCGTCGGCGGTGGCGCGGCCTCGTTGGTGGCCCTGCTCGAGCTCCAGCAGGTCGTCGACTCCGGTGGGCACGACTCGTGGTTCAACCTCGCGGCGACGGCGTTCACGATCGCGGTCGGCGCGGTCTCCTTCGCCGGCTCGGTGGTCACCTTCGCCAAGCTCCAGGACCTGATGACCTCACGGCCGGTGATCTTCCCCGGCCTGCCGATCGTCTTCGGCGCGGCCCTGGTCGGCTCGCTGGCGCTGTCGGTGATGCTGGTCGACGACCCGCGGATGTGGGTCGGCATCACGCTCGGACTGCTCGGCCTGCTGGTCGGCGTACTCCTGGTGCTGCCGGTCGGCGGTGCCGACGTCCCGATCGTGATCTCGCTGCTCAACGCGTTCACCGGACTCACCGTCGCCGCCGGCGGCTACGTGCTCTCCAACGTGCTGCTCCTCGTGGCCGGCACGCTCGTCGGCTCGTCCGGAACGTTCCTCACGATGCTGATGGCGCGCGCGATGGGCCGGTCGGTGCCCAACATCCTCTTCGGTGCTCTCAAGGGCGGATCGACGCTCGGTGGAGGCGAGGCGAGCGACCGACCGGTCAAGAGCGTCACGCCCGAGGACGCCGCCATCATGCTGGCGTACGCCGATCGCGTGATCATCGTGCCGGGCTACGGCCTCGCCGTGGCCCAGGCCCAGCACACGCTGCGCGAGCTCGTCGACGTGCTCGGCGAGCGCGGCATCGACGTCGACTACGCCATCCACCCGGTCGCCGGCCGGATGCCCGGCCACATGAACGTCCTGCTCGCCGAGGCGCAGGTGCCCTACGAGCAGCTGCGCGAGATGGACGAGATCAACGGCGACTTCAAGGACACCGACGTCGTGCTCGTGGTCGGCGCCAACGACGTGGTCAACCCGGCGGCGAAGACGACTCCCGGTGCACCGATCTACGGCATGCCGATCCTCAACGCCGACGAGGCCCGCCAGATCATCTTCATGAAGCGGTCGATGCGCCCCGGCTTCGCGGGCATCGAGAACGAGCTGCTCTTCGAGGAGAAGACCTCGCTGCTCTTCGGGGACGCCAAGGACACCATGAGCAAGCTCCTGAACGCCGTCAAGGCCCTCTGACCTCGCGGGACGTCATACGGGCGGAGCCATAGACGGCACTGTCCGTATGACGTCCGGGCGGGTGGCTCGGTCAGTCGGTCAGGCCGTAGAGGCGGTCGCCGGCGTCGCCGAGGCCGGGGACGATGTAGCCCTTGTCGTTGAGCTTCTCGTCGACCGCGGCGGTGACGACGGTGACCGGTACGTCGAGACCCTCGAGCCCCTGCTCCAGCCGCGCGCAGCCCTCGGGCGCCGCGAGCAGGCAGATGGCGGTGATGTGGTCGGCGCCGCGGTCGGTGAGGAAGCGGATCGCGGCCGCGAGCGTGCCGCCGGTCGCGAGCATCGGGTCGAGCACGTAGCACTGGCGTCCGGCGAGGTCGTCGGGCAGCCGCTCGGCATACGTCGACGCCTCCAGCGTCTCCTCGTTGCGCACCATCCCGAGGAACCCGACCTCGGCGGTCGGCAGCAGCCGCATCATCCCTTCGAGCATCCCGAGGCCCGCGCGCAGGATCGGCACCACCATCGGCTTCGGAGCGGAGAGACGGACGCCGGTCGTCGGCGCCACCGGCGTCGTGATGTCGAACGGCTCGACGCGCACGTCCCGCGTGGCCTCGTAGGCCAGCAGCGTCACGAGCTGGTCGACGAGCCGGCGGAACGTCGGGGAGTCGGTGTTCTCGTCGCGCAGCGCGGTGAGCTTGTGAGCGACGAGGGGGTGGTCGACGACGATCGTACGCATGCTCGAACCCTAGTGGTTGCTGAGAGTTCCCCTCATCACCGTCGAACAGGGTTGGCAGGGCTGAGGGGCTCTGTCACTCTGGTGGCGTCCCGTGTCGTCGGTGCGGATCGGAGGTAGCCATGAGCGAGCAGCAGATCGAAGGGATCGACTTCGCGGTGGCGGCCTACCGTGAAGAAGGCGTCTGGCAGGTCGTCGAGCTGGTCCACGACGTCCTCACCGACATCGACCATCTGGCCGCGGCGCTGAGGCGCTTCCCGGGCGACGGCGGGGCGATGGGCCTGGTCGCGATCGACGAGGACTTCTTCCTGATCGTGAGGGTCACCGGCCCCGTCGTGCGGATCCTCCTGTCCGACATCACCGCCGCCGACGAGTGGGAGATCGCGCGCTCGGCGGTCGAGGACCTCGGCCTCCCCGAGCCCGAGGACGACGACGACCAGGTGCCGGCCGGTGACCTCGACCTGCTCGGAGACCTCGGCATGAACGCCATGGACCTGGCCGTCCTGCTCGACGACTTCGACCTCTACCCCGACGAGATGCTCTCCGACGTCGCCCGCCGGCTGGGGTTCGGCCCGGCCTTCGACGAGGCCGTCGGCCTCACCTCGGCGTGACGTCGGACCCTGGTCGAGCCGGTCGGGACGACGACGCGGCGATGCGTGCCGCGCTCGGCGAGGCGCGCGCCGCGCTGGAGTCCGATGACGTGCCGATCGGCGCGGTCGTGCTCGGGCCCGACGGGGTGGTGCTCGGTCGCGGTCACAACGTCCGCGAACGCGACGGTGACCCCACCGGCCATGCCGAGCTGGTCGCGATCCGGGCTGCCGCCTCCGCGGTCGGGGCCTGGCGACTGACCGGCTGCACTCTCGCGGTGACCCTCGAGCCGTGCACCATGTGTGCCGGCGCGGTGGTCCTGGCGCGGCTGGACCGCCTGGTCTTCGGGGCGTACGACGACAAGGCCGGCGCCGTCGGCTCGCTCTGGGACGTGGTCCGCGACCGCCGGCTCAACCACCGCCCCGAGGTGCTCGGCGGCGTGCTGGCCGACGAGTGCCGGGGCCTGCTGGACGATTTCTTCGCCCACCAGCGCCTCGGGTAACCTTCCCCGCGGTGGCGTGTCCGAGCGGCCTAAGGAGCACGCCTCGAAAGCGTGTGTGGGTGCAAGCCCACCGTGGGTTCAAATCCCACCGCCACCGCCAGTCACGAGCCCGGCGCGGACGACCACGTCCCGCCGGGCTCGCCGCCTCCCCGGGTGCTGTCTAGGCTCGCGCGCGTGGACCTCGCCGACATCACGGGCGCCGAGCGGCGCATCCGGCCGCACGTGCGTCGTACGCCGATCCAGGTCGTCGAGCCGGGCGACCGGTGGTTGCCACACGGCGGCTGTCTGAAGCTCGAGGTGCTCCAGCACACGGGGACCTTCAAGTCGCGCGGGGCCTTCAACCGGATCCTGGCCACGCGTGATCGCGGCGAGCTCGACCCTCGGGTCGGGATCGTGGTCGCGTCGGGCGGCAACGCCGGCCTCGCCAACGCCTATGCCGCAGCGACCGTGGGCGTCCCGGCCACGGTGTTCGTCCCCGAGACCTCGTCGCCGACCAAGCTGCGCCGCCTCCAGGAGTACGGCGCGCTGGTCGAGGTGCGCGGGCGGGAGTACGCCGACGCCTACGACGCCGCGATGGAGCACGTCGCGCGCACCGGCGCCGTCTACTGCCACGCCTACGACCAGCCCGAGATCTGTGCCGGCGCGGGGACGCTCGGCCTCGAGCTCCTCGAGCAGCTCGAGGTGGCCGGGCGTGCGGTCGACACCGTCCTCGTGGCGGTCGGTGGTGGCGGCCTGATGTCCGGGGTGGCGACCGCTGTCGAGGGCCGGGCCAGGGTCGTCGGCGTCGAGCCGGAGTGTGCGCCGACCCTGCACCGCGCCCTGGCCGCGGGCGAGCCCGTCGACGTGGCCGTCTCGGGGGTCGCCGCGGACTCGCTCGGTGCGAGGCGGCTCGGCTCCCTCGCGTGGCAGGTGGCCCGCCGGCTCGGCGTCCGGAGCGTGCTCGTCGACGACGACGCCATCCTGGCGGCGCGGCAAGCGGCGTGGGACCGCTTCCGGGTGGTCCTCGAGGCCGGGGCGGCCGCTCCGGTGGCAGCGCTCCTCTCCGGGGCCTACCGGCCGGCCGACGGCGAGCGCGTCGCGCTCGTCCTGTGCGGGGCCAACACCGACCCGTCGGACCTCCTCTGAACGCACACTTGAGCGATCGCTCAGTCCGGCGTATGCTGAGACTTGAGCAGTCGCTCAAAGTGAGGTGAGCCAGTGAGGCAGACGGTGTCGGTGCGGCCGCACCCCGAGAGGACGGCCCTCGATCTGTTCGTGAAGGTCATGGGCGGCACGGCTGCGGTGTTCGCAACGGTCGGTGCCGTGTGGGGGTTCGGGCGGGGGCTCTCCTACCTGCCGACCCTGCCGTTCGCCGTCGTCGAGGGCGGTCTCCTGTTCGTGGTCCCCGGCCTCGTCCCGGCCGTCGCTGCCGGACTCGGTGCCGTGCTCTGGCAGCGGCTCCGCCGCCGGCGGCTTTCGTGACCACCCGCGAGAAGCTGCTCGACGCCGCCGGGGACATGCTGGCGACCGAGGGGCTGACGGGTCTGTCGGCCCGCACCGTCGCGGCCCGCGCGGGGGTCAACCAGGCGCTGGTCTTCTACCACTTCGGCAGCGTCGCGGAGCTCGTCGAGGCCGCGCTGCGGCGGTCCGCCGACCTCGCCGTCGCGACGTACCGGAACCGGTTCGACGACGTCACCTCGTTCACCGACCTGCTCACCCTGGGCCGCGAGCTGCACGCCACCGAGCGTGAGCGCGGCAATGTCGCGCAGATGGCGCAGGTGATGTCGGGCGCCCTGCGCGACGAGACGCTGGCGCGCGCGGGGCGTTACGCGCTGGCGCAGTGGACGCGTCAGCTCGAGGGGGTGCTGGGGCGGCTGCTGGCGGGAAGCCCGCTCCGGGGTCTCGTGGAACCGGCCGGACTGGCGCGCGCGGTCGCGGCGTCGTTCCTCGGACTGGAGCTCTACGAGGGCATCGACCCGGAGGGGGCGACCTCCGCGCTGGCGGCGCTCGAGTCGTTGGGCAGCCTGATGGAGATGGTCGACGGCCTGGGTCCCGTCGGCACGCGAGCGGTGCGGAGCCAGGTCCGCAAGGCGGGGCGCACCTCGGCGAAGCGGGGGTAGGCCGTTCGCGTGCTCACCTGCGCGTGGACGTACGGCGCGGGGCCACGGCCGCCTGGTTCTCGACGGTCGGCCGCACCGGGCCCGACGCCCAGGCCCCGTAGCGCCGTGCCCAGGGGGTGGCGGTGTAGCCGTGCAGGAGCACACTCAGCACCACCGTGGTCGCGATGACGCCGGCGGTGCTCGAGACGTCGGTGCTCACGTCCAGCGACTCGAGGGCGATGAGGGCGAACACCACCGAGGCCAGGCCGCGGGGTCCGAACCAGCCGATGAACAGCACGCTCGGTGGTCGCAGTCCCGAGCCCAGCAACGACAGCGCCACCGGCACCATCCGCAGGACGGTCAGCGACAAGAGGGCGAAGCAGAGGTTCTGCCACTGCACGAGCGCCTCGAGGTGGACGGCGATCGCCGTCCCGAACAGCGTCCACACCGCGAAGCCGAGCAGGGCGGCGATCTGGTCGGTCAGCTCGAGGCCGGTGTGCATCCGGTCCAGGTCGACCTGCGCGAGCGCGAACATCGTGCCGGCGACGAACGCCGCGATGAACCCGTTGCCGCCGGCGCCGTGGGCGGCGTAGTAGGACAGCAGCGGGACGACGAGCACCGCCACCGGGACCAGCTCCGGCTGGGACCAGCCTCGGTCATGGGCGACGTCCAGCAGGCGCCCGCTCAGGAAGCCGGCCGCGGCCCCGACGGCGGCCCCGATCGCGATCTCCACGAGCGCCTGGACGAACGCGTGCTCGGTGGAGCCGCCGGTCGACCCCGCGGCGGCGGCGATCGCGAAGAGCACCACCGGGGTGGCCAGGCCGTCGTTCAGGCCGCTCTCGACGTTGAGCACACGGCGAACCCTGACCGGGACCACCGGGTTGAGCACGGTGGCCGCACCCAGGCCGGCATCGGTGGGCGCGAGCGCGGCGGCGAGGAGCAGCGCCAGCCAGACGCCGATCCCGGGGAACATCAGGTGTGCGACGACGTACCCGGCGGCGATGGTCAGGGGGAGCCCGACGAGGAGGAGGCGGCCGGTGAGAGGCGCGTCTGCCCGCAGCTCCCTCGGCTGTAGCTGGGAGGCGTCGTGGAAGAGCAGCAGTGCCAAGGTGACCTCCGCGATGGTCTGGATCACGGCGTGGTCGATCGACGCGAACGCCTCGAACCTGCCGACCAGTGCTCCCGCCACCATGAAGAGGATCGGGGAGGTCAGGAACGCGCGGCTGAAGCCCGCCGAGAAGGCGATGAACCCGACCACCAGGGCGGCGAAGAGCGCCACGGCCAGCGCCATCGGGGGCCCTCCCTTCGTCGGTGCGCGCTCAACCTAGCGTCGTGTGAGGATGTCGGCATGGACCGCCGCGGCGACTCGTGGACGGCGTACTGGCTCTGGTGCCTGGCCGGTGCCGGGCTGTGTCTGGGCGTCCTCTCGATCCTGACCGTCGGTCCGTTCGTGCTCCTCGTGACCCTCGGCCTGTGCGGGTGGCTGCTGTGGCGGCTCGACTTCGGCTGGGGGATGCTCGGGCTGCTGTCGGGGACGGCCGTCCCCCTGCTGTACGTCGCCTGGCTGAACCGCGACGGCCCCGGCAGCGTGTGCACCTCCACGGCCACCGAGACCAGGTGTGGTGACGAGTGGTCACCGTGGCCGTTCGCGGCGGTCGCGCTCGTCCTGGCCGGCGCCGGCTTCCTCGCCTTCGTGCGACGGCGGCGGACCTGAGTGCCGTCCGGCTCTACGCTGGCGGTGTGAACCTGCGCGTCGAGGTGTCCGGTCCGGTCACGACCGTCGTCATCGACCGCCCCGGCGTCCGCAATGCCGTCGACCGCGCCACGGCCGAGGAGCTGGCCGACGCGTTCCGCGCCTTCGACGCGGCCGAGAGCCAGTCGGTGGCGGTGCTGACCGGAGCCGGCGGCACGTTCTGTGCCGGTGCGGACCTCGGGGCGCTCGACAACCGGGTGGAGCCCGACGGCGACGGCCCGATGGGCCCGACCCGGCTGCGCCTCGGCAAGCCGGTCGTCGCGGCTGTGGAGGGGTACGCCGTCGCGGGCGGCCTCGAGCTCGCCTTGTGGTGCGACCTCCGGGTCGCGGCCGCCGACGCGACCTTCGGTGTCTTCTGCCGGCGCTGGGGCGTGCCGCTGATCGACGGCGGAACGGTGCGGCTGCCCCGTCTGCTGGGAACCAGCCGTGCGATGGACCTGATCCTCACCGGCCGGCCGGTGCGCGCCGACGAAGCCGAGCGGATGGGCCTCGTCAACCGGGTCGTACCGCCCGGCACGGCCCGCGAGCAGGCCGAGGCACTGGCGGCCGAGCTGGCGTCGTACCCCCAGGAGTGCCTGCGCAACGACCGGCTCTCCGTGCTCGCCCAGAGCGGCCTCGACGAGGAGGCGGCGCTGCGCCAGGAGCTGGCGTACGGCGTGCGGTCCCTCGAGGCGGACGCCGCCCAGGGTGCCGAGCGGTTCCGGCGAGGGGAGGGTCGGCACGGGGCTTTCTGATCGACGGCTCCTATGCTCGCCGGATGACGTGGTTCGACTCCCCGGCCGACGCGGGCACCCGGCTGGCCGGGGCCGGCTATCTCGCCGACTCCGCGACGGCCACGACGACGTACCTCTCCGGCGCGCTGGAGAAGCCTCTTCTCGTCGAGGGGCCGGCGGGCGTGGGAAAGACCGAGCTCGCGAAGGCGGTCGGCCGCGCGACCGGCGCCGACCTCGTCCGGTTGCAGTGCTACGAGGGCCTCGACGAGGCCCGGGCCCTCTACGAGTGGAACTACAAGAAGCAGCTCCTCCGGATCCAGGCCTCCGGCGACCGGGCCTGGGAGGAGACGCACGACGACATCTTCACCGACGAGTTCCTGCTGACCCGGCCGCTGCTGACCGCGATCCGACGCGACGACCCGACCGTCCTGCTGGTGGACGAGGTCGACAAGACGGACGTGGAGGTCGAGGGTCTGCTGCTGGAGATCCTCAGCGACTTCCAGGTGACGATCCCGGAGCTCGGCACGGTGGCCGCCGTACGCCGACCCTTCGTCGTGCTGACCTCCAACGCCAGCCGCGAGCTGTCCGAGGCGTTGAAGCGCCGCTGCCTCTTCCTGCACCTCGACTACCCCGATGCCGAGCGCGAGCGCGAGATCGTGCGTCGGCAGGTGCCCGACCTCGACGAGCGGATCGCCCGCCAGGTCGTCGACACCGTCGGCCGGCTGCGTGACCTGGAGCTGAAGAAGGCGCCGTCGATCGCGGAGTCCGTCGACTGGGCGCGCACCCTGGTGGCGCTGGAGATCGGCGACCTCGACGAACGCGCCGTCGCCGAGACGCTGGGAGTCGTCCTCAAGCACGCCTCGGACCAGGAGCGTGCCGTCAAGGAGCTCCGGCTGCCCCGATGACCAGCGGGCTGCTCACCACCCACATCGCCTTCCTCGAGGCGCTGCGCGGAGCGGGCGTGCCGGTGTCGTTGGCCGAGGACCTCGATGCGATCGCCGCCTTCAGCGTCCTCGACTGGGGTGACCGCGAGGCCATCCGGCAGGCGTACGCCGCCACGCTGGTGAAGCGGCAGGCGCAGCGGCCGACCTTCGAGACGCTCTTCGACCTCTACTTCCCGCGGCTGGTCGGGGAGGGGGTCTCGTACCGGACCGACCAGCGAGGGCGGCTCGACCAGCGATGCGAAGCCCCGGGACGACGCAGCGAGCCTGGGGGACGTGCGGACGCGGCTGGCCGGGGCGCTGGTCGACGGCGACCCGGAGGCCCTGCGGAGGATCGCGGCCGAGGCGGTCGGGCGGTTCGGGGCGATGCGCGGCCGAGGGCCGGGTCTGTCCAGCTGGTCTGCCTACACGACCCTGCAACGGGTCTCACCCCAGACACTGGTCGACGGGGTCGTCGAGGCGCTGGTGGCCGACGGCCGGCTCGAGGACGAGGCACGGCGTACGGCGGACCGGCGCATCGGCTCGTTCGCCGGGCTCGTGGAGGCCGACGCACGGCGCCGGATCGCCGCGCAGAAGGGTCCCGACCACGTCGCCCGCGTGGCCGTCCGACCGAGCATCGACCGGCTCGACTTCACCTCCGCCCGCAGGGCCGACCTCGCCGAGATGCGGCGCGAGATCTACCCGCTCGCCCGGCGGCTCGCGACCCGGATGACTCGGGAACGGCAGGCGCGGCAGCGCGGCCCGCTCGACTTCCGACGCACGGTGCGGGCCTCGATCTCGACCGGCGGCGTCCCGCTGACGACGCTGCACAGGCCGAAGCGCCCGCACCGCGCCGAGCTCGTCGTGCTGTGTGACGTGAGCGGCTCGGTGGCGAGCTTCGCGCAGTTCACACTGATGCTCGTCTACGCCCTGCACGAGCAGTTCGCGAAGGTGCGCGCGTTCACCTTCGTCGACCGGGTGCACGAGGTCACCGACGTCTTCCGACCCGGTGCGGACCCAGGAGACGTGATGGCCGGCCTCGCCGCCCGCACCGCCCAGGCGGCACGGTGGGGGAGGACCAACTACGGCCGGGCCTTCGTCACGTTCGCCGAGGAGTACGCCGAAGCCCTCGGGCCGAGGTCGTCCCTGCTGATCCTCGGGGACGCCCGGTCCAACTACTCCGAGCTCGAAGTCGACGCGTTGAGGGATCTCGCCGGCAGAGCCCGCCATGCCCACTGGCTCAACCCCGAGCACCCGCGTCACTGGGACACCGGCGACTCCGCCGCAGGCCCCTACGGGTCAGTCGTTCCCATGGTCGAGTGCCGCAACCTCGCCCAGCTCTCCGAGTTCGTCCGCTCCCTGCGCTGACCGGTCGGCTCAGCGGGTGATCTGAAGAACCTGGCTGGTCGCGGTGGCTCGGCTGCCGAGGAACCCGTGGGACCGCAGGCTGGCGAGCTGCTCGCGAACCGAGGGGTCGGCGGTGGCCTCCGCCGCGGCCGCACCGCGGACGTAGTGGTCGAGGCCGTGGTTCGCTGCGACCGAGGTCTCGTGGTCGTCGAACTGCACCGTGACCTGCTGGCGGCTGTCGGGGTTGTCGTGGCCGTCGAGGAGCGGCACGACGTCGCCTCGGTTCTCCAGGGAGAGCACGTGGCTTCCGGTCGGGAAGGCGTGGACCTGGGCGGTCGGCGCTCCGGCAGTCACCACGTGGGTGACATGGAACGGCGACCCGTCGGCCAGGATCGCGGCCGCCTCCATGCCACCCTGGCTGTGTCCGACGAGCAGTACCGGGTCGTCGGGCCCGATGCCCGCCCGGGCCATGGCCTCCACGATGCCCGCGGCGTAGGTCGTGTCGTGAGTGGCGACGAGTCTGAGGTTCGTCGCCAGGTCGCGGACGTCGGCGTCCTGGCTGAACGGAGTCGTGGTCAGGTCGTCGGTGCCCGGGAGGTAGACGACATGGCGCACGCTGCCGTCGGCGGCGGTCAGGGTCTGCACCTCGATCGTGCCCTGGTCCCCGGGGCGGTCGTGGGGCGAGAGGGCGTCGGTCTGCGCCAGATGACTGATCAGGCCGGGCAGGTCACGCGGAGGCACCACCGCGAGCCTGACCGACAGGTCGGGACGACGCCGGACCCGCGGTGGGCCCTCGGGGCCGTAGAGGCCCGCGAGGTCGGCCGCCGCGGCGCCGACGGTCGGGTGGAACGTGGAGAGGCCGAGCGCGGCGGGTCCGCCGAGAGGCAGGGCGGACAGCAGTCCGTCGAGCAGACCACCGCTGCTGTCCACGAGGTGCTGGACCTGCCCCGGATGGGTGTCGACCCACTCCTGAGCGAGATCGGCCCCGTCCCCGGCCTCCGCGTCGAGGCGCGCCCGGGTGCGCGCCGGGAGGTCGTGCCAGGTGAGCCGCGTCGCCGGCACGGCCACCACGCCGAGCGCCAGCGCGTACGGCGCTGCCGTGCCGAGAGCGCATCCCAGCGCCCGACCGCCGACGTAGTCGAGCGCCTCGAACGACGACGCGACCAGGCGGTCGCACTCCTCGAACGCCGCGACCGTGGCGCGGACGAGCATCGCGTCGGCCTCGTAGACCAAGGACGTCGCGAGCGTCCCGTCCGGCCCGGCCGTCGCGGCGACCACGCGCGCTTCCGCCTCTGCGAAGGTGAGCGGCGCGAGGGGCGACGACTCGAGGAGGTCGGGGTCGGCCACGGTCCGTGCGCCGGTGGCTGCCCAGCCACGCAGCCGGGCGCCGGCCGCGTCGAACCGGTCGGCCAGCGCCCGAACGGCCGCGTACGTGGCGGCCACCCCGCCGACACCACCGGTGACCCGCGTGACGGGGGGCACGTCCGGCGGAGCGGTCACCGGCGCACGGCCCCGAGCCAGACCGCGGCCGCGGCCGCCAGGTCAGCCGGCCGCCGCGGCTCGACCCGGACCGTCGCATGGGCGCTCTCGGTGACCGGCACGAGGGCGTGCCAGCCCTCTCCGAGCAGGAGCCAGCTCACGAGCCCGAACCGCCGGCCCTGTGCACGCCGACCCGCGCCGGTGGCGCGCATCCGTCCGGTGGCGGCGTGCAGGCGACGCAGCTGCTCGCGACAGGCCGCCAGATCGAGATCGCGACCGTCGGCGCGGCAGCCGCCCACCGCACGCGCCACCAGCACGTCGTACACGTCGGGCCGACGGCGGGACAGGGCCGCTCCGGTGCCGACGAGGAGCTCCCACGGGAGGACGAGGCCGGGAGCGGGAGGGTCGGCGTCGGCCGCGGGAAAGGGCAGCGTGACGGTGCGGGCCAGCTCGGTCGGCCAGTCCGACAGGCTCAGGTGGGAGACCTCGGCCGACCCCCTCGCGGGACACCGACACGGAGGTCACGCGGTCGCCGCGGATGCCGTGCTGCGCTCGGACCTGGGTCGTTCGCCCGTCGCCGTGTGCGACGAGGTCGACGCTGACGAGGAGGTCTCCGTGCGCCAGCCGTGACGCAGCCGGGGTCATGCCGACGGCAGATGGACGTCGAGCCACTCCTTGCTGCCATGAGGAGGTGGGTCGAAGTGGTCGAGCCAGTGATCCATCGCGTCGGGTACGACGTGGGAGGCGAGAGAGTGCACGATGCCTCCGGCGCTGTCGAGCAGCCGCGCCACCCGACGCTCGACCGCCTCGATCAGCTCCTTGAGGTGGTCGACCTCGCGGGCATGGCGCTCGAGCGCCTCGGCGGCGTCCTCGTGCAGAGCAGCGCAGGCGCGTAGGTCGCCGGCGTGCCGGCGCGCCATCAACCGCATCGTGTCGGCCGCCAGGCCGGTCCAGTGCACCGCCTCGGCCTGCCCGACGAGGGAGTCGGCCTCCGCGCGCACGTCGTGGCCCTGCTCGCGCAGCCGCTGGGCCAAGGCCCGGATCGCCGTCGTGTCGCCGTACATGCGCGGTCTCCCTTCGCCCACCGAGGGCCGAGCGGACCCCGGTGCAGGTCAGGATGCTCCGCCGGGCCTGTCCGGGAGCGGGCCGCGCTCCGGCCTGTGGAGGACCGAGGCACGGAGCGGTCACGTCCTGAGGGCACGCAACCGAGCCCGGCCACTGCGTCGGCTTGCCGCTAGGGTTGTGTATCGCCGCCCCTGCTGCTCAGCGAGGTGACACCCATGACCTTCGACGTCCACCAGCTCGACACCTTCCTGCTGGTCGGTGCGGGGGTCACGTTGCTGGCCATCCTCGCGGTGCGCGTGTCCTCGCGCGCGGGTCTGCCGAGCCTGTTGCTCTACCTGTTGATGGGCGTCGCGCTCGGCGACAACGGCATCGGGATCCACTTCAACGACGCCGAGCTGGCCCACGCCCTGGGGTTCGCTGCGCTGGCCCTGATCCTGGCCGACGGAGGTCTCTCGACCAGCTGGCGCGAGGTGCGGCCCTCGATGCGGCTCGGTCTGTCCCTGGCCACCATCGGGGTGGCGGTGTCGGTGACGATCGTCGCTCTCGGTGCGCACTACCTCCTGGGGCTGTCCTGGGAGCTGTCGGTGCTCCTCGGCGCGGTCACCTCCCCGACCGATGCCGCCGCGGTCTTCTCGGTGCTGCGCGGACTCCCGCTCTCCAGACGACTGGTCGGTGCGCTCGAGGCGGAGTCCGGACTCAACGACGCGCCGACGGTGGTCCTGGTCACCTTGATCTCGACCGGTGCCGTCGCCGAGCACGGCCTGCCCTACACGCTGGCGGTCATCACCTTCGAGCTCGTCGCCGGTCTCCTGATCGGCCTGGCGGTGGGCTTCGGCGGGGCCTGGCTGATGCGTCGGGCCGCCTTGCCGTCGTCGGGCCTCTACCCGCTGGCGGTCCTCTGCCTCGCGCTGCTCGCGTACGGCGCCTCCGCGGGCCTCCACGCGTCCGGGTTCGCCTCGGTCTACGTCGCCGCGCTGATCCTCGGGAACTCCGACCTGCCCCACCGGAGCGCGACCCGGTCGTTCGCCGAGGGCGTGGCCTGGCTGGCCCAGATCGGGCTGTTCGTGATGCTCGGGCTGCTGCTCACCCCCAGCCGGATCACGCCGAGCGTGATCGCGATCGCATTGGCGGGCAGCCTGCTGCTGACCTTCGTGGCGCGCCCGGTCACGGTGTGGGTCAGCTCCGTCGTCGCCCCGATGCCCTGGCGGGAGACGGCCTTCGTGTCGTGGGCCGGACTGCGCGGGGCCGTGCCGATCGTGCTCGCCACGATCCCCCTGGCCGAGGACGTCACCGACGCCACCCGCCTCTTCGACATCGTGTTCGTGATCGTCGTCATCTCGACCCTCCTGACCGGGCCGACGCTCCCTGCGGTCGCCAAGCGACTGCGGGTCACGCGCAGGTCCGAGCCTCGCCGGCTCGACCTCGAGGTGGCGCCGCTCGAGCGGGTCGCGGCCGACATGCTGCAGGTGACGATCAGCCCGGTCTCGCGGCTGCACGGGGTCGAGGTCGGAGAGCTCCGCCTGCCGGTGGGCTCGTCGGTGTCCATGCTCGTGCGAGACGGGCGCGCGATCGTCCCCGAACGTCGTACGGTCCTACGGCGGGGTGACGATCTGCTGGTCGTGACCCCCCGGGGCCTGCGCGAGCCGACGGTCCAGCGGCTGCGCACCGTGTCGGCCCACGGACGCCTCGGCCGGTGGCTCGACGAGCGCTGAGCGCGGCCGTCGGGACCGGATCAGGGCGCCGGCGGCGAGCAGATCTGCGCCGACTCCCGCACCTTGATCGACGACTTCCCGTCGAACAGCTTGTCGAAGCCCGCACCCACCACGACCGTGACGCCCGGGCCCATCGGGTCCTTGCCCACGATGTGGGCCTTCGGTCCGAGCCGGCTGATGACGAGCTTGACGGCGGGATTCTGGGGCTCGTGGGTCCAGACCTGGGCGTAGGGGACGACCGTGCCCTTGGGGGCGTTGGCGACCTTGCCGGGGCCGAACCCCTGGGCCTCGAACCCCGCCATCGTGCGGTCGGCCAGGCCGACCCGTTCGGTGGCGTTGTAGACGCTGATCGTCACCTTCGGAGCCGCGACCCGGTCGCCCGGCTGGACGGTCGTCGGGATGCACACCTTCGTCTTCGCCTTGTGGGGGAACGGTGTCGTCATCGCCGACCAACCCCAGGTGACGCCGACCAACAGCATCACGGCGAGAACGCCGAGGGTGAGGAGCGTCTTCAGATGAGTGCCGATGACGGCGGCCATGCGATCACTCATCGCTCGCGGACCTCGTGCACGCGGGCGTGGAGCACGTGTCGCTGCTGCAGGGCCGCGCGCAGTGCCCGGTGGAGCCCGTCCTCGAGGTAGAGCTCGCCGTGCCACCGGACCACGTGGGCGAACAGGTCGCCGTAGAAGGTGGAGTCCTCGTCGAGGAGGGCGTCGAGGTGGAGGGTGTCCTTGGTGGTGATCAGCTCGTCCAGGCGTACCTGGCGCGGAGGTAGCGCAGCCCAGGCCCGGGACGTCAGCTCATGGGGTGGGTACGGTCGGCTGTCCCCTACCCGCTTGAAGATCACCCGGCGGAGTCTACTGAGGGCTGCTGTGGCGCCCGCTGACTACGCTTCGGGAGCATGACCGACAACGCCGTCGCCGCTGCCGTCGCTCCCGGGTACCAGTTCGACGGCCCGGTCCTCGAGCTCGGCGGCCTGATGCTCGACGAGACCCGGCTCTCCGACGTCCACATCAAGATCCCCCTCGGCATGCTGAACCGGCACGGGCTCGTCGCCGGCGCCACGGGTACCGGCAAGACCAAGACCCTGCAGCTGATGGCCGAGCAGCTGTCGACGGCCGGGGTCCCCGTGTTCGCCGCCGACATCAAGGGCGACCTGTCCGGGATGAGCACGCCGGGGGTCGAGGACGACAAGATCAAGGCGCGCGCGGCCTCGGTCGGCCAGACCTGGGAGGCGAAGGGCTTCCCGGTCACCTACTACGCCCTCGGCGGTCAGGGCACCGGGATCCCCCTGCGGGTGACGATGACGTCGTTCGGGCCGCTGCTGCTCAGCAAGGTGCTGGGTCTGAACGAGACCCAGGAGTCGAGCCTCGGGTTGATCTTCCACTACGCCGATCAGGCCGGCCTGCCCCTCCTGGACCTCGAGGACCTGCGCGCGGTCGTGCACTTCCTGAACAGCGACGAGGGCAAGCCCGACCTGAAGGAGCTCGGCGGCCTGTCGAGCGCGACGGCGGGTGTGATCCTGCGCGAGCTGATCGCGTTCGAGAGCCAGGGTGCCGACGCGTTCTTCGGCGAACCGGAGTTCGAGTCGTCCGACCTGCTCCGGGTCGCCGCCGACGGCCGCGGCGTGGTGTCGATGGTCGAGCTGCCCAACCTGCAGGACCGGCCAGCGCTCTTCTCGACGTTCCTGATGTGGCTGCTCGCCGACCTGTTCCACGACCTCCCGGAGGTGGGCGACGTCGACAAGCCCAAGCTCGTGTTCTTCTTCGACGAGGCCCATCTGCTCTTCGACGACGCGTCCAAGGCGTTCCTCGACCAGATCGCCCAGACCGTGCGACTGATCCGCTCCAAGGGCGTCGGCGTCGTCTTCGTCACCCAGAGCCCGACCGACGTACCCGACGCGGTCCTCGCCCAGCTCGGCTCCCGGATCCAGCACCAGCTCCGCGCCGCGACGCCCAACGACGCCAAGGCACTCAAGGCCACGGTGAACACCTACCCGACCTCGTCGTACGACGACCTGGGAAAGGTGATCCTCTCCCTCGGGATCGGCGAGGCGATCGTGACCGTGATGAACGAGCGGGGGGCGCCGACCCCCGTCGCCTGGACCCGGCTCCGTGCCCCCGAGTCCCGGATGGGGCCGGCCGACACGGCCGCCATGGAAGCCGCGGTCACGGCCAGCCCGGGCTGGGCGACCTACTCCCAGGTCGTCGACCGCGAGTCGGCCAGCGAGACGCTCGCGGCCCGGATGACGGCCGGTGCGGAGAAGGCCGCCCAGGAGAAGGCGGCGAAGGAGGCCGCCGAGTCTCCGGGGAAGCCGGCCCCGAGGCCCAAGGCCGCCAAGCCCCAGGACAGCACGTTCGAGAAGGTCGTGAAGTCGAAGACCTTCCAGTACGCCGTGTCGACGGCCGCCCGAGAGGCCGTACGCGGCATGTTCCGGGTCGGCCGCCGCTGACCCCGCGGCCGTCGCGGCGGGCGTGCCGGATGGTGGCTAGCAGGTAACGCGGAGCCACGCTGGCAGCGATGCCGGACCACGGCCGTCCGAGGATCGTCGTCGACATGAGGTCATGGCGACGCACAGGCATCCGGACACCGGTGCGACGAAGCGAAGAGCTGCTGCGCGGCTTCGCCGTTCAGACCGTCCCGTTGCTGGTCACTTTCACCCATCCCTCTGCCTGGTGCCTGCTGTCCGTGACGGCGCAGGTCGTGCTCACCGCCCACGTCGTCGGGTGGGTCGGCCCCCGGCTGCGCCTCGCGGGCCAGGGTGCGCTGCACCTCGGTGTCGTGAGCCACGGCCTCGACCTGACCCACCTGATGGACGGGCTCGGCGCGCTGCTCGGCATCGCGGTCCAGTTGTCCGTGTCCCTGGCCGTGGCCGTCGCACTGCGACGTTGGTCCTCGCGGCGTGCCGTCGCGCGCGCCCGGTGACGGTCCTGTCCCGCAGGATCGCGATCGCGCTAGCCTCCGATGGTGTCTCTTCCGCACTGGCACACGTCAGCCGAGGCCGGGCTGGCATTCGTCCTCGGCGCGGGGTGGTTCGCGCTCCTGTCGCTCGTGGCGAGCGCGACCTCGTCCTCCCCGCGGAGTGTGGTGGCCGCTCTCGTCATCGTGCTCGACGTGGCCGTGGTGTGGGGCACGGCACGGGTGCTGGGCATCGCGTACGCCGTGGCAGCGGGGGTGGCAGGAGTCGTCGCCCTCGACTGGTACTGCATCCCGCCGATCCACGCCACCAGACTGCCGAACGCCGAGAACACGCTCGCGCTGGTCGCCTACCTGGTCACCGGCGCGCTGCTGGGTCAGCTCGCGGCCGTGACCCGGCGACGGGCCGAGCAGTCGGAGGTCGAGGTCCGCGTGCTCGCCGACGAGCAGGCCGCCCTCAGGAGGGTGGCCACGCTCGTGGCGGTCGAGTCGTCCCCGGAGCGGGTGTTCGGCTCGGTCACCGAGGAGGTCGGGACCCTGCTCGACGTCGACCACACGGTCCTCCTGCGCTATGAGACAGACGGCACCGCCACGGTTGCCGCCGCGTGGAGCAGGGACGACCGGCACCTGCCGGTCGGCTCCCGCTGGCCCGTCGCGGGCGCGACGGTCGCGTCGTCGGTCCAGCAGACCGGACGCCCGCAACGACAGGAGACGTACGGTGGCGCCGGCGTGCTGGCAGCGTCACTGCGCGAGATGGGGGTGCGGTCGAGCGTCGGGAGCCCGGTCGTGGTGGAGGGGCGCCTGTGGGGCGTGATGGTCGGTGCCTCCTACTCGGCCGACCCCTTGCCCAAGGGCCTCGAGCTGCGGCTCGGGGAGTTCACGCACCTGGCCGGCACCGCTGTGGCCAATGCCGAGTCGCGCGGCGAGCTGACCGCGTCGCGGGCCCGGGTCGTCGAGTCGGGCGACCGGGCGCGGCAGCGCATCGAACGCGACCTCCACGATGGTGTCCAGCAGCACCTGGTCTCGCTGGCCCTCGACGTGCGACGGGCCGAGTCCCTCACCCAGCCCGAGCAGGACACGCTCCTGGCCGAGCTCGTGGGTCTCCGTGAGGGTCTGGTCGGCGTCGTCGACGAGCTGCGCGAGGTGGCGAACGGCATCCACCCGGCGATCCTCACCGAGGGTGGGCTCCGCCCCGCGCTGGCGAAGCTCGCCCGCCGCTCGCCGCTGCCGGTGGAGCTCGCCGTTCGCGGCGTCGACCGTCTGCCCGAGCCGGTCGAGGTCTGCGTCTACTACGTGGCCTCCGAGGCGCTGACCAACAGCATCAAGCACGCGCAGGCCAGTTACGTCGCGATCGACCTCGAGGCGGACGACACCGAGGTCCGGCTCGAGGTACGCGACGACGGGGTCGGCGGTGCGGACGCGCACGCCGGCTCCGGACTGACCGGGCTGACCGACCGGCTCCACGCCTTCGGGGGCACGGTCGCGGTCCGGAGCCCTGCGGGCGAGGGGACCTCGTTGCGCGTGGTGATTCCGCAGGCGGGCGCACCCGCATCCTGATCGCCCACCGGCTCGCAGCCGATCAGCCCGCCGGGCGGACGATCGACCTGACAGCCGCAGCGCTGAGGTCGACCTTGGACACGAAACCCCGCACGGGGGAACCGTCCATCAGCGGTTCCACGTCCTCGGCGGACACCGTGGAGACCAGCACGACGGCGGGAGTCGACTCCTGGTCCGCGGTCAGACACCGCGCCAGGTCGAGACCGCTGACCGTGCCGAAATGGAGGTCGAGCACGACCACGTCGGGTCGGCGCCGCCGCACCTGCTCGACGGCGTCCTCCGGGGTCGAAGCCACGGCGAGCACGTCCAGGCCCTCGCGCTCGAGCAGGGCCCGGGCCGTGTCGAGGAACCGGACGCTGTCATCGACGATCACCACGCTCAAGGCCATGTCTGCAGCCTGGCAGGCGGGGGGACTCGCGCATTGCAGGTAGCCGCCATTCCTTCGGGGGGCACCTGGGAAAGCCGGGGCCTGCTTTCGTTGCCGTTGCGAAAGCCGTGGGAGTAGTTTCTCAGGGATGAGGGGGGGCCTCACCGTCGCCGAGGCGGCCGCTGCCCTCGGGACCAGCCCGCAGACGGTGCGGGCGCTGCTGCGCAAGGGTCAGCTGCGTGGAGAGCAGAGGCCCTGGGGCAGTCGGTACGTCTGGGAAGTGACCCCCGACGGGCTCGAGGAGTTCCTTTCGCAGTACGGGCGGCTCGATGGACGGCGTCGCTCGCCCGCGCCGGCCCTCGTCGTAGCGCCCCCGGAGGCGGCGGCGCCGGAGCCGGAGCCCGCGACAGACGTCCCTCCGCCGGAGGCGCCTGCCGAAGAGCCCGTGGACGACCTCGAGGAGCATCGATCAGCAGGTCGACCACTGCTCCTACGACCCCGCGGCCGCGCCACGGCCGTGTTGGTCGTGCTCGGCCTGCCACTCCTGCTCGTCTACGGCGCAGTGCGCACCGTCCCGGATGCGCTGTGGTTCGACGAGCTGGGGCAAGGCGCGACCTTCCGGGGGCTGGTCGCGGCGAAGGCCGAGCTCCACGCCCTCGTCGGCGGCGTCGTGGCTGGGTTCATCTGGGTCAATCTGTACCTCGCAGGCCGTGACACCTGGCTGGCCCGGCGTCGCAGCGGTGTGCTGGCTCTCGTCGCCGCTTCGCTCGTCGTCGCGAGCATCTTCGCCTCCTCGGCGGCGGTGCACTGGCAGACCTACGTCCTCTGGCGGCACCGGCAGACCTTCGGCGTCGTCGACCCGGTCCACGGCCGGGATCTCGGGTTCTTCGTCTTCACGCTCCCGTTCGAGGTGGTGGTGTCCGGCGTCCTGCTCTGGCTGGTGGCGGTGGCGGCCGGAGGGGTCGTCCTCGTCCACCTCGGTCACGGGTCGCTGGGCTTCCGACCGCTGCGCGCGACGTTCGCGACTCAGATCCACGTGGCCGTCCTGGCGGCCGCCTTCTTGCTCGCGGTCGCCTGGAGGCTCCGGCTCGAGCGCTACCTGCTGGAGCTCCAGCAGCCGCGGAGCGAGGGCGATCGCTCGTTCGCGGGTGCCGACTACGTCGACCTCCACGTGCGGGCGCCCGGTCTGGCGCTCCTGGCATTCCTCGCCGTGACCCTGGCGTGCGTCTGCGTCGCGATGCCGTTCGTCGTACGACGGACCGGTGCGCGCCGGGCGTGGCGCTGGGTCGGTGTTCCGGCGCTGGCGGTGGGGGTCCTGGCGATCGTCGCGATGGCCGTGGTCCCGCCACTCGTCCAGCGGTTCGTGGTGGACCCCAACCAGCTCCTGAGCGAGAGACCGTTCGTCGAACGGTCGACCATTGCGACCCGGCAGGCGCTGGGCCTCGACCGGATCACGGTCGAGCCCTATGCCACGCACGGCCGGGTGACAGCCGCGGACTTCGCGTCCGCCGACCGTCGGTTGGCCCACGTCCCGACGTGGGACACCTGGCTGCTCGGGGATCGGATGCGGCAACTCGTGACCGACACCCCGTACTTCAACCCGGACGCCCCGACGCTCGACGTCGTCCCGGTCGACGGTCGGCCCCAGGCCACGGTGGTGAGCGCACGCGAGATCGATCCGGGTGTCAGCGGCGAGGAGCTGCAGAGCTGGGACAACGACCGACTCGCCTACACCCACGGCCTCGGACTGATCCGCTTCTCCGGCACGGACGTGGGCCCGGACCGCGAACCTCGGGTGCTGGACTCGGGACTCGGCGTCCGCCAGCCGCGGATCTACTTCGGGGACCTCCCGCACCTGGACACCGGTCAGGCGCCCGGGACGTCGACGATCTTCACCCCGACGATCGTGGAGCCCATCGCCGAGTCGCCCTGGGTGCTGGTGGACACGCGCCGGCCGGAAGTCGACATCAGGGCGCCCTTGGGGTCTCCCCGGCCGCCGTACCACTATCGGGGCCCGGCCGGCATCGACCTCTCGAGCTGGGCACGTCGGGCGGTCTTCGCGTTGGCGCTGGGCAGCAAACAGCTGCTCCTGTCCGACGACCTCACGGAACGGTCGCGCATCCTGCTCCACCGCGACGTGCACGAACGACTGCACACGCTTGCGCCCTTCCTCCACTGGGACGCTGCCTCGGTCCCGCTGTCCATGGGTGGCCGGATCGTCTTCGTCGTCGACGGCTACACGACGAGCACCAGCTACCCCTACGCGGAAGAGGCCGACCTCGGCGGGACCTCGGTGGGCTACGCACGAGCCTCGGTACGCGCGACCGTCGACGCCTACTCCGGGCGAACCACTCTCTACCTCAGCGATCCGGCCGATCCCCTCGCCCGCGCGTGGGCCGACGCCTTCCCGAGCCTGTTCCGGCCGGCCGACGAGATGCCCGAAGCGCTGCGCGATCGGGTCCGCTATCCCGAGGAGCTCTTCGATGCCCAGGCCGCGGCGTACCAGCGCTTCCACACCGACGACCCCGACGTCCTCACCAGCGGCGCGGACCTCTGGTCGCGCCCGATCGCCCTGTCGGGGCCGCTGGAGGTCGCCGGCGGGGTGGACTTCGACGAGTCCGACGAGGACGACCTCCGCCTGACTCTGCAGCCGTCCTATGCCTACGCGTCGCCACCGGGTCGCGCCCGGCCACAGCTCGTGCGCAGCACCTACTACGTCCCACGACAGGGGCAGAACCTCGTCGCGACGCTGACCGGCTGGGTGGATCGACAGGGACGTCCTCGGCTGGTCTCGCGCAGCCTGCCCCGGGATCCGGTGACCCTCGGCCCGGCTCAGGTCAGCCGCCTGGTGTTCGCGACTCCGCGCGTGCGAGACCTCCTCGGGCTCCGCAACCTCGAGATCCGCGACCTCGACACCTCCTCCCTCGACTCGGTCTTCCTCGGCCTCCCGCACCTGGTGTTCCTGCCCGAAGGACTGATGCAGGTGCAGAGCCTCTACGAGGGTTCGCGCGGCCCGGGGCGGCCCGGCTGCTCGGCGTCACCGTCTTCGTCAACGGGCGGGCCGGGCTGGGTCCCGACATGACCGGTGCCCTGCGCCAGGCCCTCAACCAGCCGCCACGGGTCCACGTGCGGCGCCCGCGTGGGTCGGCGACGGTCGGGACGCCGGTGCCTCTCCGGTTCCAGGTGGAGAACGCCCGGCGCGAGATCGTCACGATCAGCTCCGGCACCCGGCACAAGCGAGCCGTGCTGCGGATAGCCAACGGGCCAGGAAAGGTCCGCTGGCTGCCCTCGGCGTCGGGACGGGTGCACGTCGTCGTCACGGTGGTCGGTCTCGACGGCACCAGGCGCTCCGACGCCACGTCGTTCCGGGTGCTCGACCGTGCGCCGGTGATCCGGGTCCTCGGCCGGCCGGCGGGCGCCGTGGTGGGGCGACCGGTCCGGATCTCGTTCGAGGTCCGGCGAGGACGCCAGGCCTCGGTGCGAGTGTCGACCAGGGCCGGGATCGTCTTCACCCGCCGGTACCTGCTGAACGGCCGCCCCGGAGTCGTCGCGTGGACTCCCGAGGTCCCCGGTCGCGTCGAGGTCCTCCTGCGGGCACGGGGGCGTCAGGGCCAGGTGACGCGGGCCACCTTCCGGCTCCATGTGCGCCCACACGCGCGGACGGTGCCGCCAGGTGTCGAGCTGGTCAGTGGACCCCGCGAGCTGGTGACCGGCACGCCCGCCACGTACACCCTGCGAGCGCGTGGCTGTCAGGTCGCGATCGCCCGCATCCGCGACGACGAGGGCGTCGTGCAGGTCTGGCGGCTTCCCTGCCCCTTCGCCGCGGCGACGTTCGACTGGGACCCCGACACGGCGGGGTCCTTCCGGCTGAGCGTCGTCGCCCGGGCTGCGGACGGCTCTGCGGCGAGCCAGACAGTCGGCCTGCGTGTGCATGACGGGGCGAGCGCGACCACGAGTCCCGGGCCGAGGTCGCCCTGATGTCCGCACCCGTGGCCCGACCTACTGGCAGACCCGCCTGGGAGAAGCAGCTCGGCGTCGCGGCCGCCTGCGCGCTCGCCGGAGTGGGCGTCCGGCTCGCCGCGCCGGCCCTCCCGGTCCAGCTCGTCGCGCTGGGCCTCGGGGTCGGGCTCGTGGCGGCCGCGTTCATGCTGGCCTGGGCGGTGGACGCGGGGGAGACGGTCTACGCCGGAGGCCGCATCCTCGCAGCTGTCGCCGTCGTGGGCGTCCTGCCGGAGCTCATCATCGAGGTGCACTTCGCGTTCATCCAGCAGGCCGAGCTGGTGACCGCGAACCTCACCGGTGCGACGCGTCTGCTGCTCGCGTGTGCCGTGGCACTCCCGCTGCTCGTGGCCTTCCTCGCCCGTCGTACGAGTGGCGCCGTCGAGCCGATCCGGCTGGCCGGCCGGCGCCGTCTGGAGCTCGGGGTGCTGCTGATCTGCGCTCTCTTCGCGCTGCAGGTCGTCGTGCGAGGAACCCTGACCGTCTTCGACGCCGCGCTGCTCCTGGGCCTGTACGTCGTGTACCTGTGGCGCGTGCAGGGCACGCCCGAAGAGAAGCCGGCGGTGGTAGGTGTCGCGGCCGGACTGCTGTCGCTGCCCGTCAGCCGTCGCCGGCCGGCGGTCCTCGGGCTGATCCTCGGTGCCGCGGCCGTGGTCTTCGCGATCGCCACCCCCTTCGCCCACGCTCTCCTGGAGACAGGCACCTCGTTCGGCATCGACCCCTACCTGCTGATCCAGTCCGTGGTTCCGCTCGCGACGGAGGCCCCGGAGCTGGTGGTCGTCGCGGTCCTGGTGTCCAACCGGCGTCCTGCGCAGGGGCTCGCGCTCCTGCTGGCCTCGTCTGTGAGCCAATGGACCCTCGGCCTGGGATCTCTCCCGATCGCGTACCTCGCCGGTGGCGGCGGACTGTCCTTGCCACTGGCTCCACGGGAGCAGCTCGAGCTGGGCTTCACCACGGCACTGACGCTCTTCGTCGTGGCTGCCCTGGCCACCCTCCGACCCGACCGCGTGGACGCGGTGCTGGTGGTGGTGGTGTTCGTCGCCCAGCTCGTCTTTCCGACGCCGTTCGTCCGGTTCGCTGCCGCGCTGGTCCTGCTCGTCTACGCCGTGGATCTCCTGGTCGCCCGGCGCCGACAGCTGCGACCGATGTTCCGCGCCGCGGGGTTCGGCAGGAAGGCGTCGGCCTAGCCGGCCGACCGCTCGCCGCCACCGAACACGCGTTCCATGGCCGAGCCCGTCGCGGTCACGACCAGCTGGCCCTCCTGGAGGGCGGTCCGCCCGGCAGGCGTCAGAGCGTCTCCGGCAAGAGCGGTGGACAGGGCGGTGAGCTCCTTCGCGTAGACCGGCACCGTGTCCGAGAGGCCGTCGACGTAGTCGTCGCGGGCTCCCGGCTTCAGGGCGATCACCCGGCCCAGCATCCGGTCGCGACAGGCGACGACCGTGTTCAGTCCCCTGCCCAGCGGCCCGACGACGTGATACCCCTTCGGGTCGCTGAACAGCGGAACCAGCGCCATCGTCACGGCATGGTCCAGACCGCTCACCTTGAGCACCGCGGTGACGCCCGGAGGGTCGTCCGACTCGGGATCCGTCGGCGGCTTGCCGATCAGTCGCGTGGCCGCCGTGTTCGCGGTCAACGCCTCGCGCTTCATCACGCGCAGGTGCCGGGCGGCCTTCGCGTAGTGGTGGTGCTGGAGATCGGTGCGGGCCTTGCCCAGCGCCTGGTCGGCTGCGATGAGGGCTGCCTTCCAGCTCGTCGTGTGCGAGGTGGCCACGCAGGTTCCGGCGGTCGTGCTCGCCTCAACCGACGATGGGGCGACGGTCGTCGCAGCGAGTCCGCCGGCAGCACCGAGCAGTGCGAACGCGATGCGATGCCTGCGACGGGGCCGGATGGAGGTGCGGGTGGCGGTCATGGCTGTTCTCCTGGTCTCTCGAATGGTCCGGGATGCTGTTCAGAGGTGGCGGCACTGCTCCTTGCGCTCTCCCGACACGGTGTTGCCACCGCCGGCGAGAGCAGGGGTGTTGCGCCGGCAGGCGAGATCGCCGCCCACCCGGGTGTCCGCCAGGCGGCCGGTGCCGTGGTTGTGCTCCAGCTCGACGTTGCCGCCCACGTTGTCGCCGGCGACGGTCAACCCTCCGTTCTGGTCCTCGACCCTCAGGTCGCCGTCCACGTGGCTGTCGCGGATCGTCGTCGCAACGCCGGACTCGAGCTGGAGGTTGCCGCCCACGTCCGTGCCGGCTGCCACGTCGACGACCGCCGCGCTGTGGCCCTCGATGTCGCCGTCGACGTCCGCGCCGCGGACGTAGAGGCGGCCGCCAGGCCGGACGGAGACGTTCCCCTCGACGGTGGTGCCGACCAGCTCGCAGGTGCCGCCGGCCGGCACCGTGACGTCGCCGTCGACCGAGACCTCCCCGAGGCGACCGTCGCAGTGGTCAGCGGTGGCGTGCCATGCCACCGGGGGCAGGGACTCGCTCGTGCCCTCGGAGCCGATGGAGAACGCGCCCGGGGTCGTCCCGCAGGCGGTGAGCATCGCCGCGGCCCCGACCGCGGCGACGGCGGCCAGGGCCGGGAGCGGCAGGGAGTGCGTGCGCTTCGTCATGCCCTCAGCCTCGACCGTGCAAGCGGCTGCGTCTGCGCGGCCAGCAGGAGTCTGCGACCACCGGCTCCCCGCACCGCGTTCGTACCTGCTGGCCGGTATCTCCCGTCGTACAGCGTCATACTGGGGCATGGATCAGGGCGGGACGGCCACTGGATCGTCGACACCGGACGAACGAGCACAGGTGCCTCTTCGGGTGGTGCTCGCCGACGACGACGTGCTGCTCCGGTCGGGCCTGGCGAGCCTGCTGGACCGGCCGGGGTTCTCTGTGGTCGGCCAGGCCGGCGACGCCGAGACGCTCCTCCCCCTGGTCCGCGAGCTCGTCCCAGACCTGGTGGTGGTCGACATCCGGATGCCTCCGACGCAGGGCGTCGAGGGTCTCGAGGCGGCCGGGACGATCCGGGAGGAGCTGCCCGACATCGCCATCCTCGTGTTGTCGGCACATGTCGAGGTCGAGCACGCGATGACGTTGCTGGCCGGTGGCCGGGGGATCGGCTACCTGCTCAAGAGCCGGGTGGTGGACGTCGAGGACTTCATGGACAGTCTCGGCCGCGTGGCGCACGGAGGTTGTGTCGTGGACCCGGCGCTCGTCCAGGAGCTGGTGTCGGCACGACGCCGCAACGACCCGCTCGCGGCTCTCAGCCCGAGGGAGCTGGAAGTGCTGGCCCTGATGGCGGAGGGCCGCTCGAACCTCGGCATCGCCCGTGAGCTGTGGGTCGCGGAGGGGACGGTCGAGAAGCACGTGCGGAGCATTCTCGGGAAGCTCGACCTCTCCGAGGAGGCCACCGACCACCGTCGTGTGCTCGCGGTGGTCGCGTTCCTCGAGTCCCGCTGACCTCCGCGCTCACAGGGTCGGCTCGCGCCACGCGACCTGGACGACGTCGACGCCGCGGGCGCGCGTGACCAGGCGACCACGTCCGGGTGGACTGGGAGTGGGACGGACGCCGCCGACGAGCGGGCCCTCGTCGGGACTGCCCGACAGGACGAGCCCCGGCGACCCCAGGTCGCGCAGGGCCTGGACGACGGGCTCGTAGAGCGCCCGAGAGGCACCCCCCGCGCGCCGGGCGAGGGCGAGGTGGAGTCCCACGTCGTGGGCCTGTGCGAGGAGGGGCAGCAGCGGTTGGAGGGGCGAGCCCTGTGGAGTGGCCACCAGGTCGTAGTCGTCCACCACGACGAAGACCTCGGCGCCGGTCCACCACGACCGGTCGCGCAGCTGCACCGGCGTCACGTCGGACGCCGGGGAGTCGTCGGACGAGATGCCGGGCGAGCTCCGCGAGCGCCGGAACGGCTCGGGTGGCCGAGGTCAGGTGGTGGAGCAGGTAGGGGTCGGCCACTTCGCCCAGCAACGTGCGCCGGTAGTCGACCACGACGAGCTGTGCGTCCCGGGACGTGCGGGTGCGCACCACCTCGTGCAGGTAGGTGCGCAGAGCGGCACTCTTGCCGGACCGTCCGTCGCCGAAGACCAGCCAGTGCGGCTCGACGTCGGGGTCCAGCCCGACCGGCTCGAGTGCCCTCTCGTCGACACCGAGCAGCAGCCGTCCGGCCGGCACGCGTCCGTGGTCGACCTGCTCGAGGAGCTCCCTCGTCGCGAGCCGGTCGGGGAGCAGCCGGAGCTTCGGGCCGGGCGGGCCCGGCCACCCGGCGGCCACCCGAGCGACCAGCTGGTCCAGGCCGTCGCCGAGCGAGGCCGCGTCGGTGTCTGCGTCGATCCGGGGCAGGGCGGTGAGGAGGTGCACCCCACCCGGCACGAGACCGCGGCCGGGCCGGCCCGAGGGAACCGACGCGGCCAGCCTGCGGTCGACCTCGGAGTCCGTCGGGTCGCCCAGCTTGAGCTCGAGGCGGGTGCCGAAGAGGTCGCGCACCTGGGCCCGGAAGTCGGTCCAGCGCGTCGACGCGGTGACCAGGTGGACGCCGTAGGTCAGAGCCCGCCCGGCCAGCGCCTGGAGGGTGGCCTCGAGGCCCTCGAACTCCGCCCGCAGGGTGCTCCACCCGTCCACGACCAGGAACACGTCGCCGTAGCCGTCGTCGACACCGACCTCGGCGCGTCGGCTGCGGTAGGTCTCGATCGAGTCGATGCCGCGCGTGCGGAAGTGGGTCTCCCGGCGGTCGACGATCCCGACGACCTCCGCGACGATCCGGCGTACGACGTCGGGCTGGGACCGCGTCGCGGCTCCGGCGACGTGGGGGAGCCGCTGCATCGCGGAGAACGACCCGCCGCCGAAGTCGAGGACGTAGACCTGCGACTCCAGGGGGGTCGTGGTCAGCGACAGCGCGGCCACCAAGGTCCGCAGCAGCGTGCTCTTGCCGGCGCGGGGACCGCCCACCACTGCGACGTGACCTCCGGCCCCGGCGAGGCTGACGACCAGCGGGTCGCGCCGCTGCTCGCGCGGTCGGTCGAGGACCCCGAGGGGGACGGTGAGCCCGCTGAGGGACCGCCACCGCCGCGACACCAGCCCGAGCTCGGGGTCGGGAGCCACGTCGGGCATCAGTGCGCCGAGGGTGTCGGGCAGGTCGAGGGGCGGCAGCCAGAGGCGCCGCGCCCGAGGGCCGGTGTCCCGCATCCGCGCGACGGCCACCGCCAGCGCCGACTCCCGCCTCGCCCGGGTGGCCGGTCGTGGGGTCGCCCGGTGTCGGCCGCGCTCGAGCGGCCGGACCTCACTCGTGCTCCAGGGCAGGATCACCGAATCCGAGACGTCGTCGGTCAGGTCGGGCGGGCCCGGCTCCGGCAGGTGCCCGGAGACGTAGCCTGCGGTGAACCGGACCAGGGTCGACCGGTCGGACCTGAGGAGTCCGAGCCCGGGCCGGGGCGGCAGCTCGTAGGCATCGGGCACCCCGAGCACCGAGCGCGACTCCTGCGCGGAGAACGTGCGCAGACCGATCCGATAGGACAGGTGCGACTCGAGCCCGCGCAGCCGACCCTCGTCCAGGCGCTGCGAGGCCAGGAGCAGGTGCAGGCCCAGGGACCGGCCGAGGCGCCCGATCGCGACGAAGAGGTCGATCAGCTCCGGTCGCGCCGTGAGCATCTCGGAGAACTCGTCGACCACGATGAACAGGGAGGGCAGGGGAGCCAGATCCTCGCCCGCGGCGCGGGCCTGCTCGTGGTCGTGGACGGAGGCGAGGTTGCCTGCGTCGCGGAGCAGCTCCTGTCGCCGCACCATCTCGCCCGAGAGCGCGTCGTGCATCCGGTCGAGCAGGGACAGGTCGTCGACGAGGTTGGTGATGAGCGCCGAGACGTGCGGCATCGCGGAGAGTCCGGCGAAGGTCGCGCCGCCCTTGAAGTCGACGAGCACCAGGTTCAGCTGCTCGGGGGAGTGCGTCATCGCCAGGCCGAGCACGAGCGTGCGCAGCAGCTCGGACTTGCCGGAGCCGGTCGCGCCGACGAGCAGCCCGTGGGGTCCCATGCCGTGCTGGGCGGACTCCTTGAGGTCGAGGTGGACCGGCTCGCCGTCGTCCGCGAGGCCGATCGGCACGCGCAGGTGCTCGACGGGCGGCCGAGGCCGCCAGGCGGTCGCCGGGTCGAGCCGGCGGACGTCGCCCAGGCCGAGCAGGTCGGTGCGCGCACCCGGTCGGCCCGCACCTCGCTCGAGGCAGGGGAGGTGCAGCGGGAGGAGTCGGCGGGCGAGTGCCTCGGCGGTGGCGGGGCCGCACCGGTCGGGCTGGACGGCATGGACGGCCTCGCGTGGCCGAAGCACGTCGGCCCCGCCCTCGTCGTCGAGGAGCAGCGGGAGCACACCGTCCCCGCCCTCGGCCCGGTCGGGAGCGAGGTCGAGGACGGTGACTCCCGGCAGCCCGCGGGGTGCGATGCCTCCGTCGACCACGAGGAGGACGTGCGGGACGGTGGCAGTGCGGCGGTCGAGATCGAGTGGCAGCAGCCGGACGAGCTCGGAGAGGTCGGTCGACACCAGCCGCCGTGGACCGACCGCGTCGGCCTCGATGCCGGACAGTGCGTGGGGCAGCCAGGTCATCCAGCCCCACAGCCCTCGGGTGTCGTCGGAGGCGAGCACGGCGACCACGAGGTGGTCGGGCGAGTGGAACGCCGTCGCGGAGCAGATCACGGACCGAGCGAGGTCGCGGGCCCGGTCCTCTCTGCCACGGATCTCGATCCGGTGACAGGTCTGCAGGTCCGCGACGACCGGCAGGTCGGGCTCCAGCCGGTGAACCGCGAGCAGTCTCCGCACCGCGGCGACCGCCACCGGGTCGGCCTGGTCGGCGTGGTCAGCGTCGTCCTCTGCCGTCACCAGCGCGCGGCAGAGCGGCTGGGTGCCCACGCCGTACCGCACGCGCAGGAAGTCGGCGTCGGCCGGCCCTCGCTCCCACACGCGGGTGCGCTCCGCCGCGAGAGCGGGAAGTGCGGACGGCGGCGGGTGCTGCCACAGCGACGCGGCGCGCTGGGCGACCGCCGCCTGTCGGGCGGCCTCGCGGACGCCACGGAGATGACCGAGGTACGCCGCGCGGGTCGCGGCCACCGCGCGCAGGCGACGCGCGCGCTGCCTGTGCAGCTGGGCGAGGACGAACGCGAGCGTGGCGGCGAGGAACATGCCGCCCGCGAGGAGGCTCCGCTCCTGTCCGCCCGTGCTCGGGCCGCTCATCGTCGCGAGCACGGCCACCGAGCCGAGGCCACCCAGCATCGGTACAGCGGTGGTCAGAAGGTCGCCTCCGCCCTCGGCGTCGGGCAGTCGGGGCGGGGGTCGGACCGTGATCTCGCCCGACGGCAGCTCGGGTCCCGGGAGGCGAACGCGGGCCGCACCTGTGCTCACCGAGCCTCCCGGAACCCTCGTGTCGACTGAGGACGCGCCGATGCTAGAAGAGCCGACCCGGGTGGAGGTGACCGTCGGCAGATACCTGTGGAGACGCTTCTCCACAGCTCGCGGGACCGCCAGGTTTGGCCCCGGGCCGGCCGGGTAGGTCCGGTGTCCGGGGCCGGAACGGCCCCGCCGCCACGACAGGAAGGACCGCAGAATGTCACCGACGAACGAGATGGGTCAGGGCCGGGGTGCCCTCTCCGCCGCTGCCGGACGGGTGGCCGAGGCCAGACAGGACTTCGACCACCTCGACCACGAGCTCGTCCAGCACCTCGACGCCGCGCGGGCGCGGTGGTCCGGGGCGGGTGGCGCGGCCTTCCATGCGCTCGGCCTGGCCTGGTCGGAGAAGCAGCGCACGATCACCGCCGCGCTCAGCGACTTCGAGGCCTCGCTGCGGGCGACCGAGCAGGACAACACCCGGACCGACGAGATCCAGTCGGCGGCCTTCTCCCGTGCCCAGCAGCGGCTCGGCTGAGCGACGAGGGAGGAGACAGGACATGGACCTCGACGGACTCAGGGTCGACCACGCGGCTCTCGACCGGACGGCCGACGACCTCCGGATGATCGTCACCAGGATCGACGCCCGGCTGCAGGTTCTCGACGGCGAGCTGGCCCCGCTGCGTGCGCAGTGGGTGGGCGAGGCACAGCAGGCGTACGCCGCAGCGAAGGCGCGCTGGGACGGCGCCGTCGACGAGATGCGTGACCTGCTCCGGCTCACCTCGGAGCAGGTGTCGAGGTCCAACGCCGAGTACCGCGCGGCCGACGCTCGCGGCGCCCGCTCCTTCGGTGGCTGAGCCGCCGCCGGAGGGTCCTCGGCGAGTACGGGTCACGCTCGCGTCGGGCACCCGCCGAGCCGACCTGGCGCTGCCCGGCGGCGTCCACGTCGCCGACCTGCTGCCAGAGCTGGCGCGCCACGCGGGACTGCTGGACGCCGACACCGTCCACGGCGGCTACCGGCTCGCGACTCTCGACGGGCGCAGACTCGCCGCCGACGCCGGTCTCGTCAGCCAGGGAGTCGAGGACGGCTCGGTGATCGTGGTCGACCCGGACGACGACGCAACGCCTCGGCGCCACGACGACGTGGCAGAGGCGATGGCCGACGTCGTGGGGGAACGCCCCCGGTGGAACGCAGCGACCGGTCGCCGAGGCGCGGAGGGGGTCGCGCTCCTGCTGCTGCTCGCGGGTGCCGGAGCGCTGCTGAGCCAGCCCACGTCGAGCCGTGCGGGGCTCGCGGCGGCGGGGACGGCCCTCGCGCTGACGGTCGCTGCGGGGGGACTCTCCCGCCTCGGTGGCGACACCGCGCTGGCGGTCGGCGTCGCCTGGACCGGCTGCGCCCACGCCGGCGTGGCGGGGATCCTCCTTACGCCTGGACGGCTCCGACAACGGTACGCCGGTCGCCGCGGCCGGTGGTGGGCTCCTGCTCGCGGGGCTCGCTGCCGCGCTCGGCCTGCCGCAGCGCCGGGACCTGGTGCTGCCGCCGGTCCTCGTGGGCGCCGTCCTGCTGACCGCCGGCGCGCTCTCCCGGGCTCTGCGGGCCGACCCCGCTGTCGTCCTCACCGCCGGCCTGGCGGGCGTCGTGCTCGCCGGCGGCGGCGTGCCGGGGGTCGCTCTCGCTGCGACCGGCGGGCATGCCGACGTACCGGCCCATGACGTCACGGGCGTCGACCTCGCGAGGCTGGCCGCCGTGGTCGCGCAGGCCCACCGGGTCGTCGGGCGCGGTCTCGGTGACCGTCGGGCTGCTCCTGGTGCTCGTCGCGCCTGTCTCGGTCTCGCTCGGCCCATCGGGTGCCGTGGTGACCATGCTGTCGTGCGCGGTGGTGCTGCTGCGGTGCCGGCGTCACGTCTCCTCGGACGCGGTGCTGGTCGGGCTCGCCTCGGGCGCGCTCGGGCTGCTGTCCGTGGCGGTGTCGATGCTCTGGTTGCAGCCCACCTGGCGGCCGGTCGTCGCGGTCACCCTGCTGGCCTCGGCCTCGGCGCTGCTCGTCTCGGGCGCGGCGCGCGGAAGGACCTCCGCGCGGGTCGGGCGGCTGGCCGACCTGCTCGAGGGTGCCGCCCTGGCCGGCCTGCTTCCGGCCCTCGTGCTGGCCAGCGGCGTCGCTGCCCTGGCGGGCTGAGTGGCGTGGTCACCCGCCGTGACCTCGCCGAGGCACAGTCCTTCAGCAGACGCCGTCTCGTGACCGCGTTCGTCTCGGCGACCTGCGGTCCCGAGCCCGAGCTCCCGGGATCGGGCCGGGCCGCGCTCGGCGGCCTGGTGCTCGCGGCGCTGCTGGTCGCCGGCATGGGTGTCCGTCACGAGCTCGGCAGCCACGGCCCTTCGTGCGCGACGACGTCAGGGGCGTCGGCCGGTCCCGGCGACCGTCGTCCGAGCGACGGTGGCCGTGTGCCGCCCGGTGGCGGCCAGCCGCACGACGTACTTCACGCTGCGCGGCCGCTTCGTCACCTGGAAGACGATGCTCCCGTCCGCGGAGAGCGAGCCGTGCCGCACGCGGGACCAGCCGGCCGCGCCGACGGCGTAGGAGGACGACCCGGTCGCCGGCGTGACCGCCGACCGCCGTTGCCACCACGTCCGCGTCGACGCCGTCGGGGCGGTTCGTGGCGCTCAGCGTGGGCACCATCGCCACCCGCCACGGAGCACTGTGTCGGCCCCGGCCGACGCGCAGTCGGTAGCGGACCGTACTCCGCGCGGACGGGGTGGCGATGGCGACCGTGCCGCCGGCGTCCGTCGTCGCGGACCCGGCGCCGAACCATCGGCGAGGTCCGCGGACCTGCAGGTGCACCACACGTCCGGCCACCCCGGAGCCGTCTGCGGCCCGCACCGTGCCGAGCGCGGTCAGCGAGCCGCCGACGTACACACGATGGCTCGAGGCGGACAGCGTGACGGAGGCGACAGCCGGCGGGACGACGACGACCCGCGCTCGGGCGCCGGTGTGTAGCGGTGTCGGCGCGAGGCGGACCACGAAGGCCGACCGGTGGCCAGGAGTGCTCACACCGAACGAGACCGACCCGCTCGGGTCGACCGTGCCGAGACGGCTGCCGACGACACGGTGACGCACCCGGCGCACCAGCTGGACCCGGTCACCGGGACGGCCGCCGAGCGTGGTCGCCGACACGACGGTCGTCGCGCCGTTGAGTGTGGCGGTGGCCGAAACGGTCGGGACCATCTGCACCAGCCAACGGACGCTGTGCACATGGTGGTCGGTGTGCCAGCGGAACCTCGAGGTCTGCGTCAAGGGTGGGGTCACGGTGGTCGCCGCGCCCGCCTCGTCGGTCGTCGTCCGCGCGACCGCGTGCCATCCCCGTGGATCGTGCACCTGGAGGACCACCGGGTGGTCGGGCAGGGGCGTGCCGTCGACGGTGGTCAGCGTGCCCGACAGGCTCACGCTCTCTCCCACGCCGGCCCGATGGGTGACGCCGGCGGCGGTCATGCCGCCGGGGGTGCCGGCCGTGGCCGTCGGCGGCGAGTCCGACGAGGGCTCGGCGAACGGCGGGGACGTCGGGCCGGCCGCGGCGGACGTGGCATCGGCGTCCGGCTGCGCCGCGGCGGACCCGGTCTCGGTGGGCCGGGTCGAGGTCGGTGTCGACACCGCCGGCGCCGTCGCCGCTTCGGACGGGGAGGACGAGGGGCTGGGGCCCGGAGCGGCGGGGGACCCGTGCCCTGGTCGGATCGGGGCCGCGTCGGCGCGGCCTGCCCCGGGCGCTGGAGCGGGCGCGCCGATCACGGTGTGGGCGATCTGCTGCACGGGGTCGGGGAGGTGCCCGGTGTACGCAGCGGCCATGCCGCTGCTGAGCGCGACGGTCACCACGACCGCCGTACCGCCTGCGCCGAGCCGGCCGATCGTGCGCCGGGGGAGCGAGCGCACCTTCGACGTCGACCCCCGGGCAGCGCGGAACGCCGCGACGTACTGCTGCTCGTCGGCGAGCTCCGCGGCGGTGCCGGGGGCGCGCAGGGCGCGGACCAGGTCGTCGTCGGCCCAGCGTGCCAGGTCGTCCTGCTCGTTCATCACACACCACCTCTCGCAGCTGTGTGCACCCGTGGGTCGCGGGACAGGGACTTCAGGGCGCGGTGCACGGCGACGCGCACCGCTCCGGGCTTCTTGCCGACCAGCTCCGCGACCACCGCGACGTCCAGGCCGGCGACCACGCGCAGCATCACCATCTCGGCCTGGTCAGGAGGCAGCGTGGCGACCAGACCGGAGGGCCGCCGCGGTCGCCTCCCGCTCGACGGCGTCCTGCTCGGCGCTCGGCGTGCTGCCCTCGGGGCGATCTGCGTGTGGCTCGGCCACGGTCGTCACGGGCCGGGTGGCCCGCGCCCGACCCTGATCGACCGCCCGGTGGCGCGCGACCGTGAACAACCAGCCGCGAAAGGCCTGGGCGTCACCTTGGAAGCCGTCGAGGTCGCGCACCACCTGGAGCCAGGTCTCGGCGGCGAGGTCTTCCGGGGCATCGTTGCCGCGCACGGTCAGGTATCGCAGGAGAGGGGGATGGAGCGTCCGCCACAGGACCGCGAACGCGTGTTCGTCGCCGCCGCGAGCGAGCTCGAGCGCCTGGTCGAGGTCCGTCGGTGCCTGGGCAGGCTGCCGCCCGTCGGCCCGGTCTCCCTGGGAGTCGGACCGACGGGCGGCGTCATCGGGATGCGAGGCGTCCAGCGCCATGCCCTCCGGGTGTACGGCGCAGGGCTCAGGAGACGACGGTCCCGCTGGCGCTCGCTGCGAACCGCGACCCACCCGCATAGGCGAGACGGTAACCGGTACCGGGGGCGGTCGGCTCGTGGAACCGAGCGACTCCCAGCTTGTTGGTCACGTCCGTGCCGGCCTCGGCCCAGGTGTCGGTCCCTGGTGCCTGCTCCAGCAGGGTCACCGTCCGGTGCCCGAGCGGGTGACCGGCGCCCTTGAGCACGCCGCTGACCACGAAGTCGGTCTTGACCGCCCGGCCGCGGATCGACAGGGAGGACGGGTGCTTGACCCACACGCGGGCCGGGCGGCTGACCGCACCGGGGATCCCGGCGGTGTGCACGAGGCGCAGCCGGTAGACGGTCGACCGCCTCGGTGCGTCGGTGAAGCTCACCGTGCCGTCGGCGGCGGTGGTGCTGGTGCCGACCAGGTGCGCGTGGTGCGCGCCGACCGGACGGGCGAAGAGCTTGACGCTGCCGCCGGCGAGGGCCGTGCCGTCCTCGGTGACGGTGCCGGACACCGTCGTCGACCCGCCCCTGGCGATCCGCTTCGGCGTGACCGCGATCGCCACGTCCGGGCGCGCGACGATGTGGACGACGCCGCTGGTCGCGGGCTGCAGCAGCTGCGTGCCGAGGAAGACCAGACGGTACGACGTGTCCGCGGTGGGCTCGACGGCGAACCTGACCACGCCCTTCGCGCGTGTGCGGTGGACGGCCTCGAAGGTCCACGACGTCGTGTCGCCGGTCCTCGACACCAGGATCACCGGACGGTGGAGGATCGCGACGTGCCCGGCCACGAGCCGGCCCCGCACGAGGTCGGCGCCGTTCAGACGCGCGACACGGTGCACGGCGCGGATCGACAGCGAGGTGTTGATCCGGTTGTGGTGGTGGTGGTGCGTCCGGACCCGGACCCTGACCACGCCGCTGTAGCTCTGGCGTGCGTCGCTGTCGCCGGCGTAGTGCCAGCGGTAGCGGGTCGTCACGTCTGGCGTGACCGACTCGCGCAGGCCGCCGTGTGCGCGGGCGGTCGTGTCGCCCACCGGGACGAAGCCGTCGGTGCCCAGGGGCTTGGCCTCGAGCGTCACCGTTCGTCCGGCCGCCGAGCCCGAGCCGGCGACGGCCAGCGAGCCGGTGATCATGTCGCTGCCGCCTGCGCGCACCGAGCCGTGCACGGCCCGGATGGAGAGCGACGTCGACGCCACGCCGGTGTCGGCCGACGCCTGCAGGGCCGGTGCGGCAACGACGCCGGCCGCGGCCGTCGCCAGCACCGCGGCACCGGCCGCCGTACGTCGTAGGGCAGTCAGGCTCATGGGTACTCCTCCTCGCTGGGCGCGCCCCGGTTCGGGCGCGTGTCACCCATGAAGCGGTCGAGGAGGCGACAGCGTTACAGCGACCCGCGCCCCGCGGCTCGGCGCGGCGGCGAGGACCCGCTCAGGCGAAGACGATCGTGTGGTTCTGGTGGCGGATCACCCGGTCCTCGCTGTGCCACGCCACGGCCCGGGAGAGGACGGCGCGCTCGACGTCGGCGCCGCGCCGCTGGAGATCGGCGGCGGTGTCGGCATGGCTGACGCGGATCACGTCCTGCTCGATGATCGGGCCCTCGTCGAGGTCCTCGGTGACGTAGTGCGCGGTGGCGCCGATCAGCTTCACGCCCCGCTCCTTGGCCTTGGCGTAGGGGCCGGATCCGATGAACGCCGGGAGGAAGGAGTGGTGGATGTTGATGATCGGGACCCCGAGCTCGGCGATCAGGTCTCCGGAGAGGATCTGCATGTAGCGGGCCAGCACCACGAAGTCGACGTTCCCCTTCAGCAGCCGCAGGATCTCCGCCTCGGCCGCGGACTTGTCGGGTCCGGCGGACGGCACGAAGAAGTAGGGGATGGCGAAGCCACGCACCTGCTCGGCCAGGTCCGGGTGGTTGGAGATCACCATGGCGACATCGACGTTCAGCTCTCCGCGGCGGTGTCGCCACAGGAGGTCGACCAGGCAATGGTCGGACTTCGAGGCCAGGATGCCGACGCGCTTGGGCACCGACATGTCACGCAAGGTGACGGTCAGCTCGAAGTCGTCGGCCAACGCGGCGTCGAGGTCCGCCTCGAGCCGGGGCAGGGCCTCGCGGATGCCCTCGAGGGCGAACACGGTGCGCTGGAAGAAGGCGCCGCCGACCGGATCGTCGGAGTACTGGTCGAGCGAGACGATGTTGGCGTCGTGGGCGCTGAGCACCGCGCTCACGGTCGCCACGATGCCGGTGCGGTCCTTCCCCTGCACGATCAGGGAAGCGAGTCCGCCGGGCTGCGTCTGTCGGCTCATCGTGTGGTCTCCCGCCCACGGGCACTCGGTCGAACGAGGTGCATGTCTTCTCCCGAGACTGGCCGGGCAAGTCTCACAGACGCGGGCCGGCCCCCGCGTGGTGGGCCCGGGGTTTGCGCGTTGCGCCGTCCGGCCCGATGGTTCAGGCTCCTGAGCGGGGCGTCGTGCGGCGCCGGCTGCGTCCCGGGGAGGACCGATGAGCGAGGCGGAGGCATTCCGGTCGCTCGCCTTCATCCTCGGCTCAGCGGCGCTGGCCCCGGTGGTGCTGGGGTTGCTGCCGAGGGTGCGCCTGCCCGAGGTCGTGCTGCTGCTCGCGCTCGGCATGACGATCGGGCCCTACGGCCTGGGGCTCGCGACCGTCGACCCGCGGATCGGGTTCGTCTCCGACCTCGGACTGGGGATGCTCTTCCTGCTGGCCGGGATCGAGGTGGACCCCCTCGTCGTCCGGACCCACGACGGGAAGAAGGCGATCCTGGCCTGGGTGATCTCGCTCGCAGTGGCGGTCGGCTGGATGTTCCTGCTCTCGCGGGTCTTCGACGTGCCCGCCTGGGTCGCGGTCGCCATCGCGATGACGTCGACGGCCTTCGGCACCCTGCTGCCGATGCTCCGCGAGACCGGGCTGCAGACCCAGCGGATGGGTGGGCTGGTGATCGCGAACGGGGCGATCGGCGAGTTCGGCCCGATCCTCGCGATGAGCGTGTTCCTCAGCGGCGGCACGGACTTCCGCGGAGTGATCTCCCTCCTCGTGTTCGGGATCGTTGCCGTCGCGCTCGGGTACCTGCTCGTCCGCCACGGCACGCGGGCGGCGCGGGTGAGTGCCGTCGTACGACGGGGGGCCGACACCACGGCGCAGGCCCCGCTCAGGCTGGTGCTGCTGTTGCTCGCGGTGATGCTGGCCGCGTCGGCGACCCTCGGTCTCGACGTGATCCTCGGCGCCTTCGTCGCGGGCGCGATCATCCGCTTGCTCCTGCCGGCCGACCACGCGTGGCTCCTGGCCCGCCTCGACGGCGTCGGCTACGGCTTCCTGATCCCGGTGTTCTTCGTCGTCTCCGGCATGGGCATCGACGCCGGGGTCCTGGTGGACCGGCTGGGGGTGACGATGTTCGTGTTCGCGAGCATCCTGCTGGTGCGCGGCGGGTCGGTCTACGCGGTCTTCCGCCACCTCGACCGCCGCAGCCGCCTGACCCTGGGCCTCTTCAGCGCCACCGGACTGCCGATCATCGTGGCGGTGACGACGGTGGCGGTGGAGGTGGGCCACATGGGTCACGAGGAGCAGTCGATCGTGGTGGCGGCGGGCATGCTGACCGTGGTCTGCCTGCCCGTGCTGGCCCTGGCGCTGCATCGCGACGACGACGCCACCGACGCGTCGGTGCGCCGGGGTGCGAATGGCGGAGGATAGGGGATT
>CAWDUA010000022.1:0-23450 GCA_963805345.1 uncultured Actinomycetota bacterium
GCGGCGCGCTAACCAACTGCGCTACGGGGCCAGGTGTGCTCTGCGGTGTGTCTCGAGAGCGCTGGAACTCTAACCCATCGTCGCAGACGTCTCCCAATCGGCAGATCCCGCGATTCCCACCTCACCGACCCCGGGAGTGCCACACTCCGAGCATGAACGAGGTCGACCCCTGGAGCACCCGGGCCCGCGGCGCGGTGAGCCACACGAGCCGGCGCGTCGGCGGGGCGGTCCGGGCGGCGTGGCAGCGCTTCACCGACCTCGGCATCGGCGCGGTCCTCCTGTCGCTGGGGGTGCTGGTCGCGGCGGGGATCGGCGTCGCCGTGGTTCAGGGCCGGAGCGGTCCGACGCCGTCCGCCTGCGACGCGGCGGAGCCCTACCTGACCACCATCGAGCGTCTGCATCGCCACGGGTCGCTCACGGCGGCCGACGTGTCGACCCTCGACGACGCGTCGGCCCGGCTCACCGAGATCGCCAAGACCGCACCGGGATCGGCCAGGTCGGCCGTCGAGCATGCCTCCCAGGTCGCGGCGAGCGCCCGAGCCGGCCGGTCACTGGACACCGGCACCGTGGTGGCCCAGTACCAAGAGGCCTGCGACTTCGGCGGCGGCGGGGGCAAGGGCCCCGGCGGCAGCGGGTTCTAGGGTCGTTCCTCGACGCCGCGCGGGAACCAGGTCGGGGTGAGATGTCGAGAACCCGCGCGCGGCCGCGTCCCCGAGGTGAACGCGGCCCACCTGGACCGCGCCGCACCGAGGAGGACACGATGGCGAAGTACCTGCTTCTCAAGCACTACCGCGGAGCGCCCGCGGCGGTCAACGACGTACCGATGGACCAGTGGACGCCCGACGAGGTCTCAGCGCACCTGCAGTACATGCGCGACTTCGCCATCCGGCTCGAAGGCACCGGCGAGTACGTCGACGGTCAGGCGCTGCTGCCCGAGGGAACGTTCGTGCGGTACGACGGCGAGGGCCGGCCGCCGATCACCGACGGGCCGTTCGCCGAGACCAAGGACCTGATCGCCGGCTGGATGGTGATCGACGTCGAGAGCTACGAGCGGGCCATCGAGCTGGCGGGTGAGCTGTCCGCGGCCCCGGGCGCCGGTGGGAAGCCCATCCACGAGTGGCTCGAGCTGCGTCCCTTCTACGCCGAGCACCTCACCGACACCGAGTGAACGAGTCCCAGCTGCGGGCACACGTGCCTGCGGTGATCGGCATCCTGGTCCGCCGCGGGGCCGACTTCGCGGCGGCCGAGGACGCCGTGCAGGAGGCGTTGGTCGAGGCCGTCCGCCGCTGGCCGGAGGACCCGCCGCGAGACCCCAAGGGCTGGCTGGTCACCGTGGCCTGGCGGAAGTTCCTCGACGCGGTGCGTGCCGACACCTCCCGGAGGGCGCGGGAGGTGCGCGTCGACGCCGAGCCGGTGCCGGAGCCCGGCGAGTCGCTGGACGACACGCTGCGGCTGTACTTCCTGTGCGCCCACCCGTCGCTGACACCCGCTTCCGCCGTGGCGCTCACCTTGCGCGCCGTCGGCGGGCTGACCACGCAGCAGATCGCTCGGGCCTACCTCGTGCCGGAGCCGACCATGGCGCAGCGGATCAGCCGGGCCAAGCGCACCGTGTCGACCGTCCGGCTCGACCAGCCCGGCGACGTGGCGACGGTCGTGCGGGTCCTCTATCTGGTCTTCAACGAGGGCTACTCCGGCGACGTCGACCTCGCCGCCGAGGCGATCCGGCTCGCTCGCCAGCTGGTGGCCGCGATCGACCACGAGGAGGTCGCCGGCCTGCTGGCGCTGATGCTGTTGCACCACGCCCGCCGCCCGTCGCGGACGGCCCCCGATGGCGCGCTCGTCCCCTTGGCGGAACAGGACCGCACCCGGTGGGACACCCGCTTGATCGCCGAGGGCGTCGAGCTGCTCCAGACCGCCCTGGCCCGCGATCGGCTGGGCGAGTTCCAGGCGCAAGCCGCCATCGCCGCCCTGCACGCCGACGCGCCGACCGCCGAGGAGACGGACTGGGTGCAGATCGTCGAGTGGTACGACGAGCTGGTGCGCCTGACCGACAGCCCGGTCGTTCGCCTCAACCGGGCCGTCGCCGTCGGTGAGGCCGACGGACCGCGAGCCGGACTGGCCGCTCTCTCCGCGCTCGACCCGGCCCTGCCCCGCCACGCCGCGGTCGCGGCGTACCTGCACGAGCGCGACGGCGATCCCGCCACCGCGGCCCGTCTCTACGCCGAAGCCGCCCGGTCGGCGCCCAGCCTGCCCGAACGCGACCACCTCACGCGCCAAGCCGCAAGGCTCAACGCGCACCTCCGCAGCTGAACGCCCCGGCGTGCGCGCCAGCGCTGAGCCGGCCACCCTGCACGGCCGGAGGCGATGGCCAGGAGCGGCCCACGACTACGTGACGACATCGTGACAATGCGGTCATGAAGGTCCCGGAGGTGGGCCCGGACGGCCCACGGTGGCCTACGCACAGTGGCGTTCCTCCGAACGCCCGCGCTGGGTAGGGAGTCCGAGATCGCCGTCAACACCAGGGCCCGGGGCCGGGGGACGCGGGCGCGTGTTCGCCCTCGAGGATTGCGGCACGTCCTGATCGTGGTGGGTCTTGCGGTGACGTCGAGCCTGACCTCCGCCGTCGGGATATCGACACCGGGCCACCCGATGCTCGCACCACCCCTGCCGCCGGCCATCGGAGAGACCCACGACCTCGACACGCCCGTGCAGCAAGCGGTCCGGGTCTCCACCGGCAAGGTGCGCATGGATGACTCGCCTGCGTCCGTCTCGTCGGCGCGCACACCACCCGCCGTGTCCTCGGCCCCCGGTGTTCCCACCGTTGCGCTGGTGGCCTACCAGCGTTCGGCCTCCGTGGTCGACGCCGCACTGGCGTCATGCCACCTGGACTGGATCCTGCTCGCGGCAGTCGGTCAGGTGGAGTCGGGGCACGGCCGGGCGGGCGGAAGCCACCTGGACGCCGACGGAGTGGCGCGCCCGGCGATCATCGGTCTGAGACTCGACGGCCGCAACGGAACGTCTCGGGTTCGCGACACCGACGCCGGCCGCCTGGACGGCGACGCGCACTACGACCACGCCGTCGGTCCGATGCAGTTCCTCCCGTCGACATGGTCGGCCGTCGCCGTCGACGGAGACCAGGACGGGTGGCGCCGGGTGCAGGACATCGATGACGCTTCGCTCGGCTCGGCGGTCTACCTGTGTGCCGGCGGCGATGACCTGAGCACCCTCCAGGGACAGCAAGCCGCGCTGCTGCGGTACAACCACAGCGCCGCCTACGTCGCCTACGTACTCTCCGTGGCCAGGGAGATCCGGCTCTCGACCGCGAGCGTCGAGCCCGTGCGGGCTGCGACAGCCACGCTGAGCCCGGCGCCGGTCTCGTCGCCACCGACCACGACACCCACCACACCGTCCGCGACTCCGACCAGGACCCCCACACCGACCAAGACACCCACCACGACACCGACCCCGACCACCACACCCACCCCGACCAGCACGCCGACCCCGACCCCGACCCCGACCAGCACGCCGACTCCGACCACCACACCCACCACGACGCCGACTCCGACCACCACACCCACCACGACACCGACTCCGACCACCACACCCACCACGACGCCGACTCCGACGAGCACACCCACTCCGACTCCCACCGCGACCCCCACGCCGACCAGCACACCCAGCAGCGGAGGAACCGCCGGGCCTCCCACCCCGCCGGACACCCCGACCGGTTCCCCGTCGCACACCACGGCGGACGCGCTCTTCCCCTTCCCGATGCCGCCGGCGCTGTCCCGGGTCACTCCCGGCCAGGTCGAGCAGTACTCCTCGGCCTGGGCCGCGTGTGCGCCGTACGCCACGGACGGATGGACCGACGACGACACCAAGCGACGGCTTCTCGTCGCGTGCCTGTCCGACTCACTGGCGATCGACCAACGCGACCGCGGCCTCCAGACTCTTCTCGCGTGGGCTGCGCGCTTCGAGGACCCCGCGGCCTCGTAGCAGTCCGCCCGGGGACCGGCAGTGGGGGCCCTCTCCCCCTCGCGTTCGGAGGCTGACCCTCCCGTGACCAGATTTGATGATTCTCGCTCTCGATCCGATTGCTACGCTCCCCTCCGGAGTCGGGGGGCTCCAATGGGGGGGACCCATGGCGGGAATCTTGGTCATCGACGACGAGCCTGAGCTCGTCCGCTTCGTCGAGCGTGCGCTGGTCGCAGTCGGACACACGGTGACCACCGCAAGCGATGGAGCGATCGGCCTGGGCATGGCCCTGCGTGATTCTCCCGACCTCGTCATCCTCGATCTGGTGATGCCCGGGATCGACGGTCGGCACGTGCTCAGAGCGTTGCACGCCGCCCGACCCGACATCCGAGTGCTCGTGCTGTCAGCGGAGGCGGACGTCAGAGCGCGCGTCGAGCTGCTCGAGGCAGGCGCCGTCGACTTCCTGGCCAAGCCGTTCGCCATCCGCGAGCTCCTGGCCCGCGTCAGTGCGCGCGCGGCCAGCGTGCACGGGTCGGAACCCGCAGCCGGTGACGTGCTCCGCGTGGGCTCGATCGCGCTCGACGTGCAGGCGCGGACACTCAGCGTCGACGGACGCCAGGAGACCCTGAGCCAGCGCGAGTTCCTGCTGCTGCGGCACCTGATGTGCCGGGCAGACCGCGTGTGCTCGCGCGAAGAGCTTCTCGCGGAAGTCTGGGGGTACGCCTACGACCCCGCCACCAACGTGGTCGACGTCTGTGTCGCTCGGCTGAGGCACAAGCTCCGATGTGACGTGATCCGAACGGTGCGCAATGTCGGCTACCAGCTTCAGAGCAGCTGACCTGGACGCCGCCGAGGTCCGCGGCGACGTCGACACCAGGGCCCCCGTAGCCGCAGGCGGCGTCGGCACCCCGCGGGCCTGGGGCATCACCGCCGACGCCCTGCTCGCGGCGTTCGCGATCCTGGCCATCTCCGCGATGTCTCGTTACCCGGAATGGGCCACTGTTCCCTACCACCTGTTGTTCCTGAGCATCATGCTGGTCTACGGGTTCCGGGTCTGGTCGGTGCCGATCACCGCGCTGGTGATCGCCGTGATCACCTCGGCGACGGGGTACCTGATGCTCGAGGACTACGGCAACGGCGGCATCGAGACACCGGAGCTCGGTGAGATCCTGCTGATGCCCGCACTCCTCGTCGCGATGGTGTGGCATGCCCGGCGGCGCGCTGCTGCCAACAAGGCCCTGCTCGAGATGACCGCCGTGCAGCAGACCATGATCGAACGCGAGCGGACGTTCTTCCGCGACACCAGCCACGCCATCCGCACCCCGGTCACGATCGCCCGCGGCCACCTCGAGCTCGCAGCCGGCCACGCCCTGATCCCGAGCGTGCGGGACGACGTGCAGGTGGCGATGCGACAGCTGGACCGGATGTCTCTGCTGTCCAACCGGCTCCTGGCCCTGGCCCAGCTCGACGCGGGACAGACGCCGCCGGCCGAGCGGTTGGATCTCGCCGCCTTCGTCCACGAGCTCGGATCCAACTGGTCTGCCCGCTCCGGCCGACGGTGGGTCGTGGACTGTCCGGCCACCGCCACCATCTCTGCCGACCCGGTCTGGCTGGCGCTCGCGGTCGAGGCTCTCGTCGAGAACGCCGTCCACTTCACCGAGGAGGGCGGCACCATCACCATCGCCGGCTCGGTCACGGCCGACACGTGCTCCATCGTGGTGGCCGACAACGGCGTCGGTGTGAGCCCTGTCGATGTCGAGCACGTCTTCGAGCGCTTCTGGCATCGCAACCCGCCGAGCGGCCCGATGGGCAGCGGCCTGGGCCTGGCCATGGCGCGCGCCACCGCGCGGGCCTGGGGAGGCGACGTGTCCGTGCGCGACGTCCCCACGGGTGGCGCGTGCTTCGAGCTCACGCTCCCACGCGTCGCGGACGAACCCCTTCCTCGCTGACCCGGCCGGGCTACCGCTCGATGACCGGTCCATGACAGTCCCGTCATGAACCTCCCGCCGCGCCTCTCACGGGCGCACCTTGTCCTCACCACGTGCCGTCGGCAGACGCCGACGTCTCAGGAGGGTGAGGCAGATGCACCGACAGGGCCCGCACCGCGGAATCGTCGTCACGACGGTCATCGCGACCATAGCCGCGACGTTCGCAGCGTTCGGAACACTGCTGGTGGCATCACCAGCCCAGGCGGCGACGAACACGCTCACCCTCGACGTGGTGAGCGCGCGGACCGAGCCCCGGGCCTTCCAGGGCGCCGGCGTCACCGAGGGTGACGCGGTCGACAGCTACCGATTCATCGTGAACGTCGACGACACCGGCGGCACCGACCAGCGCACGGCGACCGGTGTCTGCTCGCCGTCGTACAACCCCCCGGCGGGCCAGCCCGGCTACCCGGCATCCTGCCCGTGGACCTCCATCAACGCGGCGCCGGATGCCGCACCGATCGTCGCCCAGGGCGACCAGGACACCCTCGCATCGGGCTCGACCTGCCCGACGGGAAGTACCTGATCTCGGTGCTCGCCGACGGTTACAAGCTCGACGGCGCGCACTTCACGATGCCGCTCGGGCAGGACCCCGTGCAGGTGGGCCTGCAGCCGATGCCGCTGCCCGACTCCACGGTCAAGGGCAAGGTCTTCGCCGACATGGCACCGACCAACAGTGCCGACGACAACGGTGAGGCACCGCTGCAGGGCTTCCAGGGCCACCTCAACGACGACCTCGGCGAGGTCACCACCGACGTCTACGGCAACCCGCTGTGCACGACGTACGACGGTGAGGACCCGGTCACCCACGAGATCCCGCTGTCGGCTCTCGACGCGGACATGGCCCCGGTCGTCGACAAGATCGGCGGCAAGTGCCTCAGCGACGCCGACGGGATCGTGACGTTCCCGCACATGGGGACGAACCGCTACACCCAGTCGGTGACCCCGCCGGACGGCGAGAAGTGGGTGCAGACGACCACCCTCGAGGGCAACCACGACTGGGACTCCTGGGTCATGGAGGGCTCGACCGGCTACGACACCGAGTTCAACCTCGCCGGCGAGGCGGTGCCGGTCCCGATCTTCGGGTTCGCCAAGCCGACCAAGAACGGCCAACCGCTCGACAGCAACGCCGGCGGCCACATCGGGGGCCGCGTGATGAAGACGCTGCACTACGTGCCCCCCAAGGGTGGCATCTTCGACCTCTACAACGGCTACACCGGCTCCAAGGTGCAGGGCCCGATCCCGGACGCGTGGCTGTCGCTGAACGACCTGGAGAACGGCGACCAGGCCGTGTGGGTCGGCCAGGCCGGCTCCGACGGACGCTTCGACATCACCGGCGTGCCGGCGGGTGACTACACCCTCACCTGGTGGGACGAGTCCCAGAACAACCTGCTGGCGCTGGAGAACGTCACCGTCGGCAACGGTGAGGCCGTCGACCTGGGCATGCTGCCCGTCACGGGGTGGTGGACCGAGTACTCGGGCTACGTCTTCAACGACGCCAACCGCAACGGCATGAAGGACCCGGGCGAGAAGGGGATCCCGAACTTCACGCTGACGCTGCGCAAGCGCGACAACTCGCTGATGGACCGTGGGCAGACCACCGCCGTCACCGACGCCAACGGGTACTACAGCTTCTCCGCCTACCCGCTGGGGGAGTTCGGGTACACGGTGATGGAGGCGTACAACGACGCCTTCTACACCACCGGCGTCACCTACCAGGCCGACAACCAGAACAAGCCGACCACCGTCAAGGGCGCCGGCGTCGACGTCAGCACCCTCAACATCATCGGCCTCGGCGGCACCCTCGACTGGGGCGTGCACTCCTACGACCCGACCGGCGCCAACGGCGTCGACCCGCGCAACGGCGGCATCGTCGGCTCGATCAGCTACGACGTGACCCGCAACGAGCTCGACCCGCAGTACGCCGCGTCCGAGGACTGGCAGCCGGGGGTGCCGAACATCCCGGTCGACCTGTACGCCCCGGTGGACTGCGGCACCCACGCCGGGACACCGTGCGATGCCGACGAGCGCTACGAGCTGGCCCCCGACGGGTCCTACCTCAGAGGCCAGTTCCTCAACAGCTACGTCTCGGAGAGCTGGGACCGCCCCACCGGCTGCACCGCGCGCGACCTCGATGGCAACCCTCTGCAGCACGGCGTCGACGAGGCGGTGCTGGCGCTGAACCAGGAGACGGACGGGGTCTGCATCCCGGCCTTCTCCCAGAGCATCCAGTTCGGGACCTATCCGGCCGACCAGGGCAACGCCGACGCGTCGTTCGGCGCCACCGTCAACGGCAACTACGGCTTCGGCGACGGTTGCTTCAACGGAACCCTGGACGCCTCGGATCCGGCGGACCCGGTGTGCGCGGGTGGAGACTTCACCACCCTCCCGGCCGGCGACTACCTGGTCAGCCTCGACATGCCCGACGACAGCACCGGCAACCCGATGTACAAGGCCACCGGCGAGGAGGACATCAACATCGGCAACGGGAACGACGTCGTGCCGCAGGTGCCACCGCCTGCTTGTGCCGGCGCCCTCCACACCGTGGACGTCGCCGGTGACCAGACCGACGGGTACGGCGAGCTGGTCGGTGACGGGCAGAACGGCGCCCCGAGCGGCGTGACGGTCCCTGCCTCGACGGCCGTGGACAACCCGACGTTCCTCGACCTCGGCGGCTCGCCGTACGAGGGCCAGGCCAAGCCGCTGTGCGACACCAAGCTGGTCGAGCTCAACAACGGCAAGTCGGTCGTGCCGATGTTCAACGTGTTCACCGACGTCCCGCTCCCCAGCCGGATGCGCGGCCTGATCATCGACGACGTCAACTTCTCCGCCGACATCAAGTCCACGGCGTACGGCGAGAAGGCCGGCGTGCCGTTCGTCCCGATCGGGATCTACGACTTCAGCAACCGGCTGATGACCACTGTCCAGTCCGACTACAACGGGTTCTACGACGTGCTGATGCCGTCGACGAACCAGATCAACTGTCCGACTCCGTCGGGTGTCTGTGCCGGGATGTACCGGTTCGTCGGGAACGATCCGGGCGTGCCGGGGAACCTCAACCCGGACTACAACCCGCGCTACCGCGTGATCGGCACCGAGTTCGAAGCGATGCCCGGCATGACCATGCCGACCGACCTCGCGCCGACCCAGGTGGGGGTGGCCATCGGCCAACCGGGCTCCGGGCAGACGAACGCGGTCACCTGCCCGCTCGGGTCCAACACACCGCAGCTGTTCGCGGTGAGCAGGCCCTTCGTGAACGGCAGCGGCAGCTTCGGCGTCGACGGCACCGGCTTCGGTGGACACGGCGGGATCGGTCACGCTCGACGGCACCACTGTGCCCACCACCACGTGGACCGACCAGCACCTGGACGTCACGGTCCCGGCGGGGACTCCCACCGGTGCCCACCAGCTGGAGATCACCGCTGCGAACGGGCAGCACACGGTGAACGCGCTGACCTTCCACGTGCTGGGCGCCGGCTACAACCCGACGGTCCGCGAGGTCGGACCCGGGCACCAGTACGCCACCATCCAAGCGGCGCTCGACGCCGCCTTCTCGAGCAGCGCCGACGACCTCGTCGTCGTCTACCCGGGCAACGCCACGACGGCCAACCCGCGTGGCGCCTACTACGAGAACCTGATCATGGCCTCACCGGCGAAGCTGCAGGGCGTCGGCCCCGGTGGCTTCCAGGGCCAGGACTACGTCGCCGGCACCGTGCTCGACGCCGGCGCGTTCGGCGGTGACTCACAGCTGGCCACCGACTGGTGGACCAAGATCGCCGGCTACACCTGGGACGGCAGCCAGGACGTCAACGACGGCGAGGGCATCTACGTGATCGCGTCCCAGAACGCAACCACGGCTGCCGGACGGGCCCGGCAGTTCACCACCTCGTTCAAGGGCGCCGTCGACGGCTTCGACATCCGCGGTGGCGACCAGCAGGGGTTCCCGGGCAACATCAACGACCTCACCGGGACACCGACGGGGCTGCCCCCCAACGTGTCCACCCAGGGTGGCGCGATCTTCGCCAACGCGTACGCGCGCTACCTGCAGATCACCAACAACGTCGTGGAGAACAACGGCGGCGCCTACGGCACCATCCGCATCGGCACGCCGGACCTGCCCGCCCCGGACACCAACCAGCACAACGAGAACGTCAAGATCGCGCACAACCGGATCGTGGCCAACGCGGGCACGAACCTCGCGGGCGGCATCGGGCTGTTCGCCGGCTCGGACTCCTACGAGGTGGCGCACAACGACGTGTGCGGCAACTTCTCGGTGGAGTACGGCGGCGGCATCAGCGCCTACGGTCGCAGCCCCGGCGGAAAGATCCACCACAACCGGATCTACTACAACGAGGCCAACGACGAGGGCGGCGGCATCATGATCGCCGGCGCGCTCCCGGCCGACCCGAACGCCCTGTCGACCGGCAGCGGCCCGGTGGACATCTACAGCAACCAGATCCAGGCCAACCTGTCGAACGACGACGGTGGCGGCATCCGGTTCCTGCAGGCCGGAGGCAGCGGCGGTACCGACCAGATGAACGTCTACGACAACACGATCGTCAACAACGTCTCGACCCACGAGGGCGGCGGCGTGAGCCTCAACGACGCGCCGAACGTGCGGTTCTTCAACAACACCGTGATGAAGAACCTGACGACCGCCACGGCCGTGACCTCCAACGGTCAGCCGGCACCCGCCGGACTCTCCACCTCGCCCAACAGCGACCAGCTGCAGGCGACCCTGCCGGGGAGTGCTCCGCACTTCAGCGACCCGAGGCTGTTCAACAACATCTTCTGGGACAACCGCGCCGGCACCCGTGCGGGGCTCACCGTGAACGGGATCGGCCTGCCCGGTGACGCGACTCCGGTCAACCACTGGGACCTGGGGATGTTCGACATGCCCGACCCGCTCTCGCCCACCACCTCGGTGGTGCAGCAGGACGCGGCGGAGCACCCCTACAACACCGACCCGTCGAACAGCACCGCGAACCCGCAGGTGGTCTCGACGTACGACGTGTCCGTGGCGTTCGCCGCGTGGCGACAGAACCCGTCGTTCGTGGACTCGACCCTGGTCGCCGTCGAAGCGCCGGCCGACCAGCTCGGTGACTACCACCTGTCCGGTTGCCCGGCCTCCCCGCCTGCAACCTGGGGGCGGCGAGCTCGGGCGGAGTCAGCGCTCCGACGCTCGACATCGACGACGAGGCACGTCCGGCGCTCGGTGGCTACGACGCAGGCTCGGACGAGTTCGGAGGGTCGGCACCGCCGCCGCCTCCCCCGCCGCCGACGACGCCGACGCTGTACTTCTCGACGGCCGGCAGCAGCAACCCACCCGGTGTGGTCGGCAGCAGCGCCGACGACTCCGACGTCTACACCTGGGACGGCTCGGCCTACGCCCGCAACCTCGACCTGAGCACTGCGCCGACCAGCGTGCCCACGTCGGCGAACCTCGACGGCTACTCACAGGTGGACGCCAAGCACTTCTACGCGTCGTTCGCCGAATCGGTGAACCTGCCCGGCCTGTGCGGGGTGCAGGACGAGGACGTCGTCTACTGGAACGGCGACACCAACACCTGGTCGCTGTGGTTCGACGGCTCCAACCACGGGCTCGGCCAGTCCAACCAGGACATCGACGCCCTGAGCGTGGTCGGCAGCACGCTCTACTTCTCGACGCTGCTGACACTCGAACCCGACCGGAGTCGGCGGGACCGCCGACAACGCGGACGTCTACCGCTGGGACGGCACCACGATGGCTCGGGTCTGGGACGCCACGGCCAACGGCCTGTCAGCGGGGCTTCGACGACCGAACGTCGACGGCCTGATCTGGGTCGACTCCACCCATCTGTACCTGTCGTTCTCGTCCACCAGCACGACGGTGCCCACCCTCGGCACGGTCCAGGACGAGGACGTGGTCGGGCTCGCCGCCGGCACCTGGTCGACGTTCTTCGACGGCACGGCGCACGGCCTCGCCAACAGCAGCGCGCTGAACCTCGACGCGATCTCGTTCGGCGAAGCCGTGACACCTCCGCCGCCCCCGCCTCCGGGCCCGGCGAAGCTCTACCTGTCGACCCTCGGGAACGCCACGCCTCCCGGAGCGGGTGGGGCCGGTGACAACTCCGACATCTACTCGTGGAACGACACGTCGTACACGAGGACGACCGACCTCTCGGCGGCGCCGTACAACCTGCCGGCCGGGGCGAACGTCGACGGCTACTCACGGGTGGACGCCACTCGCTTCTACGTGTCGCTGGCGGCCAACGGCTCGGTGCCGGGGCTGGGCACGGTCCAGGACGAGGACGTCCTGTACTGGAACGGCAGCGCGTGGTCGGTCTGGTTCGACGGCACCGCGCACGGACTGAACCAGCCTGGTCAGGACATCGACGCCTTCAGCGTCGTGGGCGGGACCCTGTACTTCTCGACGGGCACCAGCACGCGGCCGACGGGTGTCGGGGGCACGGGCGACGACTCGGACATCTACAGCTGGAACGGCAGCACGATGGCCAGGGTCTGGGACGCCACGACACGGGGCGTCCCGGGTGGGGCGAACGTGGACGGCTTCGACCGGGTGGACGCCACGCACTTCTACCTGTCGTTCTCCGGGGCCACCACCACGTTGCCCCAGATCGGGGCCACCCAGGACGAGGACGTGGTCTACGTCAGCGGAACCACGTGGTCGGTCTACTTCAACGGCACCGCACACGGGCTGACCACCGAAAGCCTCGACGTGGACGCGATCGACGTCCCGTGAACGAGCCAGCAGGAAGGGGAACACCGATGAACGACTCGACACGGGACTCGATGCCGCAGGAGCAGGTGGAGTCGCCGTCGGGTGGGCGGCGGGTGTCGCTGGGCCGACGACACTTCCTCCAGCTCGCCGGCGGCTCCACCCTGGCCCTCGGGGCCGTGACCTGGGGCGGCGGCTGGTTGGCGCCGGAGGAGGCACGCTCGGCGCCTGGCCCGGCCGACCTCTACTGGGGAGGGACCGATGGGTGGATCTATCTCCCGCCGACGCCGAAGATCCCGCCGTTCCACCCCGACGTCCTGGCGCCGAACCCCTTCACCACCTACATCTTCGGGTTCCGCAACCTGACCGGCCTCACCGACACCCAGAAGCACGCCCAGAAGAACAAGGCGCAGCACTCGGCGCCGCTCTTCTGGGTGCCGCAGTACGACCCGGCGAACCCACGCGACTTCACGGTGACGCTCACCAACCTCGGGCTCCAGCTGCGACCGGACCTGTTCGACGCGCATACGCTCCACTGGCACGGCATGCGCAACGTGATCCCGTTCTTCGACGGCGAGCCGACGGGGTCGATCTCGGTGCCGGCCGGACGCGAGTTCACCTACGTCTACCGGCCACGCGACCCCGGGACCTACATGTACCACTGCCACGTCGAGGACGTGGAGCACGTGCACATGGGGATGACCGGGCTGGTGTTCGTGCGTCCGCTCCAGGACGGGAACACGAGCCTCTACCCGAGCGGCAAGTACCTCTACAACGACGGCGACGGTTCGACGGGTTTCGACCGCGAGTTCGCGATGTTCCTCTCGGAGGTGTGGGCCGAGGCGCACTGGGCGGACGCGCACATCCAGCTGCCCGAGTGGAGCGACTACCACCCGGACTTCAGCCTGCTCAACGGCCGGGTCTACCCGGGCACGATCGCACCGAACGGTTCGATCGACCCGTTCAACCCGGTACGCGACTCCTCGGGCGACCTCATCGCGCCGGCCGACCATCCCGAGCTGCAGTACCAGCCGAACTCGTCACTGGTCACCTGCAACGCCGGCGACCGCGTGGCGCTGCGGTTCGCCAATCTCGGCTTCCGTGAGGCAGCGATGACGATCACGGGTCTTCCGATGGAGGTCGTCGGGCGCGACGCGACCCCGATGCGAGGTCGCGACCACACCGACACGTCGTACACGACCGACACGTTGAACATCGGGCCTGGCGAGAGCTACGACGTGCTGTTCACCGCCCCGCCCCACCGCGGCAGCACCGCCTACGACACCTACCTGCTCACCAACCGGAGCCTGGTCCGGTCGGCCAACCTCGCTCCCGGGGGCTATGGCGGCCAGACGACCGAGATCCGCGTCTACCCGGCGGGGACCGTCGGTGCCCAGCACTACCCGAACGACTGGGGGATCTGAGATGTCCAAGGTGAACCTGCTGCGCACGCGGCGCCCCCGGCTGCTGGCCATGATCGGCTCCGGACTCGCCGCACTCGCCCTGACGGCCTCCTTCGCCGGGACCGGCCAGGCGGCAGCTCCTCCGGCCCCGCCGCGGGTCGGACTGGTCTGCACCCCGGGCACGGGGGGCGACGCCACCCACCCGATCTTCAACCTCTCCACGAAGACCGGCTACATCAGCCTGCCGGACGGCAACACGTCCTTCATGTGGGGCTACTCGAACGGGTTCGACGCCTTCCAGCACCCCGGGCCGGTCCTGTGCGTCAACGAAGGCGACACGGTCACGGTGATCCTGCACAACTCGCTGCCGGTCGCCACGTCGATCGACTTCCCCGGCCAGCACGGAGTCACCGCCGACGGGCTCCCGGCTCGGCCGGTCCGGAGCTCGGGCCGCATCACCTCGCTGACCGACACCGCGGCCGCCCAGGACGGCACCATCACCTACAGCTTCCAGGCGAACGACCCCGGGACCTTCATCTACGAGTCCGGGACCGACCCTGAGACCCAGGTGCGCATGGGCCTGTTCGGCGCGCTGGTGGTCCGGCCGAGTGCCGGCGCCGACCGGGCCTACGACAGCACCGACAGCCGGTTCACAGCCGGGGAGGAGTTCCTGGTCCTGCTGTCCGAGATCGACCCCTACCAGCACCGGGCGATCGAGCAGGGCAAGCCGTTCAACCTCAACAACTACAAGGCGAGGTACTGGCTCATCAACGGGCGCGGCTTCCCCGACAGCATCGCCGACAACGGGGCCTCCTGGCTGCCGAGCCAGCCCTACGGCTCGCTCGCGGAGATCCACGAGTGGAACGCGACGACCCACCCGTACCCGGGGCTCGCCCGCTACATCAACGTGGGCAGCGAGGACTACCCGTTCCACCCGCACGGCAACAACGGGCTCGTGGTCGGACGCGACGGGCATCCCCTGAAGGGAAGCTCCGGCGACGACCTCTCCATGGAGAAGTTCTCGATCAACATCGGACCGGGCCAGACCTGGGACGTGCTGTTCAAGTGGTACGACGCGGAGCACTACTCCACGTCCAACCCGGTGCCGGTGACCGTGCCGGACCTGGCCAACTCCGTGATCGGCACGTTCTACAGCGGCACTCCCTACCTGGGGACCAAGAAGACCCTGCCGACCGGGACGGCGAGCCTCAACCAGTGCGGTGAGTACTACGTCATCGCGCACAACCATGCGCTGTTCCAGATCACCTCATGGGGGGCGACGATGACCGGCCCGATCACCTACATGCGGATCGACCCGCCCGAGCCCAACGACTGCGGATGAGAGAGGCGGGGATCACGATGAGGAACCGACGAGCCTTCAGGGGCACCCGGCGAGGACTGGCTGCCACTGCTGTGGCGACCGCCCTCGGCGTGGCGGGCCTGACCGCGTTCACAGCCGCACCGGCACACGCCGCAGACCAGGGCTTCGACCTGTGGGCGGAGACCGGTACCGCGACCATGCCGGGCGGCCAGACCGTCACCGTCTGGGGCTACCGGAGCGGCGACGCGGCTGCCACCGCGCCGGGTGGACCCACCTTGCGGGTCTCGGTCGGTGACCAGGTGACGATCACCCTCCACAACCGCCTCGCGGAGCGCACCGGACTGCTGATCCAAGGGCAGCCGATGGTGCCCGACCTGACCGGCGTCGCCACGGGCGGAACCACCAGCTACACCTTCAGTGCGGACCGACCGGGCACGTTCCTCTACGAGGCCGCGCCACTCCCGAACGCTCAGCACCAGACCGCCATGGGCCTGTACGGAGCCCTGGTCGTCGACCCCGCGGCGGCCGGCCAGGCCTACTCCTCCGCGGACACGTCGTACGACGCCGACGACGTGCTCCTGCTCGGCGAGCTGGACCCGACGCTCAACAACGCCGCCACCCCGTCCGCGTTCGACATGCGCAACTACAAGCCTCGCTACTTCCTGGTCAACGGTCACGCCTACCCCGACACCGCCTCGATCTCGGTGCCGGGCGGCTCGACGCGCCTCCTGCGCTACGTCAACGGCGGCCTGACCTACCACTCGATGGGCGTGCTCGGGACCGGCCAGACCATGATCGCGCTCGACGGCGCCCCGCTGCGCGACCCGCGTCACTACGTCGCAGAGACGATCGGTCCCGGACAGACGGCCGACGCCCTGCTCGACGTCCCGGACGCCACCTCGGTCGACACCGAGCTGACCGTGTACGACGCCTCCCTGGGTCTGCACAACAGCAACACCGGTGGTGTCGGAGGGATGCTGACCTCCCTCCAGGTCGCGGGGGTGAGCTCGCCCGGCGATGCCAACGGCCCGGTCGTGCGCCATGCCGTCGTCGCCAGCGACGTGCTCACCGCCACCGCTGACGACGGTGACGGCCACGGCGGCTCGACCGTCGAGGCTGTCGAGTACTACCTCGACTCGACCTCGGGCTCCGCTGCCGCGATGGCGGCCGTGGACGGTAGCTTCGACGGCACCACGGAGGACGCGACCGCGAACGTCACAACGGGAAGCGGCGACCATGTGCTCTACGTGCGAGCCCGTGACGCCGCCGGGAACTGGGGACCGTTCACCTCGGCCCTCGTCTCGGGCGCCGACGAGGGCGGTCCCGCCACCCGCGAGCCTCAGCTGAAGCCGAACGTCGCCAAGGCCACGAACTCCACCCCGGTCGACCTGTCGGCGACCGCCGACGACAGCGCTTCGGGCAACTCCGCAGTGGCAGCGGCCGAGTACTTCGTCGACAGCCAGGGACCGGACGGCACGGGGACCGCGATGGTCGTCAGCCCACCCGGGGCCTCGGTGGCGTCGCTGGATGCGACCATTCCACCGGCGACCCTGGACGCGTTGGCCGAGGGCTCGCACGCGATCTTCGTGCACGCCCAGGACGCCCAGGGCAACTGGGGCGAGGCGGTCACGGTCAACCTCACCGTGGACGAGACCGGCCCGATGACCAGCGGTCTGTCGGCCAGCCCGACACCGAACAACGGCGCGCAGGCCTACAACTCGTCGGTCCAGGGCGTGCGGGTGATCGCCACCACCATGACCGACCCGATCAGCGGCGGCGTGAACAGCCCGATCGTCGATGCCGAGGCCTTCCTCGACTCCGTGGGTGCCAACGGGACCGGGATCCGGCTCACGCCGAGCAACGGGACCTTCACCGGCACCACGGAAGGCGGCTACACCGACCTCCCGCTCTCCACGGTGGTGGCACTGACCAACGGCGACCACACGATCTCGGTGCACGCGAAGGACGCCGCTGGGAACTGGGGGCCGCTGTCCACGACGACGCTCACCGTCGACAAGACAAGGCCAGGGCTGAGCGGGCTGTCCGCCTCTCCGAACCCGACGCTGGGAGCCTCGACGGTCACGCTGAGCGCCACCGCGACCGACCCGGCCCCAGCAGCGACCGGCATCAGGCGTGCGGAGTGGTGGCGCGGAGCCGACCCGGGCACCGGCAAGGCGACGTCGATGACGGTCAGCGGTTCCGGGCCGACCGCCACCGTGTCGGCGACGATCGACGTCTCCGACTTCGGGGACGGGGTCAGCACGCTCAAGGTGAGGGTGCAGGACCTCGCCGGGAACTGGAGCACGATCTCGAGCACCGACCTCGCGGTCCGCTCACCGATCTACTACTCCACGCTGGGCAGCACCAACCCACCCGGCGTCTCCGGAACGGCCGACGACTCGGACCTCTACCTGTGGAGCGGTCTCGCCCACACCCGGTCCGTCGACCTCTCGCTCGCGCCCTACTCGGTTCCGACCAGTGCCAACGTGGACGGCCTCACCAGGGTCGACGGGTCGCACTTCTACCTGTCGTTCGCCGCCGACACCACGTTGCCCGGCCTGGGAGCGGTGCAGGACGAGGACGTCGTCTACTGGAACGGCAGCGCCTGGTCGGTCTGGTTCAACGGGACGGCGCACGGCCTGACCAACGCCAACCTCGATCTCGACGCGATCAGCGTCAACGGGTCGACGCTGTACTTCTCGACCGTCGGGAACACCAACCCGCCCGGTGTGAGAGGCACGGCTGACGACGCCGACATCTACAGCTGGAACGGCAGCCGCTACGCGCGGGTCTGGGACGCGTCGGCCAACGGAGTCCCGGCGGCGGCGAACGTCGACGGGTACGACCGGGTGGACGGAACGCACTTCTACCTCTCGTTCGCCACCGACGCGACGGTCACCGGGGTGGGAACGGTCCAGGACGAGGATGTCGTGTACGTCGACGCCGCGGTGCGGTCGGTGTACTTCGACGGCACGGCCCACGGCCTGACCAACGCCAACCTCGATGTGGATGCCTTCGATGTCCCCTGACACGAAGGCCCACGTCACCGTCCCGGTGCCCGACCCCATGCGGTCCGGGACGGGAGGGGACCCCCCCGCCGGCGCGCAGCCCGTCCCCGTCCCCCGAGGGGGGCGGCGCCGGCGGTGGGTGGTCCTGGTAGCCGGTGCTCTGGCGGTCGGACTGCTCCTCACCTGGGCGCCCTGGCGCAAGCACGACGTCCGCGACGGGACCACGGCTGTGGACCGCGCCGGGCTCTCGGCCCGGCACGGCATCGACGTCGACCTCGTCGCGGTCACCGCGGCCGGCGGGCTCGTCGAGCTCCGGATGCAGGTGACCGACCCCGACAAGGCGAACCTGGTCGTCCACGACCCGGCCGCCCGACCGATCCTGGTGGCGGAGAACACCGGCGAGACGCTGTCGATGGCGTCGCCACCGCACCACAAGGCGAACCTCGAGCTCGGCCGGGAGTACTTCTTCCTCCTCGCCAACGCCCACAACGCCTTGCGCGCCGGGGAGAAGGTGACGGTCGTCGTCGACGACGTACGGCTGGAGCACGTCGAGGTCCAGGGATGAACGCCGGCGACGCCGTCGGGCATCGGTCCGCGAGGCTCCTCGCGTGGCTGGCCCTCGGTGCCGCCCTGCTCGCAGCCCTCCTCCTCCCGGCGCCCGCCCACGCCCACAGCGGGCTCGTCCGTTCCGATCCGGCCGACGGCGGCAGCGTCGCCGTCGGCCGCACCCAGCTCACGCTCTGGTACGACGAGCCGATCGCCCTTGCCGCCAGCAGGTTCCGGTTGGCGACCCAGGACGGCCGGCGGGTCAGACTCACGGTCACCAGCTCGCTGGACCGCCCCAGCGCGTTCGTCCAGCTCGAGTCCGAGCCCCTGCCCAGGGGACTGCTCGTCCTGGACTGGCAGACCGTGTCGGCGCTCGACGGACACCCGACCTCGGGCACCATCACCTTCGGGGTCGGACGCACACCCCCCGCCGGAGCCGGCTCGACGAGCCGCGGCCCCGACCCGACCGAGCTCCTCCTCCGGTGGGTCCAGCTCTCGACGTTGATCCTCGCCGCGGGGGTGCTGGTCGCCCCGGTGCTGTTGCGTCGGAGCGCAACGGTCGCCCCCGAGGTCGCCACCCGCACCTCGCGCGCCGGCCCCGCGGCCGGCTTGGCGGCGCTGTTCGCGACCTGCCTCTCGATCGTCGTGGGCCCGGACTCCGCGGACGTCGGCACGACGCTCACCACCACCCCCTGGGGAACCTGGTGGATCGTGCACGTGCTCGCGCTGGTGATCGCCACGGTCGGTTTCATCCGGCTGGCCAGGACGGGCTTCGGGCGGGCCGCCTTCGCGCTGACCAGCCTGGGCCTGGTGATCGCGGCCGTCGCGGACACCGCGGCCGGCCACGCGGCCGAGCTGCCGGGTGGGTCGTTCGTCGCGGTCGGTGTCGCCACCGTCCACGTGGCCGCAGCCGGCGTGTGGTTGGGGACGATGGTGGTCCTCGCGGTCGCTCTCCTCCCGTCGATGCGTCGCGACCCCGCGACCCGACGTCCGCTGCTGGCGACCGTGTGGCGCGCCTTCAGTCCCGTCGCGGCTGTCTGCCTGGTCGCGCTGGTCGCCTCCGGGCTCTACCTGGCCGGCCTCGAGATCCCGACCGTCGGCGACCTGACGAGCAGCTGGTACGGCTGGGCCGCCACGGCCAAGACGGCGGCGCTGGTCACGGCGGCCCTGACTGCGGCGGGGAGCACACTGCTGGTGCACCCGGCCATCTTGAGCCGTGTCGAGCAACGTCTGCCTCAGCGATCGCGCGGCTCGGCCGCGGCGCTCCGGGACCCGGCCCGCTTCGTGCGACTGGTGACCATCGAGCTCGCCCTGCTCGCGACGGCCGTGGTCCTCGCCTCGGTGATGACCACGGTCCCAGCACCGCGGGACGCCGTGGCCGGCGACTCCGAGCCCCTGGGCACGGCCGTGGCCGACGGCCTCTTCGTCAGCTTCTTGTCCCTCCCGGCAGACGTAGGTGAGCGCCGCATCGTGGTGAGGGTCAACGCCGTCACGCGCCCGCAGCCGGGTCCGGTCACATCGGTCGACCTCCTGATGACCGATGCGAGCGGACACAGCACCACGACCTCGACCACACGAGTCCAGGCGGGGACGTTCGGCGCCACGGTGCCCGCGCCGCCGGACACGAACATCCACGTGTGGGTGACCGTGCACCGCGCCGGTGCCTCCGACGCGGTGGCCGACCTGGAATGGACCTCGGCCTCCGCCGACGTCGGTCCCACCGGCTTCCGGCGGCTCGCCTGGTCGGCGGCCGGTCTGCTCGCCCTGGTGGGCCTGCTCGTCGGAGCACTGGCCCTGCGCCGTCGCCGAAGGGGTGCGGCTCCCGCAGCGCTCCCGCCGGAGAGCTCGCCGCCGGCCGAGCGGGAGCCGATCGGGGCCGGGCACGGGGGGCACCGCCATGGCTAGAAGAAGCGGGCACGCGTCCAGCCGCGTACTCCTGGCCCTCGCCACGGCGCTCGCCTCCCTCCTCGCGATGTCGCTGGAGGCGACCGCGTCCGGCTCGCCGTCACAGTCCGCGGACCAGCGCGCTCGCTCGGGAGCCCCCCAGACGGTCATCGTGACCCTCCGGGAACGTGCCGAGCTCGGGTCGCTGGCGGGCCTCCACCGGCCCGCCCGGCTGCGCACGGTGGTCCGCGCGCTTCATGCGGTCGCCCGCGACGCGCAAGCGCCACTCACCAGACGGTTGAGGGCCTGGTCGGACTCCGGTCAGGTCTCGGCATACCGGCGACTGTGGGTCGTCGACGCGGTCTCGGTCACGGCCACGCCCGAGGTGATCGCCCGGATCGCCGCCCGCCGTGACGTGGCTTCGGTGACCGCCGACACCGTCCGACTGGTCCCGGCGTCGACCTCTCCCCCGGCCGCCCATCTGGTCACCGACCGGGCACCCGAGGCGTGGGCGGCCGGAGACGACGGGACCGGCGTCGTGGTGGCCACCCTCGACAGCGGAGCCGACGTCACCAGCCCGGACCTGGAGTCGCGATGGCGCGGTGGAGCCAACAGCTGGTACGACCCGTACGGCCAGCACACCGCGGCCCCGGTCGACCTCAGCGGACACGGCACCGCCACCTTGGGCGCGATCGTCGGCGGCGACGCCTCGGGCACCGCGATCGGCGTCGCGCCGGGGGCCCGCTGGATCGCGGCACGTGTCTTCGACGACCGTGGCACCTCGACGGCGACCGCGGTTCACCTTGCGTTCCAGTGGCTGCTGGACCCGGACCACGACCCGAGCACCGCGGATGCACCGCAGGTCGTGAACGCGTCCTGGTCCCTCGGGACGGGTCCGTCCTGCGACCTGACCTTCCAGCCCGACGTCCAGGCACTCTCTCGCGCGGGCATCCTGCCGGTCTTCGCCGCCGGCAACTTCGGCCCGACCCCGGGCTCCGCCGCGAGCCCCGCGAACTACCCGGAGTCGTTGGCGGTCGGCGCGCTCGCCGATCCCACGACTCCCCTGGGCAGCAGCAGTCGCGGTCCCTCGACGTGTGGCGGCCGGACCGGCTCCTTCCCCGACCTCGCCGCACCCGGAAAGGACGTGCTCACCACCGACCGCTACGGCCTGTACCAGGTGGCCTCCGGGACGTCGATGGCCGCGCCGCAGGTCGCCGGGGTCCTCGCCCTCGTGCTCGCGGCACACCCGGGTCTGCCTGTGGCGCGCCAGCGAGAGGTCCTCACCGGCACCGCCGTCGACCTCGGTGCCATCGGTCCCGATACCGCGACGGGCTTCGGGCGGGTCGACGCGATGGCGGCCGTCGCGGCGGGGGCCGTGCCCGACCCCGACTTCGCGCTGACGGCATCGGACGCGGTCACGGTCGCGGCGGGCTCCTCCGGGAGCTTCCCGGTCAGCGTCAGCCCGGCGGACGGCTTCACCGGCGAGGTCACGCTCGCCGTGTCGGCCCCCAGCGGGCTGAGCGCCACGGCGACTCCCGCCGCCGTGACCGGCGGCGCAGGCACCAGCACGGTCACGGTCTCCGCCGCACCGGGGACACCTCCGGCGTCGTACTCGCTCGTGGTGACCGGAACCTCGGGGAGCGTCCAGCACAGCGTCACCACCGTCGTCACGGTCACGCCGCCGCCGGTCGTGCTCGAGCTCTCGACCTCCGGCAACGCGTTGCCGCCCGGCGTGTTCGGGTCGGCCGACGACGCGGACGCGCTGTCCTGGGACGGGTCACGGTTCCAGCGCACCGTGGACGCCTCGGCCACGCCCTACCGGCTTCCCACCGGGGCGAACGTCGACGGTTTCGCCCGTCTCGACGCCCAGCGCTTCTACGTCTCGTTCGCCGCGGACGTCACCGTGCCGGGCCTCGGCACGGTCCAGGACGAGGACGTCCTCCTCTGGGACGGCGCGCAGTGGCGGGTGTGGTTCGACGGGACGGCACGCGGTCTGACGAGCAGCTCGCTCGACCTCGACGCGATCTCGATCGTGGACGGTCGCCTGTACTTCTCGACGTACGGCGTCGCCAACCCGCCCGGCGTCCGGGGTACGGCGGACGACGCCGACGTCTATGTCTGGGACGGGAGGACCTTCTCCAGGTTCTGGGACGCGAGCCGGCACGGCGTCGCGACGGCGGTGAACGTCGACGGTCTCGACGTGGCGGACCCGGGCCACGTGGCCCTGTCGTTCTCGACCACCACGGCCACCCTGCCCGGCCTCGGCAGCGTCCAGGACGAGGACGTCGTCCGCTGGGACGACGGCGTGTGGCACGTCGTGTTCGACGGGACGGCAGCGGGCCTCACCCGGGACGCTCTGGACGTCGACGCCTTCGACCTCCCCTGACCACGATTCCCACCCCGATCCGACCTCCGGCACGCAGGGATTCGAACCCAGCCGCTTCGTGTGTCCTGCCCGTACGTCAGGAGCTGTCAACGCTGCCGCGTGACCGTCGACTCCCCCGCTTGCTGTCGGAGGGAGCGACGCCATCGTCGAGCGACGGCGGCGACCGTGTCGTGCTTGGCCGAGTCGTGGCCGGAGATCGCGCGGACCCGGAACACGCGTCGGTC
>CAWDUA010000023.1:0-47426 GCA_963805345.1 uncultured Actinomycetota bacterium
CTCATCGGCATGTGAGTGCACATCGAGCCAATGTCTGACGCGTGCCTGGAGGCGGTATCTCGCGCTTTGACGAGTGGCGTACCGCCCCCGCCGGGGGGTGCGATGTCGGTGCTGTTTCGGGTGTAAGGCTGGCCGGAGGTGGGCTGCGGGAATCGCCTATCGAGAGAGGTCGCTCCCTCGTGCCTTCATCCAGGCGGTGATCTCGGTGCGGAGCCAGAGTCTGGCTCGGCGTCCGCCGCGGTCGAGGACGGGGCGGGGCATCTGGGGGTAGCGGCGTTGGTAGAGGTGGACGGAGGTGGCGTGGGCGAGTCCGAGGAGCTCGGCGACGTCTATGTGCGTCGACGAGGTCGTCGACGTCGACCCTGCGGCCCATGACTCGACCCTATGGCACCCGCTGCTCGCGGGATCGGGCCCGTGGTGGTGAGCCAGCGCGCTTCGTGGCTGGGGTGAGCCACCGGAGTGCTATGCTGTCTATGATTATAGACAGCATAGCAGGGGGGTTCGATGGGTATCTACGCAATTGCTCGGGGTGAGGTGGTCGCCGAGCCGGCGACGGTGACCACCGACGCGGGGACGGCCACGGTGATGGTGGCGGCGACCGCGGTGCCGCGCCAGGCGCTGCCCACGCCTCCAGCGCCGCCGAACCCCGCGGCGCGCCCGCCAACGAGTTCAGGGCCGACGGTGGGGTGGAGTATGAGGTGTCGTGCCGTGCCGCCGCGTTGGCTCGACGCGTGATGGCGGACCTGGTGGTCGGTGATCGTGTGGTGGTGGTCGGCTCAATGCGCCTCGATCCGGTGATCGCCCCGGTGGAGGATCCGGCATCGATGGCCCGGGTCAGTCTCGAGGCCGTCATCGTCGGCTGGGAACTGGACGGCTAGCTACGCGACCACCGACTACCCCCGCGAGCCCTCGATGATCTCCCCACATCCGACCCAGGAATCAGCCCAGCAATCAGCCTCGGCCCTCTGACCCCGTCCACACCCGTATTCCACCCCGACTCACCTGACACCGTTGACTCTTCACGACTCCAAATCTCCCCAATCTCCTCCCTGATCCCGCCCCTCGCCCCTTCTTCCCAAGCGGCACGCATGCTACGAAGGTTCGTAGATGGGTCGCCCCTCCTGGGGCGGCCCACGCGGCATTTCTAGGGGTCCGTTGGTTGTCGATGGACGCCGTGGAGTCGGAGGCGGTGGTCCGCGTGCGTGGTGGGGTGAAGTTCTATCGCGGCGCGGCGAAGGCTGCGCGGGCGTATGTGGAGTGGGACCGGTCGCGGGCCGATGACTACTACCTCGCCGAGGGCTGGGGCGTCGCCCAACGGCTGGTCGCCACCCCGGACGGCGTCACAGTCGCAGGCGATGGACGGAGATACGTACGAGAAGTGGGTCGCCGGGGTCGACCTGGACACCGGCGGTCAGAAGGGTCGGCTACGTCAGGACGAGAACGCGTTGCGGTTCGTCGAGGTGGTCGTGAACGGGCCGAAGACCTGGTCCCTGGCTGCTGCCCTGCACCCGGAGATCTCCGCTGCGTTGGACGAGGCGCAGGAGCGGGCCGCGGCCGAGATCGTGGGCTGGCTGGCCGAGCATGCGACCACCCGGGTGGGGCCGCGGGGCCGGCAGGTGCAGGTCCCGGTGGAGCGGCTCGAGGCGGCGGTGATCCGGCACTACACCTCTCGGGCCGGGGATCCGCACCGGCATCTGCATCTCCAGGTCAACGCCCGTGTGTGGGCGGCCGGGTCGTGGCGGGGCATCCATTCGGTCGGGGTGCGGGACTCGATCGAGGCGATCAACGGGATCGGCCACGCCGCCGTCGCCACCAACCCCCACTTCCGTTCAGGTGCTCGCCGCCCACGGGTTCACCTGGACCCGGAGACCAGCGAGATCAAGGAGCTCGCCGGCTACGTCGGCGCGTTCAGCGCTAGGGCTCGGCAGATCCGCGGTCACGTCGACTCCTACGAGGCCGCCTGGCGGGCCGAGCACCCCGGCCAGGAACCCGGCCCGGCGCTGCGGGAGGCGTGGGACCGGCGGGCCTGGGCCCGGGCCCGCCCCGACAAGGTGGTCCCAACCGACGGGGCCGAGCTGGTGGCACGGTGGAACAACGAACTGCGCGAGGTCGGCTACCGGGACCCGGCCGGGCCGGTCCAACTGGAGGGCACGCTGCCGGGCTGGATCGACCGCGACGCGGCCGCCGACCTGGTCATCTCACAGCTCGGGGCTAAGCGGTCGGCGTGGAACACCGCCGACCTCCGCGGCCACACCGAGGTCCTGCTCGCCCAGACCTGCCTGATCGCGGACCGGGCCGCCCGGGCCGAGCTGGCCGAGGACATCACCGCCCGCGCCGCCGACCGGTGCGTCCGCTGCTGTCCTCAACGGACGTGCCCGAGCACGTCCGGTCCCTGACCTCCCTGCGGGTGCTCGAGGTGGAGGCCGACCTGATCACTCGGCTCGCCCGTCGGTCCACCCAGCCGGCCCGCCGCGTCCGGCTGGGCGGGCGGGGACTGGTCCGGATCGACCCCACCCAAGCCGCCGTGGTCGGTGTCCTCGCCGGCGACGGGCCCCTGGTCGTGGTCGAAGGGGGCGCCGGGGCCGGGAAGACCACCGCCCTAGCCACCACGCGGCAGCTGCTCACCCAACGGGGCCACCGGATGCTAGTGGTGACCCCGACATTGAAGGCCGCCCAGGTCGCCGCAGCCGAGACCGGCGCAGACGGCCACTCCGCCGCCTGGCTGATCCACCAACACGGGTGGCGGTGGGACGACGACGGCCACTGGACCCGCCAGCCCCACCCCACCCCCGAACCTGGCGCGCTCCTGCGAGCCGGGGATCTGTTGCTGGTCGATGAGGCCGGGATGCTCGACCAGGACGCCGCCCGCGCTCTGCTCACCATCGCCGAGGAGACCGGCGCACGCGTCGCCCTGGTCGGTGACCGCCACCAGCTCCCTGCCGTCGGCCGCGGCGGCGTCCTGGACCACGCCATCGCCTGGGCCCACCCAACCGCCGTCGTCACGTTGAAGTCGGTGCACCGCTTCACCGACCCCGACTACGCCGCCCTCACCCTCAAGATGCGCCGCAGTGAGGACCCGGCGGCCGTGTTTGACGCGCTGGTCCGCCGGGGTCAGGTGGTGGTTCATGCCTCCGAGGTCGAACGCACCGCGGCCCTCGCGGAGGTCGGCGCGTCCGGTGAGCTGGTCATCGCTGACACCCGCGACCAGGTCACCGAACTCAACGCCTCTATCCGCGAACGGCGCCAAGCCGCACACCCTGCCGGCCACTCTGCTGGAAACTCTGCCGGCCAGAGAGAGGCGGCGGCCCAGGTATCGGCGGTGACGGCGCGTGGGGAGCAGGTCGGGGTCGGGGACCGGGTCGCGACCCGCCGCAACGACCCGGACCTGCAGGTAGTGAACCGGCAGACCTGGACCGTGGCTGCCGTCGGCTCTCACGGGGACCTGACCCTCCACCCGCACCGGCAGGGCCATGGCCGGGACCGGACGGTTCCAGCCGAGTACGCGGCCCGGTTCGTGGAACTGGCTTACGCCACCACCGTCCACGGCGCCCAGGGTGAGACTGTGGACCGTGCCCACGTCGTGATCGGGGAACACACCGGCGCAGCCGCCGCCTACGTCGCGATGACCCGCGGCCGCGACTCCAACACCGCCCACCTGGTCGCCGAGGACCTCGACGACGCCAGGAAGCAGTGGGTCGAGACCTTCAGCCGGGACCGCGCCGACCTCGGACCCGCCCACGCCCGCCACCAGGCCATCGACGCCATCGACCGCTACGGACCCCAACCCACTCCCCAGCCAACCCCCCAGCCGGCAGGACAGCCGCGCAGCCCACTCACTGGCCCTCGGGCGGCGTCCACGGCTCGCCGCCGGCCCGCCCCCGCGTCCTCGCCGGTGCCAGCGGCGCCGCCCATGTCGCCTGGGCCGTCGGCGTCCCCGCCGCGCCGCGAAGGGCTGGGCCTGTGATCCGGCTACGCCTCCTGTTCAGGCTGGCTGCGGCGACGCCGGCGTCTGGTCGTTCGGGTCGGTGGCGGCCATCGGATGCCGACCCTGGCTGCGAGCTTGGCGCTGACCCCGCCCGGGTCTCGGGGTGGCATGTCGGAGGTGCGAGTGGCCGCGTCGACCGCCGGCTGCCACACCCGACGAACCACCTCGGGCAGATCCAGGTCCGACCACGCCTGGACCAACAACACCCCGTCGACCGAGTCCTCCATCTGCTCAGGCAGCCCCCGCACCAACACCCGCTCATAGAACGCCACTCGCTGCACCGGATCCGACAGGTCCCAGATCGTGTTCTCCTCGGTGCCCAACAGGCGCCTGACCACCTGCACCCGGGCGAAACAGTCCGGCACCGGCACCGACCACAACCGATCCGGGAAGAAGATCACCCGCCCCTCCGGAAGCTCCGGGATGTCCGGGTCGTCCAGGTAGTCCCACACCACCAACGGGCTCACCCTCAGCTTCGCGTCCGCGGCATCCACCAGCCGCTCGACCACCTCCAGGGTCGGCGACTTCCGCCGCGACTCATACTCCGAGACCGACGACTGCTGAGTCCGGGCGATCTCCGCCAACCGCCGCTGCGACAAGCCAGCCGACCGCCGCGCGGTCTCGATCACCGTCCGCTCCCCCAGATCCACCACCGAGTCCACCTCCAGGTCCACTACCGCAGAGTATCGCTGATCATCGATTGGCAGGCGCTGCACACCTACCGGGCAAGCCCGGAAACACCGAGCCACGACCGACCCCGGTCGACACCGCCTGAGGAGCAGCACCATGACCGCCCAGCCCAACCCCCACCACCAGCAACTCCACCAGCAGCAGCAGCCCGTCCGAAACGCCGGCGACGAGATGCTCACCCTCCAAGAAGCCTGCACCTACCTCCGCATCCCCGAAGGCACCCTCCGCTACTGGCGCCACCTCGGCACCGGACCCCGCAGCTTCAAACTCGGACGCCACGTCCGCTACTGGAAGAGCGACCTCGTCCTCTGGCTCACCGAACAGACCAACCGCCCCCACCACCACAACTGACCATCGACCACGGCCGTACTCACAGAGGGAGGATGAGACATGCGGAGTCTCGAGAAACACCGGCACAGGGTCCCCGAGGGACGGGTGGCGCAGAGCGCTGCCCCGTGGCCACGGATGCCGGCTCATGGCTAGCGGCAGTGTTACGCGCCGCGGTGACTCATGGCGCGCCCGGTACACACACCCTGAGACCGGCAAGAGACACCAGCAGACCTTCAGGCGGCAGGTGGATGCCCAACGGTGGCTGCGAGGCCAGCTCGACGCGCTCGACCGAGGCGCATGGGTCGACCCCCAGGACGGGCGCATCACCTTACGGACCTACTTCGCAGTCTGGTCACAGCATCAGGTCTGGACCGACGGCACGATAAAGGCCATGTCGCTCGCAGTACGTGACACGACGTTCGGCGATCTGGAGTTACGGAAGGTGCGGCCTTCTCACGTCGACGCGTGGGTCAAGGAGATGGCCGTGCGTGGCCTCGCGCCCAGCACCGTCAAGACTCGGTTCGTCAATGTCCGCTCGGTATTCCGAGCGGCGATCAGGGACAAGGTGATCTCGGCCGACCCGACGTCGGGAACCCGTATACCGCGGCAGCGCAAACGCGAGGCCTCGATGGAGATTCCGTCCCCGGCACAGGTGCGTTCACTGCTCGATGCAGCCGATGAGCGGTTCGTGGCCTTCATCGCGGTGTGCGCGTTCGCTGGCCTCAGGCTGGGTGAGGCCGCAGCCCTGCAGTTCGACGACATCGACTTCCTGCGTCGTCGGCTCCGGGTACGTCGCCAAGTGCAGCGAGCGGGCGCTGGGCAGGTCGAGATTCGTCTTCCGAAGTACGGGTCAGAGCGGGATGTGCCGCTCCCGGACGAACTGCTCACATTGCTCTCACGCCACACCGAGTTGGGTCATCGCGGCGACTGGATCTTCGCAGGCGGCGAGGAGAATCCACCGCACCAGAACACGATCGGCTACTGGTGGCGCAAGACGCTCGCTGCGGCAGGCCAAGACGGCATCCGCCTTCACGATCTCCGGCACTTCTACGCCTCAGGACTCATCGCCGCAGGCTGCGATGTCGTGACCGTCCAGCGGGCTCTCGGCCACGCGAAGGCGAGCACGACCTTGGAGACCTACAGCCATCTCTGGCCCTCTGCGGAAGACAAGACGAGAAGCGCCGCATCTGCACTGGCAGAGGAAGTCCTCGCCGCCGACGGGGGCAAGAAGGGGGCAAGGAGCCTCAATTAGGCGTGTGAACTGGGCATTTACACGTTGAAGCGGAACTCCACGACGTCGCCGTCGTGCATGACGTAGTCCTTGCCCTCCATCCGGACCCGACCGGCCTCCTTGGCCTTCAGCATCGAGCCGGCGGCGAGGAGGTCGTCGTACGAGACGATCTCGGCCTTGATGAAGCCGCGCTGGAAGTCGGTGTGGATGACCCCGGCGGCCTCGGGGGCGGTCGCGCCCTTGCGGATCGTCCAGGCCCGCGTCTCCTTGGGGCCAGCGGTCAGGTAGGTCTGCAGGCCGAGGGTGTCGAACCCGACGCGGGCGAGCTGGTCGAGCCCCGACTCCTCGATCCCCAGCTCGTGGAGCATCTCGTGCGCCTCCTCGTCGGAGTCGAGCTCGACGAGCTCGGCCTCGAACTTCGCGTCGAGGAAGATCGCCTCGGAGGGGGCGACGAGGTCCTGCATCTTCTTCTTCAGCTCGACGTCGGCGAGCTCGTCGGCGTCGCAGTTGAAGACGTAGATGAAGGGCTTCGCAGTGAGCAGCGACAGCTCGCGGATCAGGGCCCGGTCGATCGCGGTGTTGATGATCGGCGTACCGGCTTCCAGCGCGGCGAGCGCCTCACGGGCGGCGTCGAGGTTGGCGGCGAGCGCCTTGGTGCCGCGGGCCTCCTTCTCCAGCCGCGGGATCGCCTTCTCGACGGTCTGCAGGTCCGCCAGGATCAGCTCGGTCTGGATCGTGCCGAGGTCGGACTCCGGGTTCACCTCGCCGTCGACGTGGGTGACGTCCTCGTCGCGGAAGACCCGGGTGACCTGACAGATCGCGGCCGACTCGCGGATGTGGGACAGGAACTTGTTGCCCAGGCCCTCGCCCTCGGAGGCGCCGCGGACGATGCCCGCGATGTCGACGAACTCCACGGTCGCGGGCAGGATCCGGGCCGACCCGAAGAGCTCCGAGAGGGGCTGGAGCCGCTCGTCGGGCACGCCGACGACGCCCACGTTGGGCTCGATCGTGGCGAACGGGTAGTTCGCCGCGAGCACGTCGTTCTTGGTCAACGCGTTGAAGAGCGTCGACTTGCCCGCGTTGGGGAGTCCGACGATGCCGATGGTGAGAGCCACGGCGGGCGAGTCTACGGAGAAGAGGGCGGCGGACCCGAATCGTCCGCTCCGGCGAGCAGCTCCGCCCGGCGGGTCCAGGCGAAGCGCAGCACCGTGATCGAGAAGATCCAGGTGATCGCGACGATCACCGCCTCGAAGGCTCCTCCCCCACCCTTGCCGAAGATTCCGTGCTCGAGGTCGTAGAGGAGGTCCATGGAGCCGAGGTAGAGCCCGGCGGCACCGGTGGCGATCAGCCAGAGCAGAGCGCTCGGCCGGCGTCGTAGGAGGGTCACCAACGCGAGCACGCAGGCGATGCCGAGCCAGAGGTCGGCGAGCGGGAAGGCGTTCTCGAAGTCGTAGTAGGCCTGGGTGTGCTCGCTGGCCAGCCAGTCACGCTGGGTGTACCAGATCGACCAGTACGCCACGTCGAGTGCGATGGCGATCACCAGCATCACGATGACGAGGCGCCTCATGGGCCAGATCCAAGCACGCGCGGCGCCCGGCCTGCAGGCCGGGCGCCGTGGGGTGAGGGCGGGGTCGGTCGTCGATCGCCGTCGTGGCCGCCGTGGTGGCCGCCGCTCGTCACCGCCGTGGTGTCGCCGGGCTGTTCGCGCCGTTGTCGTCGCCGGGCTCGGTGCCCTGGCCGCCGTTGTCGTCACCGGGCTCCGGGGTCGCGCGCCGGTGGTGACCGGGACGGTCGTCCGCGCGGTGGTGCCGGTGGTGACCGGAGCGGTCGTCGGCACCGTGATGGCGGTGATGACCCGCGGGGTCGTCGGCGCCGTGGCGGGCGGCCGCGCGGACCTGGTCGGACGGGACTGTCGGCCGTGGCGGCGTTGGCCGCGTAGGCCCCGAGACCCGAGGTCGCCACCAGGGCTCCGGCGGCGGCGAGACAGGCGATGCGCTTCATGGTGTGCTCCTCAGAAAGGGGATCGTTCCGTGTCACCACGGTGTCGCGAACCCGGTCTGAGTCACCATCGGACGGTCGTCCTACGACCATCCGCACCGTGCGGCCCTGTCCCCCGACGAGCGCCGTCGGGCACGCACGGCACCCCCTAGGGTGGGTGGATGCGGATCGCCACGTGGAACGTCAACTCTCTCCGGTCGCGTATCGAGCGGGTCGAGGCGTTCCTCCAGCGGCACGACGTCGACGTCCTCGCGCTCCAGGAGACCAAGGCCCGCGAGGACCAGCTGCCGCTGATGGGTCTGCAGGCCGCGGGCTACGAGATCGCCGCCGCGGGGACCAACCAGTGGAACGGCGTCGCGATCCTGAGCCGGGTCGGGCTCGACGAGGTGACCACCGGCTTCGACGGCATGCCCGGGTACGGCGAGCCACTGGCGGCCGAGTCCCGGGCGATCGCAGCCACGTGCGACGGCGTCCGGCTCTGGTCGCTCTACGTGCCCAACGGCCGCAAGCCGGACGACCCCCACTACGTCTACAAGCTGGACTGGCTGGCCCGCCTCCGGGAAGCCGCCGGCGCGTGGATGGACGGTCAGACGGCCCTGGTCGGCGACTGGAACATCTGCCCGACCGACGCCGACGTCTTCGACCCGGCTCAGTTCAAGAACTCCACGCACGTCACGCCGGCGGAGCGCGCGGCGTTCCAGGCGTTCCTCGACGACGGGTACGCCGAGGTCACCCGCGAGTACGCGCCCGGCTACACCTACTGGGACTACTACCGGCAGCGCTTCGAGCGCGACCGCGGGCTCAAGATCGACTTCGTCCTCGCGACGCCGTCGCTGGCCGGACGCGTCACCGGCGCGTTCATCGACCGCGAGGAGCGCGCCGGTCAAGGAGCCTCCGACCACGCCCCGGTCGTCGTGGACCTCAGCGACTGAGCCCGGCTCAGCACTTCGTCCGGAAGGTCAGGTGGTCGACCCAGGTGACGGTCTGGTTGCCGGCGTCGTCGTGGTAGGTCAGGACGACCCCGTCGGTCTTCAGCGGCAGCGCATCGGGGTAGACGCGGAGGTGCAGGAAGACGTTGTACCAACCGGTGGCCGGATCGAGGGTCGCCCCCGCGGCCGGAACCCGCTTCTTCCACTGCACGCTGCTGCCCTGGACCAGGATCGCCGGTGGGGGCCACCCGTCGACGATGCCGGTGCCTGCAGTGGGGGCCGCGGGCGCCACCCAGGAGCCCGCCACCTGGACGCCGTCGGCGTAGGTCACCGACGCGCTGTCGAGCGTGACGGGCGAGGGCGCCTGGACCATCACCGGGTAGTAGACGTAGTCGACCGGGTCGTTGCCCGTGATCGCCAGGCAGGTGTGGGAATGGCGCCCGTTCGACTTCGGGCTGAACGCCAGGGCCGGGGTGGTGGCGGTGGTCGAGCCGGAGGTGGGCTGCGTCGTCGGCTCGGAGGTGGCCGGGCTCGTCGGGGTGCTCGACGGCGTGTCGGAGGGCGTGTCGGAGGGCGTGTCGGTCGTTCCCGGACGGTGGCTGCCCGTCGGCGATGCCGCGGGTTCGGGCGAGCTCGACCCGAAGCATCCCGAGAGCAGGAGACACGCCGCCACCGTCACCATCGCTGTGCGCACGCCGTGCCTCATGGGGCTCACGTTAACCAGTGTTGTCGGTGGTCCCTGGGACCGTGGCCGCATGAACATGATGTCGGAGCTGGTGATGCTTCTCATGGGGCTCGCGGTGGGCGCGGTCGTCGGCGTGCTGTGGGCGCGCTCCCGACCGTCGTACGTCGAGGGGCTGGGCCAGGCGAGGGTCGACCAGGCCGTGCCCCATGCGGAGGTGATGCAGGGCCTCGACCGCCTCAGCGACCAGCTCCAGGGTTTCGAGCACGCACGGGCGACCTGGCAGGGCGAGCTCCACCAGCAGGTGCTCGACATGCGCCACACCGCCGACGGCCTGCGTCGCGAGACCCAGACCCTCTCCACCGCGCTGCGCCGACCCCAGGTCCGGGGCCGGTGGGGCGAGCTCCACCTGCGCCGGGCCGTCGAGCTGGCCGGGCTGGTCGACCGCTGCGACTTCGACGAGCAGGTCCGGCTCGACGACGGCGCCCGCCGCCCCGACCTGGTGGTGCGGCTGGCCGGCGGGCGGAGCGTCGTGGTCGACGCGAAGGTGCCTCTCGACGCCTTCCTCGACGCCACCGCGACCGACGAGCCCGAGCCGCGTGCGGCCCACCTGTCCCGCCACGCGCGGCAGCTGCGCGGTCACATCGAGCTGCTGGGCTCCAAGCGCTACTGGCGCTCCCTGCCCGAGACCCCGGAGTTCGTGGTGCTGTTCCTCCCCGCCGAGTCGTTCCTGGCCGCCGGGCTCGACGCCGACGCCTCGCTCATCGAGTACGCCGCCGAGCGCGGGGTCGTGCTCGCCAGCCCGACCACGCTGATCGCGCTGCTCCGCACGGTGGCCCACGGCTGGCGCCACGAGTCGTTGGCCGACGAGGCCCGCGAGATCCACCGGATGGGTCGTGACCTCCACGAGCGGCTGCGCACCATGGGCAGCCATCTCGGCAAGCTCGGTCGCGCGCTCGACACCGCCGTCGGCGCCTACAACCAGACGGTCGGGTCGTGGGAGTCCCGGGTCCTCGTGGCCGCGCGGCGCTTCGAGGACCTCGACGCGACCGACGACGTGCTGCCCTCGACGCCACAGGTCGACGACGGCCGTTCGGGCCGTCGGCTCCGTGCATCCCCTGCCCCGGCGCGCCGCGGACGACGAGGGGGTGGCCGAGCATACGGTGGCTCCGTGAGCGAAGCGAGGTCGCGCGTCGGTCTGCCGCTGTGCGCGCATCGTCACTCCGTGCGCGCTCCCCGCGCGCATCCCCCTCACCGGCGCGACATCCGCTCGCGCGTGCGCGACCACCGGTGCGCTCACCGCTACCGGACCCGCGAACGCCAGAGCCACGGTGACGTGGGGTGAACGCGACCCGGGCGCGCGGCCACTCCACCGCCTCCCCCGCACGTCCCGACTTCGGCCCGCTGTGGGAGGGGAACGCCCCCGGCAGCGAGGTGGTGGCCCTGTCCAGCGCCGTCGTCCTCACGGTCGCCGCCGTCGAGGTGCTGCTGGTCGGTCACCTCGAGCTCTTCTTCGACCTCTGCTTCGTGGTGGTGTGCCTCGGTGCGGCGCTGATGGTGCGGCCACGCGACTTCTTCACCGTCGGCGTCCTGCCGCCGCTGCTGATGTTCGGCACGATGGTGATCGTCGCGCTGAACGGGCCGAAGGTGATCGCCGCGCCCCACGACGGCGTTGTCCAAGCCGTCATCACCGGTCTGGCCCACCACAGCCTTGCCCTCTTCGCCGGGTACGCCGTGTGCCTGCTGACCCTGCTCGCGCGTCAGCGCACCTCCGCTCGCTGAGCCGACGCCGGTCACTCCTCGAAGCGGCTGACGTCACCCGCACCCAGCCGGACGACCTGGGGGAACCCTTCCGACCAGTCCACGACGGTGGTCGGCTCGGCCAGGGTCTCGCCGGCCTCGACCACGACGTCGACGGCGTGGTCGAGCTCCTCCTTGATCTCCCAGCCGAGGGCGCGTGGCTCGGTCTCTCCGGGCAGGATCAGCGAGCTCGTCACCAGCGGCTCACCCAGCTCCGAGAGCAGCGCCTGGCAGACCGCGTGGTCGGGGATCCTGACGCCGACCGTCCGCTTCTTCGGGTGCAGCAGCCGGCGCGGCACCTCGCCGGTGGCGGGCAGGATGAACGTGTAGGGCCCGGGAGTCGCCGCACGGATCGCGCGGAAGACGCTGTTGGAGATCTGCGCGAACTGCCCGAGCTGGGCGAAGTCGGAGCACATCAGCGTGAAGTGATGCTTGTCGTCGAGGTCGCGGATGGTGAGGATCCGCTCGCGGCCCTCGCGGTTGCCCATCCGGGTGCCGAGCGCGTAGCCCGAGTCGGTGGGGTAGGCGATCAGCGCGTCCTGGTCGCGCACCGCGTCGGCGACCTGCTTGATCAGCCGAGGCTGCGGGTTGTCCGGATGGACGTCGACGTATCGGGCCACGCGCCGAGTCTAGGGAGGGTCTCGAAGGTTGCTCACAGGTCCGTCGTAGGCGACGTGCAGGGCGACGCCGTACTCGTGGACCATGACCTTCTGCTCCTGCCCGCCAGTTCTCCCATTTCGCCCGCACGCGGCCCCTCCGGATGTCACCGTGGGACGCATGACCAGCGCGGGCCCCGAGAGGCGGGGCGCATGATGCCGCGCACGGTCGTCCGCTTCCTCGCCGTCGGGCTCTGCAACACCGCGATCGACCTGGCCCTGTTCTGGGTGCTCAACGCACCCCTCGGGATCGTGCTGGCGAACTTCGTCTCGACCTCGGCCGGCATGACCTTCAGCTTCCTGGTCAACGGCCGCCACACCTTCGGCGCCGCGCGGGTGACGCTGCGCCAGGCGGTCCTCTTCGTGGCCTCGAACGGCGCGACGATGTGGGTGCTCCAGCCTCTCCTGATCCACACCGTGCACGACGTCGTCTCCGTCCCGCTGATGACGGCCAAGGTGGTGGCGTTGGGTGGCAGCGTCGTCGCGAACTTCCTGCTCTACAGGTACGTCGTCTGGCCCGACCGCGCAGCCGAACCCGCCGAAGGCGGGGTCGGCGTCAGCGCGGGAGTGTCGAGCCAGCCCAGGGCTGAGCTCGCGAAGCCCTGACGGCGCAGCGAGACCGCCGCCGCAGGCGGCGACCACCGCACCGGCTCACCGTGAACCGGCCGGGTCGGCGTCAGCGCGGGAGCGTCGAGCCAGCCCAGGGCTGAGCTCGCGAAGCCCTGACGGCGCAGCGAGACCGCCGCCGCAGGCGGCGACCACCGCACCGGCTCACCGTGAACCAGCGGGGTCGGCGTCAGCGCGGGAGTGTCGAGCCAGCCCAGGGCTGAGCTCGCGAAGCCCTGACGGCGCAGCGAGACCGCCGCCGCAGGCGGCTGCCCGCGCGTCAGGCCTTGGCCGCGGCCCGCAGGTCCCGACGTAGCTCGGGGGGCAGGGCGAAGATCAGCGACTCTTCGGCGCTGTGAACGGCCTCGGCGTCGGGGTAGCCGCGCGCGCTGAGGTAGGCGAGCACGCCGTCGACCAAGGCCTCCGGCACGCTCGCGCCGGAGGTCACGCTGACGTGGTCGACACCCTCGAGCCAGGCGTCGTCGATCTCGCTCGCGTCGTCGACCCGGTGGGCCGCCTTGGCACCCGCCTCGAGCGCGACCTCGGCGAGCCGGACGGAGTTGGAGGAGTTCGCCGACCCGACCACGATCACCAGGTCGGCGTCGTGCGCGATCTCCTTGACCGCGAGCTGGCGGTTCTGCGTGGCGTAGCAGATGTCGTCGCTGGGCGGGTCGAGCAGCTCGGGGAAGCGGCGGCGGATGGCATCGACCGTCTCGAGCGTCTCGTCGACCGACAGCGTCGTCTGTGACAGCCAGGCGACCTTGGTCGGGTCCCGGACCACGATCGAGTCGACGTCGGCAGGGCCCTGTACGAGCTGGATGTGCTCGGGCGCCTCGCCCGAGGTGCCTTCGACCTCTTCGTGGCCTTCGTGCCCGATCAGCAGGATGTCGTAGTCGTCTCCGGCGAACCGCTTCGCCTCGTGGTGGACCTTGGTCACCAGAGGGCAGGTCGCGTCGATGGTCTTGAGCCCGCGCTCCTGCGCCTCCGCGTGGACGGTCGGCGAGACCCCGTGGGCGGAGAAGACGACGGTCGCACCCTCGGGCACCTCGTCGAGCTCCTCGACGAACACCGCGCCCCGGGACTCGAGGTCGGAGACGACGTGCTTGTTGTGGACGATCTGCTTGCGGACGTAGACCGGCGCGCCGTACAGGTCGAGCGCCTTCTCCACGGTGATCACCGCCCGGTCCACGCCGGCGCAGTAGCCGCGGGGAGCAGCGAGCCGTACGCCCTGGCCCGAAGACACAGGCATACCGAGGTCCACACTCATGTCGCCGAGTCTACGGTCGTACGGCGAGACCTCCGACTCGGCGCGAGGCCCCCACCGCCCGGACCCCATGTAACGCGCAGTTAGTGACGCGCATGCGCAGCTACGTACTGCGCATGCGCGTCACTAACTGCGCGTTACAAGCCGGTAGGGCGTCGGGCCGGCGTCGGTGGGAGGGCCTACGCTCGCGGCCATGGCCCTGGACACCTCGCCCGCGAAGCCGGCGCCGGTGCGTCAGATCGCCCTGGCGATCTCGGGCTGGGTCGACCGGCTCGGTCCGGTCTGGGTCGAGGGGCAGATGGCGCAGGTCAGCCGGCGTCCGGGCCTCGGCACGGTGTTCATGACCCTGCGCGACTCCGCGGGCGACATCTCCATCCCGGTGACGTGCGCGCGCACCCTGTTCGACAGCCTCAACCCACCCCTGGTCGAGGGCGCCAGCGTCGTGATCCATGCCAAGCCCGACTACTACGCCAACCGCGGCACCCTGTCTCTGGTCGCTCGCGAGATCCGGATGGTCGGTCTCGGCGAGCTGCTCGCCCGGCTCGAGCGCCGGCGCCAGCTGCTCGCGGCCGAGGGCCTGTTCGCGCCGGAGCTGAAGCGGCCGTTGCCCTTCCTGCCCCGTTGCGTCGGCCTCGTCACCGCCCAGGGCTCCGCCGCGGAGCGCGACATCATGGAGAACGCCCGTCGCCGCTGGCCCGGCGTCAGGTTCGAGACGGCGTACGCCGCCATGCAGGGCTCTCGCGCGGCCAACGACGTGATCGACGCCCTCGCCCGGCTCGAGCGTCACCCCGACGTCGACGTGATCGTGGTGGCCCGGGGCGGCGGGTCGGTGGAGGACCTCCTGCCCTTCAGCGACGAGGCCCTGATCCGAGCCGTCGCCGGCACGCGGACGCCGGTCGTCTCCGCGATCGGTCACGAGCCCGACACGCCCCTGCTCGACCTCGTCGCCGACGTCCGGGCCTCGACCCCGACCGATGCCGCCAAGCAGCTCGTCCCCGACATGGCCGAGGAGCTGCGCGGTGTCGACTGGGCGACCCAGCGCATCCGGGCCCTGGTCCGGCAGCTGGTCGACCGCGAGACCCGGGCCCTGGCCGACCTGCGGTCGCGCCCCGTGCTCGCCGACCCGCGCACCCTGCTCGACGCCCGGGCCGTGGAGGTCGGCGACCTGCGCGACCGTTCGCGCCGCGTGCTCACCCACGCCCTGGCCCGCGCCGGCGACGACATCGCCCACCAGCGGGCGCGTGCCCGTGCGCTGTCCCCGCTGGCCACGCTGCAGCGTGGGTACGCCGTCGTCCAGGCCGCCGACGGGTCGGTGGTCGCCTCCACCGCACGCGTCGGGGCCGGCGACGACCTGAGCATCCGTCTCGCCGACGGGCGTGTCCTCGCGACGACGACCGCGGTCGAGCCCGCAGCCCCATCGGAGGAGGACCATGGCTGAGGAGAAGCTGGGCTACGAGGCCGCCCGCGCCGAGCTGATCGAGGTGGTGCGCGCACTCGAGGCGGGCGGGACGACCCTCGAGGAGAGCCTCGCGTTGTGGGAGCGCGGGGAGAAGCTGGCCACCCTGTGCCAGGAGTGGCTCGACGGGGCGCGCTCGCGGCTCGACGCCGCCCTCGACGAGGCCTGACTCGCGCTCGCCGAGCGCGTCGGCAGCGCGGCGTCCGTCAACGAGCCGGCCAGCGTCTCGAGGTCGGCCTGAGAGGCCGACCCGAAGACCATCAGCGTCTCGCCGTGCCATCGCGCGACCAGGGCGGTGTCGCCGCCGGAGTCTGTCCACGTGTCCCAGCGCCGGACGAGCCCGCTGTCGAGCGTGACCGGCGCGCCGGCAGTCGGGTGCTCGTCGACGTAGGTCGTGAGGAGCCGCGCCGCCGACAACGGCGACTGGCGGAACCCGGCGTACTCGTTCGCCGCCGTCAGCATCGACAGGCCGAGGGTGGGTCGGGTCCCAGGAGCGAAGTCGACGCTCGTGACGTACCAGCCACTGGGCAGGCTCGCCGGGTAGACCAGGTCGGCCCCGCTGCCCTGGGCGTAGCCGACCTGGGCCAGGTAGTCGACGTGCTCGGGCTTCACCTCGAGGTCGGTGCGGTTGCAGGCGCGGAACGCCACGAAGGCCAGGATCGCCAGCAGCGTCACGAGCATGGCCCCGACCATGCCGGACGCCGACCGCTGGTAGCGGCCCGGCTGTTCGCTCACCGACGTCCTCCCCTGCTCGGCGGACGGGCTGCCGCCGCCGTCATCCTCACAGGTGCACCTAGGCTGCGCCCGTGCCACCCCCGTCGGACGTCGTCGTCGTGCTGGCGCTGGCCGGGATGCTGGCGGTGGCGTTCGTGCACCCGTCGGGGCGGGTCGAAGCACTGGTCGGGTTGGGCTGCGCCGGGGTCACGCTGGCCACGGGGCTGCTGACCGCGGCGGACGTGCGCTCCGCCGTCGCCGACCTGGCCCCCGTCGTCGCGTTCCTGGTCACGATCCTCGTGGTGTCGGACGTCTGTGCCCGGGCCGGGCTCTTCACCGCCGCCGCCCAGCGGGTCGGCCGCTGGAGCGGCGGGAGGCCCGCGCTGCTCTTCACCGGCGTCTTCGTCCTCGCGGCGATCGTCACGGCGGTACTCAGCCTGGATGCGACGGTCGTCCTGCTGACGCCGGTCGTGCTGTCGGCGTGCCTCGCCCGGTCGGTGCCCGCGGAGCCCGGCACCTACGCCTGCCTGCGGATGGCCAACTCCGCCTCCTTGCTCCTGCCGGTCTCCAACCTCACCAACCTGCTCGCGATGCCGGACCTCGACCTGACGTTCACCGGCTTCGCGCTGCGGATGGCTCCGGTGCTCGCGGTGGTGCTGGTCGTCGAGTACGTCGGCCTGCGGCTGCTGTTCCGTCGCGACCTGACCGGCGACCCGCAGCCCGGTCCGTCCGACCTGCTGCCGGTCCCCGCCTTCCCGCTGGTCGTCGTCGGCGCGATGCTCGTGGGCTTCGCGGCGGTGTCGCCCTTCGGGGGCGAGCCGTGGTGGGTCTCGGCGGTGGCGGCAGCGGTGCTGGGTGTCTGGGGCCACCGCCACGGCCTGCTCGGGGTGCGCGACCTGGTCCGCTCGGCCCATCCCGGCTTCGCGATCTGGGTGGTCGCACTCGGCGTGGTGGTCGCCGGGCTCGGCGTCGGCTTCCTCGGGGACGCGATCGAGCACCTGGTGCCCGACTCGGTGTCGCTGGGCGGGATCGTGCTGATCGCGGTGATCGCGACCGTGCTCGCGAACCTGCTGACCAACCTCTCCGCCACCCTGCTGATCGTCCCGATCCTCGCGCCCCTCGGGACGACCGCGGTGCTGGCTGCCCTGCTGGGCCTCAACATCGGCAGTGGGCTGACGTGGACCGGATCCCTGGCCAACCTGTTGTGGCGCCGCACCCTCACGGCGTACGACGCGGCGCCCGGCAGCGCGGCCTACCATCGGGTCTCGCTCACCTTGACGCCACCGGCGCTCCTGGCGGCGGCGCTGACCCTCTGGCTGACGAGCTGAACCTCGCCTCACCCGCCGAGTTCACCCGGTACGGGCGAGGCGGGCGCCTCGTCGACTGCGGAAGAGTCTGGCGCCCACCCACCCACCGGAGCGCCCATGAAGACCCTCGTGAACCGTCTCGTCCTGCTTCCGGCGCTGCTCGCGCTGCTCGCCCTCTCCGCCTGCGGCGGCGGCGGCGACTCCACCGGACCCGGCGGCCAGCGCAACGCACCCAGCTCGATCGTGGTCCTGGCCGACACGTCGCTGAAGCAGGCCTTCACCCAGCTCGGCCAGCAGTTCGAGAGCCAGAACCCGGGTTCGACGGTGACCTTCACCTACGGCGCCTCGGCCGACCTGTCGCAGCAGGCGGTGGCGGGCGACGCGGGCGACGTGCTCGCGACGGCGGACCAGTCCAGCATGGTCAGCGCCCAGAAGGCGCAGCTCGGCTCACCCCAGGTGTTCGCCACCAAGGGGTCCAACCAGTGCCAGATCGTGACGCTGACCCAGGCCAAGAACACCGCGCTCAGCACGCAGTGGATCAACCTGGTCCTCAGCGACTCCGGCCAGCAGGTCCTCCGCCAGGCGGGCTTCGGGGCACCGTGAGCACCTCCGGCCGCTAGCATCGCGCCATGACCGAGAGCCTGGCCGTCGCGCCCGACACGCCCGACCGCAACCTGGCCCTCGAGCTCGTCCGGGTGACCGAGGCGGCCGCGCTCGCCGCCGCCCGCTGGGTGGGGCGCGGCGACAAGAACGGCGCGGACGCCGTGGCCGTCGACGCGATGCGCACGATGATCTCCACCGTGCAGATGCGCGGCGTGGTGGTGATCGGCGAGGGCGAGAAGGACGACGCCCCGATGCTCTACAACGGCGAGGAGGTCGGGGACGGCACCGGACCCGAGTGCGACGTCGCCGTGGACCCCATCGACGGGACGACCCTCACCGCCAAGGGCATGAACAACGCCGTATCGGTGCTCGCGGTGGCCCCGCGTGGGTCGATGTTCGACCCGTCGGCAGTGTTCTACATGGAGAAGCTGGTCACCGGCCCCGAGGCCGCCCACGTGGTCGACATCCGCAACCCCGTGGCCGAGAACATCCACGCTGTGGCGAAGGCCAAGGGATCGCACCCCGAGGACGTCACCGTCGTCATGCTCGACCGGCCCCGCCACGAGAAGCTCGCCGACGAGGTACGCGCGACCGGCGCGCGGATCAAGTTCATCGTCGACGGTGACGTCGCGGGCGCGATCATGGCGGCCCGCCCCACCTCCGGCATCGACCTGCTGCTGGGCATCGGTGGGACCCCGGAGGGGATCATCGCGGCCACCGCGATGAAGTGCGTCGGAGGCGTGATCCAGGGCCGACTGTGGCCCAAGGACGACGACGAGCGACAGCGGGCGCTCGACGCCGGACACGACCTCGACCCCGACCACGTCCTCACCACCGACGACCTCGTCACCGGCGACGACTGCTTCTTCGTGGCCAGCGGCATCACCGACGGCGAGCTCATGCAGGGCGTCCACTTCCGCGCGCACGGGGCGACCTCGCAGTCGCTGGTGATGCGCTCGCGCAGCGGCACGGTGCGCCTGATCAGCAGCGAGCACCAGTTCGAGAAGCTAGACGCCTTCGCCCTCTCCTGAGCCGGGCGCGGACTGCGGCCGCGACAGGGCGTGGCGCACGGCATGGACCACCGACGGGTCCACCGCCATCCCGAGGTGTGACGACCGCACCTCGACAGCCGTGGCCAGCGGGTCGATGCAGGCCCGCCAGTCCACGATGCCGTCGCGCCGGGAGTAGACCGCGGTGAACGCGACCGTCTGCGGCAGCGGGGCGCGGCTCTCGGCGAAGCTGGCCCGCGCACAGTCCCCGGCGATGCAGTCCAGCGCCATCAGGCCCGGTACGCCGGCCCGACTCAGCCGGACGAGCGCGTCGAGGCTGCGGGTCAAGGTCGCGTGATGGGCCCCCGGCGCGAGCATCGGGCTGCCCAGGGTGACGATGCCCGACACCAGGTCGGGCCGGCGTACGGCCAGACCCCGGGCGAGCATGCCACCGAGGCTGTGCCCGACGATCCGCACCGGACGGCCCCGGCGCTCGACGACCGACTCGATCCGCGCCTCCAGCTGGTCCGCGGCCTGGAGCGTGCAGCCGACGTTGGCCCGGATGTGCGACCGGTAGGTGCGGTGCCCGTGCTCACGCAGAGCACGCCCCATCAGGGCCAGGCTGGCGTCCCCGGCGAGGAACCCGGGCACCAGCACCACCGGGTCCACGTCGCGGACGATGCCGTGACCGGCATACGGCCGGTGGCCGTGCACGCGACGCCCGAGACGCGACCAGGCGAGCCGGCCCGCCTCGGTGACCACACTGACCTCACGCAGCACCGCCGCCGCACGCGGTGCGGCGTATCCCTCCGGCAGGAGGAAGTCGGCAACGCTGTAGGTGCCCACCCGATCGACGGTACGACGTCCCGCCGGTGTCACGCGTCACCCAAACGGTGCACGCGCGGAGGTTTTGCCGTCCGCGGTTCGGATACGGTGAGTATGTGAGTGCCGGTAGCCCCGCCCCCGTCTCCCCCGAGACCCCGCCCAGCGGTGGCTCGACCCCCGACGCCGACGTCCCGGTCTCGCCCGAGCTCTTCGCGCCGGTCTCCTCGGGCATGGTGCTGTGCTACCAGACGTACGGCGACCCCGACGACGAGCCCCTGCTGCTCGTGATGGGCCTGGCGACGCAGATGACGTTCTGGGACCCGGACCTCTGCGCGATGCTGGCCCGTCGCGGCTACTACGTGATCCGGTTCGACAACCGTGACGTCGGCCGGTCCTCCCGGGCCTCCGGCCGGGTGACCCGCCGGATGCTCGTGGAGGCCTTCGCCGGCCTCAAGCGGCAGGCGCCGTACTCGTTGGGAGACCTGGCGGACGACGCGTTCGGTCTGCTCGACCACCTCGGCATCGCGTCCGCCCACATCGTGGGAGTGTCGATGGGCGGCATGATCGTCCAGACGATGGCGCTCGAGGCGCCGGGCCGCGTGCGGTCGATGACGAGCATCATGTCGACCACCGGCAAGCGGTCGGTGGGCTGGCTTCACCCGCAGCTCATCCCGTCCTTGCTGCGTCCGATCAAGCCCGGCCGCGAGGCGTACGCCGAGAGCAGCGTGCGGATGTGGCACATGATCGGCTCGCCCGGCTTCCCACGCCACGAGGAGCGCACCCGCGAGCTCGCCGGCGAGGCATACGACCGCGGCGTCTCGGCCAACGGCGCGCTCCGCCAGATGATGGCGATCCTGACCCAGCCCAACCGTTCTCCGGCGCTGCGGCAGCTGCGCATGCCGACACTGGTCGTGCACGGCCTCGCCGACCGGATGGTGCACGTCTCCGGGGGCCGGGCGACGGCCGCGGCGATCCCCGGCGCCGAGCTCCTGCTCGTCGACGGGATGGGCCACGACCTGCCGCCGGAGCTCTACGACACGCTCGCCGACGCGATCAACCGCACGACCGCACGGGCCTGAGCGCGCCGGAGCCGGCCCCGGTCCACGGTCCGCGGCCGGCTCCGGCGTGCCTCACTCGGAGATGCGCTCGCCGCTGTCGGTGTCGAACACGTGGACGTTCTTCGGGTCGGTCGTCACGTGGATCGTCTCGCCCTTCTTGATCGAGTCACGTGCACTGCTCACGCGCACGATCACGGTGCCCGTCACGCCCTCGACGTCGCTGGTGCCGTAGACGAACCCGTCTGCGCCCAGCTCCTCCACCACGGTCACGTTGATCGGCAGACCACCCTCGGAGGCCGACACCAGGCGCCAGGCCTCGGGGCGTACGCCGACGGTGATGTTGCCGCTCATCTTGCGCTCGGAGGTGGGGTCGACCGGCACGTGGTAGTCGCCGATCTGGGCCTTCCCGTCGACCGCCTTGGCCTCGAGCAGGTTCATCTGCGGCGAGCCGATGAAGCCCGCGACGAAGAGGTTGACCGGCTTGTCGTAGAGGTTCAGGGGCGTGTCGACCTGCTGGAGCTCACCGAGCTTCATCACGGCCACACGGTCGCCCATGGTCATCGCCTCGACCTGGTCGTGGGTCACGTAGACGGTGGTGACCCCGAGCTCGGCCTGGAGCTTGGCGATGTCGGTGCGCGTCTGGACGCGCATCTTGGCGTCGAGGTTGGACAGCGGCTCGTCCATGCAGAAGACCTGCGGGTTGCGCACGATCGCGCGGCCCATCGCCACGCGCTGGCGCTGGCCGCCGGACAGGGCCTTGGGCTTGCGCTCGAGGAACTCGGTGAGGCCGAGGATCTCCGCCGCCTCCTTCACGCGCCGGTCACGCTCGTCGGACGGCACCTTGGCCATCTTGAGGGCGAACGCCATGTTGTCGGCGACGGTCATGTGGGGGTAGAGCGCGTAGTTCTGGAACACCATCGCGATGTCCCGGTCCTTGGGCGGGATGTGGGTGACGTCGCGGTCACCGATCATGATCGTGCCGGAGTTGACCTCCTCGAGGCCCGCGAGCATCCGCAGGGAGGTGGACTTGCCGCAGCCCGAGGGTCCGACCAGGACCATGAACTCGCCGTCGTTGATGTCGAGGTCGAGGCCCGGCACCGCCGGGACGTCGGCGCCGGGGTACCAGCGCTGTGCCTTCTGGAAACTGACTGTTGCCATGGTTGTTGCTCTCCTTCACCGGCAGGTACGTGCCGGACGATCCGTAGTGAAGTGACCGCCGTCACACTATCGACCAGCGGCCCGCTGGGACAGTGCCGTTCTCATGACGGAGCCCCCATCGAGGGGGCCACGGGGCCGCGGCCGGCCCCGAGTCGGTGTGAGGTGGCGCCACGGGGCACGACGGACTGCCCCTCGACCACGGGCATCGCCACCAGGTGCGGCCCGGGCTCGACCCCTTCGGGAGCGAGCAGCAACCGGACCGCGAGGTCGCCCATCCGCTCGAACGGCAGGGCGACGGAGGTCACGCGTGGGCGCAGCCACGAGGCGAGGTCGGAGCCGTCGAACGAGACCACCGCGACGTCGTCGGGCACGACCAGGGCGTGGTCACGCAGAGCCTGGTAGGCGCCCATCGCGACGCGGTCGTTGAGACAGATCAGCCCCTGCGGCCGGTGCCCGGACCCGAGCCACCGGTCGAGTGCGTCGTACGCCGGCTCGACGGCCCAGTCGCACGGCAGCACGCCGCTCAGCGTCATTCCCGACTCGGCCAGGCGCTCGCCGATCCCGGACAGCCGGAGCTCGCCGGCGATCGCGTGTGGCGTCGAGTCCTCCCCCACGACGAACACGTCGCCACGCAGCCCGGACGCGAGAATCGCTTCGGCCGCCGCGCGGCCACCGGCGCGTTCGTCGGGCAGGACCGAGGGCATGGCCCGGGCCGGATCCACGCAGTTGAGCATCACGACCCGGCCGTCGAGCCGACCCGCCGGCGGCTCGTGCACCACCGTCGTCCGGGTGACGTAGACCAGGCCGTCGACCTGGCGCTCCACCATCTCGTCGAGCAGGAGGTCCTCGACCATCGGGTCGCCCTCGGTCTCGCTGATCACCAGGACGTGGTCGAGGGCCCGGGCCGCTGCGTTCGCGCCGGAGAGCATCCGGCTGGCGAACATGCCGCTGGCCACGAAGTCGGTGATCACCCCGATGGTCTTGGTGGTGCGGGTGCGCAGGCTGCGGGCACTGCGGTTGGGTCGGTAGTGGAGCTCGGAGACCGCGGCCCGGACCCGCTGCTGGGTCTCCACCGAGATCCGCATCTCGTCCGCACGCCCGTTCACGATGTAGCTCACGGTGGTCCCGGACACGCCGGCCAGGCGCGCGACATCGGAGAGCGTGGCCCGACGAAACGCCGTCACGTCGCCCCGTTCCGGACTCGCCCGAGCCCACGGACGCCCGGCAGTCCTCTTCCTGGCGCCTCCCTTGACAGGCTCGTCAGGAGGCGGCAATTATCAGGCTGATTCGATTCAGCAAGTGGTGTCTATCACATGCGGGCCCGGATCTGCACTCCCAGTCGCAGGGACATGACCCCCAAGGAGCACTCATGAGGAGCCCCGTCATCCGTCGGACGACACTGCTAGGAACGGCCCTGTTCACCGCCGCCGCTCTCAGCCTCACCGCCTGCGGCGGTGGCGGCAGCGGCGGTGGCAACAGCAAGACGGTCACCATCTGGTCGAGCGTCGACGCAGCCCGTCCAGGAGGGCTGGAGAAGGCTCTCGTGGCCAAGCTCAAGTCGCAGGGCGAGGACATCACGATCAACTGGCAGAAGGTCGAGAACATCAACCAGCTGATCATCACCAAGATCCAGGCCGGTGACACGCCCGACATCGCGCTGGTCCCGCAGCCCGGCGTGGTCAGCCAGATGCATGCGCTCGACGCCATCAAGCCGCTCGACGACGCCGTCGACATGAACTCCCTGAAGTCGACCATGGTCCCGGGCACGCTCGAGGCCGGCACGATCGACAACAGCCTCTACGGGCTGCATGGTCAGCGCCAACGTCAAGGGCCTGGTCTTCTACCCGAAGAAGGCATGGGACAATGCCGGCTACAAGGCCCCCGACTCGATCCCGGCGCTGGAGGACCTGACCAACCAGATCAAGTCCGACGGCGGCACCCCGTGGTGCATGGGCATCGAGTCCGACACGGCGACCGGCTGGCCGGCCACTGACTGGTTCGAGACCCTGATCGCCAAGTACTCCGGCGCAGACGTCTACAACCAGTGGGTCAAGGGTGACGTCAAGTTCGACTCACCCGAGGTGAAGCAGGCTGCCGACGAGTTCAGCAAGCTGCTTTTCACAGTCGGGGAACACCCTCGGTGGACAGTCCGCGATCGCGAGCACCAACTTCGGTACGGCCGGCAACCCGATGTTCCAGGACCCGCCCAAGTGCTGGATGTACAACCAGGGCTCGTTCATCACCGGGTTCTTCCCGAAGAGCGCGACCAAGGACCTCGACGCCAACGTCGGAGTGTCTCGGCTTCCCGCCGGCCACTGCGGGTGGCGACAACCCGGTCACGGTGGTGGCGACATGATGACGATGCTGAACGACTCCGACAACGTGAAGACCGTGGTCAAGGACCTCTCCGAGACCGACATCGGCAACGACGCGGCGCCGACCAGCTCGTTCATCTCGCCGCACAAGGACTTCGACGTCAAGTCTCTACCCGAACAAGCTCACGCAAGCAGATCGCGAGTGTGCTGTATGCCGCGAGCGGCCTTCCTGTTCGACGCCTCCGACGCAGATGCCGGCCGAGGTCGGTACCGGCTCCTTCTGGAAGGAGATGACCGCCTGGATCAGTGGCCAGGAGGACATCAACACGGCACTGAAGAACATCGACTCAGAGCTGGCCGAGCTCGTAGCCGTCACCTGACGACGCCGGGGGCGCCGGACCCAGTCCGCGCCCCCGGTGCGTCGCCCTCCTCGCTGGACCTCCGAGTCGAAGGGAGACCAACTGATGTTGGCCAAATCGTCCACCACCCTGATCACCGTGCTCGCGGGCATCGGCGGGGCGCTCCTGCTGTTCTGGCTCCTGAACAAGCTCGCCGAGCTGCTCCCCGGCAACCTGGGAGCACCGGATCAAGCCCTACCTCTACATCCTGCCGGCGTTCCTGGCCATCGTGATCTACCTGGTTTACCCGGCCGTCCTGACCGTGAACAACAGCTTCAAGGACAACTTCTCGCGCAACTACGTCGGCTTCCGCAACTACGACCGGCTCTCTCCAGGTCCAGCGAGTTCCAGCAGACGCTCTTCAACACCTTGCTGTGGATCATCATCGTCCCGATCGTGACGGTGGTGCTCGGCCTGCTGGTGGCGGTGCTGGCCGACCGGCTCAGCACCAAGGGCGAGAACTTCACCAAGACGATCATCTTCCTGCCGATGGCGATCAGCATGATCGGGGCTGCGACCATCTGGCGGTTCGTCTACGCCTACGAGCCCAAGGGCCAGACGCAGATCGGCATCCAGAACGCCCTGCTCGGGATCTTCGACTGGGGCCCGGTGGCCTGGCTGCAGAAGAGCGGCTTCCACTCTCAACAGCCTGCTGCTGATGCTGATCCTGCTGTGGGCCCAGATCGGATTCTCCATGGTGCTGCTCTCCGCGGCCGTCAAGGGCGTCCCCGTCGACACCCTCGAGGCCGCCCGGATCGACGGCGCCGACCGAGCGTCAGATCTTCTTCCGGGTGGTCGATCCCGCAGATCAAGGGCACGATGATCACGGTCTTCATCACCGTCACCATCGGCGTGATGAAGATCTTCGACATCGTCTACGTCAACACCAACGGCAACTTCAACACCAACGTGCTGGGCAACGAGTTCTACAACCAGATCAGCACGCTTCTTGAACTACGGCGCCGCCTCGGCGATCGTGGTGATCCTCATGATCGCGGTGATCCCGATCATGTGGTACCAGGTGCGCCACTTCAAGTCAGAGGAGGCAGGGGCATGACCGACACCAGCACCACCCCGGTGGCCGCGACCCCGAGCGCGAAGTCACGCAGGAAGGCGTACGTCGTTCGATGCCAACCCGGCCAAGGCCGGCTGGTTCACCAAGATCGTGCTCCGATCCTTGTGCGTGCTCTGGATCGGTGCCGCTGCTCGGGACGTTCATCACGTCGTTCCGGACGCTCGACGCCGTCAACAGCAGCGGGTGGTGGACCGATCTTCACCCATCCCGTCGTAGTACGGCAGCCTGACCTTCGCCAACTACGACAAGGCGATCAACGGCAACGCCGCACATGGGCCGCGCCTTCATGAACAGCCTGGCCATCGCACTCCCGGCGACCTTCATCCCGATCCTGATCGCGGCGTTCGCGGCGTACGCGTTCACGTTCATGGAGTTCTGGGGCCGCGACGTCCTGTTCCTGCTCATCGTCAGCCTGCTGGTGGTGCCGAACTACGTCGCCTTCATCCCGATCCTGAAGCTGTACCGGAACTTCGGGCTGAACGGCACCTTCCCGGCCGTCTGGCTGGCACACATAGGCTTCGGCATGTCGCTGGCGATCTACATCCTCCGCAACTACATGGCGACCCTGCCGAAGACCGTGATCGAGTCGGCCAAGATCGACGGCGCCAGCCACTACCAGACGTTCTTCCGGCTGGTGCTCCCGATGTCCGTGCCCGCGCTCGCGTCGTTCGCGATCTTCCAGTTCCTCTGGGTCTGGAACGACCTGCTGGTGGCCCTGGTCTTCATCGGACCCGGCGACAACGAGCCCGTGACGGTCGGCCTGACGCACCTCAACGAGTCGCTCGGACAAGGCTGGGAGGTCACGACCGCCGGTGGATTCCTGACGATGCTCCTGCCGATCCTGGTGTTCCTGGGCCTGCAGCGCTTCTTCGTCCGTGGCCTGACCGCGGGAGCCGTCAAGGGCTGACCGCAGCGTGCATCGACGCCCGGGCAGTCTTCGGCTGCCCGGGCGTCGTGCGCCGGGACCCGCCGCCCACTCGGCCGCCACGACCTCAGGACGTCCTCGATGCTCTTCCCGTCCGGTGACCCGCACCCACCCAGCCCCCGCACCTGCCTCGAGCTCGACGACTCACCCGTCGGCCTGCCCGTCGTCACCTGGGCCGGTCACGTCGCCTCCGGCAGGCCCTCCGTGGGGGGCGTGCCGGTGCAGGGCCGCACCCCGGGGATGCCGTTGCTCGGCGAGCACGTCGGTGGTCGCTACACGCGGCCACACCTGCGCGGCCACCGCCTGCGGCCGGGTGGCGGCGCCGGTGGGGCCTGGACGACGAGCTTCGAGACCCAGGGCCTCGACGTCACCGACCGGGCCCTCCTCCTGCGAGCCCGCGACCAGCACGCCGAGCTCGAGATCGTCCTCGAGCTCGAGTCGCTGGTCGGCGGCTCGCTGCGGGGCCGCTGGACGCTCACCAACACCGGCGACTCGCCGTACGTCGTGGACGGGCTCGAGGTCGTGCTGCCGGTCCCCGACCACCTCACGGAGTCGCTCGACTTCACCGGCCGTCACGAGCGCGAGCGCACCCCCCAGCGACGGCCGGTCACCGACGGGCTCTGGCTGCGCGAGGGCCGCGACGGCCGGCCCGGCCTCGACGCCGCCACGATGGTCGTGCTGGGCACGCCGGGGTTCGGTACGACGGCCGGCGAGGTGCTGGGCGTCCACGTCGCCTGGAGCGGCAACAGCGTGCTCCGGGTCGAGCGCGACGCAGCCACCGGTACGACGGTCGGCGGGGGCGAGCTGCTGCTGCCCGGCGAGGTGGTGCTCGGCCGCGACGAGAGCTATGCGACCCCGTGGGTCCACGTCGCGACCGCCGACGACGGGCTCGACGGGCTCGCGGCCGCCTGGCACACCTGGCAACGCTCGCTCCCCGCTCACCCCGCGGTGCAACCGGTGGTCCTCAACGTGTGGGAGGCGGTGTTCTTCGACCACGACCTCGAGCGCCTGCTGGGGATCGCCGACCGGGCGGCCCGCGTCGGGGTGGAGCGCTTCGTGCTCGACGACGGGTGGTTCCACCGCCGACGCGACGACACCGCCGGGCTCGGCGACTGGTGGGTCGACGAGAGCGTCTGGCCGGACGGGCTGACGCCGCTGATCGAGCACGTCCGCGGGCTGGGCATGACCTTCGGGCTCTGGTTCGAACCCGAGATGGTCAACCCCGACTCCGAGCTGCTGCGGGCTCACCCCGACTGGATCCTGGCCGCCGGTGCCTTCCGGGCACCACGCGAGCAGCGGCAGCAGCAGGTGCTCGACCTGACCCGACCGGAGGTCTCCGCGTTCCTCTTCGACCGGGTCGCGTCGATCCTGTCGGCCTACCCGATCGACTACGTGAAGTGGGACCACAACCGCGACCTGCTCGAGGCCGGCACCGGCCGTGCGGGCGGCGTACCGGCCGTGCACGAGCAGACCCTCGCCTTCTACCGACTGCTCGACGAGCTGCGTGCGGCGTTCCCGGGGGTGGCCTGGGAGTCGTGCGCGTCGGGCGGCGGACGGATCGACCTCGGCGTCCTCGAGCGTGTGGAGCGCGTCTGGACCTCCGACATGACCGACGCCCTGGCCAGGCAGCAGATCCAGCGCTGGACCACCCAGCTCGTCGCCCCGGAGTACCTCGGCGCGCACGTCTCGGCCCGCACCTCCCACACCACCGGCCGCACCCTCGACCTCGACTTCCGGTGCGCGACCGCGCTCTTCGGCGCCTTCGGCATCGAGTGGGACCTCACGGAGGCCACCGAGGCAGGACCTCGACGTGGTGGCCGCGTGGGTCGCCCGCCACCGGGCCCTGCGTCCGCTGCTGCACGGGGGGCGCGTCGTACGGCCGGACTCGTCGGACCCGACCGTGCTGCTGCACGGGGTCGTCGCGGCCGATCGCTCCGAGGCGCTGCTGGCCCACGTCGCGCTCGACGAGAGCGCCCACAACCGCGGAGTCGCCGTGCGGGTGCCCGGGCTCATGCCCGAGGCGTCGTACCGGCTGGCCTGGGAGGGCCCCGTCTCGCCGGCGGCGGTGAGCATGTCGAGTCCGCTTCCCGAGGCCGGCCCGACGGCCGGGGTGGACGTGACCGGCGAGGCTCTCCGGACCCGCGGCTTCTGGATCCCGCGCCGTCGCCCGGAGACGGTCACGCTCGTCCGGATCGAGCGGGTGGGTCAGCCAGGCAGCTGACGGCGGCTCCCCCGCACCGGCTTGCGGGTGACGCTGACGCCGCCCATGATCGCGAAGCCCTTGATCCGGACGACGGGGCTGTCGGCCGTGAGCTCGGCGGGCACGCTGTCGGACGGCCCGGCGTAGCCGCCCATGATCCCCACGCCCTCCATGATCACGTGGGTCTGCGGGTTCACCTTGATGTCGGCCCCGCCCATGACGGCGTTGATGGTGATCGTCACCTCGCGCGCGGCGAACTGCGCCTGGCGCAGGTCGAGGTCGGCACCGCCCATGAAGGCCACGACGTGCAGGTGCTGCGGCACGACCCACACCCCCTTGCGGTCGAGGCCGCCCAGGATCGCGAGGTGGCGCTCCTCGGCAGGGCCCGGGACGACCGGCGAGGGAGTCGGCGCCGCCGGACGGCTCGGCAGGCGGGCGGCCGGGGCCGCGGGGAGGTCGAGGGTGATCGGGACCAGGTCGGCGTAGGTCCGGGCCGCGTACGTCGCGTCGAGCCGCTCGTCGAGCTCGTCGAGGTCGATCCGGCCCTCGCCCGCTGCCTCGCGCAGCACCTCGGCCACCTGGTGGCGGTCCTGGTCGGAGATCCGCAGCTGCGACGGGTCCGGGGTGTCCATGGGGCGAGCCTAATCCTCGGCCCGGGCGACGTCTCGGCGCTTGGTGGCGACCACGACGTCGCGCACGATGGCCTGGTCGACGCGGTGCTCGAGGCCGAGGTACGCCTCGCCGTCGACCGGCTCGAGCCCGGCCTCGGCGAGGACGGCGCAGGTCTCCGCGCGAGGACTCGTCCTCACGTTGACCGCGACGCCGACCGCACCACCGGGACGTAGCACCGTCGCCCAGCCGGGCACGGCCGCAGCGAGCAGGTCGAGCGGGCTGCGCCGGAGCGCCCCACCCGACCGGCTGCCGTGCTGCACGCCGTACGGCGCATCGGTGACGATCGCGTCGACGCTCGCGGCCCGGAAGATGGTCGGCGTCTCCAGGGTGTCGGCTCGCGAGACGCTCACCGTGATCGTGTCGCCGGCGGCCCAGGCCTCCTTGTCGAGGGCCAGGGTGGCGTCGAACCGGCGGCCGAGGGTGCGCCCGTCGCGACGCAGCCGACTGGTCCCGGCCGTGTGCTTGAGCCGCTTGTCCTTCAACCAGCGAGGCAGAAAGGCGGCGTAGGCCTCGACGTCGCGCTCGTCGACGTCGACGCCCGCCGCGTGCCAGCCGTACATGAGCGCCTGGTTGAGCGTCGTACCCCGGCCACACAGCGGGTCGAGGACGTGAAGCCGGTCCGTCAGCATCCGGTCGGCGGCCGCCGACGCGAGGACGGTCACGTTGAGCAGGAGCTTGGTGAACAGCTCGTGCGTCTTCCCCTGGTACTTCAGGATCGTGAGGAGGTCGTCGTCGAGGCAGTCCAGCCGGTGCAACGCGACCGGCCGCAGCAGATCCCCCTCCCGCTCGTAGAGGGCCAGGGCCGTGGAGACGTTGGCGACGTGGGCCAGACCCGCCTCGTCGAGGTCGCCGGCGAAGGTCACGTACTCGACGCCGGCGATCTCCTCGATCCGGACCTCACCGAGGCGGCCGGGCAGTACGGTCTCGGCGAGGACTCCGAGCTCCGCCACGGTCAGGGCAGACGCGGTCCGCGCATAGACGCGGTTCGCCGAAGGCGACACGAGCAATGCAAACGAGCTCACGCTGGTCGAGACTAGGGCCGGTCTAGGATCTGGTCCTCGCCCCGCTCACCTCTCGGTCCGCACGAAGGAGTGCCGCATGCCCGAGGTCGACCGTCGCAGGTTCCTCCAGCTCACCGGTGGGAGCGCGGCCTTGTCCGTGCTCACGCCCTCGATCGCTCGCGCGGCCTCCATCCCGGCCAACCGCCGCACGGGGTCCATCAACGACGTGGAGCACATCGTCGTCCTGATGCAGGAGAACCGGTCCTTCGACCACTACTTCGGCACCATGAACGGCGTCCGCGGCTTCGGCGACCCCCACCCGGCGCAGATCCGCAACGGCAGGTCCGTGTGGCGGCAGCCGAACGGGAAGAAGGAGGTGCTGCCCTTCCGGCCCGACCTCGACGACCTCGGCCTGCAGTTCCTGCAGGACATCGACCACGAGTGGGACAGCCAGCACGCGGCGTTCGCCCGGGGCAACCACGACCGGTGGGTTCCCGCCAAGGGCACGCCCGCGACCATGGCCCACCTCGAGCGGGAGGACATCCCGTTCCACTACGCGCTCGCCGACGCGTTCACCGTCTGCGACTCCTACCACTGCAGCATGCTCGGGCCGACGAACCCGAACCGGCTGTACCTGTGGAGCGGGTGGGTCGGCAACGACGGGAAGGGGAACGGCCCCGCGGTCGACAACGGCCACGAACCGGCGTTCAACTGGACGACGTACCCCGAGCGCCTGCAGAAGGCCGGCATCACCTGGAAGGTCTACCAGGACCTCGGGCTCGGGCTCGACGCCGCCGGCAGCTGGGGCTGGCCCCTCCTCCACCCCTACATCGGCAACTTCGGCGACAACTCGCTGGTCTACTTCAAGAAGTACCGGGCCGCCGCGCCCGGGTCGCCGCTGTTCGAGAACGCCCAGCGGGGCACCCAGGTGAACAACGACCCGGCCCATCCGTTCGACTTCTTCGGCCTCCTCGCTCAGGACGTGCAGAACGACCAGCTGCCGCAGGTCACCTGGATCGCCGCGCCCGAGGCCTTCAGCGAGCACCCGAACTGGCCGGCCAACTTCGGCGCCTGGTACATCTCGAAGGTGCTCGACGCCCTCACCAGCAACCCCGCCGTGTGGGCCAAGACCGCGCTGTTCCTGACCTACGACGAGAACGACGGCTTCTTCGACCATGTGGTGCCGCCGTACCCCAGTGTCGGCTCGCTGTCGGGCGGGTCGACGGTGCGGCTCGACCACGAGCTGTACCGCGGCAAGGAGGGCACCACGGGGCCCTACGGGCTCGGGATCCGGGTGCCGATGACGGTGATCTCGCCGTGGAGCACCGGGGGCTGGGTCAACTCCGAGACCTTCGACCACACCTCGATCATCCGGTTCATCGAGAAGCGGTTCGGAGTGCACGAGCCGAACATCACCCCGTGGCGCCGTGCTGTCTGCGGCGACCTGACCTCGGCGTTCGACTTCTCGATGTCGCCCAGTGCACCACCCACGCTGCCCAGCACCGACGCCTACGTCCCGCCGGACACGCAGCGTCACCCGTCGGTCTTCCCCGACCCACCGGCCACGCAGCGGGTGCCGAAGCAGGAGCCGGGCGTCCGGCCGTCTCGTGCCCTCGGCTACAACCTCCGCGTCGACCTGCACGTGTCGGCGACGGGCCTGGACTTCACGATCACCAACCGGGGCCGCCTGGGCGCCCAGCTCCAGGCGCGGTCGAACAACGTCAAGGGCGCGCCGTTCAGCTACACGGTCGGGGCGGGCCACGCCCTCTCGCCGAAGATCAGGACCAAGGGCCCCTTCGACGTCAGCTTCCACGGACCGAACGGCTTCTTCCGGCGCTTCTCGGGCAGTACGGCCGACCCGGCGCTGGAGGTGCGTGCGCGCCGCCGGCGCGGGCGGCTGGTCCTCACGCTGCACAACCGGTCGGACAAGTCCCTGCGCGTCAAGATCGCCGAACGCCTACGCCGCCGACCAGTCCCTCCAGGTGAAGAAGGGCGCACGCAAGGAGGTGCGCATCCCGCTGGCCGCCACCCACGGGTGGTACGACGTGCTGGTCACGGTCGCGGGGCACCCGCGTCTCAAGCGAGGCTTCGCCGGGCGCTTCGACAACGGGCGGGCCAGCACCAGTGATCCCCAGCTCGGCCAGTAGCGGACCGACCCGAGTCCGAGGCTAGCCTGCTCTCGTGAGTGACCCCGAGTTCCGCTACTCCGACCTGCTCCCGATCGGCGCCGACGACACGCCGTACCGCTTGGTCACGACCGAGGGCGTGTCGACCTTCGAGGCAGGCGGACGGACCTTCCTGAGCATCGACCCGTCGGCCCTGCGTCGGCTGACCGCGGAGGCGATGCACGACATCGCCCACTACCTGCGTCCGGCCCACCTGGCCCAGCTGCGCAGGATCATCGACGACCCCGAGTCGAGCGCGAACGACCGCTTCGTCGCCCTCGACCTGCTCAAGAACGTGAACATCTCGGCGGGCGGCGTGCTGCCGATGTGCCAGGACACCGGCACCGCCATCGTGATGGGCAAGAAGTCCGAGGGCGTGCTCACCGGCGCCGACGACGGCGAGGCGATCAGCCAGGGCGTGTTCGACGCCTACACCGAGCTCAACCTGCGCTACTCCCAGCTCGCGCCGCTGACGATGTGGGAGGAGAAGAACACCGGCACCAACCTGCCGGCGCAGATCGAGCTCTATGCGACGCCCGACCGCTCCGTCGACGGCGCGGGTGTGCCCGAGTACAAGTTCCTCTTCATGGCCAAGGGCGGCGGCTCGGCGAACAAGTCGTTCCTGTTCCAGGAGACGAAGGCCGTGCTGAACCCGACGCGGATGCTGAGCTTCCTCGACGAGAAGATCCGCTCCCTCGGCACGGCCGCGTGCCCGCCGTACCACCTGGCCGTGGTGATCGGCGGGACGTCGGCGGAGTTCGCGCTGAAGACCGCCAAGTACGCCTCGGCCCACTACCTCGACCACCTGCCGACCTCGGGATCCCTGTCGGCGCACGGGTTCCGCGACCTCGAGCTCGAGGAGGAGGTCTTCAAGCTGACGCAAGGGTTCGGGATCGGCGCGCAGTTCGGCGGCAAGTACTTCTGCCACGACGTGCGGGTGATCCGGCTGCCGCGCCACGGCGCCTCGTGCCCCGTCGCGATCGCGGTCTCGTGCTCGGCCGACCGGCAGGCCCTGGGCAAGATCACGCCCGAGGGCGTCTTCCTCGAGCAGCTCGAGACCGACCCGGCGTCGTACCTCCCCGACACCACCGACGAGCATCTCGACGACGACGTGGTGCACGTCGACCTGAACCGGCCGATGGCCGAGATCCTGGCCGAGCTGACGAAGTACCCCGTCAAGACCCGGTTGTCGCTGAGCGGCCCGCTGGTCGTGGCGCGCGACATCGCGCACGCCACGATCAAGGAGCGGCTCGACGCCGGCGAGGGGATGCCGTCGTACCTCCGCGACCACGCCGTCTACTACGCCGGCCCGGCGAAGACACCCGAGGGCTACGCCTCCGGGTCGTTCGGACCGACCACCGCCGGGCGGATGGACTCCTACGTCGAGCAGTTCCAGGCCGCGGGCGGGTCGATGGTGATGCTGGCCAAGGGCAACCGCTCCAAGGCGGTCACCGACGCCTGCGCCGCGCACGGTGGCTTCTACCTCGGCTCGATCGGCGGCCCCGCCGCCCGGCTCGCCCAGGACTGCATCAAGTCGGTCGAGGTGCTGGAGTACCCCGAGCTCGGCATGGAGGCGGTCTGGAAGATCGAGGTCGAGGACTTCCCGGCGTTCATCGTGGTCGACGACAAGGGCAACGACTTCTTCACCGACCCCTCCGGCGCCGTCACCGTCCCCCTGTCGGGGATCCGGGTGCGTTCCGCCCAGTAGCCCCGCAGCGTCATACGGACGGAGCCGTCTATGACTCGGTCCGTATGACGTCCCGGGGGCTCAGGCGGCGCGCGACCACCCTTGCGCGACCAGAGCCGCCTCGATCTGGTCGAGGAACTCCCCCGGTGCGAGGCGGAGCCCGAGCAGAGGGATCCGGAGCACCGTGTCACCCGACATCGAGAGTCGGTTCTGGCGGAGGGCATCCGGGACCACGTGCTCGGCCCACGCGTGCTGGATGCCGTCGACCTCGACCACCAGCTTCCACCGCTCCCAGTAGAGGTCGAGGTAGTAGCGCCGGCCGCCTGCCCGCCTGAGAACCTGCCGGTCCGGGCAAGGCAATCCGCGCCGGCGCAGCAGTCGCGACACCTCCAGCTCGCCGAGGGACCCAGCGCCCTCGAGGAGGTCGAGCACGACGGCGTGCGCCATGCGACGCCGCTTGTCGCGCCGGATGCGAAGCAGCTCGGTGCCGATCTGTCGCGCCGTCGCCAGGCGCTGTTGCACGGTCATGGTCAGGAGGAGGGTGGCCTGGCGGTCGGAGACGGCCCACAGCGCACCTCGGACGGCTGCCACGGCGGGCCTCGAGCGCGGGATCCCGCTCGGCTCGACGTCGTCCGCCGACCAGCGCCGCGTCTGCCGGATGTCGAAGACGGGACTCCTGCGCACGCGCGCACCTCGCGGCACCGTCACCCGGATCGCGTCCTCGGTGAACCGCTCGAGCCCGGCCGCCACGAGCGCCGACACACCGTCGAGATGAGCACGAGGACCGCCCTGGAAGACCGCAGCCCAGCGGAGGCCGTGCAGCACCGGGTCGCTGGTGTGGAGGCAGACGGACTGGTCGCCGATGGTGGCCCATCGACCGGCCCGGACCTGGCCACGGACATGCCAGCGCGAGAGCCCACAGGCGTAGACCTGCTTACGAGACACGACCGAGCCCTGCACGTCGGCGATCTCGCGTAGTCGTGCGAGTCGGGGGTCATCGGGACTCAGGACCAGCCTCGGCATGGCGTCGAGACTCCAATGGGCGACCGACCTCCGGTGGGTCGAGGCCGTCACCGGTGGACGCTCGCGACCGGAGGCGCTCCTGTGCACGGTGCCCGGGCCGCACTCCCGTGACACCTCGCAGGACGTCATACGGTGAGAGCCGTCTATGGCTCCGTCCGTATGACGTCCCGGGGGAAGCGGGTCGCCTACCGTGAGCACGTGGAGTACGTCGAGGTGGCCCGGAGCGAGTCCGACCGCGGCGAGCTGGTGCTGCGCGAGCGGCGTCCGGAGAGCGGCGGACCGACCGTGCTCGAGCTGCGCGCCAACGGGGTGTTCGTGATGGACACCGCCGAGCACGCCTCCGAGGTCGCCCTGGCGGACGCCGCGCTCGCCCTCGTCGACCAGCCCGCACGGGTCCTGGTCGGCGGTCTGGGCCTGGGCTTCACCCTCGACCGCGTGCTGGGCGACCGGCGGGTCGAGCGGTGCGACGTGGTCGAGATCGAGCCGGACCTGGTCGAGTGGATGCGCGACGGCACCATCCCCCACGGCCCCCAGCTGCTCGCCGACGACCGGGCTCGCATCGTCGTCGCGGACGTCGCGACCGCGGTCTCCGAGGCCGCGCCCGCGTCGTACGACGTGGTCCTCCTCGACGTCGACAACGGGCCCGGGCACCTGGTCCACGAAGCCAACCAGGCGCTCTACCGCGAACCCTTCCTCACCGCGGTGCGCGAGCGGCTCACGCCCGCAGGCGTGGTCGTGATCTGGTCGGCCGCACGCGAGCCGGAGCTCGCCGAGGACCTCCGTCTCGTCTTCGGCCGGGCCGAGGAGCACAGCCACGACGTACGTCTCCAGGACCGCGACGACCGGTACTGGCTCTACGTCGGCCGCCGCGGTCGGTCCGGGTAACGTCGGACCATGAGCGCCTCCGCCCCCACTCCACGGACCCGCACCGAGCACGACTCCATGGGCGATGTCGAGGTGCCGGCAGACGCCCTGTGGCGCGCCCAGACCCAGCGCGCGGTGGAGAACTTCCCGGTCAGTGGCCGACCCCTGCCCGCATCGCTCGTCCACGCCCTCGCTCGGATCAAGGCCGCGGCCGCGCGCGCGAACGCCGAGCTCGGCGTCGTGACCGACGAGCAGCGCGACGCGATCGTCGCGGCCGCCGACGAGATCGTCGCGGGTCGACACGACGCCCAGTTCCCGATCGACGTGTTCCAGACAGGGTCGGGCACCAGCACCAACATGAACGTCAACGAGGTGATCTCCTCCCTCACCGCGCGAGCCGGGGTCGAGTGCCATCCGAACGACGTGGTGAACGCCAGCCAGTCGAGCAACGACACGTTCCCCAGCGCCATGCACGTGGCAGCGGTCCTCCAGGTCGGGCCGTTGGACGCCGCGCTGGAGACGCTCCACGACGCCCTGGTCCGGCGGTCCACCGAGTACCACGACGCAGTGAAGTCGGGGCGCACCCACCTGATGGACGCCACACCGGTCACCCTGGGCCAGGAGCTCGGAGGGTACGCACGGACCGTCGCACTGGCCCGCGAGCGGATCGCTGCGACGCTTCCCCGGGTCCGCGAGCTGGCGCTGGGTGGTACGGCGGTCGGAACCGGCATCAACACCCCCGACGGCTTCGCCGAGGCCGCGATCGCCCACCTCGACGACGACACCGGGGGCGGGTTCACCGAGGCGGAGAACCACTTCGAGGCGCAAGGCACCCGGGACTCGCTCGTCGAGCTGAGCGGGGCCCTGCGGACCTACGCCGTGGGCCTGGTCAAGGTCTGCAACGACCTGCGCTGGATGGGAAGCGGTCCGACGGCGGGCCTCGCCGAGATCCACCTGCAGGACCTCCAGCCCGGGTCGAGCATCATGCCCGGCAAGGTCAACCCGGTGATCCCCGAAGCAGTCCTCCAGGTCTGCAGCCAGGTGATCGGCAACGACACCGCGATCACGTTCGCGGGCGCCTCCGGCAGCTTCGAGCTCAACGTGATGCTGCCGGTGATCGCCCGCAACCTGCTGGAGTCGATCGAGCTCCTGACCACCGCCTCCCGCCTGCTCGCGACGCTGCGTGGACGGCCTCACCGCCGACCGCGACCGGATGCGCACCTACGCGGAGTCCTCGCCCAGCATCGTGACCCCGCTGAACGAGTACGTCGGCTACGAGGCTGCCGCGAAGATCGCCAAGCAGGCGCTGGCGAACGGCGCCACCATCCGGCAGACCGTCCTCGACCTCGGCTACGTCGACCGCGGTGAGCTCACCGAGACCCAGCTCGACGAGGCTCTCGACGTGGACCGGATGACCCGGTCGTGAGCCGCGCCCCTACGACGTACGTGATCACCGGAGGCAGCGACGGCATCGGCCTCGAGTGCGCGAGCCAGGTCGCCGCGACCGACCCCGGCTGCCGGATCGTCCTGGTCGGCCGGAACCCCGACCGCACTGCGAGGGCGGTCGGCCGGATCCGCGCCGAGCAGCCCACCTGCCGGGTCGACTCGCTGCTCTGCGACTTCACCGACCAGGCCGCCGTACGACGGTTGGCCGACGACCTGCTCACGAGCTGCGAGCGCATCGACGTGCTCGTCAACAACGCCGGCTCGGTCTTCTCGCGGCGGACCCTGACCACTGACGGCATCGAGTCGACGTTCGCGGTCAACCACCTCGGCGGGTTCCTGCTCACGGCCCTGCTCCAGGACCGCCTGGTCGAGAGCGCGCCGTCCCGGGTCGTGTTCACCTCCTCGGAGGCGCACTACTCGGCCACCATGGACCTCGACGACCTCGGGTTCGAGGACGGCTACTCGATCATGAAGGCCTACGGCCGCTCCAAGCTCGCCAACGTGCTGACCACCCGGTTGCTCGCGGACCGGCTCGCCGGCACGGGCGTCACCGTGACCGCGCTTCACCCGGGGGCGATCGCCACCAACATCTGGAGCGGCGCGCCGTGGTTCGCCCGGCCGGTGCTGGCCGTCCTCAAGCGCTGGAAGATGGAGACCCCCGAGGTCGGCGGCTCCCGGCTGGCCTACCTCGCCACCAGCGCCGACGTCGAGGGCGAGACCGGTGGCTACTACCACCGCAACCGCCTGCGCGAACCGTCCGACCTGGCCCGGGACGCCGCCCTCGGGGAGCGGCTCTACGACGTGAGCGCGGAGCTGGTGGGGCTCGGCCCACCAGGCTGAGCTCGGGTCAGTACCAGCCGTGGCCCTGCTTGAAGCCCCAGGCACCGCACGGCGACCCGTAGCGCTCCTGGATGTAGCCGAGGCCCCACGTGATCTGGGTGGCCGGGTTGGTCTGCCAGTCCGCTCCGGCCGAGGCCATCTTCGACCCCGGCAGTGACTGCGGGATGCCGTAGGCACCGGACGAGGAGTTCTCGGCGTTCACCCGCCACCCGCTCTCGCCCATCCACAGCGGGACCAGGCACGACATCTGCGAGGACGACCAGCCGTACGACGGCAGCAGGGCCTCGGCGATGCCCTGCGGGTCCTGCGAGGACAGGTTCTCCTCGCCGCCGACGGCGGGGCCGGAGGTGAGACCGAGGGCGGCCTGCTTGGCCGGGTCACGGGTCTCGCGGCGGTCGGCCGAGCGGGACACCTCCCGGCTGCGCTCGGACAGGTCCTCGGCCAGCCCGGCGGACGCCGAGCCACGGGCTCGCTGCGCCACCGGCCGAAGAGCCACCGGCGGCGACCCCGCCGGCCGCCGAGACGGGGCTCAGCGAGTCGGCCAGGTTCACGAGGGTGCCATGGGTGTGGAGAACACCGGCGGCGACGGCCACCCCGGTCGCGGCAGCCGCCAGCCCACCGAACGTCAGGGCGTTGCGCAGGACCGTGCGCGTCGGCCGGACCGGTCGCGCCGCGGGATCCAACCGGGCGTGGCTGCCGGCATGACGAGGCGGTCCGGCCGGAGCCGGAGGCTGCATCGGGGCAGGCGCAGCCCGGTGCTTGCCGACGTACTGTTCAGGGGGCACTGGGGGTCTCGGGGGTAGGCGACTCGGGAAAGTCCGCACCCGACATGGAGCCGATGGCTCCCCCGTCACGGAGCGGACTTGCCCGTTCACCATGCATGACCTGGCGGACCCGTGCAAACCGAACGCACCGGAAAGCGGCGTTGTTACCTCGAATTTACGACTCTTCTGTCACATGAGTCACACCGGCTCACTCCTGCCCCAGCCTGGGGTGTCGACGGTCACGAAACGGTCACGGGCCGGGGCCGCGCCTGGCGCGGCAGTTCCCCCGCCGAGCCACCTCAGAGGGTGACGTTCTCCAGCATCTCGGTGACCAGCGCGGCGATCGGCGACCGCTCCGAGCGGGTCAGGGTGACGTGGGCGAAGAGCGGGTGGCCCTTGAGCTTCTCCACGACCGCGACCACGCCGTCGTGCCGTCCGACCCGCAGGTTGTCGCGCTGGGCGACGTCGTGGGTGAGGACGACCTTGGAGTTCGCGCCGATCCGCGAGAGCACCGTCAGCAGCACGTTGCGCTCCAGCGACTGAGCCTCGTCGACGATCACGAACGCGTCGTGGAGGGAGCGGCCACGGATGTGGGTCAGGGGCATCACCTCGAGCATGCCGCGCTCGAGGACCTCCTCGATCACCTCGCGCGAGGTGATCGAGCCGAGGGTGTCGAAGACCGCCTGTGCCCAGGGCGACATCTTCTCCGACTCCGAGCCGGGCAGATAGCCCAGCTCCTGGCCGCCGACCGCGAACAGCGGCCGGAACACCACGACCTTCTCGTGCTGGCGACGCTCGAGGACGGCCTCGAGGCCGGCGCACAGCGCCATCGCGGACTTGCCCGTGCCGGCCCGGCCGCCGAGCGACACGATGCCGACCTCGGGATCGAGCAGCATCTCGAGGGCGATCCGCTGCTCGGCCGACCGGCCGTGGATCCCGAACGCGTCACGGTCGCCGCGGACGAGGTGGACGTGCTTGTCGGCGCCGACCCGGCCCAGCGCCGTACCGCGCTCGGAGAGGAGCACCAGCCCGGTGTGGCAGGGCAGCTCGCGCGCGGTCTCGATGTCGGACCAGCCGTCGTCGTACAGCTCGTCGAGGACGGCGGCCGGCACCTCGAGCTCGGCCATGCCGCTGTAGCCGGGGTCGGAGTCGCCGGTGCGCTCGCCGTGGTACTCCTCGGCGCGCAGGCCGACCGCCGAGGCCTTGATCCGCATCGGCAGGTCCTTGGAGACCAAGGTGACGTCGTGGTGCTCGTTGGCGAGGTTGCGGGCGACGGCGAGGATCCGGGTGTCGTTGTCGCCGAGCCGGAAGCCCGACGGCAGCGATGCGGCGTCGGTGTGGTTGAGCTCGACCCGGATCGTGCCGCCCTCGTCGCCGATCGGGACCGCCTCGTCGAGCCGCCCGTTGGTGACGCGTAGCTCGTCGAGCACCCGCAACGCCGTACGGGCGAAGAAGCCGAGCTCCGGGTGATGGCGTTTCGCCTCGAGCTCGGTGATCACGACCACCGGCAGGACGACCTCGTGCTCGGCGAACCGGCGCAGGGCGCCGGGGTCCGACAGCAGCACGCTGGTGTCGAGGACGAACGTTCGGACGGGGCGCTTCTGGGACGTGGCCTTCTTCGTCCCCTGCGTGGCCTGCGGCACCGGGTTCCCCTCACCAGACCGCGCGCGCACCCTTCGCCCGGTCCTGACGCGCTAGCAGATGGACCGGAAAGGTGTCCGAAGGCCGGAGTGCCGGCCCCCTGCGCGCGACGGAGTCCGCCGCGCTGACTGGTCGTGAACACTCACGAACGGGCCTCCCGATTCGGCCGGGCTTCCCCGCCCTGCCGATATCGGGAACGTACGCCGCGGGTGCGGCGAATCACGGGCGACACGCGCGAACGCGGGGTTAACAGTGCACGGCACACCGGCGCGCCGGACGACGTTCAGCCGCCGAAGCGGCGCTCGCGCTGGGCGTAGGCCCGGATCGCGCGGAGGAAGTCGACCTTGCGGAAGTCGGGCCAGTAGGCCTCGCAGAAGTAGAACTCGCTCTGTGCGCTCTGCCAGAGCAGGAAGCCGCCGAGGCGCTGCTCTCCCGAGGTGCGGATCACCAGGTCGGGATCGGGCTGGCCCTTGGTGTAGAGGTGCTCGGCGATGTGGTCGACGTCGATGACCTCGGCCAGCTCCTCGAGGCTCGTGCCGCGCTCGGCGTGCTCCTGGAGCAGGGACCGGACGGCGTCGGCGATCTCGCGGCGCCCGCCGTACGGCACGGCGACGTTGACCAGGAGCCCGTCGACGTCGCGGGTGGCCTCCTCCGCCTCCTTGAGCCGGGTCGAGAGCGCGGCGGGCAGCAGGTCGAGCGCGCCGACGGGATGGATCCGCCAGCGGTGCTGGACCGCCAGCGCGTCGACCGCGTCGCCGATCACCGCCAGCAGGCCCTCGAGCTGCTCCGGCGGGCGATGGAGGTTGTCGGTGGACAGCAGCCACAAGGTGACCACCTTCACGCCGACCTCCTCGCTCCACTGGAGGAGCGGCTCGATGTTGGCCGCACCGGCGCGGTATCCGTGGGTCGGGTCGCCCCCGACCCCCTTGGCCCAGCGCCGGTTGCCGTCGAGCATCACCCCGATGTGCTGGGGGATGCGCTCCTTGGGGAGCGCTTTGACCATCCGCGCCTCGTAGGCGGGGTAGATCAGGCGGCGCACTCGCTCCTTGAGCTCCGGGATCGCGGCCACCTTCTGATGGTAACCACTCGAGTGCATGGTCGGGGTTCCGGCGTGGCGTCTCCACGACGCGCGTACTGTCTCTGTATGAGTGACTCCCTCCGCGCCGGCCTGGACTCCCTGGCCCAGCAGGTCGCGGAGCAGGTCGCCGAGGTGAAACCGCACCTGCGCGGCTGGCTGCACCTCGGCACGGCTCCCCTGACGCTGGCCGCGGGGATCGTGCTCATCGCGTTGTCCCCCACCGCCCAGACGCGCTGGGGATCGGCGGTGTACGTCGCCTCGGCGGTGCTGCTGTTCTCCACCTCGGCGGTCTATCACCGGGGTCGGTGGTCGCCACGCGTCGGCGCCGTGCTGCGCCGGGCGGACCACGCCAACATCTTCCTGCTCATCGCCGGCACCTACACGCCCTTCTGCCTCCTGCTGCTCAGTGGCACCACGCGGATCGTGATGCTGACCGTGATCTGGGGTGGCGCGCTGCTCGGCATCGCCTTCCGGGTGTTCTGGCTGAGCGCACCGCGGTGGCTCCACACCCCGATCTACATGCTCTTCGGGTGTGCGGCCGTGGTCGTGCTGCCCGAGTTCGCCCGGGGCTCGCAGCGGCTCGGCGTGGGCGTCGGCATCGCCGTCATGGTGCTGATCGCCGTCGGCGGGGCGCTCTACATGATGGGCGGTGCCGTCTACGGGTTCCGGCGGCCCGACCCCTGGCCGCGGTGGTTCGGCTTCCACGAGGTGTTCCACACCTTCACCATCCTGGCGTTCGTCTCGCACTACGTCGGCGTCTCGCTGGCGACCTACTCCCTGCGCTGACCCGGCCCTTGTTGACCCCCTGGAGCGCTGACCCGGCCCTTGTTGACCCCCTGGAGCGCTGAGTGTCCTCGCTCACGTCGGGGAACATTCCGGCGCCGCGCCTCGTCACACCGAAGGTATGGCTGAGAAGACTGCGCACTCCTTGAACTACCCGACCGTCGTCGCCGGTGCGGTCGCTGCGGCGACTGCCACCGCGCTGTCGAGCCAGCTCGGACTGCTCGGCACGATCCTCGGAGCGGCGCTGGCCAGCATCGTGAGCGCGGTGGTGACCAACGCCCTCGGCAGCTGGATCGCCCACCTGCACGGCGCCACCCGCGACCGGGACCCCCTGCCGTTCCAACGCCTCCTCGTCGGCGTGGTCGCGATCGTGCTGGTGGTTCTCGCCTTCCACACCGGCCTGGACCTGCTCACCCGCGGCATCTCCGCCGACAGCATCGCCGGTCGCCTGGTGGCTCAGGTGGGCCTTCGCTGACCCGGCCCTTGTTCACGCTGTACGACGCTGACCCGGCCCTTGTTCACGCCGTACGCCGCGTCAACACCGGCCGGGTCAGCGCCCCCACGCGTCAACACCGGCCGGGTCAGCGCCCCCACGCGTCAACACCGGCCGGGTCAGCGCCCCCACGCGTCAACACGGGCCGGGTCAGCGCGAGGGGACCCGTACCACGAAGGTGGAGCCCCGGCCGAGCTCGGAGTCGAGGTCGATGCTGCCGCCGAGGCGGGTGACGATCCGCTGCGAGATGGCCAGCCCGACCCCGCTGCCCGGAACCCCACGGGCACCGGACTCACGCGCCCGGCGGAACATGTCGAAGACGGTGGCCTGGTCCGCCTCGGAGATCCCGACCCCGTCGTCTGCGCACCTCATCTCGACCTGATCGCCCACCGCACGGAGCGAGATCCGGACCTCACCGCCGGGGAGGCTGAACTTCACCGCGTTGTCGACGACGTTGACGTACACCCGCGCCAGCGCGCTGCCGTCGACCGCGATCGGCAGCCTCTCCGGCACGTCCAGCACGAAACGCAGCCTGCGCTGGTGCGCCTCCACCTCCGCGTGCCGGCACGCGTCGCGCACGAGTGCCACCGCGTCCGTGCCCACCGCAGCATCCGGCGAGCCGCCCGGCCCGCCCGCCAGCTCGAGCCCCTCCTCCGCACGGGCGAGTGCCATCAGGTCGTCGACGAGGCTCGAGAGCCGCTCAGTGCTGCGCCGGATGGCGGCCACGGGATGGGCCCCCGCCTCGGCCGGCCGGCGATCCGACTCCAGCAGCTCGGCGTTCAGCGCGATCGCCGTGAGCGGGGTCTTCAGGTCGTGGGTCAGTGAGGCGACGAGGTCGCGCCGGTGCTGGTCGAGCTCCCTCAGCTCCGCCACGAGCTGCCGGTCGCGCCGCCTCGCCTCGAGCTGCTCGACCACCGATCCCAGCCGACGCCCGAGGCCGGCCAGCGCCTCACGCTCGCGCTCGGTCCACGGTTGGTCGTCCGCGCTCCGGAGCACCAGCAGCGCGCCCCGGGCGGTCGAACCGCTCCCGATCGCCGCGAGCAGCGCCCGCTGCTGGTGGGCGAGCCCGGCGATCCGGCCGAGCACGGGCGAGTCCTCCTCGGTGAGCGTGGTGTCGTCGGTCCGGCAGGTCGCGACCGTCGGCTCGAGGAGCGTGCAGACGTCGGCGCCCAGGCGGCCCGCGACCTCCTCCGGGTACGACGCGGCCTCGGCGTGGGCGCCCGAGGCGATCTCGGCACAGATCCAGACCGCAGCGGCCCGCATCATCGCGCCGACCGGCGCGGTCACCACGTCGAGCAGCGAGGGCAGGTCCGGCTGCTCGAGAGCCAGGTGGAGCAGCGACTGGGCGGTGTCCGAGAGCCGGAGGTGCTCGACGTACCGGTGCTGCTCGCGCAGGAGGTCGAGCGCCAGTCGCGCCTGGTCGGCGTACAGCTCGACGAGGTCGCAGGCACCGGGCGGGAGCTGGTCGACGTCGACGTACCCGACACTGCTGAGGACGCCGACGAGAACTCCGTCGTTCGAGTGGAGCGGTGCGAGGAGGGTCGTCGGATCGCCCTGCGCGAACGGCGCTCCGTCGGGGACCTCGACGTAGGACACGGCGCCGCGCTTGGTCACGTGGATGCGGCCGCGCCGCTCCGCGTCGTCGAGGTAGCGGACCAGGTCGGCCCGGGGCCAACGGCTCCCGATGAGGTCCGGCCCGGTCGTCGTGCCCGAGACGGCGAGGATCTCCAGCCAGTCGTCGTCGACGACGCGACTGATCATGGCCGCACCGGCGTCGACCGCCCGACGCACGGCGTCGGCGATACGCGCGAGATCGTGCTGTGGAACGGGCTCGCGCGTGGCGTTCTCGTGCGGGAGCGCGGCGCCCCCTGTCAGATCCCCCACCCCGAACCTCGATCTGCTTCGCCGCATCCCCCGATCGCGGTCGGCAGCAGACTAGTTCACGGATCCGCCGCCCGTGGTCAAATCGTCCGGTCTCGTCACCGGGGCCGCACAGATCTGGTTGCGACACACGTACGCCGCGGGACGCCCGTCGACCGCCGTACGCCCTGCGAGCAGTGGTACGCCGGGCTGGTCACGGTCGGCGACGATCACCACCGCGCCGGGCCAGGACCGGGCGCGACGCTCGAGCGTGTCGCGGTCCGGCCCGGCGGGCCCCACCACGGCGATCTCGGGCGCCCCGTCGACCAGCGACTGCGCAGCCGCCAACGACCACCCGGCGAACCGGGGCGCCCGCCGGCCGATCGTCCCCACCGTCCTCAGCGCTGCTTCGGCGGCGTCGCGCCAGCGTCCCTCGCCGGTGAGGGCGTGCGCAGCCAGCAGCGCATGGACCGTGGCCGACGTGCCCGAGGGGCTGGCGTTGTCACTCGGGTCGCGGGGGCGCGCGACGAGGCGCTCGCCGTCGTCGGACGTGTCATGGAACCCGCCGTCGTCGGCGCCGAAGTGCGCCAGGGCCTCGTCGAGCAGCGCCGTCGCGTGCTCGAGCCACTGCTCGTCGGCGGTGACCCCGCACAGGGCCAGGAATCCGCCGGCCACGGCGCCGTGGTCCTCGAGCACCCCGGCCGGCGTACCGACCCGGCCGTCGCGCGAGACGCGCCGGAGACGTCCGTCGACGAGGTGCACGTCACGGAGAAGGCGCCCGGCCACCAGCGCCGCGTCGACAAACTCCTCGCGGCCGAGCAACCGCCCGGCGTCGCAGAGGCCGGCGATCGCGAGGCCGTTCCAGGCGGCCACGACCTTGTCGTCCCGGGCCGGGCGGACCCGGGTCTCCCGCGCGGCCAGCAGGCGCCCGCGAACGTCGTCGAAGCGCAGCCAGTCGTCGGGATCGCGGGGCAGCTGCAAGGTCGAGGTGCCGTGTTCGAACGTGCCGGTGACGGCGAAGAGGTCGGCTGCCCAGCGGCCGTCGTCGGCGCCGAGGACGGCGACGAGCTGGTCGGGCGTCCAGACGTAGAACCGCCCTTCCTCACCCTCGCTGTCGGCATCGAGAGCCGAGGCCAGCCCGCCCTCGGTCGTACGCAGCTCGCGCAGCAGGAACTCGGCAGCGAGCCGCGCCACCCGGTCGCCGAGCGGAGTCCCCCAGCGGGCGTAGAGCCCCACCAGCTGGGCGTTGTCATAGAGCATCTTCTCGAAGTGGGGTACGACCCAGGCGTCGTCGACGCTGTAGCGGGCGAAGCCGCCGCCGAGCTGGTCGTGGATGCCGCCGCGCGCCATCGCCTCGAGGCTCGCGTCGAGCATGACCCGCTCCTCGCCATCGGGACGGCGCCGGAGGAACTCCAGCACCATCGACGGCGGGAACTTGGGTGCCCCGCCGAAGCCGCCGTGCGCCGGGTCGAAGTCCTGCCGCAGCAGCACGGCGGCGGCCGTCAGGTCGTCGGCGGTGAGCGGGTCGCCGCCGAGCTCGGTCTGTCGGGCGAGGTGCTCCCGGATGGACCCGGCTGCCCGGCGTACGTCGTCCGGCCGGTCGCGCCACGCCTCGGTCAACGCGGTCAGCACCTGACGCAGCGACGGCTGCCCCATCCGGGGCCGATCGGGGAAGTAGGTGCCGGCGAAGAACGGGCTCCCGTCGTGGTCGAGCACGACCGTCATCGGCCACCCACCCTGGCCCGTCATCGAGACCGTGGCATCCATGTAGACCGCATCCACGTCGGGCCGCTCCTCGCGATCCACCTTCACGCAGACGAACTCCGCGTTGAGCTGCGCCGCGGTGATGTCGTCCTCGAACGACTCATGCGCCATCACGTGGCACCAGTGGCAGGCGGCGTACCCGACGCTCAGG